>NZ_CP084285.1:0-1094832 GCF_022879815.1 Caballeronia zhejiangensis
AATCATCGCGCCCAGCAACAGTGAAAAGAGAATCGCGAGTACGGCGGTCGAAGCGGTCATCGGAATAACTCCTTCGGATGTGCAGTTTGAATGCGGCATGCAAAACGCCGGATTGCATTCACGACGCATGATACGTCCGACTTCACGTGCATCGCGTCAGGCGCCGCTGCCGGCGACGCTGTCTTCGTGGATGGCGCGATTGCGCCCGCTGCGTTTGGCGAGATAGAGCGCGGCGTCGGCATTGTTCAGCAACTTGAGCGCGTCGTCGTTATGGCGTGGCGAGGCCGTGGCAATGCCGATGCTGATCGTCAGCACGCTCCTTGGCGCCGCGCTGTGAGGAATGGCGAGTTGTTCCACGTTCTCGCGCAGACGCTCGGCAAATGTGAGCGCGCCGCTCGCCGCGGCGCCCGGCAAAACCACGACGAATTCTTCGCCGCCATAGCGCGCGACGATGTCGCCGGGGCGCTTCGCGGCATTTTGTATGCAGTCGGCCACGGCGATGAGCGCGTCGTCGCCCATCGCGTGACCGTAGGTGTCGTTATAGAGCTTGAAGTGGTCCACGTCGATGAATAGCGCGGACAGGGGCTGATCGACGCGGCGCGCTCGCCGCCATTCTTCGTCGAGCTGCCGGTCCAGCGCGCGGCGGTTGCATAGTCCGGTGAGCGCATCGGTACCCGCGAGCCGTTGCAGCTTCTCTTGCGCAATTGCTCGCGAGCGCAGTGAAATTGCGAGCAGCCATGAGATGACGATGAAGCCGCCTCCGAACGCCATCGTCAATCCGCCGATGACGAGGCTGCGTTCGCGCCACGCCGCGAGGACGTCATCCTCGGCGGGCGCGACCGCCGCGATCAATCGGGTGCCGGGTACGTGCTGGAATGTATAGAGCCGCCTGACGCCATCGAGCGGAGACCGTGAGATGTATGAGCCTGAAGCCGCGTCGCGCATCGCGGCGAAGGTCGGTGACTTCGCGACGTAGCCGTCGCTATCGCCTGGCAGCGCAGGCTTGCGCGCGATCATCACGCCATCCTGCTGCACGATGAACACCGCGCCCGAAGTGCCGAGCTTCACGCGCGACAGCAGGTCCTTGAAGTAGGAGACGTTCAAGGCGATCACGGCGACGCCCGCAAACGAGCCATCCGATGCATCGATGCGCCGGCTCAATGCGAGCGAAGCCGCGCCCTTGCGCAATCGCGACGCATAGGGTCCGGAAATGTAGAGACCGGCGTCGGGGTGCTCGGCGTGGACCTTGAAGTAGTCGCGATCGTTGAAGAGCAAGTCCGCATGATCGGAAGGATCGCGTTCCATGACGATGCGTCCCTCGCGATTCATCACGAATGCGCCGCCGACGGAGTTCATGCCGGTGGCGCCATCGAATAGAACAAGCTTGCGCAGATCAGGCGGAAGCCCCATTACGGCAGGGTTTCTAACGCCATTGACGATGGTGCGCAGCGACAGGTCGCTCGATTCGATATTGCGCGCGATATCGGCGCTCAAGGTGGCGACGAGGTTGGCCGCAGCCTGATGCGCGTTTTGCAGCGCTTGCGCGCGTCCCTGCCACAGCGCGGCAAACGACAACACGGCCATACAAATGGCGATGGCGGTGCCGATAAGACCAGCGAGCGCCGGAAAGTGCGAAAACACTTCGGCGAAGCGGATTGCGGCGGTGCTGTTGCGTCGCATCAACCGGCGACTGACCATGCGTCCGGTCTTACGAACGGCTTTTAATCTGGCGGGCATTCAGGTTCTCCGCGCGGCGCGATTTCCGCACATCCGGGCACGACATGATGTGCGGCGCGACTGCGCTATGCGTCGAAAAACTCCGTATCTTATGGATTGGTTTGCATCTTATGCGCTATGTGGTGAACAGCGCCGCGCGTATTTGCACCCCGATTGTAGTCGCTCAGGCTCAATCCTTTCTTCACGGCCATGCTCGAATCACCCGCCGCGCCCGCCCATGCGCTTGCGAATCTCCGAGTCGAGAATGAGCCGCCCGCGCAGCTTGCCCTTCATGCGCTTCACATAGCGCGGCGCCTCGGTCATGTGAATCACCATCAGTTCTCGAACCTTGTCCGCGTCCCGCGCGCGCGCCGCTTCGGTGATCGCCTTGTGAATCTTCACGTTCGCGCGGCCGAAGCGTTCATGTTCGGCTTGCGGCGTGTCGTTCCTGAACTCGATGAGTTGCCGGATCATTTCGTTGATCAACTCGCAGGTGAAGCGCAAAAACGGATTGGGATTCGCAGCGGCCAGAATATCGTGGAAGTTCACGTCTTCCTGTCGTTGCCGGACGATGTCGCGATTCGCGTGCGCCGAGGCCGGCTCGTCGCAACAAGCGATGTTCGCTTCCAGCGCGTTGAAGTCATCGTCGGTGAGATGCGGCACTGCGCCCGCAGCGAGCTCCGGTTCGAGCAACTGACGCACCGTATAGATATCGTCGATGGTCACGTCCTTGAAGAACAGATAGTTCTGCAAGAGTTGCAAGGTGCGATCGAGCGGTACCTCGACGATCGTGCCGCCACCCGAAGGTCCCGTCGTCACTTTGATCAGCCCTTGCACTTCCAGCGATTTGAGCGCCTCGCGCGTCGTGCTCTTGCTGACGGAAAAGAGCTGCTGCAATTCCACTTCACGCGGCAGCTTGTCGCCGGGCTTCAGGTTCTTTTCCGTGATCAGCCGCTTGATTTCTTCGGCGACGAGATCCGCGCGCTTGGGCTGTTTGATCGGCTGCTGCGCGATTTCGATTGCCGCCCCGGTGCGTTTTGCACGCTCCATCACCATGTCGATGCTCCCTGTCTTTGTCTGCTTTATACGCGTGCGTGTCGCGAATTCGCAGACTGGAATATTGCCTTATTGACACCCGAATTTATTGTTCCTAGCATCGGGTTCATTCTATTTATCATGATAAATAGAATGAAGCGAGCCGAGGTTTGAACCTACCACGAAAAAAAAGCGGGGCGGCTGCGCGGGTCATCTTCTCAAGGAGCGTCAATTTTGAATCGCCGAAACATGTTGAAGCTGGCCGCGCTGTCGGCCATTCCAGGATCGTTCGAAGCGCTCGTCGCAAGAAGCGCCTTTGCGCAGGGCTCGCCGATCCAGTTCGCATGCCCTGTGCCGATGTCCGGCCCGTTCGCGGCCAATGGCAAGTACGCCGATCTCGGCATGAAGCTGGCTATCGAACAATACGGCAAGGTGCTGGGTCAACCGCTCGCCTATGCGACGCTCGACACCGAGGGAAAACCCGCAACGGCCGTGCGCCGCGTGCAGGAAATCGCGCAGCAGAAGAACGCACGTTATTTCGCGGGCGGCATTCTTTCGTCGGAAGCACTCGCGATGGGCAAGGAAGCGGAGAAGGCCGGCGGCATCTTCATCACGACTGCGGGCGCCGACGAACTCACCGGCAAGGATTGCAACAGCGCGACGTTTCGCTGGTCAGTGCCCACTTTCGGCGCGATCGAGCAAACGGTGCGGCCGCTCATTCAGTCGATGCCCAATGCAAAGCACTGGTACACGATCACGCCGCAATACGTGTTCGGAGACGGGCTTTTATCGGCGGCGAAGAACATCTTCAAAGAGAAGGGTATCGAGCATGTGGGCAACAGCTATCACTCGCTCAATGAAAAAGAGTTCAGCGGTTATTTGACGAATGCTGTCGCGGCGAAGCCCGATGTTCTTCTTATCCTCAACTTCGGCTCGCAATCATCGGACACGTTGCGTCAGGCCGTGAGCTTTGGCATGAAGAACAACTGCACGATCCTGATGGCATGGGCGTCGGGGCTGGAGCAATTCGAAGCACTCGGACCGGAAATCTGCGAGGGCGTCTATTTCGGCGCGCAATACTGGCATGCGGTCGATACGCCGCTCAATCAGGACCTCGTCAAGCGCGTGAATGCGGCTTATAAGTCGAACCCTAACTATAGCCTCGCGGGTTCGTACATCTGCACGAAGATTTTGCTCGACGGCATCGTAAAAGCGGGCACCGCCGACCCGAAAAAAGTCGTCGCTGCGCTGCAAGGCATGAAGTACGCGGGCCTGACCGGGCCGGAGGAAATTCGCGCGGGCGATCATCAGGTGTTGAAGAACTACTATCTTCTCAAAGGCAAGCCCAAGAGCAAGATGAAGGATAAAGACGATTACGCCGACATCGTGAGTTCGGGCCAGTCGTTCCTGCCGCTCGACAAGACGCAATGCAAGCTTGCGTGATCGCCTGATCTTGTGACGCGCGTTGTTTTCATGCGAATGCGGGCGAGTTCTGCATTCGCGTTGCCACTCTTCTGATGCAAGGCCATGAACGTTTATCTGTTGCAGGTCGTGAACGGCATCGGCGTGGGCATGCTGTATTTTCTGCTCGCGGTCGGGTTGTCGATCGTGTTCGGGTTGCTGCGCTTCGTGAACTTCGCGCACGGCGCTTTCTATCTGCTGGGCGCGTACTTCTGTTATCAGGCGATGCAGTGGTCGATGAACTTCTGGAGTGCGCTCGTCGTCGTGCCCATCGTCGTCGCCGTGATCGCATGGATCGTCGAGAAAGTCGTGCTGCGCCACGTCTATGCACAGCAACACGAGTTCCATATTCTCGCGACAGTCGGCCTTGCGCTCGTGATTCAGGAGTGCGCGATCATCGCGTGGGGACCGCTCGGCGATAACGTCCCGGTGCCGGACGTTCTCAACGGCGTTGTGATGTGGGGCAGCTTCATCTACCCGAAGTATCGCCTCTTCGTCATCGCGTTCACGGCGGTGCTGGCGGGCATTCTATGGTGGGTGCTCGAAGGCACGCGGCTGGGCAGCGCTGTGCGAGCGGGCAGCGAATCGAGCGAGATGGTATCGCTGCTCGGCATCAACGTGACGCGCATCTTCAGTCTTGTATTCGCGCTCGGTGCGGGAACAGCGGCACTCGCGGGCGTGCTTGCCGCGCCGATACGCGGCGTCGATCCGTTCATGGGGATCGAAGCACTCGGCGTCGCATTCGTCGTCGTGGTCGTGGGCGGCATGGGCAATTTTCTGGGTGCGCTCGTCGGCGGACTGCTCGTCGGCATCGTGCAGAGCGTGATGAGTACGCTGTGGCCGGAAGGCGCGCGCCTCATGATCTATGTGGCGATGGCCGCGGTGCTGCTGCTGCGTCCGAACGGATTACTCGGGAGGACCGCGTGAATTCCAAACTGGATTCGAAGACACTGGACATGAGCGCGCCACCGCGATCCCTCAGGCAGTCGCTTCATCGCTATCGCTTTCTGTTGCTCGCGGCCATCGTCGTCTGCGTTCTTCCGCTGACGATCCGCTCCGGATCGCTCGCAACCGAAGTGCTCGTCTATGCGCTCGCCGCGCTCGGCTGTAATCTGCTGCTCGGGCATACGGGCCTGCTGTCGTTCGGACAAGGCATATTCTTCGGTCTAGGAAGCTATGCCGCGGGTCTGATCCTCACGAAGTCGGGGCTGCAGATTCCTGCGGCATTGCTCGGCGCCATCATCGCGGGTGCGCTCGCCGCGGCTCTCGTCGGATGGTTCTCCATTCGTCAGCGCGGCGCGTACTTCGTGATGCTCACGCTCGCATTCGGGCAGATGTTCTACTTCCTTGCCTATACGACACCCGATCTCACCGGCGGCGACAACGGCTTGCTCGATATTCCGCGGCCCGCGTTGTCATTCTTCGGGCAGCCACTCGTTTCGCTCGTGTCGCCGTGGCAGTACTACGCGTTCGTCGCCGTATTGTTCTTGATCGCATTCTGGTTCATGTTGCGCGTGTCGCATTCGGTCTTCGGCCGCACGCTGCTCGCAATCCGGGATAACGAGGCGCGCGCCGCTGCCGTAGGTTATGACGTAAAGCGTTTCAAGCTGGCCGCGTTCGTCGTATCGGGTGCGGTCACTGGCCTGGCCGGGGCATTGCACGCGATGATGACGGGCATCGCGCCGTTATCGAACATCGACTACCACACGAGCGAGATGATTCTCGTGATGACCGTTATCGGCGGTACGGGCAATCTCTTTTCTTCCGTACTGGGCGCAGCGTTCTATGTGCTATTCGCCGACTGGCTTTCAACGCTATGGCCGCGCTGGCTGCTGTTGCTCGGGCTCGTGCTGATCGCGGTAAGTCTCTTCATGCAGCGCGGTTTGTGGGGTCTGGGTGAACGCATCTGGCGCGCGATGAAGCGCGATCGAGGAGAGCCGGCATGAGCGCGTCGATACTGGAAGCAAAGGGCGTCGTGAAGCGCTATGGCAAGTTCGCCGCGCTAACCGATGTCAATCTGCGCATCGCAAGGAACACGGTGCATTCCGTGATCGGACCGAACGGTGCGGGCAAGACCACACTGTTTCATGTGTTGACCGGGACCGTGCCGATCACCGCGGGCAATATCGTGTTCGATGGTCACGACGTGACACAGGAACCCGATCATCGTCGCGTGAAGCGTGGCATCGCACGATCGTTTCAGGTGACGAGCCTCTTCACGAATCTGTCGGTGCGTGAGAATCTGCGGCTCGCCGCGCAGGGCGTGGACTCGAAGCGCGCACTCAACGCATGGACGCCGCCGCGCGGCGCGCTGGAACATCGCGATACGGTCGATGGCATTCTCGAACGTCTCGCGCTGCAACGCCTGGCGTCGACGCAGGCGAGCGCGTTATCGCATGGCCAGCAGCGGCGTCTCGAAGTGGGCATGGCGCTCGCCGCCCGGCCCAAGGCGATCTTTCTCGACGAGCCGACCTCGGGTATGGGCATCGACGATCTCGACGACATGAAGCATCTGATCCGCAGTCTGCGCGATGACTACACGGTCGTGCTGATCGAGCACAACATGGATATCGTGATGGACATCTCCGACATCATCACGGTGATGCAGCAAGGCCGCGTGCTTGTCGAAGGCAAGCCCGCCGATATCCGCGGGGACGAACGTGTGCGCAGCGCCTATCTCGGCAACATGATCACCGGAGGACGCGCATGATGCTCGATGTCGATAACATTCACGGCTATTACGGCAAGAGCCATATTCTTCAAGGCGTCTCGCTCACGATGGGCGAAGGCGAAACCGTCACGCTGCTCGGCCGTAACGGCGCGGGAAAATCGACCACGCTGAAAAGCATCGCCGGCGTCGTGGCGCCGCAGCGCGGCAGCGTGAAGTTCAAGGGCGTCGAGCTCGCGAAGATGCCGCCGCACAAGATCGCTGCGCGCGGCGTGTGCTTCGTGCCGGAACATCGCGGTATCTTCAAGCTCTTGTCCGTCGAAGAGAATCTGCGGCTCGGCGCGCGCAAAGATTCTCCATGGCAACTCGCGGATATCTATCGCATCTTTCCGCGTCTCAAGGAGCGCCGGACGAACGGCGGTGGCCAACTCTCGGGCGGCGAGCAGCAGATGCTCGCGATCGGCCGCGCATTGATGAATCATCCGCGCTTGCTGATGCTCGATGAACCGGTGGAAGGACTCGCGCCTGTGATCGTCGAGGAAATCGTCGCGCAACTGAAGCTGATTCGCCAAGCGGGCGTGACGATCCTGCTCGTCGAACAGAATCTGGAAGTCTGCACGCAACTCGCCGACCGCCATTACATCATTGAGCAAGGGCGCATCGTGTACGAAGGAACGAACGATGCGTTCATCGCCGATGATTCGATCAAGGATCGCTATCTCGGCGTGGGCGTCGTCTGAACCTCATATCTGCATCACTCAGCTCAGGAACCTCGAATGCAAGCTCATGATATGCCGGCGCAGGCCGCTCTGCGCATCGACGGTGCGCGTCTCTGGAATAGTCTGATGGAACTCGCGCGCATCGGCGCGACGGAGAAGGGCGGCGTGTGCCGTCTCGCATTGACGCAACTCGACAAGCAAGGCCGCGATCTTTTTATCGCGTGGGCAAAGGAAATCGGCTGCACCGTGCGCGTGGATGCGATCGGCAACATCTTCGCGCGCCGTGCGGGCACGCGTGACGATCTTCCGCCTGTGATGACGGGCAGCCATATCGATACGCAACCGACGGGCGGCAAGTTCGATGGCAACTATGGCGTGCTGGCGGGCCTCGAAGTGTTGCGCACGCTGAATGACAATAACGTGCGTACGGTTGCGCCGCTCGAAGTTGCCGTCTGGACTAACGAGGAAGGCTCGCGCTTCGTGCCGGTGATGATGGGTTCCGGTGTATTCGCGGGCGCGTTCACGCTGGATCATGCACTCGCGCAGAAGGATCGCGACGGCGTGTCCGTGCGGGACGCGCTGGCATCGATAGGTTATGCGGGAGATCGCGTCGAGGCGCATGACGTGGGTGCGTATTTCGAAGCGCACATCGAGCAGGGTCCGGTGCTGGAGGCGAAGGACAAGGTGATCGGCGTCGTGCAAGGCGCGCTCGGTCAACGCTGGTACGACGTGACGATCGAAGGCATGGAAGCGCACGCGGGTCCGACGCCGATGGAACTGCGCCGCGACGCCTTGCTCGTCGCGGCAGATCTCATTCGCGCCGTCAATCGCATCGCAATCGATCATGCGCCGCATGGACGCGGAACGGTCGGCTGGGTCGACGTGCATCCGAACTCGCGCAATGTCATTCCGGGGCGCGTCAAGCTGACCGTTGATCTGCGCGCGCCAGACGACGCGACGCTTCTCGCAATGGACCGTGCAATGCGCGACGCATGCGAGCAAGCGGATCTGCCGGTCAAGGTAGACGAAGTTGTCTACTTCGCGCCGCAACCGTTCGACGCATCGCTGGTTGCGTCGGTGCGCGAGAGCGCCGATGCGCTCGGCTTCACGTCGATGGATGTCGTGAGCGGCGCGGGTCATGACGCCGTCTATCTCGCACGCGTGGCGCCGGCAGCGATGATCTTCGTGCCGTGCAAGGACGGCATCAGCCACAACGAGATCGAGGATGCGCGCGCCGATCATCTCGAAGCAGGCTGCAATGTGCTTCTGCAAGCGATGCTGCGCGCAGCCAACGCGTCCGAAGGAGACGCAGCATGAAGATACTCATCGCCCGCATGAACCACGAGACCAACACGTTCTCGCCCGTTGCGACGCCGCTCGAAGCATTCGGGCGCGACGGTCCGTGTCATGGCGCCGAAGCGTATAACGAGAATGCCGGCATGCGTACGGCGATGTCCGCATTCATCGATGCTGCGAAGCGCGAACATGCGGACATCGTGACGCCGATATCCGCTTCGGCAAATCCGAGCGGTCGCGTCGCCGCCGCCGCTTATGACGCGATCTGCCAGTCGATCGTCGATGCAACAGAAGGCTGCGATGCCGTGATGCTCGACCTCCACGGCGCGATGGTCGCGGAGAATTCGCCCGATGGCGAAGGCGATTTGCTGGAACGCGTGCGACGCGCGCTGCCACATGCGCCTATTGCCGTATCCCTCGATCTGCATGCGAACGTCACGCAGAAGATGATCGACAACGCGGACGTGATCACGAGCTTCAAGACCTATCCTCACGTCGATATGTACGAGAGCGGTGAGCATGCGGCGCGACTGCTGCTCGATCTGATTCATGACAAGGCGAAGCCCGTGATCGCTTGGGCGCAGCCGCCGCTGCTAACGCATACGCTGAGGAGTTCGACAGCGGACGGTGCAATGAAACGTGCAGTCGATGCCGCGCGCGCAGCCGAAGCTGAAGATGGCGTGCTGGCCGTGTCGGTGCTATCCGGTTTCTCGCTGGCGGATATCGCCGCCCCTTGCATCAGCGTGGTCGTGGTGGCGGATGGCGAGCGCGCGAAGGCGCAGAGCGTGGCGGACCGCATCGCGCGGCAAATCTGGAACGAGCGTGACGCGTTCGTTTATCGCAGCGTGCCGCTCACGCAATCGATCAGCGAGGGCGCTGCGCTCGCACGCGAAACGGACAAGCCCGTGCTGCTGCTCGACCACGGCGACAACTGCATGTCGGGCGGAACGTGCGACACGACCGACGCATTCGAAGAAGCGTTGAAGCAAGGACTCGATGGCATCGTCGTCGGACCTTTATGCGATCCCGAAGCTGTCGCGCAACTCTTCGCAGCCGGCGAGGGCGCAACGGTCACGATCGGCGTCGGCAACAAGCTAGCGAGCGTGGCGTCGCGAGCAAAGCCGCCGCTCGAGGTTACCGGCATAGTGCGGGCGTTGACCGATGGCGAATACATCATCAGCGGACCGACGTATACGGGACAGCGTGCGTTCATGGGCCGCGCGGCCGTGATCGAGACCGCCGCGGCGCGCATCCTTGTAACGGAACGCACGCACGAGCCGTGGGACCTGGGCGTGTTCGAGAGTGTCGGCATCGATCCACGCGGCGCGCGCTTTCTGATTCTCAAGTCGCGCATGTATTGCCGCCCCGTCTTCGTGCCGATATCGGGTGGCCTCGTCGAATGCGATAGCCGCGGTGTCACGAGTTCGGACTATGGACTCTTCGCATTCGAGAACCTGAAGCGGCCCGTCTATCCGCTGGATTCGAACGTCGAATATTGATCGAACAGAAGAGCGGCGCGCCTTTCACTTCACGAGGCGCAGCCGCTTCGTAATGATCGTGCCTTCCTTGCGATCGATGAGCCACGCTGCATCGACATGGCCCATCAATATCGATGTTCTGCGCGTGATATCCGTGGGTTCTTCATCGGTGGGCGCGTTATGCTCGATGTCGTCCGTCAAGTAGGGTGGCGCGAGCGTGCAGATGAGCACGATCGCGAAGTCATCGCTGCCATGCGCGCGGTCGAAGTTCGGAAGCACGATGCTGCCTCTGACCGTGGTTCTCGCGCTGCCTTCCTGCTTCAGTTCAATGCTGTCGAAGGTCTGAACGAAACCCTTTTCCTTGGCTTCAGGCGCAACAACGAGCTTGCGGCCGCTTTGCCCCTTTACCGTTTCCTTCAGCAGGATGGCATCCGGATCGTGAGACGCCGCCAGGGAGACGTTCACCGTCAGCACCTTCTTCTTCGACAGATAGCGCACGCCGTATGAAACCGGAATGACGAACGTGAAGGTGCGATCTGTCTGCGCGCCGGGTTGGCTCGCGGCATGCTGCGCCTTGGTGAAAGGCCGCGAAAGAAACGCCCGTACGCGGCCGGTTATCGATGCAGGCTGTCCCGGTGCGGAATGACCTGCCAGCGCATCGCGGACGTGTTCCGGATCGTCGCCGGTAAAGTTCGGTGCAAGCGCGTCGGCCGACATGATGCCTTGCGCCTTGGCGCCGCTCGCGATGTCGGCAGCGCTCGCTGCACGGCCAGGCTGCGGCGCGGCCGCCAGAGCGGATACGGATACCCACGACAGCGCGCATGCGATGCACAGAGCAGAGCTACGTCCACGTTTCAATAAATACACCTGCCACTCCTGGCGCGTCAGGGCCGCTCATGATGGAAGTGGCTATCTTAAAACGAAGCGGACTGTTCGGCATTTTGCATGCGTGATAATGAATTCAATCCAACCGCACATATTCGTCGATCGCCGTGAGCGCGCCGTTCGCGAGCCTTGTCGCGGCGCGCAGAAGCGCTTCCCGGAGAACCGGATTGCGTGCCAGCGATGCGGGGAAAACATCGCTTGCGCCGACGAGCGCATCGACGAGGCCTGCCGGCGTGGTCGCATCCTCCGCCGCTTTCGTGAGACGTTCGGCCAGCGGATCGCTGATCGCGTAACGGGTGCCGTCGTCCGCTCGCCCGCGCAGAAACGTAAACCATGCCGCCACCGCAAGCGCGAGCCGTTCGAACGGCTGACCCGCGTCGAGCCTTACCTGAATGGTCGACAAAATTCGCGGCGGCATCTTCTGGCTACCGTCCATCGCAATCTGGCTGCAACGGTGTTTCAGCGCGGGATTCGCGTAGCGGTCGAGGAGCGCGTCGCGGTATGCGGCGAGATCGAACGATGCCGGTACCGCGAGCGTCGGCGCTATCTCGCGCGTCATCATCGCGTGGATCAGTGACTTCAGCGGCGGGTGGCCGACGGCGTCGCTGATCGTGTCGAAACCGGCGAGCATGGACAGATACGCGAGCGTCGAGTGTGTCGCGTTGAGCATGCGCAGTTTCGCGATCTCGAAGGGCGCGACGTCGTCGACAAGTTGCGCGCCTGCCGTTTCCCACGCAGGACGCCCGGCGGGGAAGCGATCTTCGATGACCCATTGCCTGAACGGCTCGCACGGCACGGGCACTTCATCGCCCACGCCCAGCGCCGCTTGGGCGGCTTCGCGATCCGCGTCGGTCGTGGCGGGGACGATGCGATCGACCATCGTCGACGGAAACGCGACGCGCGTCTCGATCCACGTCGCGAGCGCCGGGTCCAGCCTGCGTGCGAACGAACACACCGCCTGACGCAATGCATCGTCGTTGTGCGAGAGGTTGTCGCAGGAAAGCACGGTGAAGGGCGTGGCGTCCGCGTCGCGTCGCGCTCGCAACGCGGCGCAGAGTATGCCCGGCACGGTGGACGGCTCGTCCGGATGCGCGAGATCGTGCGCGACGCCCGCGTGCGCAAAGTCGGCATCGCCGGTTCGCGGATCGCGACAGTAGCCTTTTTCCGTAACCGTCAGCGAGACGATGCGGACCCGTTCGTCGGCGAAAAGCTCGACGAGACGTGCGCGATCGAAGGGCATCGCCAGCACTTCGCGCAATGCACGCACGACCGTCACGCGCACGCCGTCCGGCCCGCGTTCCACGACGCTGTAGAGGCCGTCCTGTGCCATCAACGCATCGCGCTTGGTGACGTCGCCCTGCAGCGTGACGCCGCAAATGCCCCAATCGCCCGGCTCGGCGAGCATCGCCTCTTCGGTATAGAGCGCTTCATGCGCGCGATGAAAGTTGCCGATGCCCAGATGCACGATGCCGATAGCTGGCTCGTGCCACTCGCGCGACAGGCAATGGCCTTCGAGTGCATTGAGCGATGTACGGGAGAGCATTGATTTCTCAGGCATTTTCGATGGCATTTTGAATTAGGAATGGGGAAAACCCGTTATTGACGTCGTAACATACTGGTATGGTAGTATCCGGCACATCGAATGCCCATTCAAGGAAATACCTATGAAGATCATCCGCGCCGACGTGATCGTGACTTGCCCCGGCCGCAACTTCGTCACGCTGAAGGTGGAAACGGACGAGGGCATCTACGGTATCGGCGATGCGACGCTCAATGGCCGCGAACTCGCTGTCGCGTCGTATCTGAAGGATCACGTATGTCCGCTGTTGATCGGGCGCGAAGCGGGCCGCATCGAAGACACCTGGCAGTTTCTCTACAAGGGCGCGTACTGGCGACGCGGCCCCGTCACGATGACCGCAATCGCCGCCGTCGACATGGCGCTCTGGGACATCCTCGGCAAGGCCGCGAACATGCCGCTCTACAAGCTGCTCGGCGGTGCGTCGCGCGACGGCGTGATGGTCTACGGACACGCAACCGGCCGCGACATCCCCGAAGCGCTCGACCGCTACGCGGAGCATATCGAAGAGGGCTACAGGGCGATTCGCATCCAGTGCGGCGTGCCGAACATGCGTTCGGTTTATGGCGTCGCGAAGGGCGACGGCATGTATGAGCCGGCGACGAAGGGTGCGGTCGAGGAGCAGAGCTGGTCCTCCGAAAAGTACCTGGATTTCGTGCCGAAACTCTTTGAAGCCGTGCGCGACAAGTTCGGTTTCGACACGCATCTGCTGCACGATGTGCATCACCGGCTTACGCCGATCGAAGCGGCGCGGTTCGGCAAATCGGTCGAGCCGTATCGCCTGTTCTGGATGGAGGATCCGACGCCCGCCGAGAATCAGGCCGGCTTCCGTCTGATCCGCGAGCACACCGTGACCCCGATTGCGGTGGGCGAGGTGTTCAACAGCATCTGGGACTGCAAGCAGCTGATCGAAGAGCAACTGATCGACTACATCCGCGCGACGCTCACGCATGCGGGCGGCATCACGCATCTGAAGCGCATCGCCGATTTCGCATCGCTGTATCAGGTCCGCACGGGCTGCCACGGTCCTTCGGATCTGTCGCCGGTCTGCATGGGCGCAGCGCTGCACTTCGACTTGTGGGTGCCCAACTTCGGCGTGCAGGAGTACATGGGCTTTCCGAAGGAAGCGCTCGATGTGTTCCCGCATGCATGGTCGTTCGATCGCGGGATGATGCACCCGGGCGAAGCGCCGGGGCACGGTGTAGACATCGACGAAAAGCTCGCCGCAAGGTATCCGTACGATCCGGCGTACTTGCCGGTGGCGCGCCTCGAAGACGGCACGCTCTGGAACTGGTAATCGCGTTTGGTTTAAGGCATTCAAAACACAAGATACCGGAGACAGACATGGCACACAGGGAAACCAGCGCGATGCTGCGCCGGGTGGCAGCGGCATCGACCATCGGCACGGCGGCGGAGTATTACGACTTCTTCGTGTACGGCACGGCAGCGGTGCTCGTGTTCGGCGCAAAATTCTTTCCGAGCCACGATCCGCTGATCGGCACGCTGGCCGCGTTCGCCACGTATGCGGTCGGGTTCGTCGCGCGGCCTGTGGGCGGTATCGTGTTCGGGCATTTCGGCGACAAGATCGGCCGCAAGAAAGCGCTGATTGTCACCATTCTGATCGTGGGTCTGGGCACGTTCGCCATCGGCTTGTTGCCGGATTACTCGCAGATCGGCATCTGGGCGCCGGCGGCGCTTGTGCTGATCCGCGTGCTGCAAGGCTTCGGCGTCGGCGGCGAGCAGGCCGGCGCGGTCTTGCTCACCGCCGAATATGCGCCGCCGCGCGAACGCGGCTTCTTCGCGAGCCTCGTCCAGCTCGGCGCGCCCGCGGGCTTTCTGATCCCATCGGGCATCTTCGCCGTTCTGACCGCGATGCTCACGCACGAACAACTGATGGACTGGGGCTGGCGTCTGCCATTTCTCGGCAGCATCGTGCTTGTCGTCGTCGGGCTTTATATTCGACTGCGCACCGAGGAATCGCCGGTGTTCGCGGCGATCCGCGAGACCAAGGCGGTCGAATCGCGGCCCGTCGTGGAAGTGGTGAAGCAGCACGGCGCGACGATCGTGAAGGGTGTCGGCGCGAAGCTGATCGAGGCTTGCACGTTCGCGATGTACACGATGATCGTGCTCGCCTACGGCCGCGCGCACGGCATCGCCGACTCGCTGCTTCTGCAGACGATCATCGTCGCGGTCGTGCTCGAACTGATTGCGATCCCGCTCGCGGGCGCACTGTCGGATCGCATCGGTCGGCGCGCGACATTCATCGCGGGCGCAGTGCTGCATGTGCTGCTCGTCATGCCGCTCTTTCACGCTATCGATAGCGGCAGCCGCCTCGCGATCCAGACCGTGATGATTCTCGCGATCACCGTCGGCCACAGCCTTTGTTATGCGCCGCAAGCATCGCTCTTTCCCGAGCTCTTTCCGGCACGCGTGCGATGCAGCGGCATTGCGCTCATCTGGCAGATCGGTTCGCTGATCGGCAGCGGCGCGCTAGGTCTCGTCGCGGTGAAGCTGATTCAGGCGACGGGCGGAAGCTCGATCGGTCTCATCGTGTACGTTGCCGCGCTCGGCATCGTCTCGACGATCTCGCTTCTGCTTCTGCCCGAGACCGCGCCGGCGCGCGTCGGCCGTGATCTGCACGACTGGGGCGCGCCGCAACACGATGCCGCGATCGCCGGATCGAACGCAGAACCGGCGCTCGCCGCCCGCCGTTGATTGCATGCGAAACGCTTTATACAAAGTGCAAACTGCAGATTCCAGGACATAGATCATGCTCGCAGCCGTTCTACACGAACCGAAGAAGCTCGTCATCGACGAGATCGACACGCCCGAACCAGAACCCGGACAGGTGCAGATTCGCGTGCGCGCGGGCGGCATCTGCGGGTCGGATCTTTCGTATTACTTCAAGGGCAAAAGCGGCGACTTCGCCGTGCGCGAGCCGTTCGTGCTCGGTCACGAAGTCGCGGGCGAGATTGCCGCGCTGGGCGAGGGCGTGACGGGCCTTGCAGTCGGCCAGCGGGTCGCGGTGAATCCGGGCCTGAATTGCGGAACGTGCCGCTTTTGCGTGAAAGGCATGCCGAACCATTGCCTGAAGATGCGCTTCATGGGCAGCGCGTCGACGTTCCCGCATATGCAGGGTATGTTCCGGCAATACATCACGGCAGCCGCGCGGCAATGCGTTCCGGTGCCGGATACACTCGATTTCGCGCAGGCGTCGATGGCCGAGCCGCTTGCTGTCGCGTTGCACGCGTTGAAGCTCGCCGGCCCGCTCGTCGGCGCGAAGATGCTGCTCGTGGGTTGCGGGCCGATCGGCTGCATCGTGCTGGCCGCCGCGCGGCGCGCGGGCGCGCATCGCATCGTCGCGCTCGATCTTGCTGACAAGGCGCTCGCGATGGCGGCGTCGCTCGGCGCCGACGAGACCGTGCTCGCGAACGATCAGGCGCGCATCGATGCCTGGTCGCGCGAACGCGGCACCTTCGACGTCGTGATCGAGGCATCGGGCAGCCCCGCCGGTCTCGACACCGCGTTGCGCTCGGTGCGTGCGGGCGGCACGGTGATCCAGCTCGGAAATCTGCCGGCCGGTCAGTCGCCGGTCGCGGCGAACCTCGTGATGGCGAAAGAGCTGCGTTATCAGGGCTCGTTCCGCTTCACCGATGAATACGCGATCGCCGCGGATGAAATCGCCTCGCAGCGCATCGACCTTCGTCTGCTGATGACGCACGCATTTCCGCTCGCCGAAGCGAATCGTGCATTCGAAGTCGCGCTGGATCGCTCTCAATCGATGAAGGTGCATCTCCAGTTCGACTGACGGGCGCTACTTGGCATCGGCATTCAAAATTCATCATTCATGAAGCCGCCGGACCGGAAGGCCACGAGAAGCGGTGCATCGGAGACTCGACATGATCAAAAGTCAGCGGTGGTTCGTCGTCGGCCTGCTGTTCCTCGCGGGCGTCGTCAACTATCTCGACCGCGCGGCGCTTTCCATCGCCGCTCCGCTCATCCAGAAAGACCTGCATTTCACGCATGCGCAGATGGGCATCGTGTTCAGCAGCTTTTTCATCGGGTATGCATTATTCAATTTTGTCGGCGGCGTGCTGTCGGACAGGATCGGCGCGAAGAAAGTCTTCGGCGGCGCAATGGGCATCTGGTCGCTGTTTTGCGGTGCGACTGCGCTGGCGAGCAGTCTCGTGTCGCTGATCGTGCTTCGCGTGCTCTTCGGCATGGGAGAGGGACCGTTCAGCTCGTCGAACAGCAAGATGGTGAACAACTGGTTTCCGCGTCGTGAAGTGGCGAGCGCGATCGGGGTCATCAGTTCGGGGACGCCGCTGGGCGGCGCGCTCGCCGGCCCGGTCGTCGGTTACATGGCGATCCAGTTCGGCTGGCGCTGGGCGTTCGTCATCATCATGATGATCGGCTTCGCGTGGCTCGTGCTTTGGGCGCTTTCGACGACCGAGCATCCGCAACAGAACAAGCGCGTCACGCAGGCCGAACTCGATCTTATCGTCGCGGGCCAGCAGGACGCCGCGTCGATGGAGCACGGCACGCACGGCAAGCAGGCGAACCTCGGCTTTTATCTGCGTCAGCCGATCATCCTCGCCACGGCATTCGCGTTTTTTGCATACAACTACGTGCTGTTCTTCTTTCTCTCGTGGTTCCCGACGTATCTGACCGAAGCGCATCACATGTCCCTGCGCGACATGAGCTTTGCGACGGTGATTCCGTGGCTGCTCGGCAGCATCGGGCTCGCGGCGGGCGGCTTCATCACCGATGCGATTTTGCGTATCACAGGCAAGCCGCTCATGTCGCGCCGCATCGTGCTGACCGTGTGCCTCGGCATGGCGGCGCTGTGCGTCGCGTTCGCGGGGCGCGTGGAGAGCACGCAGGGCGCGGTGGCGTTGATGTCCGTGACGATCTTCTTCCTCTATGTAACCGGGTCCGTGTACTGGGCCGTGATTCAGGACACGGTGCGGCGCGAAAACGTCGGCGGCGTGGGCGGTTTCGTGCATCTGCTCGCGAATCTCGCGGGCGTGATCGGACCGGCGGTGACGGGCTTCATCGTCGAGGCGACGCACGGCGCGTATGGCAGCGCCTTCGTTCTGGCCGGCGCGATCGCGGTGCTCGGCGCGCTGTGTTCGCTCGTATGGATTCGCGAGCCGAAAGCGCGCGCGAAGCGTGAAAGCGCGGCGAGTGCTGCGTGATAGTATCGGGAAGCGAGGCGCGCGAACGTGGCTCGCTTTCTCCTCATTAGCGTTCAGGTTCAATCATGCAAGACGGTATCGTGTCGAATGGCTCGGCTGCAGTGCGGCGTGCGCGCGTACGCAGGCCGCTCGCATCGCAGAAGTTCGAATTGCCCGATCTGACTTCGGCGATATCGCACGACTCGCATGAGCCCATCGGCAAGCAGATTTTTCGGGCGCTGCGTCAGGCGATCTTCGCGGGACAACTCGTGCCCGGCACGCCGCTTTCCGAAAAGGAAGTCGCGGAGATGTTCCAGGTTTCGCGGCAGCCGGTGCGCGAGACCTTCATCAAGCTCGTCGAGGCGGGCGTGCTGCAAGTGTTGCCTCAGCGCGGCACCTTCGTGAAAAAAATCTCGCCGCGTCAGGTGCGCGAAGGGCGTTTCATTCGCGAGGCGATCGAAACGGCGGTCGCGCGCAAGGCCGCGGTCGCCATCACCGATTCGCAACTCGACGATCTCGCCGCGAATCTTCGCGAGCAGAAGAGCGCATCGAAAGTGAACGACACCACTGCCTTTCTCGCACTCGATGAACAGTTCCACATGCAGATCGCGCAATCGATCGACTGCGTCGCTGCATGGGACACGATCCAGGACATCAAGGCGCAGATGGATCGCGTGCGTTATCTGAGCTTGCCGGATGTATCGCCGCTCGATCTGCTCATCAAGCAGCATGCGCGCATCGTGAGCGCGTTGAAGGCGCATGATCCCGATGGCGCCGAGGAAGCGATGCGCGCGCATCTGCGCGAGATTCTGGTGTCGTTGCATCCGATCGCGGAACGCAATCCCGATTGGTTCGAGCCCGACGAGCCGGAGCGGGTGGCCTTGGGAAGCTGATTGAAAGGACAGCGCTATACTGACCATCCTTTCACCGCATGCCGATCCGCGGGCCCATTCCGCGGCGCACGTCCAAAATTGGCTGAACACAACTTAGAAAAACTCAAGATCGACCGGGGTCCGTCTGCCGCGATGCCGCGGCGCCGGCGCAACTGGCTTCGTTACGCCATCATCGTTGCGATTCTGCTCGCGCTCATCGGCGTGGCGTTTCGTCTCACCGGCCCGCAGGCCGTCGAAACCGCCACGGTCACGTCGGTGTATCCGTCGCAGAGCTATACGCTTCTGAACGCCACGGGCTATGTCGTGCCGCAACGCAAGGCCGCAGTCGCATCGAAAGGACAAGGGCGCGTCGAATGGCTCGGCGTGCTCGAAGGCACGCCGGTGAAGGAAGGGCAGATCATCGCGCGGCTGGAGAGCAATGACGTGGCTGCGTCGCTCGCGCAGGCCCAGGCGCAGGTCAAGGTCGCGCGGGCGAATCTCGAGCTGCAGCGCGCCGAACTGAAGAACGCGGAAGTCGATCTCAAGCGCTACAAGATCCTCGCACCGCAAGGCGCGATTCCGGCGACACAGTACGATGCCGCGCTCGCCCGCTTCGACAAGGCCAAGGCGTCGATCAACAGCGACGAAGCCGCGATCGTCTCCGCGCAAGCCAACGCGCAGGCAGCGCAAGTAGCCGTCGATCAAACCGTGATTCGCGCGCCCTTCGACGGCGTCGTGATCGAGAAGCACGCGAATGTCGGCGACAACATCACGCCGTTCTCATCGGCGTCGGACAGCAAGGGCGCGGTTGTCACCATCGCTGACATGAAGACGCTCGAAGTCGAAGCCGATGTCGCCGAGTCGAACATCGCGCGCATCGCTGTCGATCAGCCGTGCGAGATTCAACTCGATGCGCTGCCCGACGCGCGCTTCGCGGGCCGCGTGTCGCGCATCGTGCCGACGGTCGATCGATCCAAAGCCACCGTGCTCGTGAAAGTGCGTTTCGTCGAACGCGATTCGCGCGTGCTGCCCGATATGTCCGCGAAAGTCGCGTTCCTGTCGAAGCCGGTGCCGCCCGAGGAGAAGAAGGCGGTTGTCGCCGTGCAGCCATCGGCGGTCGTCACGCGCGATGGCAGGAAAGTGGTCTACGTGGTCGATCACGACGCCGCGCGCGAAGTGCCGGTGACGACGGGCGAGCGCATCGGCGATCTGCTAGCTGTGCAGGGCGTGAAGCCCGGCGACGTGCTCGTGCTCGCGCCCGGCGACAAGATCAAGAACGGCGCCAAAGTCACGCTGGCGAAGAAATAACGTGAGCACGACGCCTCTCGTTCAGATCAGCCACGTCGCGAAGTCGTATCGGCGCGGTGTGCAGACCGTGCCGGTGCTCACCGACATCACGTTGTCCATCGCGGAAGGCAATTTCGTCGCGTTGATGGGGCCGTCGGGTTCGGGCAAGAGCACGCTGCTCAACCTGATCGCGGGCATCGACCGGCCCGATAGCGGCGAGTTGCTCGTCGGCGGACTCGATATCACGCGCCTGCCCGAAGCCGCGCTTGCCGACTGGCGCGCGGCGAACGTCGGCTTCATCTTCCAGTTCTATAACCTGATGCCGGTGCTGTCCGCGTTCGAGAACGTCGAGTTGCCGCTGATGCTCACGCGCCTCACGCGCCACGAGCGCAAGGAACGCGTCGCGATGGTGCTCGACATGGTCAACATGGCCGATCGCATGAGTCACTATCCGTCGGAGCTGTCGGGCGGGCAGCAGCAGCGCGTCGCGATCGCGCGTGCGCTGATCACGGACCCGAAGCTGATCGTCGCCGACGAACCGACCGGCGATCTCGACCGCAGCTCCGCCGCCGATGTCCTCGCGATGCTGCAACGTCTCAACGACAAGCTCGGCAAGACCATCATCATGGTGACGCATGACGCGCACGCGGCCGGCGCGGCGAAGGCGCTCGTGCATCTGGAGAAAGGCGAGCTGATCGATGGAACCGTGGGCTAAGCCATCATGTTCGTGTTCAAGCTGATCCTGCGCAACGCGATGCGGCACAAGCTGCGCACCACGCTGACGGTGCTCGGGCTGACCATCGCGGTGCTCGCATATGGTCTTTTGCATACCGTCGTCGATGCGTGGTATGCAGGCGCCGCGGCTGCATCGAACGCGCGGCTCGTCACGCGCAATGCAATCTCGCTCGTGTTTCCGTTGCCGCTCGCCTATGAGAACCGCATACGCGGCGTCGAGGGCGTGACGCTCGTTGCGCGCTCGAACTGGTTCGGCGGCGTGTATCGCGATCCGAAGAACTTCTTCGCGCAGTTCGCCGTGTCCGACAACTATCTCGATCTCTATCCCGAGTTCATCGTGCCCGAGCAGCAACGCGCCGATTATCGACGCGATCGCAAAGGCGCGCTCATCGGCCGGCAGCTCGCGGATCAATACGGCTTCAAGGTCGGCGACGTCATTCCGCTCAAGGGCACGATCTATCCGGGAACATGGGACTTCGTCGTGCGCGGCATCATGGAAGGGCGCGACGAATCGACCATTACGCGGCAACTGATTTTTCACTACGACTATCTGAACGAGACGATCCGCAAGACGACCAAGCGCAATGTCGATCAGGTCGGCGTGTACGTGGTCGGCATCAAGGATCCGGACGAAGCGGCTGTCGTGTCGCGCAAGATCGACAATGTCTTCAAGAACTCGCTCGCCGAAACGCTGACGGAAACGGAGCAGGCGTTTCAGCTCGGCTTCGTCGCAATGTCGAATCAGATCATCGCGGCGATACGCGTCGTGTCATATGTAGTGATCCTTATCATCATGGCGGTGATGGCGAACGCGATGGCAATGAGCGCGCGCGAGCGCATCACCGAATACGCGACATTGAAGGCGCTCGGCTTCGGCTCCGCATTTCTATCGGTGCTCGTGTTCGGCGAATCGATGGCAATCTGCGCGATCGGCGGTGGCATCGGCATCCTGGCGACGCCGCCGATGGCCGAAGTCTTCAAGCACGCCACAGGCGGCGTGTTCCCGGTCTTCATGGTGTCGCACGAGACGATGCTTCTGCAGGCGGCATGCGCGTTCGCCGTCGCGATGGCAGCGGCGATCGTGCCGGCGGTGCAGGCGAGCCGCGTGCGCATCGTCGAAGGCCTGCGGGCGATCGGCTGAGGACGCGCGATGGCCATTCCCGTTTCCTACGTCGCACGCAATCTCTGGGCGCGCCGTCTCACGACGATGCTGACGGCAGGCGGTCTCGCGCTCGTGGTGTTCGTGTTCGCGACCGTGCTGATGCTCGACGCGGGACTGAAGAAAACGCTCGTATCGACGGGCGAAGCGGACAACGTCGTCGTGATCCGAAAGGGCGCGGAGACGGAGATACAAAGCGCGATCGACCGCAATCAGGCGAACGTGATGGAGATGCATCCGTCGGTCGCGATGAACGGCGACGGCGAGCCGCTCGCATCGAAGGAAACCGTCGTGCTGATCTCGCTCACCAAGCTCGGCACCAACACGCCCGCCAACGTCGTGATTCGCGGCGTCTCGCCGATGGGCGTGCAATTGCGTCCGCAAGTGAAGCTCACGGCGGGGCGCATGTTCAGGCGCGGCTCGTCGGAGATCATCGTGGGCAGCAGCATCGCGAAGGGGTTCGGCGGCACGCGCATCGGCGACTCCCTGCGTTTCGCGCAGCGCGACTGGACCGTCGTCGGCCATTTCGATGCGGGCGGCAGCGGCTTCGATTCGGAAATATGGGGCGACGTCGATCAGTTGATGCAATCGTTCCGGCGCACGAGTTATTCGTCGATGGTCGTGCGGCTCGCCCGCAGCGATGCATTCGAGCGCTTTCGCGGCGATATCGACATGGACCCGCGCCTCGCCGACGAAGCGAAGCGCGAACAGGTGTTCTACGGCGATCAGTCGAAGGCGCTGTCGACGTTCATCAATATCCTCGGCTTCACGCTGTCGATCATCTTTTCGATCGCGGCGATGATCGGGGCGATGATCACGATGTACGCGTCGGTGGCCAATCGTGTCGCGGAGATCGGAACGTTGCGCGCGCTCGGCTTCAAGCGCTTCGACGTGCTCGGGGCGTTCCTGCTCGAAGCGTTGTTGCTCGGGCTGGTCGGCGGCGTGGCCGGACTTTCGTGCGCCGCGCTGATGCAATTCGCTTCGTTTTCCACGACCAATTTTCAGACCTTCGCGGACTTGTCGTTCCGCTTCATCCTGACGCCTTCGGTGATCGCAAAGACACTCGGGTTCTCGCTCGCGATGGGACTCGTCGGCGGATTCCTGCCGGCGATGCGGGCGTCGCGGATGAATATCGTGGACGCGCTGCGCGCGCGATGATCCCGTTTAGTCGAACGGTCGATCCAAAAGTATTCAATATTCATCATGCATTGTGCGGCGTAGAGTCGAGATCACCCGAACTCGATCTCGAAGGAGTTTCATCATGCCGCTCGTCAGAATATCGCTCATGAAAGGCAAGCCGCGCGAGCATATCCGCGCGATCTCGAACGGCGTGCACGAAGCGCTCGTCGAAGCGTTCAAGGTCCCCGCCGACGACCGCTTTCAATTGATCGACGAACACGAGCGCGACCACTTCATTTACGATCCCGGTTATCTCGGTGTCGAACGCAGCGACGACGTCGTGTTCATCCACATCACCGCGAGCGACTGGCGCGACACGGCGACGAAGAAAGCGTTCTACAAGACACTGGTGGCGAAGCTCGCGGCATCGCCCGGACTGCGGCCCGACGACGTGATGATCGCGCTCGCGCCGAATCGCCGCGAAGACTGGTCGTTCGGACGCGGACTCGCGCAGTACGTGGAGGACGCGGCCTGACCGAAAACCGCAAAGGAGCCGTATCCACGATGAACCCGACGACCCTGAAAGGCGCGTGTCACTGCGGCGCGATCACCTTCGAAGTCGAAACTTCGCCGGAACCCGCCGCGCGCTGCAATTGCAGTTTCTGCCGAAGGCGCGGCGCGGTCATGTCGCCGCCCTTTGTCAAAGAGAAGTTGCGCATCCTGTCGGGCGAGGACGAACTCACGCTTTATCAATTCAACACGCAGGTCGCGAAGCATTACTTTTGCAAGCGCTGTGGAATTTACACGTTCCATCAAACGCGTTCGAATCCTGCTGAATGGCGCGTGAACCTCGGCTGTGTCGATGGCGTGGATGCGTATTCGCTCGATGCACCCGTCAAGGACGGCGCGAGCAGTTCGGTAGTGGGGCGCGCATAGCAGCGTCGCCATGTGAGTGAAGGGTGCCGGGAACGCGGCGTGCTACAACCCGGCACCCACAAGCCGTTCGCGTTCGATGTTCAAGGCGCAACCGCGTTTCCGAGAACGGCGTTCGATAACAACACTCACATGGAGCGCCGTCATGGCACACAAGCCTTCCAACGAACCCGACGCGGTACGCCGGCGTCTGCTTGCCGCGTTCGCCAGCACGGCGATGCTGTCGGCCTGCGGTGGCGGCGGCAGCGACGATGACTCGGGCACCGTCACGCCGACGAGTCCTATCGGCACGATTCCGTCCGATCGCGCGAATCTGCCGCGTCCGGCGTTGCCCGCGCCGGAGACTTCGGGCATCGATCACATCGTGCTCGTGACGATGGAAAACCGCTCCTTCGATCACATGCTCGGCTGGGTGCCGGGCGCGGAGGGCGTGCAGGCGGGCAAGCAGTTCACCGATGCGTTCGGCACGGTGCAATCGACATTCGCGCTGTCCGCCAACGCTGCGTTTGGTTATCAAGGCTGCCAGTTTGCCGATCCCGATCACGCCTACGACGCAGGCCGCACGCATCTCGCGAACGGCGCGATGAACGGCTTCCTGCTCACGCCGGATACGAACAAGACGCGCGGCGATCTGCTGCCGATCGGTTACTTCACCGGCAGCGATCTCGAGTTCTATCGACAGGCGGCGACGCAATACACCGTCTGCGATTACTACATGAGCGGCATTCTCGCCGACACGTTTCCGAACCGCGTCTATCTGCATAGCGGCGAAACGGATCGCTTGAGCGATACGCTCGATACGTCGTCGCTATCGACGATCTGGGACCGGCTCGATGCGAAGAACGTGTCGTCGAAGTATTACTTTCATGACGTGCCGTTCACGGCGCTTTACGGCACGCGTTACGTCGGCCGCTCGAAGCTCTTTTCCGATTTCCTGTCCGATGCGGCGGGCGGCAATCTGCCGTCGTTCTGCATGGTCGATCCGAGCTTTGCCGGCGAGGCGAACGGCACGTCCAACGACGATCATCCTCATGCCGATGTCCGCAACGGCCAGGTCCTGCTCGCGCAAATCTACGAAGCGCTGCGCACGAGCCCGAACTGGAGCAAGACGCTCATGATCGTCGTCTACGACGAGTGGGGCGGATTCTTCGAGCATGTCGCGCCGCCGGTCAAGTCGCTGTCGGAGGCGGAACAGAAGCTCGGCAACGACGGCCGCTTGGGTTTTCGTGTGCCATGCGTATTGCTCGGACCGCGCGTGCGCGCGAACAACGTGGCGCGCTATCCGTTCGATCCGAGTTCGATCCATCAACTGCTTGCCTGGCGCTTCGGGCTCGATCCGCTGGGCGTGCGCGCGAGCGATCCGACCACGTTCAACATGGCTTACGCGCTCGATCTGAGCGATGCGCCACGCACCGATGCGCCCGCGATTACGGTGGCGCAAGGGCCGTTCGGACTCGAATGCTCGAACACGGCGTCGACAGGATCGGGTCTCGAGACCATCGACAAGTCGCGGACGGCGAAAGCAGCGGAGGGCGCATCGCAGACGCCGACGCCCGGCGGGCGCTTCGCCGACTTGCGCGCCAAGGCAACTGCGCTGGGATTCCCTTCTTCGTGATTTCCTGATCGACGCGCTATGCACCGCGCGCGAAGTCGAGCGTCATGAGGACCGAATCGTGATACGTGCCGTCGATCTTCAGCGCACGCGGCTCGCGCGCGTATTCGACGAATCCCGCCGCGCGATACAGCCTCATTGCAGCGAGATTCTCCGGCGCGACTTCGAGCTTGATTTCGTCGACGATGCCCCGCGCGTACGCAAGCACGGCATCGACGAGCGCAGCGGCAAGTCCCGTGCCGCGCGCACTCTCGCGCACGTACATGCCCCAGAGAACGCCTTTGTGCCGGAGCTTTGCGCCCGTCGGCACGAGCAGCCCGGCTACCCCGGCTAACATGCCATCGCGGCCGTCGGCACCGAACACCGCGTGATCCGCGATGCGCGCGCCGAACCAGTCGGGCGTCTGCATGCGCTCGTCGTCATACGAAGCGCCGAACGACGTTGGATAACGCTGCAGGCCTTCGAGACGAATATCGCGGAACGCTTGTGCGTCGGCGGGCGTCAGGCGTCTGATCGGCGGGATGATGGCATTCTGCATAACGCATGCAATGAACAAATGGGGGGACATCCATGATAGCCGGGCGCCTCACATCTCCTCTTCGCAGACGGACGAATCGGAAATAAATCCTTAGCCCATGCGCCGATCGAATGTCTTCAGGTAATTGTCACCATCGGGTAATCATAAAGACGACGCCCATGTTGCCACCGGTGCGCTTTACAAAGCAGGGCGAATCCAATATTTCTGAAGGCGGCTTCACGAACCAACGAAAAGGGAACACGGCCATGACCCGTCTGATTCGAACGTTCGCTTTCCTCTTCGCGCTGGCATTGCTCTCCACGTCGCTCGCGCTTGCCTGCACGCGCACGCTCTATGTCGGCGACAAAGGCCTCGTCATCACCGGCCGTTCGATGGACTGGTCCGAGGACATGCGTTCCAATCTCTGGGTGATGCCCGCGGGCATCGAACGCGATGGCAACGCGGGGCCGCGCTCGATCAAATGGAAATCGAAGTACGGCAGCGTGGTGGTGTCGGGTTATGAAATTGGCACGGTGGACGGCATGAACGAGCGCGGGCTCGTCGCCAATGCGCTCTATCTCGCGGAGACCGATTACGGCAAGCCCGACCCGAAGCGCGATCCGATGTCGATCAGTCTGTGGGCGCAATATGCGCTCGATAACTTCGCGACCGTCGGGCAAGCCGTGTATGTGATGTCGCGCGAACCGTTCCAGATCATCGCGCCGCCCCTGCCCAACGGCAAGCCGCTGACGATCCATCTTTCTCTTTCCGATGCGCGCGGCGACTCTGCGATCTTCGAGTACATCAACGGCAAGCTCATCATTCATCAAGGCAAGAAGTACAAGGTGATGACCAACTCGCCGATCTACGATGAACAGCTTGCTATCGATACTTACTGGAGAAGCGTCGGCGGCATGGGCTTCTTGCCGGGCACGAATCGCGCGGCGGACCGCTTCGTGCGCGCGTCGTTTCTGCTCGATGCGATTCCGAAGCAGGCCGATGCGAATTACATGGCGGGCGTGCCGCAGCAGTCGTACGCGTTCCAGGCCGTCGCGAGCGTGATGAGTCTCATGCGTTCGGTGAGCGTGCCGCTCGGCATCAGCACGCCGGAGCAGCCGAATCTGTCGTCGACGATATGGCGCACGGTCTCGGATCAGCAGAACCTGATCTATTACTTCGATTCAGCGACGCGGCCCGATACGTTCTGGGTGTCGCTCAAGAAGCTCAACCTGAATCCAGGCGCGCCGGTGATGAAGCTGACGATCGATTCGGGACAGGTCTTCTCCGGCGAGACCGCGGGCAGCTTCGTCGCGACGCAGCCTTTCGCGTTCATGCCCGCGAAGGCGCCATGAGCCAGCATTTGCCTCGACGTTGTCGCGGCTCCGCACGAAACGGGGCATCGATTTCGCCCGCGCAGGTAAAATAGTGTCCTTTTGCCCCCGGTGATCCTGTGCAAGGCATGAAGCGCACGGCATTCAGCGGCCCGGCGCTCGTTCGCCTGCTGGCACATTTTGCCGATCTCGACGTTCACGAACCCGCTCAATCGCTCGCGGACCGCCTGAGCCAATGGCTCGGCTGGACCGATGCGATTGCGCTGTCCACTGCGCTCGCATCCGATCCGCCCGCCGCGTCGGGCGCGCGATCCGTTGCGCGCGAGGTGGAAGAAGAGTGCGCGCGCGTGCGCAACTCGCTCGCAGGCGCATTCGCACGCGAGGAAGCGGCCGCGCGCCGCAGGAATCGTACGCCGGTGAAGCCGTCGTCCGACGATGCGCCCATCGACTACGCGGACTTTCGTCAGCGCTATGTGTCCTTGCAGCAAGCGATGGAATCCGACATCGGTGCGCTGCGCACGCGTCTGCGATCGACACTCGCGACGAAATCGCCGGACATGGCGCGTCTCGCCGTCGTCGATGCCGTGATGGAACAGGCGTTGAGCGCGCGCGAACGCAGTCTGCTCGCCAACGTGCCCGCGCTGCTCGGCAAGCATTTCGAGCGTCTGAAGCGCGCTCAAGCCGCTGTCGAGACATCGGCGCCGAATGCATGGCTCGACGTGTTTCGCAAGGATCTGCAGAGCGTGCTGCTCGCCGAACTGGATGTTCGTTTTCAACCGATCGAAGGCTTGCTCGCGGCTCTTCGGCCCCGCTAACTGGCTCGCTATGCCCCGAAATCTTTTGAACATCGCTGTATTTTCGATTGGCCTCGCCGCGGTGCTCGGCATCGGCATTGCATACGTCACGTCGAATGCGATCGCGTTCGCCGTCACGCTCGTGATCGCCGCATGCTATCTCGCGGGCGCGGCGGAATTGCGCCGCTATCAACAGATCACCGGCTCGCTCGAACAGGCCGTCGCACAACTCTCGACCGCGCCGCGCAGCCTCGCCGTGTGGCTCGACAGCCTCGATCCGAGCCTGCGCAATGCGGTGCGTCTGCGTGTCGAAGGCGAGCGCGCGCCGTTGCCCGGTCCGGTGCTCGCGCCGTATCTCGTCGGTCTGCTCGTGTTGCTCGGCATGCTCGGTACGCTGCTCGGCATGGTCGCGACCTTGCGCGGCACCGGCACGGCGCTGCAAAGCGCATCCGATCTGACGGCGATCCGCGCATCGCTTTCCGCGCCCGTGACGGGGCTGGGCTTCGCGTTCGGCACGTCGATCGCGGGTGTCGCGACATCCGCGATGCTCGGCCTGCTGTCGGCGCTGTGCCGTCGCGAGCGTCTTCATGTCACGCAGCAACTCGACGTGAAGATCGCGACGACACTTCGCGTCTTCACGCGGGCGCATCAACGCGACGAAACGTTCAAGCTGCTGCAGCTTCAGACCGAACTGATGCCGAAGCTCGTCGATCGTCTTCAGTCGATGACGATCGCAATCGAACAGCAAAGCCTCGCCGCGAGCGAGCGTCAGATCGCGAGTCAGGATGCGTTTCATGCGAAAGCGGAGACGTCGTATCGGCGGCTCGCAACATCGGTCGAACTGTCGTTGAAGCAAAGCGTTGCCGATAGCGCGCGCGCCGCGAGCGCCGCGTTGCAGCCCGTCATGCAGGCGACGATGGATGGCATCGCGCGCGAAGTCACCGCGTTGCACGGCAATGTCGAGCAGGCGGTGGCGCGTCAACTGGAAGGCTTGTCGAGCGGCTTCGAGGCATCGTCGGCGAAGGTCGCGGACATCTGGAACGCATCGCTCGCGAAGCACGCGCAGTCGAACGCAACGCTCGTCGGCGAGATGAGCGCGTCGCTCGATCGCTTCGCGCAAGCATTCGAGCAACGTTCGACGCATCTCGTCGACGGCGTGTCCGCGCAAATGGATCGCGTGTCGGGCGCGCTGGCGTCGTCGGTTGCGAAGCACGAGCAATCGCGCGATGCGCTCGTCGCACGCATGGATGCATCGCTGGAACGCTTCGCACAGACTTTCGATACGCGTTCGTCCGGCTTGATCGACGATGTGTCCGCGCGCCTCGAAACCGCGACGGGCAACATGTCGCAAGCGTGGACCGATGCGCTCGCACAGCACGCGCGCGCGAGCGAGCAGGCAGCCGCGCAGAACCAGAACGCGTTGACGACCGCGGCGGCCAGCTTCGAGCAACATGCAGCGGCGCTCGTGCAATCGGTCGATCGTTCGCATGCGGATTTACGCGCCGAACTCGCGCAAAGCGGGGAAGAGCGCCTCGCCACATGGAGCAGCGCGCTCGACTCGATGACCGGCTCGTTGCGCGAGCAATGGCAGCAAACGAGCGACGTCGCGGCGAATCGTCAGAAGGACATCTGCGATGCCCTCGCGCAAACCGCGCGCGACATGTCCGCGCAATCGCAGACACACGCGAGCGCGACCATCGCGGAGATCGAGCGGCTCGTGCAGGCTGCATCGGAAGCACCGAAGGCAGCCGCCGAAGTCGTCGCCGAAATGCGTCAGAAGCTGTCCGATTCGATGGTCCGCGATACCGCGATGCTCGATGAACGCAGCCGCTTGCTCGCCACCGTCGAGACATTGCTCGGCGCGGTGAACCTCGCATCGAACGAGCAACGCGCCGCGATCGATGCGCTCGTCGACACATCGGCGACGCTGCTCGAACGCGTCGGCGCGCAGTTCACCGGCACGGTCGAAGCCGAGGCCGGCAAACTCGTTTCGATGGCCGCGCAAGTGACGACGAGCGCCGTCGAAATGGCGAGCCTCTCGGATGCGTTCGGCGCGGCCGTGCAGTCTTTCGGCGAATCGAACGACAAGCTCGTCGCGCATCTAGAACGCATCGAAAGCGCGCTCGACAAATCGCTTGCGCGCAGCGATGAACAGCTCGCGTATTACGTTGCGCAGGCGAAGGAAGTGATCGATCTGAGCATGATGTCGCAGAAGCAGATCGTCGAGGACTTGCAGCATATCGCCGGGCAACGCGTGGCCGGAGCGCGCGCGGCATGAACGAGGAAATCGACGGCGGCGCGGAACACGCCGCGCCGATCTGGGCCGCGTTCGCCGATCTGATGTCGGTGCTGCTGGGCGCGTTCGTGCTGATACTCGTCGGCGTGATCGGCGTGCAGTTGCAGCTGGAGAACAAGCTCGACGAAGAGGTGAAGCATCGTCAGGAAGAGACGCAGCGCCGCAAGACGCTGGAACAGGCGCTCGCGGGACCGCTCGCATCGGGACGCGTGACGCTCGTGAACGGTCGCATCGGCATCAGCGGCAGCGTGCTTTTCGCGCTCAATTCCGATCAATTGCAGCCGCAGGGCCGCGATGTGCTGAAGAGTCTCGCAGCGCCGCTTTCGACGTATCTGCGTGCGCATGAAGAGATTCTCATGGTGAGCGGTTTCGCCGACGATCAGCAAGTCCACGAAGGCAACCGCCGATTCGCGGACAACTGGGAGCTTTCAGCGAAACGCGCACTGACGGTCATGCGCGCGTTGATCGATGCGGGCGTGCCTTCGTCGTCGGTGTTCGCGGCGGCGTTCGGCTCGGAACAGCCGGTGAGTTCCAATGCCGATGAAAGCGGGCGCGCGAAGAATCGACGCGTGGAGATTTCAGCTGTGCCGCGTTCGTCGGATGGCGCGGTGAAGGCGCATGAGTAACGTGGCCTCTGCACGCGCGATACTCGAAGCATGGCGCGCGAATGGCGACGATCGCGCGAATCCCGTGCGCTTCCTTCTGATCGATGCGCTGGACAAGCGCGCGGCCGCGTATGAAGGCGAGGCGCGTCGCCTGCTCGATGAACGTGTCGCGCAATTGCTCGATGCGTATCGAAGCGATATGGAACGTGCTGCATCTTCGGATGCACCGATAAGCGATGCCGATGTGCGCGGTCCGCTGGCAACGCTGATCGCTGACATCGCCAAAGCATCTTCGATGCATGGAACATCTCATGCGGAGTTGCTCGATTACTTTCGCGCGGTATGGTCGAAAGTCAGTGCGGAAAAGCAGTTGCGCGATTCGCTCGCACAGGTGCCCCGAAACGCAGGACCGCTCAATTCGAGCAGTCTCGTGCATCGTTCGTTGTCGCTGATGCGCGAAGTATCGCCGGGTTATCTCCAGCAATTTCTTGCCTACGTCGATGCGCTTTCGTGGATGGAAGAGTTGAACGGGCCGACTGTGACCGTCGCGAAAGAAGCGTCGGGTGCGAAGAAGGGCGGACGCAAGAAGAAGTGATGAAGCGCCGCGCGATTCATCGATCGCGCGGCGTGCAGTCTGTTACGCGAGCCAGCCTTTGATCGTGCTCGACATCACGTTCGTCGAAATGCCGTAGCGATCGTGCAGCGTAGGCAACGCGCCTGCATCGAGGAACGCATCGGGCAATGCGATCTGACGATAAGCCGGCGCGACCCCCGCCGTCAGCAGTGCGGTTGCCACCGCTTCGCCGAGCCCGCCGATCACCGTATGGTTTTCCGCCACCACGACGAGACGTCCCGAGCGCTTCGCTTCGCGGACGATCGTCTCCGTGTCGAGCGGCTTGATCGTCGGCACATGCAGCACGGCGACATCGACGTTATCGGCTTGCAATGCCTTCGCGGTTTCGAGCGCGCGCATCGTCAGAATGCCCGACGAAATGATGAGCACGTCCCGGCCATCGCGCAGCAGCTTCGCCTTGCCGAGTTCAAAGCGATAGTCGTATTCGTCGAGCACGGCGGGCACGTTGCCGCGCAAGAGACGCGCATACACCGGACCTTTGTGCGCGGCGATCGCGGGCACCATCTGTTCGATATCGAGCGCATCGCACGGATCGATCACGGTCATGTTCGGCATCGCGCGCATCAGTGCGAGGTCCTCCGCGGCTTGATGGCTCGGGCCGTAACCCGTCGTGAGTCCCGGCAGCGCGGCGACGATCTTTACATCGAGATTGTCTTCCGCGATCGTTTGATGGATGAAGTCATACGCACGGCGCGTCGCGAATACCGCGTACGTCGTGACGAACGGCTGCGCGCCTTCGTGTGCGAAGCCCGCAGCCGCGCCCATCAGCAATTGCTCGGCCATGCCCATCTGGTAGTAACGCTCGGGGAATGCCTTCGCGAAGATATGCAGGTCCGTGTACTTGCCGAGATCGGCCGTCATGCCGATGATATTCGTCTTCGTGCGCGCTTCTTCCACGAGCGCATGGCCGAAGGGGGCCGAACGCGTGACCTGTCCTTCGCTTGCGATCGACGCGATCATCGCGGATGTCTTCAAACGAGTGCTCATGCTTGTCTCCCTGCTTCGAGTGCTTGCAGCGCCAGTTGCCATTCATGGGCATCGACGCGGATGAAGTGGTTTTTCTCGCGTTGTTCGAGAAAGGGCACGCCACGGCCCATCTGCGTATCGCATACGATGATGCGCGGCTTCGCGTCCTCAAGATTGCGCGCGTTGTCGAAAGCGTTCTTCACCGCATCGATGTCGTTGCCGTTCACGCGCTGCACGTACCAGCCGAATGCTTCGAGCTTGTCGACGAGCGGCTCGAACGACATGATCTGCGTCGACGGGCCATCCGCCTGCTGATTGTTCACATCGACCATTGCGATGAGATTGTCGAGCTTCCAGTGCGCCGCCGACATCAGACCTTCCCAGATCGAGCCTTCATCGAGCTCGCCATCGGAGAAGAGCGTGTACACGAAAGACTTCGAGCCCTTGCGCTTCAGACCGAGGCAGCGGCCCACAGCGATCGTGAGACCTTGCCCGAGCGACCCGCCGGACATTTCCATGCCGGGCGTGTAGCTTGCCATGCCGGACATCGGCAGACGGCTATCGTCGCTGCCATACGTTTCGAGTTCCTCTTGCGGCAGGATGCCTGCTTCGAAGAGCGCGGCATACAGCGCAATTGCATAGTGACCGTTCGACAGCAGGAAGCGGTCGCGGCCTTCCCATTCGGGATCGTCGGGGCGGTAGTTCATCGCGCCGAAGTAGGCGACGGCCAGCACATCGGCGATATCGAGCGCCTGGCCGATATAACCTTGACCTTGCACTTCGCCCATCAGAAGGGCGTTGCGGCGGATACGATAGGCGCGCTCGGCGAGCGTCACCTCTTCGATAACGGGAGCATTCATGCGTTGTCTCCTTGATTAATAAAATTAGCGATTGACCGTTTTCGCGGGCACGAAGAACACGAGCGCCGCGCCGATCACGATGGCTATGGAAATGAAGATCAGGCCCGCGGTCGATTTGCCGGTGAAGTCGTTGAGCCATCCGACGATGGCAGGCGAGAAGAAGCCCGCGAGATTGGCGAAGCAGTTGACCGCGGCAATGCCCGCCGCCGCCGACATGCCGCCCAGCACAGCCGTAGGCAAGGACCAGAATTGCGACGATGACGCGAGGATGCCTGCTGCCGCGATGCTCACGCAGACGATCGATGCGCCCACGCTGCCGAGCATCGGCAAGGTGGCGAAGCCGGCTGCGGACACAAGCATCGGAATCGCGAGATGCAGGCGGCGTTCGCGACGCTTGTCGGCACTTGCACCGATCAGCGGCAGCGCGACGATGGCGCAGAGATACGGAATCGCGGTGAGAATGCCGACCCACAGCGGGTCCGCTACGCCGGTGCGGCGCACGATGGTCGGCAGCCAGAACGTGAGTCCGTATTGACCCATCACGACGCAGAAGTAGATCGCGGCCATCAGCCAAAGACGACGATCGCCGATGAATGCGCGGATCGATACGTGCTTCACCGTCTGCGCGTTGTCCTTCTCGACATTGCGCCGAAGCAATGCTTTCTCTTCGTCGCTGAGCCACTTCGCGCCGGCGATGCCGTTGTCGAGGTAGAACAGGATCGCGACACCCAGAAAGAGCGAAGGCAGCGCTTCGAGCATGAAGAGCCACTTCCATCCGGCGAGCCCCTGCACGCCCTGGAACGCATGCATGATGTAGCCCGAGATCGGTCCGCCGACGATGCCCGCGAGCGGAATCGCCATGAAGAACAGCGAGAGCGCTTTGGCGCGGCGCGCGGCGGGAAACCAGTACGTCAGATAGAGAATGACGCCCGGCGCGAAACCCGCTTCTGCGACGCCCAGCAAAAATCGCAGGACATAGAAGACTGTCGGTGACTTCACGAACACGAAGCTCGCGGATATCACGGCCCACGTCAGCATGATGCGTGCGAGCCAGTTGCGCGCGCCCACTTTATGAAGGATGACGTTACTGGGCACTTCGAACAGGAAGTAGCCGAGAAAGAAGATGCCCGCGCCGATGCCGTAGATGGTTTCGGAGAAGCGCAGATCGTTGAGCATCTGCAGCTTGGCGAAGCCGACGTTCACGCGATCCAGATACGCGCCGAGATAGCACAGCATCAGAAAGGGAATCAGGCGGCGTCCGACCTTGGCATAGGTCTTTGCTTCGAAGCTGGCGGCATCGTCGGACGATGTGAACTCAGCGCTTACCGCCGCCGCGGATAACTTTGATTTCATGTGTGTCTCCATCCATGTTCGGCGCCCTGGTTTCCAGGTGCGCCCGTACGTGCAATCAATGAATCAGCATGCCGCCGTTGACATCGAGTGTGACGCCAGTGAGATAGGAAGAAAGATCGCTCGCGAGATACAGGCACGCGTTGGCGATATCCGCTGCATCGCCGAGACGCGCGAGCGGAATGCTCTTGATGATGTCCGCGCGCATTTCGGGCGTGAGCTTGTCACCGGTGATGTCGGTTTGAATGAGGCCCGGCGTGATCGAATTCACACGGATGCCGTCGGCGCCGAATTCACGCGCCATTGCCTTCGCGAGGCCCAGCACGCCGGCCTTCGCCGCGCTGTAATGCGGCCCGCCGAAGATGCCGCCGCCACGTTGCGCCGACACTGACGACATGCATACGATGCTGCCGCTCTTCTGCTTTTTCATCTGCGGAATAACGGCTTGCGACATATACAGCGTGCCGCGCAGATTCACGTCGATGACGGCATCGAAGTTATCCGCGCCTATCTCCAGCGTCTTGATCGGCTGCGTGATGCCCGCGTTGTTGATGAGCGCGTCGATGCGTCCGTACTTATCGATGGTGGCATTGGCGGCCGCGATGCACGCGTTCTTATCGGTGACGTCGCAAGCGAGACCGAGATGGCCATCGCCCAGATCGTTCGCGGCGCTTTGCGCGTCTGCTTCCTTCAGATCCAGCACGACGATGCGCGCGCCTTGCGCCGCAAGCGCCTTCGCCGTTGCCTTGCCGATACCGCGCGCCGAAGCCGCGCCCGTGACGATCACTACCTGGTTCTCGAGCAACATCGTTGTCTCCGTTGGTTGTCTGGTGTAGGCGCAGTTTCTCCGCCTTCGACCTGACGATCAACGCAGTTTGGCTCAACTATTGCTGAGAAATTTTCAGGTATCGCCGCGACGCTCGATTTGCTGATCCATCCACGCCAGAAACTTTGCGACGCGTGGCAATCCGGCGTTTTGACTCGGGTAAACGAGATGATGCGCGCCGACTTCGACCGCGTATTCCTTGCCGAATACAGGCACGAGCGAACCGCGTTCCAGATGCCCGGACGCGAGCATCGTGCTTTCGAGCGCGATGCCGTGACCGAGCGCGGCCGCTTCGAGCGACATGTACGAGCGGTCGAATGAAAAGTCGAATGCCTTGCGCTTCACCGCGACGCCGAACTTGCCGAACCACTGCTGCCATTGAACGAGCGGCGATTCGGAGAGAATCAGACGACGGTCGAGCAGATCATCGGGCGTAGCGACTGGAAAGCGTTCGAGATAGGCGCGCGAAGCGAGCGGCGCAATGGTTTCATGCCGCAGCGTCTTCACTTCGACATCGGTCCAATGAGCATAGCCATGACGCACGGCGATATCGTAGTAACCCGATGTGAACGACACGTCTTCATACGAGCACGCGAGGTTCATTTGAATATCGCCATTGGCTTCCTGAAACGCGGCGAGACGCGGCAATAGCCACATCAGGCCGAAGCTCGGACTCGAATGAATGCGCAGTATCTCGACGGATGTTTCGCTCGATGCGCGTTCCGTCGCGCGATTCAATTCGGCGAGCGCGCCGGTGACGTCGGCAAGATATTGCGTGCCGGTCGGCGTGAGGACGAGACCGCGGCCGAACCGCGTGAACAACGGCCGCCCGACGATGCTCTCCAGATTCGCCAGTTGATGACTGACGGCCGAAGGCGTGAGGCCGAGTTCGTCGGCTGCGCGGTTGACGCTCTTCGTGCGCGCGACGCTCTCGAACGCGATGATGGATTTGAGCGGAGGAAGGCGCATGGAAGCTTACTTCGGCTCCTTCGGCACGCGCCCCATCAAAAAGAACTCGTCGTTGGGCCGCATTGAAATGACATTCGCCATGCGATTCGATAACCCGAAAAATGCGGTGATCGCGGCGATATCCCAGATATCTTCATCGCTGAAATCATGCGCGTGCAATGCCGCGAAGTCGGCATCATCCACCGTGCCCGATGCGCGGCATACCTTAAGCGCAAAATCGAGCATCGCCTTCTGACGCGGCGTGATATCCGCCTTGCGATGATTCACCGCCACCTGATCCGCCACGAGCGCGTTCTTTTCATAGATGCGCAGAATCGCTCCGTGCGCGACGACGCAATAAAGGCAATCGTTCACCGCGCTCGTCGCGACGACGATCATCTCGCGCTCGCCCTTGCTCAGGCCGCCTTCCTTGAGCATCAGCGCATCGTGATAAGCGAAGAACGCGCGGAATTCATCGGGCCGGTACGCAAGCGTGAGAAACACGTTCGGCACGAACCCCGCCTTGTCCTGCACTTCGAGAATGCGTGCGCGGATATCGTCGGGCCATTCTTTCGGATCGGGAACGGGATAGCGGCTGATGGGCTTTGGCGTCATGACGTCCTCGAAGGCTTGATCGAACGCCCATTGTAGAGCGAGAGTTCGTCAACGCGTGACTGTGAGCGACGACAATAGCTTCAAGAGGCTCTCGACATTCACGGGCTTCACGAAGTGATAGTCGAAGCCTGCCGATTGCGCGCGCAATCGGTCTTCGGCCTGGCCATAACCCGTGATCGCGATCAGCAAAGGCGTCGTGTCTCCCTTGCGACGCAAACGACGCGCGAGTTCGTAGCCGTCGATATCTGGCAGGCCGATATCGAGCAGCGCCACATCGGGCTGCAAGAGCGGCGCGGCTTCCAGCGCTTCCGCCGATGAATACGCGACGCGCGCGACATGTTCCTCCGACTCGCACAGCATCGCGAGCGAATCGGCGGCATCGCGGTTATCGTCCACGACGAGAATGCGCAGCGCCGTGCGCGTCTCGCGCATGCTCGTCTCCGAAAGTGCGAGCGCGGAATGCCTTTCGTGATGATGCAAACGCGGCAGCCGCACGGTTACCGTCGTGCCGAGGCCCGGTCCCGGGCTTTGCACGGTGATCGTGCCTTTATGCATTTCCACGAGCTTCTTCACGAGAGAAAGCCCGATGCCGAGGCCGCCGTTCGAGCGGTCGAGCGTGCGCTCGCCTTGCGAGAATAGCTCGAATACTTTCGGCAGAAGGTCGGCGGAAATGCCCGTGCCCGTATCGGCGATGACGATAGACACCGAATCGTCGGCAGCCTGCACACTCACGCTGATACGGCCTTGCTCCGGTGTGTACTTGCTCGCATTGTTCAGCACGTTGACAAGGATCTGCGAGAGACGCGTGGGATCGCCGCAGACCCATGTCGTCGCATCGGAAACATCGACTTGAATGTTTTGCGAACGCGACTCGACCATGCCCGCAATGGCTTCGACTGCGTGATATACCGCCGTGCCGACGAGAATCGGTTCGAGTTGCAAGGCGATGCGTCCCTGCGTAATGCGCGAAACCTCCAGCAAGTCGTCGACGATGCGCGTCATGTGCTCCACTTGCCGGCGCATGAGATCGATAAGATCGCGCGGATGCGTGTCGCCATCTTGATCCTTTTGCAGGAGCGCTATGGCCGTTCGCAGCGGCGCAAGCGGATTGCGCAGTTCATGCGCGAGCATCGCGAGGAACTCGTCCTTGCGTCGTCCCGCTTCGCGCAACATCAGCTCCATATGCTTGCGTTCGGTGATGTCTATCACGCTGCCGATGATGCGCAGCGGCTCGCCGTCCTTGCTGCGCTGGAGCAGGGCGCTGCCTTGCATCCACTGTTCTCCGTGCATGTTGCGCACCCGAAACTCGAAATGTCCCTCGGCGCCTTCACCGGCCGCGATGCTGCGCACATAGCGATCGAGCATGGCGCTGTCATCGGGATGCACGCGTGCGAGCGCTGCCTCATAGCTGAGCGTTTCGGTGGTCTGACGCTCGCCGCCGGTTTCGAGCGACAACGTCCACGTCGCGAGTTCCAGCGACGCGATATGAATGTTCGCGGCCTGCATCGCCACCGTGAGGCGCAAGCTGCGCGCCTCGATTGCGGCTTGCGCTTCGAAGCGCGGCGTGACGTCGGTCGTCGTGCCGAACCATTCCTGCAAGCTACCCTTGTCGTCGTAGAGTGGCGCGGCGTGCGCCTGCACCATGCGATAAACGCCGTCGCGACGGTACATGCGAAAGGTGAGCGTGCAAGCGACGCCGTCGCGCAATGCATCGAGCCACGCCTGATGCGTGCGCTCGCGATCGTCGGGATGGATGTAATCGAGCCAGCCCCACCCGGACAACACGTCCGGTGATGTGCCCGTGAACTGTTCCCATTCGCCGCCAGAAGGACGAATTTCGCCGTTTGCATCGGCGGACCAGACGAGCGCGCCCGTCGTTTCGACGAGTGCCCGATAGCGTCGTTCCGAAAGGCTCAGGCGATCTTCATCGGCGCGTTGCGTGCTGATATCGAAGCTCACGCCATAGACGCGCGTGAGCACGCCATGACGGTCGAACTCGGGATGCCCGCGCATGCGCAGCCATCGGCGTTGTCCTTGTTCGCTTTCCAGAACGAAGTCGAATTCGAATGGTCCGCCATCGCGCAATGCTTCGGTCAACTTGCGCTGAAACGGCTCGCGATGTTCGGGCGCGACGCGGTCCCACACTTCCGAAAGAAGAACCGCTTCGGTTCCCGGCGGAAAAGAATAGAGCGCGGCGAGCTGTGCGGTCATGCGTACGACGCGCGTCTTCATGTCCCATTCCCACGCGCCCATGCGTGCGCCCGCGAAAGCGGCCTGCAAGCGCCGCTCGCTGGCTTCATACATTGCCCATGCGTGACGACACTCATGAATGTCGATGGCCACACCGACCGTCTCGCCGATCTGCCCTTCCTCATCGCGCCGCGCCTGAAGATGGAGCGTATGCCAGCGGAACGCGGCATCGTTGCGTAACAGGCGCACATCGACGTTGCGAAGCAGCGTGCCGTCGCGCATCTGACGCAGTGCTTCGAGAACCGGCGGGATGTCGTCGGGGTGAACAAAAGCTTTCCAATGCTGCCCGACGAGTTCGGGAAACGGAATGCCGAGATACCGGCAAGCCCACGGATTGGCGTACTGGATTACCCCGTCTCGTGCCGCGCGCCACACAAACGACGGCAGGAAATGAGCAGGATCGTGCATGGCGTCCTTGCTTCCTTACTCCGGCGAAAAGCGTCGCCGCGCACGCCATCCGAGGCTTTGATAGCTTAGGGATACCATACAACAAAAGCGATGGGCTTCATCGCGATACGGCGATGCAGCCATCATCGCTCCGAAAGGTTATATGTAATTTATACGTATCAAAGAATGTTTCGTCTTATGAATCAGCGCGTCGCCTTATTGATTCATTGGACGATAGCAAGCACGCAAGATCAGCCGGCCTCACCTACGTCTTTCGGATTCGGCAGCTTTTCTTCCTTGCTTTGATCGGTGCGCTTCGGCGGCTCGGGCTCATTTCTCATCGTGCGCTTTTGCTCGTCGGACAAGCGGCGGTCGGCCATGTTCGGATCTTCTGGCGTTTGGGTGGGCGGCGTCGGTCGATCGGTTTGCTGATTCATGAGCGGCTCCTTGTCGTGTTCGTCGGATGACATGAAGAGGTCGCATCCGACGTGCCCGCCGTACCGGGTACAGCCGATGCTCCACTCACACTCCGATGTATCGATCGAACGTTCTTCTCTCATTGCTCTTATGCAGTTCGCGAAAAACACGCTCATTCGTTTTGCCGCTATCGCATGCATGATTTTGTTATCGCCGCGCGGCTTCGCTGCTTCGATTGCCTCCGCGCCCTATGGCGCGACCCAACAAGGCCAGGCGGTGACGCAATTCACGTTGTCCAATGCGCGCGGCGTGTCGATGAACTGCATCACGTATGGCGGCATCGTCACGCGTCTCGATGTGCCGGACCGGCGCGGGCGTCGCGCGGATATCGTGCTCGGCTTTGGCTCGCTCAACGACTATGAGAAGTACAACGGCAAGATCCATTTCGGCGGTCTGATCGGGCGTTATGCGAATCGCATCGCCGATGGAAAGTTCGAACTTGATGGCCGCGACTACAAGCTGCCCGTCAACGAGCCACCGAATACACTGCATGGCGGTCCGCATGGATTCGACGAGAAAGTCTGGACCGTGGTGAAGACGTTTCAGGGCGCGCAAGGCGCGGGCGTGCAGCTTCGCTATGTGAGTCCCGATGGCGAGAACGGCTTTCCCGGCACGCTTACTGTCGACGTAACCTACACGCTCACCGACGATAACGAAGTGCGTATCGACTATCGTGCGAAGACGGACAAGCCGACCGTCCTGAACCTCACGAACCATAGCTACTTCAACCTCGCGGGCGAGGGCAGCGGCAATGTCGAAGGGCAGCTCATCATGATCGCGGGATCGAGCTACACGCCGACGCGCGCCGATTCGATTCCGACCGGCGAGATGGCGAGCGTCGAGAACACACCGCTGGATCTGCGAGCGCTGACGCCGATCGGCGCGCGTTTGCGTTCGTCGAATCAGCAGATGCGTTATGCGCGCGGCTACGACCACAACTGGAAGCTCAACAAGAACGGCCAGCGCACTGGAGAACCCGGCTTTGCCGCGCGCGCCTACGATCCGTCGAGCGGCCGCGTGCTCGATGTCTATACGACGCAGCCCGGCTTGCAGTTCTACACGGGCAACGGTCTCGATGGCAGCGCGATCGGCACGTCGGGCGTGGCGTATCGACAAACGGATGGCTTCGCGCTAGAAACCCAGCATTTCCCGGACTCGCCGAACCGCCCCACGTTCCCATCGACCGAACTCAAGCCCGGCGACGAGTATCACGAAGTCACCGTCTGGAAGATCGGTGTGCGTTAGCGCATGTGTCGGGTGCGAATCGCACCCCGGGACGCGAAGCCACACGTAGAGGCACTTTTCGACGCGGTGGTCGGAATCGGCCCCCGCGTCGAGTGCTCTCTCTCAGGCTGGCCCTCGGAATTCGTTCGGCGCAAACGGAATTTTGCGTTTTGCATTCGAAATGCCTTGTCCTGCTTTGCATTTCGCATGCGCTGCTGGCGGAGCGCTAGGCGGCCGCCTTGTCGGAGTCTGCTGCCCGGTTCTGTTCGAGAAGATCGAGGAGCCGCAGCACGCGGGCGCGTTGCGTCGAGACGAGATCGCTTTCGTCGCCGACCGCGGCGAGCCGCCTTTTCCAGTAGGCATGATCGAACTGGTCGACCGCCTTTGAATTTCCCGATAGCGCGAGCGAACGGATCATGTGCTCGAGATGATCGAGCTGGGTGTCCGCGAGACGCGCGGGCTTGAGCATCGCTCGCGTGGCCTGCGCGGCGCGCCCGACTTGCACAATTTTCGACTTTTCCATGTGTGACGCCCCGAAACGTCTTTTCTCTCTTTATGTGCGGCTGAATTTTTTATCTTGACTAGCCGTAAACCCTAGGATGGGGAGTCAGCAATGTGACGGCGGGATGAAGGCAAGGAATCGCCGACCTGGCCGCCCACGACGCCGCACACGCTGCTCCTCGTCCAGCACGATACACCGGCATTCAAAATACGCTTTACCATGCGTCTCATTTGCTGGCGCGTATCGTGCGCGCCACAGCGCGAAGGACGACCCGACAACATCGACTGCCGCACATGCCCGCAGATTCCGATCCGCCGAAGATTTCCACGCACTTTTCGACGCGCGCCTGTCCGCGTGAGCGTCAATTGCTCGCATGGCGCGATCGGGTCGGGCATGTGGTCGATGTCGTGCCGGACAAGGATCAGATTGCACGCGGTTTCTCGGGCAGCATCGATTTGCATGCGGCGGGCGGCCTCGTGTTCACGGAAGCGCGCACCGACGCGCTCGTGCTCGAGCGATCTATCGCGCGCGTCTCCACTGACACGCGTCGCGATTTCGCATTTCACGTCTATGTGGAAGGCGAGACCGGTCACGTCAGCGGGCTGAGCGTCAAGCGCAGCGCGCCTGGCTCTGTGCGCGGCATCATCGCACTCGATCTGAATCAGCGCTTTCGCGTCGAACGTCCGGCGTGCCGCGTGCTGACGATGTTCGTACCGCGTGTAATCGTCGCCGCGCATATCGGCGACTGCGACGCGTTGCACGGTCGCGTGCTGCCCGATCACGCGCCGCTCGTGCATTTCGTGTTCGAACATTTCGAGGCCACCGCGCGAGAATTGCCGGTGCTCGACCGGCCCGACGCCGCTGACGCGCTCGATGCCGGCGCGCGGCTCCTGCTCGCGGCATTCGCCGACAAGCCGAATGCCGCGAGCGATTCACGCGCCGCACTGCAAACGGCCGTGAAGAGCCAGGTGAAGCGTTACATCGAAACGCGCCTGCATGAGGCCGATCTCACGCCGACCGCGATCGTCGAGGCACTCGGGCTCAAGCGCGCGACAGTCTATCGGTGGTTCGAGCAGGAGGGCGGGCTCGCCGCATATATTCGACTTCGCCGCTTGCGCGAAGCGGCCGACGAACTCGCGCTGTTTCCCAATCTGCGGATAGCGGATATCGCATTCGGTCTCGGCTTCAAGAGCGCATCGGATTTCACGCGCGCGTTTCGCCGCGCGTTCGACGTCAGTCCGCTCGAGATGCGCCTGCGCGCGCTCGAACTGTTGCGCGCGACGAGTGGCGATCCCGTCATGCGGATGCGCGCCGCGCACTCGCGCGGCCTTCCGGAAAGCGGCTGAGCGCAAGAAGCGTCAGGCAGTTTGCGGCGAGCAGATACCACGCGGGCGTCATTACGTTGCCCGTCGCGCCGACGAGCCATGCGACCGTCAACGGCGAGAATCCCCCGAAGATGACGACGCCGAAGGTATAGATCACGGCGAGGCTCGCCGCGCGCCGATGCTTCGGGAAGGCTTCGAGCATGAGCACCGAAGCGGCGCCCGCGTTGTTCAGCGCGACTGCGACATAGAGCAGGATGATGACGAGCGCGAGCCCATCCGGTGCGCCTCGCGTGAGCGCATAAAACGCGGGATAAGCCGTCGCGAGCGCGGCGAAGAGCGAGGCAGATTGCAGCGTCTTGCGGCTCATCAGCCGATCGGCCGCAAGCGCGACGAGCGGCGTGACGATCAGAATAACGAGGCCGGAGAGCGACGCGATCAGAAAGCTGATGACAGGCGGCCGCTGCAGCGTATGCGTCAGATAGCTCGGCATGTACAGCACGGCGATGTAGATGCTCGACGATGGCGCGGCCATCATCAGGATGCCGCATGCGAGCGGGCGCGCGTGCTCGCGCAGTACAGTTGCGAGCGGCGTGCGCGCGGGTCGGGGCTTCGACGTGGATGCGTCGCCCGGCATGCGGCGCAGAAACCATCCGAGCGGCGCGATCAGTCCGCCGATGAAGAAGGGCGCGCGCCATCCCCATTGCAAGAGTTGCTCCGGCGACAGAAGCGCCGATGTGCACGCGCCGACGAGCGCCGCCACGCACGCGGCCGCGCCCTGACTCGCACCACGCCAGCTGACGATGAAGCAGCGCCGTTCATAAGGCACGGCTTCCATCAGCAGCGCCGATGCCGGTCCGATCTCGCCGCCCGCCGCGAGTCCTTGCAAAAGCCGCGCGACCACGATCAGCACGGTCGCGCTCGCGCCGATCGCCGCGTGCGTCGGCAAGCATGCGATCAGCCACGTACCCAGCGCCATCACGGCGATCGACAGCCGCATGCCGGCTTCGCGTCCGCATCGATCCGCGTATCGTCCGATGAGCACTGCGCCGAGCGGACGCATCACGAAGCCGGCGCCGAATGTCGCGAGCGATAGCAGCAGAGACGAGGCGGGATCATGCGCGGGAAAGAACAGCCGCCCGATGATCGCCGCGGAGAAGCCGTACACAGTGAAGTCGTATGCGACGAAGCCATTGCTGTTCACCGTCGCTACGATGATGCGGGTCAGATTCGCGGGCGCTTGTGGACGTTCGATTTCAGTCATGAATGAGATTGGCGCGTTCGATTCCGGCCATCGATATTAACGGCCGTGTTATTCATATCTTTAAAGGAATATCGCGCACGCGTAATATACGATCTCCTTTCAAGCCGATGACTTCACAGACGTTCAGTAACGAGGAATCGCCTTCATGGATGACGCCACGCGCGAATTCGACCGCTTGCGCCCTCGTCTGCAGGGCATTGCGTATCGCATGCTCGGTTCGGTCGCCGAAGCCGAGGATATCGTGCAGGACGTATGGCTGCGCTGGCATGCGGCGGCTCACGAAGCGATCGAGAATGCCGAGGCGTGGCTCGTCGCAGTGACGACGCGCCATTCGATCGACCGGTTGCGCGCCGCGAAGTTGCAGCGCGAACACTACACCGGCATCTGGCTGCCCGAGCCGCAGATCACCGAGCCGCCGGCAACGCCGGAGGAGGTCACGGAGCGCGCGGACGACGTATCCGTCGCGTTCCTCATGCTGCTCGAACGCCTCACGCCCGAAGCGCGCGCGGCGTTTCTGTTGCGCGAGGTCTTCGACGCCGACTATGCGGAGGTCGCGAACATCATCGGCAAGACGGAGGCCGCATGCCGCCAGCTCGTGAGCCGAGCCAAGGCACAACTACGCGAAGAGCGTCCGCGACGTTCGGTGTCGCGAGAGATTCAAAGGCGCTTGCTGCATGCATTCGCGCACGCGATGGAGCTCGGCGATTTCGCAGCTATTCATGCGATGCTCGCGGAGGACGCCATGCTGATCGGCGATGGCGGCGGGCGCGTGCAGAGTTTCCCCAAACCGCTTTTGGGCGGCAAACGCATCGCGCAGCTTTTTTATGCGGCCTTTCTGCGGTATGGAAACGGCGTGCGTCTCGAACTCGTCATGCTGAATGAGCAATGGGCGCTGCTGCGTTTCATCGACGGCAAGCTCGAATCCGCGCAGACTTTCGATATCGAAGATGAACGCATCGTACGCATACAGGTGCAGCGCAATCCGGATAAGCTCGAACGCATTGCGGCTCGCCATGGCAATGCATGAACGCTCGCGATTCGATTGATGCGTGCGAGGCAACAGCGTGGGCACGTTCGCGTGTCTACCGCGACAAGCCGCGCAAACCTAGGATGACATCCATCTTCAACCAGACATGGAGTCATCATGACGCAGCGAGTCAACTACATTCAACAATCTCCCGAGCTTTTCCGGAAGTTCTATGAGTTCAGTCAGGCGGTGCGTGAATGCTCGATCGAGCAGACGACCCGCGATCTCGTGACGCTTCGCGCATCGCAAATGAATGGCTGTGCGTTTTGCGTCGATATGCATGTGAAGGAAGCGAAGATTCATGGCGAGCGCGAACTGCGCACGCATCACGTTGCGATCTGGCGTGAATCGCCGCTGTTTTCGCCGCGCGAACGTGCCGCGCTCGCGTGGACCGAAGTGCTGACGCGCATTCCCGAGCATGGCGTGTCCGACGATCTCTTTGCACGCGTGCGTGAGCAGTTTTCGGAGAAGGAGTTGTCGGATCTGACGTACATCATCATCGAGATCAATGGGTGGAACCGTGCGAATGTCGCGTTTCAGACGGTTCCGGGTTCGTCGGATAAAGCTTTCGGCCTGGACAAGGCAAACCTGTCGTAGTGCGTTCGCGCCGTCGTTCGATCATGGGAGAACGGATCATGCACAGCATCAAACGCGTGGGACTTGCACTCGTCTTCGGATGCGCGGCGCTCGCGGCGAGCACGGCGCACGCGGCGCCGGAGGCCATCGTCAAGGAACTCATGACGAAGCCGCTTCCGGAATATCCCGGCAAGGAGGCGCTGATGATCAGCGTGGAGTATCCTCCGGGCGCGGTCGATCCCGTGCATCGTCACGACGCTCATGCCTACGTATATGTCCTGGAAGGTACGATCGTCATGCAGGTTCGCGGCGGCAAGGCCGTGACGCTCAAAGCCGGCGATACCTTTTATGAAGGCCCTGACGACATTCACACTGTGGGACGCAACGCGAGCAACACGAAGCGCGCGAAATTCATCGTGCTGCTTCTCAAAGACAAGGACAAGCCCGTTCTGACGCCCGTTAAATAAAAAATTCGGCATGGCGCGTCACAAACCGTGTGGCGCAAACGTCTTGTTGGACAGAGCCACTACGTTTCGTGCCGCCATGCCATCAGACCTTGTGTGTCATTCCGACGATTCTCTCGCGTATAGCTTCGTAGCGAGTTATGCGGGCGTCGTTTCTTTTCTTGCCGTCGCCAACGAAGGCAGCTTCGCGAAAGCGAGCGACCGCCTGGGCATCGGCCGTTCCGCCGTCAGCCGCAACGTACAGAAGCTGGAAGCACAGCTCGATGCGCGTCTCTTCCTGCGCACGACGCGGAGCACGTCGCTCACACGCGAAGGCGAGCTCTTCTACAAGAATTGTCAGCCAGGCGTGGAGCGCATCGTGCAGGCGCTGGAGGACATGCGCGAGTTGCGCAACGGGCCGCCACGCGGTCACTTGCGCATCGCGTCGGCACCGGGCTTCGGCCGCAAGGTCGTCGCGCCGCTTCTAGCCGGCTTTAATGCACGCTATCCGGACATCGCACTCGAACTGCTGCTGAACGATCGTCCGTGCGATTTCACGGCAGATCGGGTGGATGTCGCGTTTCGCGATGGTCACATGGAAGATAGCGAAGTCGTTGCAAAGCAATTGATTCCGATGCAGATGATCGTCTGCGCATCGCCGGCGTATGCGCGCGAGCACGGCCTGCCGCGTCATGTCGACGATCTCGACGACCATCGCTGCATCAATTTCCGCGCGCCGGCGGGGCGCATCGCTGAATGGGAATTCAAGGTCGACGGCCTTGCGCGAAAGCGCTCGCCTGCGGCCCGGCAAACCTTCAACGATATCGACCTGATGCTGCAAGCAGTGCTCGACGGGCAGGGCATCGCACAACTGCCTGCGTATCTCGCCGGCGATTCGCTCAAGGCCGGGCGCCTCGTCACGTGTCTCGCGCAATACGCGCCCGACGATGGCGGCCACTATCTTTGCTATCTCAGCCGCAAGCATTTGCCCGCGCGCGTGCGTGTATTCGTCGATTACATGACCGAGCAGACGCGCGCGCTTGATCTGCATTGCCTGACGACGTTCATCACGAACCCACGTGCGGGCGTGCAGCAGCTCGTCTCAACCGATTGATGCATCGAAGGCAACACTGCGCATCCGTGCGAGGCGCTACCGGATGCACGCCTGCACGCCTACGATGCGTCACGCATCGCGCATTCGCGCATCGTTTCGAGGAGGAAATCATGAACATCGTAGTCATCGGCGGAAGCGGACTCATCGGCAGCAAGGTCGTGGAGCGTCTGCGTGCGCGCGGGCACGAAGTAATCGCGGCATCGCCGGCATCAGGCGTCGACACGATGACAGGAAAGGGCCTGCAAGAAGGGTTGCAGGACGCGCGCGAGGTCGCGGCGCCTTGAGCGATCGTGCAACGTTCGCGCGAAGAATGGATGACCGCCATGGAGCATATCGATCCGCCGCCCGTCAGCCTGCTCGACAGGTATCAAGGACGCGACGTGCAACCCCTGTATTCGACGACCGTCGCGGTGACGGGTGGCGATGCGGGACATGGCCGCGCGACGGGCGAGGCACGATCCGACGACGGCAATCTCGCTCTTGACCTGCGTATGCCCGAGGCGCTCGGCGGTCCCGGCGGCGGCACGAACCCCGAGCAACTGTTCGCCGCGGCCTACGCTGCATGTTTTCATGGCGCGATGGTCCTGCTTGCGGCGCGCGCCGGCATCGTTGTCGCGGCTGCAAGCGTGTACGTCACGGTCGAATTCAGCCGCGATCCGATGGACGGGCTCTTCGTGTTGACCGCCCACACACGCGTGCAGATGCCCGGCATCGAACGCAGCGTAGCTGAGGAACTCGTGCGCAGCACGGAACGCTTTTGCCCTTATACGAAGATGGCGCGTCAAGGCATCGTCAACATAGTTGCGCTTGCAAATACCGACGATGCCTCGAAAGCACATCAAGTCATCAAACGTTGAGTGGTTTCACTCGCTCTATCGCGCCGGCTCAACGCGCCCAACGCGAACGCGGCGATGATTGCGGGAATCGCGAGCAGCGTGAAGACCGCGCCAAATTGCAGCCCCATGCTCATGAGCACGCCGCCGGTCATTGCGCCCGCGACCGCGCCCATGCGGCCGATGCCAAGCATCCATGCGACGCCGGTCGCGCGGCTTCGCGTCGGATAGAACGACGCGGCGAGCGCCGACATCGATGTAACCGCGCTCGTCACCGCTGTTCCGGTCAGGAAGATCAGCACAGCAAGCCAGAACTGATCCGCGATGCCGCGTCCGATTGTCAGGACCATCGCCGCTGCGAGCACATAAGCGCACGCGTTCACGCGTCGCGGATTGGCCTTGCCCATCACCCAGCCAAGGCACAGGTTGCCGAGAATGCCGCCGAGCGGAAAGAGCGATGTCGTGAGCGCAGCGCGCTCGGCGGAGAAGCCTGCATCCTTGAAAAGCGTAGGAAGCCAGTTCGTCAGCAGATAGAAGATCATCAGCCCCATGAAATAGGCGAGCCATAACATGGACGTGCCAAAGCGATAGGGACGCGAGACGATGATGCCGAGCGAAGATTTGTCGGCGCCGGCCGTGCGCGTATCGGCAGAAGTGAACGTGACGCGCGCGCCTTCCGCGAGACGCGGATCGTTCGAGATGCGGCGCAGGACGCGCGCGATCTTTCGCGTAGGGCGTTGTCTCACGACCATGAACTGTGCGGACTCGGGCAACAGAACGAGCAACAGCACGGTGAGCACGATAGGACCGAGTCCGCCGGCGACGAGCACGCTTTGCCAGCCGAAATGCGGTATGAGCCATGCGGCGCAGAGCCCGCCAAGCGATAGTCCTACGGAGAAGCCGCAGAACATCGCATTGACGGCGATAGCACGAACGCGCGCCGGTGCGTATTCGGACATCAGCGTGACCGCGTTGGGCATTGCCGCGCCGAGACCCAGGCCGGTGAGGAAGCGCCACGCGGTTAGTGTTTCGACTGAGCTTGCTTGTGCCGATGCGAGGCTCCATACGCCAAAGAAGAACACGGAAAGGGCAAGCACCGCCTTGCGTCCGATACGGTCGGCGGCCGGCCCGGCCACGAGCGCGCCGATGCCGAGACCGACGAGCGCCGCACTCATCACCGGGCCTAACGCGGCGCGCGTGATGCCCCAGTCGCCGATCAACGACGGCGCGATAAAACCGATTGCCGCGGTATCGAAACCGTCGGCCGCGACGACGAGAAAGCACAGGATCAGAATGACCCATTGATAGGGCGAGAAGCGCTCGCCGTCGATAAAGCTCTGGACCTCGATGGTCCCGACGTTCTTTTCCATGCCGTTATGTCTCCATTCATTCATGTGCAAGCGGAAGAATGCGGCCTTCGTCGTGCCGCTATGCCGCGCGCTTATCGAACTGCTGGCGAAAGACTCTTGAACTCGACGCGCCTGATGATGCGGCTTTCCTGGGCGACGATGAGATGCGCCGACGCATGCAGATAAGCGGGCCATTCGGGGTCGTTGTCGCGCGCGGTGCGCCGCTGGTCGTAATCCGCGATGCTCTCGTAGCCCCACAGATGCACGACCTGATTCAACGCGCCGATATCGCTCATATAGAAACCTACGGGCGCGCCGAGATATCTGGTCTGAATAGGCATCGCTAGACGGTCGAATACGTCGATGAATTCCGACATGCCGCGCGGCTTGATCGTATAGATGCGGTGATCGATGAAGGGCTTGCTCATGCTGCGCTCCTCAATTCGCTGGACTTCGCGTGCGCGTCGACGCTGCCCGCGAGATGCAATCCGGTGAGATAACCGAACGTCATGATTGGACCGAGCGTGATGCCCGCGCCGGGGTAGTTGCCGCCCATGACGCTCGCGCGGTCGTTGCCGACGGCATAGAGCCCTGGTATCGGCTCGCTGCCCTTGAGTACCTGGCCATGCGGATTCGTCGCGATTCCGTCGAAGGTGCCGAGATCGCCCATAACGACCTTGAGCGCGTAGTACGGACCGTCGCCAATCGGTGCGATGCAAGGATTCGGCTTGTGAGCGGCATCGCCGAGATAGCGGTTGAAAGATGTCGTGCCACGGCCGAAAGCAGTGTCCTTGCCCTGCGTGGCATCGCGGTTATAGTCGCGGACCGTCGCTTCGAGCGCTGTGGCGTCGATGCCTGTCCGCCGTGCCAGTTCCGCGAGCGTGCGGCCTTTGACGAGATATCCGTTCTTCAGATGAGGACCGACCGGTAGCGGCGCGGGCTTTACAAAGCCGAGGCCGTATTTGCGAATCGTCGCGTGATCGCAGATGAGCCACATGGCTGTTTCGCTTTCATCGCGACAGGCTTCGATCATCGCTGCGCCGACATCGTGGTAGGAATTCGATTCGTTGGTGAAGCGCACGCCGCTGCGTGTCACGCCGATCAAGCCCGGCTTGTAGCGATCGAGCAGATGCGGGAACACGCCGTATTTGCCGCCTTTTAGCGGCACGCGCGAGACCGGCATCCACGCAGCGGGCTGCGGATAGCGAATATCGACACGTCCGCCCACGCGCTCGGCCATGCGCGCGCCATCGCCGGTATTGCCTGCCGGCACAGGCGATACATGTTCGCCGCCGCGCCGCACATGCGGATAGGCCTTTGCGATGCGCGCGACATCGTGAGAGAAGCCGCCACACGCCAGCACGACACCGCGTCGCGCAACGATGCGCGTTTCATGTCCGTTCGCAATCACGATCGCCCCGGTCACGCGGCCCTTCAACGTAATCAGTTCTTTCGCGCTCGTTCGCGTGTGAATCGGAATGCCGAGATCGAGCGTGGATTTCGCGAGGCGCGCGGCGAGTGCGTTGCCGCTCGTGATCTGCACGCCGCGCTTGTATTGTGCGAGTTCCCGGATATGGCTCGCGAGTCGCTTCGCGACATACCACGCGGATTCGATCGATTTCGTCGCGTTAAAGAAATGCTTGAGATCCGCGCTCGACGAATTGAACATCATGCCGATGAAAGTTATCGTCTTGAGCGGCGGGCGCAGGCGCACGATGTCCGAGCCAAGCGCGCGTGCGTCGAACGGTTTTGCAACGACGGAACGTCCCACGTCGACACCGCCCGGCGCATCGGGATGATAGTCGGGGTAGAGCGTCGGCAGAAATTCGACCGAGGTCTCGCGCTCGAAGAAATCGATCATGCGTGGGCCGCTTTCAAGGAACGCTTCGACGGCTGCTTCGTCATACATCGCGCCCGTTTCGCTGCGCATGTATCGAACTGCGGCTTCGCGCGTATCCTGCACGCCCGCTTCTTTCGCGTGGCGATTTCCCGGTATCCACAAGACGCCGCCCGAGAACGCGGTCGTGCCGCCGAAGTATTCCTCCTTCTCGACGACGATCACGTCGAGCCCTTGCTTCTTCGCTGTAATGGCCGTGGAAAGGCCGCCGGCGCCCGAGCCGATCACGAGCACATCGCAAGCGAGATCGGACGACCGCGTTACGGTAGTCATGATGAAGTCCTTTGATTGAAGCCGGGCGTTTCGCACGCCCGTGAGATGAGAAGCAGTGTGTCAGGCGTTGCGCGGCGCTTCGAAGCCGGGACGTGGAACGAGATCCATCAACATGCATTCGAAACCGCCGTCGACGGCAAGCTCCGCGCCGTTCACATAGGCCGCGCGCTGGCTTGCGAGGAATGCAACCACCTCGGCGATATCGCGCGGTTCGCCGATGCGCCGGCTTGCGATCATTGCGCTGCGGCGCGCTTCGACATCGCCTTGCTCATAGAACGCCATCGAAAGCGGCGTGCGGATCATGCCGGGGCAGACCGTATTGCTGCGCACGCCGCGCACGCCCCATTCGGCGGCGATCTGACGGGATAACATTGCGATGCCCGCCTTGCTCGGGCTATATGCGCCGCTCCACGTCTGCGGATGATGCGCCGCCACCGATGCGATATGCACGATGCTTCCGGCGCCGCGCGCGAGCATGTCGCGCCCGAATGCCTGCGCACATAACATGTAGCCGGTGAGATTGACGGCGAGCATCGCATTCCATGCATCGAGGCCGATATCTTCGATGCCGCCCGCGCGCAACAGGCCTGCGTTATTGACGAGCACATCGACATGACCGAACTTGCGTGCAACCTGATCGCGTGCGCGGTTCACGCTCGTTGCATCGCCGATATCGCAAGTTATGGCGATAGCATCGACGCCAGTCGCGCGCAATGCTTGCGCCGCATCGTTGCAGCCCGCTTCATCGCGATCGAGTAGCGCGAGCCTTGCGCCCGCATCGGCGAATGTCGATGCAATGGCGCGCCCGATTCCGCCGGCCGAACCCGTCACTACGCATACGCTCGATTCGAGGCCGAGCCAATGCTGCGCGGTGTGATCCCGCGCGACCTGATTAGTCATCCTTGTCTCCTGAGTTCGTTCGATGCAAAGGCGCCGATAGCCTTGCCTGTGAAAAAAGTATATTCACGGCCATGCACGAAAGATTGGACAAAGGACGCAGACGACAGGACAATTTGTGCATCAGGAGACGCAGGATATGAGGAAAATCCCTAACTACAACTTGTACGGGGAATCGGCGCGTCCGCCGTGGTATGACGCGTTCAACTTCGAATGGATCGTCGAGCGCAGCGCGCCCAACGACTGGCATATCGACGCGCATCGCCACGACGCGCTCTTGCAATTTCTGTACATTCGCGGCGGCGGCGGGCAAGTGCTGATCGAGAACAGCATGATCGATCTCGTGCCGCCGTGCGTCATCATGCTGCCCGCGCAAACGGTTCATGGATTCAACTTCGCGCCGAACGTGGATGGTCTCGTCGTGACCGTCGCGCAAAGATCGATCGAGGCGCTGGCATCGATCGCGGCGCCGGGACTCGTTCCGGTGTTGCAACGCGCAGGCGTCTCGCGCATGAGTGCCCACTCCGTGAAGGAAAGCGCATTCGTGCCGATCGTCGAATTGCTCGAGAAGGAATTCCGCGCGACGAATCGCGGTCACATGGCGGCGGGCATGTCGCTATTGATTGCACTCTTTGTGTATGTCGTGCGCCTATGCGAAAGCGCATCTGCGCCGAGTGTCGCATCGACCGAAAGGCGGGCGCAGCAGATCAAGCGCTTCAGGGAACTGGTGGCCGCGCATTTTCGCGAGCATCGACCTGTCGAGTTCTATGCGCAGAAGCTCGGCATGACGGTCACACAACTCGGGCGGATATGCCGCGAAGAGATCTCGAGTTCGCCGCTCGCAATGATCAACGAGCATCTTGTGCGCGAGGCGCAGCGCGATCTCGTTTATTCCAGCATGTCGGTCAAGCAGATCGCACATGGACTGGGCTTTGCCGATATCGCTTATTTCAGCCGCTATTTTCGCAAGCAGACCGGCGTCACGCCGACCCGATTCCAGGCGGAAGCGCACAAGGCGCTGGCCATTCAATAGCCCGTTCGCTTCCTTCTTCGAGGGTTGCCAGCTTCGTACAAGCGTGCGATGCTTCGCCGTGCTGTAAATCGATAACAACAAGAAAGGCCCGAGCGAGACCAGTCCGGTTTAATCACCCTTCGAAGGAGTGAACATGATCGTACTGTCATCGGATCCAGCGGCGCACGACGCGTCGCGGCGCTTCCGCATAAAGGCACGCGGAATGCTGTGCGCCTGGCTCGTCATGAGCTCGGCTGCCAATGTCGCCTATGCCGACGCACAAACGGCGTATACGCTTCTGCCGCCACCCAGCGAGTTATACGGTGACCTTTTCGTCGCCGTGCAGACGCAGGGCGTCTATCCCGATCAGAAGACTTTCGTCGATGCCATACCCAAGATAGACCCCGCGCAGATCGTGCAGGCTTATCATCAGCAGATGTCGGTGCCGGGCTTCTCGCTCGCGACGTTCGTCGCACAATACTTCACGCCGCCGACGGATCAGGTGATTACGCCGCCGCCGAATCAGAGCCTGCGCGAACATATCGACTGGCTTTGGCCCGAACTCACGCGTCTGACGACGACCGCGAACGTACCCGCCAACAGTTCCCTGATTCCGATGCCAAAGCAGTACGTGGTGCCTGGCGGACGCTTTCGGGAAGGTTACTACTGGGATACCTATTTCACGATGCTCGGTCTGCAGGAGGCAGGCCGCGAAGATCTCGTCGACGATATGCTCGATAACTTCGCGTATCTGATCGACACGATCGGCCATATTCCGAATGGCAATCGCACATACTATGTGAGCCGTTCGCAGCCGCCGTTCTTCTCCTATATGGTCGAACTTGCCGCGCACAAGGAAGGTGGACGTGTTTATCAGAAGTATTTGCCGCAATTGCGCCGCGAACATGATTACTGGATGCAAGGAGCGGATACGCTGCAGCCAGGCGGCGCGGTACGCAACGTCGTGATGATGCCGGACAAGACCGTGCTCAATCGGTATTGGGACGAACGCGATACGCCGCGCGACGAGTCCTACTCGGAAGACGTGGCGACCGCCAAGCTGGTCACGAACCGTCCGGCGAACGAGGTGTATCGCGACTTGCGTGCGGCGGCCGAAAGCGGCTGGGACTTCAGCTCGCGCTGGTTCGGCGACAATATGACGCTTGCGACGATCCGCACGACATCGATCATTCCCGTCGATTTGAATAGCCTGATGTTCCACCTCGAAACGACGATCGCAATCGGTTGCGGCGAGGCGCGTGATTTCCGTTGTGTCGGCGAATTCGTGGGGCGTGCGGCCAAACGCGCGATCGGCATCAACAGATATCTCTGGAACAAGAACGGGTATTACGGCGATTACGACTGGAAACTCGGTCAGCCGCGCAACAACCCATCGGCTGCTATGCTCTATCCGCTCTTCGCCAACGTGGCGTGGCCGGAGCGCGCGCACAAGACCGCGGAAACCGTCGAAGCGATCTTGCTCAAGCCGGGCGGACTCACGACGACCATGTACAACACGACGCAGCAATGGGACGCGCCGAATGGCTGGGCGCCATTGCACTGGATCGCCGTGCAAGGATTGAAGCGCTATGGGCGCAGCGATCTCGCGCAACAGATCGGCACGCGCTTTCTTGCCGACGTGAATAACGTCTATAACACTCAACATAAGCTCGTTGAGAAGTACATCGTGGAAGGTAGTGGAACGGGCGGCGGAGGAGGTGGGGAATATCCGTTACAGGATGGTTTCGGATGGACGAATGGCGTGACGCTGAAACTGCTCGATCTCTATTCGCCGGGGCAATGAGCCGATGAAACGGCGGGCATCGTCAAAGGTCATGTAGCGATGCCCGCGTTCCGGTTCGCGTCAATCCTTCTTCGCCTGCTTTTGCCGCCGATATTCCGGTACTGTCATGCCGCCCACGCCCCAGTTCTCCATTTCCACTTCCTGGATGACGACGAACGTGGTATCGAGCGGCTTGTTCAATACTTCGAGAAGGAGTTGGCTCGCGCCCTCGATGAGTTGCTTCTTTTCCTCGGCAGTCACCGCGTTCGTGCCGGGCTTGTTGCCTTCGCGTGTCACCTGAATCGTTACGATCGGCATGACGATCTCCTTGAGTGGGAAACGACGAAGCGCCTGCGAGAGGCGCATCCTCAACGGGTAAAGAATCGATCAATGTCCCGCGCTTTGACCGCCGTCGACGTGCAGGATCTCGCCCGTCACGAACGGCGCCGCATCAAGATACAGCACCGCGTTCGCGATGTCGCTCATTTCGCCCATGTGTCCCATCGGATGGAGTGCGCCGAGCGCGTCGTGCGTTTCGGGCGCATGCATCGGCGACTTGATGATGCCGGGCGACACTGCATTCGCGCGAATGCCTGACTTCGCATACTCGATAGCAAGCGACTTTGTCGCGGAATTCAGACCGCCCTTGGTCAGCGACGCCAATACCGAAGGCACGCCGCTTACCGCATGATCCACGAGCGACGTCGTGATGCTGACGATGTGGCCGCTCTTGTTCTTTTCCATTTGCTCGATAGCCAGTTGCGTGATGTGGAAGAAGCCATTCACATTCACCTTCAGAACCGCGGCATAGTCTTCCTGCGTATATTGCGTGAAAGGCTTCGCGACGAATACGCCGGCGTTGTTGACGAGCGTATCGATGCGGCCGAACTTTGCGATTGCCGCTTCGACCACGCGCTGCGCGGTGGCGCGATCGCCGATATCACCGGCGACAGCGACGACGTTCGGATCGTCCGGTTGCTGAATTGAACGGGCGGTCGCGACGACGCGATAACCTTGCGCACGGAATGCCTTGACGATTTCAGCGCCGATGCCTTGCGATGCACCGGTAACGATAGCGACTTTGCTTGCGTTGCTCATGATGAACCTCGATGAATGTTGGTTTGGGCCTGTTGCGGATCGGACCGACGGCTCCGATGGCTCGTAATCTAGGCCTTTCGAGATTCCTTGCGTACACCCGTGATGGACAATCAGTCTTGCGTGCGAGGAACAAATGGGCCGCAGCGAAATCGATCAGACGAATGAATCACCGATAGGAGAAACGACGTGACGCTGCAAAACGTAAAGGCCTTCGTGTTCGATGTATTCGGCACGGTAGTGGACTGGCGCGGCGGAGTTGCACGCGAGGCTGCGCCATTTCTTCAACGCCACGGCGCAATCGACGCAACGCCCGAAGCGTTCGCCGATGCATGGCGAAGCCGCTACGTGCCTGCGATGCGCAAGGTGATCAACGGGGAGCGGCCATTCGTGCGGCTCGATGTGCTGCATCGCGAGAATCTGCTCGACGTGCTGCCGGAGTTCGGCATCGATCCGAATGCCGTGGCTGCCGAAGCGCTCGAAGAGTTGAATCTTGCATGGCATCGGCTCGATCCGTGGCCGGATTCGATAACGGGTTTGCAACGGCTCAAGGCGCGCCATATCATCGCGCCGCTTTCGAACGGCAATATTCGATTAATGGTCGATATGGCGAAGCGCGCCGGTCTGCCTTGGGATGCGATTCTCGGCGCGGAGATTGCGCAAATCTATAAGCCCGATCCGCAGGCGTATTTACGCACGGCCGAAGTGTTGATGCTGACGCCGGAAGAAGTATGTCTCGTCGCCGCGCATAACGACGATCTCGCGGCGGCAAGAAGGTGTGGGTTGCGCACGGCGTTCATCGCACGGCCCTATGAACGCGGTCCCGCTCAGACAGTGGATTTAAAAGCCGAAAGCGATTGGGATGTCGTTGCCAAGGATATGAACGAATTGGCCGATGCCGTGGGTGCGTGAGCGCTGCGAGCATCGGCCAATGACGAGCTGGATTTAAGCGACGCCTTCGACGATGCGGAAGTCGCGCACGACGGAATCGCCCAGCACTTCCAGTGCGCGCTTATACGTTGCACTGTTATAGGCGGCGACGGCTGCTTCGAGTGAATCGTATTCGATGACGACGGTGCGCTCGAGCACGCCTTCGCCTTGCACCATCGACGCAACGCCGCGCACGAGCGGACGGCCGCCGCCTTCTGCAATAGCCTGCGTTGCGATCTTCGAGTATTCCGCAACCTGATCGGGCTTCATGATTTTTGTGTACACACTGACCCAATATCCCTTTGCCATCTTTATCTCCAGTGTTTGAAGGGCGCCTTGCGCCATGAGGCGAACGCACTGTGCATTTGCATTCAGTCCGGCGGACAGCATAGCAAATTCTCGATTAAGCGCGTTTCGGTGAAAGGTGCTTTCTTGCGCTAGGGGTTAACCCGAGAGCACCTGCGTCATAAACTGCTTTCACTGCTTCGAAAGGCACTGTGTTCGAAGCCGGGCACCTTATAACACTGGAGTTTCATCATGAAGTCGATCATCCGCGCAGCACTCGTCGCAACCGCTCTCGTCATTCCCGTCGCTTCGTTCGCGCAAAGCCAGATCACGCGCGCTCAAGTGCGCGCGGAATTGGCGGCATTGGAGAGCGTCGGCTATCACGTCGGCGACGGCGATCAGGCGCACTATCCCGAAGCCATTCAAGCGGCCGAAGCGAAGCTCGCCGCACGCGATGGTGCGACGGCCTATGGCGGCGCGGCCAACGGTGCATCGCAATCGGGTAGCGCACGTGTGTCGCAGTCCGACTGGAACGCAATGTACTCGCGCTAAATGCGTGAATGACTGAAGCGGTCTATATGACCGCCTCAGGCGATGCATTCAGTCCGCAGCGTATTTGCGGTCGAGTGCATCGAAGAGCGGCTTGTTCACAAGCCGCTGACGCTCGGCGAAAGGCGCAACGACAGCGGGATTTTCGTCGAGACGTCCCTGCGATTTCAAGGCGCCGAGCGCGGTCTGCATGCCGCGCACGGCGCTTTGCAATGCCGCATTTGCATAGAGCACGAGGCTGAAGCCGAGGCGTTCGAGATCCGCGCGGTCGGTAACAGGCGTCTTTCCGCCGATCACGATGTTGATCAGTTGCGGCGCGTCGAGCAGCTTCGGCAGTGACGCGATTTGCTCCGGCGTTTCGATCGCTTCGACGAAGAGAATGTCGGCGCCCGCTTCGACGAATGCGCGTGCTCGTTCGATCGCTGCATCGAAGCCCTCCACCGCGCACGCATCGGTGCGCGCGATGATCAGAAAGTTATCGTCTTCGCGGGCATCCGCCGCTGCGCGTATCTTCCCTACCATTTCATTCGTCGATATCACGGCTTTGCCCGCGAAGTGCCCGCATTTCTTCGGCATAACCTGATCTTCGAGCTGAATGGCGTCCGCGCCCGCGCGCTCCAGCGTGCGTACCGTGTGACGCACGTTGAGCGCATTGCCGAAGCCCGTGTCCGCGTCGACGATAAGCGGCAGGTCCACTGCATCGCGGATGCGCGACGTATGCTCCGCGATTTCCGCGAGTCCCATGAAGCCGAGATCCGGCAGGCCGAGCGACATGTTGGTTACACCTGCACCGGTGATGTAGATCGCCTCGAAGCCGAGATCGGCGGCGACTTGCGCGCTCATTGCGTTGAATGCGCCGGGCAGCAGCAGGGCGCTGCGAGCGTTGACCCGTTCGCGAAAGGCCGCGCGGCGGCGCGAGGATGAAGTGGTCATGGCTAAGGTTCCGGAAAGATAGTTCGTGTTCAGCGTCGATGCATGCGCCAGCGTCTGCAATGCTAACGCGCGATGCGCTTCGGCGCTCGCACGAACGTCATTCGAAGCGGAACAGCGCACGCGCCGAATCGCGCAACACGATGGTACGCAGCGATGCGTCGGGAATCCAGCGGTCGAGCGCTTCGCGCGATGCGCCGTAGTCCATCAGGCTTTGATGTTGCGTGTGCGGCCAGTCGCTGCCCCACACGAGCCGCGCTGCGCCGAATGAATCGAGCAAGGCGGACGTGAGCGTCTGACCGAGCGACGTGCCGGTTTCGCCTTCCACGCTGCGGTAAGCCGCCGATAGCTTGACCCACACGCGGCCGCATTGCGCCGTCGTCAGCAGATAGCGAAAGCCCGGATCGTCGGCGCCAAATGCCGGATCGGGACGGCCGAAATGATCGATCACGATTGTGCAGGCTTGTTCGAGCAATGGCGCGATAAGCATCGGCAAGTCCACGGCATCGCGATGAATCTCGACGTGCCAGCCGAGCGCGTTGACGCGCTCGAATAACGCTCGCCAACGCGCTTCACGCAGATCGGGCAACGCAAGCCCGATCAGATTGAGCCGCATGCCGACGACGCCGAGTGCCGCGAGGCGATACAACTCCGCGTCGCTGATCGAAGGATCGATAACGGCCACACCGCGAAAGCGTTGCGGATAGTGCTGCAGCACATCGAGAAAAAACGAATTGTCGGTGCCGAGAAAACTCGGTTGCACGAGCACCGCATGAGAGACGCCGTTGGTGCGCAAGTGTTCCGCATAGGCATCGAGCGTTGCGTCGTAGTCGGGTGCGTGTCGACGATGCGGTGCCAGCGGCAGGCCGCGCACGAAGACATGCGCGTGACTGTCGATCGCTTCGATGGCGGCAGGCTTCGATTCGAGCCATTGCTCATCGCCGAGCGTGGAATGAAGTGAACGCGTCATGGAAAGTTCAGACATGCTTGGGCGAACGCTCGTTCGACGCAGCTTGACCAGGCACAACAGCAATGCGACGGCCTTTCGTTTCAGGCAAGAGCAACGCGGCCACGACGACGAGTCCATAGGCCGCGCCCGCGTCGATGCCGATTGCCTGTCCGATCGGCATCGAATTGCCCATGTGGCCGACGAGCACCGGAAACGCCGCCGACACGACGCGTCCGAAGTTGTAGCAGAAGCCGACGCCCGTACCGCGCACGCCTTGCGGATAGAGCTCGTTGAAGAGCGCGCCGAGCGTTGCGGGAATGCCCGCGGAGAACAGACCGAGCGGGAAGCTCAATACGAGCATGGCAATATCGCCGATGGGCAGGAACACATAGACGTTGACCGTGACCGCGCAACAGACAGCGAAGAGAATCACGTTCTTCCTGCGACCGATCTTGTCTTGCAGCCATGCACTGACAAAGCATCCGATGATGAATGCCGTAATCACGACAGCCAGATAGCCGCCCGTGCCGAGCACCGACAAATGCCGCTCGGTTTTCAGGTACGTGGGCAGCCATGTGGTAATGGCGTGATAGCCGCCGTGCGCGCCGAGGCCGATCAATCCGCCGACGATCGTCGTGCGCAGCACAGAAGGATGAAAGATTCCAGCGAGAATGGCGAGAGCGCTCTGACGTTGTGCATGTTCCTTTTCGGCAGGTTTCGATTCACGCGGCGGCTCTTCGATATTGCGGCGCATATAAATGACGAGCACAGCCGGAATGAGGCCGACGGCGAACAGCACGCGCCAGGCCCAGTCGGGTGATACCCATGAAAACACGATTGCATAGAGCAGAACCGCACCGGCCCAGCCAAAGCCCCATGCGCTTTGCACGATGCCCATAGCTTTGCCGCGATGTTTCGCGCGAATCGTTTCGCTCAACAATACTGCGCCCGCCGTCCATTCGCCGCCGAAGCCGAGTCCCTGAAGCGACTTGAGCACGAGCAACTGTTCGAAATTCTGCGCAAAGGCGCTGAGAAACGTGAAAAGCGAAAACCAGAGAACCGTGACTTGCAAGGCCTTGACGCGTCCGATTCGATCGGAAAGCACGCCCGCGAAGAGTCCGCCCAATGCGCCCGCGACGAGCGTCGCGCCGCCGATCAGACCGGCTTGTCCTTTTCCGATGCCCCATGTCGCGATGAGTGTCGGAATGACGAGACTGAATAACTGCGTATCGACGCCGTCGAGCGCCCAGCCTGCAAAGCATCCCCAAAGCGTGCGTCTTTCCGCCGTGGAAATTTCACGGTACCAATTCATCTCGCGTCTCCTGTGCTGGCCTCTGGCCGGCTCTTGTTCAATATGCCACTGAATTCTAAAAACGAATCGCGGCCGCGCATACTATGGATACGTTCATCTTTCATAGCATTTTGATATGCTCGCAAGATGGAGACGCGCAACCTCAAATACTTTCTCGCGGTAGTCGATGCAGGCAGCGTCACGCGCGCGGCCGAGGTACTCGATATTGCGCAACCCGCGTTGAGTCAGGCGCTTTCGCGCATGGAGCGCGATCTTGGCGTGAAGCTTTTCGAGCGCACGCGACGTGGCGCGCAATTGACTCCGGCGGGCGACGCAATCGTCGAAGACATTCGATTGAGCGTGGCGCGCATTGACGCGGCATCGCATCGTGCGCGTGAAATCGGTGCGCAGCGCGGCGGCCGCCTGACGATAGGCTTTGCATCGGCGGCACTTTTCAGCCTGTTGCCTCGCGCGATTGCGGCGCTGCGCGAAGAGGTGCCGAACGTCGAACTCATGCTGAGAGAAATGAGCAATGCGGAGCAGGCAAGCGCGTTGGAGAAAGGAACGATCGATATCGGCTTGCTGCATACGCCTGTTGCCGTGGGCGGGCGCATGCGCGAAAAGTTGATCGTGAGAGAGCGCTTGCTCGCGGTACTGCCGATGTCTTTTGTTATTGGCGACGATGGAAAAGTCGGTTTGAAGGAGTTATCCGATGCAGGCCTCGTCTGGTTTCCGAGCGATCAATTGCCGGTAGTTCGCGCGGGCATCCTCAGTGCTTTTCGTAAAGCGGGTTGCGAAGCCAACGTCGTGCAGGACGCGAATCGTTCTCTGACGGTATTGGCTTGCGTCGCGGCCGGATGCGGCGCATCGCTCCTGCCGCAATCCGTGACTGCGTTGCAGTTCGCCGGCGTGCGCTTCTGCGACGTGCGCGACGGCGATAACCTGCCACCATTCGAACTCAGCGCAATATGGCCGATGCGTTCCCGCCCGACGCTCGCGGATCGCTTCGCGGCCTTGCTCGAAGCATGAGCGCATGATCGCATCGCAAGGAGACACGCATGAATGAAACATCGAACGATCTGCCGCTACCGGACGGCATTCGCGCGCGCATGATCGACAATGGCAATGGCCTTTCGATGCATGTGCTCGAAGCCGGATTCGATATCCCCGGTCGGCCTTGCATCGTGCTCCTTCACGGCTTTCCCGAACTCGCTTATAGCTGGCGCAAGATCATGAAACCGCTTGCCGATGCGGGCTTTCATGTCGTCGCGCCGGATCAGCGCGGTTATGGGCGCACTATCGGCGGTATTGCTTCATTCGATACCGATCTCGAAGAGTTCACATTTCCGAATCTGGTCCGCGATGTACTGGGTCTCGTGTCGGCGCTGGGTTATCGCAGAGTCGCATCGGTTATCGGTCACGATTTCGGCTCGCCCGTTGCCGCGTGGTGTGCATTGATTCGTCCCGATGTATTCGCATCGGTCGTGATGATGAGCGCGCCTTTTGCGGGGCCGCCCGCATTCGCCTTCAATACCGCGAACGACGATGCAAGGCTCGCGCGCGTCGAGACGGCGCAATCGCTCATGGCCGAAGCGGTCGCCGGGCTCGCGTCGCTCGATCCGCCGCGCAAGCACTATCAATGGTATTACTCGGGCGCGCAGGCGAATGACGACATGTGGCACCCGCCGCAAGGACTCGCCGCGTTCTTGCGCGCGTATTACCACATGAAGAGCGCGGACTGGCCGGACAATGATCCGCATCCGCTCGCATCCGTTTCTGCCGATCAACTGGCTTTGCTGCCCACGTACTACGTAATGAACGCGGATGCGACGATGCCGCAAACCGTCGCCGAACATTCGCCCGACGCCGATCAAATCGCCGGATGTGCCTGGCTGTCCAACCGCGATTTGAACGTCTATGCGAGCGAATACGCGCGCACGGGATTTCAGGGTGGACTGAACTGGTATCGGTGCGGCACCGATCCGAGTCTTGCTGCTGCACTGCGGATGTGGTCGGGGCGCACTATCGACGTGCCGTCATGCTTTATCGCAGGCGCGAGCGACTGGGGCTATTACCAGCGGCCGGGCGATTTCGAAGCGATGCGCGTGCTGGCCTGCACCGATTTTCGCGCGACGCATCTGATCGAAGGCGCAGGACATTGGGTGCAGCAGGAGCAGCCGAGCACCGTCGTCAGCCGCATACTGCGGTTTCTCCGTCAGAATGCGCCATAGAAATGTATCCATACGTGTATGAAGTTTCTTGTTGTAAGAGTGTCATCTGAATGAGTTGTCCGGCGGAACTTCATTGAAATCGCGGCTGTCCACGAGCCTCGCGGCCTTTTTTGTAGGTCGGCATGAACCGCGAGGAGAGTATCGATGGATAAAGGACGTGTTGCCGCGCTCGACGCTGGCCGGGCGCTCGCGATCGTCGGGGTAGTCGCAGTACACCTGTCGTTTCAGTTTCCCAATCTGCCGGGCACCGTCACGCTCATTGCGCGCATGGGCCAATACGGCGTGCAGTTGTTCTTCGTGATCAGCGCGATCACGATCTTCATGACGCTCGAAGTGGATCACGCGCGCTGCGCGGATGCGCGTCATGTCACGTTGCGCTTCTATATCAAGCGTTTCTTTCGCATAGCGCCGATGTACTACGCGGCGATCGCGGTCTATGGACTCATCAGCTATGGCGCGACGCGCTCGGGCATCGAACGCGCATGGATTCTCGGCGCACATGGGCCGATGGACGTGCTGCTCAACCTGGTCTTTCTGCATGCGCTTTCGCCGACAGCGATCAATAACGTCGTGCCAGGCGGATGGTCGATCGGCGTGGAGATGCTGTTCTACCTGATTGCGCCACTTCTATTTTTTCTCGCGATGAATCGCGCGCGCCTCTTGCTGGCTACGGTGTTGTTGCTCGGCCTCTCGTATGCCGTGATGTCGATGGCCGATTGCAACGGCACGCTCGATTGCAATGTCGCCAATAACACGTTCAGCTATTTCTGGCCGCCCGTGCAGGGTCCGTGCTTCATCGTCGGCATGTGGGCGTGGTATGCATTTCGCTCGCATCTTCTCGGCGCGTCCGACGTGACGGCGCGCGTGTCTTTACTGTATTTTTCACTGGCGCTGGCTTTTGCGCTCACGACCGCAGCGCTCGGCGTGTGGCTCGACAAGGCGCATGCGCTCGCGCCCGTATTCGCGGCATGCAGCGCCGTGGCCTTTCTGCTCTTCGTGTGTTCACGTCATGCCCGCAAGCATCGCGATAACAAGCATGCCGTGCCGCGCATCACACTCGTTCGACGCGCCGCCGCCGCGCTCGGCCGCGAAAGTTATGGTATTTATCTCTGGCACTTCATCTGCGTCTACGTGACGTTTCATTTCTTCGATCGCTCATTCGGACAGAAGAATGGAGAGACGTCGCTCGCGTTGTTCGGCGCGACGCTGATCGCGGTGCTCGTCGTCTCTTATGCATTGTCGCGTGTGTCGGACCGGCTGATTCAAGGGCGTGCTACACGCTTGTCGAGACGCCTGCTCGCATCGGTCGATCGACGCTTTCATCTGACGCGCGACGCCTGATCGCGAGGATAAGCATGAGCGCAGAACGCCTGACGGAAAGCCGGCATGGCTCGGCTTTCCCGCTGTCAAAGTACACGCGCGCGTTCATTCGATTCGCTCGCAAGCGGGGTGGCGTAGTGCTGGATATCGGCGCAGGTTATGGAACCGCGTCCCTGCCTACGTTAAGCAAACGCACGCGCGTGATCGCGAACGACATTTCCCGGGCGCAACTGGAGCAAATCCGGCAGGCTGCACCGGCCGCGTACGTCAGTAATCTCGTCTTGCTGGAAGGCGCGTTCCCGCACTACGAACTCGAAGCCTCTTCTCTCGACGTGATTCTCGCGTCTCACGTACTCCATTTCCTCGCGCCCGATGATTTCCGCACGGGCGTCGCCCGGCTATTCGATTGGCTCAAACCCAACGGCAAGGCATTCGTGCTGTGCTTCACGCCGTATCATCGTTTCATGGCGAAGATGATTTCCGACTACGAGCGGGCGATCGTATCGGGCAATGCATGGCCAGGATTGACGGAGGACTCGGATCGCTATGCACTCGCGCCAAAGCTATTGCCCGCGACAGTCAACCTCATGGACCCGACGATACTCGCCCGCGAATTCATGCTCGCGGGTTTTCGCATCGAGTGCGTGGAATTCACGCCGTGTCCTCGGGGCGTGAATCCGGAATACTTCCCTCTCGATGGCCGCGAGTGGGTCGGACTCGTTGCCTACAAAAGCGCCTGATTCGTCGTCGCTGGCGCGGGCAATTCGAACCGCCTTCCGCGCGTGCGATACAGCACGATGCTCAGAGCCAGCGTCGCAAGCTCGGTGATGGCGACGGTCATCCAGATGCCGCGCGGCCCGAACCATTCGGTCAGAAGCCAGAGCATCGACAAGAGCAGCAGCCAGCTTCGCAACAGGGCGACGATCATCGACGCGAGCGGCGCTTCGATGGCCGTCAGATAGCCGCTGATCGCTACGTTGATCGCGGCAGGCAGGAACGCGAGCGCGCACCACGGCAATGCGTCGCGCAGAAGCGCTTGTGCCGCAGGACTGTCGGGCACGAAGAGCGCCCCGAGCGGTTGCGCGAGCGCGAGGATCGCGAAAGCGGCGGCGAGTGCGAAGCCTGCCGTAACGATGACGCCGATCGAAAACGCGCGCGACACGGCATGCGCGTTGCCCGCGCCGCGCTGAAAGCTCACGATAGGCTGCATGCTCTGTACGAGCGCGACCATCATGACCGACGCGATCATCGTCATGTATTCCACGACTGCGAACGCAACGAGGCCGGTGTCGCCGAGCCAGCGCAATACAGCGTGATTGAACGCGAAGAGCGTGACGCTTGGCGCGATCTCGCCGAGAAACTCCGATGCCCCGTTATAAGCCATGCGCCATGCGTGATCGAGCCGCGTGAAAGCATGGGCAACAGGCCGAACGTGCCGGGCCTTGACGAAGTGGTAGGCGAGCATCGGCATGCAGGCGAGCGCCTGGCTGATGCCCGATGCGAGCGCCGCGCCACGCATGCCCCATTGCATGTGGCTCACCATCCACCATGTCAAGGCGACATCGGCGGTGCCGCCCGCGATCAGGCAGACGAGACCGAACTTCGCCGCGCCTTCGATTCGCAAGAACAGTTCGAGCGCATAACATGCGGTCGGAAACAGAACGAAAGGCGCATAGGCGTGCAGGAAGTCTTTCGCGAGCAGCGCAAGCTCGCCGCGCGCGCCCGTCCATTGCACGAAGGTATCGGCATAAAAATGGATCGCCATCGCGAATGTCACGCCGCATAGACCGAGCAGCCAGAGCGCCTGTGTGAATGCTTCGGCGGCATCGCGTTCGCGCTGCTCGCCGAGCAATCTCGAGACGAGCGTCGATCCGCCGACGCCGATCATCACGCTGAATGCGTAAGGCAGATAGAGCAACGGAACGAGCACATTCAACGCGGCAAGCGCATCTGGGCCGACATGGCGTCCGATGAAGATGCCGCTGATGACCGAGTGCATGCAGTACACCCATGCAGCTAGCACGGTGGGCACTGCATAGTTCGAAAATTGACGAATGAGAGAAGCGTTGTTATTGAAAGCCATGACTGACAACCAGACGTTACTCGCTAGGCACGCCCATAAGAATTCGCGACGCATCATGCGTGCGAATGAATGTTATGGCATGGCGCATTAGCGCAGAATGAGCGCGCCGAAGATACGCAGGCGGGCCGCAAATGATTGAAACGAGACTGCGTAGCGCGGGAGCGCTACGAGAGGAACTGCGACGTGCGTGAGGTACGAATGCGGTGTGAATGCCGCTTCACGCTTTCATGACGCCGTGATTGGAGCGGCGAAGGCGAATGAAGGTTCCTTATTGCCCTTTTAAGCGAATCATGATTCGCGCACCGGTCAGCCGCCTGATGCCTCCAGCGGCCTGTCGGCCTTGGCGCGCAAGCCATAGGCAGTCAACATGCGATACAGCGTGACGCGCGAGATGCCCAGTTCGTCCGCCGCTTCGCCGAGACGTCCGCGATGACGTAACAACGCCACGTCGATAGCCTGTCGCTCGGCTGCTTCGCGCGCTTGTGCGAGCGTCATCGGCGCGGCTTCCGCATATTCGCCCAGTTCGAGATCGCTGGCGAGAATCTGCCTTCCTTCCGACATGACGATTGCGCGACGCACGCGATTGATCAACTCGCGCACATTGCCGGGCCAGCCATAGTTATGCAGCGCTGCAATCGCGCACGGCGCGAAGCCGCGAAGCCGCCGGCTCGCGTCTTTTCTGAAGCGATCGAGCATGTGATTCGCAAGCAGTTCGATATCCTTGCCGCGCACGCGCAGCGGCGGCTCGTCGATCTGCAATACGCACAGGCGATGGTACAAGTCCGCGCGGAAGCGTCCTTCGAGCATGGCCGTCTGCATGTCGACGTGCGTCGCCGAAATGATGCGTACATCGACGTCCGTCGAACCTTGTCCGCCGAGACGCTCGATCTTGCGCTCCTGAAGAAAGCGCAGCAGACTCGCCTGACTTTCGAGCGGCAGATCGCCGATTTCATCGAGAAAGAGCGTGCCGCCGTCGGCCGCTTCAACGCGACCAATCTTGCGTTGATTGGCGCCGGTAAATGCGCCGCGCTCATAACCGAAGAGTTCCGACTGCAACAGATGCGCGGGAATCGCGCCGCAGTTGATCGCGACGAAAGGCCGCTCGCGCCGCACGGATCGCTCGTGAATCGCAACAGCGGTGAGTTCCTTGCCCGTGCCCGATTCGCCGGAGATGAAGACGGGCGCATCGGTCATCGCGACTTTTCGAATCGAGCGATAAAGCGCCTGCATTGCATCGCAGGAACCGACCATGCTGCCTTCCTTGCATTCGTCCTTGCGCGGATCGTTGCTCGCGGCATCGTGCAGCGAAACCATGCCGTATGCGTGTCCCACTGCATCGACGATTCGATCGGCGGTGGACGGCACGGTCACATAATCGAAACAAAAATCGCGAATGAGGCGGCAGATATCGGGGTTATCGACATGCTCGGCGTCGACCGTCGCGACCCAGCCGATCTGATAACTTGCGAGCATCGCGGTGAGCGCGGCCGCGTCCTGTGCAAAACCGCGACTGGTGAGATCGACGATACCCGCCGCTGCGCGTTTGCCGTGTTTGGCGGACTTGGGCGGCTTGGCCGGGTCGATGCGCTCGACGGTCCAGCCACGAGCGCACAAACGCTCGGAGACATCGTCCGATAATGCGCGGCCCACGAAGTAGAGCGTTCTGGCTTCCCCGTACATGGCTTTTTCCCGGCTTTTATAGATATTGCGGCAAGTATGCGCCCTGAGGTCGCAATGTAAAAAGCCTCGCAAACGATAAGCCGTTTTTGAATGTTTACATTGATCGGCGGATTCGATTAAAAACGTCATAGCATTTTTTGCGGGACGCCCGTGCGAAAACCTGCGGAACGAACGTGCTTTATCCGGCCGTGCCCTAAATGACACGGACGGGCGCGCACGGAGCGCTCGGAACAAGTTACTTATTCACTTATGAATATGTCCATGCACGAAAGTATTTGCGGAACAGAAATCTGCGAGCACTGAAATATCAGATAATTAATACCTCCACGCATATCAATTTGCGGCGCACGCATTGCGGGCGTAGAGTTCATAAAGGTGCATCTCGTCTGATGAATGACCGTTCGAATATGGATAAAGCAGAGAACTCCACCTCAACGTACCAGCCGCGTTTACTTCTCGTCGACGACGACCCGGCGATGATTCGCATCATCGGGGACATGCTCGCGGAGTTCCCCAACCAGCGCTTTGCCACCACTGGCGAAGCGGCACTCGCGCTGGCGCGCGAGTCGACGCCGGATCTGATCCTTCTCGACGCCAATCTGCCCAACATGACGGGCTTCGATGTCTGCGAAATCCTCAAGCGCGATGCGAAGCTCGCGCGCGTGCCGGTGATATTCGTCACCAGTCACGACGCGCCCGCGCTCGAAGTCGACGCCTTCAACATCGGCGCGGCGGATTACGTCATCAAACCGCTGGTCGCGCCGCGCCTGCAGGCACGTGTGCGGGCACAGCTTCGTCTGCGGCATCGCGTGATGGAGGCGCAGGCGCGTCGGCACGAGCAGGGTAAAGCGGCGGCGTCGAAACCTACGGGCGTGCGCGTGCTCGGCATCCTCGGGGACGACACGATCGAGGCGCATCGGCATGCGCTCGAAGGCATCGGCGCACTCGATCTCGCGAAGGATTGCAATGCCGCGCTAGGTCTTGCGCAAAGCAAGGAGCCGGATGCGATCGTGCTGGATGCGCGTTGTTGCGATAACCCTTGCGCGGCGGTGCGCGCATTGTTGTCGGAACTGGCCCACGTACCGATCGTCGTGCTGGCCGATGCGCGCGATGTCGAAACGGAGCAATGCACGCTCGATGCGGGCGCGGCGGATGTCATTGCAAAGCCGGCCAGGTCCGCCGTGTTGCAGGCGCGCGTGCAGGGCGCGCTGGCTTCTGCGCGCAAGGCGCGGGAAGAATTGCGCGCGATGCTGGACTCGGCATGCGGCGCGAACGTCCATCCGTTTCCGGTGTATGTTCGCGATGCAAATGGCCGCTAACGTCTAGCGTTCTCGTTCGGCTCAAACCTGTTCGAGCATATCGCGCGCGATCTCCGATGCGCGCGCGAATTCGAGTGCGCGCACGCACGCGAGAAACTGCTCGAAGTGCTCGCGATACGCGCTCGGCGCATAAGGCGACAAGTTCTCGGATAGCGCGATCGCCTGCAGATTCGATGCATCGAGCAATTCGACGATAGCAGTGAGGCGTGCGCGCCAGTCGTAGTCTTGCAGCGGTGAAACGTTGGAAGTGTTCCGTGCAGGCGATCGGGGCCGACCGAATTCATCGACGAGTTGCGCCACGCTCGATGCAAGCAACTGCTGCATGCGCGGCAACGCCACGCGCGCAGCTTCCAGAAGATGCGCGTCCTTCTCGAGCGTGCTCGCGAGCCGCGCGAGCGCAGCAGCGCCGATCGTGGCCGCGCTGCCTTTGATCGCATGCAGCATCGCCGCGGCGCCGCGCACGTCGTGCGCCGCGAGCGCCGAGGCGAGCATCGCGAGTTGCTTGCCAGTCTGCGCGTCGAGGCCGTCGATCGCCTTGCGGATCAGATCGACGTTGCCGCCGAAACGCGCGACGATCGAATCACGCGGCTCGATGATAGATTCGATATCGGCATTCGCGTGATGTGCATCCGGCGCTTGCAGCGTGCGTTCGGTGTGCGCGCGCAGCACCGCGACCAGCCGCTCCACATCGATTGGCTTGCCTACATGTTCGTTCATGCCGGCCGCTATGCACGCATCGCGATCCGCGCCCGATGCATTGGCCGTCATCGCGATGACGGGCAGCGCGGCGAAGCGGCCGTCCGCGCGAATGAGGCGTGTCGCTTCGAGTCCATCGAGATCGGGCATCTGCACGTCCATGAGCACCGCGTCGAAGCAGGCGTTTGCTGCGATGACCCGATCGACGCCTTCACGGCCGCTTTGCGCAAGCGTGACGGATGCGCCTTCAGCGAGCAGCACGCCTTCGGCAACCTGGCGGTTGAGCGCATTGTCTTCGACGACGAGCAACGCGAGTCCCGCAAGGCGGCGCGCTTTCATTGTCGGCAGCGGCGTGACGGGCCGCGTCGTTTCGGTGTCGCGAGGCAGCGCGGCACGGATTGCCGCCGCGAGTTGCTTCGGCGTCACGGGCTTCGTCAGGAAGCCGGCGAAAGGCGCGTCGCCGCCTTCCTGCGACTCCTTCAACACCTCGCGGCCGAATGCCGTGACGAGCAGCACGAGAGGCGGCGCAGCGCGGCCTTTCATCGCGTGAATCTGCCTGGCGGCGTTGAGCCCGTCGAGTTCCGGCATGCGCCAGTCGAGGAGGGCGATGTCGTAGGGCGCATCGTTCAGCGCAGCTTCGCCGATGCGTTCGACCGCTTCGCGTCCGCTCGTCACGATGTCCGCGCGCCAGCCGAGCGAGCGCACCGTGCGCGCCATGATCTCGCCTGCGATCGCGTTGTCATCGGCGATGAGAATGCGCGCGCCATGTTCGAGGTTCGCGCTTTCGTCATGCGTCAACGCGCTCGCCGTTTCGACGCCAAGCGTGATGTCGAACCAGAAGCGGCTGCCTTCGCCCACACGGCTTTCGACTTCGAGCTGCCCGCCCATCATCGCGACAAGCCGCTTGCTGATGACGAGCCCAAGGCCCGAGCCGCCGTAACGGCGCGAAGTCGATGCCTCCGCCTGCGTGAAGCCCTCAAAGATGCGTTCGAGCTGTGCCTCGCTGATGCCGATGCCGCTATCGCTGACCGTGATACGCAAGCGCACCGCATCGCCGGATGCATCGGGCGAATCGTCGAGCCGATGCACGCTCACGACGATCTGCCCCGCCGACGTGAACTTGAGCGCATTGCCCGCGAGATTGATCAGCACTTGCTGAAGGCGGAAGCTATCGCCGACGAGCACAGTCGGCACGGACGGATCGAGATCGAACAGCACTTCGACATCCTTCGCGCCCTGGTTGCCCGAGAGCACGATGCCGAGCTCTTCCATCAGTTTTTCCGGCTCGAACGGATGGCTGTCGAGCTGCAGCTTGCCCGCTTCGATCTTCGAATAATCGAGAATATCGTTGAGCAAATTCAGCAACGATCTGGCCGCGGTTTCCGCCTTGCTCACATAGTCCTGCTGGCGCGCATTGAGCGCCGTCAGCTGCACGAGATGCAACATGCCGAGCACCGCGTTCATCGGAGTGCGGATTTCGTGGCTCATGTTCGCGAGGAACGAAGACTTCGCCGCGCTCGCGGCATCCGCCTGCTCCTTCGCATTGCGCAGATGGAACTCCAGTTCGTACTGGTCGGTGACGTCGTAGTTCACGCCGGTCATCACGACGGGCGTGCCATTCGCGTTGCGCTGCGTGCGCAGCCCGCTCTGGATGCGCCGCGTCGTCCCGTCTGGCAGGACGATCCGGAACGGCTGCAAGGTCTCGATCTCTCCTGCAGCGGCCGCGCGCAGGTTCGCCATGATCGCGTCGTGATCCTCGGGATGTATGCGCAGGCGCCAGTGCTCGAAGTGCAGCCCGTTATCGAGCATCTCCGGCGGATAGTGATAAATCTCGAACATGCGCGCGTTCCAGTGCAGCTTGTCCGTCACCAGATCCCACGACCAGATGCCCAGTTCGGCAATGTCGGCAGCCAGAAGCAACTGGTCGCGCGCGTGCGCCAGTTCGCTGCGTTCCTTCCGCTGCCTGGAGATATCCGTAATTACAGATACAAAATGCAAAGCGCCATCGAGACGCATCGCGCCCGTCGATACATGCGCAGGAAACGACGTGCCGTCCTTGCGCTGTCCGGCGAGTTCGCAGTCGGCCGTCGCGACGCCGCTTTCCCCCTTGAATTGCATTATGTATTCGTTGTACAAATCCAGATGGGGCGGCGGCACCAGCATCCGGATGTTTTGCCCGATGACTTCGCTCGCCTTATAGCCGAATACCTTTTCGCCGGCCGAATTGAAGGAGCGGACCGCGCCGCGCTCGTCCACGGTGATGATCGGGCTGATCGCGGTGTCGAGGACGGTTTGAGTCGTCGCGAGGCTTCGAGCGAGCGCCTGCTCGATGTGGGTGCGCGCCGTGACCTGACGCACGAGCCGTGCGCCGAACATCGCGATGACGAGCGCGAGCACGGTCGTGACGGAGGCGTGCCAGAGCGTGTCGCGCCACCACGGGCCGAGGATTTCATCTTCCGAAAGTGCTGCGGCGACGAAGAGCGGATAGTCCTGCAATTCCCGCAGGCTGTTCAGACGCGTGACGTGATCCTGCGACGATTTAGTCGTGAACACGCCCGAGCGGCCGTCCAGATGCGAGCGATAAAGCGCCGTGTCGCTCACGTTCTTGCCGACGAAACGATCCTCGAAAGGGCGGCGCACGATCATCGTGCCCGAGTTCAGCACGAGAACCGCCGCGCCCGACTGGCCGAGATCGAGGCTGTCGTAGAAGCGCGAAAAGAAATCGATGTCGATGGTCGCGAGCGCGACGCCCGCGAAGCTTCCATCGGGCGCGTCGATGCGGCGCGATACCGGCACGATCCACTTTCCCGTCGAACGGCTCTTGACCGGCGGCCCGATGTGCGAGCCCTGATCGGTATGCGTGCGGTGATATTCGAAGTACTCGCGGTCCGAGTTATTGAATCGCGAGTCGAGCTTCGCCTGCGAATTGACGATCCACGCGCCGTCCTTGTCGAAGATGAAGAGCCCGTTCAATTGCGGCAACTGCTGCACGCGTGACACGAGCGAGCGGTGCAGGCGCGCGAGGTCGGCCGGCGACGTGCCGTCCTCCTCGACGCGCTCCACCATGCCGATGAGCGTCGTATCGGCTTCCTTGAACGCGTCGTTCGCGTGCTGCGCCATCGCGCGCGCGAGGTTGGACGTCGCCGTCGTCATCTCGTCGATCTGCGCGCGGCGTGCGGCGACGCTGCGCCAGAGATCGGTGCCGATGAGGAGCACGCAGACGACGCCGATGAACACCGTCATCCTGAAAGTGAGCGAGTGGCGACTGTGCAAGCCGTTTGCCTCCGAATGAGCGATTGCGGGACGCAAAGATCGAACGCTGCCGTATCTTATCGCGCCATCCGAAGCGGGCCGGTCTACGGGCAGGCGCGCCGGGCGAAGCGCCTTTCGCGGCAATCAGCCGTATTAACGGCGCGGCGGCGCGAAAGCTTGATCCCATGCGAAGGGAATATTTTCGCGGCCTTTTCCGTATCTCACGCAAGGAGTCGCTTCCGACGAGGTTCGGCGACGTGTTCGACGTCCGCCGTCTTTCCGAAGACGAAGCGTTGGCTCGCGCCCGACACCCGCGTCGGCCTGCGCGCGGCTGATTTCGCCCCGAGCCTTGACTGGCAAGGCATCGGCGAAACTGGCACGGTCGCTGCATTGCATCGACACCCGCCGCCTCAGCGACTCTCCGATTCATCCGTCTTGCACGTTCGCTCAGCCGGCATTTCATGGAAGGTCTCGTTGGTGCAAGTGGAGCGAATCATGTTGGGATACCTAATCAATGTCGGAAAGGACTTCATGCTGCCGCATCTGATCTGCTGGACCGGGATGCTGCTGGAACGTGCGGAGCATAGCCGCCGCGACGCCTATCTCGGATCGTGCGCGGATATCGGCGAGCTCGAACGCCGTATGCGCGCGTGCGACGGCGACGCCTGATCACTCACGAAAGCGAGAACGAACGATGATGGATTCGAACGACGAACACACCGCCGCAGCGGTCATCGCGCTGCACTGCTCGGGCGCGGGCGCGAATCAATGGCGCCAGCTCGGCGAAACGCTCGACGCACTCAACGCGGATCACGCGCGCTACACGTTGATGGCGCCGGAGCACTATGGTTGCGACAGCGTCGGACCGTGGAGCGGCGAGCGCGCCTTCACGCTCGCGGACGAAGCAGCCCGCACGATCGACATCATCGATCGTCAGCGCGGCAAGGTGCATCTCGTCGGACATTCGTATGGCGGCGGCGTCGCGTTGCGCGCCGCGCTGGAACGGCCGCACGGCGTCGCGAGCATCACGCTTTACGAGCCGTCGGCGTTTCATCTGCTGAAGAGCATGGGCGCGCGCGGTGCGACTGAATTCGCCGAGATTCTCGCGATCGCGGCGCGCACGGCGGAGGGCGTCGTCGCCGGCGATCTGCGCGGCGCGGCGCGTTCCTTCGTCGATTATTGGGGCGGACATGGCGCATGGTCGGCGTTGCGGCCGTCCGTACAGGCGATGCTCACGCGCTGGGTGCCGAAAGCGCCGCTCGATTTTCGCGCGCTGATTCACGAGCCGACGCCGGCGAGCGCGTATGCGAAGCTGCGCATTCCCACGCTCGTCATGCGCGGCGAGCACGCGCCCGCGCCGACGCGCCTGATCGCGGAAACCTTGCCCGATCTGATGCCGGCGGCGAAGCTGATCGTCGTGCCGGATGCGGGACACATGGGGCCGCTCACGCATGCCTGTGCGGTGAACGCGGCGATCGCGGATCACATCGCGATGGCGACGTGCGCGCCGCTGGCCTAGCTAGCCGAGCAGACCGTCGCGCGACGACGCGCTTTCTCCCTGACGCTCGATGAGCCGCGCGCGGAACCAAAACGTCCACGCGAGCAATCCGCCGTAGATCACGTAGCTCACGACCGGCGAGACAACCAGATAACGCTCGACCGGCCACGTCCACGCGAACCAGAAGCGCAGCACGGTCTCGAGCGAGAGCCCGACACCCCACACGAGCGTCATCAGCCGCAACGACATGCGCAGCGAAGCGCTCTCGCTCCAGTACGCCTCGAAACGTTTCGCACCGTCTTCCTGCTCGCGAGTGACGGTCGCGCGGGCGAGATAGAAGACGAGCGGGCGCTCGAAAAACAGCGAGATCAGAAAAACGATGCCCGTTGCGCCCGCCGCGAGCGATTCGCGCACGAGCAGGATGCGCGGGCTGCCGCCCATCGCGAGCATGACGATCGATAGCGCGATGCCGAAGAGCACGAGCGCGGAAAGCGCATCCACGCGGCGCGAGCGCGCGAATTCGGCGACGCTCCACATGAGCGGCGGCGCGGCCGATGCATACAGCGCGCCGACATCGCCCCAGTAAGGCAGCGCGAGCCGGTACGCAAGCCACGGAAGCAGCAGGTTAGCGACGAGTTCGAGCACGAGACCGGGTTTGATCTTTTTCATGGACTCAGGAATGTGCGCTTTGAATGGCAATGCCTGAGCCAAGTATAAGAGATCGACAATGCGCGGCCGTGCGAACGCGCGCGCCGGTTCGCTGGGAAGGGCTCGGGCCGCTCCCGATCCAACGAGCGGCCCGACGCGCACATGGCGCCTACTTTCTCGGGGGCGCGCCCGCGGCGGCGGGCGTTCCGGGCACGGCGCCGTTTGCCGTATTGCCCGCGTTGGGGTTGTAGTTCGAGTTCGCGTTGTAGTTCGGCGTCGTCGTATTCGCGTTCGGCGTGTTCGGCGTCGCCGGCTTCAGGGGCTTCGGCTGCAGTGTCTGGTTGATGACGCCCATCTGGCCCATCTTCTTCGCGGCTTGGCTGTCCGCGCTGGCCGCCGTGGCGAAGCACAAGCCAGCAGCGCCGGCGATCAACGCAATGTGCAGGGCGCGTCCCTGCGCGCAATTGCGGCTTTTCTTCATGTCGGCCTCCTTGGCTCACGCCGGCCGCGCGGATGCCCGGCCGGCGACATCATTCTGTGCAAGGACGATACCCGGGCGAAAGAGGGTTTTGCCTAGGTGCTTGCAAATGCAATCCGCGGCGGTCTGACACAGCATCGCTTGATATTTGTCTAAGAAAAGGCCCTCTCTGGTCGGTAATATGTACTTCGAATTGCTAATTGTTTATCAACCGGAGGATCAAGCATGTTTCCCGAATATCGCGATCTCATCTCGCGCCTGAAGACCGAAGACGGCCACTTCTCGCGGCTCTTCGAGCGCCACAACGAACTCGATCATCAGATCCACAACATGGAGACCGGTGTCACGCCTGCGGATGGCTTCGCTATCGAATCGCTGAAAAAAGAAAAGCTGCTGCTGAAGGACAAGCTCTACACGGTCTTGCGAAAGGCGCACGAAGCCGCCTGAAGACAAAACGACGTGAGAGACAGAGACTCCGAGCAACAACATCGAGGAAGGAATGAAGTTGATATCGCCAGGTAACACTGCCGAATCGAGCGACGGCGGCGTCGCGGCGCGAACGAAGCCGCCGTCCATCGAACAGGAAGAAACGGGCCGCGCGGTCGAAGCGGCGCATGACCTGCTGACGAGCAGCCTGGACGACATACTGAAGCGCTTCGACGCGCGAGACGGCGCACAAGCTGAATCGCTGGTCGATACCGTCCGAACCTTGATCGGCGGTATGTCGCCGGATGAAGTATCGGCGTTGCGCGCCCATCTTTTCGATGGCGACGCGATGCTGCGGGCCGCCAACGGCACGCCTGATCCCGACGACGAACTGTCGCCGTCGTGGAGAGATGGCGGCTATCCGTATCGGAACCTGATGTCGCGGCGCGCGTATGAGAAGCAGAAGTATCGCCTTCAGGTGGAGCTGCTGAAGTTGCAGGCGTGGGTGCGCGACACGGGTCAGCGCGTCGTCATCCTCTTCGAAGGGCGCGACGCGGCGGGCAAGGGTGGCACCATCAAGCGCTTCATGGAGCATCTGAATCCGCGCGGCGCGCGCGTCGTCGCACTGGAAAAGCCGTCCGAGCGCGAGCGCGGTCAATGGTATTTCCAGCGCTATGTCGAACACTTGCCGACGGCGGGCGAAATCGTGCTCTTCGACCGCTCGTGGTACAACCGCGCGGGCGTCGAGCGCGTGATGGGCTTCTGCTCGCCGCGCGAATACGAAGACTTCATGCAGCAGGTGCCCGCGTTCGAACGGCATCTTTCGCAGAGCGGCACGCACGTCATCAAGCTGTGGTTCTCCGTGAGCCGCGCCGAGCAGCGCCGACGCTTCAAGGAGCGCGAGATTCATCCGCTGAAGCAATGGAAGCTGAGTCCGGTCGATCTCGCGTCGCTCGACAAGTGGGATGCGTACACCGACGCCAAGGAAGCCATGTTCGCGCATACCGATAGCGCGGACACGCCCTGGACCGTCGTACGCTCCGATTGCAAGAAGCGCGCGCGCCTCAACGCGATGCGCTATGTGTTGCACAAGCTGCCCTACGCGAATCGCGATCTCAAAGCGATCGGCGCGGTCGATCCGTTTATCGTCGGGCGTCCGTTCTAGCTTGCGGTTGCGCCGTCCATCAACGTTTCGGCGAGCAAACGCGCGTGCGGCGTGAGCGCGCGGAAGTCGCGGGCACACAGATGCAGACGGCGTGTCGCCCACGGCTCCGATAGCGGCACGACCGCAAGCGTCGGCCGCTCCAGCATCCGCGCCGATGCCTCGGACAGAATCGCGAGTCCGATGCCCGATTCGACGAGCATCCCGACGTTGTCGATACTGCGCATGCGGATTCGGTAGGCAATCTGGCGGCCAAGTCGCGAGGCGCGCTCCGCAAGATGCAATTCGAGCGCGGCATCCGACAGCCCGACGAATGCCTCGCCGACGATTTCCGCGAACGCCACCTCGCTTTCTCCCGCAATCCGATGCGCGCGATTCGCCACGACCACGAGTCGATCCTTCGCGAGCAGATGCGTCTCCAATTGTCCAAGATCGGTCGTGTCCGAGACGACGCCGAGATCCGCGCGCCTCTCCGCGAGCGCCTGCACGATCTCCACACTCGGGCGTTCGTCGAGATCGATCGAAAGATCGGGATAGGCGACGAGAAAACGCGAGAGTCTCGGCGGCAGGAAGGCGGCCAGCGCCGCCGTGTTGGACATCAGCCGGATGCGGCCTTTGAGGCCGGTTGCGAACGAGCGCAGCTCGCCGCGCATCTGCTCGACCTGGCCGAGAATCGCGCGCGCGTGGCGCACGAAGGCATCGCCGGCGGCGGTCGCCTGCACGCCGCGGCGGTTGCGCTCGAGCAGCGGCGCGCCAAGCGCGGCCTCCATGCCCGCGATGCGCTCGCTCGCCGAGGCCAGCGCGAGGTGCATCGCCTGAGCGCCCGCCGTGATGCTGCCGCGCTCGACCACGGTCAGGAAAAGCCGCATGTCGGTCAGATCGAAACGCATCGCGCTTCCTTCGGATTGGCCGAAGCCTCGCATTGGAAATGCCAGATTGTAAGGGGACGGCCGCGTCGCTAGCATCTGTCGCATGGAACCCTTCATTGTCGTTATCGGCGCCGGTTTTCTTGCGGGCGCGATGAATGCGCTGGCCGGCGGCGGCTCGTTCGTGAGCCTCCCCGCGATGATCGCCGCCGGCTTGCCACCGGTTCAGGCGAACGCTTCGAGCACCGTCGCGCTGTTTCCGGGCGGTGTCGTGAGCGCGTGGGCCTATCGCGATGGGCTCGGTCCGGTCGGCTCGGTGTCGATCCGCAAGATGCTCGTGACGACGCTCGCCGGCGGGCTCGTCGGCGCAGTCTTGTTGCTGTCCACGTCGTCGCGGACGTTTTCGTTCGTGCTGCCGTGGCTGCTTCTGTGCGCGAGCTTCACGCTTGCGTTCGGCCGCAAGTTGGGGGAGATGTTGCGGCGGCGCTGGCATATCGGCGCGGCGGCGGTGCTGTCGATCCAGTTCGCGCTCGGCGTGTATGGCGGGTATTTCGGCGGCGCGGTCGGCATCATGATGATGGCCGTCTGGGGCCTGCTCGATTCGCGCGACCTGAAGAGCCTTAACGCGCCGCGCACGTTGCTCGTGAGCGCGGCCAACTCGGTGGCCGTGCTGACGTTCGCGGCGGCGCAGGCAGTGCGCTGGCCGGAGACGATCGCGATGCTGCTCGCGGCGATCGCCGGCGGGTATGGCGGCGCGCAGATCGGCCGGCGCGCGCCGCCGCAGTGGGTTCGCGCGGGCACCTTGATCGTCAGCGCCGGTATCACGATTGCATTTTTCGTAAAGACCTACGGGCCGATGCTCTCGCATCGATGATCGAGTGCGTCGACGTTCAGGGAGACCGACATGATTCCCGCCTTGCTTGAGACTATCGGGGCGCTATCGCTGCTCGTAAGCATCGCGGCGAAGGTCGTCCTGCTGCACGGATCGCGCGAGGAAGACGAGCCCGAAACGCCGAAATCCGCACCGATCAGGCGCGCGCGAATCGGATGTTTTCGCTCGAGAATCCGCGACGAAACACATCGCGCCCGTATGCCGCTCAGTGCGCGTTGCGTTCGATTGGCGGCAGGCCGAGCGGCTTTCTCGCGGACTCGTAGGCACGGATGAAGCGCGGATCGTCGTCGAGTTCGCGCGCCATCCACTTGGACAGATCCGCGCCGCAAGCCGGGTCGGCGATGTCGCGGAAGCACGGCGAATTCGCCGGCATCATGCTGGCGGCCCAGTAGAAGCCGAAGAGCGCCTGCTTTTCAGCTGGGTCCATGGCGATGGCCTGGGGATCGGCGCCCGAAAGCCAGCGATCGAGCCTGGCAGACAAGGACGCTTCGGTTTCGCGGCTATCGTAGGAAAACACGTAACCGCCGCCCGCCTGCGCGGTGCGAAAGTCGTTCATCACAACCTCCGAGACGAAACGCGCGGCATTTTGATTCGCCGCGAACGATTGCGCGCGCGCATCGCAAGTCAGGAACCAAACGAAGACGAGCAATGCTTTTGTTTTGTGCCGAACCAGCGGACGGCATTTTTTCCGATTGCTTGCCGAGTTCACGTGAATCAGAGGAAAGAATTTCGCATTACCGTCAATGAGAACGGCGCTGCAAATACAGTATTTATTCTACTGATTTATTCAAAGGACATGCGCGCCGAGGTCAGTTTGCGCTGGCGCGAAAATCCCGACCATCCGGTAGATAAATAATCTCCGCGTGCACCAATGCAAAAACGGCCCATACGGGCCGTTTCGTGCCTGAGGCGCCAGCGTTGAAACTTACAGCGGCTGGATCGTCGAAGCTTGCTTGCCCTTCGGGCCTTGCTTGACTTCGAAGCTCACCTTTTGATTCTCCTGGAGAGACTTGAAACCCTTGGACTGGATTTCGGAGAAATGTGCAAACAAGTCTTCACCGCCGTCGTCCGGCGTGATGAAGCCAAAACCCTTTGCATCGTTGAACCACTTCACAGTACCTGTTGCCATTTTTCCAAACCCTATTGAGACGAATTACGTTGAAGATGCGCTTCGAATTTCGAGCGGCATAGAGTTTTACCATGCCACAAGTCGGAGTTCAAATAAGCGTTTCTGCTAAGAGACATGACATACACGCGTCATACTCCGCGCTCAGGCGCCGGTCGCGCTGATTTTTTTTGTCGGACATAATGCGCGCGTCCTTTCGATTATCCTCGCCTTCACGGTCACGCAAACGACAAAGGCAAGCTCATATGGCACATACGCTTTCCAGCGGCGCACCGCGCGCCGCGTCCGCTTCCGCACGGCTCGACGCGCCCGGGATCGCCGAAGCGCGCCGGCAGCTTGCAGCCTGCTTCCGGCTGGCGGCGCTGAACGGGTTCGAAGAGGGCGTCTGCAATCATTTTTCCGCGATGGTTCCAGGGCATGACGATCTGTTCTTCGTGAACCCCTACGGCTATGCGTTCGGCGAGATCACGGCGTCGCGTCTGCTGATCTGCGATTTCGACGGCAATGTAATCGACGGCGAAGGCGAGCCCGAAGCGACCGCATTCTACATTCACGCACGCGTGCACAAGCTGATGCCGCGCGTGAAGGCGGCTTTTCATACGCATATGCCGAACGCGACCGCACTGTGCCTGCTCGACGGCCCGCCGCTTCTGTGGCTCGGGCAGACGTCGCTGAAGTTCTACGGCCGCACGGCGGTCGACGAGGACTACAACGGTCTCGCACTCGACAACGCGGAAGGCGATCGCATCGCGCGCACGATGGGCGACGCCGATATCCTGTTCCTCAAGAATCACGGCGTGATGGTTGCAGGCGCAACTATCGCGGAGGCTTGGGACGATCTCTACTATCTGGAGCGCGCGGCCGAAGTGCAATTGCGCGCGATGAGCGCGAACCGGCCGCTCAAGCCGGTGCCGCACGAGATCGCGCAGCGCACGTACGAACAGATGCGCGCGGGCGATGCCGAAAGCGCGCGGGCGCATCTCGCGAGTGGCATGCGCCAGTTGCGCGCGCGAGGCATCGATTTCGAGGCGTGATGACTCCTTCGCGTCGAAGCGCCTGAACCAGCCGCGTTTGCCCATGTCGGTCTGCTGCAGGAATCGCGGCCTGGCCCTGCAAATGAGTGTTTTTGCGAGCCGGTGTGCCTTACATCGAGATGTCGTGCAGGTCTTTCACGATGGGCGGCCCGATCGTGAAGTCTGAGAAATGGACCGTGAGACCGCCGCGCTCGGGCGTGCAACACATCGGGCCGACGAGCCATCGTGCGTTCGCGCTGCTCGATGAGAAAGGCGCGAGACGCATGAGCGTCCAGTTGCGTTCATCGGCGCTGCATTGCACTTTCAGCACGCCTTGCGCGATCGTCACGCGAAGCCGGAAGCGGTTTGCGCCGGCACGCGAGCCGAGCGACCAGTCCGAGAGGTCGTTCGTGAGTACGGTGCTGAACGTGAGCGCGCCGTCGTTGTATTCGGCGCCGGCCTTGATCCAGCGCTCGGGGCTTTCGCGGATCATCAGGCCCGCCTGATCGTATAGCGCGGAGAAATCGCCAGCGACGGCGACTTCCGCCGTAAAGTCGCCTTCCACGCTCGCCGCGAAAATATGGCCGTTGTCGCGCACGAAGCCGTAATGCGTCTTGCGCCAGAAGTCGGTGTTCGTGTCGGTCGTGACGATGAGCGTGTCGTTGTCGACGCGCCATTGCGCGGGCTCGTTGATCCATCGGCATTGCTCGAACATGGCGTCTGGCGTCGCGTGAAGATGGCAGCGCAAGTATTTCACGGCGCGCAAGCCGTCATGCTGCCGCGCGTGACGCAGTGCAGGGCAACGAACGGTCGTAGGAAAACGGTTTTCTGTGTCGAGTGCATTAACATACGAACACTTACCGTCACGCTTTGAATCGAGAGAACGATGGTCAAGCTGATGATGATTCTGCTGGGCGTCGACTATTTGCGCAATCGTTGGCGCAGCCTGACGGTCACGGGCTGGTTGCTTCTGGCCGTCGGCATCGGCGTCTTCATCGATGCCCTCGACGGCGCGCTCGGCTTTCCGGTCGCGTTCGTCGGCTGGCTGCTGCTGATCGAGGGCGCGCTGACATTGTCCGTCGCGTGGGCGGGCGTCGGCGGACAGCGCAGACTGCGCTATGCGAAGGGCATTGCATTCGTTCTTACTGCCGCGTTGATCTTCGAAGGCGATCATCACGGTCACTTCATTCTTTCGATCCTGATTGGTCTCGCGTTTATCTTCGACGGCCTGTTGCAGGCGACATCGGCGCTTGTCGTGCGTTACCGGCGCTATCGTGTCGCACTCGGCTTCGCCATCTTCGAGATCGTCCTCGGCATCTTCATGATTCAACCGTATCCGACGCATTACAAAGGCACGGTGCCGTATTGCATCGGTGCGTTCTTTATCTTCGCGGGCTGGAATCTGATCATGATCGGCATGCGCGTGCGCAAGCTGACGAGCAATCCGGCCGTATGGGGCGATGCAAGCGCGGAAGCGGCGAGCGTTGCGGACAAGGCGCCCGATAACGAAGCGCGCGTCTTGCAAGCCAGCGAATGGGACGGCCCACCCGCCGATAACGAACCGGCGCTCACCGTGCATGTGTGGACGCCGGTCGGATCGTCGAAGGCCGAAACGCAATGGCACCCGATCGTCGATCGTTATATCGCCGCGGTGGATCGCAATGGCGTGATCTCGACGGGACACGCGGCGCTCGAATCGCCGGAAGGCATCTATGTGAGTCTCTATCCCGCGGTTGAAATCGACCGCTCGCCCGATGACTTCGCGCGCCTGCTGCGTGCCACGCGCGAGAACGATGTGCCCGGCGTGTTCCAGCCGAGTTATGCGATCGAATCGAAGGCATGGTGTCCATCGACCGTGCGCGTGCGTATCCGCAATTACGACCCGGCGCGGCTCGATAGTTTCTGGCGCAACTATCGCGCGGATACGACTTATAACCTCACGCACCGCAACTGTTCGAGCAGCGTGTCGCGCGCACTCGACGCCGCGCTCGAAGGGGCGGCAGGGCGCCTTTACGGTTCGCGCGCGGGTTGGGGCGCGCTCGTCAGGATGATCGTGACGCCGGAACTGTGGGTCGCGGCGCAGATACGCAAGCGCGCGGTGACGATGGCCTGGACGCCCGGCCTCACGCTCGACTATGCGCGCGCGCTCAGCATGGTTGCCGATCCGCGTCCCTATGGCTGGCTAAAGGTCGCGCGCATGGCGCTTACGAAGATGCGCAAGTCGCGGCGTGCATGGCGCGAGGAAGGTGCGCTTGCGCAGAACGGCGGATCGAATGCCGATCCGCCCGCACGCGTTTGATGCGCTGCGCCGCTACGCTATAGATCGAGGTCTTCGGCTTCCTTGCGTGCGCGGCGTTCCTCGTTCGCGCGCCGTGCGCGCAAGCGCTGACGCGATAACTGAGCGATCACTTCGCCCGTCGACGCGCCCGGCGGAATTTCATTGCGAATGACCTTCGGCACCATCGGCAATCCCATGCGTTGTCGACGCAGCGCGCGGGCGATGGCGGTGCGGCATTCCTGACCGTGACAGTCCCATTCGTCACGGATTCGCTCGCAGTAGGGACATTTTTCCATCCCTCAAGTCTACCGCGAAACAGTGGCGGCTTCGTGCGTCACACATCCCATACGCCGCTCGCCGCGGCTCGCGTGGCGTAGTCCTCGAACGAGCAGGCTTCGCGATGCAACGCGGCGCGCACGCCATCGGCGGGCTTGTCGTTGGGGCCATCCAGCACGGTCGTTAAGAGATAGAGAATCAGGTCGGTCTCGGGCTTCGGCACGCCAGCCGCGAGCAGAGCGTCGCGAAATGCATCGGGCGGCACGGGCACGAGCCGCACGTCACGTCTCGTCGCTTTCGCGATGCATGCGAGCGCTTCGGCGAAAGTGATCGCGCGACGTCCGGTGAGTTCGTAACGCCGCTTTTCGTGGCCTGGCTGCGTGAGTGCGGCGACGGCTGCATCGGCGATATCTTCCGCATCGACGAAAGGCTCTTTGATATCGGCGACGGGCAGCGCGAGCGTGCCCTCACGGATCGGATCCAGCAGAAAGCTCTCGCTGAAGTTCTGCATGAACCAACTGCAACGCAGGATGGTCCAGCTCGCCCCGGAGCGTTGCAGCGCTTCTTCCGCCGCCTGCGCTTCTTCTTCGCCACGTCCCGACAACAGCACGATGCGTTCGGCGCCGCTCGACAACGACGCGTCGAAGAATACATCGAGATCGCGGAGAGCCGCGCGTGCGGCGCATTGCTGGCGTCGGCGATCCGGCGCGTGATGCCGCGTGCGGACAGCAAGCGCGTCAATGCGCTCGCGTTCCTGATCTGGCAGCTAGGCGAAGAAACAATGCGCCTCGCCGTCGCGCACAAGCGCGGTGAGGGCGCATTGCTCGTCGATGCCTATAAGCGAATGAGCTTGCGCGCCATCGAAGAGGCGTGAAAGGGGGGCCGCGTCATCCGCTCAACTGATTGGACGTGCTCGGCCGCCGCGCCCGCTGATGATGATCGAGGCTGCGGCGCAACACCTTTTTCACGAGGCCCTTGAGGAAGTGGATCGAGCGGTCCGCGCGTACGTTCAGATCGAACGGCTTCAGTTCGACAACCTGACGCTTGCCGCCTTCGGTGAGTTTCTCGCGCATCTTCCGATGATCGACGGCCATGGCCGTGAGCGTCTCGGACGCCTGCTTGAACGAAGCGCGATCGACGCGCGCGCAAACGTGGCACGCACGCTGAAAGAGCTTGTCGAAGACGGTGAGCCAGAAATCGTCCATGTCACTGCCGTCGCAACGTGCGAGCGCTTCCTGCCCTGTGAGGCGCAGATTGTGCATGTCGCGCAGCTTGGCTGTCTGCGTGATGCTGCCGAAGCGCCGCCGATAGCCGATCAGCGGCGCGGGAATCCGATAGATGCTTTTTGCGCGCAGATAAGTCGAGGGCACGAGGGCCATGTCTTCGTAGTTTCGTCCTTCGGGAAAGGGCGCTGCGTCGAACAGGTCGGTGCGATAGACGCGCGCCCACGCAAAGGTATGGAATCGATCGGCAAACTGCTGCAGCGCCGCGCGATCCATCGGATGACCGCCGCTCGTCGCATGGTCGACGAGTTCGATGTTATCGAGCTCGCGGTCGTCGTCATCGATGATCTTGACGTTGTACTCCACCACATCCCACTTGCGCTCGGCGAGCACCGGGATCATCGCTTCGGTGAAGCCCTTCAGATAGATATCGTCGCCGTCCAGGAAGCCGACATAAGGCGTTCGCACCGCCGCGAGGCCGGTATTGCGCGCGGCGCTCAGGCCGCGATTTTCCTGGTGTATCAATTCGATGTGCACGCCGCGATCGCGCTCCACGACCGAGCGCGCTGCCGCATAGGTCTCATCGCGAGAACCGTCATCGACCACGATGATCTTCATCGCGTCGATATGAGGTTGGGACAGCAGGGATTCGAGCGCTTCCTCGATGTATCCCTCGATGTTATAAGCCGCCACGACGATGCTGAGCAGCGGACTGGTGTCTCGCAAGGAGTCACTCTCAAACGGCATGGATGACGCTCTCCGTCGATTGATTGGGCTCTGTCTCTCCGCACGCACCATGCGAAGAGCCGTTGTCGATGTCCCGCCGTGCCGCCGCGCGCAAACGCGCATCACCTTGTGATTGATTGCGGCACGACCGGACATGCAGCTGGTCTGATGGATGAGGCTGGCTCGATCACCGTACAAGACGGGAAGCTCTGGCAGCGCATTATTGTTGGAGCATGTCACGTCATATGGCGGGCCCCGGACACCCCGGCCTGACGTGCATGTCGATGGAACAATCGTTAATAGAGCCGTTTTTGCCGGGCGGGTTCCCCGAGCAACTGCATGCTAGTCCTTCAAAGCAACGAAGCGATGACACTCGCCTCTTTCAGCGTGCAGGCAAATGCAGTCCACCGGGACATACTAGTGGAAAAACGGCCGCGTGAAGCTGGGATTTCATCGCCGCCGCCTCATATCGGCGACGCAGGATGGCTCGCAAACGTTATCGTCCTGAGTCGATGGTCGCAGTTCGGTGCGCTCGGCCACATGCCCGAGCATCTTCAGCATTCAGTCGTGACAAACGGTTTCTGCGTGCAAGCGACTGTAGCAATGCCCTGCATATTTTTCTCATGACTTTGGCGTCATGAGGTCGAAGAAGAAAAAAATACGCATTCGGTTGAAGCGGCACGCTATCAAGCTCAGACGTTCTCCGGCGTATAAAGCTGCGCCGTCAGCGGATACTGGCTGGCCTGCGCTGCTTCGCCCGGCAGCGCTTGCAACGCGCGCAGCATTGCCTGAATGGCCGTCTCGGCGATGCGTTGAAGCGGCGTGTCGATCACGAGATCGATGACGCCTTCGACGAGCGCCTCGTACCGGTCGGGCATCAGGTCGCTGCACACGGTGACGATGCGTCGTCCCGCGGCCTCTTCGCGCAGCGCGCGTATCACGCCGCCCACGCCGCCGCCGGGGATATAGAGGCCGGCGAGATCGGCATGACGGGCGAGCATCGCGAGCGTCGCCTCGTAAGCGAGTTGCTTGTCTTCGAGATTGATCTGCGTATCGAGCACGCGCAATCCGGGCGCATGTTCGCGCAAGTACGAGCGAAAGCTGATCTCGCAGCTTTCCTGACCGAGATAACGCGGCGTGCCGACGAACACGCCAACAGTGCCTTCGTCGCGACGCGTGAGGCGGCTCACGGCCCACGCGGCCGTGCGTCCGCTCTTGCGCGGATCGACGCCGATATAACCCGCGCGTAAGGGCGCACTCAGATCCGATAGCAACGTGACCGTCGGCTTGCCCTGCCCGTGAAGCGTTTCGATTGCGGCGGTCACATGCGGATGGTCCACTGCGACCACGCCGAGCGCATCCACCTGCTCGCCGAGCGTAAGCAGCGTGCGTGCGATGGAAGCCGGATCGAGTTCATCCATGTACTCGATGACGGCGTTGCAATGCTCCGGTTCGTGGCGCGCGGCGGCATCCGTCAGAATGCGCGCGAACGTCTGATAGAAGGGATCCGCACGTTTCTGCAGACAGAAGCCGAGGGCGTAGCGTTCATGGCGCTCGCCGCGTTGCGCGCGCAGACGTTCGCGCATCAAGCCTGCGCCGTGATAGCCGATGCGCTCGGCTGCCTCGATCACGCGCAATGCAGTGCCTTCGCGCACGCTGAGACGTCCGTTGAAGACGCGATCCACTGTTGCCGGACTGACGCCGGCAGCCTCGGCCACGGATTGAAGCGTGGGACGCTTGCTCATCTTTGATGTAATTGATGGGTTTTCAATTCGCGCGATGATGCCTAAAGATAGCAAATGCGCGTGAAGATTGCGCGGGCGATGCTTCCGCTTTTATCATCGAATCGGCAATGACGAATGATGCAAATCCAATCATCGCTTGAGGTGACATGATGGATTCCGAGCAGGCGCAAGGTGCGGCCGCGCGGGACGGCTATCGCGATTACCGGCTCATCGGCGGCGCAGGCGAGCGTGCGAAAGCGTCGGGCCTGGTCAATGCGGACTGGTACAAGTGCGCGGTGCCGCGGCCGGTCATGAAGAGCCTGATGCAGCGTGGCGATGCACGCGCCATCCGCGACACCTTGCTCTGGTATGCGTCGATCATCGCGAGCGGCGTGCTGGCGTGGTTGGCATGGCAAGCGCATTCGCTCTGGGCGATTCCCGCATTTCTTCTTTACGGCACGCTCTATTGCAGCCCCGCCGATTCGCGCTGGCACGAAAGCGGTCACGGCACCGCATTCAAGACGTCGTGGATGAACAAGGCGCTCTATCAGTTCGCGTCGTTTCAGGTGTTTCGCCGGCCGACGATCTGGCGCTGGAGTCACGCGCGTCATCACACGGATACGCTGGTCGTCGGAAGGGATCGCGAGATTGCCGTGCCGCTGCCGACGGACTGGCTGAGTCTCGCATTGAACGTCTTTGCGCTGAAGCACGCAGCGGGCGAAGTGCCGAAGATCGTTTCATCCGCGTTCGGCAATATCGGAGACGAAGAAAAGACCTACGTGCCGGAATCGGAATGGCCGAAAGTCATTCTTGAAGCGCGCGTGACGCTCGCGATCTATGCGGCGGTGATTGGCGCATGCTTCGTGTCTCATTCGATCCTTCCCCTGCTTTATATCGGCTTGCCGAGTCTGTACGGCGCGTGGCTCTATCTCTTCTTCGGCCTCACGCAGCATGCGGGCATGCCTGAGAACGTGCTCGATCATCGCAAGAACTGCCGCACGGTGATGATGAATCCCGTGTTCCGCTTTCTGTATCTGAACATGAACTATCACGTCGAACATCACATGTTCCCGATGGTGCCTTATTACGCGCTGCCGCGCCTGCACGAAGCGGTGAAGCATGACATGCCGCCGCCTTACACGAGCACGATCGCGGCATATGCAGAGATCATTCCGGCGCTCGTGCGGCAAACGCGCGATCCGTCGTATCACGTCGAAAGACCGATGCCCGCCGCGACGCAGGCATGACCAAGGAGGCCGTTCCGATGACGCAATGGATCGATGCAGCTGCGATGGACGATATCGAAGACGAAGACGTGATGCGTTTCGATCACGATGGCCGCACCTTCGCGATCTATCGTGTGAACGATGCCGTCTATGCCAGCGATGGCCTATGCACGCACGAGCACGTTCATCTGAGCGACGGATTCGTGATGGACCACGTCATCGAATGTCCGAAGCACAACGGACGCTTCGACATTCGCGACGGCCGGCCGCTGTGCGCGCCTGTTTGCGAAAAGCTGCGGACGTATCCCGCGAAAGTCGAGGATGGCCGCATCTTCATCGAGGTCTGATGCCCCGTCGACGATCGACGTCGGTATGTGGCGCGCACGACGACGCGCCACGTCCGCTTGAACCGCTATGAATGCGCGAAGGCTTAAACGCGGAACATGCTGACGACGCGCGCAAGCCGCTCGGCCTGATCGCGCAGTTCGGCGGTGGAATGCTCCGCTTCACCGACGAGCGCGGCGTTCTGTTGCGTCGCTTCGCCGATCAGCATGACCGCGCTGTTCACCTGCTCGATGCCGCTTGCCTGCTCGCGTGACGCAACGCCGATTTCATCGACGATGGCATTCACGCGCGAGACTTGCTCGACGATGCCGCCCATCGTGCTGCTCGCTTCCTCGGCGATCTTGTAGCCGTGCGAGACCTTCGCGGCCGATTCGGCGATCAGCACTTCGATCTCTTTGACTGCGCCCGCGCTGCGTTGTGCGAGCGCGCGCACTTCGGATGCGACCACCGCGAAGCCCTTGCCGTGCTCGCCCGCGCGCGCGGCTTCGACGGCAGCGTTCAACGCGAGAATGTTGGTCTGGAACGCGATGCCTTCGATCGTCGCGGTGATGTCGGCGATGCGTCGCGCCGATGCGTCGATCTCGCCCATCGTCGCGACCACGCGCCCGACTGCATGACCGCCTGCGCGCGCGGCATCGGATGCGGACGCGACGAGCGTCCCCGCCTGCGCCGTATTCGCAGCGTTCTGCTGCACGGTGCTCGTGATTTCTTCCATGCTCGCAGCGGTTTCTTCGACGCTCGCGGCCTGGGTTGCGATGCGCGTGGCGATATCGCTGCTGCCCGATGCAATGCGCGCCGTCCCTTCGTTCATGTCCGCCGATGCGCTGCGCACCTGCGCGACGATGCCCGCGAGTCCGCGCGCGATGCCGTCGATCGCACGCATCAGCCGGCCGATATCGTCCTCGCGCGCGCTGTCGATACGCACGGTCAGGTCGCCCGCGGCGATGCGTTCCGACGCGCGCGTCACGTCGTCGATGGGACGGCCCACGAGTCGCGTGACCGCATAGAGCAGCACGCCGACGAGCAGCGCCACGATGACGAGCCCGAGAACCAGGAAGCGATTGCGGCTCGCGTGAACGTCGGCGAGCACTTCGTCGCGATATGCAATGCCGCCGATCATCCATTGCCATTGCGGCACCGTCATATAGATGATTTCCTTGTTGCCGCCATGCACGCGCGAATCCGCGCCCGCGATATCGGGGCCGTCGAACGAGAACTCGCCTTCGTGCGTGTCGAGCATCTGCTTGAAGGGCGCAACGCGCTCATCGGCCAGTTCGCCTTTCGAACCAGGATGCACGAGCAGCTTGCCGCGGTTCGGGCTAGTCGATGCATCGACGACGAAGTGATAGCCGCTCGCGCCGATCGCGAGCTTCGCGATGGTGTCCTGCAACGCTGCGAATTCGGATGTCACGTCGACGCCAACGAAAAGTGCGCCGATGATGCGTCCCGATGCATCGGTGACGGGCTTGTACGCGGTGATGTACTGCTTGCCGAAAAGCGCCGCGATGCCGATATAGGGCTTGCCTGCAAGGATCGGCGCATACGCGGGGCCCTTGCGGTCGAGCAGCGTGCCGATCGCGCGCGTGCCGTCCTGCTTCTTGAGCGACGTCGTCACGCGCACGAAATCGTCCCCGGTGCGGGCGAAGATCGTCGCGATGGCGCCGCTTTCCTCGAGGAACGCGTCGGGAATCGTGAAGTCGTTGTTCAGCGCCTTATCGCCCGCGAGGAAAGTCGGCGTGGCTTTACCGTCGATGTCCACGGTGCGGGTTTCATCGAGCGCGAACGTCGAAGGCAAACGATGCGCGAAGATCGTCATGAAGCGCGTGACTTCCGCGCTCACGGCCTTGTCGAAGAGGCCGATCATCGTCGCGATCGAGCGATTCTCGCTTTCGACGCGCGCGAGCGCATGCGTATCGACTTGCTCGCCCGCGCTGCGCGTGACGGCGATGGTGAAGAACGCGACGACGACTGCCGTGAGCGCGCAGGCGAGCACGGCGAATTTGGTCCCGACGTTGGTCCGGGCCAGAACATTACGAAACATGGGGAATCACTGGGCGATAAGAGTTGTGATGATCCTTATCGGCAGATGCTTAAGAAACTTTAATTTGCCGCAGGCATGAAAGCCGATGCGATGGCATCGCGCGCGCCGAGCGGCTCCTGTTTCCCAGGACAATTCCTAGAAAACGATTAACTTTTCGTACGCGTCGATACGGGTGCTGAAAGGGCTTCCAACTCGCCCGTCAGCAACAGTTCTGCCACAGATTAGGGCAAATACTAGGATAGCCAGTAGGCAGCAAACCCACTATTCTTCGAAAAAACGTTTTCCAAAACCTCGGCGAGCTTGCGCTTTTAACCGGCGCAAAGCCATCGCCCACGGCGCTCGTCGCCGTTCACGCAACAAGAAACGCGGCACGACGAGCGCCGCCGCGTCCGGAGACTTACATGAACACTGTCGTTGCCGGCGTCGTGCGTACCGCCAGCCGCTATCGCTGGACCGTGTGCGCGCTGCTGTTTTTCGCCACGGTCATCAACTACATGGACCGGCAGATCCTCGGTCTGCTCGCCCCCATGCTGCAGCACGACATCGGCTGGACGCAGGTGCAGTACGGCCGCATCGTGATCGCGTTCTCGGCTTTTTATGCGATCGGCCTGCTGTGTTTCGGGCGTATCGTCGACTGGCTCGGCACGCGCATCTCTTATGCGCTCGCGATGTTCGTCTGGAGCATCGCCGCGATGCTGCACGCGGCCGTCGGCTCCGTGATGGGCTTCGCCATGGTCCGCGCGCTGCTGGGCATCGGCGAGGGCGGCAACTTCCCCGCGGCCATCAAGACGACCGCCGAATGGTTCCCGCGCCGTGAGCGCGCCCTCGCGACTGGTATTTTTAATTCCGGCGCGAACATCGGCGCGGTCTTCGCACCGGCACTCATTCCCGCGCTCGCGGTGGCCTTCGGGTGGCGCGCTGCGTTCGTGATGGTCGGCGCGATCGGCCTCGTGTGGCTCGTCGTGTGGTTCGTGATGTACCGCCAGCCGGACGGCCGCGCGCACGACGACGAAATCGCCGACGAAGGCGATGACACCAACGCCGCCGACGCGGCCAACGCCAAGGCGCGCGCGCCGGGGTTCAAGGAACTCATCAGGAAGCGTGAGACGTGGGCATTCATCGTCGGCAAGTTCCTGACGGACCCGGTGTGGTGGTTCTATCTGTTCTGGCTGCCGAAGTGGCTCAACGAATCGCGCGGCATGGACATGCAGCACATCGGCTTGCCGCTCGTCGTGATCTACGCGATTACGACCATCGGCAGCATCGGCGGCGGCTGGATTTCTTCCGCGCTGCTGCGCGCGCGCTGGACCGTGAATGCGGCGCGCAAGACGGCAATGCTGATCTGCGCATGCGCCGTGTTGCCGATCGCGTTCGTTTCGCAGGCAGAAAACCTGTGGGTCGCGGTGGCCATCGTCGGTCTCGCCGCAGCGGCGCATCAGGGCTGGTCGGCGAACCTCTTCACGACGGCATCGGACTTGTTCCCGCGACGTGCGGTGGGCGCGGTGGTCGGCATCGGCGGCATGGCCGGTTCGATCGGCGGCGTGCTGTTCTCGGAAGTGATCGGCCAGGTGCTGCAACGCACGGGTCACTACTGGGTGCTGTTCGCGATCGGCGCATCGGCGTATCTCATCGCCTTCGGGATCATGCACTTGCTCACGCCGAAGATGACGCCGGCGAAGCTCGCAGCGTAATTCGTATTAGCGATTATTAGTCAAGACATGCGCCGCGCCGCCCGCACTCGCAACTTGCAGGCAGCGCGGCGTACGTCATGCAGCGGCAGCAGTCGATTCACGCACGATGAGCCGCGGCTCGAACATGGAGTTGCCCGGATCGGGATGACCGGCGAGGGCGTCGATGAGCTTCTGCATCGCGAGTTCGCCCATCTTCTCGCTCTGAATGTCGACGGTCGTGAGTCCCGGCGCGGCGTATGCGCCGTAGGGCACGTTGTCGATGCCGGTCACCGAGACGTCCTGCGGCACGCGAATGCCGAGCGAAGCGGCTTCCTTCATGAAGCCGAGCGCGATCAGGTCGTTGTAGCAGATCACCGCTTGCGGGCGCTTCGGACCGAGCATCACGCGCGAGCAAGCCTGTTCGCCGGCAAGCGACGTTGGCGCATGGGCTTCGTAGATATCGAGTTCGAGGCCCGCTTCGGCGAGACACTCGCGCGCGCCGCGAATGCGTTCATCGTTGATGCGCGCGTGCTCGAAGCCGAGATACGCGATGCGGCGATGCCCGAGATCGAGCAGATGACGCGCGAGCATGTAAGTAGCGAGGCGGCTGTTGATGCCGACGCTCGGAATCGGCAGCTCGGCGTTACGCAGCAGCACGACGGGCTTGTCGAGATCGAGCATCCACTGCGCGTTTTCGTCTGCCAGGCGCGAGCTGACGAGCAGGCCGTCCACGCGTTGCGCGAGCGCTTCGATGAGCGGCCGCTCGCGCGCCTGATTCTCGTCGATATCGACGAGCAGCAGCGTGTAGTCGTGCCGCAGCGCAATGCGGTTCGCGCCTTTCACGACATGCGTGAAGTGCGGATTGCTGATGTCGAGGATCGTGAGACCGATGGTGCGCGTCTTGCCGGTAATCATCGAGCGCGCAAGCGGGTTCGAGCGGTAGCCGAGCGAATCGATGGCTTCCTTGAGCTTGGCCTCGACCGGCGCGGAGAAGCGCTGCGCGCCATTGATGTACTTCGAGACGGTCGCGACGGAGACGCCCGCCGCAGCGGCGACGTCGCGAATGGTCGGGGAAATTTTTTTCATTCGGAGGGTAACGTTTTCGCACTGTTAACGGATTGTCGCAGAAATTCGGGAAACGATGACATCGAAACTTGCGTTTTGCATGCGGCGTTTTGCATGCCAGACGACGATTGACGGCGCGTCGCACTGATCGATATAGTCCCGAAAACGTTTTCTTCCTTATTGCTTTCAACGCATCAGTACGTATTGACAGGAGTCTCGATGAATCAGCCAAACGCAGCGGCCAAGCCGTTCAAGCGTCTGCTTCTGACCGGCGCGGCCGGCAATCTGGGTCGTCAGTTGCGCGGCGCGCTCGCTCAATGGGCCGACGTCGTGAGGCTCTCCGACATCGCGCCGCTCGACGATGCAGCGAGCCATGAAGAGATCAGCGCCGTCGATCTCGCGGATCGCGACAAGGTGATGCAGCTCGTCGAGGGCGTCGACGCGATCGTGCATCTCGGCGGCATCTCGATCGACGCGCCGTTCGACGATCTGATCGAAGCGAATATCCGCGGTACGTACAACATCTATGAAGCGGCGCGCCGTCATGGGGTGAAGCGCATCGTGTTCGCGAGCTCGAACCATGCAATCGGCTTTCATCCAGTCACCGAAGTGCTCGACGCCGATTCGCCCCATCGCCCGGACAGTCTTTATGGCGTGACCAAGTGCTTCGGCGAATCGCTGTCGCGCTATTACTTCGATCGCTTCGGCATCGAGACGGTGAACCTGCGCATCGGTTCGTCGTTCGAGGAGCCGAAGAATCCGCGCATGCTCGTCACGTATCTGAGCTACCGCGATTTCATCGAGCTCGTGCGCTGCTCGCTGTTCACGAATCGCGTCGGTCATGCGGTGGTGTACGGCGCTTCTGACAATCCGGTGAAGTGGTGGGACAACTCGAAGGCGGGCTTCCTCGGCTTCAATCCGCAAGACAGCTCGGCCCAGTTCGACGGGCTGTTTCCGGTGACCGGACCGAGCGCCGATCGCGATGATCCGGCGCAGCGCTTCCAGGGCGGCCCGTTCGTATTGGGCGAGCCGATGGAGCGCAAGCGATGAGCGCCGCCGTGCGCGCGGAACGCATCGACGCGGCCGGGCGCGCGACCGTCGGCGAATGTCCGCTATGGCGCGCGCAAGAGGGCGCGCTGTATTGGGTCGATATTCCCGCGCGACGGATCGTCAGGCTCGAGATCGAAAGCGCGAGACGTACGGAATGGGCGTTCGACGAACAGGTCGCATGCTTTGCGTTCGACAAGGCTGGGCGCGTCGTCGCGGGCATGGAAAGCGGCATGTTCGGCGTGACGCTCGCCGACGAGAACCAGGCGCACGCCGTGAAGCTCGCAGCGCCTTCGTTTCCCGCGACGGGCATGCGCTTCAACGATGGCCGCTGCGACAGGCAAGGGCGCTTCTGGGCCGGAACGATGGTGATGGACATGTCGCTCGCGAGTGCCGTCGGCGCGCTGTATCGCTTCGATGAGCAGGGCGCTTTGTCGGAATCGGTCGTCGATGGTCTGATCACGCAGAACGGCCTCGCATGGTCGCCGGATGGCAGAACGATGTATTTGTCGGACTCGCATCCGCAACGGCGCATGATCTGGGCATTCGACTTCGACCCCGACACCGGCAGGCCGCACGCGCAGCGCGCATTTGCCGATCTGCATCACTACGCGGGCCGTCCCGATGGCGCCGCGGTCGATGCGGACGGCTGCTACTGGACGTGTGCGAACGACGCCGGCCGCCTGCTGCGTTTCACACCGCGCGGCGAACTCGATCGCGAGATCGTGCTGCCTGCGAGCAAGCCGTCGATGTGCGCGTTCGGCGGCAGCGATCTGAAAACGCTCTATGTCACGACTATTCGTCCGGCAATGAATGCCACTGACGACGACGGTCACGTGTTCGCATTGAACCCCGGCGTGCAAGGATTACCGGAGCCGGAGTACGCCGCGCTGTTACCGGTAGCATAAACTTCACGAAAACGGGGCGATCATTCGCCCCGTCCGCATTTTTTTCGCATGATTTGGGACGCAAACGATTCGAGCGCATTTTATTGGCGCGCATCGAAATGATGGACACGTCCCCCTTCGGAACCGATACCAAGCACAAACACCAATGCTGCAAGTCCTTCTGAAAGAGTAGTCTCCGCAGGTATCTCAAGCACCCGCGATCAACAGATTCTCTAATCCGGAGGAGACATTGATGGACCTTGAAGCTCGCACCATGAAGCGCGTGATGGTTCGCCTCGTGCCGTTCCTGATCTTGTGTTACTTCATCGCATATCTGGACCGCGTCAACGTCGGCTTTGCCGCATTGCAGATGAACAAGGCGCTCGGTTTCACTGCGAGCATGTTCGGTTTCGGCGCCGGCATTTTCTTCATCGCCTATTTCTTTTTCGAGGTTCCTTCGAACCTGCTGCTCGAACGATTCGGCGCGCGCCGCTGGATCGCACGCATCATGTTCACGTGGGGCATCCTCGCAGCCGCGATGGCCTACATTCCGCATATCGCGCAGGCGACAGGCCTCTCCAACGCATACGTGTTCTATGGCTTGCGCATCCTGCTCGGCGTCGCGGAAGCGGGCTTCTTTCCCGGCATCATCTTTCTGCTGACCTTGTGGTTCCCGGCGAAGTATCGCGGCCGCGTCGTCGGCTATTTCATGGCGGCGATTCCACTGTCCACCGTGATCGGCGGACCGATCTCCGGCGCGCTCTTGCAGATGGACGGCATCAACGGCATGGCGGGCTGGCAGTGGCTGTATCTGATCGAAGCGATTCCCGCGTTGCTGCTCGCGTTCGTCGTGTACTTCTATCTGACCGACAAGCCTTCCGACGCACACTGGCTTGCAAAAGAAGAGCGTGACTGGCTCGTCGATCGTCAGGCGCAAGAGCGCGCGCATCGCGAATCCGTGCATGCGTTCAGCGTGAAGGAAGCCATCTTCAATCCGCGCGTGCTCGCCATTGCCCTGATCTACTTCGGCGCGAATGCCACGAACTATGGGCTGAGCTTCTTCCTGCCGCAGATCGTCAAATCGTTCGGTCTTTCCAACTTGCAGACCGGCTTCGTCACGTCATTGCCCTATGCCGTGGGCGTGATCAGCATGGTGCTGTGGGGCCGTCATTCGGATCGCAAGCTCGAACGGCGCTGGCATGTCGCGATTGCGTTGATGGTCGCGGCGGGCGGCATCGCGGCATCGGCGGGCCTCGACGATCCGGTGATGAAGATGATCGCGCTGTCGATCGCGGGCTTCGGCATCTTCGGTTGCCTGCCGGTGATCTGGACGCTGCCGGCCTCGTTCCTTTCGGGTGCGGCGGCGGCGGGCGGCATCGCGGCGATCAACTCGCTCGGCAATCTCGCGGGCTTCTTCGGTCCCTATGCGATGGGCTGGATCAAGGACAGCACGGGCGGCTTCGGCGCGGGCCTGCTGTGCCTGGCAGGGGCGGGCATGGTCGGCGTGGCGGCGGTCCTGCTGCTGCATCACGATCAGGCACTGGAGACGATTTCCGGCGCGCATGACGTCGAGGATGGCGAGCCGAACATGGCGCGTTGATGTTGCATCGCGAGGACCGCGCCAACGCGCGGTACTCGCGTATTCATTCAAGCGACGACTGCGCGCGTCGCAATCTCTCCCGGCTGTTGATCAGATGCAGACGCATCGCGGTGCGCGCCGAATCGGCATCGCCGCGTTCAATGGCGTCCGCGATCTGTTCATGCTCGCGATTCACGCGCATCAGGTAATCCGCGTATTGATCGCGCGGAATCGGCGTCGCCGTGATGCGCGTGCGCGGAATCATGCGCGTGCCCAGATGCTCCATGATCTCGACGAAATAGCGATTGCCCGTTGCATGCGCGATCTCCATGTGAAAGCGCAGATCGGGCGATACGGTATCGCTTGCTTCGCCCACGTTCCTTGAAAAGTCCCCGAGCGTCGAGCGCATCGTCGCAAGACGCGCGGCATCGCAACGCATTGCGGCAAGTCCCGCGCTTTCGGTTTCGAGACTAATGCGCAATTCGAGGATGGCGAGCGCATCCATCGAACCGGCGACATCGGCGGGATCGAGGTGCAGAAGAGGCGACATGCCCGCTTCACACACGAACGTACCGATGCCATGCCGCGTTTCCACGAGTCCTGCCGCTTGCAGACGCGACAGCGCCTCACGCACGACGGTGCGGCTCACGCCGAAGCGCTGAACCATTTCCGCTTCCGTCGCGAGCCTGCTGCCGCCCTTCAGTTCCTGTGCATCGATCTGGGCGCGCAAGGCGTCGACGAGTTGCGCGGTCAGACTGCGTCGCGCTTGCGGCGATGCAATCGAGGATGCGTCGGTGCCGGCATGAAGATCGGGCGATAGCGTCACGGTAGTCTCGTTGGCGTGGGTTTTACACACATTGACAAATCGTTCGGCAAATGATGATATGCGTCATGTAGTGATATGACAACGTACAAGAAGACGCGCGCAGGGTAATCCCTAGCGACGACAGCCTTCAGGAGACACAACACGATGGAACAACAAACCAGCACGCCGTCCGCCGACGAAGATGCGCAATTCGATCGTCTGTTGCTGACGGGCGCCGCCGGCGGAATCGGCCGCGCGATCCGGCATCGCGTCGCCGAGTTCGCGCGGCATGTGCGGATCTCCGACTTGCCTGGCGTGTTGCAGGGCGACGCCGCGCCTCACGAAGAGATCGCTCCTTGCGATCTCGCCGACCGCGACGCCGTCGATGCGCTTGCAATGGACTGCGACGCGATCATTCATCTCGGCGGGGTATCGGTCGAGCGTCCGTTCGAAGAGATTCTCGAAGCCAACATCAAGGGCGTTTTCAATCTTTACGAAGCGGCGCGCCGTCAGGGCGTGAAGCGCATCGTGTTCGCAAGCTCGAATCACGTCACGGGTTTCTATCGGCAGGACGAACGAATCGACGCCACTGCGCGCAAGCGCCCCGATGGCTACTACGGCTTGTCGAAGTCCTTCGGCGAGGACATGGCGCAAATGTATTTCGACCGGTACGGCATCGAGACGGTGAGCATTCGTATCGGCTCCGTGTTTCCGGAGCCGAAGGACCGCCGCATGATGGCGAGCTGGATGAGCTACGACGATTTTCATGACCTGTTGCGCCGCAGTCTCTTCACGAAAGACGTCGGCCACACGATCGTCTTCGGCATGTCGGCGAACGCGCATACATGGTGGGACAACCGCTGCGCCGCGCATCTCGGCTTCGTTCCGCGTGACTCGTCCGAGCAGTTCCGCGAAAAGGTTGAAGCGACGCCGCCGCCGGCGCCCACCGATCCGGTGGCGGTGCTGCAGGGCGGTGCCTTCACGACGACTGGCCCGTTCGATCCGGTTTAATGCATGCGAAATGCAGTATCACGGCGCTCGTAGTATGTCGTCATACATCCAGAGCGGGCGCACAGCGTGTTAGCGCCCACACACCTGACAGGAACTCTTGCCGCCATGTTCTCTCTCGATTTTTCACCGCTGCTGCCGTACTGGCCGACGTTCATGCTGGGCGCATGGCTCACGCTCAAGATGACTTGCGTGGCTGTGTTCTTCGGGCTGATTCTCGGCATGCTGGTGGCGTTCGCGAAGCGCGCGAAACTGCCGGTCCTCACGCGCCTGTGCATCGTCTATATCGAGGCGGTGCGCAATACGCCGTTCCTCGTGCAGATCTTTCTGCTGTACTTCGGTCTTGCGAGCATCGGCTTGCGCATGCCGACGTTCGCGGCCGCCGCGCTCGCGATGACGATCAACATCGGCGCATATGCGGCCGAGATCATCCGCGCGGGACTCGAATCGGTGCCACGCGGACAAATCGAAGCGGCCGAATGCCTCGGGCTTCCGAAGTGGCGCATCGGCTGGCATGTGATGTTGCAGCCGTCGATCGAAAAGGTCTATCCCGCGCTGACGAGCCAGTTCCTGCTGATGATGCAGGCCTCCGCGATCGCCTCGCAGATTTCGGCCGAAGAGCTCACGGCGGTCGCGAACACTGTGCAGTCCGATACGTTCCGCTCGCTCGAAACGTACATCGTGGTCGCGGCGCTGTATCTGGCGTTGTCGCTCGTCATCAAGCTCATCGCGTGGGCGGTGGGAGAGCATCTCTTCAAGCGCCGCCGCGCGATCCGGCTTGCTGCTAAACGCGCCGGCAAGACGCCGCCCGATCCGCAGCGCATCGATACGGTCATTCCCGGAGGTGCGGCATGAGCGGCGGATTCACGTCATCGCACCTTGTCTATCTAGTGCAATCGATCGGCTGGACGCTCGTGCTTTCCGCGCTTGCGTTCGTGCTCGGCGGTATCGGCGGCTTTGCCGTGATGCTCGCGCGCATCTCGCCGCGCGCATGGCTTGCGCGCGTGGCGCTCGTGTATATCGAGGCGATTCAGGGCATACCGCTGCTGATCCTGCTGTTCATCGTGTACTTCGGCCTGTCGGTGTACGGCTATCAGGTGCCCGCGCTCGTCGCGGCCGGGCTCGCGCTGATGATCTATTCGAGCGCATATCTCGGCGATATCTGGCGCGGCTGTATCGAAGCGATGCCCAAGCCGCAGTGGGAAGCGTCGGAATGCCTGTCGCTCACGCGCTGGCAGACGCTGCGCCTCGTCATCATCCCGCAGGCGATGCGTCTCGCGCTGCCGCCGACCGTCGGGTTTCTCGTGCAGCTCATCAAGATGACGTCGCTTGCTTCGGTGATCGGCTTCATCGAGTTGACGCGCGCGGGGCAGATCATCAATAACTCGATCTTCCAGCCGTTCCTCATCTTCGGTCTGGTCGGCGCTTTCTATTTCGTCCTGTGCTATCCGCTTTCGCGCTGGAGCCAATCGATGGAGAACAAGCTCAATGTCAGCAATCGTTAAGGTCGGCGATATTCACAAGAGCTTCGGCTCCAATCATGTTCTCAAGGGCGTTTCCTTCGAAGTCAACAAGGGCGAGATGATCGCCGTGATCGGCGCGAGCGGTTCGGGCAAGAGCACGGCGTTGCGTTGCATCGACAGGCTGGAGACGATCGACCAAGGGCAAATCGAAGTGTGCGGCATTCGCGTCGATGATCCGAAGGTCGATCTGCATCTGTTGCGCCGCGAAGTGGGCATCGTGTTTCAAAGCTATAACCTCTTTCCGCATCTGACGGTCGAAGAGAACATCATGCTCGCGCTGCGTCACGTCAAGAAGATGTCGCGCGACGAAGCGCGGCGCATTGCGATGAACGTGCTGGAGCAAGTCGGTCTCGGACAGAAGGCCGATGCGTATCCCGAGCAATTGTCGGGCGGACAGCAGCAGCGCGTGGCGATCGCGCGCTCGCTCGCGATGTCGCCAAAGGTGATGCTGTTCGACGAAGTGACCTCGGCGCTCGATCCGCAATTGACGGGCGAAGTGCTGCGCGTGATGGAAGACCTCGCTGCCGACGGCATGACGATGCTGCTCGTCACGCACGAGATGGCCTTCGCGAAGCGCGTGGCGGATCGCATCATCTACATGCATCAGGGAAAGGTTTGGGAAGTGGGCGACGGCAGCATGCTCGATGCGCCGCGCACACCCGAATTGCGCGCATTCCTCGATAACGGACTTTGATAATCGCAGCATCAATTCAGCAACATTAATAACGACGGAGACGTAACTTGAAAGCGAAATCAATCATTGCACGCGCAACGCTCGCAACGTTGATGATGGCAGGCGCGGTTCACAGCGTGATGGCCGATGAACTCGACGACATCAAGAAGGCAGGCGTCGTGCGCGTCGCGATCGCCATCGGCACGCCGCTCTTCAGCTATGCCGACCAGAACCTGAAGCCCGCGGGATCGGACGTCGATACTGCCGCCGCGCTTGCGAAGGATCTCGGCGTGAAGCTAGAACTCGTGCAGATCACCAACGCCGCGCGCATTCCGACGCTGCAGGCGAAGCGCGCGGACCTCGTGATTTCCTCGCTGTCGGTCACGCCGGAGCGCGCCAAAGTCGTCGATTTCTCGAACCCGTATGCGGTCATCTCGATCATCGTTGGCGGCGTGAAGACGGCGAACGTGAAGAGCTATGCGGATCTCGACGGCAAGACCATCGGCCTCACGCGTGCAACGGTGAACGACACGCTGACGACACAGCAGGCGAAGGGCGCACAGATTCAACGCTATGAAGACGATGCGACGCTCATCACGTCGATGGTCACGGGACAGGTCGACATCTTCTCGAGCACGCCTTCGAACCTGAAGGAGATGCAGGATCGCGCTCCGCAACGCAACATCGAGATGAAGTTCGAGCAGAAGACGTTCGATCTCGGCATCGCGATGAACAAGGACCAGCCGCGCCTGAAGGAATGGGTGAACAACTGGGTCGGCGCGAACATGAAGAGCGGCAACCTCAACACGATCTACAAGAAGTATCACGGACGGGATCTGCCGGAGAACATGCGCAAGGGCGCCTGAGCGCAGGGTCTCGCTTCAGTCATGCGCAACGGCGGCGGGTCATCGATCCGCCGCCGTTGTCGTTTGCATTACGCATACCGGATTCCTTCCGGAATGATGCATTCAAAATACCGCGATCGCCTATCCTGAACGCCCGCACCACGCGGTCTCGACACGGTTCAGGACAAACCGCCTCGCTCCGGCGTACACTCCTTTTGCGTTTTGAATCCTGCATGCATTGAGCCAACACGGATGCGCGCCACGTCATTCCGTGCGCGGCTCCGTCGATCACTGGACATCCTCTCTTCATCACGGGACACATCATGGCCAAGGGCACGATAGCGGACTATCTGGCGAAGACACTGGCGGCGGCGGGCGTAGAGCGAATCTGGGGCGTGACGGGCGACAGCCTGAACGGTTTGGCGTTCAGCCTCGATCGTGTCGGCTCGATCCGCTGGATGCATACGCGTCACGAGGAAGCAGCCGCTTTCGCGGCCGGAGCCGATGCCGCCGCGACAGGCAAACTCGCGGTATGCGCGGGCAGTTGCGGCCCAGGCAATCTGCATCTCATCAATGGTCTTTACGACTGTCATCGCAATCATCAACCGGTGCTCGCCATCGCGGCGCACATTCCATCGACGGAAATCGGCCTCGGCTACTTTCAGGAAACGCATCCGCAGGAATTGTTCAGGGAATGCAGTCACTTCGTGGAGCTGGTGTCGAATGCGTCGCAGTTTCCGCGCGTGCTCGAACGCGCGATGCGTGCGGCGATCGATCAGCGCGGCGTCGCGGTGATCGTGTTGCCGGGCGACGTCGCATTGAGCGAAGGCCCGGCCGTCGAGCCGCGCTGGACCGCGAGCGCGCCGGGCGCGATCGTGCCGGCAGACGCCGATCTCGACAAGCTCGCGAGCCTTCTGAACGGCTGCGAAGCGGTGACGATCATGTGCGGCAGCGGCGTCGCCGGCTCGCACGACGAAGTGGTCGCGCTCGCCGATACGCTCGGAGCACCGATAGTGCATGCGTTGCGCGGCAAGCAGTTCATCGAGTACGACAACCCGTTCGATGTCGGCATGACAGGGCTCATCGGTTTCAGTTCGGGCTATCACGCGATGATGTCGTGCGACACGCTGCTCCTGCTCGGATGCGATTTTCCGTATCGCCCGTTCTATCCGCCGCAAGCGAAGATCGTGCAGATCGACTGGCGCGGCTCGCAACTCGGACGCCGCGCGCCGCTGGAAATGGGGCTCGTCGGCACGATCAAGGAAACGCTCGCGGCGCTCTTGCCGAAGCTCCAACGCAAGGACGAGCGGCGTTTTCTCGAGAACGCATTGAAGCACTATGCGACCGCCCGCAAGGACCTCGACGATCTCGCGACGCCATCCGCGCCGGGACGTCCGATTCATCCGCAATATCTGACGAAGCTCGTCGATGAAATCGCAGCCGACGACGCGATCTTCACCGTCGACGTCGGCACGCCGACACTGTGGGCCGCGCGTTATCTGACAATGAACGGCAAGCGCCAGTTGCACGGCTCGTTCAATCACGGCTCGATGGCAAACGCAATGCCGCAGGCGCTCGGCGCTCAGGCCGCGCGGCCGCAACGGCAAGTCGTTTCGCTATCGGGCGACGGCGGTTTGTCGATGCTGCTCGGCGATCTGCTCTCGGCCGTGCAACTCGATCTCCCGATCAAGGTCGTCGTGTTCAACAACAGCCTGCTCGGTTTCGTGTCGATGGAACTGAAGGCTGGCGGCTATCTCGACACCAACGTCGATCTCAGCAAGACCGATTTCTCGCAGATCGCGAAGGGCGCGGGCATCTGGTCGGTGCGCGTCGAGGAATCGGAGCAACTCGAAAACGCGCTGCGCGAAGCGTTCGCGCACAAAGGACCGGCGGTCGTCGATGTCGTCACGTCGAAGCATGAACTCGCGATGCCGCCGACCATCGAACTGTCGCAAGCGAAGGGCTTCAGCCTCTATATGTTGCGAGCGATCCTGAGCGGGCGCGGCGATGAGATCGTCGAACTCGCGCGCACGAATCTGCGTTGAGCCATGAACGAATCGAACGATACGCTGCCACTCGATCACGTTTTCGAATACGAAGGACAAGCCGTGCGCTACGGCATGATCGGCGAGGGCGCGCCGCTCGTGATGGTGCACGGCACGCCGTTTTCATCGCAGGTGTGGCGACGCATCGCACCGGTAGCGGCGCGTTTGCGGCGTGTGCATTACTTCGATCTGCTGGGCTACGGTGCGTCGGAGATGCGCGAGGGGCAGGACGTATCGCTCGGCGTGCAGAATCGCGTGCTCGCGGCGCTTCTCGCGCACTGGTGCGGTGAGTGGAACGGTGCCTTGCCCGATGTGCTCGCACACGATTTCGGCGGCGCGACATCGCTGCGAGCCGCGTTGATCGACGGCTGCGCGTATCGTTCGCTGATGCTCGTCGATCCGGTCGCCGTCGCGCCGTGGGGATCGCCCTTCGTGCGTCATGTGCGACAGCATGAAGCCGCGTTTGCGGGTGTGCCGCCGTACATGCATCAGGCGATGCTCGATGCATATCTGCAGGGTGCGGCGCATCGGCGGTTGCAGCAAGAGACGCTGCGCGTCTATACGCGGCCGTGGACCGGCAAAGTCGGGCAGGCCGCGTTCTATCGGCAGATCGCGCAGATGGATCAGCGCTACACCGATGAAGTGCAATCGCGCTATGGCGAATTGAAATGCCCCGTATCGATTCTTTGGGGCGAAGAGGACGAGTGGATACCGGTCGAGCGCGGTGTCGAACTCGCATCGCTGATTCCGGGCGCGCGCTTTACGCGCGTGCGCGGATCAGGGCATCTGATGCAGGAAGATGCGCCCGAAGCGATCGTCGGCGAATGGCTGGCGTTCGCGGGCGCAATCCAGTAACGCGATCAGAAGCGCTATCAGAAGCGCGATCAGAAGCGATAAGTGACGCCGACCTTTACGATCGGATAGAAGCGCAACTTGTCCGCCTTGTTCTGCAGATCCTGCTGTTCGGCGTCGATGTTTTCTTGTCCCGCCGCCGCGACGATATCCGCCGGAACGTCGAGCGTGACGCGCGGGCGGCCATACGCGACGCCTGCATCGAAGAACGCGGAGAAGCCTTTCTCGGCAACAGGCGTATGCCCGAAGCCGATGCCGATATACGGACGCACGGCCGGGAACTTAGCCTTGGCGTGAATGCTTTCCCCGAAAGTCGGATAAGCGATGCCGTCGATGGTGTAGGTGCCGTTCATGCTGGTCGCGGTGCCATCGACATGATCGCCGCCGATGAGCGCGCCAGCCGTGATGCGAAAACCGACCGTTCCCGGCGCCGGAAAAAAGTCGAAATAGAAGCCGCCGTGATAGATGCTCGCGGTGCCGTCGTAGTGGAGACCGCCAGCGTCGAAGTTATGCGAGAACTTCAGGCCGTTGAATTCGGCGCGCACGTTGTCGCGCGTGCCGAGCGGTTCCGAGTAGCCGATGCCCACGCCTTCGGTGCCGATCTGACCGTAGATTTCGCGGGCGTGCGAGAGCGGAGCGGCAAGCGCGGCGAGCGTGCCGATAGCGGCCGCGCATGCGGCCAACGACTTCTTCATTGCAGATTATCCGTGGAGGAGATGGACGAGAGGGCGTCCAGGCGAAAGCGGCGAATAGTGCCGGCTGGTGCGGGAGAGCCGTGCGCGACGGAGGCGTCGCTGTTGATGATTGTGTTTACGGAAACGTTTGCTGAAAACTTTAGCTAAATCGTTCCACAAAAATGCGGAACGGAACCGGCAAGAAATGATGACCGGTTCCGCATTCAACATTGCTCGTTTTTAGACCTTGTTCCTTGCGCTTTCAGCACGGAATGCCGCTTCGCCGGCATCGGAGATTTCGACCCATTTTTTATCGGGCGGCGCATCGTCGACATAACTGTCGTGCCAGTTCCACCACTTATAGGTCGGTGTCTGCGGATAGCCTTCAGGCGAGTCTTCCCAGAGTTCCTGTCGGCCGAGCGGCGTGATGTCGAGATAGTTCCAGGTATTGCCCATCTGCTCGTCGCCGCGATTGTTGAGAAAGTACGTGCGAAATGCACGGTCTCCTTCGCGGAAGAACACGTTCGTGCCGTGCCACTCGTCGACGCCGAAGTCGGCATCGAAGCGATCCGTCAGCGTGAACCAGGGAATGGTCCAGCCCATGCGTTCCTTCAGCCGCACGATGTCCTGCTGCGGCGCGCGCGATACGAAGACGAGCGTCGTGTCGCGCGCATTCAGATGTGCAAGATGCGCGACCTGATCCGCGACCAGCGAGCAGCCGCGGCACGCGTGCTCCGGCCATCCGAAGACGCCCGGCTCATAGAACGCGCGATAGACGATCAACTGACGCCGGCCATCGAAAAGATCGAGAAAGCCGATCTTGCCCGCGGGGCCTTCGAACATGTAGTCCGTCTTCACGGCGGTCCAGGGCATGCGGCGGCGTTCAGCGGCGAGCGCGTCGCGCGCGCGCGTCTGGGCTTTCTCCTTCACCAGCAACTGCTGACGCGCTGCTTCCCATTGCTCCTGCGACACGACGGGCGGCGTGCGCATCCCTGTTTCGTCGGATGTAGTCATGGCCTTGCAACCTCCTGAGTTGGACTCTTGCTCGTTGTTTGCCGTGATTCAGTCTGACTCCGATAGCGGAAAACGGAGAGTAACAAGTGTGACGCCATTTGCCCGATCGCGCGTTCCGATGGCCCGACGCGCGACCGCAGCAATCAGGATCAAGCCCACGAAGCGCGCAGCGCGTGCATCGTTTTCCAGTACGTGAAGAAGCGTCCCGCGAAGATGCCCGCGACGATGCCCGACACGGCAGCGTCGATTGCCGCATAGGTCGTGAGCGCGGGCAGATAGGCGACGGTCGCCATTTCGAAGCCGAGCCAGAACTTCGCGATGAACGTCGCGAGGATCAGCAGCATCGGCAACATGGAGCCGGGCAGCATCACGGTTCGCGCGATCGGATCGACGATGAAGCGGCTCTGGCTCGCAAGGAACACGCCGCCGACGATGCCCGCGCCCAGCGTGGCGATCCACACGGCGACGGCCATCCATCCGGCGAGCGGCGACGCGACGAGATGCGCGATGCCCATGCCCGCGAAAATAATCGGAACGATTGCGAGCTTCGACAGCGGGGTGGTGCTGGCCTGCATCGCCTTGATGCCGCGATACAAAAGAAATGCGAGCAGCACCCAGACCCACGTCGGCGTGCCTTGAACGATGGCGATTGGCGTCATGATCATCTCCTTGCAAGTGGTTGTTTGATGCGCATGATGACGCCGGAGAATGAGCCGCGAATGAGTTGGCGAGCGTATGCGCGCGTCGCGGGAATTAAGCGAATTCCGAAAACCCGTCGCGCGACGGGTAAAATGCGGCGCCTGCCCGACGATCGGCTAGAGAGACCGCGCGTGACCCGCGCGCGCCGGCATCGCGGGCAGCGTCCGCCCCACGAGGGCAAGCTTTCGTCCGTCTGCGCCTGTCCGGTCAACCCGCGCACCGCCGCTTTCGCTGAACCACACACGACACGCAACGACATTCGAGGATCGTTTTCATGCTTGCCCGCATCACCCGCCTTTTCCCGCTCTGGGCCGTGCTGGTTTCCATCGCCGCCTATAGTGCGCCTTCATCCGTGACGGGCATCGCGCCGCACGTCACGACGCTTCTCACGATCATCATGCTGTCGATGGGCGTCACGCTTTCCATCGACGATTTCAGGCGCGTGTTCACGCGGCCCGCGCCGGTCATCGCGGGCATCGTGCTGCATTACCTCGTGATGCCGCTCGCCGCGTGGGTCATCGCGAAAGCGCTGCACATGCCGCCCGATCTGATGGCGGGCATGGTGCTCGTCGGCAGCGTCGCGAGCGGCACGGCGTCGAACGTGATGATCTATCTCGCGCGTGGCGACGTGGCGCTGTCCGTCACGATCAGCGCGCTCTCGACGCTCGTCGGCGTGTTCGCGACGCCGCTGCTCACGCGCCTTTATGTCGATGCCTCCATCGCCGTCGACGTGCACGGCATGCTGATGAGCATCGTGCAGATCGTCGCGCTGCCTATCGTCATCGGCCTCGTCGTGAACCATCTGTTCGGCAAGCTCGTGCGCAAGATCGAGTGGATGCTGCCGCTCGTGTCGATGGTGGCGATCCTGCTCATCATCGCCGCGGTGGTCGGCGGCACGCAGAAGAGCATCGCGTCGGTGGGCATGGTCGTCGCGGTGGGCGTGGTGCTGCACAACGGCATCGGTCTATTGGGCGGCTATTGGGGCGGGCGTCTGCTCGGCTTCGACGAAGCCGTCTGCCGCACGCTGGCAATCGAAGTCGGCATGCAGAACTCGGGGCTCGCGGCGACGCTCGGCAAGCTGTATTTCACGCCGATCGCGGCGTTGCCCGGCGCACTTTTCTCGGTGTGGCACAACCTGTCGGGGTCGATGCTCGCGGGCTATTGGGCGGGACGTCCGGCGAAAGGCTCGACGCGCGAAGCCCACGCGCAGGCCGCCGTCGCGCGGCACGGCTGAGCGTGTGAATCGATCGAAAAAAAACGCGCCGATTGTGGCGCGTTTTTTTTCGGACGCGAAATCAACTCGCCGCGAGCGATGCTTCCGCGACCGGCCGGTCATCGATCGGAAAATGCAGCAGCGCCGCGACGAGTCCGGCGATTGCCGTCGCGGCCCAGATCAGCGAGTACGAGCCGGTCGTGTCGAACACGTAGCCGCCGAGCCACGCGCCGAGAAACGATCCGAGCTGATGACTGAGAAACACGACGCCGAATAGCGTGCCCAGATGCCGCGTGCCGAACACCTTCGCGATGAGTCCGTTGGTGAGCGGCACCGTGCCCAGCCACGTCAGGCCCATCACGGCGGCGAAGACGACGACGGATACGCTCGTCGTCGGCAACAGGACGAAGAGGGCGATCGCGCCGCCGCGAATCAGATAGAGCCACGCGAGGACGTGATGCTGCCGCCAGCGTCCGCCGAGCCAGCCGCATCCCCAACTGCCGATCATGTTGAAGAGGCCGATCAGCGCGAGCGCGGTCGCGCCGAGTCCGACCGGCATGTGGCACAGCATCAGATAGCCGGGCAGATGTGTCGCGATGAACGCAAGCTGAAAGCCGCAAGTGAAAAAGCCGAGCGTCAGCAGCCGATAACCGCGATGCCGCGACGCATACGCGAGCGTTTCGCGCAACGGCATCGCGGCGGCTTGCGCGTGCGTTTCGTGCGATGCCGAAGATGCCTTGCTCCGGCGGCTCGCGCGATCGAGCGCGATGCCGAGCGGCGCGGCGAGCAGCAGCACGAAGGTGAGGGCATAGAGCGACGCCGGCACGCCCGCATGCACGCGCACTTCCTGCGCGAACGGCACCATCAGCACCTGGCCGAGCGAGCCGCCCGCGCTGGCCAGGCCCATCGCGACGCTGCGTGTTTGCGGCGACGCCACGCGTCCGACCGTCGCGAGCACGACGCCGAAACTCGTGCAACTGATGCCGATGCCCACGAGCAAGCCGAGACCGAGCACGAGCATCCAGCCGGAAGTCGCGGCGGCGGCGAGCGCGAGCCCGGCGGCGAACGTGGCCGCGCCCGTCGCGACGACCGGCGCTGCGCCGTATCGATCGGCGGCCGCGCCCGCGAACGGCTGCGCGAAGCCCCACACGAGGTTGTGCAGCGCGATCGCGAAGGCGATCAGCGTGACGGGCATGCCGCGATCGAACGAAAACGGCCCGATGAAAAGCCCGAACGTCTGGCGCACGCCCATCGCGGCGCTCAGGATCAGCGCGGCCGCGCCGATGAGCACCCACGTCGTCGCGCGGTGCGTGGCCGATCGTGTGGTCGATAAAGACGACATGGCTCGTTCCTCCTTGCGGCCATCGTCGCAGGCGAACGTCCGTGCTGACAAACGAAAAGATTTCGCCGTCGGATGAGCGCAGTTCAACCGTTATCGACGAAACGGGCCGCTTGTTCGATCAGCCAGTTGCGAAACGCGACGAAATCCGCGCGCGCGCTCGCTTGCGGCGTCTCGCAGAGCCAGTAGGCGGTTTGCGTCTCGACGCTCGTCGCTGACGCTTCGACCAGCGTGCCCGCCGCCAGCTCGCGATCGACGAGCGGACGCCTGCCGATGACGACGCCAAGCCCGGCCGCGGCGGCATCGAAGCCGAGCTGAACGGTATCGAAGCGAAGGCCGCCGTGCAGATCGAGACCGTCGATGCCCGCGCCGTCCATCCACGCTTGCCAGTCCTGACTGGCCGTATCGATGTGAATGAGTGCGGCGCGGGTGAGATCCGGAACGCCGCCGGCGCCGGTCAGCATCGCGCGATAGGCGGGGCTGCACACCGGCACGAGCCGCTCGCCGAAGAGACGTTGCCACGACGATGCGCCATCGACCGGGCCGCGCGAGAGGCGCAGGCCGAAGTCGAAGCCGTCGACGGGAAAGCCCGCCTGGCGGCGCGAAGTGTCCACGGTGACGTCGATGTTGGGCCAGCGCGCGCGGAAATCGGCGAGGCGCGGCACGAGCCAGCGGGCCGCGAGCGTCGGCGCGCACGTAACCGAGATCGCGCGGCGCTTGCGCCTGTCGGGCAGCGACTGCGTGCCGACGACGATAAGCGAAAACGCTTCGGCGATGTACGGCAGATAGTGTTCGCCGGCGGCGGAGAGCGACAGCCCGCGCGGCTCGCGCACGAAAAGCTCGACGCCGAGCATCGCTTCAAGCGCGCCGATGCCGTGGCTCACGGCACCCGGCGTCACGTTGAGTTCGGCGGCCGCGAGCTTGAAACTGCGATGGCGCGCGGCGGCTTCGAAGAGACGCAGGGCGTTGAGCGGCGGGAGGCGCTGAGACATGGTCGCGTGGGAATCGACGAAAGGTGCGCCTATATTGCCATTCCCCGACAGCGAAGAGGTCAGGCCGATGTCTGCCGCCGCGCCTTCCACCAGTCGAGAATGCGCCGCGCGATGAGCGCGAACGGCGGATTGGCGAACAGCACCGCCGCGCTCAACGCGATGCATCCGCACACGAGAAACGTGCCGCGATAGCCGAGCGCGGCCACGAGCGCGCCGGACAGAACGCCCGACAGGATCGATCCGACGCGCGACGCGTTGAAGAAAAGCGCCGTCGCCGATCCGGGGCTTTGCGGCATCAGATCCTGCATGTACGTCATGCCGAGGCACGACGTCACCGAGACGACGAAGGCGTTGAAGGCTTGCATCGGAATGAGGAAGTGGACGTTGGGCGACGCCGCCACCGCAATGAAATAAATCAGATGCACGACGGCGCACGACGCGAGCCATCGCTGCTTGTCGAGACGCGAAGCACGCGCGCCGAGCGCGAGCATCATCGGAATTTCGAGGAATGCGCCGAGGCCCAGCATGATCGATACGTCGATGCGCGTGCCGTGCATGCCGTGCACGACGTAGAGCGGTAGGACGATCATCGTAGCGCTCGCGGCGAGCCCGATGAGCGTCATGGCGACGGTCGCGCGCCAGATCTCGGCGCGAGAGTGCGACGCGCCGGGGTGCGGCGGGACGAGCTCCTCGGTGTCGGGCGCGGTGACTTCGAGCAGCGATGTCGGGTCGCCGGCGTAGTGCGCCGGTGCGCTGTGCGGGTCGCCCCTGGGCGAGCCGTGCATGCGCCAGACGATCGCGCCGCACGCGACGAAACAGGCCGCCGCGAACAGAAACAGGCCGTAGAAGCCGGCGCCGGCTAGCACCAGCGCGCCGACGGAGGGCCCGAAGACCCACGCCATCGAAAGAACGGTTCGCAAGGTGGCGAGCGCGAGGGACCGCTCGGCTTCGTCGTCGACGGGCAACGCGGCGCGCGCGAACGAGAACACGAGCGACATCGCGGAGCCGCCTGCGCCGAGAAACAGCATGCCGATCACGACCAGCGCGGTGTAATTGCGCACGACGCACATCAACAGAAAACCGAGCGATGAAGCAATGAGCGCCGCGAGCAGCAATTCCCGATGATGGCCGTGCCTGTCGGACCATTTTCCGGCAAACGCGCTGGCCACGACGCCGCTCGCGGCGATGACCGTCATGAAGACGCCGAGCTTCAAGGGGCTCATATCCGCCTGTTCGACGCTGAACAGCGACAGATACGGCGCGGTGAACGACATCGCGACGCCGAGCATCAGGGTCGCGCTGGAGAGCGGCAGGAAGAACGGAATGCGGGTGAGACTGAGCAGGCGTGTGTTCATCGGGACGTGGGTCGGCTTGGGGACTCGGGCCGAAAAGGCAGGTCGTGCTTTGAGCGCAAGCGGCGTACCGCTTTGAATGCGGCAACGCGCGGAACTTGCGCAGTTTGCCATCGTTGTCGGAGGATGCGTGTAGCGATTAGTTAATCGTGATTGACATAATGCAAATTAGCGCAGGAATTGATGCCGAGGCTCAATTGAAATGTCGTACTTGGAATTGCGACAGCTAGCGAATCGTCTATCCGTACGTGCCGCGGGGCGCCCGGTCGAACCCGACCGTGCGCGCTTCGGACGGCATTGGCAACGGCCGCGTTCAATGTTCGCTCTTGGCCGACTCCTTGCTGCGTTCCGCCGACTTTGCCCCGTTCTTCTTCTTGCTCGCTGGACCGGACTTGTTTTGTTTCGGCTTCGCTTCGCCCTCGACCTTGGCGAACGTGATCGCGTCCTTGTCCTTGTCGTAGCTCACGTCTACCGTGTCGCCCGGAGCGAGTTTGCCGCCGAGAATCTCCTTCGCGAGCCGGGTCTCCAGTTGCTGGCGGATCTGGCGTTTCAGTTCGCGTGCGCCGAATTCGGGCCGATAACCCACATCGGCAAGATGATCGATGACCGGGTCCTGCACCCTGAGCGTGATGTCCTGAGCCGCCGCCGTGCGCGCGACGCGGTCCAGCTGTATCTGCACGATCGAGCGGATGTTCTCGCGCGAAAGCCCGTGGAACACGATGATTTCGTCGATGCGATTCAGGAACTCGGGGCGAAAGTGGCCTTTCAGCACGGCCATGAGCTTCTCGCGCATGGCTGCCTCGGTGTCGCGGTCCTTCTCGGTTCTCTCGAGGTTGTCCATGATGATGGACGCGCCAAGATTGCTGGTCGAGATGATGACGGTGTTGCTGAAGTCGACGACGCGGCCCTTGCCATCGGTGAGGCGGCCATCGTCGAATACTTGCAGCAGCACATTGTTCACATCGGGATGCGCCTTCTCGATTTCGTCGAGCAAGATCACGCAGTAGGGACGGCGGCGCACGCGTTCGGTCAGCTGTCCCCCTTCGTCATAGCCGACGTATCCCGGCGGCGCGCCGATCAGCCGCGCGACTGCGTGGCGCTCCATGTACTCGGACATGTCGATGCGGATCACCGCCTGCTCGTCACCGAACACGGTCTCCGCTAGCGCCTTCGCAAGCTCGGTCTTGCCGACGCCCGTCGGTCCGAGGAACAGGAACGTCGCGATGGGCCGGTGCGCTTGCCCCATGCCCGCGCGTGACAGCCGCACCGCATCGCTCACCGCGACCACGGCTTCGTCCTGACCGATCACGCGTTCGCGCAGCTTGCTCTCCATCTCGAGCAGTCTTTCGCGTTCTTCCTGCGTGAGTTCGGTGACGGGAATGCCGGTGAGACGCGAGACCACTTCCGCGACCGCTGCAACCGTCACTTCGAGCGTCTCCGATCCGGTCTTGCGCTGCCATGCCTCGGTCAGGTCGTCGAGCTTCGTCTGCTTCTCGTTGATGCGTTCCTCGAAGTTCTTCGCTTCATCGAAACGCTTGCGCGACGAGGCATAGGCCTGCTCGCGCTTCGACTGGGCGATTTCCGCTTCCAGCTCCTGCATTTCGGGCGGGCGCGACTTCGAGCCGATTCGCACGCGCGCCGCAGCCTGATCGATGAGATCGATAGCCTTGTCGGGCAAATAACGTGACGTGATGTAGCGGTCCGACAACTCCGCTGCCGCGACGAACGCTTCATCGGCGAAAGTGACCTGATGGTGCGCTTCGAGTTTGTCGCGCAAGCCGCGCAAAATGACGATGGTTTGCTCGACCGTCGGCTCCGGCACGAGCACCGGCTGAAAGCGCCGCTCGAGCGCCGCATCCTTCTCGATGTGCTTCTGGTATTCGTTGAGTGTCGTCGCGCCGATCAAACTCAGCTCGCCGCGCGCGAGCGCCGGCTTCAGCACGTTCGCGATGTCGAGTCCGCCCTCGCCGCCGCCCTGACCCGCGCCGACTATCGTGTGCAACTCGTCGATGAACACGATGAGTTCATCCTGCTTCGAAGTGATCTCGTCGATCACCTGCTTTGCGCGCTCTTCGAATTCGCCGCGATACTTCGCGCCCGCGACCATCGAATTGATGTTGATCTCGATGAGCCGCTTGTTGCGCAAGTCTTCGGGCACGTCGTCGTTCACGATGCGCTGTGCCAGCCCTTCGACGATCGCAGTCTTGCCCACACCCGGCTCGCCGATCAACACAGGATTATTCTTCTTGCGCCTCGCGAGCACCTCGATGGTACTTTCGATTTCCTGTGCGCGTCCGAGCACCGGGTCGAGCTTGCCTGCGCGCGCCATCGCGGTGAGATCGCGGCCGAACTTGTCGAGCGTCGGCGTGCCGGTCGGCGTATCGACGCGGCCGTCTTCCGCACCCTTGCCCACGACCTTCACCACTTTCTGGCGAAGCGCCTCGGGCGTGACGCCGTACTTTCTGAGGAGCCCCCCGGCGATGCTGTCGGTCACGGACGCAAGCCCTATCAGCACATGCTCGGGACCGACATAGGAATGGCCGAGTTCTCGCGAGGCCTGGAACGCGTACTGAAAAGCCTTCTTCAGGCGCGGCGAAATCGTCATCTTTTCGACCGGCGTATCGGGCGCGGCTTTGCCCTTTTGCGCGTGCTCGTCGATATAGCGGCGGATGTCGTCGGCAGAAAGCTTCAACTCCTTGAAGAGCGCCTGCACGACGTCCATGTCGGCCAGCACGTAAAGCACCTGCTCGGTGTCGAGTTCCGTCTTCTGCAATTCGTGCGCCTTTTCGGCGGCGCGTTGCAGAAGTTCCATCGTCTGCTCGCTGAAGGCATCGGTCACGTCGACGGACTCGCGCGGCACCGAAGCGACGATATCGTCCTCGTTTTCCTCGCCAGTGCCGTCCGTGTCACCCATCAGACGCGACAGACCTCCGCCGCCCAGTAAGGAATCGAAAGGATTCAGCATGGTTTGATGCCGCATCAACTGGCGATAGTCGTACTCGCAAATCGACATCGATTTGCGGCGGCCGTTCTGCACGACGGTTACCTGCGCAACCGCCGGACGGGCATGACAAATCTCGCAAAGGGCTGGCATATCAATCGTCTCCGGTTGGGGCGATTCGATACCTATGGCGCACAGCGCTGAGTTCTTTCGAACCGCCGGGTGTCGAGGGGCATCTCCTGACAAGTCTCTTTCGAACGTGTTCCTCCGTGCGGCGTGTCGGCTAATTCGCCGGCCGCGATGAAACGGATGCCTGACTCATCGCTAACGTTCATCGTGAGTGAGCGGTGGTATCGGACAGCATTCGACGTTCCGTTAAATGCCTGCTCTCTTGCACCGATCTTCTTTTCGCGTTGAATCATCGCGACCACGGGCAACGGGTGGCCGGTGGCTCTGCATTGGTGTCCACGCCAGGGGAAGCATCTCCGTGTGCTACGCGATGTGAGCGTTTCGCGAAACGGCTCGTCTCTGTGTCTGATCCGCGGCCCGTCACCAGATCGGTGCGCTTCGTCGTCCTGGACAGGTGCTCATGACGAGGCATCACCGATGCAGACTATGCGTGCGCGTCAACTGACCGAATGGCGACCCTTCCGGCTCGTGAACCTAGCCGCTGTTGCAACATCTGCAGCCAAGTGCAAGTTCTCCGCGATTACGCGATTACACGTCGCGCGCCACGCATCGATTAGATAGCCGTACCAATCGCACCGAATCTCGATGCTCATCCGCGAGCCGACTCTGTCGACATGAATCGGGCACGCCGATAGCTGCCGATTTCATCACGCACCGTCACGAATAATGCTCGTCGTTGGCACTCACTGTTTAGGATGGCGATAGATTGTCCGGATTCAACCCGCAATAGCAGAAGCTGTCTGCAAGGTGCCGGTCTGCATGAGAGGGGACGTCCCGCAGGGATGGGTGCGAGCGTCGCGAGCATGTCTGAGCACTCGCATTGCACGAAACCGCAGGCGGGCCGCACTGGAGAACCAACCTATGCGAATCGCACAAATCGCACCGTTGCACGAAGCGGTTCCCCCGAAGTTATACGGCGGCACTGAGCGCGTGGTGTCGTATCTGACAGATGCACTCGTCGACCTCGGCCACGATGTGACCTTGTTCGCAAGCGGCGATTCGCAGACCCGCGCGAGGCTCGAACCAGCCTGGCCGCGCGCCCTGCGGCTCGATCCGGGCATCCGCGGTTCGCTTGCCCCGCACATGCTGCTGCTCGAAACCGTTCGCCGCCGCGCGCATGAGTTCGACGTCTTGCACTTCCATCTCGAGTACCTGCCGTTCCCGCTGTTCTCTCAAAGCGATACGCCGTTCGTCACGACGCTGCACGGCCGTCTCGATCTGCCCGAGCTGCGCGCGATCTTCGCGACGTTCACGCACGCGAACATCATCTCGATCTCGGACGACCAGCGTAGCCCCTTGCCGCGCGCAAACTGGCTGAAGACGGTGTATCACGGCTTGCCTGACGGCCTGCTCACGCCGCAGCCGCACAAGAAGCCGGAATATCTGGCGTTCCTCGGCCGCATCAGCCCGCAAAAGCGTGCCGATCTCGCCATCGAGATCGCGGCGCGAAGCGGCTTGCCGCTGAAGATTGCAGCGAAGGTCGACAAGGCTGATGAGAAGTATTTCGCGTCGACTGTCGAGCCGCTGCTTTCGCAGGCGCACGTCGAATTCATCGGTGAAATCAGCGAAACGCGGAAGCCGGATTTTCTGTCGGGTGCGAAGGCGCTACTGTTTCCGATCGACTGGAACGAGCCGTTCGGCCTTGTGATGATCGAATCGATGGCGTGCGGGACGCCGGTGATTGCGTTCAAGCGCGGAGCGGTGCCCGAGGTGATCGATCATGGCGTGACCGGTTTCATCTGCGAAGACGTGCAAGACGCGGTCGGCGCACTGCATCGGATCGACGAGCTGTCGCGCCCCCGCGTCCGCGCGCAATTCGAGCGCCGCTTCAGCGCCAGCAGGATGGCGCAGAATTATGTCGATGCCTATACGTCGATGCTGCACGCCGCCAAGCGCCCCGTGCCGCGTTGGGAATCGCCGAGGTGCGCGATGGACGGAAGACGGAACCATTGGAATGCCCACCGTAAGCGAAGCGACGCACTGACTTGCGAAACCATCGACGACAACGAGCCTGTGCCGCAACGAAAGTTTCAACGCGCTCGCTTCGGCGGTCCGAACATCGGCAGCGACAATCCCTGGACCTTCGCCCTTGCCATTCTGCGAGGCCTAGGCAGCTTGGCCACCCTAGGCTGGGCTTTGGGCACGGTTGTAGCCGTGGCCGTCACGAAGCTGCGCACGCGCGGTGATCACGCGCTTCGTCTGGAGTCGTCAGCGCTCCGATGACTGATTGCCGGCGTGTTCCCTGCAGTTCAGCCAACGTGGACTGCCGCGTTGAAGATCAGCGCCATCACCAGGCCAACCACAGCCACGATGGATTGAACCACCGAGATCGTTTTGGTGGCTTCGCCCATCGTCATGCCGAACGATTCCTTCACCATCCAGAAGCCGGCGTGGTTCGCATAGTTGAAGAACAGCGAACCGCAGCCGATGGACAAGGCCAGCAAAGGCAGGTTAAGGCTCGGATCGGCGCCGGCCAGCGGAGCCAGCAGACCCGCCGCGCCGACGATTCCCACCGTCGCCGATCCGGTAGACACGGACAGCAACATCGCGATCAGCCATCCGAGGATCAGCGGGGGAAAAGCGAAGTGCTGCGTCAGATGCACGATCGCCTCACCCACCTTCGCACTGGTCAGCATTTCCTGAAACGCGCCGCCGCCGGCGATGATCATGATGATGGAAGCAATCGGCTTGAGGCTGTTGCCGAGCGCGTGACGCAGCTTTTCGGCATCGCCGCCCCGGGCGAGGACCAGCGCCGCAACTGCGAACAGTACGCCCAGCAGCATGGCTATCAGCGGATTGCCGAGGAAGCTGGCAACGTGCAGCATCGGTGCGTTCTTCGGCAACACCATCTCCGCCACCGCATGAACCAGCATCAGGATGGCGGGCAACAGGGCCGCCAGCACGCCGAGACCGACCCCGGCGCGGTGGCCATTGTCGGACTGTTCGACGACGGTGAACTGGTCCAGCAAGGCCTGATCGGGCCTGGTGCTCATGCGCGGCGAGATGAACGCGCCATAGAGCGGGCCGCCCAGAATCATCGCGGGAATGGCCGCCAGAAAGCCGTACAGCATGGTCGGCCCCACCGAAGTCTTGAGCGTGGCGATCGCCGTCAAAGGACCCGGATGGGGCGGCACCATGCCGTGCATTGCGGCAAGAGCCGAAATCACGGGCACGCCGACGTACACATAGGCCGAGCCCTTGAACCGGGCATGGCTTTCCAGCTTGCGCGCCACGCTGAAAATCAAGGGAAGCATGACGACCAGCCCTACTTCGAAGAACATCGGAATGCCCACCACGAAAGCCACGAGGGTCATCGCCCAGGGAATCATACGGTCGGAGGCGCGCCTCAGAATGGCCTCGGCAATCTGCTCGGTAATGCCCGCATCCGCGAGGATTTTGCCGAGCATCGCACCCAGCGCGATGACGACGCCCACCGCGCCCAACGTCTTGCCCGCGCCGTTGGTCAGATGCTTGACGATGCTTCCCGGCTCCATGCCGGTTGCGAACCCTACGCCGATTGAAACGACGAGCAAAGCGAGAAGCGGATGCATCTTGATGCGCGACACGATGAGCGCGACAAGCAGCACCACGCTGATCAGCGCGGTCAGCAACAAATCGATATCTAGACTGGTCATGGAATGAATCTTAGGTTTGGAATGGTTTGCCGAGCGTGCTCGTGAATCGATCGTGCTCGGAAAGGGAAGCATGGTCGCGTCGGCTTCAGGCGAACGGCCCTGAACCGGTTGCGCATGCCGTCTCCCAATCGCGGTTCTTTGGCTAGCGGATCTCCGCCTGATACATGAATTCGCTGGCGGGTCCGCGCGAACGGCGCCACTCGAGCGGCTGCCGATCGTAGCCGAAGGCGAGACGCTCGATGACCACGGCAGGCGTCCCCGGCTCGATGTTCAAAAGCTTCGCGTGTCGCGAGCCGATGGCTTCGACGGTAAGGGTTTCCGTGGCGGATGCCACGATCTGATTGCACTGCGTCTCGTAGACCGGGTAAAGGAGGTCGCCGATCTCGCCCACGTCCATCTTCGCAAACGCCGCAAAACGTGCGTAGGGCAACCAGATCTCTTCAGCGAGCATCGGAACGCCGTCGATCAGCCGCACGCGCGACATCTGGATCACGCGCGCCGTGCTCGATATCTGCAGTCTCGCGGCTACCGCCGATGGCGCATCGACCACGTCCCGGCGCAGTATGCGACTCTCCGGAATGCGCCGTTCGCCTTGCCGTGTTTGAAAGCGGAAGAAGCGAAACAGGGAGCCGTCGAAGTTCGCGCGCCGTACAAAGGTCCCTCTTCCCTGAAAGCGCTCGAGCATGCCTTCCGCGACGAGCAGATCGACGGCCTTTCGCACTGTGCCGACAGCAAGGCCGTAGCTTTGAGAAAGCGCCTGCTCGGTCGGGATCGCTTCGCCCGGGCGCCATTCACGAGCCGCGATCAGGGCAACCATTTCATCCCGCAGGCGCTGATAACGGGGTAAGCGGCCATCGGCCTGCATGATCGTCTCCATCGAATTCATATATATGATTACATGTTTTCTCTCCGAATGGATCGGGGATAACCCTGCCGCATCATGACGCGACCGTCGCCCGTCGGCTTGAAAGACGCGAGGTTTGGCGTAGTGATGCTCGCGGTCAAGGTGTGGGCGGCGTGCCCTCGCCCGCCTGATTCGCCAGTCCCGCGCGCTTCACATCGAACGCGAGCCGCTTGTTCTCCGCGTCGTAGTGGCACTTCACTTGTGCGCCCTCGGTAACGTCGCCCTTGAGCATTTCCTTCGCCAACTGGTTTTCGATCGACTGCCTGATCTGCCGACGCAGTTCGCGCGCACCGAACTCGGGACGGTAGCCGACGTCCGCGAGATGATCGACGACGGATTCGTCGAACTCCAGCACGACGTCCTGGCTGTGCGCGAGGCGCTGCACCTGATCGAGCATCAGCCGAACGATCTGGCGCACCTCATCGCGGCCGAGCGAGGAAAACAGAATGATGTCGTCGATCCGGTTCAGGAACTCGGGCCTGAAATGCTGGCGCAGCACGCTCATCACGCCATTCTGAACCGATGCGTCCGCATCGCTCGCGTTGGTCGTGAATCCGAGCGTCGCGCGCTTCTGACCGGCGATCACGTCAGAGCCGAGATTGCTCGTCGCGATGATCAGCGTGTTGCTGAAATCGACCACGCGGCCTTTGCCGTCGGTCAGGCGCCCGTCGTCGAAGACTTGCAGAAGCACGTTGTACACATCGGGATGCGCCTTTTCGATCTCGTCGAGCAGGATCACGCTATAAGGCCGACGCCGCACGCGCTCCGTCAATTGCCCGCCTTCGTCATAGCCGACATAACCCGGCGGCGAGCCGATGAGCCGCGACACCGCGTGACGCTCCATGTACTCGCTCATGTCGACGCGCAGCATGGCGTCTTCCTCGCCGAAGACGACTTCCGCCAGCGCTTTCGCAAGCTCCGTCTTGCCCACACCCGTCGGCCCGAGGAACAGGAACACGGCGATCGGCCGGTTGCGGCCCTGCAAGCCGGTACGTGCGCGCCGCACCGCGTCCGACACCGCAACGACCGCTTCTTGCTGCCCGATCACCCGCTTGTGCAGGCGCTCTTCCATCTGCAGCAGACGGGCACGCTCCTCCTCGGTCAGTTGAGTCACGGGAATGCCGGTGATCGTCGCGACGATCTCGGCGACGTGCGCGACCGTCACCGTCGACGTGTTCGTGCCGACGCGCTGCTTCCAGCTATCCGTGGCATCGCCGAGTTGCTTTTCCTTCTGCGCGATCTCGCTGTCCAAAGCATGCGCGCGGTCGAACTGCTTGCGCGATGCCGCATAGTCCTGTTCGCGTCGCAATTGCGCGAGCTCCGACTCCAGTTCGAGGATATCGGCGGGGCGCGATGTGGCCGACAGATTCACGCGCGCCGCGGCCTGATCGACGAGATCGATCGCCTTGTCAGGCAGAAAGCGCCCCGTGATATAGCGATCCGACAGTTCCGCCGCGCCGACGATCGCATCGTCCTGGATCGTGACCTTGTGGTGCGCTTCGAGCCGGTCGCGCAGTCCACGCAGGATATTGATGGTCTGCGCGACGGTCGGCTCCGCGACCAGCACCGGCTGAAAGCGCCGCTCGAGCGCCGCGTCCTTTTCGATGTGCTTCTGATACTCGGCAAGCGTGGTCGCCCCGATCATGTTCAGCTCGCCGCGCGCCATCGCCGGCTTGAACACGTTGGCGATATCCAGTCCGCCTTCGCCGCCGCCCTGCCCCGCGCCGACGATGGTATGCACTTCATCCACGAACAGCAGCAGCTTCTCGCGATTCGCGGTGATTTCATCGACGACCTGCTTCACGCGCTCCTCGAACTCGCCGCGATACTTCGCGCCCGCAACCAGCGAGTTGATGTTCAGCTCGACGAGGCGCTTGTCGCGGAGCGACTCGGGCACATCGCCGTTGACCATGCGCTGCGCGAGCCCTTCGACGACCGCGGTCTTGCCCACACCCGGCTCGCCGATCAGCACCGGATTGTTCTTGCGCCGGCGCGCGAGCACTTCGACCATGGTTTCGATTTCGCGCGCGCGTCCGATCACGGGGTCGAGATGCCCTTCACGTGCGAGCGCGGTGAGATCGCGGCTGAACTTGTCGAGATGCGGCGTGCGTGACGGCGGCCCGTCGCCGCGCGGCGGTCCGCCCGCGCCGACCGTCTGCGCGGTCTGCTGCCTGAGCGCCTGCTGATCGACACCGAGCTTGCCGAGCAATTGGCCCGCGAAGCTGTCGGGTACATCGGCAAGGCCGATCAGCAAATGCTCCGGCGCGACGTAGCTATGCCGCAGCTGACGCGATGCGAGAAAAGCGCGGTCGAGCGCGCTCTTCAGACGAGGCGACACGGCGATCATGCCGTCCGGCGGCGGGCTCGCGCGCTCGCGGCGTTGCGCGTTGGCGTCGATGAAGCCGCGGACTTCGGCCGCATCGATGCCGATGCTCTTGAGAATCGACTCGATGACGGCGTTGTTTGCAAGCTCGTAGAGCAGATGTTCCGTGTCGACCTGCGAGCAGCCGGATTGCACTGCGCGCTCGGCGGCGCGCATCAGCATCTCTTTCGCGCCGTCGCTGAAGTATCGGTCGATGTTCGCGCCTTCGTTTTCGTTGCGCCGCACACCGGCATCGCGCGGTTCTTGCTGTGCGGCACTTTCGGGCGCGGACGCCTCGCCGGGCGCGCCGCCCATGAACAGCGATTCGAGCGGCGAGAGCGCGCGCTGGTGCCGCGTGAGCTGCGCATAGTGAAAATCGCACACGTCGATGACGTGACGGCGGCCGTTGCGCAGCACTGCGAGGCGCACGGTCGCGGGCCGTGCGCCGCATACGTCGCACAAGTGAGCCATATTCGTCTCCTAGGTCGTGGCAGGGCACGCCGCCCCGGAGAGGAATTTGCTGCAACCGTTGTTCCTGCGCCCGGCGGAACGACGATTGCTATTCGCCCGTCTAGTTTTTCGCGAGGAACAGCTCAGCGACGACAGAGCGAAGCCAGCGGTTTCCCGCTTCGTCGTGATACTTCGCATGCCAATGCTGCCGTACCGCGAACTTCTCTACCGGGAACGGGCAAGAGTGAACCGCAAGGCCATTCACTTTTGCCAAGGTTTCTCCAATGTTTCGCGGCAGCGTCGCGATCAGGTCGGTTGATTTGACAATCGATCCAAGCCCAAGCATTCCCGGAAGCTCCAGCACGACATCACGTTCGATTCCATCGCGCAATAATGCCTGTTCGAGTAACTGCGCACCCGTGCCTGCGGCGATGATGACGTGCCCTTCGCTGCGGTATTGCTTCAGTGTCAGCTTCGCGCGGACGCGCGGATGGTCCGGGTTGGCGAGACACACCCAATCCTGCATATAGAGCTGTTGCTGATACATTCCGCCGCCGAGCCACGGAACATGACCGATCGCCAGATCGGCCTCGCCAGATTCGAGCGCGCGCTCGGTGTTGCCGTCGATCCGCGCCGCCTCCAGACGGATGCCCGGTGCCTTGGCGCGCACATAGGCCAGCATCCGCGGAAGCAAGGTGATATGACTCGCGTCGGTCATGCAGATGCGAAACCGTCGCTTCGCCGTGACCGGATCGAAAGAAATCTCCCACGACGAGAATCTGCGAAGCGACTCGAGGATTTCCCTGCACGGACCGATCAGCGCATCCGCCTGAGGCGTGGGCGTCATGCCGCCTGGCGTGCGAATGAAAAGGGGATCCTGCAGATGTTCGCGCAAGCGCGCGAGCCAGATGCTAACGGTCGGTTGGGCCTGTCCAAGCTGCTCCGCTGCACGCGTGACGCTGCGAACGTCATAGAGCAGATCGAAGAGCTGAAGCAGCTTGAGGTCGGGCAGATCGGGCGTGGTCATGCATCCATTGTAGAACGCAATGTCGCTCTTGTGACCATTGCATCAGAGATGACGCACACCGGACCTGACTTTGTTTGTCACGCTGCCGCGGACACCGCCGCGCGCAGACCAAGGGAATAGCTTTCGATACCGAACCCGCATATCTGCCCCTTGACGATTTCCGCGAACACCGAATGATGACGGAAAGCCTCGCGTGCATGGATGTTCGACATATGAATCTCCACGACGGGCACGGTCAGAATGGCGAGTGCATCGCGGATGCCGTAACTGTAATGCGTCCATGCGCCCGCATTGATGAGCACGCCATCGACCTTGTCGGCAAACGCCTGATGGATGCGTTCGCACATGTCGCCCTCGCTGTTGCTCTGATAGCTTTCGACCGTTACGCCGAGTTGATTCGCGAGCGCCTGCAATTTCTCATCGATGTCGGCGAGCGTGGCCGTGCCGTACTGAACGGGATCTCGCTTGCCGAACATGTTGTGGTTGACACCATGCAGCATAAGAAACGTTTTCATTCTTTCGTCCGAGTCAAATTGCAGACCGTTAATGTTCATTCCACCGATGTCTTCTCGACCGCTGCGCCTCTTTTCGCCGGATCAATCGAGCGGAACGGTCAGCCGCTCGATGAGCGCGCGCGTTTCTGGACGCACGCCCCGCCACCACGCGAACGCCTCCGCAGCCTGCTCGACCAGCATGCCCACGCCGTCAGCGATACTTTCCACCCCTGCATCGCGCGCCAGCCGCAAGAAAGGCGTGAGCCCCTTCCCGTAAGCGAGTTCATAGGCGCTTCCGCCGGCGCTGAAGACACTCGCTGGCACCGGCGGCAGTTGCCCGGTCAGGCTCGCGGATGTCGCGTTGATGACGAGGTCGAAGCGCCCCAGTGCCGCCAGGTCCGCATACCCGCACGCGGTGAGCGATCCGCCAGCAGTGTTCGATCGGGCGACCTGTTCGACAAGCGCACGCGCCTTGTCCACATGCCGGTTGGCGACGACGAGCTCGGCAGGCCGTGCCGCGACGAACGGCAGCAGCGCGCCGCGCGCAGCGCCGCCCGCGCCGAGGATCAGCACGCGCTTGCCGACCATCGGCTGATGCAGGTTGACTTCGATGTCGCGCACGAGTCCGACGCCATCGAAGTTTTCGGCGATGATTCGGCCGCCCTCGAACTTCATCGCGTTGACCGCGCCCGAGAGCTGCGCTCGTTCGCTGCGCTCATCGGACATGGCGAATGCAGCGAGTTTGAACGGCGCGGTCACGTTCATGCCGCGGCCGCCCGCTGCAATGAAGCGCTTGACGCTATCGGAGAAGCCGCTGGCAGGTTCCACAGGCCCTTCGATGGCCCCATAGCTCATGTCCTGGCCGGTCTCTTGCGCGAAGAAGCCGTGGATCAACGGCGACTTCGTGTGCCCGATCGGATTGCCGATGACCGCGTATCGATCGCTCATCATGCCCCCGGCTTCGAGAACAGCACGCCGTCGGTCTGCATCGCATCGATCTCGGCCGCGCTGAAGCCCAGCGACCGCGCGACTTCCTCGTTGTGTTGCCCGAGATCGGGGCCGACCTCGCGAATCGACGTATCGCAGTCCGAGAAGCGAAACGGCAGGTTCGGCAGACGCAGCGTGCCCAGACGCGGATGCTCCTGTTCGATCACCATGCCGCGCGCGACGATCTGCGGATCGGCCACGACCTCGTCGATGCGTTGCACCTTCGCGCAAGGCACATCGACGCTGTCCAGCAGCGCGAGCACATCGGCGACGTTGCGTGCAGCGACCCACGGCTTCACGACCGCGAGAATGGCCTCGCGGTTCGCATTGCGCCCGTTCAGGCTGTGCAGCCGCGCATCGGTCGCGAAGCCCGCGGGGCCGCCATTTTGCTCGACGGCCGCGGCGAAGCGCTTCCACGACTCGTCGACCTGCGCGGCGATGACCAGGTCGCCATCGTTTGCGCGGAACACGCCGTATAAAGTCGATGTCGGCATGTCATGGCCGGTCTGCTCGGGGACCACGCCCTGCATCGTGTAGCACTGGACGGCATATTCGTGCATCGAGAACAGCGTATCGTACAGCGCCATGTCGATATGCTGGCCGCGTCCGCTCTTCACGCGGCCGAGCAAGGCAGCGTTGATCGCGGCCACCGCATGAATGCCGGTGTACATGTCGCCGAGCGAAATCCGCATGAGCGGCGGTGGTTCCCCCGGGTTGCCGATCATCTGCATGATGCCGCTCTTCGCTTCCGCGATCAGCCCAAAGCCTGCGCGATGCGCGTCCGGACCCGTGTGACCATACGCCGAGATCGAGCAATAGACGAGACCCGGATTGCGCTCGGAGAGCGCGGCATAGCCGAGGCCGAGCTTATCCAGCGCACCGGGGCGATAGTTCTCGATGAACACATCCGCCGAATCGCACAGGCGCTGCATGAACGCCTTGCCCCGCGGATCTTTCATGTCGACGCTCACGCCGCGCTTGCCCATGTTCAACTGGAGGAAGTAGGCGCTTTGCTGGTCGTCGAGGATCGTCGCGTGCTGGCGGCCTGCATCGCCGCTGCCGGGACGCTCGACTTTGATGACTTCGGCGCCGAGCGCGGCGAGACAGCGTCCGACATAGGGACCGGCGAGAAAGTGGCTGTAGTCGACGACGCGAAAGCCTTCGAGGGGACGGGCTTGCATCAGTAGGCTCCCGGACGGCGCGGGACCATCAGACGATGCTCGCCGCGTTGAACGACTTCGCCGTTCTGGTTGATCAGTTCGGACGGCAACACGACGATGCCCCAGCCCGGACGGCTCTTGCTCGCGCGCATGGACGTCACGCGAAACTTCACATGCAGCACGTCGTTGACCTTGATCGGCAGCACGAAGTCCCACGTCCAGCCGAGCGACATGCCCGGCAGGAAGCGATAGTCGCTCTGTGTCTTGAGGCCATCGGCGATCGACAGCCCGAACAGGCCATGCGCGACGATCGACCCGAAGTGGCTCGCGTTGGCATAGTCCTCGTCGACATGCACCGGCGTATGGTCGCCCGTGAGATCGGCGTAAGCGAGAATGCGTTCCTTCGTGACGGTGTAGGTCGGGCTGACGCACGCGTCGCCTTCCTGCGCATCGTCCCAGTATTTCTCGGTGATGTTGATGGTGCTCATGCTCACGCGTCCGCGCGTGGATTGATCGACAGCGCCTGCGCGACGCATGTGGCGGGTCTTGCCTGAATGAGTTCGACGGCGAGCCCGTCGGGCAGACGCAGCCAGTTGCGGCCCTGCGTCATCTCCGTGACGCCGAACGGCTGCGCGGCGGCGAGCGCGGCTTCGAGGTCCTCGCACATCACGCCCAGATGCGCGAGCCGGCCTTCGGGACCGTCGTAAGTCGGATCGCTGATGAACTGGAGTCCGCCGAGTGTCCAGTACTGACGCGGCTCGTCGCGCGGGCCGTCCACTTCGCGCATGGTCATGCCGAGCACTTCTTCGAAGAAGCGAATGTGCCAGTGGATATCCTTCACCCAGATCGCGACGTGTTCGAGATAGGCTTTGGTTGCGCTCATGCCGCGCGCTCCTCATTCTGGCGGTCGGTCATGCCACGCTCGATGCCTTTTATGCACGCCACGAGCGTCGAATTCACCGGCGTCGGCACGCCGAGCCGTTCGCCCCATCGCACGACCGCGCCGTTGATGAAGTCGATTTCGGTGACGGACGACTTCTCCAGGCTTTGCAGCATGGAGGTCTTGAACGCGGCCGGCAGTCCTTCGGCGGCCATGTTCCAGGCGTCTTCCGCACGCGTGATGGAAAGTTCGATACCGGCCGCCTTCGCCGCGGCCATCGCTTCCTCGATGGCGGCAAGCGAGGTCGCCTTCAGCACCGGTTCGCTGTAAAGCTGCCCATACGTCAAACGCGTGATGCCTGTGATGGCACCGGTCGCGACGTTGATCAGCAGCTTGTCCCACATCGTGCCGAGGATGTTGTCGCTGACCGTGGTCGTGAGCCCCGCGCTGTCGAACGCTTCCGCCACGGCTTGGGCGCGAGGCGTCACGCGGCCGTCGAGTTCGCCGATGATGGTGATCTTTCCGGTTACGCCGGACTGGATGTGTCCCGGTGCGCGCAACACGCCACCGACGTAGGTCTTGCCCGCAAGCACGCGCTCGCGTCCGACGATATCGCTCAGCACGTCTTCGTGACCGAGGCCGTTCTGAAGGGACAGCACGAGGGTCTCGGGGCCGATGAGGTCGAGCGCGCCGCGCATCGCCGAATCGGTGTGGAAGGATTTGACCAGTACGATCACGACGTCCACCGGCCCGACGTCGGCGGGGTTCATCGTCGCGCGCACCTTGACGCGGCGCGTGCCGCGTTCGTCGTCGACTTGCAGGCCGTCGCGGGACATGGCCTCTACGTGCGCCGCGAACTTGTCGACGAGCCACGTCTCGTGACCCCCTTCGGTCAACGCGGCGCCGATGGCGCAGCCCAGCGCGCCCGCGCCCAGAAATGCGATCTTCATACATGTCTCCTCGAATGGAGACGAAGATACGATTCCGCGCACACTCTGGCAATGCAATGAATGCAATAGCGATATTGCCTATGGCAATTCAGATGTGGACTGAGCTATTCGGTAAGGGAAAGTACCAGGACGCTCGGTGCGGTTTTGTACCGGACGACGAGACGTCCGGCATATCGGACGCTTCAGCTGGGAATGATGCGAAGCGTCTTCAAACGATCGAATAGCGCAATGAAAGAGTCGGGCGTGCTTTGATAGTCGAGAAAGCCTGCCTTACGGCTCTTGCTCATATCGGTGAGCACCTCCATGGGCCGCCCCAGATCGGCGTCCGTGTGCCACCAGGACGCGAGCTTGCCGATATCGGCTTCGGCAAGATGGTGGCGCGCGGCGATTTCACGCCACGCCTCGCCCGCATCCTGCATGCGATCTTCGAGCGGACGCATCGTGCCGTCGAATTCCACCGGCTCCATTCCGAAGTAATTCGCGACGAGCGACCACATCCACTTCCAACGGAACACGTCGCCGTTGACCACGTTAAATGCTTCGTCGCGGGCGTTCGGTGACGTCGCCGCCCATTCCAGATGACGCGCCAGCAGGCGGGCATCCGTCATGTCGGTAAGGCCGTTCCATTGGGCTGCGGACCCGGGAAATATGAACGGCGCGCCGCTCGCCTTGCAGAGCGTCGCGTACACCGCGAGTGTCACGCCCATGTTCATCGCATTACCGACCGCGAAGCCGATGACCGTATGCGGACGATGAACGCTCCAGCCGAAACCGAACTGCCTGGCGGCGTCGAACAGTCGATCCTCCTGCTCGTAGTAGAAGTTATCGACGTCCTGCCGCCCCTGCTCCTCGCGAAACGGCGTCAGCGGCACGCTGCCCTTCGCATAGGCTTCGAACGGCCCCAGATAGTGCTTGAGCCCTGTGACGAGCGCAGCGTGCTTCAGCGTGCCGGAAGGTCCGAGCGCCTCGAGTACATGACGAACCATCGCGCCGTTGACGCGGATATTTTCCTGCTCCGTCGCCTGTCGCGACCATGCCGTGAAAAACACATGCGTGAATTGCTTCCCGCTCAACGCGCGCTGCACCGATTCGGCCGATGTGAGATCCGCCGTAATCGATTCGACACCGTCACGCAAGGCGGAACGTCCGCGCGAGAGTCCGGTGATGTGCCAGTCGCCGGATGCGAGCAGATGGTCGGCCAGATTGCCGCCGACGATGCCGGTGGCTCCGATGATGAGTGCTCTTTTGTCCATGATGTGAATGGTTCGCCTTTCCAGGTACGTGCGCAGTGACGCGCGTTATCGATCGACATAGGGTCGACCGAAAAGCCCTGCATTGGTTTCATGCCGATGCGAACGAGCGGCAAGGCTCGTCGGCCGTTTCGGGCGACGCGCATCATTCATCGATGACCCAGGCGGCGCGATACGTCGATGTCGGCGGCGCTCCGCGATTCGCGTCGTGTTCAGCGCAACTGCGCCGCACTGCCCGTTGCGGCTTCGAACATGTGATGCCTCAGAAGCGCCATGGTATCCGCCTGTTGGCTGCTGAACTCGGCGCCTATCAGGACGCCGCCGTCGACGCGCCTGACATTGCGCGCGATGCAGTTGAACACGACCGCGTGAGACTTACCTCCGGCGCGCAGGCGCAGTCCTAACCGGAAGTGTTCGGCGACGTTGACGAGGGCGTCGGAGGCACGGAAGGCGACTCCGCCCAGACTCACGTTCGTGACCGAAATGTCGAACCCGGCGGCGATACAGTCGTTTCTAATGAGCCGTCCCGGCATCTCCGTCGAAACGCGCACATGGTTGCGCACGACCTGAGTCTTCACGGACTCGGGCCATGCGAGATAGATGACGCGTACCGGCGTCTCGCTTCGTCCGATCACGGTGCTGCGAAACTGATGGATGTGACGCCCTCTGAGCGCACTGCAAGCGACCTCGGCGCCGGTTTCGAACAACTCGTGTCCGTCCGTAGCGGTCACGAGCAGCGCGCGGCCGGTAATGGAACCAACGAAGTCGGTCTGACAACGAAGCGTTCCGCTTCCGTCGACCGTCACCTGGATGCTGTCCAGCGTCTTCGGCAGCATTCCAGTGTTCGCTATGGGCTCGTCGAGGATGGCCTCGCCCGATTCCTCTTCATGTTTGGCAGTCGAGATGAGTATTCCGGCTGGCCGGGGTGCGCTTTCGCTCGATGCACTCGTCACCGCATCCTCGCTGCGCAAGCCCCCGGCCGCCAGAATCCGGTCGCGCTGGCTCTCCGACTGAACCCGATATCCTCGCGCCAAAAGGAGCTTGCCGGCTGCGGAATACACGGCGAACGGAAGCGGCGTACCAATTTGCAGTTCGCGGGCGGTGATCTTGACGAGGGCCATGTCCGTTGCCCCGAGACATCGCGGACCACCGCGGCGCTGGGACGCATCAGTTTTGGAAGCGCTAACTTAACGCTCGGCGCACCGGCCTGACGTGCGCCGTCGCACAATTGTCTGCAGAAAGCGGCTTCGCGGCGGTTTCTGCCATGCGAGGATCGCCGGCCTGCCAATCATGCGAAGACTGTCTCCAGCGTGATCGGCAAATCCCGTACGCGTTTGCCCGTCGCATGCCAGATCGCGTTGGCGACCGCCGCCGCGACGCCGACCACGCCGATCTCCCCCACGCCCTTCGCGCCGAGCGGATTCACGATGTCGTCATGCTCGTCGACGAAGAACACATCTATGTCGTGGATGTCCGCGTTCACCGGTACGTGGTATTCGGACAGGTTGTGGTTCATCTGCCGGCCGAGCTCGTGGTCGAACTGCCCGTGCTCGTGCAACGCCATGCTGATGCCCCAAACCACGCCGCCCGATATCTGACTCGCCGCCGTCTTCGGATTGACGATGCGTCCTGCCGCCACCGCGCTGACCACGCGCGTCACGCGCACCGTGCCGAGCGCGGCATCGACGCGCGCTTCGACGAATACCGCCGAGTGCGTGGCAATGGAATACGACTGCTGCCTGTCGTGCGGCGTGACCGTTACCTGCGCGTCGAGCGTGTCGAGGCCGGCGCGCGTCATCAGTTCCCGCAGCGACACGCGTTGCGCCTTGCCCTCGCCGCAAACGACGTATTCGCCGTCGAGTTGCATCGTGTCGGGCTGCGCGCGAGCGAACGCATCGCCGCCGTGTTCCGCCGCGAGCGCCGTCAGCTTCCCGCGCAAACGCGTACAGGCCGCGTGCACCGCGCTGCCGACCGATGACACTGTCCACGATCCGCCTTCGAGCGGCGCCTTCGGCAGACGGCTGTCGCCCAAACGAAAATCGACGTGCTCGAGCGGCACGCCGAGCGCATCGGCGGCGAGTTGCGTCATCACCGTGTAGGTGCCGGTGCCGATGTCCGCCGTGGCGCTCGCCACGACGACACGTCCGTCCGCCCCGATTTGCGCGAGCGCGGAAGCCTCGTTCTGCATCGCGTCCCAGATGCCCGTCGCCATGCCCCAGCCGACGAGCTCGTTACCCTCGCGCATCGAACGCGGCGCGAGCGGGCGCCTGTCCCAGCCGAAGCGCGCGGCGCCTTCTTCGAAGCACTGACGCAGCGCCTTGCTGGAGAACGGCAGGTTCTTGTTCCCGTCGCGCTCCGCGTAGTTGATGAGGCGCAACTTCAGCGGGTCCATGTCGAGCGCCTCGGCGAGCTCGTCCATCGCCATTTCGAGCGGAAAGAGCCCCTGCGCTGCGCCCGGCGCGCGCATGTCGGCGGGCGTCGGCACGTCGAGCTTGCTCACCTTGTAGTCCATCCGCACGTTGTCGCACGCGTAGAGCTGTCCGGCCCAGTTCACCATGACATCGCAATAGTCCTCGTATTGCGAGGTTTCCGACACCGCCTCGTGGATGACCGCCTGCAGTTTGCCGTCGCGATTCGCGGCGAGCGCGACGCGTTGCAGGCTCATCGGCCGATGCGCGAAGGTGAACATCTGCTGCCGCGTCAGCACGAGACGCACGGGCCGCTTCAGATCGCGCGCGGCCATGACGGCAAGCGGCAGATGATATTGCGGACGCAGCGCCGAGCCGAACGCGCCGCCGACGAACGGCGAGACGACTTCGAGCGCGTCGTCGTCGAAGCCGAAGAGCTTCGTCAGATACTGCTTCGTGTTGAGCACGCCCTGCGTCTTCTCGTACACGACGAACTTGCCGGAGGCTTCGGGAATCACCGTGCAGCCGTGCAATTCGATCGGGTTGTGATACTCGGCCGGCGTCGAATAGCGGCTGTCGATTTTCACGGCGGCTGCGGCAAGCGCGCCGTCGGCATCGCCGCGAGGCGGCGGCGGAGGCTCGAAGCCGCCCTTTTCGGTCGATGGCGGATAGCTCTCGGCTTCCACCTCGCGCAGATCCGTGCAGTGGCTGCTTCGCTCGTAGGTGACTTCGATCAGCGAAGCGGCATGACGCGCCAGTTCATGGCTTTCCGCGACGACGAGCGCGACCGGCTGGCCGCTGTACCAGATGCGGTCGTCCCAGAGCGGCCGAAACGGCATGCCGCCCGGCGCGGACTGGTCCTGCCACGCCGCGTCGCGCAGCGGCAGTTCGGGCCGGTTCTCGTGCGTGAGCACCATCAGCACGCCCGGCAATTCCAGCGCGCGCCGCGACTCGATCGACACGATGCGCCCGCTCGCGATGCGGCTCGGGAGCACGAAGCCGTAGGTCATTGCATCGGAAAAAAATTCGGCTGCGTAGCGGGCCTCGCCCGTCACCTTCTTCCTGCCGTCGACCCGGCTGACGGGCTTGCCGCTGACATGCGCGCCCCGTTCGGCGATGCGTTCCAGTTCGTTTGGAAAGTTCATGATGCGTCGTCCTCTCTGGCGGCGAGGCTGATCCCCGATGCCTGCTCGAAAGCGCGCTCGATGGCGCGCGCGGTCAGTTCGATCTTGAATGCGTTGCCGGGCAGGCCGCGCGCGTCGCGCATCATCGCGCTCGCGAAATCGCGCACCGTCGTAGCGTCGAGCGTCTTGCCCCGCAACGCGGCTTCGGCATCGCGATCGCGCCACGGCTTGTGCGCCACGCCGCCGAGCGCGCAGCGGACCGCTTCGATGCGCGTGCCGTCGAGCTTGAGCGCGAGCGCGACCGACACCAGCGCGAACGCGAACGACGCGCGGTCGCGTACCTTGACGTAGGCGTAGCGATCGGCGAAGCCCTCGGCGGGCAACGTGACAGCGACGATGATCTCGTCGTCGCGCAGGTTCGTATCGATATGCGGCGCATCGCCGGGAAGCCGGTGAAACGCGTCGAACGGCACGACGCGCTCGCCTTCGCCGCCTGTCACGCGCACGGAGGCGTCGAGCGCGGCGAGCGCCACGCACATATCGGACGGATGAACGGCGATGCAATGCTCGCTCGCGCCGAGAATGGCATGAATGCGGTTGACGCCATTCATCGCGCCGCAGCCGCTGCCGGGCCGGCGCTTGTTGCATGGCGTGGCGGTGTCGTAGAAATAGTGACAACGCGTGCGCTGCAGGAGATTGCCGCCGACCGTCGCGACATTGCGAATCTGCGCCGAAGCGCCGGACAGAATCGCCTTCGACAGCAGCGGGTAGCGCGACTGGATGCGTTCGTCGTAGGCCACGGCGCTGTTCGTGGCGAGCGCGCCGATTTCGATGCCACCGTCCGCGCTCGGCTGAATCGCCGCTATCGGCAGGCGGCGGATATCGACGAGCCGCTCGGGACGCGCGACGCCTTCCTTGATGAGATCGACGAGATTGGTGCCGCCCGCGAGAAACGGCGCCGACGGTGCGCGGTGCGCTTCGAGCGCCGCGGAGACATCGTTCGCGCGCGTGTAGGAGAACCGGTTCATGAGTGCGTCTCCCCGTTCTCGACGGCGGTCTCATCGACGCCGTTCGCGCTCGATACTTGCAGAATCGCCTGCACGATGTTCGGATACGCGCCGCATCGACAGATGTTTCCGCTCATCGCCTCGCGCACTTCCGCGGCGTCGTGTGCATGTCCTTCCGCGAGCATGCCGACCGCCGAGCAGATCTGGCCCGGCGTACAGTAGCCGCACTGGAACGCGTCACAGTCGATGAACGCCTGCTGCATCGGATGCAGCGTGTCGCCGCTCGCGAGCCCTTCGATTGTCGTGATTTCCGCGCCGTCGTATGAAACGGCGAGCGCGAGACACGTATTGATGCGCTGGCCATCGACGAGCGCGGTGCAAGCGCCACACTGCCCGTGGTCGCAGCCCTTTTTCGTGCCGGTGAGCTGGCACCGCTCGCGCAGAAGATCGAGCAGCGTCGTCCACGGCTCGATGTCGAAGGTCTGCGTCCCGCCGTTGATCGAGAGCGTACAGGCGACGCGCTGCGCATGCGGCGCGCCCACGTCCAGGGCCGTCGCAGTCGGTGTGGTGTTCATGGAATCTCCTTTCTGGAATGCTGATTGCCAGCATGCCGCGTGCCGCGGAGCCAAACGCCGTCACGGCGTGGCCGGACAGTGCAAGACCCCGTATCGAGATTCTTGCGAAAGGCGACCGCGTACTTCGTGAAAGGATTGCGGTGAATACGCCGAGCCGATGAGCACCGTTCGACGGCTAGACGATCCCATCGAGCAGTTCGTCGTGCAGCTCGCGCAGGACCTCCACGAACGCGGATGCAAGCCGCTCACGCGGCCGATGCGGCGGAAACAGCAGATACGTCGGAAAGCGCGTGACCGGCTGAAACGGCCGGATGACGATGTCCGGTCCGACGAAGTCTCGCGCCACGATCGGATGCGCGAGCGTCACGCCCATGCCGTGCCGAACCATCTCGCAGCACATGGCCGTGTATTGCGCCTCGATGGCCAGCACGCGCTGCACGCCCGCGCGCTGAAAGACTTCATCCATCACGGCGCGCGTGCCATCGCCGTGACAGAGCGAGATGAACGATTCGCCTTCGAGATCCTTCGGCCGAATGTTGCGCTTCGCCGCGAGCCGATGATTCGCCGGCATCACACACACGGCGGCCACGTTCGATAACTGCTCGACCTCGCAATCGGACGCTTCGCTCACATACACCGCGACCCCGAGATCGCAAAAGCGCGATGCCGTCCAGTGATTCACCGTCCCCGACGTATTGACATGCAGCGAGACCGTCACGTCGGGAAACAGCGCATGAAATCGCTTGATCGCATGGGGCACGAGCGTCATGCCGGCCGATGGCATCGCCGCGATGCGCAACCGCCCGCTGCCGAGATTGCGGATCTGCGCCGCCGCATTCGCAAGACCCTGCAAGCCGACGAACGCGCGCTCCACTTCACGAAAGAACGCGGTGCCTTCGCTGGTCGGAATCAGACGCACGCCGCTGCGCTGGAAAAGCTGCAAACCGGTGTCGCGTTCGAGTTGCGAAATGAGCCGGCTGACGTTCGGCTGCGATGTGAAGAGTGCCTTGGCCGCGGCCGTCATCGACCCGGAAACCATGACCGCGCGAAACGCCTCGATGTGCTTCAGGTTCATGCGCGCTTTCCCTTAAGTAGTCACCATGACACGATGAAATGTATATCAACCATGTATAGGTAGGTATTTTATTTGTATTGGACGATATGAATTGACAGCGCGACACTCGATCCGTCGATGGGCCAGATGTCTTCCAAATCCCACCCGCCCACGCCCCCGCAATGGAGATCCTCGTCATGAAAAAAGCGTTGCATCGCCGTCCGTCCGCTCTTCCCGCACGTCGCGTCATCGCCGCTCTCGCGTTCTCGGCGGCCGTTGCCGCGCCGATGCTCGCGCAGGCCGACACGACGCTGTACGTCGCCAATGTCGGCGGTTCGAACGAACAGTTGTATCGGCAGAAAATCATTCCGGCGTTCGAGAAGGCGCACAACGTGAAGGTCGTCTATGTGGCGGGCAATTCGAGCGACACGCTCGCGAAGTTGCAGGCGCAAAAGGGCCATCAGCAGATCAATGTCGCGGTGATGGACGACGGCCCGATGTATCAGGCCATGCAGATGAACCTGTGCGCGAAGCTCGACGACGCGCCCATCATGAACGACGTGTATCCGCTCGCGAAACTCGGCCCGACGGCGATCGGCGTCGGCATGGTGGCGACGGGCATCGGCTATAACGAAGAAGCGTTCAAGAAGGCCGGCCTGCCGCCGCCGGACTCGTGGAAAGTGCTCACCGATGCGCGCATCAAGGGCAAGCTCGGCGTTCCGCCGATCACCAACACTTACGGCCTGCATACCCTCGTGATGCTCGCGCGTCTCTCGGGCGGCGGCGAGAAGAACATCGACCCCGGCTTCACGGCGATGACCAAGCAAGTCGCGCCCAATGTGCTCTCGTGGGCCCCGACGCCCGGCGAAATGGATGGCCAGATGCAATCCGGCGACGTGATTCTCGCGCCCTACGGCAGCGGTCGCGCGGTCGCGTTGCAGAACACCGGGTTTCCGCTCAAGTTCGTCTATCCGAAGGAAGGCGCGGTCGCGCTGCAAGTGGCGGCGTGCGTGCTCGCGGAAAACGCGCAGCCCAAGCTGTCGCAGGAATTCGTTCAATACTTGCTGACGCCCGAAGTGCAACTGCTGCAAGCGCAGAACATCGGTCTCGGGCCGGTCAACAAGACCGTGAAGCTCGCGCCGGAAGTCGCCGCGCGCGTGCCTTACGGTCCCGAGCAGGTGTCGAAGCTCACCGCCGTCGACTGGGCGACGATCAACCAGCATCGCACGGAATGGACGGAACGCTGGAACCGTTCGGTCGAGCGCTAAAGCCGCGCATCCGCATCTGTCGAAGGAGTCACGCGCATGGCATTCCTGACGCTTCAGGGCATCTCCAAACGCTACAGCGATTTCACGGCGATCGAACATGTCGATCTGTCCGTCGAACGCGGCGAATTTCTCTCGCTGCTCGGTCCGTCCGGCTGCGGCAAGACCACGACACTGCAGATGGTCGCGGGCTTCGTCACGCCGACGAGCGGCCGCATCCTGCTCGATGGCCGCGACATCACCAACGAGCGCCCGGAGAAGCGCGGCATCGGCGTGGTGTTTCAAAGCTACGCGCTGTTTCCTCACATGACGGTGGCGGGCAACGTCGGCTTCGGGCTGGAGATGCGCAAGGTGAAGCGCCGCGAGCGCGAAGAGCGCATCGAGGAGGCGCTCGCTCTGGTGCGGCTCAAGGGCCTCGGGCATCGCTATCCGAAGGAACTGTCGGGCGGGCAGCGGCAGCGCGTGGCGATTGCGCGCGCCATCGCCATGCAGCCGGAACTGTTGCTGCTCGACGAGCCGATGTCCAATCTGGACGCGAAGCTGCGCGAGGAAATGCACATCGAATTGCGCGCGATCCAGAAGCGTCTCGGCATCACGACGATCCTCGTCACGCACGATCAGGTCGAAGCGATGACCATGAGCGACCGCATCGCGGTGATGCATGGCGGCAAGATCGCGCAACTCTCCACGCCCTACGATGCGTACGAGCGTCCGGCGACGCCCTTCGCTTCGACCTTTCTCGGCCGCACGAATGCGTTCGCGGGCGAAGTGCTGCAGCGCAATCCGCGTTGCGCGGTCGTGAACGTCGCCGGGACGGAACTGCATGTGCCGCACGAAGGCCGTCACGTCGATGGCGCGGTGAATGTCTATATTCGCCCGGAGAAAGTGCATCTCGCCAACGGCGATGCGCGCATCAGAGGACGTATCGCGACGCGTGTGTTCATCGGCAATCAATGGCTGCTCGAAGTGGAGACGGCGCTCGGCAAGTTGCGCATCGCGCAGCCGAACCACGGCGCGCCGCCGCCGCAAGAAGGCGACGAAGTGGGTCTCGACTGGACCGACGACGACCTGCGCGTGCTCACGCAAGACGGCAAGGAGACGCTGCATGGCCACGCTTGACGACGCTCGCCCCGGCGCTGCGCCGTGGCTCTTGTCCGGCCCCGCGCTGCTGCTGTTCACCGGCCTGCTGCTGGTGCCCTTGATCCTCACGCTCGTCCTCTCCTTCCGCGTTTTCAGCGATACGGCCGGCATCACCAGCGCGTTCACGCTGTCGAACTATTGGGAAGTCGTGAGCGACCCGTACTACGGCACGATCTTTCTGCGCACGGCGGGCCTCGCAACGGGCGTGACGCTCCTGTCGATCGTGCTCGGCGTGCCGGAGACGATCATCCTCGCGCGCATGAAGAAGCCGTGGCAATCGCTGTGTCTGCTGATCGTGCTCGGGCCGCTGCTGATCTCGGTCGTCGTGCGCACGCTCGGCTGGCAGATTCTGCTCGGCAACAACGGCGTGCTCAATAACGTGCTGCAAGCCCTGCATATCACCGAGGAACCCATCCGCCTCGTCTTCACGATGACCGGCATGATCATCGCGCTGACGCACGTGCTGGTGCCGTTCATGGTGATGTCCGTCTGGGCCAACATGCAGAAGCTCGACCCGCAAGTGGAATGGGCGGGCCGCTCGCTCGGCGGATCGCCGCTCAAGGTGTTTCGCCGCGTGGTGCTGCCGCAGATCATGCCGGGCGTGCTGTCGGGATCGATCATCGTCTTCGCGCTGTCGGCGTCGGCGTTCGCTACGCCCGCGCTCATTGGCGGACGGCGGCTCAAGGTGGTCGCGACCGCCGCCTACGACGAGTTTCTCGGCACGCTGAACTGGCCGCTCGGCGCGAGCATCGCCGTGTTGCTGCTGATCGCGAACGTGGCCATCGTGATGGGATGCAGCCGTCTCGCCGAGCGCCGCTTCAAGCACATTTTCGACTGACCGCGAGGACACGCACATGAAGCAGAACGGCCCGCTCGCGCTCGTATTCAACGCGCTTTTCCTGACTTTCATTCTCGCGCCGCTCGTCATGGTGATGCTCGTCTCGTTCACCGACAAGGGCTTCATTTCGATGCCCTTCGACGGCGCATCGTTGCGCTGGTTCCACGCGATCATCGAGAACGGCGACATCGTGTCGGCGTTCTGGCTGTCGATCAAGCTCGCGTTCGCGGCGGCGACCATCGGCGTACTGCTCGCCGTGCCGGCCGCGCTGGCGATCGCGCGTTACCGCTTTCCCGGCCGCGCCGCGCTCACGAGCTTCTTCCTCTCGCCGATGATGATTCCCGCCGTCGTGCTCGGCATCGCGTTCCTGCGCTTCCTGTCGATGCTGAACCTGTCGGGATCGTTCTGGTCGCTCGTGTGCGCGCATGTGGTGATCGTACTGCCGTATGCGCTGCGGCTCGCGCTCTCGTCGGCGGTCGGCCTGGACCGCGATGCCGAACGCGCGGCGCTGTCCTGTGGCGCGAGCCGCTTCACCGCGTTTCGCCGCGTCGTGTTGCCGATGATCCGCACCGGCGTCGCGGGCGGCTGGGTGCTGTCCTTCATCCAGAGCTTCGACGAACTGACGATGACGATTTTCGTCGCCACGCCCGGCACCACGACGCTGCCGGTCGCCATGTACAACCAGATCGCGCAGACGATCGATCCGCTGGTCGCGAGCGTCTCGGCGGTGCTGATCGTCGGCACGGTGCTCCTGATGATTCTGCTCGACCGCATGGTCGGACTCGACCGTATTCTGATCGGAGAAGCCCGATGACTTCTGCTAGTCCCGACGTACTCGTTCTCGGCGGCGGCCTCGTCGGATCCGCCGTCGCCTATGGTCTCGCCCGCGAAGGCGCGCGCGTGACCGTGCTCGATGAAGACGACGGCGGCTTGCGTGCCTCGCGCGGCAACTTCGGCCTCGTGTGGATTCAGGGCAAGGGCTACGGCCTGTCGCCGTATGCGCGCTGGTCGCGTTCGTCGGCGGTGCGCTGGCCTGCGCTCGCGGAGTCGCTTCACGCCGAATCGGGCGTCGATGTGGCGCTGCGCCAGCCCGGCGGCTTCCACTTCTGCTTCAACGACGCCGAACTCGCCGACCGCGAAAAGCGCCTTTCGACGCTGCAAGCCGAACTCGGCGATTACCCGTATCAGATCCTCACCGGCGCCGAAGTGCGCGAGCGCATTCCGCAAGTCGGGCCGAAGGTGATCGGCGCGAGCTATACGCCGATGGACGGCCATGTGAATCCGCTGAAACTGCTGCGCGGCCTTCATACGTCGATGCAGACGCGCGGCGTGCGCCTCGTTTCCGGCGAGCGCGCCGAGCGCATCGTGCCCGAAGCGAACGGCTTCGTCGTGCAGGGCAAGCGCGGCACGTATCGCGCGGGACGCGTGGTGCTGGCGGCGGGTCTCGGCAATCGCACGCTCGCACCGTTCGTCGGGCTGAATGCGCCGGTCGCGCCCAATCGCGGACAAGTGCTGGTAAGCGAGCGCGTCGCACCGTTCCTGCACTATCCGACGCTCAACGTGCGTCAGACCGACGAAGGCAGCCTGCAATTCGGCGATTCGATGGAAGAAGTGGGCTTCGACGATTTCACGACCACGCCCGTCCTCGCCGATATCGCCCGGCGTGCGGTGCGCGCCTTCCCGCTGCTGGAGCATGTGCGCCTCGTCCGCATGTGGGCCGCGTTGCGCGTCTACAGCCCCGACGGCTTTCCCGTCTATGACCAGTCGGAGCGGCATCCCGGCGCGTTCGTCGTGACCTGCCACAGCGGCGTGACGCTCGCCGCCGCGCACGCCATGCGCGTCGCCCCGTGGATTCTCGGCGCACCGGTTCCCGACGAACTGCCCACCTTCTCCGCGCGCCGCTTCGAGCACGCCAAAGAACTCATCTCCGCACATTGAGCACGCACGACATGACTTCATCGACACCTACGCTTTTCAAGCCGCTGCCGGGCGCGGACGGCGCGAGCATCGACATCTTCTTCAACGACCGGGCGCTAACCGTGCAAGGCGGACGCTCCGTCGCGGCGGCTTTGCTCGCGGCGGGCGTGTCGCGGTTTCGCGCGACGCCGGTTTCGGGCGCACCTCGCGCGCCTTACTGCATGATGGGCGCGTGCTTCGAATGCCTCGTCGAGATCGACGGCGTGCCGAGCCGCCAGAGCTGCATGGTCGAAGTGAAAGCCGGCATGCGCATCCGGTCGCAGGAAGGCGCGCGCGATCTGCCCCCTTCGATCGGCACCGATACCGCTGACGCATCGCTGGAGAACGCACATGGCCGCTGAACTCGTTTCGTCGCATGCCGAAGCTGTCGATGTCGTCGTGATCGGCGCCGGTCCCGCGGGCATGAGCGCCGCGACGCGTGCCGCGCGCGCGGGCCTCAAGACCGTGTTGATCGACGAACAGGACGCCGCCGGCGGACAGATCTATCGCGGCATCGGCCGGGCGGACGCGCGCCGCAAGGAGATTCTCGGTCCCGATTACGCGGCGGGCGGCGCGATCGCCCAGGCGTTCGCGGCATCGGGCGCGCGGCATCTGACGGGCGCGACCGTGTGGCAGGTCACGCGCGAGCGCGGCATCAACTATCTGAAGGACGGCAGGATCGGCAGCTTCGACGCCCAGCGCGTGATTCTCGCGAGCGGCGCGATGGAGCGGCCTTTCCCGATTCCCGGCTGGACGCTGCCCGGCGTGCTGACGGCGGGCGCCGCGCAAATCCTGCTCAAGAGCGCGGGCGAAGTGCCTGCCGCGCCGCCGATTCTCGCGGGATGCGGACCGCTTCTCTATCTGCTCGGCTGGCAGTACATCCGCGCGGGCGTGCCGATTCGCGCGCTCGTCGACACGACGCGCCACGAAGACCGCTGGCGCGCGAAGCGTCACATGCTGTCGGCCTTGCGCGCGTGGCCGTATCTCAGCAAAGGACTGCAGTTGATGCGCACGCTGCGCGAAGCGGGCGTGCCGATGTTCGAGGCCGCCGACGACCTGCGCGTCGAATCGCGCACCGGCGCCGACGGCGTGGAGCATGCGAGCGCGCTCGGCTTCACGACGCAGGGCGCGGCGCACCGCATCGAAGCGGACGTGATTCTGCTGCATCAGGGCGTCGTGCCGAATACGCAGTTCACGCAGGCGTTGCGCGCGACGCATCGCTGGGATAACGCGCAACTCTGCTTCACGCCGAAGACCGACGCATGGGGCGAGCTCGACGTGCCCGGCATCTTCGTCGCGGGTGACGGCGCGGGGATCGGCGGCGCGCAGGCGGCGGCCTTGCAGGGCGCGCTCGCGGGCGTCGCGGTGGCGGCGCAACTCGGCGCGATCGATACCCGCAAGCGCGATCTCGAAGCGATGGCGCTCAGGCGCGATCTCGCGGGCGCTCTGCGCATCCGTCCGTTCCTCGATTCGCTGTATCGTCCGCGCGATGTGAACCGCATTCCGAAGAACGAAACCATCGTCTGCCGATGCGAGGAAGTCACCGCGGGCGAGTTGCGCAAGTTCGTCGAGCTGGGCTGCGTCGGGCCGAACCAGGCGAAGTCGTTCGGGCGCTGCGGCATGGGACCGTGCCAAGGCCGCATGTGCGGGCTGACGGTGACGGAAGTCATCGCGGATGCGCGGCGCGTGTCGCCTGCCGAGGTCGGCTATTACCGCATTCGCCCGCCGATCAAACCGCTCACGCTCGGAGAACTCGCCGGTGAATGAAATCAGCGAAGCCGATGTGATCGTCGTCGGCGGCGGTCTGCACGGCACCAGCAGCGCGTTGCATCTGGCGAAGCGCGGCGTGAAAGTCATCGTGCTCGAAGCGGATTACGTGGCGCGTCATTCGTCGGGCGTCAACGCGGGCGGCGTGCGCACGCTCGGGCGTCCGCTGCCCGAAATTCCGCTCGCGCTGATGTCGCGCGAAATATGGCACGGCATGACCGATCTGCTGGGCGAGGATGGCGGCTTCGTGCCGTCGGGGCAACTGAAGATCGCGGAAACGGAAGCCGAGCTCGAAACCTGCCGCGAACGCGTCGCGCTTTTGGCGTCGCATGGCTTCACGCACGAGAAGATCATCGATCGCGAAACCGTGCTCGAACTGGAACCGGCGCTCGCGAGGCACGTGACCGGCGGCATCTGGGTCGAGCGCGATGGCTACGCGTTGCCGTACCGCACGACGACTGCCTTCAGGCTCGCGGCGCAACGTCTGGGCGTGCGCTTTCTGGAAGGCACGCCGGTGAGACGCATCGAACAGCGCGGCGAGCGATGGTTCGCGCAGACGCCGCGCGGCACGTTCGGCGCGCAGAAGATGCTCATCGCGTCGGGCGCGTGGTCCGGCGAGTTGTCGAAGCAGGCGGGCGAGCCGGTGCCCGTGCATCCCGAAGGCCTGATGCTGATGGTCACGCACCGGGTCGCGCCCTTCTGCCGCGCGACGCTCGGCGCGACGGGCCGTCCGCTGTCCTTCAAGCAATTCGACAACGGCACGGTCGTGATCGGCGGCAAGCTGATCGGCATCGCGGAACTGGCGAACCGTCACGGCGAAGTCGATTTCATGCGCCTCGTGAAAAGCGCGCAGACGGTCACGGATCTTTTTCCGCATCTGCGTCATCTCGGCGTGAATCGCGCGTGGGCGGGCGTCGAAGCATTTACCGAAGACGAACTGCCGGTGATTTCGGCAAGCCGCACGGCGTCGAATTTGTACTACTCGTTCGGCTATTGCGGCAGCGGCTTTCAGCTCGGGCCGGGCTGCGGCAAGCTCGTCTCCGAACTCATGCTCGACGGCGAGCCGTCGCTGTCGCTCGATGCATTCGCCATCGACCGTTTCCATGCGCGCGCCACGTCGGCAGCCGCCGATGCGTTGCCGCTCGTCACGCACTGATCCGTATTCCCCAACCCTTTCGTAAGGAGAACAAGTAATGAGCGATATCGTTCGCATCGACACCAATCAGCGCATGAGCCGCGTCGTGAAGGCGGCGGGACTCGTGTTCATCGGCGGGCAGACGTCCGCGGATCAGACGCCCGATATCAAGCTGCAGACGGCAAAGGTGCTCGAAAAGATCGATGGCTTCCTGGACAAGGCGGGCATCGACAAGACCCGTCTCGTGTCGGCGCAAGTGTGGCTGTCGGATATCGCGCGTGATTTCGCGGGCATGAACGAAGTGTGGGATGCGTGGGTTCCCGAAGGCTGCGCGCCGACGCGTGCGACCGTGGAAGCGAAGCTCGCGTCGCCTGCGTTGCTGGTGGAGATCGCCGTCATCGCGATGAGCTGACGGCGGCCGGGGCGGTCTCGTTGCAGGCAACCGGCGACTCGATTCTCCGGTTGGCGACGCGACGCCGCCCCCTGAAAGACGGCGCGCGGTACTATGTTCACGGACCGTCCCGCACACCCCGTCTCATGGAACTGAAGCAGATTCAGTACTTCATCGCGCTTTTCGAGGAAGGCACCGTCACGCGTGCCGCAAAGCGGCTGAACATTGCGCAGCCGGCGCTCAGCATGCAGGTCGCCAAACTCGAATCCGAGATCCGGCAGAAGCTCTTCGAGCGCGGGCCGCACGGCATGGCGCCCACCGAAGCCGCACGATTGATGTACCGCCTCTACACGCCGATCCTGCGCGACATCGACCACGCAAGGGAGCACCTGAGCCGTCGCGATGTCATCGTGACGGGCCGCGTGTCGCTTGGGATGGTCTCGTCGGAAGCGCAGAGCGTATTGCCCGAATCGCTCGCCCGCTTCGATGCGCTTTTCCCGCAAGTCGAAGTATCCGTCGCCGATGGCTTCAGCGCGCAACTGATCGACGCCGTCGAATCGGGCCGGCTCGATGCGGCCATCATCAACAAGCCGCGCGGACGCCTGATGCTGGACGTCAAGCCGTTGCTCGTCGAAGAAATGGTGCTGGTGACGAGCGCGCTGCACGGCCCCGAGCTTCCCGGCACGATCGATCTGACCGGGCAGCCGGACATCGAGCTCGTGTTGCCTACGCGGCGCAACGGTCTGCGCGGCGCGCTCGATGCCGCCCTGATGGCGGCCGATGTCGTCATCCAGCCGAAGTTCGAGATCGATCTGCTGAGTACCATCGTGCAGTTCGTCGAGCAGAGCAGCGTCGCGACGATCCTGCCGCGCGTCGTGGTGCAGGCGCAAGCGGACGAAGGCCGCTTGCGCATACGCACGATCTCGGCGCCGCCCATCGTGCGCCACATCATTCAGGTGACGCATCCGAAGCGGCCGATCGGGCCGGCCGCCGAGGCATTGATCGCGATCATCGCCGAGGAGATCGGACGCGTGACGACGCGCGCGCCGGAATGACGCGCGCCGTGAAGGTCACGAAGGACTGCCCGCGTTGCCGTTCTCGAGCTTGCCGAGCGTCTCCGGCACCACGAACGCGCCGACGAGAAAGATCACGCTGATCGCGCCGACGAAAATCGCGAGCGTCGACGGCAACTGGCTCGCATCCTTCGCGACGAGCGAGACGAAGGTCGGCATCATCCCGCCGATCGCGAAGCCGATGTTCCACGAGAGGCCCGTTCCGGTCGCGCGAATCGCGGTCGGAAAGCGCTCGTTCAGGAAGATCAGTATGGGCGCGTAACCGGCGCTGCCGAGCGCGGACAACAACACCGCATAGACGCCGATCATCGTGATGCTTTCTGCCGTCGGCAACAGCAGAAAGAGGCCGGGCAAGGCGACGAGCCGGATGATGCCGATCCAGATGAACGCGCCCTTGCGCCCGATGAACGTGCTGAGATGCCCCGCCAAAACCGATGCGATCACCACCGCCACGCTGCAGATCATCAGGATCGCGGCGGCCGCCCCGTTCGGCGCGTGGCTCACGACCTTGAGGAACGTCGGCAGATAGCCCGACGTGAGGTAGTAGCCGCTGCCGCCGCCGATGGTCAGCAGGAGATTCACGAACAACACGCCGCGGTACTCGCGCGAGAACAGCGTGCGGATCGGCGAGCGCACGACTTCGGCCTTTGCGCGCTCGGTATTCGCCGCGGCCTTCGCAGCTTTTTCGGCGGCGAGCTTCTTCCACAGCGGCGACTCTTCGAGACTGTTGAAGACGAAGAGACCGAGCACCGAACTCACGATCCCGGTGAAGAACATGCAGCGCCAGCCCCACACGTCGAAGGCATCGCCGGGAAAGAGCGCGGACATCGCGAGAAAGGTGAGCGATGCCAGAAGCGCGCCGAGTCCCGCGCCGCCGCCGCCGATCAGCCCCGACACCGCGCCGCGATATTTCGGCGCGACCGATTCGGTGCCGATCGTATGCGTCGACGCCACCACGCCGCCGACGAACACGCCCTGCACGAGACGCAGCAGCAGGAAGAGGATCGGCGCGACGATGCCGGCCTGCGCGACCGTCGGCAGCGCGCCGAAAGCCGCAGTGGACAACCCGACGCCGACGACCGCGAAGATCATGGCGCCCTTGCGGCCGCGACGATCCGCATACGAGCCGAAGAGCGCGGAGCCGAGCGGACGCATCAGCAGCGTCACCGCGAATGAAGCGTAGACCGCCGCGAGCGAGAGCATCGCGTGTTCGGACGGGAAGAACAGACGCCCGACAACCGGCGCCACATACAACAACACGAACAAGTCGAACAGATCGAGGGCCCAGCCGATGCACGACGCCATCACTGCACCCATGATCTGCCGCTGATTTGCCGGAAGCACGGCGGCTCCGTCTTGCGCTGCTACGGACATGTGTATCTCCTTTGGATTACCGCAGGCACGCTTTTATGGATGCGTGCTCTTGTTACGATTGAAAAACGAAATTGCTCGAGCAGTGTCAGTACGCGGCGGCGAGCGGCGGTGCCATGCTCGCGCTTCGCTGCGCGACCATCGCGTCGGCGATCTTCTCGGCGATCATGATGGTCGGTATGTTCGTATTGGCCGATGGCAGCCTCGGCATCAGCGATGCATCCACGACGCGCAAGCCGCGCGCGCCGTGCACGCGCCCTTCGGTATCCGTGACGGCATCGCGATCCTCCGCGCCGCCCATGCGGCATGTGCCGCTCGCGTGCCACACGCCGAACACGTTCGCGCGGATGAACGCGGCGAGCGCGCGGTCGTCGGCGAGCAGCGCGTCCATCTTCAGTCCGCGCGTGAAGAAGCGTTCGATGAGGAAACGGCGCACCGGCGCGGGCGCATCGAGCAGCACGCCGAGAACGGACGTGAGGCGCGCATTGCCCTCGCCGACCCGGCTCAGCGCCTTCACGCGCGCAGAAAACGCCGCCGGAAAGAAGTGGCGCGAACTGCGCCCGAGTCCCGATGCGTGGACCACGCTCGCCAGCATCCGCACGCCCGCGGCGAGGCGCTGCACATCGCGTTCGTCGTCGAGCAGATTGAGATCGACGCGCGGCGCGGCGGCCGCATCGGGCGATGCGAGCTGCACGCGGCCACGCGAATACGGCCGGTTGCACCACAGAAAGAAGAGTCCGAGCCGGTTGCCGAGCGCATGCCACGCCGCACGCGTCGCGCTCGACAGATACAGGTCCGAGGCATCGCAGTCCGCGACGCCGGAACTCAGACGCGCGGCCATCATGCTGGCGCGGCGTCGTGCGAGCGGCATGCGAAAGCGCGGCTCGAGAAAATGACAGAACGTCAGCGACGGATGATCCTGCAGATTGCGTCCGACGCCCGGCAAGTCCACTTCGCACGCGATGCCGAGCGCCGCGAGCTCGCGCGCATCGCCGATGCCCGCGCGCATCAGCATCGCCGGCGACTGCAGCGCGCCCGCGCTCAGCACGACTTCGTCCGCATCGAACTGAACGCGCTCGCCGTTCTCCGCAATCGCGACGACACCGCGCGCCGTCGCGCCGTCCATCACGATGCGTTCCACGCGCAGCTTCGCGTAGACCGCGAGATTCGGACGCCTGCGCGTGGCCTCGTCGAGATAGGCGATGGCCGTGGACACGCGCCGATCGTCGATATTGGAGAACGCGCCGGGAAAGAACCCGTCGCCGAACTCGCCATTCTGGTCCTGCAACTGCGCAACCCCGTTCTCGCGCAGACCCTTTGCGAACGCGTGGCAGAACGCCGGCCAGTCGTCGGGCATGATGCGGCGGATCGGCACCGGGCCGTCGCTGCCGTGCATCTCGCCGCCGGGAAAGTTCACGTCGCGTTCGAGCTTGCGAAAGTACGGCAGCACGTCGCGCCACGCCCAGCCATCGGCGCCGTTCGCGGCCCATTCGTCGTAATCGCGCGGCAGGCCGCGATTGGCCGACTGCACGTTGATGCTCGAGCCGCCGCCCATCACGCGGCCCTGCTCGTACACGCGCGGCGCGGCATCCTTCGTGGCCTTCGCTTTCAGGTCGGGCCAGATGTAGGTATCGCCGCAGAAGACCGGCATCGGATAGCTGTCGAGAATGGCCTCGGGCACGGCGCCGGGCGGCGTATCCGCGCCCGCCTCGATCAGCGCGACGCGCAGCGACGGCACCGCCGACAGCCGATGCGCCAGCACGCATCCCGCCGAGCCGCCGCCCACGATCACGACATCGAAGCGCTCCATCGCCTGTCTCCTTTTATTGTGAAAAGCGCGGGATCAGGACCCGCGAAACACCGGCTTGCGCTTGCCGTGGAACGCTTCGACGCCTTCGCGGAAATCGTCTGACGAGCGCAGGCGGCTATAGCAATGGCCTTCGAGTTCGATCGCGATCGAAAGCGGCGCGTCTTCCGAGTCGTTCAGCAGCTTCTTCGCCGTGCGCTGTGCCAGCGGCGAGAACGCGCGCAGTTCGTCGACGAGCGCATCCGTCGCCGATTCGAGTTCCGCGTCGGCCACGCAGTCCACCGCGATGCCCCATTCGTACGCCTGCTTGCCGGGAATGCGGCGCGAGCGCATCACAATGTCCTTCGTGCGGCCGATGCCGACCATCGACTGCAAGCGCGCCGAGCCGCCCGAGCCGGGAATCTGCCCGAGCTTCTGCTCCGGCAGCGCATAGAACGTCGTATCGGTGACGATGCGGAAATCGCACGCGAGAGACAACTCGAAGCCCACGCCGAAGCAGAATCCGCGATTGGCCGCGATGACCGGCTTCGAGCAGCGCGCGGGCGCCGCGATATTCCACGCGAGCTTCGACACATGTTCCGGCGATGCCTCGAGAAAGCCCTTGATGTCGCCGCCGCTCGAGAAGTGCTCGCCCCTGGCGCGCACGACGATCACGCGCACGCGGTCGTCCTCGTCGAGCGCCTCGAATGCAGCGCGCAACTGGTCGCGGGCGTGCATCGAAATGACGTTGAACGGCGGGCGATGCAGGATGATGTCGGCGCGCTCGCGGGCGGCGTCGATCTCGACTGAAAAGCCGTCCAGGTCTTGCAGCAGCGTCTGGCCGCGATGGTTCAAATCGCTCATGTTCGGTTACTCCTTGGTGGTCTCTGTAGAGGTTGCGTGGGTCTCGCTCGCGTATTCGCCGGCCTGCAGCTTGCGGCGCAGGATCTTGCCGACCGGAGACTTCGGTATGTCGTCGACGAACACGTATTCGCGCGGCCGCTTGAAGTTGACGAGATCGGACTGACGGCACCAGCCGTCGAGCGCTTCTGCATCGACGAACTCGCGGCGCTTGATGAACGCGACGACGCGCTGGCCCCATCGCTCGTCCTTGACGCCCGCGACCGCGACTTCGTCGACGGCCGGATGCAGCGACAGCACCGATTCGATATCCACGGGCGAGATGTTTTCTCCGCCGCTGATGATCATGTCGTCGACGCGGCCGGTGACGTACAGGTCGCCGTCGGCATCGAAGTAGCCGGTGTCGCCGGTGAAGTACCAGCCTTCGCGCAGCGACTTCGCATTCGCGTCCGGGCGATTCCAGTAGCCTTCGAAAGCCTCGTCGCCGAGCAGGTCCGCGATGATCTGGCCTTCCTCGCCGGCAGCGGCGATCTGATCGGGCGATACGGCATCCAGCTTCACGACGCGCAGCCGCGTGTTGATGCCCGCGCGCCCCGCGCTGCCGGGCTTCTTCGTCGCGTCCTGATCGATGCTGAACGTATAGACCTCGGACGAGCCATAGTGATTGACGAAGAGTTCCGGCTCGAAGGCGGCGGACAGGCGCTTGAGCAGGCCGTCGTTCATCGGCGCGCCCGCGAAACCGAGCTTCCTGACCGACGACGTGTCCGTGGCCGCGAACGTCTTGTCGGCGAGCAGGTCGTGATAGAGCGTCGGCACGAGGTAGAGGCACGTGAGCCCGTGCGCGGCGATGGATTCGAGCGCGAGCTTCGCGTTCCAGCGGCGCACGCAGACGAACAGGCCGTCGACGAGCGCCATCGCGAGCAGCGAGCGCACGCCCATCGTGTGATAGAGCGGCATCACGCCGAGCGTTCTCTCGCCCCGCCGATACAGGTTCTGCGCGACATGCGCGAGCGCGCCCGCGCGTTCGTGACGATGACGCCGCGGCACGCCCTTGGCCTTGCCGGTGGTGCCGGACGTGTAGAGGATCAGCGAGATGTCGTCGGCGGTGGCGCGCGTCGTCGCGTCGTGGCGCGCTTCGCTGCGGTCGGCAACGAGCGCATCGAAGCCCAGGTTGCGGCCGGGCGCATCGTCGAGGCCGATGCGCGGCACGTTCTGCGCAGCCGGACTCTGGATGACGGCATCGGCGCAAACGGGCTCGTAGACGATCGCCTTCACGCCGGCATCGGTCACGCAATAGTCGAGTTCGTCCGGCTTCGCGCGCCAGTTGAGCGGCACGATCACGATGCCGGCGAATTGTCCCGCCCAATGCAGCGTCGCCATTTCCCAGCGGTTCTGCAGCACGACGAGCAGCCGGTCGCCGCGTTCGAGACCGAGCGCGCGCAGGCCATCGGCGACATTCAGGATCACGCGATGCCACTGTGCATAGGTCAGTTGCAGTTCGCCATCGACGAGCGCGAGCGCGTTCGGACTGCGCTCGACGCTTTGCAGAAAGGTGCGGCCGAGATCAAGCATGTTCGACCTCGCTCGTGTCCGCTTGCGTCCGGCGGCGCGCCGCCACGTCGAGCACCGCCGCCACGATCGGCGTGTAGCCCGTACAGCGGCAGATATGCCCCGACAGCATTTCGCGCACTTGCTCCTCGGTCGGATTCGGCACGCGTTGCAGATAATCCGCGCACGACATGAGGATGCCCGCCGTGCAGAAGCCGCACTGCAAGGCGTGATGCCGCTGGAACGCCTGCTGCAGGTCGCCGAGCGTCTGCTCGGGCGCGAGACCTTCGACGGTATCGATACGCCGTCCGTCCGCCTGCACCGCGAGCATCAGGCACGCGCGCGCCGCGACGCCATCGACGTGCACGGTGCATGCGCCGCAGACGCCGTGTTCGCAGCCGACGTGCGTGCCGGTCGCGCCCAGTTCGTGCCGGATGAAATCCGACAGCAGTTCGCGCGGCTCGCAATGGCCGCTGCGTTCGCGGCCGTTGAGCGTCAGCGCGATGCGCTGCCGTTCGTCCCGCCGCATGATGTTTGCCGACATGTCGCTCACTTCGCCTCCTCGATCACACGCCATCCGAGTTGCCGGACCAGATTCCGGCGATATTTCGCGCTGATATGCGCGTCGTCCTGCGCGTTCAGTTTCCAGCTCAAATCGTTCAGTGCGCCGCGCAGGTCGTCGCCTGCGAGACGCGGCCAGCTTTCGACCACGGGCCTGTCGGCGACGCCGCCCACCGCGATGCGAATCGCATCGTCCGATACGACCGCCGCGCACGCGACGATCGCGAAATCGCCGTGACGCCCGGAGAATTCGCTGAACGCGTAGCGCTCGCCAGCTTTTCGCAGCGGAAAGCGCACCGCTTCGACGAGTTCGTCCGGCTGGCGCGCGGTCATCAACATGCCCTGAAAGAAATCCTGCGCGGCGAGCGTGCGCCGCTTCTTCTTCGAGCGCAGCATCACGTCGCCGCCGAGCGCCGAGAGCACGAGCGGCAGTTCCGCGCTCGGGTCCGCATGTGCGATCGATCCGCACACCGTTCCGCGATTGCGGATCTGAAAATGCGAGATATGCGGAAAGGCCATCGCGAGCAGCGGCACTTCTTCTGCGAGCGTCGCGCGCCATTCGACGCTGCCTTGCGTCGCGGCCGCACTCACGACGAGCCGCCCCGCTTTCTCGTCGATGCGCACGGCACTGAGTTCGGCGGTGCGGGATATATCGACGAGCATCTTCGGCTGCGCGAGCCGCATGTTGAGCACGGCCATCAGCGACTGTCCGCCCGCCAGCACGCGCGCGTCCTCGCCGTATTGCGCAAGGGCGTCGAGCGCGTCCTGCGTGGTCGGCGCGCGCAGATAATCGAACGCTACGGGCTTCATGCGCGCCTCCTGAAACGTGCGAGGAATCTCGCGAGCCACGATCCGCGCGTCTGCACGGGCTTGCCCGCCGCCTGCCGCCCGAGCGATTCGAACAATTGATTCAGCACGACCTTCGTCGCGCCTTCGAGCATGCGGCCGCCGACCGCGGCGACCTTGCCCGACACCTGCGCTTCGTAGTCGTACGTGAGCCGCGTGCCGCTGCCTTGCGGCTTCAGTTCGACGAGACCGCTGCCGCGCGCGCTGCCGAGCGGCGACGTGCCCGCGCCCGCCAGCCGCAGACGATGCGGCGCGTCGATCTCCGACAAGCCGATGCGCGCCTCGAAACGTGCCTTGATGAGGCCGACGCCCACGGTCACGTCCGCGCGATACTGGTTCGGCGCGGTTTCTTCGAGCGCATGACAGCCCGGAATCACGTTAGCGAGCGCCTTCGGATCGAGCAGCACGGCGAACACGGCTTCCGGCGTCGCGGGCAGATCGACGCTTCCCTGCGCCGTCAGTGCGCGTCCGCCGCCCGGCGTCGCGGGCTTCGCCGCCGGCGCTTCGCGATATTCGGGGCGCGACGGCTCCGGATCGTCGATGCCGATCATCGCCATGACCCTGGACGGCGTGAGCGGCAAGCGAATGTCTTCGACGCCGAGCGCATCGGCCACCGCGTTCGCGATGCACGGCGGCGTGCTCATGTTGTTGCCTTCGCCGAGCCCTTTCGCGCCGAGCGGCGTGAACGGCGACGGCGTCTCCAGATGCACGATCACCGGATCGGGCACTTCGCAGGTCGTCGGCATCAGATAGTCGGCGAGCGTGCCGGACTGGAAGCTGCCGTCCGCGCCGTAGCGGAACTCCTCCATCAGCGCCGCGCCGACGCCCTGCGCGAAGGCGCCGCGAATCTGGCCATCGGCGAGCGCGGGATTGAGGATCGTGCCGGCATCGTGCACGGTGACATAACGGTCGATCCGCACGCGCCCGGTCGCACGGTCCACTTCGACGCCGCACATGTCGAACGCGAAGCCATACGCCGCCGACGTGTTGATGCGGTCGGCCTCGTCGGGCGCGTCCATGTGCGGCGGCGACCAGAACACAGTCTCGCGCAGGCCCGGCTCCTCGCCTTCGGGCAGGAGCGCGGGCGCCCAGTGCGGCGCATTGCTCGCGGCGCGCGCGAACGGCAGCGCGCGATCCTCGGCGTGCACAGGAAAGATGCGCGCGCCTTCGAAGCGGATCTCGTCGGGCGAGCAGCCGAACTGCTTCGCGAGCACGCGCGACAGCTTCTCGCGCACGCGCGTGGCGGCCAGATGCACCGTGCCCGCCACCGCGCCCGCGAAGCGGCTCGAATAGTTGCCCGCCGCGACGGACCACGCGTCCTTGTGCGTATCGAATTCGACGTTGACGACGATGTCCTTCGGGTCCAGCCCGAGCACATCGGCGACGACTTGCGCGCACACCGTCATGTGCCCCTGCCCCGCGGGCGTCGATGCGATCGTCACGACGACGCCGCCCAGCAGATCGACGCTGACTGTGGCGCTCGCGATCGCGCCGTTCTTCGGCCCGGCCTTGCGGCGCGCGTCGGCGGGCATGACGGTCGTGATGTAGCCCATGTTCGATACCGACGGCTCCACGATCGCCGCGAAGCCGATGCCGAAGAGCCGCCCTTCCCTGCGCGCGGCATCGCGGCGTGCGACGAGTTCGGCGTAGCCGCCTTCGTCGATCGAGCGGCGCAGCGCTTCCTGATAGTTGCCTGAATCGAGCAGCGCGCCGGCCGCCGCGCGATACGGAAACGCATCGGCGGGAACGAAGTTGCGGCGATACACGTCGAGCACGTCGAGCTTCAGTTCGATGGCAATGCGCTGAATCAGCCGCTCCAGCGCGAAGTACACCTGCGGTCCGCCGAAGCCGCGCACGAGGCCGGTCGGCGTCTTGTTCGTGAGCACGACCCGATTGCGCACGAGCAGATTCGGGATCGCATACGCGCCCGTCAGACAGCCGTGCATCCGGTAGAACGTCGCGGGCTCCGGCGCGCGCACGTAACCGCCGACGTCTTCGAGCTGGTCGTAGGACAGCGCGACGATGCGGCCATCGCTTTGCACCGCCGCCTCGATGGTCGAGAGGCGCGCCGTCGCGGAGGTCGCCGCGCTCAGGTGCTCCAGCCGGTCCTCGACCCATTTCACCGGCGCGCCCGCCTTGCGCGACGCGAGGCACATCAGCACGACATACGGAAACACGGCCTGCTTCACGCCGAAGCTGCCGCCCGAGTCGCGCGGAGCCTTGTGACGCAGACGGTTCGCGGGCACGTTCAGCGCCATCGCCATGACAGCGTGCAGCGAGAACGGCCCCATGAAGTTCGACGTGACGTCGTAGCCTTCGTCGCCGGACAGATATTCGGCGATCACGACGCCGCACTCGATCGGCGCGCAGGTGTTGCGCGGATACTGCGCGACGAGCTTCACGCGATGCGGCGCGTTCTCGAACGCCGCTTCCGGCTCGCCGTAGCGGAAATGCCGGTCGCTGACGACGTTGCTGCCGACGCGCTCGTGCAGCAACGGCGCGTCGTCCCGCACCGACTGCTCGATCGACGTGACCGGATCGAGCGTCGCGTATTCGACCTTGATGAGATCGAGCGCGTCTTCCGCGAGGGCACGCGAATCCGCGATGGCGACCGCGACCGGCTCGCCCACATAGCGCACGCGGTCCATGGCGAGCGCCCACTGTTCCATCGGCGATTTCACGCCGACGACGAACGGACGCGACCACGCACGCAGATCGTCGCGCGTGAGCACCGCATGCACGCCGTGCAGCTTCAACGAGGCGTCCGTGTCGATAGAAACGATGTCGGCATGAGCGTGCGGCGAGCGCAGGATCGCGGCGTGCAGCGTGCCTGGTTTCACGGCAATGTCATCGCCGTAACGGCCGCGGCCCGTGAGAATCGCCGGATCTTCGAGGCGCTGCATGGCGCGGCCGACGTGGCGCTGCGGCGTGGCAACGGCGTCGTCGGCGACGCGTGCATTGATATCTGCGAAGGCGGTATCGCGCTGATTCATCGCATCATTCCTCATCTTGCGCGCGGCGGCCGAATGCATCGGCGAGGCCGCTCCAGCGTCGCGCGATCTCCTGATGCTCGATGCCGAAGAGATCGAGAATGCGCCCGACCGTGTGATCGACCACATCGTCGATGCTCTTCGGATGCGCGTAGAACGCGGGCACCGGCGGCATCACGATCGCGCCCATTTCGGTGGCGAGCGTCATGTTGCGCAGATGCGCGAGATTGAGCGGCGTTTCGCGCGCGACGAGCACGAGGCGGCGGCGTTCCTTGAGCATCACGTCGGCGGCGCGCGTGAGCAGGTTGTCGGCGAAGCCGTTGGCGACGGCCGCGAGCGTCTTCATCGAACACGGTGCAATCACCATGCCGTCGCTGACATACGATCCGCTTGCGACCGACGCGCCGATATCGCGCACGTTGTGGACGACGTCGGCGAGCTGGTCGATGTCGCCGCGCGTCAGCCCGAGTTCCTGCGCCGCCGTCACCGCGCCCGATGCCGACACGATCAGATGCGTCTCGTGCGTGCCGAGCCGCCGCAACGCAGCGAGCAGGCGCACGCCGATCACCGCGCCGCTCGCGCCGGAAATGCCGACGACGAGGCGCTTCTTCTGCTCAGCCATGATTGCGCGCCAGGTAGGCGTCCAGTGCGCTGTTGTCGGCGGCGACGAGCGCGTCCAGATCGACTGCGTCCTGTCCGGGAATGCGCACGCGCGTAAAGACGTGCTCGGCATAGACGACGGGGCGCGTCGCATCGAGGCCCATCTTCGTGCTCATGCCTTGCAGATGCGCGGGCGCATCGGCGGGCTGGCCGACAGTCGTCGACGGATCGAGCGGCGAACCCTGCGCGCCCGCGATCACGACGAGATCGCGGTCCGCCTGAAAACGCGTCGCGATGGCCCATTCGATTTCGGCGGGATCGTGCACGTTCACATCGGGATCGACTACGACCACTTGCTTGATGTCGTAATGCGCGCCGAACGCGCATAGGATCACGTTCTTCGCTTCGCCTTCGCGCTTCTTGTCGAACTGCACCCACAGGTGATAACGGCACACGCCGCCCACCGAAAGATGCACGTCCTTCACGTTGGGATGGCTGCGTTGAAGGTGCGCGAGCAACGTCGCTTCGCGCGGAATCGCACCGAGCAGCAGATGCTCCATCTCGGCGGGCACGATCGTATGAAAGACCGGATCGAGCCGATGCGTCACCGCCGTCACTTCGATGACTTCGCGCGCTTCCTTTGCACTGTAGTACTTCGGGAATTCGCCGAACGGTCCTTCCGGCTCGCGCACGTCCGGCAGAATGCGCCCTTCGATCACGATCTCCGCGAACGCCGGCACATGCACGCCGTTCGTCACGCACGCGACGACGGGCAGCGGCGCGCCATGCAGCGCACCCGCGATCTCCAGCTCGTCGTGATCGATCGGCGTGATCGCTTGCGAAGCGAGCATCGTGAGCGGATCGACGCCGATGGCTACGGCGACATCCAGCGCATCGCCGGCTTCTTCCGCCGCGCGCTGAAAGGCATAGAGGTGGCGCGGCAGCAGCAGGATCGCCATGCGGTCGCGGCCATGCACCTGAATGCGGTTGATCGAAACGTTCTGCACGCCGGTCCGCGGATTGCGTGCAATCACGAGACCCGCGGTGATGTACGGGCCGTTGTCGTGTTCGCTATGCGTCGGAATCGGCAACAGCGCGTGCAGGTCGATGCCGTTCGTATGCACGACTTGCTGGCACGGCGCGTTTTCGCGCTCGACGCGTTTCGATGGAAGCGGCGCAGCAGCAGCAGCCGAGAAGCGGGCGAGCAGTTCGGTTTCGTCGACGCCCATCGCTTCCGCGATCCATGCACGCTTCGCCATGAAGCCGCTGACGACAGGCACCGCGTGACCGCCCGGCTGCGTGAAGAACGCCGCCTGCGTGCCGTCGAGGCGCTTGGCGATGGCAGCGAGTTCATGTTCGAGCGCAACGGGCTTGTCGATCGTCGCGACGCGGCCGGTCCGCGCAAGATGCGCGAGCCAGTCGCGCAGCGAAAGGGAGCCGGTATCGGTGCGATCCGGGGCCCACGAGAATGCGGGATTGCCGTTCGTTGCGGCATCGCGTGTGTTCATCAGCGTCTCCATCTGGGCGCGCCTGCCAAAGCCAGCGCATTGGATGAAGCGTAGCGAGATCGCCCCATAACGGCTAATACTGTTTATTGATGCGCCGAATCATTCGTGCTTATATCGGTGCTAGCCCGGATGACACGGTTGTTACGGTCACGTATCAATGGAGCACGCGCGAATGGGCGCTTGAGCAGCAAGCCTGAACAAACGCCCGGCGCGGTCCATCGAAGCAGTCTGATAACGGTGCGGTCGCCTATTAGCATCGCTGATACCCCACGGAACATGGACCTCAAGCAAATCCAGTACTTCATCGCGCTGTTCGAGGACGGCTCGGTCACGCGCGCGGCCAAGCGTCTCAACATCGTGCAGCCCGCGCTCAGCATGCAGATCGCGAAGCTCGAGGACGAATTGCATCAGCAGCTTTTCGAGCGCGGCGCGCACGGCATGGCGCCGACCGCCGCGGGACGGCTGATGTACCGCCTGTTCTTGCCGATCATGCGGGACCTGGCCCACGCGCGGCAGCAACTCGTGCAGCGCGACGAAGTGGTCACGGGACATGTCGGCATAGGGTTGATCGCATCGGTGACGGAGAGCGTGCTCGCGGATTCGCTGTCGCGCTTTCACGCGCGTTACCCGGATGTCGAAGTCACCGTCGCCGATGGCTACAGCGCCACCTTCATCGACTGGGTCGCGGGCGGCCAGCTCGATGCCGCCATCATCAACAAGCCGCGCGCGCGTCTTTCGCTCGACTCGCGCCCGCTGCTCGACGAAGAGATGGTGCTCGCCACCAGTGCGACGCATGGACCGGATCTGCCGCACGCGATCGAACTCGCGCAACTGCCGGAACTGGAACTCGTGCTGCCGACCAAGCGCCACGGTCTGCGCGGCGTGCTCGACAGCGCCGCGCAGCACGAAGACATCCTGCTTGCGCCGCGCTTCGAGATCGACGTGCTGTCGACCATTCTCAAGCTCGTCGAAAATACGCGCTTCGCGACGATCCTGCCGCGCATCGTCGTCGAGCGGGCCGCGCGGCACGGCACGTTGCGCGCATGTCCGATTCTTGCGCCGCGCATCGTGCGACACATTCTCTGCGTGAGCCATCCGCGCCGCCCGTTGAGCGCGGCGGCCGAAGCGCTCATCGCGATCATCGGCGACGAGTTGCATCGGGCGTCGAACTTTTCGGGTGACGAACCCTCCCCCTTAATCAAGGAAAGCTCCGCATGAACGCACGACACTGGATCGCCGGCGAATGGACCGGCAGGCCGACGCTCGACAGCATCGACCCCGCGACGGGGGAAGCCATCGGCCAATATGCCGACGGCGGCGCGCACGAAGCCGACGCAGCCATCGCCGCCGCGCGACATGTGTTCGATCGCACGACGTGGGCGCAGGACGCGCGTTTGCGTCAGGACGTGCTGCTGGCGTGGGCCGCGGCGCTGGACCACGAGCGCGAGTCGCTCGCGACGCTGCTCACGCGCGAGAACGGCAAGACGATCGCGCAGTCGCGTGGCGAGATCGCGGGCGCCATCTCGGAGGTGCGCTATTACGCGGGTCTTGCGCGCCATATCGCCGGGCATGTGCTGGAGCCTGAGCCCGGCACGATATCGACGATGCTGCGCGAAGCGGCCGGCGTCGTCGCGATCATCGTGCCGTGGAACGCGCCCGCCGTGTTGCTCGTGCGCTCGCTCGCGCCCGCGCTGGCGGCCGGTTGCACGGCGATCGTCAAGCCCGCCGCCCAGACTTCGCTCGTGACGGCCGCGATGATGCGCTGCTTCGAGCTCACCGCGTTGCCCAAGGGCGCCGTGAATCTCGTCAACGAGCGCGGATATGCGGCGAGCGAGCGGCTCGCGGATTCACACGGCGTCGATGTCCTCAGCTTTACGGGATCGACCGCGACGGGCAAGAAGATCATGGTCGCGGCGGCGGACAGCATCAAGAAGCTGTCGCTCGAACTCGGCGGCAAGTCGTGCTGCGTCGTGTTCGGCGATGCGGATATCGACGCCATCGCGCCGCGTCTCGCGCGGGCCGCGACGATCATCTCGGGTCAGCAATGCACCGCGGCGCGCCGCGTGCTGGTTCATGCGTCGCGGGCGGCGGACATGCGCGAGAAGCTCGCGTCGGCGCTCGCGTCGCTGAAGGTGGGGCCGGGCATCGATCCGGCGACGGATATCGGCGCGCTCATCGACGCCGCCACGCGCGATTCCGTCGAGCACACGATCGAACGTGCGTGCGCGACTGCCGATCGCTTGCTGCTGCGCGGTGCTCCATCGGGACATGCGTTTCTGTCGCCGACGCTCGTCGAGCATGCCGACCCCAAGGCGTTCTTCTGTCAGGACGAGATATTCGGTCCGTTCGTCACGCTGGAGGTGTTCGAGAACGAGCAGGAAGCGATTCTGAAAGCCAACGATACGGTTTTCGGCCTCTCCGCGAGCGTGTGGACGAACGATGGTCCGCGCGCGTTTCGCATGGCGCGGGCGCTGCGCAACGGGACGGTGTGGATCAACGATCACAACAAGCTATTCGCCGAGGCGGAAACCGGCGGCTATCGTCAAAGCGGGCTGGGACGGCTTCATGGCTATGATGCCCTTGCGGATTTCACCGAGCTCAAGCATATCTGCATGCCAGCCGGCGTCGCGGACGGGATCGCGCCGCTGCGGTGATGGCGGGTGGCGGGCCGGCTTCGTCGTGCCGAGCCAAGGCACCAAAAAGAAAGGCAAGAGTCATCCTGTGTAATCCCGATATAAGAAAGTTTTATCCGAGCCATCACGCGATGCTATTAGAACCGGTGGACCTTTCTGCCTAGAATTCAGGTCTCTCAGGTTCGTCGGAATCTCGCTTCTTTGACGGACTTTCAAGCGCCGCCCCCGTAATGGAGTCGGCGCTTTTTTGTTGGCGACTCGGACCCGACTCGCTGACCGAGCGAGGGGCACCGAGTTCCGCCGGCAGCGGATTCCAACGCTCTGCAAGTCGCGAGAAGATAGGAACAAAGACTGCACAGTGGACAGGATAACAACCAGCCCAATCGAGTCACGACCATGATCGTACGCATCGCCCAATATCCACCGAAACAGCGCCTGGTCTTCGGTATTGCAGCTACCGCCGTTATCGTGACAGCTCAGCAGGCGCTGACGATGGTTGCCCACGGACGGCTGACATTCCTCTTCTTCAGCGCGACGCTTCCGTTGATCACGGTGCTGTTCGGCGCGTGGTCGGGATCGCTGCTTCTCGTGAGCGGCATGGCCTTCGGCGCGCTCTGGATGCCGCCCGTCGGCAGTCTGGCCGTTCTGCAACACGACGACCGCATCGTGCTGGTGGCATACGCGTTGGTCGGGGCATTTCTGGTGGCGGCCGGGCAGCAACTCGCCAAGGTGGCGCGGCGTGCAGGAAGCGCCGAAGCCGCTACGCAGGAGGCCACGGATCGCCTTCTGCAGGTCGAGCGCCAGGCGCGACACCGGTTCGACGTGGCCCTGGACAGCGCAGGCGTCCCGTTCGTCATCCTGACCCCGGTCGTTCGCGAGGGCCGCATCGCCGAGTTTCGATGGGACTATCTGAACAAGGCGGCCGCCCAGCTTTTCAATCAGAACGCCGCAGTCGTGATCGGCAGTTCCACGGCATATGTGCGTCCGGCCGGGTGGGAGGCGAACATGCTGCTCGAGCGGCTCACACCGCTCGCCCAGCGCCCGGGAAGAGAGGCCTTCGACATACGCGTATCGGGTGAAAACGGCGAGCAGTGGTTTCACGTCGTCGCGGCGTCTCTGGACGGTTCGGTCGTGGCGTGGTTCGGAGACGTGACGCCACGCGTGCGGGCCGAACAGGCCCTTTCGGAGGCTGACCGCCGCAAGGACGAGTTTCTCGCGACGCTCGCACATGAATTGCGTAATCCGCTCGCGCCGATCCGACACGTCGCGGAGATACTCGAACAGCCGAACTTGACGGAAGAGCGCAGGATCTGGTGCATCAGCGTGCTGCGCCGGCAGTCGGCCGCGATGGCGCTTCTGCTCGACGACTTGCTGGACGTGTCGCGCATCACGCGCGGCGCGCTCAAGCTGCGCAAAGAGGCCGTGGCGATGCGCGAAGTCGTCGACGAAGCGGTCGAAATCGCGAGACCGATCCTCGCAGGCAAGGGGCACGAGCTCGTCATCAAGCCGCCCGTCAGACCATTGCATATCGAGGCGGACCGGCTCCGGCTCGCGCAAGTGCTGGCCAACCTGCTGATGAACGCGGCGAAGTACACGCCACCGGGCGGGCGCATCGAACTCGCGGCGACGGCTGACGACGCCGAGATCGTCCTGTCGGTCACGGACAACGGTATCGGCATCGAGCCGGACAAACTGTCGGCGATCTTCGCGATGTTTTCCCAGGTCAATCGAGATCAGCATCGGCAGGGCGGTCTTGGCATCGGACTCGCGCTGTCCAAATCGCTCATCGAGCTGCATGGAGGCCGACTCACCGCGTCGAGTGGCGGAAAGGATCGGGGGAGCTGCTTTGCCATTCATCTGCCCGCGACGTCGCGCGTGTTGCCTATGCCGGCGCCAACACGCGCTGCGCTTGCCGTTCACGCGTCGGCCCCGAAGCGCCGGATCCTGGTCGTCGACGACAACGTCGATGCAGCGGACGCAATGACGGCGTTTCTGGAGATGCAGGGACACGATGTACGAACAGTCTATTCCGGCGAAGAGGCGATCGAACTCCTCGGCGAATACAACCCGAACGTGATCTTGCTCGACCTCGGCTTGCCGGGCATGAGCGGGCTCGACGTCGCGCGCCGCATACGGGCAACGCCCTCGACGCACGACGTGACGCTCATTGCCGTCACCGGCTGGGGTCAGCAACAGGACCGGGCGCGCACAACAGACGCCGGATTCGATTTTCACTTCACGAAGCCGGTCGATATCGCGCAACTGACTCAAGCCGTCGACAGTGCGGTCGCCGCGCCATAGAAGAAGGCGGCTTGCGGCAGTGACATTCGGGGTGCTTCCGTCCATGATCGTGCGACCGTTTCAACGGTCGCGGCGGAACGTCCGCACCAGCGGATTCAGGCAAGCCGCCGTCTTCCCGACTAAGGCTTCAGCACGACCTTGATGCAGCCATCTTCCTTGTCGCGGAATGTCTTGTACATCTCGGGTCCTTGATCGAGCGGCACCGTGTGCGTGATGACGAACGACGGATCAATCTGCCCTTCCTGAATGCGCCGCAACAGGTCGTCCGTCCAGCGGTTCACATGTGTTTGGCCCATGCGCCATGTCAGCCCCTTGTTCATGGAAGCGCCGAACGGAATCTTGTCGATGAGACCGCCGTACACGCCTGGAACCGACAGCGTGCCCGCCGGACGGCAGACGTAGATCATCTCCCGCAATACGTGCGGCCGGTCCGTTTCCAACATCACGGCCTGCTTCGCCCGGTCGTACAGGGAATCGAATGAGCGCGTCGCATGCGACTCCATGCCGACCGCGTCGATGCACTTCTCGGGGCCCTTGCCTTGTGTGAGATCGGCCAAGCGCTCGAGGACGCTCTCTTCTTCGAAGTTGATGACCGTGGCCCCGCCCGCACGTGCCATGGCGAGACGCTCGGGCACCCGGTCGATTGCAATCACCTGCTTCGCGCCGAGCAGAACGGCGCTGCGAATCGTCATCTGGCCGACGGGCCCTGCCCCCCAGATCGCAACGGTGTCTGTCGGCTCGATGTCGCACTGAGCCGCCGCCTGCCAGCCGGTCGGAAAGATGTCGCCGAGGAAGAGCACCTGCTCGTCGGTGAGGCCGTCGGGAATCTTCACGTGCGTTCTGTCCGCATACGGTACGCGCACGTATTCGGCCTGACCGCCCGGATAGCCGCCTGTGAGATGCGTATAGCCGAACAAGCCCGCAGTCGTGTGGCCGAACACCTTGTTCGCGACGTCCTGGTTCCGATTGCTCCGCTCACAGACGGAAAAGTTGCCGCGCTTGCACTGTTCGCATTCGCCGCAGATGATCGTGAAGGGAACGACGACCCGATCGCCGATCTTCAGCATGCTATTCGCGTTGCCGACTTCCACCACCTCGCCCATGAATTCGTGGCCCATGATGTCGCCGGATTCCATGCCGGGCATGAACCCATCGAACAGATGCAAGTCCGAGCCGCAGATGGCACATGTCGTTACCTTAATGATCGCATCGCGGGGATGTTCTATGACCGGGTCCGGAACCGACTCGCACCGGATGTCCTTCTTGCCTTCCCAGATGAGCGCTCTCATCGCTAGCCTCCATTGTGAGTGAGCGGTTGTATCGCGCGGCATCCTCTTCGCTTCACAGCAACGCGGCAACCGCCACGCAAACAGCATTCGACGTTCCGTTCAACGCATGCTGTCTTGCCCGCATCGTTGGTTGGCCATCGGGCCATCGACGCCGGCCGGGAATCGGGAGTCGCTGGTCCTGCATCGGTGTCCATGTCAATGAGTGTCCTTATGCGCTGCCGTGTCCGATCTGCGGGCGCGCCGAGCTTTTTTGTCATGGACAATCGCTTCGACAAACGACCGGCGATGCAGGTTAAGCCCGCGAGTCAACTGACCGAATAGCGACCCTTCCGGTTCTCGAACCAGGCCGCTCTTGCAAGATCTGCAGCCCGGTGCAAGTTCTCCGCGACTACGCGATTACACGTCACCCCCACGCATCGATTAGATAGCCGTATCAATCGCACTGGATCTCGATGCTCATCCGCGAGTCGCCTCTGTCGACCCGAATCGGGCACGCGGATAGCTGCCCTTACATCGCGCACCGTCACCAAGAATCCGGAAGCGCATGGCACTCACTATTTAGGATGGCGATAGATTGTCCGGCTTCAACCAGCAATAGCAGACGCTGTCTGCAAAGTGCCGGTCTGCATGAGAGAGGGACGTACCGCAGGTGGGTCTGCGGGTTTGTCGACGCCGACAGCCGCCGAAGGTTTCGCGGCTCAGGCTCTTCGCAGTTGAACTCTCGGGAGAAACATATGAAAGCCGTTGTGTATCGCGGTCCTCGTGAAGTTACGGTCGAGAATGTTCCGGATCCCAAGATCGAGCGTCCGACCGACGCCATCGTCAGAATCACCAGTACCAACATCTGCGGTTCCGATCTGCATATGTACGAGGGCCGAACCGACTTCGAGCAAGGCCGCATCTTCGGTCATGAAAATCTGGGCGTCGTTCAGGAGGTCGGGCCTGCCGTGGAGCGGATCAAGCCCGGCGACTGGGTGTGCCTGCCATTCAATGTAAGTTGTGGCCACTGCATGAACTGCGAGCGCGGCCTCACGGCGTTTTGCCTGAGCGCGAACCAGCCGGGAATCGCCGGCGGCGCATTCGGCTTTGCGGACATGGGTCCGTGGCCGGGCGGACAGGCCGAATATCTCCGGGTGCCTTGGGCCGACTTCATGTCCTTGAAGCTGCCGCCTGACGCCCAGCAGAAGCAGACCGACTACGTGATGTGCGCCGACATCTTCCCGACCGGCTGGCACGCGACCGAACTCGCCGGCATGAGGCCCGGCGACGCCGTGGTGATCTACGGCTCCGGCCCCGTCGGTCTGATGGCCGCGCACTCGGCGATGATCAAGGGCGCCCGCAGCGTCATGGTGGTCGATTGCCATCCCGACCGGCTCAAGCTCGCGGAGTCCATCGGCGCGATCGCGATCGATTATTCGAAGGAAGATCCGGTGCAGCGGGTCATGGATCTCACCCAAGGCATGGGCGCGGACGTGGGATGCGAATGCGTTGGCTACCAGTGCCACGATCCGGCTCCGCAACGCCACGAGAACCCCAATCTCACGATGAACAACCTCGTGTCGTCGGTCAAGTTCACCGGCGGGATCGGCGTGGTGGGCGTGTTCATTCCCGAGGATCCGGGCGCGCACGACGAACTGGCGAAGAAAGGTCAGATCGCGTTCGACTGGGGCAAGTGCTGGTTCAAGGGGCAGCACATCGCCACGGGCCAGTGCAACGTCAAGGCATACAACCGGCAATTGCGCGATCTGATACACGCGGGCCGCGCGAAGCCATCGTTCATCGTGTCGCATGAGTTGAAACTCGACCAGGCGCCTGACGCCTATCAGCACTTCGACGTGCGCGACCACGGCTGGACCAAGGTGGTCTTGCATCCGGGAGGTTAGCGAAGCGACGCAGCGATCGTGGTTGCATGAGCGCTCGGGCTCATCGCTCAATCATTGCCACGCGTGCAATGGGCTCGAGCGTCGCCAACATGTCTCGTCGATCCCGCTGCACGGTACGAACAGCGCAGCGGGCACCACGGCGATCAGTAACCTTTGGAGCATTTGTTATGGCAAGCAACATTCTTGCTATCCGGCCGCGCGAATCACTGAGGCGCGGCGGCCATTCTTCGGGCGTGTCGGCCGGAGAAGCCATGCAGGGCATTGGCTGGATCCCCGTCGCGCTCAGCGCGGCCTTGATCGTGTCCGGACTCGCCGGACGAAAGAAAGGCGCCGTGGCTCTCGCGCTCACTGCCTGCGCGGGCATGGCAGCGGCGAGTGCCGGGTACGGTGTCCCGCTCCATCGCGGACGGGCAGACAACAAGGGGCGAAGTGGGACCGCCGGCGCGACGCCGGAGGTGGAGCGCGCAATCACCATCGGCAAGACTGCGGACGAGCTTCGTCGGCTCTGGCTTGCGCCCGGGACGCTCCCGCAACTCGTGGCAGGCTTCGCGACGTTGCACCCGGCGGGCGACGGCCGCATGCGCTGGGAAATAAGGACGCCGCTCGGTCGCGCCTACCAATGGGAATCGGAGATCGTCGACGGCCCCGGCGGAGGCGTCGGCTGGCGCTCGCTGCCTGGCGCCGCCATTCCGAACGAGGGATCCGTCCGCTTCGACGCCGCCCCGAACGACCGCGGCACCGTGGCGACGCTGCACGTCCGGTTCGACCCGCCCGGCGGCGCGCTCGGTGAAGGCCTGCTGCAACTTCTCGGGACCACGCCGCTGAATCTGGTCGCGGACAACGCGCTGCGGCGCTTCAAGAGCCTCGTCGAGACCGGCGAGATTCCCACCACTGAGCGGCAGCCCGCTGCTCGCGCAACCACGCGTTAAGGAGAGTGAACATGCGAGCACTGTACTGGAACGGGGTAAACGACCTGCGCGTCGGGACTGTGAAAGACCCGGAGATCATCAATCCCCGCGACGCGATCCTGCGCGTCAGTCTGTCGACGACTTGCGGCTCGGATCTTCACTTCATCGACGGCTACATCCCGACGATGAAGTCGGGCGATGTCATCGGCCACGAGTTCATGGGCGTGATCGAGGAGATCGGCCCCGAGGTGAAGCGCCTCGCAAAGGGCGACCGCGTCGTGGTTCCTTCATTCATCGTTTGCGGGCAATGCTGGTATTGCCAGCACTCGCTCTACTCGTTGTGCGACAACACGCATCCCAAGCCCGAGCTACAGGCACCCCTTCTGGGCGGACATACGACCGCAGGCATCTACGGCTACACGCACGCGTTCGGCGGCTATGCGGGCGCGCACGCGCAATACGTGCGCGTACCGTTTGCCGACAACGACTGCTTCAAAGTCCCTGACGGCGTCGCGGACGATACGGCGCTGTTCCTCTCCGATGCGGCGCCGACCGGCTACATGGGCGCCGACTTCTGCAACATCCAGCCGGGCGACACGGTCGCGGTCTGGGGCTGCGGCGGCGTAGGGCTGATGGCGCAGCAAAGCGCGCGTCTGATGGGCGCGGAGCGCGTCATCGCGATCGACCGCTTTCCCGAGCGCTTGCAGATGGCGCGCGAGCACGCCGGCTCCGAGACGATCGACTATACGGCGGTCGACAGCGTCCTCGAAACGCTCATGGAGATGACCGGCGGGCGCGGCCCCGACGCGTGCATCGACGCGGTAGGAATGGAAGCGCACGGCACCGGGCCGCAATACGCGTATGACCGCGTCAAACAGGCGCTGCGTCTGGAGACGGACCGCGGCCAGGCGCTGCGCGAGGCCGTGATGGCCTGCCGCAAAGGCGGCACGCTGTCGGTGCTCGGCGTCTACGGGCTGATCGACAAGTTCCCGATGGGCGCCATCATGAACAAGGGCATGACGGTGCGCAGCGCGCAGCAGCACGGGCAAGCCTATATGGATCGGCTGCTCTCGCACGCGCAGAAAGGCGAGCTGAACCCTGCTTACCTCGCCACTCACCGCTTCTCGCTGGAGGACGGGCCACGCGGCTACGACATGTTCAAGCACAAGACCGACGGCTGCGTCCGCGCCGTGTTCGCGCCGTAAATTCGCCGCGCATCCCGAGTGCCGCCATGCAAAGGAAACGACCATGATCCGAATCGCAGCCGCGTCCGCCATCGTGGCGATGACGCTTCTCGCCAATGCATCCATCGCACAGCAGCACGCGGGGCCTACATCCGATACGCCACAACTGCAACAGGTCGCAAAATTCGAGCACCAGGTTACGGGCGTGACCGTTTCGAAGGATGGGCGCATCTTCGTCAATTTTCCGCGCTGGACAGAAGATGCGCCGGTCTCGGTTGCAGAAGTGACGCGCGACGGCCAGATCAAACCCTACCCGGACGACGAGTGGAATGCATGGCGCAACGAGAAGAAGAACCAGATGTCCGCCGGAGATCATTTCGTGTGCGTCCAGAGCGTCGTGACCGATGCACACGGCAATCTTTGGGTCGTCGATCCGGCCGCGCCAGCCACGGCATCGCTCGTGCCGGGCGGACCCAAGCTCGTCAAGATCGACCTCAAGGCGAACCAGGTCGCGCAGGTGATCCGCTTCGACGAGAGCGTCGCGCCTCAGGGAAGCTATCTGAACGATGTGCGGTTTTCGCCGGATGGTCACTATGCCTACCTGACCGATGCCGGGGCCAAGGGAGCGCTCGTGGTCGTGGATCTGCAGACCGGCAAGGCCAGGCGCGTGCTCGGCGGCCATCCGAGCACGCAGCCGGAAAAGGACGTGGTCGTCAGGATCGACGGGCAGCCGCTACGCCGACCCGACGGACGCGGAGTCGAATTTGCCGCCGACAGCCTCGCGCTTTCGCGCGATGGGCGCACGCTCTACTGGAAAGCACTGACCGGTCGCACGCTCTATCGCATCGCGACAAACGCATTGCAGAACCCGCGTCTGTCGGAGAAGGACCTCGAAGCGCGCGTGGAGCGTGTCGCCGAGACGGAGCCGACCGACGGTCTTTGGATCGATGAGCGCGGGCGACTTTATCTGAGCGCGATCGAGCAGGACGCAGTCAGAGTCCGTGACGGGGATCGCATCACGACCCTCGTGCAGGACAAGCGGCTGCGCTGGCCCGATACGTTCTCCGAGGGCCCCGACGGGACCCTCTACGTTACGAGTTCCCACATCCAGGACATGAGCTGGTTCAAGCCCGAGACAGGCCCCCGCCTCGAGACGCAGTTGTGGCGCATCGAGGGAATCGGAGCGAAGCAGTGACGCGCAGGACGGGCCGCCCTTCTGGAAATACAAATCGCGATCGCGATAGCCGAGGATATTGACCGGGTTACGCTAGTGTTTTGATCACATCACGGTGAGCCGAACATGAACGTATCCGAACGCCTTGCACAAGCGGGGATCGAACTGCCGGCGCCCATCGCGCCGCTCGGCTCCTATCGAACGGTGTCGATTGCGGGCAGTCAGGTCTATGTTTCCGGTCTCGGGCCTTTCGAAAACGGCAAGCCAATCGTCGGAATGGTCGGCGGCGACATGTCTGTCGAAACGGCGCGCCACGCGGCGCATCTGACGATGCTGATGATCCTGGCTTGCGTCGATCAAGCCTGCGGTCTGGACAACATCGAGCGATGCAGCCGGCTGACGGTCTACGTGCGCGCCGAACAGTCGTTCACGCAACATCCGCAAGTGGCCAACGGCGCCAGCGACCTCTTGCTGACATTGTTCGGACAAGACAGGCTTCCCGCTCGAAGCGCGCTCGGCGTGCATACGTTGCCGATGGGCATCCCGGTCGAGATCGACAGCATCTTCGAATTGAAGCGATAAATCGCGCGGCAGCTTCGCTGGCGAACGCGCCATTTATTCACAAAGCGATTCTTGCCGTCCAGCAATTCTGGCGACGCGCAGCCCTTTGATAAGCTTCCCGTCCATGCACGCTACCCCGCTCACCGTTATGGCCGACGCAAGCCTTGTCAACGCGCAAGACGCCGCGCTGTCGCGCGCGGATCACGTTTATTACACGCTGCGCGAGGAAATCTTCGACATGCGGATCCTGCCCGGCGACCGGCTGACGGAAGGCGCCATTGCGGAACGCTTCGGCGTATCGCGTACGCCTGCACGCGAAGCGCTGCAACGCCTGCAAAGCGATGGCCTGATGCAAGGCTATGTGCGCGGCGGCTGGGAAGTGGTGCCCATCGACAACAAGCGTTTCGACGACCTCTACGAGATGCGTCAGATGATCGAGGTCTTCGCCGTGCGCAAGCTCTGCAATGGCGAAACGCCGCAAGCCGATCTTAACTTGCTGCTCGATGCGCTCGATCGCATTTGGCGCGTTGGCCGTGCGCGCCGGGTCGTCGATGGACGAAAGCTCGTCGAACTGGACGAATCGCTGCATCATGCGCTGGTAGCGGCCGCGGGCAACGATGAACTCACCGCGACGATGCAGCGCGTCACCGACCGTATCCGCGTGGTGCGCCGGCTCGATCTCGTGAAGGGCGATGGCATCGCGGAGACGTATGAAGAGCATGCCGCCATTCTCGATGCCATTCGTCGCGGCGACAGCGCATCGAGCGTCGAACTGGTGTCGCGTCATATCAGCGGCAGCCAGGCAAGCGTGAGCGGCCTCACGATGCAGCGCCTGCTCGGCGCCCGCACCGAAGCGGGGCGTTCGAGCGTCGCGCACGCACCGGCGCGACCGCGGCGCACCATCTGACGGCATCGCCGCGCTTCCTTCAAACATGCGGCAAACCACGCTGCAAGGCATAGTCAGCAAGGCTCCATAGGGTTTTCACGGACGCCTGGCACGGAACTCGCATTGACGATTTCGTTGTATACAAGGAAACGTCGATGTCTCTGGAAGTCTCTGCTGCAATCAATCCCACACGCGGCTCGCGCGGCATGGCCGTGGCGCCGCATGCGCTTGCATCGCAAAGTGCGCTCGCCGTCCTTCGCGAAGGCGGCAACGCCGTCGAAGCGATGATCGCGGCCGCCGCCACCGTCGCGGTGGTTTATCCGCACATGAACAGCATCGGCGGAGACGGCTTCTGGCTGATCTCGCGTCCGGGTCACGCGCCGATCGGCATCGAGGCGTGCGGTGCGGCAGCGATGCGCGCCGACATCGGCACGTATCGCGCGCTGGGCCTCGACGCCATTCCTGCACGCGGCCCGCTCGCGGCCAACACCGTCGCGGGCACCGTCTCCGGTTGGGACTTCGCGCAGCGCTTCTCGAAGAACACGCTCGGCGGACGCCTACCCGTTGCGCGTCTGCTGGAAGACGCGATTCATTATGCGAAGGCGGGCATTCCCGTCACGCGCAGTCAGTCCGACTGCATGGCGGGCAAGTGCGGCGAACTCGGAAACGTGCCGGGCTTCGCGCAAACCTTCATGCCCGATGCCCGCGTGCCGCGCACCGGCGAGCGCTTCGTCAACGCGCGTCTCGCCGCAACGCTGCAACAGCTCGCCGATGCCGGTCTCGACGACTTCTATCGCGGAGATCTGGCGCGCAGCATCGCGCACGACCTGTCGTCGCTGGAAACGCTCATCACCCTCGCCGATCTCGAACGGCACACGGCTCGCGAACGTACGCCGCTCGCGCTCACGCATACGCTGGGCACCGTCTACAACATGCCGCCGCCGACGCAAGGTCTCGTGTCGCTGCTGATTCTCGGCGTGCTGGACCGCGTGCTGACCGACGACATGAACCCGCTCGGCCCCGAGTTCGTCCATGCATGCGTCGAAGCGACGAAGCTCGCCTTCAAGGTGCGCGACGAACACGTGACCGATCCGGACCACATGCGCATCGATGCCGTCACGCAACTCGATCCCGCCGCGCTCGATGCGATGGCCCGGCAAGTGTCGATGTCGCGCGCCGCGCCCTGGGGCCGTGGCCGCGGTCCCGGCGATACGGTCTGGATGGGCGTCATCGATGGCGATGGCGTTGCCGTCAGCTTCATCCAGAGCATTTATCACGAGTTCGGCAGCGGCATCGTTCTCCCGCAGTCGGGCATCAACTGGCAGAACCGGGGTTGCAGCTTTTCGCTCGATCCGTCGTCGCTCAATCCGCTGATGCCGGGCCGCCGTCCGTTCCACACGCTCAATCCCGCGCTCGCCCGTTTCGCCGATGGCCGCACGATGGTCTACGGCAACATGGGCGGCGACGGCCAGCCGCAATCGCAGAGTGCGGTGTTCTCGCGCATCGCGCGATTCGGCTGGAATCCGCAGGCCGCGATCGATGCGCCGCGCTGGCTGCTTGGCCGCACGTGGGGCCAGTCGACCGACTCGCTCAAGCTGGAAGCGCGCTTTCCCGACGAGACCATCGACGCATTGCGCGCGCTCGGTCACGACGTCGAAGTGCTCGCCGCCTACGACGAAGCGATGGGGCACGCCGGCGCAATCGTTCGGTATCCCGATGGATTATTCGAAGCCGGTCACGATCCACGCAGCGACGGCTCAGCCGCCGGCTGGTAACGCTCAACACGCTCTTGCTTCGAAGTGATCCGGTTCCGCGCTCGTCGAACCGGAGGGCACGACTCATCCTTTTTTATCCGCACATCAACCGGGGAACGCCTATGAACACACGCATCCAGACACTGCACGACGATGCGGCCGCGCCCGCGATCGCCGCTCACAACCGCTGGCTGCAACTCGGTCTCGGCCTGCTCTGCATGATGTCGATTTCCAGCCCGCAATACGTGTGGACGCTGCTGACCAAACCGCTGTCGGCGAAGCTCGGCGTGCCGCTGCCCGAGTTGCAGGTCACGTTCTCGCTGCTCATCATCCTGCAGACGTTCTTCTCGCCGTTTCAGGGCAAGCTGATCGACCGCTTCGGTCCGCGCCTGCTGATTTCGCTCGGCACCGTCATGTCGGGCCTGAGTTGGGTGCTCTCGTCGATGGCCGCGAGCACATCGATGCTGTATCTCACCTACGGTCTCGTGGGCGGGCTCGGCACGGGCATCGTGTATGTCGGCGTGGTCGGGCTGATGGTGCGCTGGTTCCCCGACCGGCGCGGCTTCGCGGCGGGCGCGGTGGCCGCGGGCTACGGCATGGGCGCAATCGTGACGACGTTCCCGATCTCGGCATCGCTGGCGGCGCGCGGTCTCGATGCGACGCTGTCGATCTACGGCATCGCGTTCGCGGTCGTGGGCTTCGTCGCATCGCAAGGCTTGCGCGTGCCGCGTGACGAAGCGCCGGCGAAGGCATCGGCGGTGGCGGTATCGAACGTGCCGAATCTGCGTCCTTCGCAAATGATGAAGTCGCCGCTCTTCTGGCTCATGTTCGCCATGATGACGATGATGTCCACCTCGGGCCTCATGGTCACATCGCAGATGGCGACCTTCGCGGCGGACTTCGGCATCACGAAGGTCGTCGTGTTCGGCATGGCCGCGCTGCCGCTCGCGCTGACCATCGACCGCTTCACCAACGGACTCACGCGCCCGCTGTTCGGCTGGGTCTCCGACAAATTCGGCCGTGAAAACACGATGTTCTTCGCCTTCGCGCTCGAAGGCGTGGCGATGGCGCTGTGGCTCCTGACGCGTGACAACGCCGTCTTGTTCGTGCTGCTCTCGGGCGTCGTCTTCTTCGGTTGGGGCGAAATCTTCTCGCTCTTCCCGTCCACCTTGACGGATACCTTCGGCACGCGCCACGCCACCGAAAACTATGGCTGGCTGTATATCTCGCAGGGCATCGGTTCGATCTTCGGCGGTCCGCTCGCGGCGCTCTTGCATCAGCACGCGGGAAGCTGGGTGCCGGTGTTCAGCGTCGGGATCACGCTCGACATCGTGACGGCCGTGCTCGCGATGTTCGTGCTGAAGCCGATGCGGGCGAAGTTTCTCCAAAGAGCCGGCGCTTGAATGCTCGAATCGCGCGCGGCGCTAAAGCCGGAACTGCTGCCGCAGCGCCGTTGCGAGCAGATCGATGGCCTCGGTTGCGCGTCCGGTGTCACCGCGCATCAACACCACCTCGTGATCGGCTACATGCGCAAGACCGTCGATCACGCGCATGTCCGCGGTGACTCTTGCCCGGTCGAGCAGCGTCACCGCGAGCCCTGATTCGACGCACGCCTTGATGACTTGCGTCGATGCGCTGTCGAGCACGACTCGCCACTTGCGCCCCGCGGCTTCCAGTGCGTCTGTCATCGCCAAACGATAGGGACACGGCTCGGCGTACAGCGCCAATGGAACCGGACGTGACTCGTCGAGCGCGAACGTCGGACTGCCGACCCAGACGGGCGTCGTCAGCGTCAGTACGTTCGCCGATCTGCTTCGGTGCGCGGGCTGAACGAAGATCGCCAAGTCGAGCTTGCCGCGCGCGATCTGATCCCGCAGCTTGAAGCTCGGCGCGGTCTTCACTTCGAGCACCACGTCGGGCCAACTCGTCGCGAAGTCCGGCAGGATGTCATGAATCACGTGAGCAGCGTATTCGTCGGGGATGCCGAGCACGACGCGGCCCGCCAGCCGTTTGCCCTTGATCTCGTCGATTATCCGGTCGTGAGCCGCCAGCAACTCGCCCGTGCTCGCCAGCAACCGTTTGCCCAACACGGTCAGCGTGACCGACTGATTGTCCCGCTCCAGCAATCTGCCGCCCGCAGCGGCTTCCAGACGCTGAATGTGAAGGCTCACCGCCGCCGGACTTCGGTTGACGTGCTCGGCCGCCGCCCGGAAGCGCCCCAGCCGCGCTATCGCGTGAAAGGTCCGCAGCAGTTCGATGTCTAGCACTGTGCTCATCGTGTGATCCCGGGTGGTTTAGCGTTGTTGAACGACCGGATCAGTATATTTTGATTTTCGAATCCACGGCGGCGCGCTAGTGTGGATGCATGGCGAGAACATACACAGACCAGCCCGTGCCGGGACGGAGCCCCATGCCGCTGCCTTTTCTCGAAGCGGCAATGGTGCTCACCTGGAGTTCGGGCTTCATCGGAATGCGGTTCTCGGCGGACTATGCGCCGGTCTATCTGGTGACGTTGTGGCGGTTCATCGCGCTGTCCATCGGCTTGTTTCCGTTTGTGGCGCGGGAGATGCGGCATGCGCCCAAGTCTGTTCTGATCCGGCAATCATGCATCGGCGCATTGGCGATGGCCGGCTATCTTGCGGGCGTCGCGGGTGGCGTGCAGCTTGGCGTGCCCGCCGGTCTGGCGGCCCTCATCGCGGACTTGTTGCCTGTCGGCGTGGTGCTGATTACCACGTGTCTCTTTCGCCAGCGCAGCCCGGCTGTCGTGTGGGCCGGATTAGGGCTCGGTCTTGCCGGGACGCTGATCGTCTGTCGCGATGCCCTTTCTCTCGGCAGCGCGCCCGCATGGGCCTATGGACTGCCGGTCGCGGGGATGCTATCGCTCGCGGCGGGCACCGTCTGGCAGCAACGTTCTTCGCACTGCGGCACCCTGACTCCGCTCGGCATGCTCTGGCTGCAGAGCTTGGTGTCGTGCCCGATCTTTCTCGCGTTGCAAGCATCTCAAGGCCGCATTGCACCGATGCTGTCCGCCGGTTTCGCGGCGAGCGTCGCGTGGAGCGTCATCTTCGCGACGCTCGGCGGATGCGGTCTTTACTGGGCGTGTCTGCGGCGGACATCGTCTGCTCGCGTGACGAGCGTTCTGTTCCTCAGCCCGCCCGTCACGCTGATCTGGGCATGGGCGATGTTTCGCGAGCCGCTATCGTGGCTGATGGCTCTCGGCACGGTGATTTCCGGCGCGGGAATACTTCTTGTCGTCAATCGCAGCAGCGGCGATGGCGGCTAGCGCGGGATTCGTGCGGCCCGCCCGCAAAGGCGAGCCATTCGACGCACGCGCGTGCAACCCGCGTCAGGCGAGCACAGGCGCCTTCCGCTTGCCCGCGCCTTGCTCATACGCATAGGCCAACGCGAGCAAGGCGCCTTCGTCCCACTGGCGGCCCACGAAGATGAGGCCGAACGGCGAGCCCGACGCGTAATAACCCGCCGGCACCGCGACGCCCGGCAGACCCGCGATATTGATCTCGCCCACGGTCGTTTCCTGAATGGTGTCCTTGCCGTGTAGCGGCGGAAGCTCGCAACGCATCTGCGGGAAGACGAGCGCGTCGAGCCGTTGCTCGTCGAACACCTTGTCGAAGATACGCAGATAACGCGCCTTCAGTGCGACGAATTCGGGCATCTCCGGCGGCAGCGACGGATTCGCCAGCGCGGCCTTGAAATCCGCCAGGTTATGCATGAAGTTCAACACGCCGTCCGGACCGAATGCGTCTTCGTCCTGCGTGGCCTGCGCGAACTCCGCGAAGGTCTTCAGCGCCGCGCCCTTGCCGAGCCGTTCGAGATACTTCTCGACATCGTAGGGAATGGATTCGAGACCGCGCGCATCGAAATTGGCCAGCGGCGCAGTCGTCTTGCGCAGATCGGCGAAGCCCGAGCCTTGAAACGGATCGTCGATCAGCGTCGCGCCGAGCGATACCAGTTCGCCCTTCGCACGCTCGTACAACGCGGCGGCTTCGTCGGAAAGCGGCTGATTGCGCCACCCGGGACCGTAGAGCCCGATGCGTTTGCCCCGCAGCGCGTTGCCGTCCAGCGCGGCCGCATAGCCGCCTTCCGGTTGCCGGCCCACGCTCGCGAGCGTCTTCGGGTCTTCGCTCGTGTAGCCGGCGAGCACGTCGAGACACAGCGCGGCGTCTCTCACGTTGCGCGCGATCGGCCCGACGACATCGCGGTTGCCCGACAACGGCACCACGCCCGCATTCGGCACCAGACCGATGGTCGGTTTGATGCCCACGAGATCCTGCGCCGATGCGGGATTCTGGATCGATCCGCCGGTTTCCTCGGCGAGCCCGAGCACCGCCATGCCCGATGCCACCGCCGACGCCGTGCCCGCGCTGCTGCCGCCCGGCACGCGGTCGCGCATTGGGACATTGATCGTGGGGCCCGCCCAGCTATCGTTGGCGTGCGAGCCGGTGTGGCTCAGGATCGGCACGTTCGTCTTGCCGAGCAGAATCGCGCCCGCACGACGCATGCGCGCGACGACCGGCGCATCGCGCTCGGGCATCAGATCGACGCCGCCCGTCTTGCTGTACAGCTTCGACCATCCCGCGGTGGTCGGGAAGCCGACCATGTCCATCGGGTCCTTGATGACGACCGGCACGCCCGCGAGCGGCCCCAATAATTCACCGGCCGCGCGCCGTTCGTCGATGCTGCGGGCATCGTCGAGCGCCGCCGGATTCAGAAAGATCAGCGCGTTATAGGTGCCGTTATGGCGCTCGATCCAGTCGAAGCAGGCCCGCGCCAGTTGCTCGGCCGTGAACTTGCCGCGCTTGAATCCGTCCTGCACGCTCTCGACCGTGAGGTTGACGAGATCGATGTCGATCGCACTGCGTGTTTCCATTCGATGCCCCCGTTGAGTTGCCCGGTTTGTCAGAGTTGAACGCCGCGCGTGAGCGCACCATCGACGACGATGTTCGCGCCGCTCACGAAGCTCGCCGCCGGACTCGCAACGAACGCCACCGCATTCGCGATCTCCTGCGGCTTGCCCATGCGGCCGGTCGGATTGAGCGCCAGCGCGCGTTCGAACAGCGCCGGATCGTTGTGCTCGATCCAGTCCCACACGCCGCCTTCGAAGTACACGTTGCCCGGCGAAACCGTGTTCGCGCGAATTCCCTTCGATGCGAGTTGATTCGCGAGCCCCTGCATGTAATGCACGAGCGCGGCCTTGAAGACGCCATAAGGTCCCGCAGCGAAGTCGATCTCGCGTCCCGATACGCTCGAAATCGCGACGATCGAAGCAGCCTTGCTCGCGGTGAGATACGGCATGGCGGCATCGACGAGATTGACCGTGCCGAGCAGATCGGTCTCGAACTCCTTGCGCCACGATTCGATGTCGTTGCCGATAGCAAGCGCGCTCACGTTGGCCACGAGGATATCGAGCCCGCCCCACTCGGCACCCACGCGCTCGACCCAGGCCTTGAGCGCCGCGCCATCCGACACATCGACGGCCGCGCCCGATGCCCGAGCGCCGCTCAGTTCGGACAGCGCGCTCGCAGTCGCCGCGACGCTGGCCGCGTCGCGTGCGCAAATGGCCACGTCGGCGCCCTCGGCAGCCAGCGTCCGCGCAATCGCGAGACCGATGCCCTTGGTTCCGCCGGTGACGATCGCCTTCAAGCCCTTCAGTTGCAGGTCCATGTTCGTCGCTCCTTTGTACGTCGATGAAAATGGCGGCACGACGCGCTCACTCCCGGTCGCGCCCGTCCTCCGTTGAAAGTCCGCGCGCGATCTGCAGGACTTCGCCCGCCTGAATGACGGAGTGGCAGATATCGTCGATGGTCACGCGCTTTTCCATCGCCTGCGCGCGCAGCATGTCGTACGCTTCGCGCTCGCTCACGCGATGCATGATCATCAAAATGTTCTTGGCTTCCTGCAGATGCCGGCTGTCGAGCAGCTTCTGTTCGAGCCTCGCGATGCGTTGCGTATGCTGACGCGCGCGCCTCGCGTGATAGAGCGCCATCACCACGGTGGACAAGAGACCGGAGGCGCGAATGGGCGTCGTGACAATGCCGTCCGATCCCAGCTTGATGGCCTGATCGATGAACGTCGGGTTCTCATACGCCACCACGCAGATGACGGGCGGCGCATCCGGACCGCTCCACTCGCCCTTCGGCGCACGCTCTTCGGGCAGCAACGCGCGAAACACCAGATCGGTCTTCTCGGGCAGCGTGTCCGTGGGCGGCCAGCATCGCTCCACCTGAAAGCCCATGCGCCTCAGATGATTCGTGAGCGTCAGTCCGTCATCGTCATCGGGATGAAACACGACGACGCGCGCATTGCGCTCGAGAATCGAACCCGTCAGGCTTCGCTGGCCTCTGTCTGTTCGCGCGCTCACGTCAGTACTCTCGCGTGCTCAGCTTCGTGACCCAGTCCCCGAGCGTCTGACGCGTCATGTACGGATCGGGGCCGACGGCGAACTTGGACTCGCGCAGGATCGTGAACTGGCCGTCGGCATTCGCGCGGCCGATGCGCGGATAGAGCGCCATGTGATGATTGACCGGATCGATGCGCACGCGGCCTTGCGGCGCAGCGTATTCCGAGCCGAGCAGATGCGGCATGATCGCCCCGATCTCGTCGGAGCCCGAGCGCGCGTAGGCTTCGGCGAACATGTGCATCTGATAGTACGCGGCCTCCCAGTTCATGTCGGTCGGGGTATCGGAGCCGTAGCGCGACTGATGATGCGCCACCGCGCGATGATTCTCTTCCGTGTCGATGCTCTGAAAATACGGCGCCGCCGTGATGTGCCCCGCCGCGATGCCACGCTGCATCGCGTGGATTTCCGTCTCCGATGTGTTCAGGCTGCCGATCGGCATGCGCGACGGATCGAAGTCCGCGTGCGCGTAGGCATCGTAGAGATACGGCACGGTCGCGCCGATGACCGTGCTGAAGATCCAGTCCGGCGACTTGCGCCGGATGTCCGCGACGACCTGTTCGAACTGCTCGCGCGTGGCGTCGAGCGAAAGATAGCGTTCGCCGAGGATCGCGCCTTCCGGATGCTGAAGCAGCAGCTCCTGCATGGTGCGGTTGCATTCGTACGGATAGACATAGCTCGAACCGACGAAATACACGCGCGCGCCGAACGTCTCCGTCATGAAGTCCGCGAGTTGCACGCCGTTCTGATTGGGCGACGCGCCGCTGTAGATGATGTTGTCCGAATACTCGAAGCCCTCGTACATCTGCGCGTAAATCAGCAGACGGTTGTGCTTTTCGACGACGGGCAGCATCGCCTTGCGGCTCGTCGATGTGTATCCGCCGAAAATCGTATTGACGCCGTCCTTCACGATCAGACGCTCCGCAAGCTCGCGGAACGCAGCCGGATCGGACGCGGGATCGTAGTGGACGGCGACGAGCTCGCGCCCGCCTATGCCGCCGCGCGCATTGATCTCTTCGACGGCGAGGCGCGCACCACGCCATTGAGACTGCTCGAGCAACGCGGTCGAGCCGCTCGTCGAGCACAACAGGCCCACTCGGATGGGATCGGACAAAGCCATTTCGTGACACGCTCTCGAATGCGCGCGGAACGGCGGCCCCGCGCGTGATACCAACTGCTCTGGATTCGTCTGACTGACGCGTTATTTGAGGTAGTGCTTGGCGACCATTGCGCCAACCGTATATTTTGGATCGACAAAATTGCCCAGTCGAACCTTGCCGACCTGACTCAGCATCATGTACGCGTCCCACTTGTCGAAGCCGTATTCCGCGGCCATCCACAGCACGAGTTCACGGTACGCGATGCGCGTCGCGTCTTCCAGCGGCCGCGCGCTGCCGATGCTCATCAGCGCATCTTCGTTTTCGAGGCGCGGCCAGTCGATCTGCCACTTCTTGATGAGATCGACGCGCACGGTCGTCGTGCTCTGATATTCGACGGCCGTGCCGCAGACTTCGCCGTCGCCCTGACAGGCGTGTGCATCGCCGATGAACAGCCGTCCGCCCGGCGAGCGCACCGGCAAGTACGTGATGCTGCCCGGCCCCATGTCGGGCACGTCCATGTTGCCGCCGTGATTGTCGGGGGTGAGCGAATTGATCGAATCGATTTCGGGTGAAAGACTCAGCGTGCCGATATGCGGCTTGTACGGCAGCGTGTTGCGTTTGCTCCAGTACACGTTTTCTTCGTCGATCTTGATCTTGCGCACCACTTCGGGCAGCGGCTCGTTCAGGAGCGCGGTGTAGTCCGTGCCCGTCAATCCGCCGAAGTTCGGGATCATGCAGCAGAAGCCGTGCGGATCGTCGCCGCGCGGCGCCATCTTTTCGATGTAGACGGCGACCACATCGCCCTTCTCCGCGCCCTCGATCATGATCGGCCCGTTCTGCGGATTGAGGAACGGCACCTGCAGCACTTGCGACGGCTTGTCCGTCTCCTCCCTGATCTTGCCTTCGAACGCGTCGCGCGTTTCCACGACGACGCGATCGCCGGGCTTCACATGCAAGACCGGCTGCGAGTACGGGCCGATCGTGTAGTGATACGTCTTCTGCATTTCCTCGGTCAGATGGTGTTCCACCGGCTCGCGATCGGCGCCGACGCCACGCTTCATCATGATCGAGTCTTCAAGCCATTTCATGTTTCGTCTCCGTCACAGTGCCAGATACTGGCGAATCAGTTGTTCGTCCGCGAGCTGCGCGGGGCTCAGCGTCTCGACGATGCGGCCCTTGTCCATCACGCAGCAGCGCGTCGCGATGCGTTCGACCATCCCCATGTCCTGCTCGACCAGCACCACGCCGATGCCCGTTTCACGCGCGATCTGCTGAAGCGTCTCGCCGATCAGATCGACGATCGATGGCTGGATGCCTTCGGACGGCTCATCGAGCAATACCACTTTCGGCGAACTGATGAGCGCCCGCGCGATCGCAAGCTGCTGCTGTTCGCCGCCGCTCATGGTTCCGGCCTTCTGCTGGTAGCGCTTCTTCAGAATCGGAAAATAGCCGACCACCTTGTCCTTCATCTGCGCCGCCTGCGCGCGATTCGCCTGCGCGCCGACCTGCAGGTTTTCCGCGACCGTCAACGCGCCGAAAATCTCGCGGCCTTGCGGCACGTAGCCCATGCCCTTCTGCGCGCGAACATACGGCTTTTCGTGGCCGATGGATTCGCCATCGAGTTCGATGCTCCCCGCATCGAGATCGATCAGCCCGATCAACGCGCGCATCAGCGTCGTCTTGCCGACGCCGTTGCGCCCGATGAGCGCCAGCACTTCGCCCGCCCCGACGCTCAACGACACGCCGTTGAGCACGCGTCCGCCGCCGTATCCCGCTTCCACGCCCGACACTTGAAGCAACGCGCTCATTTCTTCTTCCCCAGATAGACTTCCGCGACATCGTCGCGTGCGAGGATCTCGTCGAGCGGGCCATCGGCGAGCAGGCTTCCTCCGTGCAACACCGTCACGCGCGACGCGATCTGCTTGACGAAGGTCATGTCGTGCTCGACCACCATCATCGTGAGACCCGCAGCCGACAGACGCTTGATGAGCTCGCCGGTCGCATGGGTTTCCTCGACGGACATGCCGGCGACGGGTTCATCGAGAAAGAGCAGCTTCGGACGCAGCGATACGGCCATCGCGATTTCGAGCCATTGCTTCTTGCCGTGCGACAGATTGCGCGCGAGCACATGTTCCTCGTTTTCCAGCATGAAGCGCTGCAAGAGTTCATCGAGGCTTTCGGGGCGATCGTCCTTCGCGCGATGCAGCGACAGTTGCAAGTGCTGACGCACGCTCAGGTCCGGGAACACGCCGGGAATCTGGAACTTGATGCTCATGCCCATGCGAATGCGTTCGTGCGGCAGCACATGACTCATGTCCTGGCCGAGAAACATCACGCTGCCTTCCGACGGCCGGTGCTCCCCCGTGATGAGCTTGAAGAACGTGCTCTTGCCCGCGCCGTTCGGCCCGATCACGCAGCGAATCTCGCCTGCATCGATGCGGAAGTCGATGCCGTTGATGACGTGCGCGCCGCCGAAGTGCTTCTTGAGTCCGCGCGTTTCCAGCAGCGTGGTCATGACTTGCCCTCCTCCCGTTTGAGACATGCGCCGCCGCGCGGCGCATCCTGACCCGCGCGGCCCTGCATACGCCGCAGATGCCGCGCGACGAACGGCAGCAGACCTTCCGGCGCCGCGAGCACGACGATCAACAGGATCGCGCCGAGCAGGATCAGCGCGTACTGGCTGCCGTACACCGCGAGATTCTGCGAAAGCCACACGAGGAGCGCCGTGCCGAGAATGGTCCCGCCGATGCTCTTTCTGCCCGACGTCGCCACCCAGATCACAGGCATGGCGGCGGACGTGAGGCCCATCGTCGAGGGCGTGATGTAGGAGCCCCAGATCGTGTACAGGGCGCCCGACAATCCGCCGAGCGCGCAGCCGAGCACGAACACGAGCAACTGATGCCGGCGGATATCGACGCCCAGCATCTCGGCGCGCTGCGGATTCTCGCGAATGGCGATGAGCGTGAGGCCGAACGTGCCGTCGAGCAGCTTGCGCATCGCGGCATAGACGACGATCAGCAGAATCAGCACGAGGTAGTAGAAGCTCGCGTTTTCCAGCGTGAGCGGTCCGCCCGGCCAGGGAACCGTGAGCGGCGGCATGCCGCCCATGCCGTTGTAGCCGTTCAGGCGCGCTTCGCCGATCGCCCATTGCGGACCGGCCGTCTGCGACATGAACGTTTCGAGCACGAGCGTCACCGACAACGTGACGATGCCGATGAACACGCCCTTGATGCGGCCATAGAAGATCATGTAGCCGATCAGCGCCGCCGCGACGATGCTCACCACCAGTCCCGCGCCGAGACCGAGCCACGAATCGAACCAGGCATCGCCGTAATTCAGCGTGAAGATGCCGTAGCTGTAGCCCGCCAATCCGAAGAAGGCGGTCTGCCCGAAGGACAGGATGCCGCCATAGCCCCACATTGCGGCGAGGCCGACCGCGCCGAACGCCCACAACAGGCAGTACGCGAGATTGCCGCTCGTTGTGGCATCCACGACGAGCGGCAGCGTGAGCGCCACGAGCCAGGGCACGTAGTGCGCCGCGCGAGTCGTGGCGCTCGCGGGAGATAGCCGCGAAGGCTCTTTCGTTTGCTTCACATTGCCTCCTAGCGCGCGCGGGAAAAGAGGTTGCCGAGACCTTGCGGCATCAGCCGGATCACGACGATGACCGTCACCAGCAGGCCGATCTGCCCGAACAACTGACCATACGAGGCCGTGAGCGCGGTCTGGATGACGGCGAGCACGGCCGCGGCGGGCGTCGTCCCCGCGATCACGTTCGCGCCGCCGACGACCACCGACACGAACGCCTGCACGATGAAGTTGCTGCCCATCGTCGGCACGGCGGTCATGGTCGGCGCATAGAGCGCGCCGGTCAGGCCCGCGAGTCCCGCGCCGAGCGCGAACGTCAGCGTATAGAGACGGTCCGTGCGCAGGCCGAGACATTGCGCGATGCTGGCGTTCTGGATCGTCGCGCGGGCGCAGACGCCGTAGTTCGTCTTGAAGAACAGCAGATAGAGCGCGAACAGGATGGCCAGGGCGATGCCGGGCAGCACGGCGCGGTACGTCGAAAACGAATAATCGCCGAGCGAGAACGATCCGAACGGCGTGCCGATGCCTTCTATCGAAGGTCCGGCGACGAGCAGCATGGTCTGCTGCACGATGAGGCTGATTGCCCACGTCGCCACGACGGAATCGAACAAGCGGTCGTACAAGTGGCGAATCACGAGCCGCTCGATCACCACGCCCGCGAACGCCGCCGCGAGCGCCCCGAGCAGCATGGCGAGAGGAAGCGGCAAGCCGCGCTTGGCCGCGATGATCGTCACGTAGGCGCCGCACATGATGAACTCGCCATGCGCGAGATTGATGACGCCCATCATGCCGAAGATGACCGCGAGACCGAGCGCCGCGAGCACCAGATAGGCGAAGCTGTCGCCGAACTGATAGACGAGCGAATAGAGAACCGAAAAGGTGGCCATGCATGCTCCACGTTCAAGAGACCTGCGCGCGCCCGTCGTGTGCGGCGCGCGCGCCGGCCCGGATCAGGACGATCAGGACTTCTTGGGCAGGTTCGACGGCGTGTACTGGCGATGATCCGGCTTGTTGGGCAGATCGCAGCCCACCTTGCCGAGCCAGTACGGCTGGACGTCGTCCCAGACCTTCGGAATATCGACCGAGTGATCGTCCTTCACATGCACGAGGTAAATGGTGTGGCTCGCGTGATGGCTCTTCGGGTCCATGCACACCTTGCCCTGCGCGCCTTCCGTGCAGATGCCGCTTTCGAGCGCCTTGCGCACCGCGTCCTGATTCGTCGTTTTGGCTTTTTCGACGGCTGCCTTGTAGAGATAGATGGCGTCGTACGCGTTCGCTGCTTCCTGATTGATGTACGGCTCGTTCGGGAACTTCGCGTGGAAGCGCTTCTTGAAGTCGTTGCTGGCGGGCGTATCGACTTCTTCGACGTAGTTCGCCGTCACGTACATGTCCTTCAGCGCAGGCGGTTTGAAGCGCTTGTGCTCGTACGCCTGACCGACGTTGACCGAACTCGCCATCGGCAGATTCAGATGTGCCGACGCCTGCTGCTCGTAGTACGACGCCTGATTCGCGCCGACCAGCAACGTCACCACGAAGTCGGGCTTCGCCTTCTGGATGTTCTGGATCGTCTGTCCGAACTGCGATACCGACAGCGGAATGAATTCCTCGCCGGCCATCGTGCCGCCGTTCTCCTTGACGATGTTGCGGACCCACTCGGCGGAAATCTGCCCGAAGTTGTAGTCGGCGGCGATGGTGTACACCTTCTTGCCGTACTTCTGCATCATCCACGGGATCAGCGTCGAGAATTGCTGTTCGGGCACGGCGCCCGTGACGAACGTGTTGGTATCGCACACGCCACCTTCGTACTGATTGTCGTACCAGTAAAGCTGTTTCGCGCGGTCCATGATCGGCCGAATCGCTTCGCGAGATGCGCTCGAGAATGCGCCGAAGATCACATCGGGCTTGTCGGTCTGAACGAGACGCCGTGCCAGTTCCTGGAACTTGGTGTTGTCGGATTGCGTGTCGTAGGCGATCAGCGAGACAGGACGTCCGAGGATGCCGCCCTTCGCGTTGATCTCATCGACTGCGAGTTGCGTGGCGTGAATTTTCGGAATGGTCGCCAGTGCGAAGTTTCCCGAGGCATCTTCCAGCAGGCCGATCTTCACGGGATCGGCGGCACTCGATGCGAGCGAAGTCAGTGCAAGTCCTGCGGTAAGGGCGAGACGCATCCAGCCCGACGGCTTCAGCAACATGCGGATTCTCCAGAAATGAGCGCTAGAACAGGGGGAAAAACGCGGACAAAAAAAAGCCCCCTGACGAACCGCGGGTTCGTCAGGGGGCTTCTGTGCCGGATCCTCGGGCGGACATCTTTGTCAGGCCGCGAGGTATGGAGCCCAGTCTAATGCGTCAAATTTTTCCTTGTCAACGGTGGACAAAAATCGCCGGATGGCCGAAATCGCACGCGCGGCACAGGCGCCGGTGAAGCGGCGGGCCGGACGATATGCATAAATCCTATTCCGGATAGCCCCTGAATCCGCCGAAAGTCCGCTTCTATACTGGCATTCCATACCTTCACGAGGAGACGAAACGATGTTGATGGACGCCAAGGACTCGGTCTACAGTCCGACACAGGACGACCTGATTTTTCCGCAAGAACCGACGTTTTCGAGTTCCGCCGAGGAACGCCGCTATCGCAAGGAGCATCTCGCGGCCGCGTGCCGGATCTTCGCGCGTCATGGCTTCAGCTTCGGCTTCGGAGGCCATCTGACGGTGCGCGATCCCGAGCATCCGGAGCTTTTCTGGACCAATCCGATGTGCGTGCCGTGGTCGCGCACGAAGACATCGCAACTGGTGCTCGTCGATCATTCGGGCACGGTGATCGAAGGCAAGTACGCCGTGAATCGCGCGGGCTATGTGCTGCATTCGGCGATTCACGCGGAGAACCCCGACATCATCGGCTCGTGTCACGCGCATACCGTCAACGGCGACGCCTGGGCCGCGATGGGCAAGCCGCTCGACTACGTGACGCAGGACGCGTGCATGTTCTACGGCAGCCATACGGTGGTGCGCGATGGCGCGGGCAAGGTGCCGGTCGCGAATGAATCGGGTAATCCGATCGCGCGCGCCTTCAACGATCACAAGGCCATCATCCACCAGAATCACGGGCTGCTGACCGCGAGCCGTCACAGTATCGACGATGCCGTGTGGACGTTCATCGCGCTCGATCATTGCTGCAGGATGCAACTGCTGATGGACGCGGCCGAGTCGCGCCCGATCGAGATCGATCCGGAGTTCGCGGAGTATTCGCATCGCCATCTGGGCAATTCGTTCATCAGCTGGCTGCATTTCCAGACCATGCTCTACGAAATCAACGAGCAGGAGCCGGATTACCTCGACTGACCCATCGGTGTGCGAGGTACGGCGGCGGCATGCGCCATGTCGCAACTTGCCCGCGCATGCCGCCCGAGAGCGCTCAAGAAAATCTATATTGGAGACACGCATGGACGCGCTATATGGCGAAGAAGCCGTCAGACAGACGGACATGAGCCGCACTTACTACCGAGCCTACTGGCGGCTGTTGCCGCTATTGCTGATCTGTTATCTCGTCGCCTATCTCGACCGCGTCAACGTTGGCTTTGCGAAACTGCAGATGCTCGACGCACTGCGTTTCGACGACGCGATCTACGGCCTCGGCTCGGGCATCTTCTTCGCGGGCTACTTCTTCTTCGAGGTGCCGAGCAACCTCATCATGCGCCGTGTCGGCGCGCGTAAGTGGATCGCCCGCATCATGCTGACGTGGGGCGTCATCTCGGCGGCGATGATCTTCGTGCAGACGCCGATGCAGTTCTACATCGCGCGCTTTCTGCTCGGCGCCGCCGAAGCCGGTTTCGCGCCCGCGATCATGTATCTGCTCACGCTGTGGTTTCCGGCCCGCTATCGCGGCCGCGCGATGTCCATCTACGTGATGGGCGCGCCGCTCGCGTTCGTCGTCGGGGGTCCGATCTCCGGCTACATCCTGCATGCGTTCTCCGGCAACGCGCATATGGCTGCGTGGCAATGGCTTTTTCTGATCGAAGCGATTCCGGCCGTCGTGCTCGCGTTCGTCGTGCTTGCCTTTCTCGATGACGATCCCGCGCGCTCGCGATGGATCAGCGAGGACGAGCGCTCGAACGTGCTGGCCGAAATTCGCGCGGAGAACGCCGGCAAGATCGATCATCCGAGCGTGCGCGCGTTTCTCGCCAACCGGAAGCTGTGGTGGTTCTGCGCTATCTTCTTCTGCCTCATCATGGGCCTCTACGCGCTCGGCTTCTGGATGCCCTCGCTCATCAAGCGCAGCGGCGTGACCGATCCGTTGTCCATCGGCCTGTATTCGGCGGTGCCGAACGTCGTGGCGGCGATCGCGCTGTTCGTGTCGAATCGCAGCGCCGACCGCACCGGCGGACGCCGCGCGCATTTCGCCCTCTTCATGCTGATCGGCGCGGTTGGACTGGCCACGAGCATGTGGCTTTCGGCAGGCCCGATCATGACGACGCTCTGTCTGTCGATCGCGGCGGCGGGCGTCTATTCGTGCGTCGCGCTCTTCTGGGCGCTGCCGACGAGCCTCTTCGTCGGCGCATCGGTCGCGGCGGCGCTCGCGTTCATCAATTCGGTCGGGAATATCGCGGGCTTCGTATCGCCTTATCTCGTCGGCATGCTCAATGTGATGGTCGGTCACGCGGAAGTCGGCATGTACGTGATCTCCGCGTTTCTCGTGCTCGGCGCGGCGATGACCATGCGTCTGCCGAAGACGCTCGACGACAAGTGAAGCGCCGGCTCAGGCGGCCCACGGCGGCCGCTTGAGCCTTTCCGTCACGTAGTCGATGAACGCCCGCACACGCGGATGCAGCGACGAGTCGCGCGGATACAGCGCATAAATCGCGGTTTCGTCCTTCGGCTGGAAGTCGGTCAAGAGCGGCACGAGCATGTTGCTGCGAATCGACGGAAGCACCATATGCTCGGCCATGCGCGTGATGCCGACGCCAGCGAGGCACATGTACACCGAGCTCACGCCGCTGCTCGTCTGAAAGTTGCCGTCGATGAGCATGGACGTGCGCTCGCCATCGACCATGAAGGGCCAATGGTTGAGATGATCCATCGGCGGCTCCCACATCAGGCAATTGTGGTTGACGAGATCCGCCGGCACCGAAGGCACGCCGTGCCGCGCGATATACGAAGGCGACGCGGTCACGACGCGTTGCAGATGACACAGCTTGCGGCTGACGAGATTCGAGTCCTGCAGGCTTCCCATGCGGATCGCGACATCGAATCCTTCGCCGATCACATCCGCGAGCGTATCCGACAGCGACAGGCGCACCCGCAGGCCGGGATAGCGCTCCAGAAAGCCCGGAATGAGCGGCACGATCTGATCCATGCCGAACGAAGTCGCGACCGTCACGCGGATACTGCCGGTCATGTGCTGACCCGCGCGCGCGAGTTGGGCTTCGCCGGTGTCGATGTCGTCGAGAATGCGCTTGCACAGCGCGAGATATTCGTTGCCTTCCTGCGTGACCTGCAGACTGCGCGTCGAGCGCCTGAGCAGCGCGACGCCGAGGCGCTTTTCGAGCGCCGAGACCGCGCGGCTGACATACGGCTGCTGAAGGTTGAGCATGAGCGCCGCAGCGGTGAATCCGCCGGTTTCCGCGACGGCCTTGAAAATCCTCATTTCGACGAGGCGTTCGTCCTTCATGTACTCGGTGCGGCCTAAGCGATGATCAACCAGCGATCTTAGCCAGCGGCTGCTTACTTCTATATCGGGAGTTGCACGGGTATGGATTCCCGGCGGATTCGAGCGGCTCGAGCACGGGCTCGCGACCTCAGAAACCGTCTCGCCAACCGTCTTCAGACGGTGCTCGCCGCGCGCTTCACGCCGTTTCCGACCAAAAGACCCAAGTCGTAAGCGCGTTCGAGCGCGCGCCCGATTTCGTCGACGCGACACATGCGGATGTCCGCGCTCGGCTTGCCGATCGGATCGAACGATTGAATGCCTAGCTCGTCGCGCGCGATTGTCAACAGCGGCTCCCAATGAGCTTCAGTCTTGTTGCGGTAGGTCATGGTTTGCGCTCCTTTCTCTTGCATTTGTTACTTAACAAGCTTAGGAGCGCGAGCCCCCGTTACCTGCGACGGATCGCCGCGATTCGAATGTCGTCTCTAGAAATCGTCATTGCGCCGCGAAACAATAGCGCGCTTTTTGCCGCCACTGCTCTTGAAAGCAGAACGCGGCGTTTCAGAATCCGAATCGATGTGGGCATTCCGGCACGTACTGCGTGCTTTTGCGAACGCACATCCATTCGGTCAGCGAATCATGGAGCCGTTGCCTATGATTGATCTCAGGCCGGTTCCAGCTCATCGTCAAAGGACAAGGAGTCGTTCACATGAAAGCTCCTCAACGTTTGGCACGAATCGAGTTGATAGCGCCGTTGTCAGGCGTGATGGTCCAACTCGACACCGTGCCCGATCCAGTTTTCGCGCAGAAGATGGTCGGCGACGGCGTATCGATCGATCCCACTTCGGACGAATTGCTCGCCCCGCTCTCGGGGACAGTCACGCAGCTGCATCGAGCGGCGCACGCGGCGACGATCACCGGCGAAAGCGGTCTCCAGGTGCTGATCCACATCGGCCTCGACACCGTGATGCTGCGCGGGGAAGGCTTCACGCCGCTCGTCAAGGAAGGCGACACCGTCACGACCGGCCAGCCGCTGATCCGCTTCGATCCGGTCGTCGTCGGCGCGCGGGCCGTGAGCCTGCTCACGCAGATGGTCATCGCCAACGGTGAGCTCGTGACCCGCTACGTGCCCGCCACGGGCCTCGTCACGGCGGGCAAGGACGTCGCGTTGACGGTCGAATTCGTCGGCGCCGCCGCGGACGACGCGAGCGGCGGCCCAGCAGGCGCCATCCGGTCAGACGAAATCACGCTGCCGAATCCGCAAGGCCTGCACGCGCGGCCCGCTGCGGTATTCGCCGCCGAAGCCAAGAAATACAAATCCGACATTCGCGTCCTGCGCGGCGACGACAGCGCGAACGCGAAATCCGTCGTCGCGCTGATGGCGCTCGCGACGAGCTTCGGCGACAAATTGCGCGTCGAGGCCGCCGGCCCCGATGCCGGCGAAGCCGCCGCCGCGCTCGCGCGCCTGCTCGCGTCGGGCTCGGGCGAAAAGCCCGGCGACGCGCCCGCGCCCGCCGTTGCCGCGGCCGAACCGGTCGCACCGGCGCGAGCCCCGTCCACGAACGCCAACGAATTCACGGGCGTCTCCGCGTCGCCGGGACTCGCGGTCGGCAAGATCGTGCAGTTCCGCCGCGAAGTCATCGACGTGGCCGAGGCGGGCGAATCGCCGCAACGCGAACGCGCACGGCTCGACGCCGCGCATCACGAAGCGCGTCAGCAAATCGAGGCGCTGAAGGCGAATCTGACCGATCCGTCCAAGGCGCAGATCCTCGACGCGCACCTCGAACTGCTCGACGATCCCGATCTCACCGACGCGGCCATCGCCGGCATCAGCGACGGCAAGAGCGCGGGCTTTGCGTGGCGCGCCGCGTTCGAGACGCAGGCGAGCAATCTGGAGAGGGTCGACAACGCGCTTCTGCGCGAGCGTGCGGGCGATATCCGCGATGTCGGCCGCCGCGTGCTGGCGCTGCTCGCGGGCGTAAAGCAGGCGCATATCGACGTGGCGGACGAATCGATCCTCATCGCCGAGGAGCTTTCGCCCTCGGACACGGCCTCGCTCGATCGCAGCAAGGTGCTCGGTTTCTGCACGACGACCGGCGGCGCGACGAGTCACGTCGCGATTCTGGCGCGCTCGCTCGGCATTCCGGCGATCTGCGGCATCGACGAAGATGCGCTGCAATTGCCCGATGGCACGCTCGTCGTGCTCGACGGTTCGCACGGCAGCCTGCGGCGCAATCCCAGTGCGGACGATCTGGCCAAGGCGCGCGAGCGCATCGACCGTCAGACGAAAAAGCGCGAGGAAGAGAAAGTCGCCGCGAGCAAGCAGGCCGTCACGGCGGACGGGCATCGCGTCGAAGTCGTTGCAAATATCCGGAATGCGCAGGAAGCGCGCGATGCGGTCGCGGCGGGCGCGGAAGGCGTCGGACTGCTGCGTTCCGAATTTTTGTTCGATAACCGCGACACCGCGCCGTCGGAAGACGAACAGGCCGCCGAATATTGCGCCGTGGCCGAAGCGCTCGGCCGCGAGCGTCCGCTCGTCGTGCGAACGCTCGACGTCGGCGGCGACAAACCGCTGTCGTACCTGCCGCTGCCGAAAGAGGACAACCCGTTCCTCGGGCTGCGCGGCGTGCGCGTGAGCCTCGATCGTCCCGATATGTTCCGCACGCAATTGCGCGCGATTTTGCGGGCCGCGCCGATCGGCAATCTGCACATCATGTTCCCGATGGTCGCGTCCATCGAGGAAGTGCGCGCGGCCAAGCGGCTTCTTCAGGAAGAAGCCGGCGATCGCATCGACAGCGTCAAGGTCGGCGTGATGATAGAAGTGCCGTCCGCCGCGCTCATCGCCGAGCCGCTCGCGCGCGAAGTCGATTTCTTTTCCATCGGCACCAACGATCTGACGCAGTACACGGTCGCGATGGATCGCGGACATCCGAAGCTCGCGAAACAGGCGGACGCGCTGCATCCGGCGGTGCTGCGTCTGATCGGCATGACCGTCGATGGCGCGCACAAGCATGGCAAGTGGGTCGGCGTGTGCGGCGGCATCGCGTCCGATGCGATGGCGGTGCCGGTGCTCGTCGGCCTCGGCATCGACGAGCTGTCGGTCAGCGTGCCTGCCGTCGGCTCGATCAAGGCGCAACTCGCGCGCCTCACGATGGGCGAAGCCCGCCAGCTCGCGGCAAAGGTAATCACGTTGGGCACGGCCGCCGAAGTGCGCGCCCTGCTCGCCCCGTACGCGGAATAAGCGGAACAAGCGGAGAAAAAAATGTTCAAAAACGCATTCGGCGTGGTGCAGAAGGTCGGCAAGTCGCTGATGCTGCCGGTCGCGGTGCTGCCCGTCGCCGGCCTCTTGCTCGGTCTCGGCGCGACCGATTTTCATGGCTACGTGCCCGCCATCATCCTCGAACTGATGAAGAACGCCGGCGACGTGATCTTCGGCAATCTGCCGTTGATCTTCGCGATCGGCGTGGCGCTCGGCTTCACGGAAAACGATGGCGTATCGGGAATCGCCGCGACCATCGGCTATCTCGTGATGACGGCGACGCTCGGCGTCATCGCGAAGCTCGAAGGCGTCGAGCCGACGATGATCATGGGCATTCCGTCGATTCAGACCGGCGTGTTCGGCGGCATTCTCGCGGGCGGTCTCGCGGCGTGGATGTTCAACCGCTATTACCGCATCACGCTGCCAGCCTATCTCGGTTTCTTCGCCGGCAAGCGCTTCGTGCCGATCGTCACGGCCATCGGTGCGATCGTGCTCGGCGCGGTGCTGTCGGTCGTGTGGCCGCCGATCGGCGGTGTCATCAAGGCGTTCTCGCAATGGGCGGCGGTCTCCGATCCCCGCACCGCAGCCACCGTGTACGGTTTTGTCGAACGTCTGCTGATTCCGTTCGGTTTGCATCACATCTGGAACGTTCCGTTTTTTTTCGAGGCGGGCAGCTTCCTCGATCCGACGACAGGCAAGATCGTTCATGGCGACATCAACCGTTTCTTCGCCGGCGATCCGACCGCGGGCATTCTGTCGGGCGCCTTCCTGTTCAAGATGTTCGGCCTGCCCGCCGCCGCGATCGCGATCTGGCATTGCGCCAAACCCGAAAAGAAGGTTGCGGTCGGCGGCATGATGGTGTCGGCAGCGCTGACTTCCTTCCTCACCGGCATCACGGAGCCGATCGAGTTCGCGTTCCTGTTCGTCGCGCCCGTGCTGTACTTCATTCACGCGTGTCTCGCGGCGTCGGCGCAATTCGTCGCCAATACGCTGAACATGCACATGGGCTTCACGTTCTCGCAAGGCGCGATCGACTTTTTGATGTTCAACCTGATCGGCAACAAGGCGACGCACGCGTGGTACGTGTTCATCCTCGGGCCGATCTATGCGGCGATCTATTACGTCGTGTTCCGTTTCGTGATTACGCGCTTCAATCTCAAGACGCCGGGACGTGAGGACGATACGGCGGCCACTGCCGCGGTAAGTTCCAGTGGCGTCGGCGGACGCTCGCGCGATCTCGTGCTCGCGTTCGGCGGCCGCTCGAACATCAAGAGCCTCGATGCGTGCATCACGCGCCTGCGCATCACGGTGAACGATCCGTCGCTCGTCGATGATGCAAGGTTGAAGGCGCTCGGCGCTGCGGGCGTCGTGCGCGTCGGCAACGGCGTGCAGGCGATTTTCGGGCCGCTGTCGGAGAACATGAAGACCGACATGCAGGACTATCTGAAGACCGCGGGAAGCGACGCCGATCTGCCAGTGGCGAGCGCAGCATCCACCGCCACAGCTTCCGACGCGATGAGCGCCCCGGCTGCGGCGCCCGCGCAGGATGCAGCGCAGCAGAAGGCGCGCGCGGAAAAGATTCGCGCGGCGCTGGGCGGCGCGGCCAATATCCTCAAGCTCGAACCGCTCGCGGCCACGCGCTTGCGCGTCGCGCTCGGCGATGCGTCGCGGCTCGATGGCGCCGCGCTGAAAGCAGCGGGCGTGCCGGCGACGCAGCCGCTTGCCAACGGCGAACTCGATCTGATCGTTGGACTCGAAGCGGAGAACCTTGCGGGCGCGATGCGTTGATTCACGCGGGCACGTCGCCCGAGCGCGGCTTTTCCACGGCGTAGTAAGCGAGGCACCCCGCCACGACGCCCCAGAAAGCCGCGCCGATACCAAGCAAGGTCACGTCGCTGAGCGTAACGACGAACACGATCATCGCGCTCAGCGGCAACGCCGAACGAAACGCGCTGACGAAAGACTTTTCGAGCACGCCCATCATCGCGAGCCCGGCGAGAATCGCGATATACGCGCCGGGCAGATTCGCCAGCAGAAACACATATGCCGTGGCGAACACGCCGATCGCCACGCATATGACGCCCGCGATCAACGCGCCGATGTAATGCCGGCCATGCGTGCCGCCCGACACGAGAATCGCATTGCTCGGCCCCGCAAGCACCGAAGGACAGCCGCCGAACGGCGCGGTGATCGCGCTCAGCACGCCGCTATAGATCGTCACGAGCCGCAACGACGTGCGATATCCCGATGCCCGCGTCACCGCGATTCCCTGCGCGTTCTGCACGAAAATCACGGTGATGAGCATCGGCAACAAGAGTTGCGAGATCGCGCGAATATCGAAGCGCGGCGCGACCAGCCCAGGCGTCGCCGTCCATGCACCGCCGCTGTGACTCGGCAAACGGAAGCCCGTTGCGAAGAGAATCGCCGCGCCTGCCAGCATCGCGCCGATGAGCGGCGGCATGGGCGCTGCGTTGCGTCGCTCGAGCCACATCAGCCCGAAGAACGCGATCGACATGCTGGCGCCTATGAGCGGCGCGGCTATCGTCGAATGCACGACGGCCAGCACGTACTTGATGAAGAGTCCGGCGATCATCGCCATGACGATCGCCATGGGCACCCATCGGTCGAGCAGCGCGACGAGGTTCGTCACGCCGAGCACGAGCAGCACCGCGGCGCACACGAGATACGTGCCCACGGCTGCGCCGAATCCGTATTGCGCGATCACCGGCGCGGCGAGAATCGCGCCGGGAATCGTCCACAGAAAGAGCAAAGGCTGACGCGTCTTCCAGCTGATGACGATGCTCGCCAGCCCGTTCATGCCGATCGACGCGAACAGCCACGACGATGTCTGCGCGACGCTCAAGCCGCCCTCGCGCGACGCGGCGATGATGATCGCGACCGGTCCCGTCGCGGAAAAAGTCATGCTCACGAACGCAAGCGAAAAGTACAAAAGCCATGACCGGCCGATGCCGCTATCGGAAGCGCCGCCAACAGACATGTGTCTCGCTCGAACGGAAGCGTTTTCTCGCGTCGGCATCGACGCAGAAAAACGCTGCGGATTGAAGGGCCGGCCTCAATGCGCCATCGATTCGGCATGTACGGGCGCACGCCATGCGAGACCGATGATCACGCCGAGCACGCAAAGCGCGCCAATGTACCAGGCGGGGGCCATCGTGATGCCCTGCCGCCCTACCAGAAACGAGGCGATTGCGGGCGCGGTGCCGCCGAAGATCGCATACGCCGTGTTGTACGAGAGCGCGAAACCGGTGAAGCGCACTTCCGGCGGAAAGCTCTTCACGATGATGTAAGGCCCGAGCGTGATCGTCCCGATCAGGAAGCCGCCGAGGATATACAGCGCCCACACGGACTGACTGCCCGCGTTCAGGTTCATGTAGAACGCGCCGGTGACGAGCAGCATCGCGACACTGCCGATCGCATACGCGCGCCCGCCGCCGATCTTGTCGGCTGCCCATCCAGCGAAGGTGCTGCCGACGATCAGCCCGAAGATCGACCACGAGTTGTTCGTGAAGACATCCTTCGGCGCGAAGTGGAACTGCGATTGCAGGAACGTCGGCGTGTAGAGGAAGTACAGCACGAAGATGCCGGAGAACACCCACGTCGCCAGCAGCGAGACGATCACCGCGCCGCGATGCTCTTTCAGCACGACCGCGAGCGGCAGACGCGCATCCGCTTCACGCTTCGCACGCAGCGCTTCGAACACCGGCGTTTCCTGCAGATAGCGGCGCAAATAAACGGAGATCAGACCGAACGCGCCCCCCGCGATGAACGGCAGACGCCAGCCCCAGCTCTTCAGATCCGCCGGCTCCATGTTGCCGATGAGGAACTTCGCCGACAGCGCGCCGAGCAGAATGCCGGTGCAAAGACCCGACATCAGAAGACCGCATGCGAGACCGATACGATCGCGCCTGACATGCTCGGAGCAGAAGATCCACGCACCCGGCACTTCCCCGCCGACCGAAAGACCCTGCAAAACGCGGCACAAGAGAAAGAGCAACGGCGCGACGATGCCGAGCGTCGCATAGCTCGGCAACAAGCCGATGAGCAACGTCGGCGCGGCCATGAGAAAAAGGCTCAGCGCGAACATCTTCTTGCGGCCGATGCGATCGCCAAAGTGCGCGAAGAAGATGCCGCCGATCGGACGCACGAGATAACCCGCTGCGAAGATGCAGAACACTTCGAGCTGCGCGAGCCATTCGGGCGTCTGCGGCGGAAAGAACACGGTGGCGAGCAGCTTCGTGAAGAACACCGCGACGATGAAGTCGTAGTACTCCAGCGCGCCGCCTAGCGACGCCAGCATCAGCGTCTTGATATCGTTGCGTGACATCGACCGCCCATGAATGGCGACGTCGTCCGTCTGTACCGGGGTAGAACTCATCTTTGGCTCCAAACTCTGAGTGAGGTGACGTTCAACGCATTCGCCATTTAATCAGCATGCTGATTATTCATGCGCGCCTTCTTCACCTGCGCATGACCCTGTGCGACGCATCGTTCTATTGACTTCGCGTATTGACTTCAATCATTGACATCCGGCGCTCCAGCCATCAGCATTTCGTCAGTACGCTGACGGATAGATTTGTATCCGGAAAAAATTGGGAGCGCAACTGTGATTGCACCTACAATCTTTAGATTCCTGCGTGGCAAAACTTCTTCGATAAAGGGTTAAGGATGAGTACCGTTGCCGATAAAAAAGCTGCTGTTTCCGATGGCGGCATCGAGACCGGACACTTGTGGCAGCGGCCGGGGTTTCTGATCCGGCGGCTCAATCAGATCCATATCGCGCTCTTCTTCGAGTGCTGCAAGGACTTCGCCATCACGCCCGTGCAGTACGGCTTGCTGACCACATTGAGCGAGCGGCCCGGTCTCGACCAGACATCGCTGTGTGCGGAAGTGGGCGTCGATCGCACGACGATGGCCGACGTGCTGCGCCGTCTGGAGGAACGCGGACTCGTCAAGCGCGAGCCGAGTCCGCACGACGGGCGCCTCAAGATCGCGAACATCACGGCGAAAGGACGCCGCACGATGAAGGACATGTACGGCAGCATGCGTGAAGCTCAAGTCAGATTCCTTGGCCCGCTGAGCCCCGAAGATCGCGCTCATTTCGTGCGAATGATGATGCAGCTCGTCGAAGGCAATAACCAGTACGGCCGCACTTCCCTGAAGCATTTCGACTGACTATCGCGTGATATCGCGGCGGTACGTTTCGGGCACGAAGAGCGCGCCGACCGCGAACGACACTACCGCGATCACGATCGGATACCAGAGCCCGAAGTATACGTTGCCGCGCGCCACAGCCATCGCCGACACCACGAACGGCAGCATTCCGCCGAACCAGCCCGAACCCAGATGGAACGGCAACGATAGCGACGTATATCGAATGCGCGCCGGAAACAGCTCGACCATGAATGCGGCCATCGGGCCGTAGACCATCGCGAGATAAAGCAGCAGAAGCCACATCAGAAATACGACCATTGGCGCGTTGATTTTCGACGCATCCGCATGCGCCGACCAGCCCGAGGCGATCAACGCCTTTTCCAGTTCGCGTTTGTCGCTTCCATGAACGACGATCGAGCCGATTTGCGTCGATGCCGCTTCTCCCGCTTGCAACGGAGCGCGGTCATACGAAACACCCGATGCGCTGAGAAACGAGCGTATGCGATCGCATTCCGTCACTGGCGCGGAGAACAGCGTAAAGCGGCAATCGTCCGCGTGGACCGTGACAGGTGCGCTCTTCTGAAACGCTTCCAACCGAGGATTCGCGTAGTGCGTGAGCGCATGAAAGATCGGTTGCGTCGTCGCGGCGAGCAACAGGCACGCGAGCATCATGATCCACTTTCGTCCAATGCGATCCGATAGCCAGCCGAACACGAGGTAGAACGGAAATACCGCGATCAATGCAATCGCGAGGAACAGGTTCACCGTATTGGGCGCGACTTTCAGCGTGTTCTGCAGAAAGTACATGGAGTAGAAATGTCCAGTGCCGAAGACGACACCCACGCCCGATGCCGTGCTGAACAGCATGATCAACACGTATTTGAGGTTCGCCCATTCGCCGAAGCTCTCGCCTATCGGCGAAGTCGATAACCTGTTCGCGCGCTTCATCTCACGAAAGGTCGGCGATTCGGCGAGCTTCGTGCGCAGATACACCGAGATCGCGAGCAACACGATCGACACGAGGAACGGCACGCGCCAGCCCCAACTCTGGAATGCGGCTTCGTCCATCGATGCACGGCTGATGCTGACCGCCGCGATCGATGCGAGCAGGCCCAGCGTCGCTGTCGTTTGCAGCGAGCTCGTATAAAAGCCGCGCCGATCCACAGGCGAATGTTCCGCGAGATAGGTCGCCGCGCCGCCCGTTTCGCCGCCGAGCGCGAAGCCTTGCAAGAGCCGCAACGCAACGAGCAAGCCAGGCGCCGGCATGCCGATCTTGTCGAACGACGGCAGCAAGCCCACGCCGATGGTCGCGACGCCCATCAACACGATGGTCGCCATGAACGTGTACTTTCGCCCGATGCGATCGCCGAGCCTGCCAAAGAAGAGCGCGCCGAGCGGACGTACGAGGAAGCCCGCACCGAACGTCGCGAGACTCGCGAGAAAGGCCACCGTATCGTTGCCGCTCGGAAAGAACAACGTGCTGAACGTGCCCGCTAGCGCAGCGTAGATATAGAAGTCATACCATTCGAGCAACGCACCGAACGAAGACGCGACGATCAGCGTGAATTCATGACGCGTGACTGCGCGGTGCGACCGCTCCGAAAGAGACGTGGCCATGTCGATCCCATGCGCCCTGGCATCAGGCGAGCCGTGCTACGAGATGATCAAAGGTCTTTGAGCAATTCGAGCGCTTCATCACGCTTCATCACGGCAGCGTATTTCTGCGCCATGTCGAAGAGATTCGCCTCGTGCGGCGCAATCGCGCGATCACCGACGCAATCCGACAACACGAATGGACGAAATCCGTATTGCATCGCATCGACGACGGACGACCGCACGCAACCGCTCGTCACTGCACCCGCGACGACGAGCGTTCGCACGCCATGCTGCGTGAGCCATGCCGCGAGCGACGTCCCGAAGAACGCCGATGGCGCTGTTTTGCGCACGACGAGTTCGCCTGCGCGCGGCGTGAGCTGCGGCACGATCGCGCTGTCGTGCGAATCTTCCTTCAGCGCGAGCAGGCCCGGCACTTTCATCGTGAAGACGTTGTGATCGGAGTCATCGTCGGCGAAGACGATACGGCTATGCGCAACCGGCCAGCCCTTCTCGCGCGCATGCGCAAGCAAGGGCACGGTGTTCTCGATGGCTTGCGGAATATTGCCGCCGCCGAACACTTCGGGATTCGCGAAGCCGTTCACCAGATCGACGATCAAAAGGCCGACCGGCGCTTTCGGTTCGAGCGTCGAGCCGAAGCTCTGACGCTTGTAGGTTTCGATATCGTGGGACATGTGCGTGGTTTTCCTGGGTCAGCGGTCGAGGACCACGCCATCGCGCACGACGGCTTCGCCATCGAGGAATACATCGCAATGACGCAGCGGAATGTCGATATGACAGGTCGTCGAGCGGCTGCCGCCGGCTTCGTTATTCGGTCCGAGCGAAAACAGGAAGTTGCCTTCGAACGCGCGCGCATCCATGCCGATGGTCGCCTCGCGATCGTAGAGCCCGAGCGTCGACCAGTGAGCGCGCGGCTGCAGGCCCCAGCCGATATGCGAAATCGCGTAGGCCTCTGGATCGTTGAACGTCGCCATGTATTCGCTGAGCAATTGCGCGTCGATGCCGCCTTCGATGCGCTTTGCATAACCGCCTTCGACGGTCAGTTCGATGCGTTCCTGCACATAGCTTTTCTGCGGCAACAAAATATCGCCGCGATCGATCACGATGCGGCCATGCGCCTTGCCATCGTTAGGAAACGTCAGCGCGAATCCGCTTGGCCAGTGATCCCAGCGCCCCGGTTCATCGACGAAACCGTATTCGGCGATCGGTTCGAACTCGCCGAGCGGACAGCGAAAATCCGTCCCCGCGGCGGAGACGATATGCATCTCCTTAGCGCGCGCGATGCGCGCCCGTGCGGCGAGCACGCGTTCGCGATCGGCGGGTGTCGGCACGAGGCGCGTAAGCACTTCGGGTGGCTCGACCGCGAGCAGGATCTTCGTGCCGGCCTTGAGTATGTCGAGTTGCTCGGGCGAGAACAGCAAGGTCATCAGATCGAGCACGAGATCGCTTTCCTTCAACGCGGCAATCGCGGCCCGGTTGCCGGTCAACGGCGTCGTGCCGAGATACGCGAGGGAATCGCGGCTCAGCGCCTTCTCGCCGTTCACTGGCGGCAAGTCGAGGCGATTGACGATTGCGCCCATCGCTTGCGTCGCGATCAGTGCGGTCGATAGCGTTTGCGGATGCGTCGACGCGCTCGTGAGAATGGTGACGGTCTGCCCTGCTTCGAGACGCGAGAGCTCGAGCACCTTCGTCCACGCATCGACCATCTGATAATCACTGACTGGCATGATTGCCTCCTTCAACGAGCGTCGGAATGGATGCGCCGAGGAAATCGCCGAGCGCGGCGTGAAAGCCAGCTTCGTCGTCCCACGGAATCATGTGACCAGCGTCACGCACGCGCGTGTGCTGAAGATGCGGCACGAGTGCGCGAATCTCTTCGACGTCTTCGTCGCGCACGACGTCGCCTCTGCCCGCGGTGACGAGCAGCGCGGCAATCCGCAGATGCGCGAGATCGGCGTGAATGTCGTCGGTATGGAAGCCTTCAAAGCTCGCGCGTATCGCGCGTTCGTCACATGTATGAAGCCACTCCGCGCGCAACGCGAGTTGTTCATGGGTCCATGTGGGACAGAAGGCGCGCATTGCGTCGGCCGTCATGCCTTCGCGCGACTGCCGGATCGAATCGATGTACCACGGCAATTGCGACGGATAGACACGACGTCCCGGTCCCGAAACGGGCGGATCGATCATCGCGAGACGCGTCATGCCTGCGGGCTCCGAACGCGCAGCGCGTATGCCGATGCGCGCGCCCATCGAGTGACCGACGACGCTGTAGCGCTCGAATCCCAAGGTAGTTGCGAACGCAACCAGATCGGCGGCTTGTGCGTCGAGGCTGTAGTCGAGCGAATCCGATGCCGACGACAAGCCTCGTCCGCGCACATCGAGCACATAGGTATCGAACACTTGGCCAATATGCTCCGCGACGAAGCCCCACGTCACCGCAGGACTCGTAATGCCCGGCACGATGATCACCGGATCGAGTCCCGTGCGTGCGCCACCGTAACGCAGATAGTGCTGACGGATGCCATTCGCCTGAACGTTCGCGCCGTACAGATAGGTCGACATGTCGCCCTCGCTCAATATGCGCCGGACAGCAACGCGCCCGCGCCCGGCACGACGGCTTCGAGACCGAGTTGCTTGAGCATCGCATAGGTCGTCGCGACGGCCGCGGTGACGACCGGCTTGCCCGTCATTGCCTCGACCTTCGCGATCACCGGCAACGAAGGCATCTGCACGCATGCCGACAGCACGATGGCATCGGCTTCCTCATATCGCATCGACATGACGATCTCGGGAAGGCGGCTCGGATCATGACGCGCGACTTCGAGATTGTCGGGAATCTCGAGCGCGCGATAGTCGATCACGTCGTAATCCTCATTGCGGATATAGTCGACCACGAGTTCGGTCAACGGCTTCATATAAGGCGTGACGACGACCACGCGCTTCGCGCCGATCACCTTCAATGCATCGACCAGCGCGCCCGCGCTCGTGATGACGGGCGCATCGCCGCCGTTGTCGACGGTGCGCTCGTGCAAGCGCTTTTGCGATACGCGATGATAGCCATGACCCATCGCCATGATCGCGACGAGACACGCATAGCCGAGCACATCGACGCGCGCATCGGAGAGTTCAACTGCGCAGCGGTCCGACTCGGCATCCATCGCGGCGAGTTCTTCCTTCACGACCTTTTTCATCCGCATGCGGCTCGAATGAAACGTGAAGCGCTCGGGGCGAATCGTCTGGCGCGCGAGCAACATCGCGGGAATCTCGGTCTCCATCGTCGTGTTCGAACTCGGCACGATCTGGCCGATGCGGTAGTGCTTGGTCATGTGCTGCTCCATGTGCTTGTGTTCTTCGGGGTGGTCAAAGGCGGAAGAGGCGTTCCGCATTGCCGTGACAGACGAGCGCTCGCGTGGCGTCGTCGAGCGGCGCGCGTTCTATGAAGTCCGCTGCGATCTCCGTCGATTCATACGGATAGTCAACCGAGAACATCACCGCTTGCGCGCCCATTTCGCCGATCGCGCCGATGAGCGCCGGGGCCGAGCACACGCCCGAGGTCGTGATCAGGATGTTGGTGCCGATGTAATCCGAAGGCGCCCGTTCAAGACTCAGGCCATGCGAATAAACCGCGAAACGGCTGTCGAAGCGCCAGCGCAAGAACGGCAGACCTTCGCCCATGTGCCCGAGAATGATCTTCAGATTCGGGAAGCGATCGAACACGCCGCTGAACAGCAGGCGCAGTGCGTGGCTGCCGGTTTCGATGCCCCATCCCCAGGTCGCGCCGGTGAGTTCGGGATGACCGTCGAGCACGCGCGGGCTCACGAATGCATCCGTCGGATGCAGATATAAAGGTACGTCGAGTTCCTGCATCGTCGCCCAGAAGGGATCGTAAGCGCGGTCGTCGTAGTAGGTGCCGAGTGTGTGACCATTGACGAGCGCGCCCTTGAAGCCGAGTTCGCGCACGGCGCGCGTCAGTTCATCGGATGCGGCCTTCGCGGTATGCATCGGCAACGTCGCAAAGCCGCCGAAGCGCAACGGATGACGCGCGATCTGCTGCGCGAGAAAGTCGTTGCTCGCCTTCGCGCGGCTGATCGCGAGCGCCGCATCCGGCTCGCCCTGCACGCTCGGGCCCGTTTGCGAAAGTATCGTGTAGTCGATGCCCGCGCGATCCATTTCGACGATGCGCTGTTCGTCGAAATCGGTCAGGCGCGCGGCGAGATCGCGCAGGACTTCAGGCGCGATGTGCTGCGTGAAGCTCTTCGAATAGCTCTGGAAACCGGGCGTGCTGAAATGCTCTTCCAGGGCGATCTTGCGAATCCGCTTGTTCATTTGAACTCCATTTGATCAGTAGGCTGACGATATGATCGTGCGACGAGCCGGGACCGGCTCATCTCGCGTGCTCAATCGCCCTTTCCGAAAAGCTGTTTGATGCGCGCCCAGATGACGCTCCACACGAGGCTGCCCGCATTGAACTTCGCGGACGATGAGGACAGCGCCGCCTCGGGCGCCGCGTTACCGCCGAGCTGCGCCGTGATGCGCGCGCCGAAATCCGCGATCATCCTGCGCACGAAATCCTTCACGAGGCCCGAACGCGAGAACTGCGCGAGCGGTCCTTGCAACATGTATTCGAGCGTGACCGCGACCCGCGTTTGCGCGCCCCCGCCTTCGCTCGTCAATGCATATGTCACATCGCCATTCGCTCGCGAACGGCTGATGTTGTCCTGCCCCGCTCCACGCATGACCGCGCGATGCGCGGCATCGTCGCGTTCCAGGCGCGCCGCGCCAGCGAAGTTCGCCGACATCGGTCCGAACTTGATCGCGATCTTGCCCTTCACGCTTTCGCCGTCGTGCTCCACGAGTTCCGCGCCCGGAAGACACGACGTGACCGAAGGCAGATCGCCCATGAACGCCCACACCTTGTCGAGCGCGAAGGGAACGACGAAGCTGTCGTCTATTGCGGTCCACCCTTTGCGTTGCGCGGCGGGTTGATCCGTCGATGCAGTGCTCGCGGCCACGGGTGCCTGCGGCGCGGCAACCGGTGTAGCGGCGAACGTCTGAAACGCTGGCGCCGAAATAGTTGCATCGCTAACTATTGCGCGTGCGATAGGCGCATCCGCAATCGGTTCCGCTTTCAGATCGGCGAGAACCGCCTTGATCGCAGCGACGATGCCCATATAGCCTGTGCAGCGGCACAGATTGCCCGACAGTTCGAGCCGGATGCGTGCTTCGTCCGCATCGGGAAAGCGGCGCACGATATCCCGCGCGGTGATCAGCATGCCGGGCGTGCAATAACCGCATTGCAGGCCGTGATGGATCGAGAACGCACGACGCAGACGCTTCATCAGTTCGTCGTCGTCGAAGCCTTCGATGGTGCGTATGTTCTGCTGATCGCAAGCGACGGCGAATGTGATGCACGAGCGCACCGGTTCGCCATCGACGAGCACGGTGCAGGCGCCGCACACGCCGTGCTCGCAACCGAGGTGCGTGCCGGTCAGGTTGTGTGCATCGCGAAGAAAGTCGCCGAGATGCACGCGCGATTCGACATCCTCGCGCACGGATCGATCGTTGATAGTAAGTTCGATGACGGACATGGCAGTCTCTTTAAACCGTATTCGCGTTCGACGCGCCGAACGCCTGCAGAAGACAACGTTCGAGCGCTGCGGTATGAATCTGCCGATCGATGCCGTCCGCGTTCGGCATCGCACTCGTCACGGCTTGCGCGAGCGCTTCGCCGTTGGCGGCAGACGGGCCGCGTTGCGCGATCTGCCGTGCGAGTTCATCGAGTGCGGCGGGCGGGCCATCGAGCGCGCCGAGCACGATGCGCGCGAGTCCCGTGCGTGCATCGAACGCAGCCGCTGCGCTTGCATGTGCGAATTCGCCGGTCTTGCGGCACAGCTTGTAATAACCCCAGCGAAGCGTCGGACCGAGCTTCGGCAGCAACACGGCGGTAATGATCTCGCCGTCAACGAGCAACGTCGTGAACGCACCCAGCATGAATTCGCTCACGCGGACTTGCCGCGCGCCGCCTGCTTTCGATAGCTCCAGACGGGCATCGACAGCGGACAATGCAAGCGGCCAGTCGGCGGCGGGATCGGCATGAGCAAGACTGCCGCCGATGGTCCCGCGATTGCGAATCGCACGATACGCGATGCCGCCCGCCACATGCTGCATGTACGGATGACGCAGCAGTGCGTGCTTGCCGTCTTCGATCTCCGCATGCGTGACCGCCGCGCCGATACGCACGTGATCGCCCGCGTCGGAGACACTGCGCAGGTCCGCGATGCGCGATACATCCACTACGCGGCCAGGCCGTGCAAGCCGCAAGTTGAGCATCGGGCCCATCGACTGACTGCCTGATATCGGCTTTGCGCGAGTCAACTCCTTGAGCGCGTCGGGCAATGAGATCGCCCTTACATACTCGAACGCAGCGGCTTTCATCCCGCCACCTCCTGACTGAGTTCTTCCTTGCGCGCCGCCTTGCGAGCCTTCGCGGCCTCGATCGCGGCGAGCAAACGGCGCGGCGTCAACGGCGTTTCCGACACGAGCGCGCCGATGGGCGTGAGCGCATCGTTCACTGCATTGAAGAGTGCAGCCGGCGGCGCGATGGCTCCGCCCTCGCCCACGCCCTTCGCGCCGAATTCCGTATAAGGCGACGGCGTTTCCATATGGATGATCGTCAGCGACGGCAACTCGGTCGGTCCCGGCAACATGTAGTCGGCGAGTGTCGACGTGAGCGGTTGCGCGTTGTCGTCGTAGAGCGTTTCCTCATAGAACGCGGTGCCGATGCCTTGCGCCGTGCCACCGATTGTCTGCCCTTCGACGACCATCGGATTGATCATGCGACCGCAATCTTCGACGATCACATAGTCGAGAATCTCGACGTCGCCTGTCCTCGGATCGACGGCGACTGCCGCCGCGTGCGTCGCATAGCTGAACGCGCCGGTATCGACCTTCGGCTTGAAGCCTTGCGTCGCTTCGAGACCCGCGAGATTCACGCCCGCAGGCAAGCGCTCGGGACGGAGATACCATGCAGCCGCGATCTCCTGAATCGTCACGCGGCCCGTTACGCCGATCACTTCACCGTTCTCGAAGCGCACCACCTCCTGTTCTTCCCCAAGCAGATGAGCACCGATGAAGAGCAGGCGCGGCACGAGTTCGCGGCACGTCGCGGCCACTGCGCCGCCAGCCATGACGATGCTGCGCGATGCGTACGTGCCTGTCGAATACGGCGTAAGCGCGGTATCGCCATGCACGACCTTGATCTTTTGCAGCGGCACGCCGAGCACTTCGTTCGCGATCTGCGCGAGCGTCGTCTCCATGCCTTGTCCGTGCGAGTGGATGCCCGCGCGCAGTTCGAGTCCTCCATCGGCCGTGATACGCACGGTCGCGAGATCGTATCCCGGCACGACCGGCAAGCCCCATGATGCGAACACGGCCGTGCCATGCGCCGATTGCTCGGTGAACGTCGCGAATCCGATGCCGACGAGACGCCCATCGTTCTCGCCCTCTTTCTGCCGTGCGCGCCACTTCGGCACATCGAGTTGCGCCACTGCGCGTCGCAGGCTCTCCTGGAAGTCGCCGCTGTCGTAGTGTTTCTTCACGACATTGGTATAAGGCATGTCCGCGCCACGCACGAGATTGTCATGGCGCACTTCCCACGCTTCGCGTCCGACCGCGCGCGCGATCGCATCCATCGTGAGTTCGATTGCGAAGCACACGCCCGTGCGCGCTACGCCGCGATACGGCAGAAAGCCCGGCTTGTTGGTCGCGGCGCATTGCGTACGGCAGCGATAGCCGCTGAAATCGTAAGGCCCCGGAAGGTTGCCGAGCGCCTGCCCTGTTTCAAGACCGATCGTAAAGGGCCATGCGGAGTATGCCCCGCCGTCGATCAAAAGCTCCGCATCGAGCGCGAGCAGACGGCCGTTTGTATCGGCATACGCAGTGAGTTCGTAGTGATGCTGACGCGAGTTCGCGCCCGCGATCAAATGCTCGCGCCGATCCTCGATGAAACGAAAAGGCTTCTTGTACGTCAGCGCGAGCCACGCAATGCACAGCTCTTCCTGCTGCAACACGCACTTGTAGCCGAACGCGCCGCCGACATCGGGCGAAATGACGCGCACCTGCGCATGATCGATGCCGAGACATTGCGACAGCACCGTGCGAATCATATGCGGCACTTGCGTCGAGGTGATGACCACGAGTTGCGAATGCGTATGGTCCCAATACGCGAGCACGGCCTTGCCTTCCATCGGCACCATGCATTGACGCGCGAGATCGACCTTCTGCTTGACGACAACGGGCGCGTCCTTCGAACGCTCGTCGAAGTCGATGTCCGCCTTGAGGTCCAGAAAGAGATTGTCCGTCCAGTGATCGTGCACGCGCACGTCGGTGCGTTCGCGAGCGGTGAACGCGCTGGCGAAGGCTGGCAGTTCGTCGAGATCGAGCTCGATTTCCTCGGCGATATCTTCGGCTTGCGCGCGGGTCTTCGCGAAGCACATCGCGACCGGCTCGCCGACGAAGCGCACCTTGCCCGATGCGAGCGGCGGATGCGACGAAGGCTTGTACGTCGGCAGGCTCGAATCGGCGACGATATCCGTGGCGTCGTGCATGTCGTCGCGCACGATCACCTGTGCCGCATGACTCGCCGGCTTGCCGATATGCACGATACGCGCATGCGCAACCGGACTGCGCAAGAACGCGACCTCCTGCAGATCGGGAAACGTGTAGTCGGCGACGAACTTGCCCTTGCCATGAAGATGCCGCTCGTCTTCGCGCCGCCTCACGCGCACGCCGACGCCACCGCTTTCGGCTGGCGCTTCCATGTGTTCCGTGTCACTCATGCGCTCTCTCCCAACGATGTTCAGACAGGGTAGGCGAGATCGTTCGCGATCATCGCGGTGTCGTAGACAGCCTGTCTTTCCTTCAGCAGAAGAACGTTACCATTGCGCGCGAAGCGGTCAAAAAGCCTGCCCGCCTGATGCAGCGTAGTCGCGCCTTCGACGAGCGTTTGCAGCAGCATGTAGTTGCTCTGCGCGACGATTTCCTCGTCGGTCGCGTTCAAGATACGCACGTTGGAAACGAAGTGCAGCATTTGACGCGGCGCGAACATCTGCGTGCGCGCAATCGCGACCGCACGATCGCGCAGCATGTCGCGTCCTTCGGCGTATACGAGCCCGACGGGAAATCCATTGGCCGCGTTCTCGTATTCGGTCACGCGATAAAGACAGTTCTCGGTAAAGAATTCAGGCCAGCGCTCGATGTCCCCGCCATCGAGCGCCGCGCAATACTCCGCATGAAAGTCTTCGACCGCCGCGCGTGCGATCAGCGCCTTGTCGTGCGCGATGTTCTGTTTTTCGAATCCTGGCAGCATCTAGAACCCCATCACTTCACGATAGTGCTTGTACATGGCGCGAATGGCGGCTTCGGAGATCAGGTTGTCGGCCGTTCCGATCTTGTCGCCATCCAGCTTGATGATGCTGCGGTCGCTCACCGAGCGGCGCACGCCTTCCTGAACGAACTTCATCGCTTCGTTGTCTTCGAGGCCGAGAAAGCCCGACGGTCCCATCAGATTGCCCTGACGCAAACGGTGACGCACCATGTCTTCCGTGTCGTCTTCATAACCGAACATCGTCCAGAGCATGATCATGCTGTTCGGTCCGTTCGGCACGATATGCCGAATGCCGAGCGTATTCATCTCGCGCTGCACGATGAGGTTCGGCCAGATGGTCTGCATCGTCACCGACCATTCGGAATCGAACTCCTTGATGAATTCGAGGAAGCGCTCGTCACGCAAGATCATGCCGTCGTGGAAGGAACGCATCTCCTTCTTCTTGTCTTCATCGATGGTGGCGTAGAGCGAATCGCTTTTTGCGGAGGCCATCGTGCCGTGAATGCCGTATTTGCTGTCCGCGACCATCGCCGAACGATTGCCCGCCACGAGCAGGCCGAACACGACGAGGAACGAGTGCAGCAACGTCGCGTGATACGGGTCCTTCAAGTTCTCGTGATACATCTTCCAGTTGCACGGCAGCTCGTTCTTGTAGAAGCCGAGCACGCGCAGGCGCTTGCCGTTGAACACCGCGTCGAAGTCCTCGAGTATCTCGGGCGTGAGATAGTCTTCAAGCGATTCCATGTCGTGCGCGAACGATGCGAACACGACCCCATTGCGCGTCGCAACCGCAAGTTTGCGCAGACCGTGATCATCGTTGCGGAAATCCTTCGGCATGCCGCCCAGCTTGTTCACCCCACGCCGGAACGGCACGCCTTGCAGATTGCCCTTGAGGTCATACGACCATTGGTGATACGGGCACACGAACTCCTTGTTGTTGCCGCGGCTATGCCGGCAGAACTCCGCCCCGCGATGCGCGCAACGGTTTTCGAACACGTTGATCGAGCCGTCTTCCGCGCGCGATACGACGACCGGCGTCGGGCCGACATAAGAGCGCTTGAAATCGCCGGAATTGGGCACTTCCGCTTCGAGCGCGACGAAGTTCCAGGTGCGCCCGTGGAAGATCCGTTCGACTTCGCGCGTATAGACCGCCTCGCTCGTGTACACCCAGTCCGGGATGCATTGCAGCCCTTCTTCGGGCCAAACGAGCCCTTCTATCGGCGGGTTTTTCGATTGAGGCGTATGAATGCCGATGATCGTTTCAGACGAGTACACCTTGATCTCCCGAGTGTGTTGAGCGAACCAGCTTGTCGAGCTGGCGCAGCTTGATCGTGGGGTCGGCGAGCATGCGGGGATCGACCGCAACGCCTTCTTCGACGAGCCTTCTGATGGCGCGCAACTCGCCGCCTTGATTGATCGCGAGCACATGCGCGATGACGCCGCCGCGCAGACCCATCAGCACGGTCTTGTCATCGACGCCCGCGCGTTCGATCCACTGATCGATCTCGCCATCGGGCAGGCCGAGCATCTGGATGTTCCAGTCGTATTGGTCGGTCCAGAACCACGGCGTCGGTGCATAAGCAATCTCTTCTCCGGCGATGTTGCGCGCCGCCACGATCGCCTGTTCCTGCGCGTTCTGCCACGATTCGAGACGCGTCGCGCGACCGTTTGCGCCGTATGGGAAGTTGGCGCAATCGCCTGCCGCATAGACATTCTCGGCGGACGTGCGGCAATGCCGATCGACGACGATGCCGTTGTTCGTCGCCATGCCCGCAGCTTTGGCGAGTTCGTCGTTCGGCTCCTGGCCGATAGCGATCACGCCCAAGTCGAACGGCGTTGCATCGACTTGCACGCCGTCCGCGTGCTCCGTGACTTGCAGATGCTTCACGTCGAATATGAAGCGCACGCCGTGAGTTTCGTGCTTCATGCGCAGACGTTCGGCGAACATGGGCGGCAGCGCGCGGCTCAGCAAGCCCGATGCCGTTTCGAACACGCTCACGTCGAGGCCGCGCGTTCTTGCGCTCGCCGCGAATTCCAACCCTAGAAATCCAGCGCCGATCACAGCCACCGATTGCGCCGTTGCGAGCCGCGCACGCAAGCGCATCGCATCGTCGAGCGTGCGCAGATAGAACGTATGCGGACCTTCCGGCGCGCCCGGCAACTGCCGCGCACGACCACCCGTCGTCAGGATGCAATGGTCGTAGCGCAGTTCGCCATTACGTTCGAGCGTCGCGACGCACGATTGCGTATCGAGCCGCAGCACTCGATCGTTGAGCCATTCGATGCGCGCATCGCCGTATCGCTCGACGGCATGCACCCAGCCGTTGAAGCAATCGTCATCGTCCTTCGCGATGAGGACATCCTTTGACAGCGGCGGCCTTTCATACGGCGCATGACGCTCATCGCCGACCAGCACGATGCGCCCTTCATAACCATGCGTGCGCAACGCTTCTGCCGCGCGCGCGCCAGCCTGCCCCGCTCCGATGATCAATGCAGTCCGAGTCATGATTTGCGCGTGCATCAAAGATCGACGTAGATCTCGCCGCCTTCCACCTGCACGCCGTATACGCGAATCGGTTGCGTGACTGGCGCGCAAAGGGCAGCGCCCGTGCGGATATCGAAACGCCCCTGATGCAGCGGACATTCGATGCAGCCGTCTTCCATATAGCCGTCGCTCAAGAGCGCGAACTGGTGCGTGCAAACGTTGTGCGTGGCATGCACTTCTCCGTCGAGCAAATAGAGCGCGATGCGCTCTTCGCCGATCGTCAGGCCGAGCGGTTCGTCTTCCACTAGATCGGCGAGCTTCGCCGCGAACTTGAGTGCCATTCGTCGCCCCTTCGAAAATCGATCAGTATGCTGATGAATCTGTTGTTCGTATGCTAGCAGGACTTTTCGCCGAGTCAACCGATCAAAAATAATGGCTTTCCCGTAGAGAATCCGGCAAGAACGCGTTCGTGCGATGATTCGAAGATTCGTCCCATCGATCAGCGTCATGCCTTCCACCGCCGTCACGCGCACGAACCCGCTGCCGCTCGCGAGCATTGGCTTCATCCTTGCATCGATGCTGTGCCTCGCAATTGTCGATCCGCTCGCGAAAGCCATCGCGCTGCGCTATCCCGCCAACGAGCTCACGTTCTTTTGCATGTTGTTCGGCCTGATTCCGCCCGTGGCGATGTGCGCTGTCGGCCAGCGCTCGCTGATCGATCGCGTGAAGCGCCTCCACTTCAGGGGACAGACCTGGCGCTGCCACGCAACGGCGATAGCGCTGCCGACGGGACCGATCGCCTGATCATCGCTCGACCAAGGACATCATGAATCTCGAAGCACTCGACACGCCCGCCGCGATCATCGATATCGCGCGAATGCAGCACAACATCGACCGGATGCAGACGCGCATGAACGCGCTCGGCGTGAAGTTCCGGCCGCATGTGAAGACGACGAAATGCGCCGGCGTCGTGCGCGCGCAGATTGCAGCAGGCGCGCAAGGCATCACCGTATCCACGCTGAAAGAAGCGGAAGCATTCTTCGCGGCGGGCATCGACGACATTCTCTACGCGGTGGGTATCGTGCCCGCGAAGTTGCCGCGCGCGATGGCCCTCAAGCAAAAAGGCTGCGATCTGAAGATCATCGCCGACAACGCAGCGGCGGCATCGGCGATCGTCGCGTATTGCAAGCACGCGAACGACATATTCGAAGTGTGGCTCGAAATCGATACGGATGGTCATCGCTCAGGCCTCGCGCCCGATGACGACGCGCTCATCGAGATCGGCCGCGTGCTTCAGGAAGGCGGCATCGAAGTCGGCGGCGTGATGACGCACGCTGGCTCCAGCTACGAATTGAACGATCAAGAAGCGCTCGCCGCGCTCGCGGAACAGGAGCGCGCGGGATGCGTGCGCGCGGCCGAACGGCTTCGCGCTGCGGGCATCGCATGCAGGACCGTGAGCGTCGGCTCGACGCCGACCGCGCTCGCCGCGAAGCATCTCGAAGGCGTCACCGAAGTGCGCGCCGGCGTTTATGTGTTCTTCGATCTCGTGATGGCGAACGTCGGTGTTTGCGATGCAAACGATATCGCGTTGAGCGTGCTCACGAGCGTCATCGGTCATCAACCCGACAAGGGCTGGGTCATCGTCGATGCGGGATGGATGGCGATGAGCCGCGACCGCGGCACGTCGAAGCAGACGCACGATTACGGTTATGGACTTGCATGCGCGCTCGACGGTACGCCTCTCGAAGGCTGCGAACTCGTCGGTGCGAATCAGGAGCACGGCATTCTCGCCGTCGAATGTCGCGATGAGATCACGAAGCGGTTTCCCATCGGCATGAAGCTGCGCATCCTGCCGAATCATGCATGCGCGACGGGCGCGCAATACCCCGAGTACCAGGCGTTAGCCGCCGACGGCAGCACCATCGCATGGCCGCGCTTTCACGGCTGGTGAGATCGACGAGCGGAAAGCCGCTCATAAACGATGAGACCGCCAAACACGATTCCCGCCGAAACACTCGTGCAGCCGCTATAGCTGACGAGGCCGAGCGCCCATCCTTGATAGTCGACGATGAAGCGCAGCGCGAGCACGAGACCGCACCATCCTGCTATTCGAAAGCCGCGCGTTTGCCCTGCGCGAAGCGCGCGGCCGAATAGCATCATCTGATGACGATCCATCGAGACCGCGAGGCAAGCGAAGGCCATCAGGCAGAAAACGATGCTCAAGAGATGCGTCATGCGCTTTCCTTTTCGCGCTCGGGCATGACGGCACGCGCCGCGATGCGCTTGCCGACGGGCTTCGTGCGCGGACGATGGCGTGTCACGCGTATCGCCAATGCCGCATGCAGCAGGGCGAATGCCCACATCATCAGATCGAAGCCGGCGAACACCCAATCGCCTTGCGCGATGCTGCGCCACAAGGGCCGGTTCGTGGTCAGCGCATTGAGCGCCGGCACGAACGCGAGCATCGCCGTGGCGAGCCAAAGCAGTTCGATCCACGCGCGCCTCGCGGGACGCACGAACGCATATAGCAGCGTCGCGCCCCACATCGCGAAGAAAACATTGACCTCGGCATCGTCACGCGCGGCGATGCCGAGCGGCAGCAGCCGATTGCCCCACAGAAAGCTCGTCATCGCGATGGAAAGTCCCGCGATGCTCGCGATATTCAAACGTTCGACGAGCCAGAAGCCGACGTACGGCCGCGCCGGGTCGGCCAGCTTCTGACGGCGCTTGACCGTCCACATGACAAGCCCCGTGCCGACCATCGCCGTGCCCGCGAGACTGACGATGAAGTACAGCCAGCGCAGTTGCATATCGCTGAAGCGTCCGAGATGCAGCGCATACAGCACGCCGCGCGTTTCGGCCGCGCCGCCGACGCTGTCCTTCACTTCGATGAGCTTGCCCGTCACGCCATCGAAGAGCATGTACTGCGGACTCATCGACACGCGCGACGCCTCACCTCGCGAAACAGCCACGCGCGCGGTGCTGTCGCCGGGATTGGTGATCGTCACGCGACCGACCTTGTCGCGGCCCCAGCGCGCTTGCGCTTCGCGCACCATCGCATCGACGGGTGCAAGCGGCGCGTTCTGTCCGGAAGACTCGCGAGGCTGAATGAACGCGCTGAGTTGCGAAGTCATTGCGGCGCGTTCGGCGGGTGTCCTGAAGGCGGTCTGCGCGCCCCACGGCATGTACATCGCCATCAACGTGACGAGGCCGGTGTAGGTGATCATCGCGTGAAATGGCAGACCGAATACCGACAGCGCGTTATGCGCGTCGAGCCAAGAACGCTGACCCTTGCCCCATCTGAATGTGAAAAAGTCGACGAAAATTTTCTTGTGCGTAATGACGCCGCTCACGATCGCGACGAGCATGAACATGGCGCACAGGCCCGCGAGCCAGCGCCCCCATAACACCGGCATGTAATAAAACTGGAAATGAAAGCGATAGAAAAATTCACCGCCGAGGGTCTCGCGCGCGGTTGTGCGCTCGCCCGTGACCGGATCGAAACGGGCTGATTCGAATGCGCGGTTGCCCTTGGATGCGCCCGGCGTACGCCAGAACGAATCGATGACGCTCGTGCGTTCGTCCGGCAATGCGAAGCTCCACTGCGTACTGCCCGCCGCGATCTTGCCGAGCGTCTCGACGACGCGTTGCGCGACGAGCGCCGCATCCGGCATGTCGCGCTGCTGCGCTTGCTCGGGCCGCATCCATTGCGACGTTTCGTCCTTGAAGTAGCTGACGGTCCCGGTAAGGAACATCGCGTAGAGAATCCAGCCTGCGAGCAGGCCCGCCCACGTATGCAGATCGGACATGCTCTGGCGAATGCCGCGGCCTTTCGCTTTGGAATCGCGCGCGCTTCTCACGAGACGTGTCCTCCCGGCCATACCGTCCATGCGGCCATCAACAGCGGCACGGCGATGAACGCGAGCCCGCTCCATGCCCGACGCGCGCTGCGAACCGCGAACACCCAGATCACCGCGCACACGTAGACGACGAAGCTCACGAGCATGCCGGTGAGCACGGCTTGCGGCTTGCTCATCGGCAGGGCCAGTGCCGCGACGCTCGCGAGCGCGGCGAGCGCGTATCCGCCGAATATCGCGGCCACGATGCGAGAGACGAGCGGGCCGTGCCGGACGAGCGCGCTCATTGGTCGTGTACGCGTCGGCGCGTCATAGGCTTTCAAGGCGTTCTTATGCGAAAGATTGGCCGGATGCACGTCTGCAACGACGAGACGGAATCAGGCGCGTTGAGGTCCGCGTTGCGCGGCGTAAATGATAATAATTATCAATAACGCTCCGCAAGCTTGTCAAGCAACGCTTAAAAGTGGAACGCTGTGGCGCGATCGCGCGAACACAATGCGATGCGCGTGTGGCGCATCGGCGAGCACAAAATGGACGAACTGGCGGCGTTTATTCTTTGCCCGTGACCCACTTTTTCGTCGCGTGATAGCCGCGCTTCGACGTATCGGCGATGGCATGTCCGGCCGATTTCGCGCCGTCGCCGATGGCGTGCGCCGCATCGCGCGCCGCATGTCCGGTCTGGCGCCCGGCCGATTTCACGTCTTCCTTGAACTGATGGGCGCCCGATTCGACGCTCGCATGTGCCAACGGGCCGAGCGCGATCAGCAAGGCCGGAACGATGAGCAAGGTGGTCTTTTTCATGCCGGCGATTTTCGCATATCGCGCGGACCGCTCCGTTCCGCAAAAAAACGGAACGAACGTGTCACGCGCGGTGTGACTCTCAGCAAGCCGTCGGCCGCACGCGCTCGACTTCGAGTCCGAAAAACGGACGCAGTCGCGTGCCGACTACATTGCCGAAGAAGGCCGCGACGAGCCACAGCCAGCCATGCAGGCTGCCCGATACGATGCCGCTGAAATACGCACCGATGTTGCAGCCGTACGCGAGCCGCGCGCCATAACCGAGCAGCAAGCCGCCGACGATCGCCGCGATCAGCGAGCGCATCGGCACGCGCCAGACGGGCGCATAGCGGCCCGCGAGCGCGGCGGCGAGCATCGCGCCGAGCACGATGCCGATATCCATCACGGATGTAACGTCGTGAGAAATCGGCGCGGCGAGCGCGGCCGCGTTGGCCTTGCTCATCCAGTATGGCCAGCTCGCGGTATCGACGCCGAACAGGGCCGCCGCTTTCGCGCCCCACAATGCGAACGCCGACGTGATGCCCCACGGACGCCCGGACAGTGCGAGCGTCGCGAAGTTGAGCACGGCGAGGGCGATGCCGCCTGCCACGAGCGGCCACGGTCCATGCAGCCATGGCGATGTATGCGCCGGCTGCACGTGCGCGGCGACGAGCTTGCCATGACGGCGCTTCTCGATGACGACCGTGACCGCCGCGATCAGCGCGAACACGATCCAGTTGACGGCGAGCGCGGGCCCCGCGCCGAGCGTCTTCACGAGCGATACCGGTTGCATTTGCGGCAATGCGGTCCAGAACGGCATGTGCGCGGTCGCGATGACGGAACCCGCGATGAACGCAGCGAGCGTCACGATCATTCGCGTGCTGCCGCCGCCGACCGTGTACAACGTGCCCGACGCACAGCCGCCGCCCAGTTGCATGCCGATACCGAAGATGAACGCGCCCACGACCACCGACGTCCCTACCGGCGACACGAGCCCGGTCACCGGCGTGCCGAACAGCGACCCTGCCGCGAGCGCGGGAAAGAACAGCGCGACGCCGACCGCGAGCATCAGCATTTGCGCGCGCAGCCCGGCGCCGCGGCCATCGGAGATGAACACGCGCCACGCCGACGTGAAACCGAACGCCGCGTGATAAAGCGAGACGCCGAGCAGCGCGCCGACCACGTAAAGCGCAGCCTGGCGCGCGCCGACGGTTTGCCCGAGATACACCGCGCCGAGCACGATCAACAACGCGGCGATGCCGAGCGGCTTCGGATCGATATCCGCGCGGCGTGCAAGAGGAGTAGCGAGATCTGACATGACGATAAGCGTTTCGAAAAAATGCGGAACAGCTACCTATTTTCTCGCGTTTGGCTGATCTTCGCAGGCGGCACAGCGCTTGCATCGGCCGTTGCATCGAAGCCCTTTCCTGCACGGAGAAGAAGATGCATATCGTCTGTCACATGATGTCGTCGATCGACGGCCGCAGTCTCACCGACAACTGGAACCTCGATTTCGCGTCGCCCACCTACGAAGACACCGCCGCGCGTTTCAACGCCGATGCGTGGGTATGCGGCCGCGTCACGATGCAGGAAATCTCGCATGGCAAGGACCGCGACTATCCGCGCGGGCTCGCGAAGCGTCCGATTCCACGCACCGATCATTTCGCGAAACGCGACGCGAGCCAGTACGCGATTTCCATCGATCCGAAGGGACGTGTCGCCTGGAAGAGCAATACGGCGCTCGAATCGCATATCGTCGAAGTGCTGAGCGAGAGCGTCGATGACGATTACCTCGCGTATCTGCAATCGATCGACGCATCGTATGTGTTCGGCGGCAAGGACGATATCGAACTGAAGCGCGTCGTCGAAACGCTCGAACGCGAGTTGAAGATCAAGAAGCTGATCGTCGAAGGCGGCGGACATGTGTCGGGCGCGTTCGTCAATGCGCAGCTTGCCGATGAAGTCAGCGTGCTGATCATGCCGCTCGTCGATGGACGCGAAGCGCATACGTCGGCGTTCGAAGTCGCGATGGACAAGTGGAAAACGCCCGCCTACCTCAAGCTGGATTCCATCGAAAAACTGGAACACGACGTCGTCTGGCTGCGCTATACGCGCAAGTCCTGAACCTCGGGATTTACCCGCGCCACCGCATGCAAGCCGTTAAAAATGCGGCTTGCATTGTTATAATTCTTTCATCCCGCGAATAAAAGCTAACATCATTCCTCGCGCCGCTCCGATGGCCAAGAACGACCGCCTGCGTGCCCTTTCCGGCGCGCTCGAAAAACAGAACGTGATGCGTCTGCGCGATGCGGCCGCGCTGCTCGGCGTTTCGGAGATGACGGTGCGCCGCGATATCGCCGCGCATCCCGGCCAGTTCACCTATCTCGGCGGCTATATCGTCAGCGCCGCCGATGTCCCCAACGCGGGCTACACGATCGAGGAAGAGAAAGACCATTTCGCGCAAGCGAAGGCGGTCGCTTCGAATCACGCGGCGCGTCTGCTCGCGGATAGCGAAACCATCTTCATCGATTGCGGCACGACGCTGACCACGCTCGCGCGGCAGATTCCCACGGAGATGCATCTCACTGTCGTGTGCTATTCGCTCAATGTCGCGGAAATTTTGCGGCGCAAGCCCAACGTGCGGATGATCCTGCTCGGCGGCGTCTATGTGCCGTCATCGGAATCGTTCGCCAGCGACGAGAGCGTCGAAACCTTGCGGCGCATGGGCATCAACAAGGCGTTCATGTCGGCGGGCGGCGTCGATGAAGCGCGCGGCGTGACGTGCTGGAACTTTCATGAAGTCGCCATCAAGCAAGCCGCGATGGCGAGTTCGGTGGAACGTCATCTCGTCGTCGACGCGAGCAAGTTCGGCAAGGTCAAGGCCGTGCGCTTCTCGCAGCTTTCCGAGTTCGATTCGGTGATTACCGAGGAAGGTCAGAAGCTCCGCAAACGCGTCTGAATCGTTCCGATAAAAATCAGAAAGGCTCGTTCAGGTTTCGAACGAGCCTTTTTTGTTCCGCTTTTCGAAGGGCGTTACTGTCTGCGTCCCAGCGCGAACAACGTCCCCGCAACGAGAATGAACGCGCCGATGATGACCTTCTGCCAGGTGCTCGGCACGCCGATGAGAATCAGCACGCTATTGATGAGCGTCACCAGCACGACGCCCAAAAGCGTACCCACCACCGTTCCCGTACCGCCCGTGATGCGGGCACCGCCGAGAATCACCGCCGCGATCACATCGAGTTCCGTGCCGACGAGATCGAACGGGTTCGCAAGCCGGTTCGTCGACACGTGCAGGATGCCCGCCACGCCCGCCAGCAAGCCGGTATAGCCGAACACGAAAAGATGAATGGCGCGCAAGTTATAACCGAGACGTTCTGCAATGGCGAGCGAGCCGCCCATCGCATAGACGCCGCGGCCCATCATCGTGCGATTGAGCAGCCACCAGGTCACGATCGCCGCGATCACGAGCGCGAGCACGGACACCGGCAAAACCGCGCGCAAGCCATCCGGCGTGTGATAGAAAAACAGCGGCAGGCGCCCGAACGTATCCATGCTGTGCGGAATGTTCATGAAGAACTGCGTGCCGACGAACGTCAGCAACAATCCGCGATACAAATATTGCGTGCCGATGGTGACGATCAGGGAAGGCGCTTTCAATCGATGCACGAGCATGCCGTTGATGACGCCGAGAATCACGCCGCCGATTGCGCCCGCAAGCAGAATCAGCACGAACGGGCACTCCGGCCACCAAGCGAAGACAGCCTTCGTGATCGAATACATCGTCAACGCGGCGATTGCCGTGAACGACACGTCGATGCCGCCCGACGCCAGCACGACGAGCGTGCCGAGCGCGAAGAGCGAGACCGTCGTCGCGGAATGGAGCATGTCGAACAGTGTCGCGAACTGGAAGAAGCGCGGATTGATGCTGCCCACGACGAGACACGTCACCACGATCAGCCCGACCGTGAACCACTCCGGATTGCGCATCAGTTGCGCATACAGATTGCCCTTGCGCACGCGCGGCGCGACCTGGGCCGCGTGTTGCGGCATCGTCTCGCTTCCCGTGCGGCGGATGGATTCGCTCATGCTCATGCTGCCTCTGAAAGTAGCGCGTGATAAAGATCGGCCTCGTTCAAGCGGTCCGCGCGATATTCGTTCGCGACGCGGCCTTTCTTCATCATCAGAATACGGTCGCAGTTCTGCAGCAGTTCGGGCAGGTCGTCGCTGATCAATATGATGCCGATGCCCTCCTTCGACAGCCGCTGCATGATGCGATAAATGATGTCCTTCGATCCCACATCGACGCCCACGGTCGGACCATGCAGGATCAGCACGCGCGGATCGATCGCGAGCCAGCGGCCGATCAGCACGCGCTGCTGGTTGCCGCCCGAAAGCGATTGCACCGGCTTGTCGACATCGGGCGTCGCGATCTGCAAGTCCTTCACGGTGCGCTCGGCAAGCTCTTGCGCACGCTTGCGATCGATCTGACCGAAGCGGTCACGCAGGCTCGCGATCATCGCGGTGACGACGTTGTCGCGAATCGGCTTGTCGAGAAAAAGCCCTTCGTTCAGGCGGTCTTCGGGCACATAGCCGATACGTTGCGCCTTCGCATCCGCGGGCGAATGCAGACGCACGCGCATGCCGTCGAGCGTCACCGTGCCCGTGTCCGCAGGCGCGACGCCCGCAAGCGCACGCGCAAGTTCGTTGCGGCCCGAATCGAGCAGCCCCGTCACGCCGAGAATCTCGCCCTTGTGCAGCTTGAACGACACATCGGCGAACTGGCCCTTGCGGCCGAGACCTTGCACGTCGAGCACGATCTGCGACGCGGCTCCGTCACCTTCCGCGCGATAGCGTTCCGTCGACAGATGCTTGCCGGTCATGAGCTCGCTGATCTGCGCCTTCGTATAGTTTTCGATCGGACCTTGCGCCATCTTCTGGCCGTCGCGCAGCACGATCACTTCGCCGCCGATCGCATAGCACTCGTCGAGCTTGTGACTCACGAACAGCACGGCGACGCCATCCGCGCGCAAACGCGCAAGCACGGCGATGAGGTTATCGACTTCTTTCTGCGTGAGCGATGTCGTCGGCTCGTCCATGATGACGAACTTCGCTTCGCTCGCAATGGCGCGCGCGATCGCAACGAGCTGGCGCGTCGCGAGCGGCAGTTGCTCGATGAGCGTCTTCTGGAAATCCGCGTCGCCCGGCAGTCCGACGGCTTCTAACGCACGCGCGGCGGTTTGTGCGAGCGCTTTGCGATCGAACGTGCGCGCGAGCTTGCCCGCATGTTCCGCGAGTTCGGATGTCAGCGCGACGTTCTCCGCGACGCTCATGTTCGGCAGCAGCGACAAGTCCTGATAAACGGTTTCGATGCCCGCCGAAAGCGATTCGAGCGGCGAAAGCTTCTTGTGACGCGCGCCTTCGATCACGAGCTCGCCTTCATCGGGCGGTTGCGCGCCCGAGATGATCTTGATGAGCGTGCTCTTGCCGCAACCGTTCTCGCCGAGCAAGTGATAGATCTGGCCGCGCTCGAACGAGAGGCTTACGCCACGCAGCGCATAGACGCCGGTGAAACGTTTATGGATATCGACGACTTCGAGGAGCGGTGTCATATCGTGTAGTCGAGCGAGGCACACCGCAGTGCGCCTCGCGAATGGCATCAGAAGTTGTATTGCTTGTAGTTCGACTTGTCGACATCGACCCAGCCGGTGCCGCGCACGATCACGCCCTTGCCCGGGCCCTTCGTGACCGTCACCTTGTTATAGCCGGTGATGCCGAGGTCTGCGCCGTTCTGCACTTCCTTGCCGTCGACGAGCATCTGCGCGACCTTGTTCATCGCGAGACCGGCGAGCTTCGGATCCCAGAACGCGATGCCGTTGATCGCGCCGCTTTCGAGGAACTTGGCCGCTTCGGTCGGCAAGCCGGTGCCGTACACGCAGATCTTCCCGACCTTGCCGGCCTCTTCGACCGCGCGGCCGATACCGATGACGTCGAGCGACGACGAACCCTGGAAGCCCGTCAGATCCGGATGCTTGCGCAGCACTTCCTTCGCGACCTGATACGCGCGCTCGCCATCGTTATTCGTTTCGAGCTTCGGTTCGACCAGATCCATCTTCGGATACTTGGCCTTCGCATTGCCGATGCCGCCATCGGCCCATTGCACCTGCGAGCGCGAGCCGAGCGAGCCGACCAGCACGGCCCACTTGCCCTGATTATTCATGCACTTCGCGAGGCGCTCGTTCAGGCCCGCGCCGTATGCGGTGTTGTCGAAGGCTTCGATGTCGACCATCGTGTTCTTCGCGTTGTCCGCTTCATGCGTGACGACCTTGATGCCGCGATCCATCGCTTTCTTGAGCGCGGGTTCGAGCGTCGGCGGATCGTAGGGCACTACCGCAATTGCCGTGACCTTCTTCGCGATCAGATCCTCGATGATCTTGAGTTGCTGCGCGGCGTCGGCGCGGCCCGGACCCGTCTGATATGCATTGATGTTCGGATTCTCCTTGCCGAACTCCTTCACGCCTTCGTCCATGCGATTGAACCAGTTGATGCCGGTCACTTTCACGACCGTCACGATGGTTTCGTTGGTTGCGGCCTGCGCCGCTGCGATCGCGCCCGCCGCGAGTGCGATCGCGGTGAGTGCGGTGCCCAGTTTGTTCAGCTTCATTGCGTTGTCTCCTTTATCTATCCATTGGTCTCTTTGAACATCACACGCAACACTAACGTCCGGTCGATGCGGGCGGCGGTGGAACATTGCTCTTGGGCGCGGCTCCGCCGATGCCGAAGATCGCGCGCACGCGATCGCCGCCCGCGAATGCAAGCGATGCGAGCAGCAGGAAGCCCCACGCGCAATCGCCGAAAAACTGCGATACGCCGAGCAGATTGAAGAGGCTCGACAGAAATTGCAACACGGTCGCGGCGAGAAACACGCAGACGATGCGTCCATAACCGCCCGCCGGATTCACGCCGCCCATCACCGCGATCAGGATCGCGATCAGCAGATACGAATTGCCGTAGTCCCACTTCGCGCTCGACGTATGCGTCGCGCTGATGAGACCCGCGAGCGAGGCGAGCACGCCGCACATGCCATACGTGAGAATCAGCATGCGCGCGCGCGGAATGCCCGCGTAGAACGCGGCCTTCGGGTTCGTGCCCATCAGATAGAGACGCAGGCCGAACGGCGTACGCTTCAGAATCCAGCCGAGCAGCAGAACCGCGGCGATGAAGATCCACAGTGAAATGGGCACTTGCAGGAAGGTGCCGTTGCCGATGTTCGACAGCGGATCGACGTATTCCACGCGTACGGATGCGCCGTTGCTCAACACCACCGCGATGCCGGTGAAGAGCAACTGCGTGCCGAGCGTGCAGAGAATCGGCGTGAGCTTCAGCTTCGCGATGACGACGCCATTGAGCAAGCCGCCGAGCGCACCCATCACCATGACGATGCATACGAATACCGCGGTATAGAGCGCGGGCGAATCGTCGGCGGAGACCATATGCGGCAGCATCATCGCGGCGACCATGCCGGAGAGATTCGCAAGGCCCACGCCCGACAGATCGATGCCGCCGTTGCCCGACACCATCGACAGCATGATGCCGAGCGCAAGCAGGCCGAGCTCGGGCAACTGGCCGCCCATCGACTGAAGATTGTCGATGTCGAGGAACTGGCCGTGGGACATCCACGTTGCGACGATCACCACGAGCACGTTCACGCCGATCAGAAAGTTGAACTGGCGATCCGCGAGCCACTTCGACGCTTTCATTGCGTGACGCTCCTTTCCGCTAGCAGCGCGTTGATTTCATCGAGACGCGGCATCGACGGCGCGGTGCCCGGACGCGTCACCGAAATGCTCGCGAGCGCGCAGCCGAAGCGCACTGCATCCACAGGGCTTTCGCCGCGTGCGAGCGCCGCCGCGAAGCCGCCGGTGAAGCCATCGCCCGCGCCCGCCGTCTCGACGACGCGGCCGCATTCGAAAGCAGGCACGAGCGTCGATTCGTTCGACGTATGCAAGAGCGCGCCCGCTTCGCCGAGCGTGACGATCACGGCGCGTGCGCCTTTTTGGAGCAGTACGTTCGCGGCGCGGCGTGCGTCGTCCGCCGAAGCGATCTCGATGCCGGTGAGCGCCTGCGCTTCGGTTTCGTTCGGCGTGATGTAGTCGCACAGCGGATAGATATCGTCCGTCAGCGGCAAGGCGGGCGCGGGATTGAACACCGTCGTCACGCCATGTTTGCGCGCGAGTTCGAGTCCACGGCGCGCGGCCGGAATCGGTTGTTCGAGCTGCGTGACGAAGACGCCGGCACGCGCGATATCGTCTTCGATCGCATCGACGTCTTCGGGCGCGAGCGTGCCCGCGGCGCCCGCCGCGACGATGATCGCATTGCCGCCCGTGTTCTCATCGACATAGATATGCGCGGCGCCCGTCGCGACATCGTTCATTACCGTTGCGCGCGATGTGATGCCTTCGGCGCTCCATGTCGCCTGCGCGATATCGCCGAACGCATCCGCGCCGATGCGGGTGCAGAAGATCACGTCCGCGCCCGCGCGTGCGGCGGCCACCGCCTGATTCGAGCCCTTGCCGCCCGGTCCCATCTGGAACGCGGAACCCGCGACCGTTTCGCCGAGCAGCGGCATGCGTTGCGCGCGAAACGCGAGGTCCGTCACATAGATGCCGAGAATGACGACGCTTTTCATCGCGTGCCTCCGTGCGCGGCTTCGGGCGCATCCGGCGCGAGTTGCACCCCCTTCTTGAAGATGAAGCAGCCATAGCCGCGCGCTTCGCCCGTCGCGATCACGCAATATGCGTTCTTCGCGCGCTCGTAGAACGCGAAGCGTTCGACCGGCGCGAAGGGCAGCGCGCGGCCTTCGGCATCGTCCACTTCGCGTTGCGCTTCCCGTTGCACGGCGGGCAAGGTAGTTGCATCGCCAACTATCTCCATGCGGCCCGCGGGATCGTCGACGAACGTATCGAGCGGCAGCACCGACAACACGGCGCGCACCGCACGCGGCGCGCTCACGCCGTCCATGCGCAGCACGCGGCCGAGCACCGTTTTGCGCGCGACAGAGTCAGCGGGGAAATGGGCATCGCAGATCACCACTTCGTCGCCGTGGCCCATCGCGGCAAGCGCGTACAGGATATCGGCGTTCAAGAGCGGATCGATGTTCTTCAGCACAGCGTCTCCTCCATGCATGAGCGCGTTCCGTATCGGAATCGCGCCGAGTCAATTCCTTGATCAGTCTCCGTACGGCACCCAGATGTTCTTCACTTGCACCGCCTGTCGAAGGAACGGCAGCCCTTCGCTTGCGGCATCGTGCCAGTCGAACACGCGGCCCTGATCGACGAACGTGCGCTTCAGATTGCCGATCGACTCGCGCTCCACCATCGCCGATAGCGCCGCGCCGTGGAAGCACCAGAGCGCATCGACGTCATCGTGCTGCGCGAGCGTTTGAGCCAGCGAACGCGCATCGCCGGTGACGATGTTCAGCGCGCCGCCCGGCACATCCGATGTCTCGACGACCTGATAGAAGTCCGTCGCCATCAGCGGACACGTCTCGCTCGGCACGACGACCACGCGATTGCCCAGCGCGAGCGCGGGCGCGACGAGCGACACGAACCCGAGCAACGGCGCTTCATCGGGACACACGATGCCGATCACGCCCAGCGCTTCGTGCATCGCCAGCGCGACGCCATGCAGCGGGGGCGCATGCACGGCGCCGTCGTACTTGTCGGCCCAAGCGGCATACGTGAAGAACCGCGCGATCGATGCATCGACTTCGCGCTTCGCATCGCGCTCGCTCGAACCGGCGCGCGTGACGAGCTGCTTCGCGAATTCATCGGCGCGTGCGCTCAGGTTTTCCGCGAGGTAGTACAGCACTTGCGCGCGGTTGTGCGCGCTCGCCGACGACCATTTCGTCATGCCGCGCGCGGCTGCGACCGCATTGCGTATGTCCTTGCGATTGCCTTCGCCCACTTCGCCGACGATCTCACCGGCGGGCGAATGCACGAGCCGCGAATAACCGCTGTCGGGCCGCGCCTGCTTGCCGGCGATGAAGAGCTTCGCCGTGCGATCGAGCGCACTCACATTGCCCGCATCGACGAGCGAATCCGGTTGCGCCTGCAACGATTTGGTTTCGCCGCGCACCGGAAGCTTGGCCCATGCGCGCGGCTTCAGGTATTCGTAGATGCCCTCGCGTCCGCCTTCGCGTCCGAAGCCCGACTCGCGATATCCGCCGAAGCCGACGGCCGCATCGAAGAGATTGGTCGCGTTGATCCACACGACGCCGCATTGCAGGCGCGGCGCGACGTCGAGCGCGCGGCTGATGTTCTCGCTCCACACGCTCGCGGCAAGGCCGTAGCGCGTGTTATTTGCGAGCGCAACGGCTTCTTCCGGCGTGCGGAAGCTCATCGTCACGAGCACGGGCCCGAAGATCTCTTCCTGCGCGAGCGTCGATGCCGGCGCGACGTTGGTGACGAGCGTCGGCGGAAAGAATGCACCGCTCTCGGGCAACGTGGCACGCGGCGATCGATAGACTTCGCAGCCTTCGCGCTCGCCCTTGTCGACGAGCGCGCGAATGCGTTCGAGCTGAATGTCGTCGACGACCGCGCTCATGTCGATGCCCTTATCCAGCGACGTGCCGACGCGCAGCGTATCCATGCGGCGCTTCAGCTTCTCGACGAAGCGCGCTTCGATGCCTTCCTGCACGAGCAGACGCGAGCCCGCGCAACACACTTGTCCCTGATTGAACCAGATCGCATCGACGACACCTTCGACGGCGCTGTCGATATCGGCATCGTCGAACACGATGAACGGCGACTTGCCGCCGAGTTCGAGCGTGAGCGACTTGCCCGAACCCGCCGTGCTCGCGCGAATCTGACGGCCCACTTCGGTCGATCCCGTGAATGCGATCTTCGCGACGCGTTGATGTTCGACGAGCGCCGCGCCCGTGCTGCCATCGCCGGTGACGATGTTGAGCACGCCCTTCGGCAAGCCCGCGCGATGCGCCAATTCAGCGAACAGCAACGCCGTCAACGACGTGAATTCCGCGGGCTTCAGCACGACGGTATTGCCGAGCGCGAGCGCCGGCGCGATCTTCCACGCGAGCATCAGCAGCGGGAAATTCCACGGCACGATCTGGCCGATCACGCCGAGCGGCGCCCAGTCCGCGAACTCCTTGTCCTGCAGTTGCGCCCATCCCGCGTGATGCAGAAAATGCCTTGCTACAAGGGGTATATCGATATCGCGCGACTCGCGGATCGGCTTGCCGTTGTCGAGCGATTCGAGCACGGCGAAGAGACGGCTGTGCCGCTGCACCATGCGCGAAAGCGCATAGAGATGACGCGCGCGCCCCGCTCCGCCGATGGCTTGCCAGCCTTCGAGCGCATCGTGCGCGGCTTGCACAGCGGCATCGACATCCGCTCCCGTGCCTTGCGCGATCGATGCGAGCACGCGGCCGGTCGCGGGTTCTCGTGAGTCGAAGCGCGCGGCGTCGTCGCTGTCGCGCCATGCGCCGTTGATGAAGTGACCGAAGCGCCCGTCATGCTGATCGAGCCATGCGCGCGCGGCGCGATCGTCTTCCGGTGCGGGTCCATATTCCATCGAAGAGAAGTATTCGGCAACGCTCATGAGGCTGTTTAGTGAAGTCTGTTGGATCAGGCGACGGGATGGCGATTGAACGACGAATAACGTCCGCTCACATGGTGTTCGAGCTGGCGTTCGATATCCGCGAGCAGGCTCGATGCGCCGATGCGAAACAGATCCGCTTCGAGCCATTCGCGCCCGAGCTCTTCCTTCATGAGGATCTGATACTCGAGCACCGACTTGGCAGTCGACACGCCGCCCGCCGGCTTGAAGCCGATCATGACGCCCGTGCGCGCGAGATAGTCGCGGATCATCCGCACCATCACGAGCGACACGTCGAGCGTCGCGTTGACGCTTTCCTTGCCCGTCGATGTCTTGATGAAATCGGCGCCGGCCATCATGCAGATCATCGATGCCTTCGCGACATTCGACAGCGTGCGGATATCGCCGGTCGCGAGAATCGCCTTGACGTGCGCGTCGCCGCATGCCGCGCGGAAATCGCGCATCTCGTCGTAGAGCGCTTTCCAGTTACCCGTCAGCACATGCTCGCGCGTGACGACGATATCGATCTCGGACGCGCCATCTCTCACCGATGCCTCGATCTCGCGCAACTTCAGTTCGTGCGGATTGAGGCCAGCGGGGAAGCCCGTCGATACGGCCGCGACCGGAATGCCGCTGCCCTCGAGCGCGTTCACTGCCGTCCTGACGTAACGGTGATAGACGCACACCGCGCCGGTTTTGATCGACAGAGGCGGCATGCCGAGCGCGTCGAGCAGATCGTCGCGCAATGGACGGCGCGCCTTCGCACAGAGACGTTCGACGCGGCCATGCGTGTCGTCGCCGGAAAGCGTCGTGAGATCGATGCAGGTGATGGCCTTGAGCAGCCACGCCGCCTGCGCGTCTTTCTTGACCGCGCGGCGCGTGCCGAGCGTCGACGCGCGGCGCGTCACCGCCGACTGATTCACGCGCAGGCCGTCGAGCCAGACGAGATCGAACGGCACGCCGGGATTGCGCGCGCTGGCGTGAACCTGGGCCTTGCCGGGCCACGCGACGATGGACTTCGATGCAGTTTCCAGCATGAGATCGGTATGCCGGCGTCTTGTGCGACGCACAACAGTTTTTGATAGATTGATCTCAGTTTATAGCATTCTTGTTAGGATCGTGACATAGGGAAAGTTCGGAGACGACCGCGCCGAGTCTCACTCTTCCGTGCAAACCCTCGGTTGACGTCTTTGCGTTCATCGACGCAAACTTGAAGCGCTTCAAATCCAATCGATCAACCCAAACAGAGCAAATTCGGCAACGCGACCGAACTTTCTTGCTTTCGATTTGAAGCGCTTCAATTTCGAACGATACAAGGAGACACCGCATGTCCTCGCACTTTCCCCGCACTGTCCTGCGCGCGCTCGCCGCCGCGTGCGTGGCAGCATCGAGTCTCACTGCCGCGCACGCCGCCGACATCAAGATCGGCGCGCTCTTCCCCTTCAGCGGCGGACTCGCGCTGCTCGGCGACGAAAGCTATCGCGGCGTGCAGCTCGCCGTCGACGAGCGCAACGCGGCGGGCGGCATCAACGGCGAGAAAGTGGTGCTCGTCAAGGCCGATGCCGTCGATGCCAATCAGGCCGTCGGCGAAGCGCGGCGTCTGACGTCGGTGGAAAACGTGTCGGCGGTGTTCGGAAGTTATTCGTCGGCGGTGTCGTCGGCGGCGACGCAAGTGACCGAGCTCGCGGGCGTGCCGTTCTTCGAACTCGGCGCGACGGCGGACACCATCACGAGCCGCGGCTTCAAGTATCTGTATCGCAGCAACTCGACCACGAAGACCTTCGCGGACGGCACGCTCGAAGCGCTGACCAAGGTCGTCGCGCCGCAACTCAAGGTGGATCCGAAGACGCTGAAGATCGCGATCATCGCGGAAGACGGGCCGTACGGCACGCTCGTCTCCGGCTTTCAGAAGGAAGGCGCGAAGAAGCTCGGTCTGAACGTCGTGCAGGTGCTGCCGTATTCGGCGAAGAGCGTCGATCTGTCGTCGCTGATTCTGCGTCTGAAGGGCGCGGACGTCGATATCGTGCTGCAGACCTCGTATCAGAACGACTCGATCCTGTTCTTCCGCCAGGCCGCGCAGGCCGGCTTCAAGCCGAAGGCGGTCATCGGCGCGGGCGGCGGCTATTCGCTCTCGGATACGGCCAAGGCCGTCGGCGCGCAAATGAACGGCGTATATGACATCGACTTCCCGCAAGTCGCGATGAACGAGAAAGGCGCACCCGGCCTCGAAACATTCACCGCCGAATATCAGAAGCACTTCGGCATGGCACCGCGATCGGGCCATAGCCTCGTGAACTATGTCGGCGCGAAAGCGTTCCTCGATGTGCTCGCCAACGCGAAATCCACCGACAAGGACAAGATCCGCGCCGCCGTGCTCGCCTACAAGAAGCCGACGGGCACGACCGCCGCTGGCTGGGGCTTCCAGTTCGCCGACAACGGCCAGAACCAGCTCGCGACCACCAACGTGATGCAGTGGCAAGGCGGCAAGCTCGTCACCGTCTATCCGGAAGCGGTCGCGATCGCGAAGCCCGTCGCGGCGCAGTAAAACCGCCGCTGTCGACCCGCATTTCTCTTTCACTCGAACCGTGCGGCGCGTGACACGCGCTGCGCGGTGTCCAGGAAACGAGCATGTCCATTCTTCTGCAACTTCTGGTCAACGGCCTGTTGCTGGGCGGCGCGTACGCGATCATCAGCATCGGCCTCACGCTGATCTTCGGCGTCGTGCGCGTGGTCAACTTCGCGCACGGCGAGCTGCTGATGGTCGGCATGTACGCCGTCTGGCTGCTCGCCGCGAAGCTCGGCTGGCATCCGTATGTGTCGGCGGTGCCGGTCGCGCTGCTGCTCTTCGCATTCGGCGTGCTGATTCAGCGCTTCATCATCCAGCCGCTGCTTTCCGCCGACGCGCACATTCAGATTTTCGCGACCGTCGGCGTGTCGACCGCGCTCGTGAATCTCGCGCTGATGATCTTCGGCGCGGACGTGCATCCCGTCGATGTGAGCTTCGGCACCGAGCATCTGCAGTTCGGCGACATCAACATCGTGAGCGGGCAACTGATCACGTTTGCCGCCGCGCTCGCGGTCGCGGGCGGGCTGCATCTGTTCCTGCAACGCACCTACACCGGTCGCGCGTTTCGCGCGGTGGCGCAACATCGCTACGCGGCCTCGCTGATGGGCGTCAACGTGAAGACGACGTACGTGCTCGCGTTCGGCATCGGCGCGGCGCTGGTCGGGCTCGCGTCGGGCTTGCTGGTCGCGCAGTATCCGGTGTTCCCGACCGTCGGCCAGTACTTCGTGCTGACCGCGTTCGTCATCGTCGTGCTGGGCGGTCTCGGCAGCTTGCCGGGCGCGCTCGTCGGCTCGATCGTGATCGGGCTCATCGACAGTCTCGCGGGCTACTACATCTCGCCCGACATGAAGGAAGTCGTCTACTTCGCGATCTTCCTCGTGATTCTCGTGGTGCGCCCGACCGGTCTCTTCGGTCTCGGACGCGGCTCCGAATAACGTTCAGCGAGGCATTCGATGTTTCCCAATCTCCTGCATCCGCGAGGCTACATGGGCGCGCTGGCGCTCGTCGCGCTGCTCGCCGTGCCGTTCGCGCTGCAATCGCCGTTCGCGTTTCACCTGGCCGTGCTCGTGTGCATCTTCGGCGCGCTCGCGACGGCGTGGAATATCGTCGGCGGATTCGCCGGGCAGTTGTCGCTCGGACACGCGGTGTTCTACGGCATCGGCTCGTACGCGGCGACGCTGCTCGTCATCAACTTCGGCATCACGCCGTGGCTCGGCATGTTCGCGGGCGCGGTGATCTCGGCGATGGCGGCGATCGTCATCGCGTATCCGACGCTGCGTCTGCGCGGACCGTTCTTCGCGCTCGCCACGATCGCGTTCCTCGAAGTGTGCCGCCTGCTCACGGTGCACGAGGAAAGCTGGACGGGCGGCTCGGCGGGCCTGAACGTGCCGCTCAACATCGGCCTGCAATGGATGGTGTTCCGCGAAAAGTGGGCGTATCTGCTGATCGCGTTCGGCTTTCTTCTGGTGACGTTGTGGGCCGCGTGGCTCATCCGCCGCTCGCGCTTCGGCTTCTACCTGATCGCCGTGCGCGAACGTGAAGATGCGGCGCGCGCGGTCGGCGTGAACGCGGTGAAGGTGAAGATCGGCGCGGCGGTGATCTCGGCGGTGCTGACGAGTCTCATCGGCTCTTTCCACGCGATGTATCTCACCTTCATCGATCCGTCCGCGGCGTTCTCGCTGGAACTGTCGGTGCAGATCGCGATGTTCGCGCTGATCGGCGGACTCGGCAGCGTCGCCGGGCCGCTCGCGGGCACCGTCCTCGTGCTGCCGATCGCCGAGCTTGCGCGCGGCTGGCTCAGCTCGTTCGGCAGCGGCACGCACGGCTTCGTCTACGGTGTCGTGTTGGTGCTCGTCGTGCTGTTCATTCCGCGCGGACTCGTCGGGCATCTGGGCGGCTTCGTGCTGCGCTTCATCGACCGTCTGCCCGGCGCGCGCACGCCGCCGCCCGCACGGGCGAAGTCGATCGCGCCCGCCGATGCGTTGCCGCTCGGCACGCCGCTGCTCGTCGCGGAGCATCTGAAGAAGCGCTTCGGCGGACTCGTCGCGACCGACGATGTTTCCCTCACGCTGCACGCCGGCGAGATTCTCGGTGTGATCGGCCCGAACGGCGCGGGCAAGACGACGGTCTTCAATCAGCTTTCGGGCTTCATCCGGCCGAACGAAGGCATCGTGAAGATTCGCCTCGCCGATGGCACCTGGGCCGAACCGCGCACGCCCGATGCGTTCGCGAAGGACGGCGTCGGCCGTACTTTCCAGATCGCGCAGCCGTTCGCGGGTCTCTCGGTGCTGGAGAACATCATGCTCGGCGCGTTCATGCATACGCGGGTCCGCGTCGAAGCGGAATCGATCGCACGCGAAGTCGCGGAGATCACCGATCTCACGTCCTTGCTCGATACCGAAGCGCGCAGCCTCACGGTCGGCGGCATGAAGCGTCTCGAAGTGGCGCGCGCGCTCGCCACGCGCCCGCGCGCGCTTCTGCTCGACGAAGTGATGGCCGGTCTCAATCCCGCCGACATCGCGCGCGCGATCAACATGGTGCGGCGCATCCGCGATTCAGGAATCGCCGTGCTGATGATCGAGCACATGATGCAGGCGACGATGGCGCTGTCGGACCGCATCATCGTCATCAATGCCGGGCGCATGCTGAAGGAAGGCAAGCCGTCCGATGTCGTCAACGATCCTGAGGTGATTCAGGCCTATCTCGGCAAGGGGTATCTCGATGCTCAAGCTGCATAACGTCTCGGCCGGCTACGGCAAGAGCGAAGTTCTGCGCGGCGTCTCGCTCGATGTGCAGGAAGGCGAGATCGTCACGCTCGTCGGCGCGAACGGCGCGGGCAAGACCACGACGCTGAAGACGCTATGCGGAATCGTCGCGGCGCGCGGCGGCAGCATCACGTTTCAGGGACAGGAACTCGTCGGCAAGTCCTCGCACGACATCGTCGCGATGGGCGTCACGATGATTCCCGAAGGCCGTCAGCTGTTCCCGTTCCTGAGCGTCGAAGAGAACCTGCTGATGGGCGCGTTTCGTCACGCCGCACGAAGCGCGCGGCGCGAACGCATGGACGAAGTGCTCGAACTCTTTCCGCGCGTGCGCGAGCGTCTCACGCAACTTGCCGGATCGCTGTCGGGCGGCGAGCAGCAGATGGTCGCCATCGCGCGCGGCATGATGTCCGCGCCGAAGCTCCTGATCTTCGACGAACCGTCGCTCGGTCTTTCGCCCTTGCTCGTCGAGCAGATGTTCGAAGTCGTCGGCACGGTCGCGGCGCGCGGTGTGACGGTGCTGCTCGTCGAACAGAACGTGTTCCATACGCTCAAGCTCGCGAACCGCGGATACGTGCTCGAAAACGGCGCCATCGCGCTTTCCGGAACGGGCGCAGAATTGCTCGATAGTCCCCACGTGCGGCGCGCCTATCTCGGTCATTGATTCAGCGAACCGGCGCATCGCATCCAGAAACCACGGAGATAAAAACTCATGCAAACCGAAGTGAAACCCGACGAACAAGTCATCGCCTATCAGTTGCCGCAAGTGCCGTACATGTCGAAGGATCTCGTGCACGGCGGCGTCATGACCGACTGGCTCGAAGACGACAACCTGTGGGTGCCCGCGACCGAAACCGTGTCGTTCAAGCCGCTCATTCTCAACGCGAGCCAGGGCTATTACGTGAATCTGCTGCGCGTGCGCCGCAGCGGCGTGATCTCGCGGCATCGTCATAGCGGCGCCGTTCATGCGATGGTGCTCAAGGGCCGCTGGTACTACCTCGAACACGACTGGGTCGCGGAGCAAGGCGGCTATGCGTTCGAGCCCGCGGGCGAAACGCACACGCTCTTCGTGCCCGAAGACGTGCCCGAGATGATTACCTGGTTCCATGTCACGGGCGGCTATACCTATGTCGATCCGCAAGGCGTCGCGCAGGGTTACGAAGACGTCTTCACGAAGATCGAGGCGGCGCGCCGGCACTATGCGTCGATCGGTCTGCCCGCCGATTACATCGAATCCATCATCCGATGAACGCCATGACATCCACTCTTCCCGCATCGATGCAATACGTCGACCACGGCGCGGGCGGCGCGCCCGACTGCATGCGGCTCGCGCAGGGACCGCTGCCCTCGCCCGGCCCGAACGACGTGTTGATCGAAGTCGCCTACGCAGGCGTGAACCGACCCGACGTGCTGCAACGCTCGGGTTCGTATCCGCCGCCGCCGGGCGCATCGCCGCATCTGGGACTCGAGGTGTCGGGGCGCATCGTCGCAACGGGCGCGGAGGTCACGCAATGGCGCGCCGGCGATGAAGTCTGCGCGCTCGTGCCCGGCGGCGGCTACGCGCAATACTGCATCACGGATGCATCGCATTGTCTGCCGCTGCCGAAAGGCTTCACGCTGCTGCAGGCCGCGGCCTTGCCCGAAACGTACTTCACCGTCTGGACCAACGTGTTCGAGCGCGGCCGCCTGCAGGCGGGCGAAACGTTTCTCGTGCACGGCGGATCGAGCGGCATCGGACTGACGGCGATCCAGCTCGCGCACGCATTCGGCGCGCGCGTCATCACGACCGTCGGCAATGCGGAAAAAGCGCAGGCCTGTCGCGAAGCGGGCGCGGATCATACGATCAACTATCGCGACGAAGATTTCGTCGATGCCATCGCGACTCTCACCGATGGAAAAGGCGTCGACATCATCCTCGACATGGTCGGCGGCGACTACATCGCGCGCAATATCCGCGCGCTCGCGCTCGAAGGCCGGCTCGTGCAGATCGCGTTTCTCGAAGGCAGCCGCATCGAACTGGATGCCATGCCGATCATGCTGCGCCGTCTCACCTTTACCGGATCGACTCTGCGCGCGCGCGGCATCGAACAGAAAGCGGCGATCGCGAAAGCGCTGCACGCGCACGTCTGGCCGCTGCTCGAAGCGGGCCGCGCGCTGCCCGTGATTCATCGCGTGCTGCCGCTCGCCGACGTCGCGGCCGCGCACGCGCTGATGGAGTCGAGCAGGCATATCGGCAAAATCATGCTAAAAGTGGGAGACCAATAACGTGCGGCACGACAAGCGTGTGGTCCTGGTGACGGGTGGCAGCGGCGGCATCGGCGAGGCGCTCGTCGAGCGCTATGCGCGCGATGGCGCGGCCGTCGGCATCGTCGATGTCAACGAAGAAACAGGCGCGGCGCTCGCAAGACGTCTCGCCGATGCGGGCCTGGGCGTGCATTTCGCCCATGCCGACGTCGGCGATTTCGCCGCCTGCGAAGCCGCGTGCCGTGCGATCGAGGCCGCGCTCGGTCCGGTCGATACGCTCGTCAACAACGCGGGCATTTCGCCGAAACACGCGGGCAAGCCGATGCCCGTCTGGCAGATGTCGCCCGACGAATGGCGCCGCGTGATGGACGTGAACGTGAACAGCGTCTTCAACTTCTGCCGCATTCTTGCGCCGGGCATGGTGGAGCGGCGCTTCGGACGCATCGTGTCGATGTCGTCGGTGGCGGGCAAGGCGTACCTCGACATCGTCGCCGCGCATTACAGCACGACGAAAGCCGCGCTGATCGGCATGACGCGGCATCTCGCGGGGGAGCTCGGCCCGCACGGCATCACAGTGAACGCGATCGCGCCGGGGCGCATCGATACGCCGCTCGTTCGCGGCGTCGCGCGGGAGGCCAACGAAAAGGTCGCGCAAGAAACGCCGTTGCGGCGGCTCGGCGCGCCCGACGAAGTGGCATCGACGTGCCTGTTCCTCACATCCGATGAAGCCGCGTTCGTCACCGGCCAGGTGATCGACGTGGCCGGCGGATGGCTGATGACATGACGACGCACGCGCCGTTGAGAACCATCGGCTTTCCGGGGCGATACACGCAAGGGCCGGGCGCGTTGTCCGCGCTCGGATCGACGCTCGCGGAACTCGGCGCGCGACGCGCGTTCGTGCTCGTCGATGGCGCGGTCATCGATCGCGTGTCGGCGCAAGTCACGCGATCGATCGAAGACGCGCACATCGTCACGTTTCCCGGCGAATGCACGGCCGCGGTCATCGCGAAGCTGAGCGACGATGCGCGCGAACTCAACGCGGATGCCGTCGTGGCCATCGGCGGCGGCAAGACGATCGACTCGGCGAAAGGCGTCGCCCGGGCGCTGAACGTGCCGATCGTGATCGCGCCGTCCGCCGCTTCGAGCGATGCGCCGACGAGCCGCCTCATCATCCTGTACGACGACGCGCATCGCGTCGCGGGCATCGACATGTTGCCGCGCAATCCGGACGCGGTGATCGTCGATACCGCGTTGATCGCCGCCGCGCCCGCGCGTCTCTTCGCGGCCGGCATCGGCGATGCGCTCAGCAAGAAGTACGAAGCCGCGCAATGCCAACGCGCCGATGGCCTGAACTCGTACGGCACGCCGCCGCTGCCGGGCGCGCTGCTGCTCACGCGCGCGACGCTCGCGATCCTGCTCGAAGACGGCGCGCGCGCCTACGCCGACATCCGGCGCGGCGAACTCACCGATGCCGTCGAACGCGTGATCGAAGCGACCGTGCTGTTGAGCGGCGTCGGCTTCGAGAGCGGCGGCCTGTCGCTCGCGCATGCGCTGATCCGCGGACTCACGGCGATTCCCGCGATGGCCTCGATGATGCACGGCGAACTGGTCGCCTTCGGCACGCTTGTACAATTGTTCGTCGAAGATACATCGCCCGAAGAGATCGAACCGTTGGCCACGCTCATGACCGCAACCGGATTGCCGCTCACGCTCGCACAACTGGGGCAGCACGCCCCGCTTACATCGGCACAGCAAACGCTCATCGCAAACGCCACGCTCGCCACGCGCTATAGCCGGCACATGTCGCCGCCGCTGACGGCTGCGCGGCTGATCGAAGGCATCGCCCGCGCCGATGCCTATGGACGCGCGCGCAGCCCATCATGAAACCCACGCGCGCTACGCTCGCGGATGTCGCGCGGCTGGCGGGCGTCTCGCTCGGCAGCGCGTCGCGCGCCTTGTCCGTGCCGGATCAGGTCAAGCCGCAAACGCTCGCCAATGTGCAGCGCGCGGTCGAACAGCTCGGCTACGTGCGCAACGGCGCGGCGCAGGCGCTTGCCTCGCGCAAGACGCGCACGGTCGCGGCCATCTATCCCACGCTCAACAATCCCATTTACGCCGATTCGATTCAGGCGCTTCAGCAGACGCTTTGGGGTTATGGGTATCAGTTGCTGATCGCGAGTCACGAATACAAACCGGCGCGCGAACTCGAATTGCTCCGTGCGATTCTGGAACGCGGCGTCGACGGGCTCGTGCTCGTCGGCACCGATCATCCCCCTGAAGTTTTCGAACTCACGCGCCTGTACGCGTTGCCTTATGTTCTGACGTGGTCGGTGGATGAAACGCAGTATCCGCATTGCGTGGGCTTTTCCAATTTCGACGCGGCTTACCGGCTGGCGAAACGCATCGTCGGATTCGGGCATCGGCATGTCGCGATGTGCGGCGGCTCGACCTTCGGCAACGAACGCGTGCGCGCACGGCAGGCCGGCACGCGCGCCGCGCTCAGGGAAGCGGGATTGGATCTGAGACCCGAATGGATCGTCGAAGCGCCGTTCACCTTTGAAGGCGGCAGGCAGGCGCTGCGCGAACTGTGGGACGGCGAAGCGCGGCCCAGCGTGGTCATCTGCGGCACCGATCTACAGGCAATCGGTCTGCTGGACGAATGCCGCGCGAAGGGCATTCGGGTTCCCGACGATCTTTCGGTAACGGGCTTCGACGATATCGAACAGGCGCGGCTCACCCAGCCGCCGCTCACGACGGTACGCGTTCCGTCGCTGGAGATCGGCACGCGCGCCGCGCGGCATCTCATGGCGCTGATCGACGGCAAGGACGGCGATAACGAGCTCGTGCTCGATGCGCCCGTCGTGGAACGCGGCACGCTGGCCAAACCCGCGGCCTGAACGCATCGTTCCGATTTTTAGTTTCATCGCCCGCGATGCGTCGTAGGCCCGCTCTTTGCTCGTCATCGTGACACCCCACATTCCGAAAAGGAGTTCACGATGCCGCGCCAACCCTCCACCCAGCCGACGACCACCGCCCCGTCCGGCGCCGCCCGCAGCCAGGACGCGATTCAGGTGCTGACCGACGATCATCGCGCCGTGCAAAAGCTGTTCGACGCGTTCGAAAAAGCGGAGACAGACGATCTCGACGCGAAAGCCACGCTCGTGCGCCGCGCCTGCGAAGAACTGACGGTTCACGCGATGATCGAAGAAGAGTTGTTGTACCCGGCCGCGCAGGAAGCGCTGGACGAAGACGACCGGCCCGATGTCGAAGAGGCTTACGTCGAGCACTATCTCGTCAAGGTGCTGATCGAGAAGTTCACGCAGCTGAAGCCGTCCGACAAGGGTTTCGACGCCACGTTCAAGGTGCTGTCCGAAATGGTGAATCACCATATCGAGGAAGAAGAATCGGAACTGTTTCCGAAATTGCGCAAGTCCGGAGCCGATCTGGACGCGCTCGGCAGCAAGCTGATGCAGCGCAAGGAACAGCTCGAAGCGAAAATCCCGAAGGACGCAGGCGATAACACGATGCGCCTGCATTGACGCTCTTGAGCGCGCACCGGAGCCGAATCATGAAAAACCCCTGGGCGAAGAAGAACCCTTTCCTCAGCATGTGGTTTTCCGGTGCGAACGCGGTCATCGGGGCGACGCGCGGCCGCGCGACTGCGCAAGCGAAACGGCAAGCGTCGACTCTCTTGACGGCCGCGCTCACGCCGCCGCGCAAGCCGAAGAAGCGGCGCGCGCGGCGTTGAACACCATTCATCCGCGAACGATCATTCGCGCAGCGCGTTGAGCAGATCGCCGAACGCCCGGTGAGTCGACGCGCTCAATCCCGCGCCGACCGCCGTCTGCACCGTGCGACGCAAGCCGAGAATCGCGACACCCACCAGCGCGAGCGCGATGAGTTCCGCATTGGGCGTGCGCAGAAACCATGGCGCGGGACGGGCACTCGCCGGCAGTGCGCGGCGCGGCGCACGCGCGATTCGCATCGGTTCGTCGGCCATATGCGCGGCGATCAGCTCCGCGCGCGATTCCGCCATGCGCGCGAGCACGACGCTCTGAGCTTCGGCGTGCTTCATTGCGTCGCCTCCTTGATGGCATCGACGTCGCGGCGCAACTCGCTGCGCAGCAACTGGAACGGCTCGGCCGGCTTGCGCGACATCATCACGATGACCGCGATCACCGCGACCGCGAGCCACGCAGCCGCGACGCACCACGCCGTCAGCACGAGATGCGGCGTGCCGACAGCCGTCACGATCACCGCGATCGATACGAACGACAGCGTGAACAGCGCGCCGATCGCGAGCGCGACGAGTGCGACGACTTCATGCAGCACGCGCTTCTTGGTTTCAGCGAGTTCGATCGGAATCAACTCGCCGTAGTCGACGAGGCGTCTCGTGCAGAAATGGCCGACCCTGCGCCAGTTGGCGATTTTTCTCTGAATTGTCATCGTTACTTCTCCGGCGAGTTTTTGTCGAAACGGAGTGTTACCGATGACCAACAGCAGTGTGCATGCCAGCGCAACGCAACTTCATCGTGTCCGCTTGGCCGCGGTCTTGGCGTGAGCGCGCGCGAGACGCCGCGCGATGTCGGCGGCCGCGCCGTCGTCGGTCCGCGCTGGAGCTTCGCCGCCCTGCTTTTCCGATGCGAGTTGCAAATAAGCGGCGGCCAGCTTGCGCAGTTCTTCCTCCGTTGCATCTTCGATACCGATCAGCTGATTGCTCGCCGTGCGATGCGACGCGAGCAACTCGTTGAGCTTCAGATGCATCGCCACGCTGTCCTTGTTCGCGCTCTGCTGAATCAGGAACACCATCAGAAACGTGATGATGGTCGTGCCCGTGTTGATGACGAGTTGCCACCCGTCCGAAAACTTGAATAGCGGTCCGGATATCAGCCAGACCACGATGCAAATGACCGCCAGCCCGAACGCGACCGGCGAGCCGGCCCATCTCGTGACTGCGCTTGCGAAAGCATCGAACGCGCGAGTGACGGGATGTGCGTTCGCATAGGCCGGGCTGGACGTGTTGGGCACCGTGTCCAGCGGCGCCGCGTCGGAAATCTGGTCTCTGTCGTTCATGTTTCTCCCCTGCATACTGCAAAAGAAAGGTTCGAGCTACCGTGCCTTTCGATGGACGCGTCGTGCCTTCCCGGAAATGCGTCGTCCGTATCGTTTTTTTCTTGTTGTTTCGACCGTCTGGCGGACGACGCACGCTTCGACCTGCCATCGCGCGCGTCTTCCGTCTGATGAAAAGCGTCGCTTACTTGAGTTCGTCGGGCACCTTGCCGCCGTTTTCCGCGAGCTTCTGCATGACCTGCTTATGAAGCCAGATATTCATTGCAGCGGAATCTTCCGTGTTGCCCGAGTAGTGCAGTTCCGCAGCCAGTTCCTTGCGCGCGGACAGGCTGCTGTCCAGACCGAGCAGCTTCATCAGATCGACGATCGACGTGCGCCAGTTGAGCTGCTCGCCGTGATTCGCCTGCATCTTCGTCAGCACGGCCTCGACGTCCACTTCCTGCATCGGCGCGGCGGCTTGTGCGGCCGGTTGTGCGGGCGTGGACGCGGCGGTGGACGTCGTCGGCGCGGCGGCAGCGCCTCCGGCCGGCGCTGCGGCCTGACCCGCAGCCGTGCCCGTGCCGGTGCTCGCCGGTGCGCTGTCGTGGTGGAAGATCTTGTTCAGGATATTGGAAAAAATACTCATGGCCCCTCCTTCAGAAGTGAGTTCACGAAAGATGCAAGTCCCGTGCCGCTACCGCCGCGCATGCGATGCGGAATAACGCTTGCTGATCGCATGTCGTGCCGGAGCGAGCACGATAACGCGTCTTTCCCCACCACCACAGCAGAGCTGCAAAGCCGCCAAGGAGTCACCGTGGATATGCCTTCCTGTTCCCCTTCCATCACGACGATGATCCGCATGGATCACACGCATGTCATGGCGGCGTTTCATCGCTATCACGCGGAGACATCGTGGTGGAGAAAGCGCGCGATCGTCGAGCTTGCGTGTACTGCACTTGAAATTCACGCGCAACTGGAGGAAGAAATCTTTTATCCCGCGTTGAGCGAGGCAATGGCAGGCGACGAGCGTCTCGCCAAAAGCAAGCCCGAGCACGACCAGATGCGCGAAGACATCGCGAAGCTGCGCGCGATGGGTCCGCAGGACGCCGCCTACGACGCGCGTTTCATGCAGCTCATGCGTGAAGTGATGCATCACGTCGCCGATGAGGAAACCGTCTTGCTGCCCACTGCCGAACGCGCGCTCGCTTCGCAGTTGTCGGAACTTGGTGCGCGCATGACAAAGCGCCGCATGCAACTCGTCGCACAGAGTCGTCCGTCTGCGATTGCGGCGAATACGTTCGGAACGTTTCCGCTCGCATCGCTCGCCGTGATGTCCCTTGGCGCGCTTGCGATCGCGCATTGCTTGCGGCCCGCTTCCGCGCGCCGCATCCGTCGATCTGCATGATTCAGTGTTCGCGCGGCGCGCCGTTGACTTCGACGATGAACACCGGAATCGACTTCGCGCCCGGCACCTTGCTTTCCTTCGCGCAATGCCATAGCGGGAGCAACGGATTGCACTCGGGGTAATAACCCGCGATGCATCCTTCCGGTATGTCATACGGATGTATGCGCAGGCCCGCCACACGCCGATCGAAACCATCGTCGGCAATGGTGCGCAGCGTGATGCGGTCATCTTTCTTGAGGCCGTGTCGCGCCATGTCGGCTTCGCACATGAAGATCACCATGCGATCGCCCTTGACGCCGCGAAAGCGATCGTCGTGACTATAGATCGTCGTGTTGAACTGACTGTCGCTGCGCAGCGTCATGAGGCGCAGCGAATCGGGTTCGCGTTCGGGCATGTCCGGGTCTTCGCCGAGCGTTTCCGGCACGAAGAATTCCGCCTTGCCGCTCTTCGTCTGCCACTTGCGTTCGCGCGCGGGCAGAGCGCGAGGAAAACCGCCGGGCGTCCACATTCTTTCGTTGAAGTCGTGAAAGCTCTCGGGATACGTCTTCGCGATTTCATCGCGTACCAGCGCATAGTCGTTGCGCCAGCGATCCCAGTCGATGGTCGATCGCTCGCCGAGCGTATGCTTCGCCAGTTCCGCGACGATATACGGCTCCGAGCGCGCATCCGGCGACGCGGGCTCCGCGACGCCGCGCGAACCGTGAATGCAGCCGGTGCTGTCTTCCATCGTGACAGCCTGCGCGCCGCTCGCTTGCGTATCGATCTCGATGCGGCTCAGACACGGCAGAATGTACGACTTCTCGCCATGCACGAGATGACTGCGATTGAGCTTTGTCGCGACATTGACGGTGAGCTTCAGACCGCGCCACGCCGGTTCGATGCGCATGCGGTCGGGCACCGAACGCACGAGGTTGCCGCCAAGATTGATGACCGCGCCGACCTTGCCATCGAGCATGGCTTCGAACGCTTCGACGATATTCATGCCCTTCTCGCGCGGCGGCTCGAAACCGAACTGGCTCGCGAGCTTGTCGAGCGGCGCGAGCTCCGGCTTCTCGGTGATGCCGACAGTGCGCTGCCCCTGCACGTTCGAATGCCCGCGCACCGGCGACGGTCCCGCGCCCGGCTTGCCGACATTGCCGCGCAGAAAGAGCAGATTGCACAGCATGCGTACGTTCTGCACGCCCTGCCTGTGCTGCGTGATGCCCATGCCGTAGTGGGCCATCACTGCGTTCGCGCGCATGTATTCGTCGGCGGCGGCTTCCATGTCAGCGCGCGGCAGTCCCGCCACGCGCTCGATATCGTCCCACGATGCAGCGCGCACGTAATTCGCGAAGGCTTCGAAGCCCACGGTATGCGTTTCGATGAAATCGACATCGAGTACGCGCGGTTCGTTCGCTTCCTTCGCGCGGTCGTCGGCGTGAATGACGGCCTTGCAGATGCCGAGCAACGCAGCGGTATCGCCGCCCGTTTTCAGCTGATGATATTGCGTGCTGATGAGCGTATGCGCGGGCGTCATCATCTCGACGGGCGACTGCGGGTTGGCGAACTTCAGCAGTCCCGGCTCGCGCAGCGGATTGAACGTGATGATCGGCACGCCGCGCTTTCTTGCTTCCTGCAGCTGATGCAGCATGCGCGGGCTGTTGGTCCCGACGTTCTGTCCGAGGAAGAACATGAGGTCGGTCTTCTCGAAGTCCTCGAGCCTGACGGTGCCGACGCCCACGCCGATCGCTTCCTTCAGTCCGACGCTCGTGCTTTCATGGCACATGTTCGAACTGTCGGGCAGATTGTTGGTGCCGTACATGCGCGCGAAAAGCTGATACATGTACGACGTTTCCAGCGATGCTCTGCCCGATGCATAGAACACGACGCTTTTCGGATCGAGCGCGCGCAGTTCGCGGCCGATGTCCTCGAAGGCTTCCTGCCACGAGACGCTCACGTACTTGTCGGTGGCCGCGTCGTAACGCAGCGGCGCGGTGAGACGTCCCGCGTCCTCGAGATCGTGGTCATGCCACGCGCATAGCTGCGTCACCGTATGAAGCTCGAAGAACTGCGGCGTCATGCGCTTCGCCGTCAGATCCCATGCGGTTGCTTTCGCGCCGCTTTCACAGAACTCGAAGGTGTGCGGATCGGCGGGCTTGGCCCACGAACAGCTCACGCACGCGAAGCCTTCGGGCTTGTTCTGCTTCATGAGCACGGTGCTCGCCTTGAGCGGCACCTTCTCGTGAACGAGCGCGCCGGTGACGGCTTTGAGCGAACCCCAACCGCCCGACGAATAGGGATAAGCGTCGTTCTTGCGAACGGCATTGTCTGATTCGGCCATGTCTTTGCCTCGCGCGTTGTGCGTTTATCTGCATGTATTTGCCTGATGCGCGAGCAATTGCCGTTCCTTTCTAATTGCTTAAGCGAACGCAGTTCCGTGGCCGCAATTCAGCGCGCCGTGCAAAGATGCGCGTTGACCTGCACGGGCGGCGCATCGTCATCGAATGGCTTCTGGCGCTCGAAGCTTTCGATCACGCCCGGCCTGAAGACGAGGCAATACGTGGAACCTCCGTATTGGAAGTAGCCGAGCTCTTCGCCCTTGCGCACGCGCTGGCCCGGCAACGCCTCAATCATGCATGACGACACTTCCGCCATGCCGACGAACACGCACGCAACCTCGCCGATGTCCGGATCGTCGCAATCGATGACGATGACCGCGCGCGCCGCGACCGCAGTGATATAGCCTTGCGAATCGTTGAGGCTGCCGGGATCTTCGCCTTCCGAGTCGGCATCCGAGAAGTAGGTGCCGTCGACGAGATATGCCTTCACGATCGTGCCGCTCACCGGCGCATGCCAGCGATGATAGAAAAACGCGCTTAGAAAGGCCTGATACACCGTGCCACCGACGAATCGCTTCGCGAGTTCCGCTTCTTTCGCCGTGAACATGTCCATCAGCGAATAAGGCTGCGACTGGATCCAGAACGAGTCTTCCAGTTGCACATCGTCCTGGACGTTATAGGGCGAAGCCTCGCACGCACTGACGATGATCTTGGCGTTATCCGGCTCTGCAACAGGCCGCGCGCCAGGCTTGAATTCGCGCGTGAAGAAATGATTCCACGACGCGAAGCCCCAATACGGCTTATGCGGATCGCAGAGAAACTGGTGCAGTCCGATCTTGCTATCGGCCTCTTTGCTGAACCAGCCATCGGGCGCGTCGGTGTTCAGATGCGTGCGCGAATACGGTCCGCTGAGAAAGCCGGACCACACGTTCAGCACGCGCTTCAGATGCGCGTTGAATGCGGGATCGCGAAAGAGCGCATAGCCCGACGGCATGACCATCGGCCAGTCTAGCAATGCGTTGATGGGGCAATGGATCAGGCTCGATTCGCTGAACGGCGGCGCGTACGTCAGCATCGCATCGAGCAATACGATGAATTCGTCGATGCTCGCATAACCGAGCTTGAATCCGGCTTCATGCGCCTGACGGATCGCGCGCGTGAAGTCCATGCGCACGACCGGATCGTCGTGGATGAAAGCCGCCATCTCTTCGATGACGCTGTTGCGTTTCGTCTTGCCCGCGCGCTGCCGGGCGTACTCGGCGAATGTCTCGCGAAAGCGCGCGATCGCCTGCTCTTCGCGCGGGAGCCATTCGCCCAGTCTCTGGCGCTGGTTCGTCGCCATTGTCGTCTCCGATCGATGTACCGATCGAAGACGGTCAGCAGTTTGTATGCCTCCCTTACTTCTGCACGCCCGGCCGCAGCGCCGCGACGTCGCGCCCTTCGCGAGGCGTCATGCGAGCGAGGAACACGACGCCCGCAGCGAGAATCGACATCACGGCGAGGCCTGTCAGGCCGCCCTGAATCGAACCCGTCTTTTGCTCGAGAAAGCCGAAGGTGGCCGGCGCGACGAAGCCGCCCAGATTGCCGATCGAATTGATCAGCGCAAGCACGGGCGCGGCGATGCGCGCATCGAGATAGCCTTGCGGAATCGGCCAGAACAGCGACGATGCAGCCTTGAACCCGATAGCGGCAAAGCAGATTGCAACGAACGAGAACACCGGACTGCCCTGGCCCGCTGCGTACATGCCGGCGGCCGCGATGAGCAACACGCACGCGACCCATGCCTGCTGAAACTTAAAGCGCGCCGCGAGCGCCGCGAACAGATACATCGCGACGATGGAAATGAGCCACGGAATCGAGTTGAACAATCCGACCTGGAAATCGTTCAGGTGCCCCATCTTGCGGATGATGCTCGGCAGCCAGAACGTCGCGCCATAGATCGTCAGCGACACCGAGAAATAGATCAGGCAGAAGATCAGGATCTGCGGATCGCGCATCAGGCTCCACGACGACGGCGTCTTCACATGCGCGGCGTCGCGGCGGCGCTGCTCGTCTTCGATCTCCGTGACGATCGCGTCCTGCTCAGCGCGCGTGAGCCACTTTGCATCGCGCGGCTTCGAATCGAGCCAGAACCAGACGAAGCCGGCGAGCACGACCGACGCCATGCCTTCGATGATGAACATCCACTGCCAGCCGCGCAGGCCCGCGCCTTCGATCAGCATCAGCCCGCCCGAGATCGGGCCGGAGAACACGGAAGCGAGCGCGGAACCGCTCAGGAAGACGGCCATCGCCTTGCCGCGTTCATCGCGCGGCAGCCATTGCGTGAAATAGAACACGACGCCCGGAAAGAAGCCCGCTTCGGCCGCGCCGAGCAAGAGACGCATCGCATAGAACGAGGTCTCGCCCTGCACGAAGGCCATGCCCACGGCCGCGAGTCCCCACGTAACCATGATGCGCGTGAGCCACGCTTTCGCGCCGAAGCGCTGCATCAGCATGTTCGACGGCACTTCGAACACGGCATAGCTCACGAAGAACAGGCCCGCGCCGAGGCCATAAGCGGCCGCGCCGATGCCGAGGTCCGCGCTCAAATGCTGACGCACGAATCCGATGTTCACCCGGTCGATGTAATTAACGATGAACATCACGACGAAAAGCGGCAGCACATGCCACTTGATCTTGCGAACGGCGCTCGACAGCGCGCTGGAACTGCTCATGAGGGTGTCTCCTTGAATGCCTTGTGTTGTTGTTCTATGGCTCAGAAGCGCGGATTCTTGCCTGAGAATTCCGGCTGATATTTGCGCATCTGCGAAAGGTCGTCGCGATTGCGCACGCCGCACGTCTTGTACTGCTCGTGCAATTCGGCGAGCTTCTCGCGATCGAGCTCGACACCGAGACCGGGCGTCGTCGGCACGCGCACCGCGCCGTTATCGAACTTCACGCGACCGCCCTTGATGACTTCCTCTTCCTGCCACGGGTAATGCGTGTCGCATGCGTAGGTGAGGTTCGGCACACTCGCGGCGACATGCGTCATCGCCATCAGGCTGATGCCGAGGTGCGAGTTCGAATGCATCGACATGCCGAAGCCCCAGAGCTTCGCCATGCGCGCGAGTGTCTGCGTGGCGCGCAGGCCGCCCCAGTAGTGATGATCCGAAAGCAGCACCTTGATCGAGCCCATGTTGCAGCCGCGGCGGAAGTCGTCCATCGTCGTGATGACCATGTTGGTCGCGAGCGGCAGTTTCGTGTGCTTCTGCAGTTCGGCCATGCCTTCGAGGCCGGGGCACGGATCCTCGTAGTATTCGAGAATTTCATCGAGCTGCGGCGCGGCCTCGATGCTGGTTTCGAGCGTCCAGTTCGCGTTCGGATCGAGACGCAGCGGCATGCCCGGGAACGCCTTCGCGAGCGCCTGCATGCACGCAATTTCATGCGCCGGCTCGAACACGCCGCCCTTCAGCTTGATGCTCTGGAAACCGTAGAGGTCGATCATGCGCTGCGCCTGCGCGACGATCTGCTCCGGGCTGATGCCCTCGCCCCACGCATCGGGCGCATACGGCTTGTCGATGTGCTCGGCGTACTTGAAAAACAGATACGCGCTGTAGGGCACGGCGTCGCGCACCTTGCCGCCGAGCAAGTCCACGACCGGCGCGCCGACGATTTGGCCTTGCAGATCGAGCATCGCCACTTCGAGCGTGCTGATGACCTTGGGCGCGTTTTTCGCGGCGTGCGAGCCGGGCGCGAGTTCGAATTCGACCGCGCCGGGCGTCGCGGTGATCGTCGCGCGCACGCGTTCTTCCATCACATTCAGATCGAAAGGAGACAGGCCGATGACGAGCTCCTTCGCCTGATCGAGCACCCGCAGCATCGGCTCGTCGCCGTAAGTCTCCGAGATGCCGACGCGTCCGTCGCTCGTCTCCAGTTCGACGATCGCGCGCAACGCCCACGGTTCGTGGATGCCCGCGGCGTTGAGCAACGGACCATCGCGGAATGCGATCGGCGTGATTCGAATCTGGGTGATGGCTATATCGCGGGTCATGTCGGGCGTTCCGAAAATTAATGGAATGGCCGAATGGTAAAGCACTAATATATTAATGTGTCAGTCGGGTAAACGCCGACCCGCCAACGGCTTACTCATCGGGCATGGGCGCGGCTATAGTACTAATGTTTCAGTCGCCTTCCTTTCAATCCGAAATGAATAATTCCGCTTCCGTGCATCGCCTGGACCGTTCTCGTCATGCCGCGCCGCAGGTGTTCGAGCGGCTGCGCGACATGATCCTGTCGCTCGAACTGGAACCGGGCACGGTGCTGTCGCGCACCGAACTCGCGACGCGCTACGGCCTGAGCCAGACGCCGGTGCGCGACGCGCTGATGAAGCTCGGCGAAGAAGGACTGGTCGATATTTTTCCGCAGCACGCGACGGTCGTAAGCCAGATCAGCGTGGCATCGGCGATGCAGGCGCACTTTCTGCGTCGCTCGATCGAACTGGAAATCGTGCGCACGCTCGCGCGGGAGCATAAGGCGTCGCTGATCGCGCGGCTGCGCGCGACGATCGCGGAACAGATGGAATGGATGGAGCCGCAGGACGTCGAGCAGTTCTCAGCGCTCGATCAGGCGTTTCATCGGCAGATGTATGAAGCCGCGGGCGTGCCGCAGTTGTGGGATCTCGTGCGCAGACTCAGCGGGCATATCGACCGGTTGCGGCGGCTGCATCTGCCGGTCGAAGGCAAGACGATGGCCGTGGTGCGCGACCACACGGAAATCGTCGATGCCATCGAAAAAGGCGATGCCGATGCCGCCGATGCCGCGTTGCGCAAGCATCTTTCCGGCACGCTCAGTCAGGTGGACGAGATCCGCACGCGCCACCCGACCTTCGTCACGGATCACTGATGTTCAAACGCCGTGCGCGCTCAGGCGCGCCGAATACCAGCGCGAAAACTGCTCCACGTAGCTTTCCGTGAACGGCGAGAACACCGCTGGCCGATACGCCGGATCCTGCGTGCCTTCGTGCGTGATTTCGACGAGATGCTTGTCCTGCGCGTTCGTCGCGACCCACACTTCCGTCAGATCCTGAAGCTGATAATCGACGCCTTCGACGGCATCCGCGTGCACGAGCCATTTCGAACGCACGAGCGTTTTATCCGGCGCGAGCGGGATGATGTACGAAATCACCGCATGATCGCTCATGACGTGCGTCCATGAGTTGTGCGTCCAGAGATGCGTGTCGCCGAGATCGCGGCGCTGCAGATTGCCGAGCAGCTTCTGGCTCGCGACCTTCGTGCTGATCGTCTGCGACTCGCCGTAGCCCGCGATCACGAGTTGTTGCGTCCGGAATTGCGTGACCGCATCTTCGTCCAGCCATTCGACGGTCGCGCTCGTGAAGCCGTCGTTCTCCCAACTCGCCTGACACGCCGCGTTCCGTTTTTTATAGGCTTCGATTTCGAGCAGCGATTCTTCGCTGAGATTCTCCGGACAGAAACCGAAATCTTCCGGCAAAAACGAGGCAGTGAGTTCCGGATGCGTCGCGGCGCAGTGATAGCACTCGCGATTGTTCTCGATCACGAGCTTCCAGTTGCCGTTCTCGATGATCTCCGATTCGAACGCGATCTTCGTGTTCGTGAGGTCGTAGGGCGCGAAGCGCGGCGCCATCGTGTCTTCGAGCTTCGCGATGTCCGCCGGCGGCTCGTCGGCGAGGCACACGAAAATATGTGTCCCGACGATCCGCGTATGCACCGGCAACAAACTGCGGCACTTCGCGTCGAAATCCTTGCCCATGTGCGCGGCGTGGCGCAGGCTGCCGTCGAGATCGTAAGTCCATTGGTGATACGGGCAGACCAGCATGCCGACGGTCGATTTCCCCGGTTCCTTCAGGCGCGCGCCGCGATGCCGGCAGACGTTCCGATAAGTGCGGATGTTCTCGTCGTCATCCCGAACGATGATGATCGAAGCACGGCCGATATCGACGGTCGACACATCGCCCGGCTCGGGCACGTCCGCCGTCACGCCGACCAGAATCCAGTGCTTCTGGAAGAAGACCTCGACGTCCGTCTCGAACACGTCCTGCCGTCCGAACAGCTCGCCGGGCAAGCCATGCCCGGGCTCGCGGCTGCGGATCAGTTCGCCATGCGTCTTCATTTGCACTTCGGACATCGTCGCTCTCCAACGTTCAGGGTATCGGGACTTCGAATGGTCCCGCCATATTCCGAGTATTGGATCGCTGAAAAATAGCGTCAATGCGCTTTATTTTCGGTGTCGCATGACTTTGGTTTATGCGAGCGCCCCGTCGCGCAGCCATTCGATCAGACCGCCGATGGCAGGCGTGAAAGCGCGGCCATGCGGCACCACGGCGAAGTACGAATCGGTCGGCCTGAACGATGCCACTTCCAGCCTGACGAGATCCCCGCTCTCGATAAAATCCTGAACGAGCCGGCCCCATCCGAGCGCGACGCCCTGGCCGTAGCGCGCGGCCTGGATCGCATCGGTATAGAGGCTGCAACGCAGCGCGAAGTTCAGGCGCATCGGCCGGCATCCGAGCGCGTGGAACCACTCTTCCCAGCCCATCCAGCCTTCGGTCGTCGAATCCGACTCGACGAGCACCGCGCCAGCCAGTTCGTCGAGCGTCGCGGGCGCGGGCTGCTTTTGGAGCCATGAAGGCGCGCAGACCGGAAACACCTCCTCGTCGAACAGCAAAGTCGCCGTGCCGTCCGGCCACAGCCCGTTGCCGAAGCGCACGGCGACGTCGATTTCCTTGTGCCGCAAGTCGGCCGTGAACATCTGCGTCGACAGCCGCAACTGCAGGTCGGGCTGCAACGCCTTGAGCGACGCAAGCCGCGGCAGCAGTCGAAAATGCGAAAACGCGGATGTCGCCGCGAGCACGAGTTCCTGCTGAACGGGCCCGCGCGCGAGGCGATCGAACACGCTCGCGATCTTCTGCATCGATTCCGCGACGACGCGATACAGCGCCTCGCCTTCGTCGGTCAGTTCGATCGCGCGATGCAGACGGCGAAATAGCCGCGTGCCGAGCGTCTCTTCGAGAAAGCGCACCTGCCGGCTCACGGCGGCCTGCGTAACGCCCAGTTCATGCGCCGCGAGCGTGAAGCTGCCGAGCCGCGCGACGGCCTCGAACTCCACCAGCGCCGTCACCGACGGAATGAGCCGCCGATAACCCTTCGTTTTTTCGGTTGCCGGTTTCATGCGGCGCTCATAGAACGGCCTTCGATTCGGCGGCGGGCCATCCCTGCATCATCGTGCCGATTTCCTCGTCGAGCCATTGGCGAAACTGAATGTATTCCGGGCGTGCTTTCGCGTTGCGATGCGTGATGATGTAGTGATGACGATCGTGGAACACGAGCGCATCGTCGACGGGACGCACCAGCTTTTTCTGCTCCACCTGACGATGCACGAGGTGATGCCAGCCGAGCAAGGTGCCCTCGCCCGCTTCGGCCTGAGCCACAAGCAGGCGATAGTCGTTGCTTCCGAAATCGTCGTGCTGATCGAGCCGCTCGGAACCGTCGCCTTGCTGATACCAGTTTTTCCACACGCGCCAGTCGACGTGCTCGCACACCTGCGCGCGCCCGAGCAGCGACAGGCTCAGCGTCGGATGCGCGAGCAGATCGAGCGGCTTTAGCGCACGGCCATGAAAATAGCGCTCGAAAAACGGAACGCTACATACCGGATAAACGATGTCGTGAAAAAGCGGCTCGACTTCGTACTCCGCTTCGCGCGGCGGATTCTTCGTGATGATGACATCCGGCTCCATCAGATCGTCGAGCTCCATGAAGTGCTCGGTCACCATCACATGCAGGCGGATGTTCGGAAAACGCTGGCGAAACGCGGGTAATCGGAACGAGAGCCAGAGCGCCGAAAACGTATGAGAGATGCAGAGCGTGAGCGCATGCCGGTCGACGCGCCGCACCGCCTGCGCCGCCTCCGCGATGTTCATGATCGACAGATACGACGCGTTGTAGAGAATGCGGCCGGCGTCGGTCAGCGCGATGTGCCTGCCGGTGCGCTCGAAGAGCGCGACCTCCAGCGTGTCCTCCAGCTCCTTGATCTGCCGGCTGACGGCCGCCTGCGTGACGCACAGCACTTCGGCGGCTTGCGTGAAGCTCTCGTAACGCGCCGCGGTGACGAAGCACCGAAGCGCGCGCAGCGACGGCATCTGGGCGAGAAGCCTGTCCGCGAACTGCTGTTTCTTCTGCATGTGACTCACCTTCGAGGGCTCGCGATCAGCGCTTGTTCTTCGTGTTCACTCGCGCCCTTGCACGCGGCGCATGATCGCGTCGAGCGCCTTCGAGTAGTGCGCGTAGGTGCCCCGCTCCGACAGTTCGCGATTGAGCTGCTCGTTGAGGCCGCCTGGCGTGCTGACACGCCCGATCATCGACGAGAAGGGTTGCGTATCGAGCGTCGTTTCATGAGCGAGGCCCACATGATAGCCCGACAAAAACGAACGCGCGGACGCATACGGCACGCCTTGCCGCGCGAGCCACGACGCCTGCTCTTCGAGCAACGCGAAAAACGCCGCCATCGTCGCGGTGGCGGCCGATAACGCATTGAACTGGTGTTCGTCGTCCACTTCGACCGCTTCGCCGAGCGGCGCGAAGAGCGCGCGTGCGATGTCATCGCGCGGACAGAGCGCCGTGCTGCCCTTGCCCGACGCAACAGCGGGTAGCGGAATCGCGCGCACGACCTTGGCCGCGCGGCGCACGAGGGCGCGCATCTTATCGAGCGACTTGGCCGCGATGAAGCTGATGACGTGATGCCGCGCATCGAACGTGAGTTCGCCCAGCACGTCTGCCGCGATTTGCGGCAAGACCGCGAGACACACGACATCCGATGCATCGAGCACGCCCTGATTGCTGACGCAAACCTCGATGCGCGCGTCGAGTTTCGCAAGACGCGCGGCGGTCTGCGCGTTGCGCGGAGACAGCGCGACCCGCTCGAAGGGAACATCGAAACGAATCATGCCGGTCACGACCGCCTCCGTGATCGTGCCCGTGCCGATAAAGCCAATACGCATGTTGCCTCGTCCGATAATCAGTCGAGCTTCAGCCAGGTCGTCTTCAGCTCGCAATATTGGTCGTGCGCGTAGACCGACTTGTCGCGTCCGCCGAAACCGGACTGCTTGAAGCCGCCGAACGGCGTCGACAGATCGCCCTCGCCGAAGCAGTTGACGGTCACGGTGCCCGCGCGGATGCGCGCCGCCACTTTGTGCGCCTGGTTCACGTTGTCGGTCCACAGCGAAGCCGCGAGTCCGTAGCACGTATCGTTTGCGATCCGCACGGCCTCGTCGACGTCAGCATATTCGATAAAGCACACGACCGGGCCGAAGACCTCGTCGCGCGCGATGCTCATGTCCGGCGTGACGTTATCGAAGATGGTCGGCTCGACGAACCAGCCGCCCGTTTCCGCGAGCGTCGCGTTGCCGCCGCAAGCGACGCGCGCGCCTTCTGCCTTCGCCTTCTCGATGTGGCCGAGCACCTTGCGGTAATGCGCTTCCTCGATGAGCGAGCCGAGCTTGACATCGGGATCGAGCGGATCGCCCGTCTTCCAGCCTTCGAGCACGGCCTGCATCTTTTGCAGCAGTTCGGCCTTGTGGCTCGAATGCACCAGAATGCGCGATCCCGCGCTGCAGTTCTCGCCCATGTTCCAGAACGCGGCGGCGACGGCCTGCTCCGCGACGGCATCGAGATTGGCGACATCGGGCAACACGACTTGCGGATTCTTGCCGCCGCATTCGAGCACGACGCGCTTCATGTTGGTTTCGGCGGAATAGCGCAGGAAGCGCTTGCCCGTTTCGGTGGAACCCGTGAACGCGATGAGATCGACATCGGCGTGCGTGCCGAGCGCCTGCCCTGCGCTTTCGCCGAAGCCCGTCACGACGCTGAACACGCCGGGCGGGACGCCGGCTTCGAGCGCGAGATCGGCAATACGCAGCGTCGATAGCGACGTCTGCTCCGCGGGCTTCACGATGACGCTATTGCCCACGGACAGCGCCGGCCCGATCTTCCACGCGAGCATCAGCGCGGGGAAATTCCACGGCAGCACCGCACCGACGACGCCAATCGGCTCGCGCGTGATCATGCTCACGACGCTCGACCCCGATGGCGACAGCGCGTCGTAACGCTTGTCCGTGACCTCGGCATGCCAGCGAATGCACGCCGCCGATTCCGGAATGTCGAGACCCATGCATTCGCTGATCGGCTTCCCCGCTTCGAGCGCTTCGAGCAGCGCGAGTTCTTCGGCGTTGTCGTCGATGAGTTGCGCGAGACGCTGCAAGACGGCCTTTCTCTGCGATGGCCCGGCCTTCGACCACACGCCCGATTCGAACGCCTCGCGCGCCGCGACGACCGCGCGATCGACGTCCTTCGCTTCGCACCTGGCGATCTGCGCGAGCACCTTGCCCGTCGACGGATTCAACGTATCGAACGTTTCATTCGATGCCGCGTTGCAGCGTGCGCCCGCGATGAACGCGCGGCCATCGAGCGACAGATGTTCGGCCTGACGTTTCCATTCCTGATGCGTCGTCATGTCATGTCCTCAAAGATTCAAAGCTCGGCGCCCGCCGAGAATTCCTTCATCCAGATTGCCGCCGATACCGCCACGTCCGCGATCGGCCGCATCGGCAGAGAACGCGGATGCGGTTGTTTCAGCAGTTGATCGATCAGCTCGTTCGAGCGCCCGAGCACATGTTCGGCGATGAGCTTGCCCGCCGCCGATCCGCGGCTCAAACCAAGTCCGTTGCAGCCGACTGCTTCGTACACGCCGTCGTCGCGCTGGCCGAAGAGCGCGCCATTGTTCGCCGAGAGGCACAACGCGCCGCCCCACGTGTATTGCAGCTCGACATCCTCGAGCATCGGAAAACGTCGATCGAACGAACGTCGATGCAGATGCTTCGCCTTCGTCAGATCATGTTCCGAGACCGACAGATTCGGCCGGAACGCGAAATGGTTGCGTACGCAAATACGGTTGGTCGCGAGACGTCGCACGGTCGTACCCATCGGGTCCGCGGGAATGAGCGCCCACGAATCCGTTCCGCCGAGCCGCGCGATTTCATCGTCGGTCATCACGCGCGACATCGACGCGAACGTGTAGACCGGCAGCAAGCCATTCGGATGGCCGCCGAACGTCGCCGCATACGCGTTGGTGCAGAGCACGACCCGCTTCGCTTCGATGCTGCCGTTCGCGAACGTCAGCAGCTTCGTCTGGCCGCGCGCTTCCATGTTCTTCACCGCGCTCAGTTCGAAGACCGTCACGTTCGACGGCTGCGTGGCCGCGAGACCGCGCATGAGTGCCGCCGGCTGAACCGTGCTGCATCCCGGCGTGAAGAGCGCGCTTTGATAGAAGCGCGTGCCCGTCACCTTCGCGATCGCGGCTTCGTCGAGCCATTCGCACGGCTCGTCGATACGCGCGAGTCCGTCCGCGAAATGCGTCAGCGCCGTGTGGCCTTTCTTGTTGACCGACGCGTGATACTTGCCGTCGTCGCGCCAGTCGCAATCGATGCCGTGCCGCTTCACCGTATCGCGCACATAGCCGATGCCGTGCCGTTGCAAGCGCACGTCCGCCTTGTCTGCCTCGACACTGCGCGAATAGCTTTCGCTGCTGATGTCGTGCGGCAGATCGACGAAGAAGCCGGAATTGCGGCCCGCCGTCGAGCGCCCGATGCGATCGGCCTCGACGAGCGCGATCGATGCATCCGGCGCAAGCTCGGCGAGCCGCCGCGCCGCGCACAAACCGGTGATGCCGCCGCCCACCACTACGTAGTCGAAGCGCAGCTCGCCCGTCACGCGGTTCGCGGGCGCGGCGGGCGGCAGGCTTTCCCACCATCCGTTGACCCCATCAGGTGCGGGAAGCCGCATGAAATCCAGTTTCGAGGCCATTCACGTATCGCGTTACTGAGCGTTGCGCAGCAAGGGTTGAACGAGCCTCGCGAAGGCGCTGCGTTCTTTGTCGTTCAACGTGCCGAGCGGCGCACGCGCGATGCCGACTTTCGTGCCCGCGAGCTCGCAGCCATAGCGCACGTACTGGATGAACTTGCCGCTGCGCTCCAGCAATTCGAGCACCGGAAGCAACTGCGTCATCAGCTTGCGGCCGGTGCTGAAATCCCCGCGTTTAACGCACGCTTCGAGCAAATCCGTATGCGCTTCCGGCAGAAAGTTCGACGCGCCCGCGACCCAGCTACGCGCGCCCCATGCGAAGAATTCGAGCGCCTGATCGTCCATGCCGCAACTGAGAACGAAGCGCTCCGGCAGTTGCGTGGCCAGATGATGCAGATGCGCGATGTCGCCCGTGCTCTCTTTCATCGCGGCGAAGTTCGGGCGCTGCAGCAGCTTGTCGAGCACTTCATCGCCGATGGCCGTGCCGGTGCGCGCCGGAAAGTTGTAGAGCATGATCGGCATGTCGAGCGCGTCGTCGACCTTCAGCAAGTGATCGAGCAGCTCGTCTTGCGTCGGCTGCACGTAGTAAGGCGCCGCGACCAGCAATGCGTCGTAGCCCGCGCGCTTCGCTTCGTTACCGAGACGCACGACTTCCTTCGTCGTCGTCGCGTTGATGCCGGCGGTGAGATAGGTCTTGCCGCCGACCGCCGACGCTACCGTCTCGAGCGTCTTCACACGCTCTTCGAAACTGAGCGCATAGTATTCGCCGGTCGTGCCGCCGACGCCCATGCCCGTAACGCGGCCAACGAGACTCTGAGCATGCTTGCCGAGCATGTCGTGATCGATTTCGCCGTCGGCCTTGAACGGGGTGACGAGCGGTGTATGTACGCCTTCGAAGCTCATGTTTGTCTCTCTGATGGATGGATCGTGCGAAGTCATGCGCGGCGCACGTCGAACGTGCGCTTTGCAAGCGTCCTGCAGTACGCCTTCACTGTGTCAGCCACGCCTTGACCTTGTCCGGATGCGCGTCGACGAATTTCTTCGCGGCCGTCGCGTAGTCGTTGGTCGAATTGCCTTCGAATTCGATCGATTCCACGTCCGCGAGCGTCAGCTTGAAATGCTTGAAGAACACGTCTGCGCGGGGGAACTTGCCCGCGAACTGCTTCGAGGCGAATGCATGGACCTGCTCTTCGCCGCCGAGCGTGCCCTTCGGGTCCTTCAGATAGCGCATCTGCCACTTCTGGAACAACCAGTGCGGGCTCCAAACGGTCGCGACGATCCATTGCTTCGATCCGTATGCGCGCTGGATTGCCGCGAGCATGCCGGCCTCGCTCGCCGATTGCAGCTTGTAGCCCGACAGGTCATACGCCTTGATGGTTTTCTCCGACGCCTGCATGAGACCGCCACCCGGCTCGATGCCCTGGATCACGCCGTTGAGCTGCTTCTGCACTTCAGGCTTCTTCAGATCCTCGATCGAAGAAACCTGCGACTCGGGCACATACGCGGGCACCGCCCAGCCGTTCTTGCCGCCCGTATAGATGATGCCGACGTCGTCGAGCGTGTCCTTGTAGCGCGCGACATACTGACCGTGCGTCACCGGCAGCCAGCCGCCGACCATGATGTCGAGATCGCCGCGCGATACGCCCTGATACTGGATGCCGATATCCGCCTGAACGAATTGCACCGGCTGCTGAAGCTTCGTCTCCAGCACGTACTTCGCGACATTGGCGACCGCGAGCACGTCGGCCCAGTTCGTGACCGCCACTTTGATCGGCTCGGCGGACATCGCCGGGCTCGCGCCGACCCCGAACGCCACAATGGCCGGCGTCACTATCTTGACGATCAAGGATTTGATCAGGTTGTTTTTCATTACGGACTCCGTATCTTTCATAGCATTGTGGTTGAGTAATCGATGCTCGTATCGCTCAGGTCTGCGCGTTCGCTTGCGCCGCGGCGGGCTTCGCCGGCGTGGAGATGACCTTCTTCTTTTTCTTCGCTTTCACGCCGAAGCTTTCCGTCAGGCGATCGAGAATGATCGCGAGCAGCACCACGCCGAGACCGCCCTCGAAACCGATGCCGATATCGAGCCGCTGAATGCCGCTCAGCACGTACTCGCCAAGGCCGCCCGCGCCGATCATCGAAGCGACCACCACCATCGACAGCGCCATCATGATGGTCTGGTTCACGCCCGCCATGATCGAAGGCAGCGCGTTGGGCAACTGAATTTTCCAGAGCAGTTGCGCATCGGTGCTGCCGAACGAGCGGCCGGCTTCGAGCAATTCCTCGCGCACCTGGCGGATGCCGAGCGTCGTCAATCGAACGACGGGCGGCATCGCGAACACGATCGTGGCGATCACCGCGGGCACGCGGCCGAGGCCGAAGAGAATGACCGCGGGAATGAGATACACGAACGCGGGCATCGTCTGCATGAAGTCGAGCAGCGAACGCAGCACGACTTCGACACGCCTGTTGCGCGCGCCCCAGATGCCGAGCGGCACGCCGATCACGAGACTGAAGAACGTCGCCGCGACAACGAGCGCGAGCGTCGATACCGTCTGCGTCCACAGGCCCATGTAGTTGATGACATAGAGCGCCGCGCCGACGAACACCGCGAACACGACGCCCTTTCTCCACAGCGCGAGCGCCATGAGGATCGCGAGCATCGCGATGAACGGCACCGCGCCGAGACCGTCTTCGAGGAGCTTGATGACCGCGCCAAGCGCAGCCGAGAAGGCATCGAAGCCGCCGCGAAAGTGCGAGAAAAGGAAGTTGACCGCGTCTTCGGCGAATCGTCCAAAAATCGAGGAATTCATGCTGCTCTCCGCTCCATGACCTGCTTGAGAATCGTGCGGCAGGACACCACGCCCGCGAGCCTGCCTTGTTCATCCGTGACCGGCACGTCGTGCTCCTGCCCCAGTGCAATGGATGCGAGCTGATGCAGATCGGCTGTCAGCGGAACCGCCGCGACATCGCGAAGCAATGCATCGCTGATCGGCCGGTTGCCGCTCTTGTGCAGCGATGCAGGCGTCACGCAACCCTGATAGCGCCCTGCTTCATCGCAGACGTATCCGCACTCCGCGCCGCTGTCGATGAGGCTGTTCAGATAGCGCTCGGAAGGCGCGCTGGTATTGCACGCGATGAGACCGCGCTCGACCTTCGTCATCAGGCTCGATGCTTCGAGGAAGCGCGACACGTCGACGTTGCGGAAGAAATCGCGCACGTAGGCGTCGGCGGGTGACTGGATGAGTTCTGCCGGCGTGCCCACCTGAATCAGACGGCCGTCCTTCATGATGCCGATGCGCCCGCCGATCTTCACCGCTTCCTCGATGTCGTGCGAAATGAAGACGATCGTGCGCCGCTCTTCCTTCTGCAAACGCAACAACTCGTTCTGCATTTCGAAGCGGATGAGCGGATCGAGCGCGGAAAACGCTTCGTCCATCAAGAGCACCGAGGGATTCACCGCCAGCGCGCGCGCGAGACCCACGCGCTGCTGCATGCCGCCCGACAACTCGCTCGGCAGCAGCTTCTCGTAAGAAGCGAGGCCGACGCGCGTCAATGCGGCGCGTGCGATGTCATAACGTTCCGATTTTTTCTTGCCCGCGACTTCGAGCCCGTAAGCAATGTTGTCGATGACCGAGCGGTTCGGCAGCAGCGCGAAAGACTGGAACACCATCGCCATTTTTTCGCGGCGCACGGCGCGCAGTTCGGGCGTGCTCATCGGCGCGATGTCCCGGCCTTCGAGAATCACTTGCCCCGAAGTCGGCTCGATCAGGCGATTGAGCAGACGCACGAGCGTCGATTTTCCGGAACCGGAGAGGCCCATGATGACGAAGATCTCGCCCGCGTTGACGGCGAGGCTGACATCGTCGACGGCGACCATATTGCCTGTCTGCGCGAAGATTTCGTTTCGGCCGAGGCCTTGTTTCAAGAGCTCCTGGGCGCGCTCGGGCTTCGCGCCGAAAATCTTCGAAAGGTTCTTGACCGTGAGAATCTCGGTCGTGGATGCCGCGACAGGACGCGCCGGCGATACGGTGCCGGACTGCGCGGAAGCCGTGCTCGTGACTTCGTTCGGTGCGAGCGTCAGGTTGGGAATCATCGGGTCATTCCACCTAGCAGGTTCAAAAAGGAGTTTGTCGCTGCCGGAAACAACCCGGCGTTCTTTGCGTTGAATGAAGCGTACATGGCCAATTTCGATCATCCACCGACATTTTCTGAGCCCTTTTCGATACTTCTGGTAATGCATGTGTCCGTCGCATTCGATGCCTGAAAAAAACGGAACGCAGCGTGAATGCCGTAGAGCCAGCACGGGCGCGGCTTTGCAGGCGACGGGCGCGCGCGTGGCCGCCGTTTGCCGCGAGACCGCTCGAAAGCGACGCTAGGGAATGCCCCTAAGCGACGCCCTTCGCATGACTTTTTCGGATGGTAGGGGCGGAGATTTACGCGAATGCCGTCACTGCACTTCAAGTATGAAGTGGGCGATCACAGCCGCCGCGGTCGCTATCGTGGCGAGCCAACTCAGCGCGCGAAGCGCCCAATGCGCGGCGAGGTCGCCCACGGCTTCGCGCTTCGAACTGAGCAGCACGAGCAGCACGAGGACCGGCGTCACGGTCATGCCGTTGACCACCGCGCTCCAGTAGAGCGCGCGCACCGGGTCGACGTGATAGTGCGTGAGGACCACTGCTGCGATCGTGCCGAGCGCGATCGTGGCGACGAGCACATACGCGATCCGCCGGTCTCGCCGTTCGCCGCGTTTCCAGCGGAACGAACTGGCTACGGCCTGAGCCGCCGAGCCCGCGAGCGGCGGCAGCGCCAGCAAGGCCGATCCGAGAAGCGCAAGTGCGAGAACCTGCCGCGCGTAACCGTGCGCGAGCGGCTCGAGTACACGCGACATCGAGACCGTATCGCCGGCGGATGCATGGTCGAGCAGATGGAGCGTCGCGGCCGCGGCGATCATCACGCAGATCGCAATCGCGTTCGAGCACGCCGTTCGCCAGAGCGTGTCGCGACGCACGCCGCGCATCGTCCGCTCCAACGCTTCTCCACGATCGCCGCTCTCTCGTGCGTCGCGGACCTCCTGCTCCGCTTGCGCAAACAGCAAGTAAGGGCTGACGGTCGTGCCGAGCACCGCGATCAGCATCGACATGTAGCCCTCCGTCCACTCGACGCGTGGAATCACCGAGCGGATGGCAACCAGTCGCCACGGCACGTCGACGAGCAGGATCACGCCGACGTACGCGAACATCGCGAGCGTCAGCCACTTGAGGACGCGCGCGTATCGCGCATAAGCGACGCTCCATTGCAACACGAGCGAAGCGCATCCCGAAGCAAGCGTGAGCCACAGGAGCGAACCGCCGACGAGCGAACTGAGCGCGATGCCCATGGCGAGAACATCGACCGCGATATTGAACGTGTTGGCGATCACGAAACGCGCGACCGCAAAGTAGAAGAACAGCCGCGAATAGTGTTCGCGCATGTTCGTCGTCAGGCCTCGTCGCGTGATGGCGGCGACGCGAGCGGCGATCAATTGAAGCGCGACGGTCGACGGGTACGTGAGCACGCACACCCACAATAGGTCGAATCCGTACCACGCGCCGGCGAGCGTATAGGTGGCGAGGCCGCTCGGATCGTTATCCGATGCAATCGTGACGAGGCCCGGTCCGACGTCCGCCGCCCATGAATGCGCGGGCCGCGCGGCGCCGGACATGCGGCCGTCGAGCGCTGTCTTCTTCTGACGAAAACGCATGTGCCAACCCGATGACGAGATGCACACGCGATGCACGAATCGTTCCGCTCGCCTTCGCTTCGAAACGAATAGTTGACCATTTCTCTTGGAATTGGCATAATGGTCGTTGAAGTACAAGAAGTCGATTGCTGCTCATCAATAGTCCGATTTTCCCCGGTATTCGTTGTCCATTCCCCTCCTTGCCGCTTCATCCCGCTCGATCGAGCAACTTATCTATTCATTTCAGGATTTTTATGGACACCGGTACGGTTAAATGGTTTAACGACACCAAGGGTTTTGGCTTCATCAGCCCGGATAATGGCGGCGACGATCTTTTCGCGCACTTCTCGGAAATTCGTTCGGACGGTTTCAAGACGCTGGCCGAAGGTCAGAAGGTCAGCTTCGAAACGAAGCGCGGCCCGAAGGGCATGCAGGCTTCGAACATCAAGCCGCTGTAAATCTGCCGCTGTAGCGCTGTAGATCCGCATCACGCCGGGAACCGCAACGCCGGTTCCCGCGCTCTTGTTGTCCGCCTCCGTTTCCCGCCTTTTCTCTCCCAGGCTCTGACAGCCTTTCGACGATCGCGTTATCAGCGCGCATCGCTCCTGCGCTTTCGGCATCTGGCCGCAAAGCATTTACATCTAAAACTAAAATGACATCACTCAATCACTACCGTGGTTATACGGTGCACGCGTCCGCGCATCGGCTCCGCGACAAGACGTTTTCAGCCAATCTGATGCTCGAGCGTTCGAGCGAACATCCGACGGATGCGCAGTATCGCTTCTACTCGCTCGACTATTTCGCGAAGGAAAGCGAGGCGGTCGAATTCTCGCGCCGATGGGCGCGCGAATGGATCGACACGCGAGGCTGACAGCCGCAACTTCGGCCCGTGTCGGCCCAGTGCTTTCGATTGATCGATCAAGCACCGGTCGACCGGACCGCATCGCGTGGATGAACGCGTCAGACCACCGTGATCGTCACATCGATATTGCTCTTCAGCGCCTTCGAGTACGGACACGTTTGATGCGCCATCTGCGCGATCTCTTGCGCCACCGCGCGCTCGATTCCCGGCAGGCTCACGTTCAGGCGCGCACGCAGCAGATACGCATCGCCGTTCATGCCGAGGTCCACTTCCGCATCGACGGCGGTGTCGGCCGGCAGGCGCGTCTTCAGCTTCGCCGCGGCCTTGCCCATCGCGCCGATGAAACACGCCGACCAGCCCGCCGCGAGCATCTGCTCGGGATTGGTGCCCGCGCCGGCCGATCCGGGCGGCGAGAGTTTGACGTCGAGACGGCCGTCGGTGCTCTTCGCATGGCCTTCGCGGCCTCCGACGACGCGCGTTTTGCCCGTGTACAGGACGGTGTCGATCTGGGTCATGATGCGTTCCTCTTTGGATTCGAAAAGTTGACTGGCTTAGTGATGCGCGAAGAGCCGGGCGACGTCGTTCGTGGCCACGCCGCGCGCGCCCGATTGCGAAACCGTGTCGCTCATGCCGCCGTATGCCTGCATCGGCGCGGCGGCGCTTTCGCTGGCGATGGTCTGCGCGCTCACGCCGCGCTGCGACGAAGGCGCGCCGGCAAGCGGATCGTAGTGCGGCGCGGGGCCGTAGCCGCTGCTGGCGAAGGCGGAACCGGCGGCGACGGCGCTGACGGCGATGACTGCGGCGGTGACGAATTGCTTGATCATGATTCGAACCTCGTTTGCGTGATTCAGGAAATGGATTAGCTGCCTTGATAGAGACTGCGCAACGCCGCGATCTCGCCATCGCGTTGCGCCTGTGCCAGCTCGGCCTTCACTTCGGCGCGCGTCTTGCCGGCATACGCGTGGTTCGCGACGGCCTGTTGGGACTGCACGTTCAGCGGCACGTTCTTCACGGCGGCGTGGGCAACACCGGTCATGGCGCCGGCGACGAGAGCGAAAGCAACGATCGTGGATTTCATGGTGTTTCTCCTTGAATGCTGATGATTCGGTCGGTTGAGTGAGTTACGGCGATCGGGCATCGCGGGTGTCGGTCTTGCGTGTCACTCGTGAGCCGTCGTTGTGTGTATTTGAAGGCCCGCACGTATCTGGCTTGTGTCGGCGATGCGGGTCTTGTGCAATGTTTTGTATCGCGCACGTTGCAGATACATTGCGATACAGAACCCCGCCTAGCGCTCGGCCAGCAGCTTGCCGATCGCGGCTTCGGTCTGCGCGTAATCGCCTTCGCCGAAATGCGTGTAGGCCACGCGCCCGTGCTTGTCGATCAGATAGAACGCCGGCCAGTACTGATTGCCGTACGCGGCCCACGTCGCGTAGCGGTTGTCCAGCGCGACGGGATACGTGATCCCGTTGCGTTCGATCGCGCGCTTGACGTTGTTCGTATCGCGCTCGAACGGAAACTCGGGCGTATGCACGCCGACGACCACGAGTCCTTTGTCCTTGTACTTCTGATTCCACGATTTCACGGCCGGCAGCGTGTTGAGGCAATTGCCGCACGCGAAGGTCCAGAAATCGACGAGCACGACCTTGCCGCGCAATTGCGCGAGCGAGAGCGGCTCGCTGTTGATCCACTTGTCGATGCCGGCGAACTCCGGCGCGACGTTGTCGCTCGTGTGAGCGCTTGCGGGTGCGGCGGCCTGCGCGGGCGCGATGGCCGCACACGCGGCGATTCCGGCGCACACGGCGGCGTTTCTGATGGCGTCGAGCATGACGAAGTCCTCTTGAATGCGGTGAATATCGGAGCGGCGTGAGATGGCTGGTGAGATCGCCACATCGCTCCGGCAGGCCGACGTTCGCATCGGCATGACCGCATTGGACTGCGCGCGCGTATCCCGCTTGTGTCGGATAAAGGCGCGCTGCGCAATGTTATGTATCGCACGACATGCGGGATACACTGCGATACAAAACGTCCGCCGAAGCGCGCTATAACGCAGTCATCGCAATCGGCGGGAGCTTCGGATGAAACGCATGCTGGCGGTCTTCGCCTTTCTCATCGGCGGGATCGCGACGGAAATGGCCCATCCGGTTCAGTGTCTGCTGGTCAGCCCGAGCCGGATGCAACTCAAGCGTCAACGACAACGATCCATCGATGGAAACCACTGATCACGTTTTGATCGTCGACGACGATCGCGGCATCCGCGAACTGCTCGCCGAATACCTCGAAAAAAACGGAATGCGTGTATCGCTCGCCGCGAACGGCCGGCAGATGCGCGCCGTGCTGGAGCAGCAAGGCGCGCCGGATCTGATCGTGCTCGATCTGATGCTGCCCGGCGAGGATGGCCTCGTGCTGTGCCGCGAGCTGCGCGCGGGCAAGTTCCGCCATGTGCCGGTGCTGATGCTCACCGCGCGCAACGAGGAAGCCGACCGCATTCTCGGCCTCGAAATGGGCGCCGACGATTACCTTCCCAAGCCCTTCGCCGTGCGCGAATTGCTCGCGCGCATCAAATCCGTATTGCGCCGCACGCGCATGCTGCCGCCGGGCATGGAAGTCACCGAAACCTCGCAGATGCTGGGATTCGGCGACTGGCGTCTCGACACGACCGCGCGCCATCTCCTCGACGCGGAAGGCACGATGGTCGCGCTCTCGGGCGCGGAATACCGCCTGCTGCGCGTGTTTCTCGACAACGCCCAGCGCGTGCTCACGCGCGATCAGTTGCTGAACCTGACGCAAGGCCGCCAGGCCGATGCATTCGATCGCTCCATCGATCTGCTCGTGTCGCGCTTGCGTCAACGGCTGCGCGACACCGCGCGCGAGCCGCGTTACATCAAGACCTTGCGCAGCGAAGGCTACGTCTTCTCCGCCGAAGTCAAACCGGTCGAGTCTTCTCAATGAGCACCGTTTCCTCCAGTTCACCGCTGCACTGGCCGCGCACGCTGTTCGCGCGGCTCGCGCTGATACTCGTCGTCGGGCTCGCGCTCGCCCAGACATTCTCGTTTTTTCTGACCATGCGCGAGCGCGACGAATCGATGACCAACATGATGGTCGGTTACGTCGAGCGCGAGGTCGCGAGCTCGGTCGCGCTGCTCGATCATCTGCCGCCAGAGGAGCGTGCGCAGTGGCTGCCGCGTCTCGCGCGTCGCAGCTACGAGTTCATCCTCGGACCGGGCGATCAGACCGGCGCGAAGCCGGATGCGGAGTTGTCGGAACGCTTCGCGAACTCGATCGGCGCGGGCATCGCCAATCGTTATCCGATGACGGTCAATGCCGTTCCCGGTCCCAGGGAGCGTTTTCAGGTGCATCTGAAGCTGTCGGATGGCTCGCCGCTCACCATCGACATGCGTCCGGTCGCCGGCATGCCGATGTCCGGCTGGCTCCCGCTCGTGCTGACGTTGCAGTTGATCGTGCTCGGCGCGTGCTGCTGGCTCGCGGTGCGCCTCGCAACCGGCCCGCTCAAGCGCCTCGCCAAAGCCGCCGATACGCTCGGCCCGGATCTCAAGGCCGAGCGTCTGCCGGAATCGGGACCGGAGGAAGTCGCGCGCGCCGCCAAAGCGTTCAACGCGATGCAGGACCGCGTTTCGATGTACATGGCCCAACGCATGCAGATCCTCGCGGCGATCACGCACGATTTGCAGACGCCGATCACGCGTATGCGGCTGCGCGTCGACGTGATGGACGACGAATCGACCGGCGCGAAGCTGCAGCAGGATCTGAAGGAGATGGAATCGCTCGTGAAGGAAGGCGTGACCTACGCGCGCACGCTGCACGGCACGAACGAAGCGCCGCGCCGCATCGATGCCGACGCGCTCATCGAAACCATGGTCGACGATTATCTCGATGCAGGACAATCGGTGAGGTTGTCGGGCAACATCGGCGGTGCACTGATGGCGCCGCCGCAGGCCTTGAAGCGCGTTATCGGCAATCTCGTCGATAACGCGATCAAGTATGCCGGCGAGGCGGAAATCGAAGTCTCGACGCGCGACGACGGACGCGCCGTCATCTCCGTGCTCGATCGCGGGCCGGGCATTCCGGAAGAATCGCTGGACGCGGTGTTCGAGCCATTCGTGCGGCTCGAAGATTCGCGCAACCGGCAAACGGGCGGCACCGGACTGGGGCTCGCGATCGCGCGCCAGCTCACGCTCGCGATGGATGCGTCGCTCACGCTGCATCATCGGGAAGGCGGCGGGCTCGAAGCGCGGCTCGCGCTCAAGAAGACCGCTTGAGACATTTTTTCCGATCCATCACATACGACGTCTTATATTTCCTTACGCGTTTGCACCGAGTTGACGCGTCTCCTGCGTGTTGGATAACGTTTGCCTTGTACGCAAACTGATACGACATCCGATAAATAAACGATCAGGAGACGATCGATGAAGCACCCACAAAACCGCGCGCGCCGCGCGTTCGTGAAGTTCGCGGGGCTGTCGGCGGGCGCCCCGCTGCTCGGCGCGATGAGCACATTCGGCGCGCTCGCCGGTTGCGGCGGCCACGACGACTCCGATTCCGCCTCCGGCTCGCCGACGCCGCCCGCCGCGCAAGACCCGATCTGGGGCCCGTCCGGCTCCGCGACGCAGATCGTCAACGCGCTGCAGAGCGTCTCGACGTCGATGTTTCCGAGCCGCCAGTTCCTCGTCACCGATTACGGCGCGAAAACGTGCGCGGTCGTCGCGGCGGCGAATCCATACACCGATCCGGCGAAGTCGCCATTGAGCACCGGCGCGGACCAGACCCACGCGCCCGGCTCCTTCGATTCGCGCCCCGCGTTTCTCGCGGCCATCGCGGCCTGCAACGCGGCGGGCGGCGGACACGTCGTCGTGCCGTCGGGAACGTGGTATTGCGCGGGACCGATCGTGCTGCTGTCGAACGTCGACTTTCATCTGTCCGCGAACTGCACGATCTACTTCAGCCCGAATCCCGCCGACTACGCGAAGGATGGCCCGGAAGATTGCGGCGCGAACGGCAAGCTCTACTACAGCCGCTGGCAGGCGAACGACTGCCTCAACTACGGCCCGCCGGTCTACGCGCGCAATCAGACGAACATCGCGGTGACGGGCGAAGGCGACAGCTCCGTGCTCAACGGCCAGGCGATGACGCCATTCGCCGGCAGCGGCAACACCGCGACGTGCTGGTGGACGTGGAAGGGCAATAGCGGCGTCTACGGCTGCGTGAATTCGTCGACGCCATCGCAGGCATCGGTCAATGCGAACAACGTCGACCTGAAGACCGCCGTGCCCGGCATCGCCGATGCGCTCTACACCAAGCTCACCGATCCGGCCACGCCGTGGCAGCAGGACCAGAACTATCTGCCGGCGCTATCGGAAGCGGGCGTCGCCATCGAAAAGCGCATCTTCGGCATCGGCCATTATCTGCGGCCGTGCATGGTGGAATTCATCGGCTGCACGAACGTGCTGATGGAAAGCTATCGCACGAACAACACGCCGTTCTGGCAGCATCATCCGACCGATTGCCGCAACGTCGTGATGCGCAGCGTGACGGTGGACAGCATCGGCCCGAACAATGACGGCTTCGATCCCGACGCCTGCGACACGGTCCTCTGCGAGAACGTGACGTTCAACACCGGCGACGACTGCATCGCGATCAAGTCGGGCAAGGATCTCGACACGCAGTACGGCCCGGCGCAGAACCACGTCATCCAGAACTGCACGATGAACAGCGGCCACGGCGGCATCACGCTCGGCAGCGAAATGGGCGGCGGCGTGCAGAAAATCTACGCGCGCAACCTGCAGATGCTCAACAAGTTCTGGGCGACGAATTCGCTGAACATCGCGATCCGCATCAAGACGAACATGAATCGCGGCGGCTTCGTGAAGGACTTTTACGTCGACAACGTGACGCTGCCCAACGGCGTGAGCCTCACGCCTTCCGGTTACGGCAGCAGTCTGCTCGCGGGCAGCCCGATCAACGCGACGGTGCCGCTCGGCGTGGCGACGGCGACGGCGGCGAATCCATCGGCGGCGCAGGGCGGCATCATCACGTTCGATTGCGACTATCAGCCGTCGAAAGACGCGATCCGCACGCGGCCCGCGCTCGTGCAGAACGTGAACATCTCGAACCTGAAGGCGAGCAACGTGTCGCTGAACGGCGTGAGCGGATCGTGTTTTCAGGCAATCGTCGCGCAAGGCCCGGTCGCGTTCGATTACAACGGCCCCGCGCCGACGCCCGCGATTCCGGCGATCACCGGCGTCACGATCACGGATTGCGATTTCGGCACACCGGTCGCGGCCGGACCCGCAACGGCGACGACGCCCGGCCCGATCTACGCGTACAACGTTCACGACATCGTGCTTGCGAACACGCTGATCGCGGGCGTCGCGATGAACTCGACGGTCAGCGACGCGCGCTGAAACGACGCCACGCAAGCCGGGGCAGGCGCGCGAGGAAGCCGAGGAAAAGCCGCATGTGCATCCATGTCAGCAGCGCGTTGTCGCGGCCGTAGTGGAAGTGCGAGACGCCGCCTTCCTCGGCCGTGAAGTAGCGCACGGGCGCGTCGACGTTGATCGGGCGCACGCCGCGCCAGCACAGGCGCACGACCGCTTCCGGATCGAAGTCGAAGCGGCGCATGAAAGTCTGCGTATGCATGAGCGCGGCGAGCGGCGCGATCGGATAGACGCGAAAGCCGTAGAGCGAATCGCCGATGCCCATCCACAGCGTTTCGAGATTCGCCCAGCCGTTCGAGATGCGCCGTCCCTGCACGCGCAGTTGCGGCGCGCTCGCATCGAATTTCGGGCGGCCGAGGATCATCGCATCGGGCGCCTTCATCGACGTTTCCATGAACGTGCGGATCAGCGCGGCGGGATGTTGTCCGTCGGAGTCCATCGTAAGGACGTGCGTGAAGCCGAGCTTCGCCGCTTCGTCGATGCCCGCGAGAATTGCCGCGCCCTTGCCGCGATTTTCTGGCAGCACGATCACGCGCAGCCCGTCGTCGGCTTCGGCCATTTTGACGAGGCGTTCGGCGCTGCCGTCGGTACTGCCGTCGACGACCACCCACACCGGATTCCACTGCTCGCGCGCCCCGCGCACGGTTTCATCGACTTTCTCGCCGGGGTTGTAGCTCGGAATGAGGACGAAGTGCGTGGACGATGCGCGTGTGGAAGGCATTGCAAAAAAAAGCGGAATGAGTTGCGACGAATTTTAAAGTCTGCCGACGCCGATGCTTTCAGTCGCGGATGCGATGCGCGTCGAGTTCGCCCGCATAAAAGCGCTGCAATTCGGCGATGAACGCCTGCAGCGCAGCGTGATCGCGTCCCGGCGGCGCGAAGCGGCGGCCGAGCGTCACGCGATAGGTGATCGGCAGCGCGGGCTTCCTGAAGATCTGCCAGCCCTTGCCGAGAAAACCGGAATCGGTTTCGATAATCAACGTCTGGACCGGCGCCTGCGCGCGCGCCGCGATCAGCGCGATGCCGCCCTTCAGCGGATTCACCGCCGCGCTTTCGGTGCGCGTGCCTTCGGGAAAAAGCAACAGCGGACTGCCACGCTGCAGTTCGGCGACGGCGGCGCGAATCAGCCCGACGGACGTATCGTTGACGATATAACCCGCGAGCAGCGCGCCCGGCCCGAGAAACACGTTGCCGGCGACATCGCCCTTCATGACGCAGCAGGTGTCGGGCACGCGCGACGCGATCAGCAGCGCATCGAGCAGGCACGGATGATTCGGCGCGAGGATCATCGCGGGCTGGCCCGCGAGCGCGTCGAGTCCGGAGAGATCGAAGCGGCATACGCCGAGCGTGCGCAGCAGCACGAAATAGCCGTGCCACACGCGCTGCACGACGGCTCGTCCGACGCGCCGGCCCGCATCGACGCTCAACACGCGGCGCAGAATCCACGCGAACGGAAACCACGCGAGACAGACGAGCGCGAGCACGACGAGCGCGAAATAGAACGCCACGCATTGCCATGCGGATTCGAGCGCGCCGGCAAGCGAACCCTTGCCGTCCGCCGCGCCGAATTTCCGATGAGCGTCACTCATCGCGCCACCCGATCGAGCATCATCAATTGGCCGATAGCTCCGCGCGTTGCGCATCGCGCAGATTGCGGCGGCGCTGACGATACGCGCGCAGCGAATTGCGCCAGTCGAGCGCGGCCGAGATGTAATAGATGCCCTTGAATGCACGCAGCGAATGCCAGATCGGCGTCGAGCCGAAGATATCGCCCGCGAGCAGCGACAGCAGCGCTTCCTTCATGCGCAGCGGATTTCTCGGGCCCATGAAGAGATTGCGCATCGTCGGCGAGGTCATGCGATAGATGAACCACGAGAACTCGCGCGGACCGTGACGCACGTCGCGGTCGAACTTCGCGAGCGCGGCTTGCGCGTTCGCGGGATTCGTCAGCGCGGCGTCGATCGCATCCGCGCCCGCGAACGCGCTCTGCATCGCAAGCATCACGCCGGACGAGAACACCGGATCGATGAACGCGAACGCATCGCCGAGCAAGAGGAAGTTGCGTCCGTGCGTCATGTCGCCGGTGTACGAGTAGTTGCCGGTCGCGTGGACTTCGCTGATTAGTTCGGCATCCTTCAGGCGCGCGGCGAGCGGCGGGCACATCGCGATGGTCTCGCGAAAGAACGTCTCGACCGACGTGCCCTTCGGACGCTGCTTCAGATACGCAGGCCACACGACCGCGCCGACGCTCGTCGCGCCGTCCGCGAGCGGAATGAACCAGAACCAGCCGTGCTCGAACCAGAACACGGTGATGTTGCCTTCGTTTTCGCCTTCGTTGCGGCGCGCGTTGCGGAAATGGCCGTACAGCGCCGACGAGTTGTGCCGTTCGTTGCGGCGCTTCGTCTTGAAGTGATTCGCGAGCAGCGTGTCGCGCCCCGAAGCATCGACGACGAAACGCGCCCGCACGTGCTCGATGCGGCCATCGTCGTGTTCGGCGTCGATCGTCGCGCTCGAACCATCCGGCGCGAACGCGACATCGCGCGCGCGGCAGCCTTCGCTCACCTGCGCGCCGTGCTTCGCGGCGTTGCGCAAGAGGATGTCGTCGAGCTCGGAGCGGCGCACCTGATATGCGCTCGGCATCGACTTGTCCCACGCATCGGCGAAAAGGAAACGCTGCATGCGATTGTCGTGCTGCGGCGATACGAACTCGGCCGCGAGCTTGACCATGCCGATGGCGCGCACTTCATCCGCGATGCCGAGCTTTTCGAACAGCCGCAAGTTCGCCGGCAACAGCGATTCGCCGATATGAAAACGCGGATGCCGCGCCTTCTCCAGCACGCGCACGCGATAGCCGCGGTCCGCGAGCAGGGTCGCGGCGGTCGATCCGGCCGGTCCGCCGCCGATCACGACGACATCCCAGGTTTGCGTCGTTTCACTCATCTGCGTCCCTCGGTGTGCTGTTCAGGCGATCCCGCCGTTGATCGACAGGACCTGCCCGGTGACATAAGCCGCCGCATCCGACACCAGATACGCGACCATGCCCGCGATTTCTTCCGCCGTGCCCGCGCGCTGCGCCGGCACCAGTTGCTTAATGCGCTCGGGCGGAAAGGCGCTGCCGAGCATCGGCGAATCGATGACGCCGGGCGCCACCGCGTTCACGGTGATGCCGCGCGACGCGAGTTCCTGCGCCAGCGCACGCGTCGCGCCGATCAGCCCGGCCTTCGCGGCGGCATAGTTCACCTGCCCGCGATTGCCCATTAAACCCGACAGCGACGACATGTTGACGATGCGTCCCCAGCGCGTGCGGATCATCGGCATCAGAAGCGGCTGCGTGACGTTGAAAAAACCGTCGAGCGTAACGTCGAGCACGCGTTTCCATTGCTCACGCGTCATGCCGGCCATCGGCGCGTCGTCGTGGATGCCCGCGTTGTTCACGAGAATCTGCACCGGGCCGTCCGCGAGGATGCGCGCGAGCGCGGCGTCGGTGGCCTCGGGATCGGTCACGTCGAAACCGATGGCATGCGCCGTGCCGCCCGCCGCGCGAATGGCTTGCACGCAGCTTTCAGCACGCTCGATGCCGCCGTTCGCGTGAATCCAGACTTCGTGTCCGGCCGCGCCGAGCGACCGGCCGATGGCTTGTCCGATCGCGCCGCTGCCGCCTGTCACGAGCGCGCGCATGGCCTTATCGCGTGCGATGCGCGGCGACGTGCGCCGCGAGCGCGCCGAGGCTCGCGAAAATCTTCTGATTGTCCGGATTGTCCGAGCGCAGTTCGAAGCCGTACTTCTTCGAGATCAGGAGCGCGATCTCCAGAATATCGATGGAATCGAGCCCGAAACCTTCTTCATACAACCGCGTATCGGCCGAGACGGCCTTGGGATCGACGTCCTCGAGATTCAGTTCGGCGACGATCAGCTCGGCGAGCTCTCTTTCCAGTTCATTCATCGTGTGTACAGGCCAGCGCAGGGAGGCGCCAAGGGCGGCTCGGAAAACGTGCGCCCCGCTTATCCGCACGTCGTCGGCTGCCTGTTATCGAGATAATTGCAGTGGCGAAATTCTAGACGATGCCCCTTGGGACGCCTAGTAGGAAAGGTAACTGGCCGCATGGCATCCGGCACCGGTGTAATTTTGAGAAAAATCAGGGAGTTCGCCGCGTGACGGGACCCCTGCGTCGGTAGGGTAAAATTCGCGCGTCTGACGAATGTAAGATCATCGAACAATCGGTTACAGACCGCCCGCGCACCGGCGCGGGAAAATGATCGTCAGGCGGGCGACTGCCGAGTTTTCTTCAACAACCGAGCGTTCACTAAAGAGCGCCGCAGCCGCATCCCATGTTGCGTACCTTTTTTCATCGACCAGCGGTTTTCGAGCGCCCGTCGCGTCCCGCGGGAGCGCGCCGGTGAACGCCACCCGCTTTCTGCGCGCGGCGGGCGTCGTTGCCGCGATCGTCGCGTATCAGCTTGGCGCGCACCATGCCGCGTCCACGCCCGGCGCGCACGGACTCGGCCTCGCGCTCGTGCTCGCACCCCTTTTGTTGATCGCGCTGAACGCCGCCGTGCGCTCGAACGCGCGCGCGTGGCTCTTGCCGCTCTGGGCACTCGGCTGCATGGCGCTTTGGCTCGCGCGTGCGCCGCTCACCGCGCATTTCGGCTGGGGGCTGTGGATCGAACACACGAGCTTCAATCTCGCGCTCGCGTGGATGTTCGGCCGCACGCTGGGACCGGGCCGCGAGCCGCTCTGCACGCAGTTCGCGACGATGGTCCACGGCAAGCTGGAGTCGCGCGTCGCGCGCTACACGCGGCGTGTCACCTTGGCATGGACGCTCTTCTTCGTCGCGACCGCGTTCGTATCGACGATGCTGTTCGCGTTCGCATCGATCGTCACGTGGTCCACGTTCGCCAACTATCTCGCGCTGCCGCTCGTCGGGCTCATGTTCGTCGCCGAATACGCGTGCCGGCGCATCGCGCTGCCGGACATGGAGCCGTCGAGCATCATGGACGCCGTTCGCGCCTACGCGCATTCGATGCAGATGCGTCGCAGCGGAGCGCAGTGATGCCGTCGAATTCATCGCACATGCAGACTTTTCCGCTGGTTTTCCACACATCGCCGGATCAGACCATCGCCTGGCGCGACGGCGCGAGCGTCTCCGTGCGCGACTTTCTCGCCGATGTCCGCGCGCTCGCCGATGCGCTTCCCGAAGGCGGGCATGTGTTCAACGTGTGTACGGACCGGTATCGCTTCACGGTGAGCCTGTGCGCGACGCTCGTCGCGGGCAAGACGAGCCTGCTGCCTTCGACACACACGCCGGAAATGGTGCGCGCCCTCGCCTCGTTCGCGCCCGACGCGTTTTGCCTGCACGACAGCGACGATTGCGCGATCGATCTGCCGCGCTTTCGCTATCCGGAGGTTGCGCACGTGGACGTTTCCGGCGAAGCGCAGGTTCCGCATATCGACGGGGCGCGCGTCGTCGCGTACGTGTTCACGTCCGGCTCGACCGGTGTGCCGGTGCCGCATCGCAAGACGTGGGGCTTTCTCGTGAAGAACGTGCGCGCCGCCGCCGACCGGCTCGGCCTGCTCGGGCAAGCCCGCGCGACGCTCATCGGCACGGTGCCGCCGCAGCACATGTACGGCTTCGAATCGACGGTGCTGCTCGCGCTCATCGGCGGCCTCGCGTTCAGCAACCGTCAGCCGTTCTATCCCGTCGATATCCGCGCGGAACTCGACGCCGTGCCGGAACCGCGCGTGCTCGTCAGCTCGCCGATCCATCTGCGCGCGCTCTTTGCCAACGACGAAGCGTTGCCGCGCGCATCGCTCGTGCTGTCGGCGACCGCGCCGCTTTCGGAAAAGCTCGCGCTCGACGCCGAAGCGCGCCTCGACGCGCCGCTGATGGAAATCTACGGCAGCACCGAAACGGGCCAGATCGCGACGCGCCGCACTGCGCGCACCGCCGCGTGGGAATTGTTTCCCGACATCGCGCTGACGCCACGCGCCGACGATGCCGACGATGCCGGCGAACCGACCATGTGGGCGTCGGGCGGACACGTCGAAACGCCGGTGCCGATGGGCGACGCGCTCGAACTCATCGACGAGACGCATTTTCTGCTGCACGGGCGCAAGGCGGATCTCATCAACATCGCGGGCAAGCGCACGTCGCTCGCGTATTTGAATCATCAGCTGAACGCGGTGCCGGGCGTGGTCGACGGCGTGTTCTACATGCCTGACGAAACGGAAGCCGACAGCGAACCCGTGCGCCGTCTGATGGCGCTCGTCGTCGCGCCGAGGCTTGCCGTGGCGGACTTGCAGCGCGCGTTGCGCGAGCGCATCGACGCCGCGTTCATGCCGCGTCCGCTGCTGTTCGTCGAGACGCTGCCGCGCAACGCGACCGGCAAGCTGCCGCGCGACGTGCTCACGCAACTGATCGAGCAGGAACGCAAGCGGCGCGCGGCGTTGAGCTTCACCGTGCCGCCGGATCATCCCGCGCTCGCCGGACATTTCCCCGGCCATCCGATCGTGCCGGGCGTCGTCCTGCTCGATCACGCGCTCGACGCGATCGGCGCCGCGCTCGGCACGAGCGTTGACGCGTGCAGGATCGAATCGGCGAAATTCCTGAGTCCGGCGAAACCGGGCGAGGCGCTCGATATCGCCTACGAAACGGCGGCGAGCGGCGCGATCCGCTTCACGATTCGCGCGGGCGCACGCGCGGGCGCACGCGCGGTGGCGAGCGGCGCGCTCGCGGCGCCGTCCGCCGGGGACGCTCGAGCATCGTGAACAAGCCGCGCAACCGCGACGACTGGGCCGACCGCCAGGAACGCAGCAACCTCGCGTTGCTGCGCTTCATGACGTGGATATCGCTGCGCTTCGGACGGCGCATCGGGCGCGTGCTGCTGCGGATCATCACCGCGTATTTCGTCGTGTTCGCGCCGCGCGCGCGGCGTGCGTCGCGCGGCTATCTGAATCGCGCGCTCGGGCGGCATGCGGGCTGGCGCGACGGGTATCGGCATGTGTTTTCGTTCGCATCGACGATTCACGACCGCATCTATCTGCTCAACGAGCGCTTCGATCTGTTCGATATCCGCACGCACGGCGTCGAGGATGTCGAAGCGGCGCTCGCCGGCGGACACGGCGCGTTCTTGATGGGCGCGCATCTCGGCAGCTTCGAAGTGGTGCGCGCGATCGGGCGGGCGCAGCCGCATATCCGCATCGCGATCACGATGTATGAAGAGAACGCGCGCAAGATCAACGCGATCCTCGCCGCCGTGAATCCGGCCGCGCATCACGATGTGATCGGTCTCGGCAAAGTCGATGCGATGCTCAAGGTGCGCGAGCGGCTCGATGCGGGCAGCCTCGTCGGCATTCTCGCGGACCGCACGCTGCCCCAGGCCGGCGACGCGCTCAGGGAACGCGACTTTCTCGGCGCGCCCGCCGCGTTTCCGCTCGGGCCGCTGCATATGGCGGCGGTGCTGCGCCGTCCGGTCGTCTTCATGACGGGGCTGTATCTCGGCGGCAATCGCTACGACATCCATTTCGAAACGCTCGCCGATTTCTCGACGATCGAGCGCGGCGAGCGCGCCGCCGCCGTCGATGCCGCGCTCACGCGCTATGTCGCGCTGCTCGACAAGTATTGCCGCGCCGCGCCGTACAACTGGTTCAACTATTTCGATTTCTGGCAGACGAGCGCCGCGCAGGACCACGCGCCCGCGAGCGCGGCGCCGCTGCGGGAAGCGACGAGGGATTCCTGAACTCATGCGAATTTTCGCCGCCGTTCTGACGGCCGCCTTGCTGTCGGCTGCATCGACGATCAGTGCCGCCGCCGACGCCCCCTGGACGCTCGATCGCCTGATGAACACGCTCGGCGCGAAGAAATCGGGCCGCGCGCATTTCACCGAGACGCGTTATCTGAAGATCGCGCAGGCGCCGCTCGAATCGTCGGGCGAGCTCGTGTTCGTCGCGCCCGATCATCTGGAAAAGCACACGACGAGTCCGAAGCCGGAGAATCTTGTCGTCGATGGCGACATGCTGACCGTCGACCGCAACGGCCGCAAAATCACGATCCCGCTGCGCAACTATCCGGAACTGGGCGCGTTCATCGAAAGCATTCGCGCGACGCTCGCGGGCAACCGCTTCGCGCTCGAAAATGCGTACAAGGTTTCGATCGACGGCAAAGGCAACGACTGGACGATGACGCTCGTGCCGATCGATTCGCGCATGCAGCAGAAAGTCAGCTCGATCACGCTCGCAGGCACGGGCGCGGCGCTCGCGCGCGTCGAGATTCGCCAGGCCGACGGCGACCGCTCGCTGATGCGCCTGCAAGACGCGTCGGCGCACTGACCGCGGCATGCGCGCGGTCTCGCGGTCCTTGCGTCAGCCGGCGGTCATCGTCTGGCTGTGCTTTCTCGCGGCGTGCGCGGCGATCATCGCGCGCGCGAGCTTTTCCGCCGATCTCTCCGCTTTCCTTCCGCGCACGCCGAGCGAGCAGCAGCGCGTGCTCGTCGAGCAGTTGCGCGACGGGCTCGTGTCGCGGCTGATTCTCGTGGGCATCGAGGGCGGCGATGCCAACGCGCGCGCCGGCCTGTCGCGCAAAATCGCGGCGACGCTGCGCGAGGACAAGCGCTTTTCGGCGATCAACAACGGCGAGCCGGTCGGACAGGCGCGCGACGAGCGCTTCGTGTTCGAGCATCGCTATCGGCTGAGTCCATCGGTTACGCCCGAGCGCTTCAGCGAATCCGGCCTGAAAGACGCGCTCGCCGACAGTCTCGACCTGCTCGCCTCGTCCGCGGGCATGATGACGAAGGACTTGCTGCCGCACGATCCGACCGGCGAAGTCACCGCGCTCGTCAGCCGTCTCGACAGCGGCGCGCAGCCCGCGATGCACGGCGGCGTGTGGGCATCGCGCGACGGCCAGCGCGCCGTGTTGCTGGCGCAGACCGCGGGCCCCGGTTCCGACACCGACGCGCAAGCGAGCGCGATGGCCGCGATCCGCGCCGCGTTCGACAAGGCCGCGCCGGGCGCGACGCCTTTTCGCCTGCTGCTGACGGGGCCGGGCGTCATCGCCGTCGAATCGCGCGACACGATCATGCGCGACGTGCGCTGGCTGTCGGCGGCGAGCATCGTGCTGATCGTCGTGCTGCTGCTCGCGGTGTATCGGTCGGTGCCGACGCTCTTGCTCGGCCTGATGCCGGTGCTTTCCGGCGTCGCGGCGGGCGTGGCCGCCGTGAGCCTCGCGTTCGGCACGGTCCACGGTCTGACGCTCGGTTTCGGCACGACGCTCATCGGCGAGGCGGTCGACTATTCGATCTATCTCTTCGTGCAATCGGCGGGCGTTCAACGGCGCGAATCGCTGAAGGACTGGGTCGCGGGCTTCTGGCCGACGATCCGTCTCGGCGTGCTGACGTCGATCTGCGGCTTCGCCTCGATGCTCTTCTCCGGCTTTCCGGGCCTCGTGCAGCTTGGGCTGTATTCGATCGTCGGTTTGTCGACGGCGGGCATCGTCACGCGCTTCGTGCTGCCGCATCTGCTGCCGCAAGGCTTCGCGATTCGCGATGTCTCGCGCCTCGGCAATGTGCTCGCGCGTTTCGCCGCGCGCGCGTCGCACTTGCGCGTGGCGCTCGCGGTGCTGCTTTTCGTCGCGCTCGCGACGCTGCTCATGCAGCGGCACGGCTTGTGGAGCCAGGAGTTGTCGTCGCTCAGCCCGGTTCCGAAGGCGAGCCAGGATCTCGACGAACGCCTGCGCGCGGATGTCGGCGCGCCGGACGTGCGCTATCTCGTCGTGGTGTCGGCGGCGAGCGAGCAGGCCGCGCTCGAGCGCGCGGAAGCCGTCGCGCGGCAATTGCAGCCGCTCGTCGATGCCCGCGTGATCGCCGGTTTCGAAAGCCCGGCGACGTATCTGCCGAGCGACGCCGCGCAGCGCGCGCGCATCGCGAGCCTGCCGGATGCCGATACCTTGCGCGCGCGTCTCGCGCCCGCCCTGCGCGATCAGACGATCCAGGTGAAGCCCGAGGTTTTCGAGCCTTTCATCGCCGATGTCGAAGCCGCGCGCGCGCAGCCGCTCTTGCGACGCGCCGATCTGCGCGGCACGTCGATGGCGCTCGCCGTGGATTCGCTTCTCACCGAACGCGACGGCCGCTGGACCGCGATGCTGCCTTTGCGCGCGGCCGAAGGCTCGGACGTGCGGGTGCACCAAATTCGCGCGGCGGTCGCGGCGGCGCGCGTGCCGGACGCGCTGTTCGTCGACATGAAAGCGGAAGCCGATCGCCTCTACCGGAACTACGTGCACGAGGACATTCGCCTGTCACTCGGCGGATTCGCCGCGATCGTCGTGCTGCTGGTGCTCGCGCTGCGCTCACCGGTGCGCGCGGCGCGCACGCTGGCGCCGCTCGTCGCGGCGGTGATCGTCGTGATCGCGGGCCTCGCGCTCGCGGGCAAGTCGCTGACGATCCTGCATCTGATCGGCATGCTGCTGATTGTCGCGGTCGGCTCGAATTACGCGCTCTTCTTCAACTATCGCGCGCACGCCGAAAACGACGCGGTTTCGCCGCAAACGCTCGTCTCGCTCGTGATCGCGAATCTCGCGACCGTGCTCGGCTTCGGGCTGCTCGCGCTGTCGAACGTGCCGATGCTCAAGACCTTCGGGTTGACGGTCGGTCCCGGCGCGATTCTGGCGCTGCTGTTCTCGGCGATTCTCGCGCCGCGCTCGGGATTGTCGCGATGAACGCGCCCGGCGAGCCGCGCCGCTGGACGCCGACGCCCTTGATCGGCGGCGCGGCGGCCGTGCACGCGGGCGCGCTGGCATCGCTGATCCTCGCGCCCGCGACCTGGCCGTGGGCGGCGGGCGGCGTGATCGCGTCGCATCTCGCGCTGACGGCGGCGGGACTCTGGCCGCGAAGCGCCCTGCTCGGCCACAACTGGACGACGCTCCCCGAATCGGCGGGTGCGTGCATCGCCATCACCATCGACGATGGCCCCGATCCCGACGTGACGCCGCGCGTGCTCGATCTGCTCGACGCGCATCGGGCACGGGCGACGTTCTTCTGCATCGGCGAGCGGGCGCGCGCCTATCCGAACATCGTTCGGGAAATCGTCGCGCGCGGACATGCCGTCGAGAATCACAGCCAGCGGCATCGGCATGATTTTTCGCTGATGGGACCGGGCGCGTTGCGGCGCGAGATCGACGCTGCGCAAGCCACGTTCGAGGAAATCGTAGGCACGCGGCCCCTCTTCTTTCGCGCGCCAGCGGGCTTGCGCAATCCGTTTCTCGAACCGGTGCTGTGCGCGCTCGGCCTGCAGCTCGCCAGTTGGACGCGGCGCGGATTCGATACGCGCACCGGCGACGCATCGCTCGTTTCGCGACGTTTGCTGAACGGATTCGCTGCGCGCGACATTCTGCTCGTCCACGATGGCCACGCCGCAAGGGACGCGAACGGCGCGCCCGTCGTGCTCGCCGCGCTCGACACCGTGTTGCGCGCGGCGGCGGATCGCGGGCTTGTCACCGTCACATTGCGCGAGGCGATCGTCGGATAGACGGCGCGGCCCCTCCGCTCGATTCTGGTGAGCACCCCATTCACTCCGCGCACACTATTGTTTCGGATTGCAAATAAGAATCTTCCGGAAGAGAAAAGCCACAGTCGCAAAGTATGCTTGGATCCGAAGCGATGTGTCTTTTTCCGTAAACAATATGTCGGATGACGAAGATAAGGGGTGACTGTGAGAGGGCTTGAACGAATTGCTTTTGATGCACCGAAGTCACTGGCGGAGATCACCGAGGAGCGGCTACGACAGTTGATCGTCAATGGAGAACTGGAGTTTGGGGAACAAGTCACGGAATCCAGGCTGTCCGACCTTTTTGGCTTGAGCAAAACGCCCGTCCGTGAAGCGCTCCTTCGATTGAGCATTGCCGGCCTCGTCGAGATAAAAGCGCGATCGGGAACCTATGTGTTCTCGCTGACGGACAAGAACATCTGCGACATCAGTACGCTACGCATTACGCTCGAACAGGCCGCCATTCGCTCCGCCATGCGCGAGAACGCTGCCCGCCTCATGGAAGAACTGAACCGGAACCTCGACGCTGCACGCGCCTTGCACGCAACGTTCGAGTTGGCAACGTATCGCGCGCTCGATCATGAGTTTCATCAGATTCTCGTCAGGCATTCGGACAACCCTTATCTGATCGATTGCTACTCGACGATAAGCACGAAGGTATTGGCGATGCGCAATCGCCTGACGTTCTCGCGCGAGTACATCAATAAATCGATTGACGAGCATCGTGCAGTCACCCGCGCGCTGGTCGAAAACGATGTCGACGGAGCCTGCATCATTCTTGCAGAACACGTCAACTGTGGCTTCACGGAGCGCACGCGACGTCTGTTGACAGACATCGCGCGAATGCAGTAACGCTGGGCGCGTGGTGTGCTTATTCGATCGTGAAGGCGTGATACCGCTTCACGACGTCATCGTTCAGTTGTTGCCCAAGCCCCGGCAAATCCGGGACTGAGAAGTCGCCGCGCTCGGGTTGATAGTCGTGAATGCACAACTCGCGCACGCAATCCTTCAGGCTGTGCGTGTGATGCTCGTGAATGATGAAGTTCGGTACCGCGGCTTCGAGGTGGAGCGCTGCCGCAGTCGAGACCGGCCCGCCGCAGATATGCGCCTGCATCGTCGCGTCGTACAGGTTTGCATAGTCACAGATTTTCTTCGCCTCCGTCAGTCCGCCGCAAAGGCAAATATCCGGCTGTATCACGGCCACGGCCTGTTTTTCGAACAGATCGCGATAACCCCAACGCGTATAGCAGCGTTCGCCGGTCGCGATCGGGATAGACGTATTGCGCGCGACCATCGCCATGTTGTCCATGTTGAGCGGATGAACCGGCTCTTCATAGAACAGGATGTTGTACGGCTCGACAGCCCGCGCGAACTGGATTGCTGCGTTGACCCCAAGCAGCGCGTGGGCTTCGATGATGATGTCGACGTCCGGCCCGACAGCTTCGCGCATGGCCGCGATCCGTTCCTCACCCATGCGCAACTGGTCCGCTCGTAACAGCCCGAAGTAGTTCTGGTTGACTTCCCAATCGAGCGGCGGGCCGCCGTTGCGGTCGACTTGCAACGGGTCGACCTTGATCGCCGTATAACCCTGCGAGACGGCTTTGCGTGCTGCGTCGGCGTACTGCTCGGGGCGTGTAAGCATTTGATGCGTGTCGCTCCAACCGAACTGAAGTTGACTGGCATAGGCGCGCAACCGCTCGTTTGTCTTGCCGCCGAGCAACTGATAGACCGGCGCGCGCAGGGCTTTGCCGCGAATGTCCCACAGAGCGATATCGATCGCGCTCATGCCCGCGTAGAAGACGTTTCCGCCGCCCATGCCCCAAAACGTTGCGCGGAACAGGTTTTCCCAGATCGCTTCGACCTTCATCGGATCTTTGCCGATGATGCGCGGGGCCAGGTCGCGCACGATGCCGACGCCCGCCTTTGCGCCCGCGCCATAGGCCAGGCCGACTTCGCCGATGCCGCTGATTCCTTCATCGGTATTGATACGGATAAGGACCGGATTGAAGCGCGCCATGCGCGGATCGGTTCGGCTGACTTCACAATCGAATATTTCGACGTTCGTTATTTTCATTTATCAATATTCCAGAGAGACTTCGATGGAGCCCGATGCGACGATGTCAAGCGTTCGCGGTTTGCGCCGACGGACCGACCTTCGGTGTCTGGCGAGGAATGCTCATCGTGACCAGCACACAGAACGCGGCGACGCACAAAGCCGCCTCGACCATGAACACGCCATATGATCCGTAAGCCTGAGAGACATGTCCGAGCGCCTGGTTCGCGAGAAAGCCGCCGAGACTGGAGCACGAGTTGATAAAAGCGATGCTCAACGCGAGACCGGCCGGGGACAGCATTGCAGGGGGAATGGCCCAATACGGGCCGTAGAAGCTCAGAATGCCAACGCCAAACAACGCCATGCCAGCCATGCGAAGCGACATGGACGGAACGCTCGCGATGACGAAGAAGCCGACACCCGCAAGCAGCATCGGTAGCGCGGCGTGCCATTTGGGTTCGCCCGTGCGGTCGGAGTGCGCGCCCCAAAGCGGCATCGATATCATCGCGCAGACATACGGCAGCGCCATGATGAGCCCGGTTTGCGTATCGGTCAGGGACGCCGCGAATCCCTTCACCTGCCCCGGAAGCCAGTAATTCGATGCTTGCGAGGCCGCTTGAATCAGCATGTATGAGAGCGCCAGTTTCCAGATCGTCGAATTGCCCAACACCATCTTCAGCGTCGGCTGTTCGTCGGCGCCCTGCGCGCTTCTTTCCCGCTGCAACTCCGCTACGAGCCACGCTCTTTGATCCTTGTTCAGCCATTTGGCATCCGCAGGCGCGTCGACCAGAATGAAGAAAGCCAGACCGCCCAGCAGAATGGTCGGCACGCCTTCGATCGCGAATAGCCAGCGCCAGCCGCCATACCCGGCCATGTGGACGTGCTCGACGATCCAGCCGGACATCGGCCCCGCGACGACCGAGGAAAAGGCAATCGCCATCATGAAAAACGACGTGACCTTGGCTCGCTCGCGAGCAGGGAACCAGCAGGCGAGATAGAAGATCATGCCGGGGAAGAAACCCGCTTCGAACACGCCGAGCAGCAGGCGCGCGATCGCGACGTGGGTCGCAGTCTGGGCAAAGAATGTCAGTGCTGTAACCGCGCCCCACACTATGACGATGAAGCTGATCCAGCGGCGCGCGCCCAAGCGCTGAAGCGCGAAGTTGGCCGGAATCTGGCACAGCAGATACGACGCAAAAAACATCGATGCGATCGTGCCGAACTGGGTCGGGGAAATGTCCAACTCCCGATTCATTTGCAGGGCCGCGAAACCGACATTCACCCGGTCGAGATAGTTGAAGAAGTAAAGAATGAACGCGAACGGCACGATCTTCCACATCACCGTTCGAATGACCTGCGGCCCAAATTCCTGACGCTCCAAAAATGCCTCCCGAATATCGAATGGTCAACATACCTATTTAATATTGACAACACGGTATCCAGCAGCGTTTTCTCGGTCAACCCGAAGTATCTGATGTATGAGATACCAATTTGTGTGCCGTAGCGTGTCACGCTTCGCTTTTTCAAATCTTCGCAATTCTAAACATCCAAGAACGATCGATAGACAACGTCCTATTTGAGCGAAGACCTTCAGTCAGCGAATTTTTCGAAGCCAAAACCGAAACAGGAGAATGAAAGGTGCCAGCGCAAGAAGCATCACGATTTCCAGTGCCCCTTCGCACTCGAGGCAACGTGGTTCAGAATCCGGATGCCGTCGCCGAAGCGAGGCTGTCGTCTTTGCTCGACGCAAAAGCCGTCGCCATACTTGAAGCGACGCCTGAGCTCGACAGCATCATTGAACGCTTGCATCAAAGTCACGGATATCTCGCAAGAGCCGAGGCGGATCTCTTGCATCTGCGAAGCTCGCTCAGGATGCTGGCCACGCAAAAACGGGCCGCGCAAGCGGATATAGACGCGGCAGTCGAGCAAGCAACGACCGCCGTTAGCAGGACCGTCGAAAACCGCGTGCAACTTGCACTTGACGCGTCGCGAAACGGAATAAACGTCAGGTTCTTTTGCGTCGATCACTTCGAGAATCCCGCGAGCGCGGACGGTCTGTGAAGGCCGAAATCTTCGCGCAACGATCGATCCGCGCGCGGATGTGCTTCGTCGCGATGCGGAAAAAACAACGTGTTCAGACTCGAACATGTTCAACGATCTCCGGCGCTCTCGAAAGATTGAATCTATAGTCGAGGGCTGACCCGTCAGGGGCCGTTGCATACGTGAACTCACCCTTGCCCGAATGCTGCCCGCCGCGCTCATCGAAACCGCCAGCCGCCCCTACCGCGCGGCGGGCCGGTTCGCGTGGCACTTCGCATCGGCCAAGCTGCGTCGCGATCCGTTCTTCGCCCATATCCTCGCGCACGGCCTGATTCCGGATGGCGCGCGCATCCTGGATCTCGGCAGCGGCCAGGGCTTGCTCGCCGCGTGCCTCGTCGGCGCGCACGCGTGGCATCGCGAACACGCCCAGCGTGCGTGGCCCGCGCGCTGGCCCGCGCCGCCCGTGCCGCGCTCGATTCACGGAATCGATCTGACGCCGCGAGACGTCGCCTGGGCGCGCATCGCGTTGCAGGCGCACGAGGTGCGCATCCGATTCGTGTGCGACGACATTCGCGCCGCGCCGTTTCCCGATGCCGATGTCGTCGTCGCCTGCGATGTGCTCCATTACGTCGATGCCGACGCGCAGGTGTCGATCCTCCGCCGCGCGCGCGCCAGCCTCGCGGCGAACGGCGTGCTCCTGCTGCGCGTCAGCGATGCCGCCGCGGGCTGGCACGCGCGCCTCGATCGCGCCATCGATTTCGGCATGCAGATCGCGCGTTCGGGGCGCGCGAACGGTCTGACGGTCCGCAGCGAGGCGCAATGGCTCGCGCTGCTCGGCGATCTGCGATTCGCGGTCTCCATCCGTCAGATGGGCCATGGCGCGCACGACGCCAATCGTCTGTTGATTGCGCGTCCCGCCGGCTGATTGGCAGCATCGTCCAAAGGCCTCGTTTGTTACAATTCATCGTTTTCGAACGCTCCCGACTCAAGGGAAACGAGCCCGTAGTGAATCCTCTTCTGCTTACGCATTTCACCGCGACGAGTTGCGCGGGCCGCGGGCTCGACGCGACGCTCGCCGCGCTCTCGGACGCACGCAGCGGACTCGCGCCGTGCGACTTCGAGGGCGCCGCGCTCGCCACTTATACGGGCCGCGTCGCGGGCATCGAGGATGCGCCGGTGCCCGCGGATCTCGCCGCGTTCGACTGCCGCAACAACCGGCTCGCGCAACTCGCGATGACGCAGGACGGCTTCGACGACCGCGTCCGCGAAGCGATCGCGCGTTACGGCTTGGAGCGCGTCGGCGTGTTCATGGGCACGAGCACGGCGGGCATCCTCGAAACCGAACTCGCCTACCGGCGTCGCGACACCCGGACGGGCGCGCTGCCCGCCGATTTCAATTACGCCAACACGCACAACCCCTATTCGCTCGCCGCTTTCGTGCGCGCCTATTTCGGGCTGCGCGGGCCGGCGGCGTCGGTGTCGTCGGCGTGTTCGTCGGGCGCGAAGGTGTTTGGGTCGGCGCGGCGCATGCTCGAAAGCGGCGTGATCGATGTGGCCATCGTCGGCGGCGTCGATACGCTCTGTCTCACGACGCTCTACGGTTTCAATTCGCTGGAACTGCTCGCGCCGGGTCCGTGCAAGCCGTTCGACGTGAAGCGCGACGGCATTTCGATCGGCGAGGCGGCGGCGTTCGCGCTGCTCGAACGCGATTTGGCCGATCCCGCCGATGACGACGCGATCCGCCTGCTCGGCATCGGCGAATCGAGCGATGCGTATCACATGTCGTCGCCGCATCCGGAGGGACTCGGCGCGCGCATCGCGATGGAACAGGCGCTCGCCAGCGCCGGTCTCGATGCGAGCGACATCGGCTACGTGAATCTGCACGGCACGGCGACGCCCAGCAACGACGCCGCCGAGAGCCGCGCTCTTACGAGCCTGTTCGCGCGCGTGCCGTGCAGCTCGACCAAGGGCGCGACGGGGCATACGCTCGGCGCGGCCGGCGCGCTCGAAGCGGTGATCGCCGCGCTGACGCTGCAGCACCAGATGATTCCCGCAGGCGCCAATACCACCGAGCCGGACCCGGCGCTCGGCCTCGACTACGTGCTGACGACGCGCGCCGCGCCGTTGCGGGCTGTGCTGTCGAACTCGTTCGGCTTCGGCGGGACGAACTGCAGTCTCGTGTTCGGACGCAAGGGAGCGGCATCGGCATGACTCCATTGCGTGCATTTATCGAAGGCATCGGCGTGATTGGTCCGGGCCTGGCCGGCTGGCCCCATGCCGCCGACGTGCTGACGCAGCGCGCCGTTCGCGACGCCGCTCAAACCGTGCTGCCCGCGCCCGCCGGTCTGCCGCCGGCCGAACGCCGCCGCACCGGGCCGGTCGTGCGCGCGGCGCTCGCTGCCGCGCACGAAGCGGTCGCGCAGAGCGGCCGCGACGCCGCGACGCTCGCCGCCGTGTTCGCGGCATCCGGCGGCGATGGCGGGAATTTCCACGCGATCTGCGAAACCCTCGCGAGCGCCGAACCGCAGCTCTCGCCGACGCGCTTCCACAACTCGGTCCACAACGCGCCCGCGGGCTACTGGAGCATCGCGACGCGCGCAATGGCCGCATCGAACGTGCTGTGCGCGTACGACGGCAGCTTCGCGGCCGGCTTGCTGGAAAGCCTCGCGCAAGTGAGCGTCGATGGCGCCGCGACGCTGCTCGTCGCCTACGACACGGACTATCCCGAGCCGTTGCGCCAAGTGCGTCCCATCGTCGATGCGTTCGGCGTCGCGCTGGTGCTCGCGCCGCATGAGAGCGATCGGACGCTCGGGCGCATCGAAGCGCATCTGTCGGACGAGGACGCTTCCGCTTTCGCCGATGCCGATCTCGAAGCGCTGCGCCTGTCGAATCCCGCCGCGCGCGCGCTGCCGTTGCTCGACGCGCTGGCGCATCGGCGGGCGGCGAACGTCGTGCTGGATTATCTCGACGGCACGCAGCTCGCCGTGAGCGTCGAGCCGTCATGATGTTCGGCCGCGACTGGATCGCCGCGCGCATTCCGCATAGCGGCTCCATGTGTCTGCTGGATGGCGTCGTCGCGTGGGATGCAAAGCGCATCCGCTGCACCGCGACGAGTCATGTTTCGCCGGATAATCCTTTGCGCTCGAAGGGACGTCTCGCGTCGGTATGCGGCATCGAATACGCGGCGCAGGCGATGGCGGCGCATGGCGCGCTCGTCGCATCGAACGAAGCGAGACCGCGCGTCGGGATGCTGACCAGCGTGCGTGGCGTGGAAACGCACATCGACCGGCTCGACACGCTCGACGCCCCGCTCGATATCGAAGCCCAACGCATGGGCGGCGACGACAACACCGTGCTCTACCGCTTCACCGTTCACTGCGCAGGCCGGCTGCTGCTGAGCGGCCGCGCTGCGGTGATTCTCGACGCCGCTCAGCGCGCCGGTTTCGTCGCGCAATAAGCGGAAAAGATGCCGAGCTCGACGTCGCGGCGCACGTCGATGAAACCGGCGCGCTCGATCGCGGCGATCACATCGGCGGGCGGCACGCAGGCCTCGATCGTGTCCCAGTAATAGCGCATCAACTCGACGCTTTCCCCTTTCTTGCCGACGATGCGCGCGATCGTCGGCACGACGCCGCGCATATAGAACTTCAGTGCAGCGATGCCGATACCATGCCCGGGCCGCGTGATTTCCAGCACGCAGAGCCGTCCGCCGGGCGCGAGCACGCGGAAGTATTCGTCGAAGGCCTTCGAAAGATCGCTTACATGACGCAGCGCGAAGCCCATGCTCAGAAAATCGTAGGCGGCGTTCTCGCACGGCAGATCTTCCGCCGTGCCGATGCGCGTTTGCACGCCGATCGGCAGATGCGCCTCGCCGACCATGCCCGGACTCGGATCGACGCCCGTCACGAGCGCCGGATCGCCGGTGATCGCGACCGCTTCCCTCGTGACGAGCCCCGTTCCCATGCCGACATCGAGCACGCGCATGCCACGCGCGAGTCCCGCCGATCGCAGCGCGCGATTTCGATACCACGAACCGGAACCGAGCGCCATCACGCGTTCGATCGCGTCGTAGTCGGATGCGGTGCGGTCGAAGATGCCGCGCAGCCAGACGCGCCTTTTCGATTCGTCGGCGTAGTAGGAGGTGAGCGGCTCGTGCGGAACTTTCTTGTCGAGGGGATCGCGCCGATGAGAGGTCATTCAGTCTCCAGATTTCGCTGTTCGTTTTATCGCTTCAGTGAAGCGCCGTCCACGCAAGCGCGATGGAGAACGTGGCCAGCACGATCGATGCCCCGCGCTGAACGCGCTCGGGACTCAGCCACGCGAGACGCCCGGTGCCGAGCGCCGCGCCGAAGGTGATCCACAGAAAGCCGATCGGAATCAGCGCGGCGGCGAAGATCGACATCGTCTGAAGATAAACGACGGCATTGCCGAAGGCGCTGGCCGGAAAGATCGCGCTCGCGAAGAGCATCGCCTTTGGATTGAGCAATGTGGTGACGAAGAGGGTGCGCATGCCGACCGTCTTTTGCGCGGACGTCGGCAGGGAGACGGCGGTGCGCCACATCAGGACGGCGAGATAGGCGATGTAGACGCTGCACGCGACGCGCAGAAATGTCGGGAGCCAGGTGAGAAAGCCGGCCGCGTGCGTGACGAGATAGCCCCAGACGGAAATTGCGATGAGGTAGCCGGCGAGCTCGGCGGCCATGAGCGGCGTGGCGCGCCTGACGCCGCGACGCAAGCCCGCGGTCGCGAGCAGTGTGTTGGTCGGTCCGGGCGTGATCAGGATGATGACGATGCCGAGCAAAAGGAGCGCGGCCTGGGAGCTCGAATGCATGGAACGGTTTTGAATATTGGATGCAACGTGCTTAATACCATAATTCGATGCCGTTTCTGCCGCGCGGCAAGGTTTGCTAGCCGTGTCCAGGGGCGCATCGACGGCGTCAGCGCGCAAGCGGCTTCGCCTGCTCCATCGACGACGCGCGCACGAACTTCCCCGCGCCGAGATGGTGAATCGTGTGTAGCGGCTGATTCGATTCGTCGATGATCCAGTGGCCGTCGACGAACACGCGCGAATCGGCAGCGGCTGCGACGACTTCGGCAAAACAGGTGTCGTAGGCGTCTTCCGTGTGCTTCTCGTCGATCAGCCTGCATTCGAGCCAAGCCGCGCAATTCGTTTCGATGAGCGGCAGACCGAGCACCGGCCCTTCCACGATGTCGATTCCGAAGGCCTCGAACTTGTCGATCTCGCGCCCGCTCGTCGAGCCGACGGCGTACGTGAGATCGATCATCGCCGCACCCGGCACGACGATGCCGAACGTGCCGCTCGCGGCGGCGAGCTCGCGCGTGTAGGTGCGCTTGTCGATCACGACGGCGATGCGCGGCGGCGTGAACTCCACCGGCATCGACCAGGCGGCGGCCATCACGTTGCGGCGCGCGCCGTGCGCGCTGGTGACGAGAACGGTCGGACCGTGGTTGATAAGGCGGCTGGCGTGCTCCAGCTTGACGGGACGGAAATGGCTCATGGATTTATGTGTGCAAAAGACAATGCGGGCCATTGTATGCGGCGTTCAAAATGCGCGCGTCCGCCGATCGATCCTAAGAAGATCTTCTTGACAGACACTCTTACGATATATATCTTTAGATATGTTTTACGACATATCTGGAGTGTTCCCTATGAAATCCCGCTGCTTTCAACGTGCGCGTGACGGCGGTTTCCGCGCATTCGGCTTTGATGGTTCTGCGTTCGACGCCCCAGAGGGGCACGAACGATTCGCTTTCGAACGTTGGGGAATGATCGGCCGTCATCGCCATGGCGGCGGCGGTCGCTTCGGCGGCGGCCCCGGTGGCATGGGCGGCATGGGTGGCATGGGCGGGTTCGGCGGCGAAGACGGCATGCCGCGCGGCCGCAAGTTCTCGTCGGACGACTTGCAACTGTTGCTGCTCGCAATGCTCGCCGAAGCACCGCGTCATGGTTATGAACTCATCAAGGCGCTCGAAGACCGCTCTAACGGCTTCTACGCGCCGAGTCCCGGCATGGTCTATCCGGCGCTCACCTATCTCGAAGAGCTCGGTTATGCGACCGTCGAGCTGGAAGGCAACCGCAAGCGCTATGCCCTTTCCGACGCGGGCCGCGAATACCTCGCATCCAATCGCGAACGCGTGGACATCATGCTCGCGAAGCTCACGCATTTCGCCCGCAAGATGGATCTCGTGCGCCGCGCGTACATGGGCGAAGAAGTCGATGACGCCGCCGCCGACAACGGCTGGGCGCCCGAGCTGATCGCCGCTCGCCGCGCGCTGAAGAAGGCGCTGCTCTTGCGCACCGACGCATCGCAGGAAGAACAACGCCGCATCGCCGCGATCCTCGCGCGCGCGACGGCCGAAATCGAACAAAACCCGGCGCCGAAGCAGGCGTAAGGAGCCAAAGACGATGACCGATTCCATCCTGCAAGACCGGCCCGATCTCGAAGTCACGCGTGTGCGCCACGCGCTCAAGTTTCGGCTGCTGAAAGTCACGCGCGTCCAGGCGCTCAATCCGCACTTCGTGCGCGTGACCTTCACGGGTGACTCGCTCGACGATTTCGTCAGCGCATCGTTCGACGATCACGTCAAGCTGTTTTTCCCCGCGCCGGGCGAGACCCTGCCCGCGCTGCCGCAAGCGGGTCCGAACGGTCCCGAGTTCGATCCGGCCAAACCGCGTCCGATTGCGCGCGATTTCACGCCGCGTCGTTTCGACCGTGATGCGCGCGAGCTCGATATCGAATTTGCACTCCACGAAGCCGGTCCCGCAACGGCCTGGGCCGCGCAGGCCGCGCCCGGTCAGCATCTCGGTATCGGTGGACCGCGCGGTTCGTTCGTCATCCCAACTAACTTCGACTGGCATCTGATGATCGGCGATGAAACCGCGCTGCCCGCCATCGCGCGTCGTCTCGAAGAACTGCCCGAAGGCACGCGCGTCGCGACGCTCATCGAAGTGGCCGATCCTTCCGCGCGCATCGAATTCGACACGCGCGCCGATCTGTACGCGCAATGGCGTTATCGCAACGAAAGCTCACATCCCGGCGGCGCGTTGCTGCTCGCCCTTCGCGAAACCTATGTGCCCGATGGCGAAGGCTATGTGTGGGCGGCGGGCGAAGCCACGCTCATGCGCGAAGTGCGCAAGCTGCTATGCGACGAACGCGGCATCGACAAGAAACGCATTCGCGCTTCGGCTTACTGGAAACGCGGCGAACAAGGCGTGCACGAAACGATCGACGGTTGATTCGTGATCGCCCGACGATAAACCGGTGATAATCGAGGCACGGAGACGTTCAACGCTTATCACACGGCAGGGCGACCATGACCGACACGTTCAAGAAAAAGTCCGATGACGAACCCGCGCAACCGAGCGGCCTGCGCAAATCGCTGACGAGCTATGGCGACAATGGCTTCTCGCTTTTTCTGCGCAAGGCGTTTATCAAGGGCGCGGGTTATACCGATAGTGCGCTCGATCGGCCCGTCATCGGCATCGTCGATACGGGCAGCGCGTATAACCCGTGTCATGGCAATGCGCCGCAACTCATCGAAGCCGTCAAACGCGGCGTGATGCTCGCGGGCGGCTTGCCGATGGATTTCCCGACCATATCGATCGCCGAATCGTTCTCGCAACCGACGAGCATGTATCTGCGCAATCTGATGTCGATCGACACCGAAGAGATGATCCGCGCGCAACCGATGGACGCGGTCGTGCTGATCGGCGGATGCGACAAGACCGTGCCCGCGCAGTTGATGGGCGCGGCATCGGCGGGCATTCCCGCGATTCAACTCATCACCGGCTCGATGCTTACGGGAGCCCATCGCGGCGAGCGCGTCGGCGCATGCACCGATTGCCGGCGCTATTGGGGCCGCTTTCGCGCGGAGGAGATCGACGAAGCGGAAATCGCAGTGGTGAACAATCAACTCGTCGCGAGCGTGGGGACATGTTCCGTGATGGGCACGGCGAGCACGATGGCGTGCATCGCCGAAGCGCTCGGCATGACCGTGCCAGGCGGCGCCTCGCCGCCTGCGGTGACGTCGGATCGTATGCGCGTTGCCGAGCTCACTGGCACGCAGGCCGTGCAGATGGCGCGCGAGAATCTCACCATCGACAGGATCCTCACGGCTCAAGCATTCGAGAACGCAATGCGCGTGCTGCTCGCGATAGGCGGTTCGACGAACGGCATCGTGCATCTAACGGCGATCGCGGGACGCATGGGTTATGACATCGATCTGCAAGCGCTCGATCGCATGGGACGCGAGACTCCCGTGCTCGTCGATCTGAAGCCGTCCGGATCGCATTACATGGAGGACTTTCACAAGGCCGGCGGCATGGCTACGCTGTTGCGCGAAATGAAGCCGCTATTGAACCTGAACGCGCTGACGGTGACGGGCCGCACGCTCGGCGAAGAGATCGATGCTGCGGGCCCCGCTTTCGCGCAGAATGTCGTGCGCCCCTTCGACAAGCCGATCTATCCGCAAGGCGGTATCGCGGTGCTGGACGGCAATCTCGCGCCGGGCGGCGCGATCATCAAGCAATCGGCGGCGAATGCGAAGTTGATGGAACACGAAGGGCGCGCGGTCGTGTTCGAGAACGGCGCCGATCTCGCGGCACGCATCGATTCGGATGATCTCGATGTCACGCCCGACGATATCCTCGTGCTTAAGAACATCGGGCCGAAGGGTGCGCCGGGCATGCCCGAAGCGGGTTATATCCCTATCCCGCGCAAGCTCGCGGTAAAGGGCGTCAAGGATATCGTCCGCATCTCGGATGGACGCATGAGCGGTACTGCGTTCGGCACCATCGTGTTGCACGTGACGCCTGAAGCGGCGGTGGGCGGTCCGCTCGCGCATGTTCGAACGGGCGACCGCATTCGCCTGAGCGTGTCGAAACGCGAGATCAGTCTGCTCATCAGCGATGAAGAACTCGCAGCGCGCGCTAAAGGATCGCCGGTCACGATTCCCACTGCGGATCGCGGTTATCGCAAGCTGTTCTATGACACCGTCACCCAGGCGGACAAAGGCGTCGACTTCGACTTTCTTCGAGCTACGCAGACCCGCGGGGTGATACCGCGCCGATAGGCTCGAAAGGCCACTTGAGCGTGGCCTTTTTTTCAACCGGGACTCGATCCGTCAGCCACGGCTTCCGAAGGATCTTTGGAACTGCGATAGACATACACTTGCGTGCCCACAGGACTTGTCTCCCACAGTCGCTGCATGACTGCCTCTGATCCTACTCCCATGCAGCCATGGCTGGCGCCCTCATATCCTTGGTTCTGAAAATCGTATGAGAGGTGGAAGGCCTGACCGGAGTGCTTGTCTTGATCCTTGTCCCATGCAATGAACATCGCATAGGGCATGGGCGTTCCATAGGCCTTTGAAATGTGATGGCGGCTCTTGAAAGCTATGCGTCCGCGACCTTCGCCTGTGGCATATCGCGCACCGTGGGCATCGCCGGGACGCACATAATACGACCACTGCGCTATGCCATTTTTATAAACCGTTGCGGTGAAAGTCGTCTTATCGACACAAATGATGTGCTTGGCTTTGGAGCAAATGGAAGGCACCGTCGTGGATGCGGGTGTCGGTGCCCTATCGAAGCTGAAACCATCCGGGACGACGGGGCCGGCCGTCTTTCCATCGTGAGGTTCAATGGCTGGATTCGCAGCATACGATGCACTGGCCTGAGCCTGAATCACCTCGATTGCATCGACTACGGACAGCCCTTTCAAGGGATCCGAAGCGAGCACCGGGCTCGACGCGACCGCTTCCATCGATACATTTGCCGCCGCGTCAGAAGGCATGACATTGACGCTTGCGGCTAGCGCGCCTAACGCCAGCACAGCCACGACACCTACAGCCAGCCATTTCCAACGGCGCTGGCCCAAACAGAAACTACGCACTCCCTATCCCTCTTGAAACGAAGTCGTCGCAAAAATTGAAGCGATGCGATTATCAACGCTCTCCGAGGGGTTGTCGATCAGCCACTTCTGGTTGTACCGCGACATATCGCAGCACGCGTTTCTCTACGCGTGGGTGAAACGGTTTCCGCTACCGTCGCATAAGCGCATCAGGCGTGATGCGTTTGCAACGCCGCGCCGCGAATTTCCATCACGTCCGCCGAATCAGCGACGCATACGGTTGCGATCAGCACTTCCCGATTCGTATGGCGGCACACCACGTTACGAACACGGTCCATGCCGAAGCTGAAGACGCCGCGCTTCCTTGCACCGAGCACGACGAGATCCGCATCGAGGCGATTGGCTTCATCGGCGATGATGCGGCCGACGCTGCGCCCGTCTCGCGGCAACGTGCGCGTTTGCCAGTCCGCATCGATGCCCGCACGCCGAAGCATCTTCTCGCTGCTGCCGCGAATCAAGAGCGCGAGCTGATTCACGAGCGCGGGCAGGTCCGATAGACATTCCATCTGCCATCCCGCCCACCACGGCGACGATTCGATCACATGCAGCACGGTCAGACGCGCGTTGTTTTCGCGCGCCCGCGCAATCGCGGTCGACAGAGCGGCTTCGCTGAAACTCGGGCTCACTGCGACGAGGATATGTTGATACATGGCGCAACCCTCCGATCAATCGATGACATCCATCGCTCTATGCATGACATCATGATCGGCGACGACAATTAGGGGAAAGTGAGCGCGAAGCGCACGAGCCTGTACGATGCGATAAATCAAACTGATGGCATCGGGCACCTTCATATGGACAATCGGGAACTGCTCAATCTCGCGTATCTGCGCGCATTTCGGCTCGTCGCGCAAACGGGCAGCGCCACGCGCGCCGCCGCGGCACTGTTCCGCGCGCAATCGGCGGTCACACGCTCGCTGCAGGAACTCGAAGCGGCGGTCGGGGAAACTTTATTGGAGCGTCGTCCGTCGGGCATGTTGCCCACGCCTGCGGGACGCGCTGTGCTGTTGCGCTGCCAGCGCATCTTCGCCGAACTCGAAGAACTGGCGCAGTGGTGCGCCACGCGCCAGTCACGGCGTCGGACCGCGACAGGCGGCACGCTCCCGGCCTTTCTGCTCAATACACGGCGGCTTCAGTTGTTCTCGGCACTCGCGCGCCATCGTCACATGCCGAGCGCAGCGCAGACGTTGGGGCTCAGTCAACCGGCCGTCAGCAGCGCGATCCGGATCATGGAGACCGGCGCTGGTATGCAACTGTTTTATCGCAGTCCGCGCGGGTTGCTGCTCACCAGCGAAGGCGAAACTTTCGTGCTGCATGTGCGGCGCGCGCTGAACGAACTGCGCCACATTCCTGATGATCTCGCGGCGCTGCGCGGCACGATTCAAGGTTATGTCACGGTCGGCGCGCTGCCGCTTGGCAGAACGTTGATCCTGCCTGGCGCGATCGCGCGCGTTGCCGCGCAATATCCAGGCGTGCGCGTCGTGACGGATGAGAGCTCGTATGAAACGCTGGTCGCGGGACTGCGTGCCGGCGATATCGATTTCGTGCTCGGCGCGTTGCGTCAGAACGATGCGTCGAGCGGACTCGTCAATGAGCGCCTCATGTCGGAAGATATCGTAGTGATCGCGCGTCGCGGGCATCCGCTTGCAGCGCGAAGTGGCCTGACGCTCAAGGAGCTGATCGCTGCGCAATGGATTCTGCCGCGTAGCCAGGCACCCGCGCGCGGAATGTTCGAAGCGCAGTTCAAACGATGGAAACTGAAACCGCCGATGCCGACCGTCGAGACCGCCGATCTCGCGGTCATTCGCGGGCTCCTGATGCATACCGACATGCTCGCTGCCGTATCCGCACAACAACTGCACTACGAATGCGAGTCGGGTCAGCTAACCGTAATGGACATTCCGCTGCAAGCCACGCGCCGCGAGATCGGGCTTACGATGCGCGCAGGCGGCACGCCCTCGCCGGCCGCGCGTGCATTGATCGACGCAATCCGCTTGACCGTCGATCAACTCGGGCATGAGTTGCGGCGCGAGTCGCGCAGTATCGTCAAGACAGTCGGCGCAAATGTGTCACCTTGATTGCGAACTGCTTTCAAGGTCATCTGAATTGTTTATCGCGCAGACGCGTTTTGTACTGGGCTCCATTCGTGTTGTATCGTTCGAGAGAACGCGATAACCGCAACGGCAAGGAGATGCCATGAACGAACAGCAATGGCTTGCGATGGACGAATACTTGTGCGATCGAACGCAAACGCCGGACGCCGCACTCGAAGCCGCATTGAAATCCAGCGCGGACGAAGGGCTGCCTGCGATCAACGTCGCGCCAAACCAGGGCAAGCTGCTGCAGATGCTCGCGCAGTTGCGCGGCGCGCGACGCATTCTCGAACTCGGCACGCTCGGCGGCTACAGCACGATCTGGCTCGCGCGTGCCCTGCCTGCGGACGGTACGCTCATCACGCTCGAAGCCGTCGAGCACCATGCTTCCGTCGCGCGCAAGAACATTGAACGCGCCGGATTGTCGGGCGTTGCGTCGGTGATTGTCGGCGACGCTGTGGATACGCTCGAATCATTCGTGCGGGACGGCATTCCGCCTTTCGATTTCATCTTTCTCGACGCCGACAAGAAAAGTTATCCCGCCTATTTGCGCCTCGTGTTGCGCCTGAGCCGGCCCGGCACGGTGATCGTCGCGGACAACGTGATTCGCAGTGGCCGCGTGGCGGACGTCGGCAGCGCCGACCCGGACGTCATCGGCGTGCGCAAGTTCTTCGACATGCTCGCAGCCGATACCCACGTGACGTCCACGGCGATTCAAACGGTCGGCAGCAAAGGGTGGGACGGATTCTCGATCTCGATCGTCTCGTGAACGGCGCCCGAAACGGTTGGTGCATCGAGACGCCTCGTTCGACTTCCTCTTACTCCGACGACATCTCCTGCCTGCGCAAGCCGAGCCATCTGCCTCGCAATGCGGGCGCACCACTTTGCGAGCGAAGGTGCGGCAGCTTCCTGCATTCGACATGCATGTCGCGCGAAGCCGCCGCGGCCACGAACCTGTCGATCTCCTCGCGCACGTCGGGGTCGATATAGTCCGCGCGTGAAGCGTCGAAGATCACCGTCGCGCCGTCGGGTATCGTGCGCAGATGATGTTTCAGCGTGACCTTGCCAAGAAATGAAACGTCTTTTCTGAACGACACCAGATAGTGATCGTCGTGCTGCGCAATCGTAATGGGACGGCTGAGGTTCGCGCGCATGGCAAGCAGAAGACTGCATGCAATGCCGAGCAAAATGCCCATCAGCAGATCGGTCAACAGCACGCCGGCAATCGTTGCGATGAACGGCACGAAGCGCTCGATGCCCTGTTTCGCGACCGCTGCGAACAACGAAGGCTTGGCGAGCTTGAGACCCGTGAAGATCAGGATCGCCGCGAGACAGGCCAGCGGAATCAGGTTGATGACGCTCGTCAGCGCGAACACGCTCACGAGTAGCAATGCGCCATGCATGAACGACGACCATCGGCTCTGCGCGCCCGCATGCACGTTCGCCGAACTGCGCACGATGACGGAAGTTATCGGCAGCGCGCCAATCGCACCTGCCATCATATTGCCGATGCCCTGCGCTTTCAGCTCGCGATCCGGATGCGCCGCGCGCTTCTTGGGATCGAGTTGCTCGACAGCTTCGAGGCTCAGCAGCGTTTCGAGGCTTGCGACGATAGCAAGCGTGAATGCGAGCCGCCATACATCGGGGTTCGCGAACTGCGAGAAGTTCGGCAATTCGAGCGCATTCGTGAACGCGGTGAACGACTCCAGCGACGGCAGCGCGACGCGATGTTGCGCGGGCGGTGCGAAGCCAGGCGCGAACAGATCGAGCAGCAGAGTCGCACCGATGCCGAACGCGACCACTGCGAGCGGCGCGGGCACGGCGCGCACGAGCGCAAAGCGACGCATCGAGCGTGTTTCCCAGCCTGCGAGCATCGCAAGCGAGACTACGGCGACAATGCACGCCGCTGCGGATATCGGACCGAAGGGCGTGTCGAGCATGCCCGGACCGTTCGCTGCAGGCGCGCCTGCGTTCGCGAATCCCGCAGCAAGCGGAATCTGCTTGATGACGAGCAATAGGCCAATAGCCGCGAGCATGCCTTTGATAACCGACGAAGGCACATAGGCCGCGAAGCGCCCCGCTTTCAACATGCCGAAGCCGAATTGAATCGCGCCTGAAAGCAGCACCGCGAGCAGAAACGCGGAGAAGCTGCCAAGCCCGGCGATGCCATCGACGACGATGACGATCAAGCCCGCGGCAGGGCCGCTCACGCTCAATTGCGAGCCACTCAGCAACGCGACGACGAGGCCGCCGATAATGCCCGACAGCAGACCGGCGAACGGCTCCACGCCGGATGCATTGGCGATGCCGAGACACAAGGGCATCGCGACGAGAAACACGACAGTGCCCGCGAACATGTCTCGCGGAAAAGTGGCTAGACGGTTATTCGAGTTCATGATTTTTTTCGAACGAGTTGGGTCCTGCGAATGTCGCGAAAGCGACCTCGCATCGATAAGCGATCGTTAGAAATGAGCGGGCTTAGGCGGCCCGAAGCGATGTGACCTGCGCGCTCGCAATGTCGCGACTTTCGCTCTCTTCGGCGTAGCCCGAAGCGAGCACTTTGATGAGCCCGTCGTGCAGGCCGAAGATCCAGCCATGAACGCGTGGCGGCACGTCGTGCTCTCGCACGATGGCGTGTTCTCGCAAAAGCCGCACTTGTTCGAGCACGTTCAGTTCGGCGAGTCGATTTGCGCGCGCGTCGAGCTCGCCGAATGAATCGAGTTCGTGCCGATGCCGTTCGCCCAGCGCGCACAGCGGCGCGATCCGGCGATTCACATGCGGCAGGTCGCTCGATTTCGGCAGGAGCGAGGCGCGCACGCCACCGCATCCGTAATGGCCGCAAACGATTACGTGATCGACCTTCAAAACGCGCACCGCGTATTCGAGCACGCTCAACGTGTTGTCATCGGATGGAGAAAAAAGGTTAGCGATGTTGCGATGTACGAAGAGGTCGCCAGGATTGGCGTTCGTCACAGTCTCGGCGGGCACGCGGCTATCCGCGCAGCCTATCCACAGCACTTTAGGGCTCTGTCCTTGGGCGAGACGCGGAAAAAATTGCGCGTCGGCGTGCGCGGTCTCGCGTGCCCAGGCAATGTTTTCCAGAAGCATTCGTTTCGGTCGATTCATGCAGATCTCTCCAGAACGGGCGCGCCATAGTTGCACACGCAAGTATTCGAATAAGGGCCGCATCTGCGTTGCAGTGCAGCGAGATTCTTACGAATAACTTTCGCAGAAAAAGTTCAGCGCTGTCCAGAGAAAAAAACAGACAAATAAATTTATTTTTGAAAGATCGCGCAGGACCAATGATGTATTCGCCAGTCGGGTTCAAAGCTGCAGGCGCGCCGTCTGATAATCTTTGTACTTCACGCTCAGCATTCGCAAACAGATGACCGACCCTGCAGCAAGCATCGACACGACGCGCTTCGTCGAACTGAATGGCGCCGCTTCCTCGGTGCGCATCGAATATCAGTGGCTGAATCCGGAGCGCGCCGATGCGCCTATCGCAGTGTTCCTGCATGAAGGACTGGGCTCGATCGCGCTATGGAAAGGCTGGCCGCAAATGCTTTGCGATCGCCTGAACTGCAGGGGACTCGTCTATTCGCGGCCAGGTTATGGCCGATCCACGCCACGGCGCGCCGAAGAAAAGTGGCCGGTCGAGTTTCTGCATCTGCAAGCGCAAAAAGTATTGCCCGCATTGCTCGATGCGCTCCACATCGACGCACGGGAACGTGCGCGCATGTGGCTCGTCGGGCATAGCGATGGCGGCACGATCGCCCTGCTCTACGCCCGCGCATTTCCCGAATCGCTTGCCGGTCTCGCCGTCCTCGCTCCGCATTTGTTCGTGGAACCGATGACCGTGGAAGGCATCACAAAGGCGCGTGAAATGTATGAAACGACGTCGTTCCGAGAAAAGCTCGAGGCTTATCACGACGATGTGGATTCAGCCTTTTACGGATGGAACGATGCGTGGCTGAATCCCGCGTTCTTGCATTGGGACATCACGGAACAAATATCGTCGATCAAACGGCCATTGCTCGCCATTCAAGGCCAGGACGACGAATATGCGTCGATGCTGCAACTCGACAAGATCGCGGCGGCTGTCGGGCACGCGCAGCTCGTCAAGCTCCCGCAGTGCCGCCACTCGCCGCATCGCGATGCGACCGATGCAGTGAACGATGCGATCGCCGCTTTCGTGCGAACGCATCAGCAGTGAATCAGCGTTTGATCTTCAGATAAGCTCGGCTTATCGCGGGCCGCGTATGCACCCATAAACGCGATGCCAGCCACGAAGCCGGCCGGTCGCGCACTTCGAGCCGCTTGATCGTGCGTTCGGTATCGTCGGATGCAGCGCGATCCAGCGGATTCGCGCCGACGTTCGTTCCGGTGTGGCATGTGTAGAAGTGCCTGAATCCCGCATTCAACGCGACTTCCCGATAGTCGTCGTCGTAGTAACCTTGCGGCCAACACAGATGATCGGATACTTCGCCGAGGCGCGTGCGCAGTGCGCCACGCGCGGCGCTCAGATCGTTCTGCAACGCCTTGCGTTTCTTGTCGCGCGAACCCGCAACCTGATCCCAGCGCACATGAGAATGCGTATGGCTATGAAATTCGAACGTGCCGGCTTCACGCATCGCTTCGATTTCGGACCAGCGCAGGATCACATCATCGGCGTATCCATTTTCGATTGCGCGCTCCCCCGCACGATGATCGAGCAATCTCGGCATCGTTGCCAAGTTGTCCGATGCATTCGGACGAACGCCGCCTTCGCCGGGCCAACTGCTGACAAGAAAGCACAGCGCCGTAAAATCATGGCGCTTCAATACCGGATGCGCGTGCACCCAGTTGTCCAGATAACCATCGTCGAAAGTGATGACAAGCGATTTCGCGGGCACGTCCTCGCCGCTCAGAAAACCTGCGAGTTGCGCCGCGCCGATGGTGCGATAACCCGCGCGCGCAAGGTAGTCCATTTGCGCGGCGAAGTTATCGGGCGTCACTGTGATCATGCCGGGCGATGTGCTGACGTGGTGGTACATCAGCACGGGAACGGCGCGTGCATACTTCGCGCTCATCTGCGATGACCTCGTTCGTGCAATGCGCGCTGATAGAAGCTGGCCGTTTCGTCCGCCATATCGCTTACGGTGAAGCCACGTTCGGTGATGCGAAGGCTCTCGTCGCGCAGACGCTGGCGCAACGCCGGATCGTCGATCATGCGGACAATCGCCGCACGCAATGCAACCGGATCGTGCGGCGGCACGAGCAGTCCATTCACGTTGTCTTCGATCAGTTCCGGCACGCCATCGACATGCGTGCCGATGACCGGCAATCCCGCCGCCATCGCTTCGATGAAAGCCTGGCCCAGCGCTTCTTGATGCGTGGGAAGAACGAATAGATCGGAACCGCGAAAGATATTGGGGATATCGGTGCGAAAGCCCAGCAGGTGAATGCGATCGGCGAGGCCGAAGCTATCGACGATTCCCTTGATGCGTTCGAACAAAGGACCATCGCCCGCCATCACAACATGCAGGTTGGGATGCGTGTCGACGAGCGGGCGCACTGCCGCAATAAGATCTTCATGTCCCTTCTTGTCGCGCATGATCGCGACCATGCACGCAACGAATGCGTCCTCACCGAGACCGAGTTCCGCGCGCAACGTCGAATGCGAGACATGCTGAGGTTTCGGAATGCCATCGTAAATAGTCTGCACGCGCTTCTCCGCAACACCCGCCGAAATCAGATAGCGGCGCACGTAATGACTCACGGCGATCACGCGATGCGGAAGCCATGTATAAGTTGCGAGCGACGAGATGGGCAATGCCAGATGCCGCGTACGCACGATGAGCGGCGTGCGCGCCAGCCGCCCTGCGGCGCCGGCAACGAGACTGTCGTGGCCACTATGCGTGTTGAGCACGTCGAACGCGCGGCGACGCAGAAGCGCTTTGATGGCCAGAATCGATCGCATGTCGCCGCCACTGCGCATGCGCGCGTGGTGAACGGCGAACCCAAGTTCGGCGCAACGTTGCCCGAGCCGCGCATCGCTCGGGCAAATCAGCTCGACGGTATGGCCGCTTTCGCGCAACGCGACCATCTCCTTCAACGTCCGTATTTCTTGACCGCCCCATCCCTTCGAGGACTCGCTATGTAGGATCTTCAAACGCCTGGTCTCCACGTCCGACACATTCCTGTCGGAAATATTTCGTAATATTCACATTACCTTACTGGCCTTGGCGATTCGTAAAAAAACGCAAGGAATTTGATATGGCCTCGAACGAGGCTTATCGAAAGAAAGAATGCAAGCAGATGAACGCGCGCCGAAGTGGCGATCCGTCGATAACGATTCTTCGACGAAGTGAACCGAGTGCGTGAAAGGCTAACGGCTCACTTACGCGTTCGGTTGACTCGTAGCTGGCAATTTCGTCAGCTTAGCTATTCGGATCCTAGCGTGGAATTGGGGGATTCCGAACTAACCCGTCGGACATGCGGGTGCTTAAGCATGCGATAAGAATTGGGCCGATTGCGCAAACGTTTGATGCGCACGCGCTTAAGCAAGCCTTTTGGACGATAGCTCGACAAGCCATCGCAACAGTAATTAGGCGCGTTTGGAACGAACCGCAACGCCGTCTTTCGGTCGATTTTTCTCGGCCGGCAAGCATCATTCGAGCGTGATAACTTCAACCGATATCCGGAGGAAAAAATCATGCTGCTCTCAGACGATGAACTGGCCCGCTTGCAATCCGTCGCGCCGTTTTTACGAAACGAAGCGCACGCGGCACTCGAGTTGGAAGCGAACTATGAAGTGACGATGGAGCTCGAATCGCATTTGCAACCGGGCCTGCGCATACGCGCGCCGGATTCGTCGCGAACGACGGCCGCTTCGGATGCGCCGCCTTACGCGCTCGATCTGTTCGTTGGCTTGCCGCTGAATGAGTTGCGCGCGCTCTCACATGCCGATGACGCTACACGCGAAGCCGAGATCGCGCGTTTCGGCGCGCGCTTCTCGCCGCGTCTTCTGCGCGCGATTGCCAGGATGGCGCCGCACGAGATCGATCTCGATGCCGGCGTGCAAAGCGAAGCCGGCACGCTTTCGATCATGCTTGAAGAAGATTAAACAACGCACTGCGATCAGTCATTCTTCGATGCGGCCTCATGCGCGCGCCGCAGCCGCTCCCGGCTGTTCGACAAATGCATCCGCATGGCCGCGCGTGCTGCTTCGGGATCGCGGCGTTCGATCGCATCGAAAATATCTTCATGCTCGCGATTCACGCGATCGAGATAGCCAGAAGGATCGTTATGCGCAAGCGCCGCCGAATTGACGCGCGTGCGCGGAATGATTGTGTTGCCGAGCTGGCTCAGGATGCTATGGAAGTAACGATTACCGGTAGCCTTCGCAAGCTCGAGATGAAAGGCCACATCGGCCGCGACCGCGCTGCCTTCGCCCGCTTCGATGAGCCGCTCGAATTCGTCGAGCGCCCGGCGCATCTGCGCGAGGTTTTCATCGGTGCGGCGCATGGCCGCGAGACCGGCCGCCTCGGCTTCGAGGCTGATGCGCAATTCGAGAATCGCCATCACGTCGCGCACGGTGAGATCGCCCGCGGCCTCGATCTGGAACCGCTCCTGATCGCCCGCTTCGAGCACGAATGTACCGATGCCGTGCCGCGTCTGAACGAGGCGCGCAGCCTGCAATCGCGAAATGGATTCGCGCACGACAGTCCGGCTCACGCCGAGTTGCGCCATGATTTCCGATTCGGTCGGCAGCTTGTCGCCGGGCTGAAGCGCGCCGCTGCGAATCCGCTCCGATAACTCGGCGACGACTTCCTCGGTGAGATTTCGGGAGCGGCGAAGCGCGCCGGACGCGAGTGCTTGGGACATTGAAAGGCCGATCTTTGTATGCTCGATGAGCAATTATAGGGCGCGGGACAGCTTGTACGATGACTATCGTTTTCAGCGCGAAATTCGACGTTCCATCGAGGCAATTTCTAGAACCAATAATCGCTTCATTGAGCGAGCCGCATGACGCGGCGAGCTCTGTTCGACGCTGTGCCGGTCATGATGGAAATCCCTATCGAAAACGTCCGAATAGGGACAAAGCAAAGCGTTGATAAACCGTTCGTTGCGGCGTAAAGTTCATGTACCGCATGAAGTGAAACGCGCCCGCCAGACGGCATCAGCCGCACGTCGACAAATATCCTTTTTGTCCGCGCATTGGCGGTTCGCTTCATCGTCCGGCTCGCGAGTCCATGCCGCATCCGTTGGATTCGCCATCAACTCGCGCAGTCGCGAGCCCGATCACAGCGGTTCACCGGTTAATCGCCACGCATGTCTATGCGTTGCACCACACGTCTTTCGCCTCTCGCGCAAGTCACTCATCGGACAGGCGCTCAACCGGTGGACATCCGTATTCACATTCGCAATTTTCACGGCGATACTGAGACGCGGCATCGAGGTTGGCAGGCAAGGAGACGAGCAAATGATGCGTGAAGTAAGCGGAGCGTTCTACGGCTCCCGTAAGCTGGATGAAGCACTCGAAGACCTGCGCGCAGAAGGAATCGCGGCCGACCGCGTGCGCGTGGCGAGCATGAGCGGCTTCGCGGATTTCCATACTTCGCAAACGCAGAGCAACAATGCGCAGACACAATGGATCGCGGCGGAATACGCGGGGCACGGGGAACATCTGGGCGTGGTAGATACGCACGACTATCCCTACGGACTCGACATGTCGAGCGACGACATCCTCCCCTCGTTCGGCGCGGACGGCGGCGACGCTGACGTGGCATGCAGCATTACACGCGTCATCGTGAGCATTCGCGACGAAGCGGAGATGCGGGCCGTTTGCGACATCTTCTCGCGCCTCGGCACCGACGATATCGACATCGAAAGCGTCGCTGTCTGATCGGCAACGCCCGCCGCTACGATCGGCCCGTCACTGGGTCGTCGTCGCGGGCTTCGCTTTCTTTTTGTGCGTGGAGTGGAAGCTGCCCTGGCGCGTACTGCCGGGCGTGGACGTGTTGTCGCCGCCGACGGTCGGCCCGGCCTTTGCCGCGCCGTGAGCGTTGCCCCTGCCCGATCCGCCATTGCCGTTGCCGCCCGACTGCGCCATCGCAACGCCCGACCCGCCTATCGTCACACCTGCCGTCAGCGCGACCGGAACCCGCACCGGCATTGTCCTCATTTTTTCCCTCGTCGATCAGGTTCACCACCGGTCTGAATGCGATCGCATGCATGATGCGTAATTCAAAATGCCATCTGGTATCTGGCATGCTGCAAGCGAATTCATTACTTCCGCCGCCGCGCCCGGCCAGACAACCCGCCCGACTCATGGATGCCCGCAAAACCCAACGCGAATCCGCCTATCGCGACGATGCCGCGCCTGCATCGAGAGCAGGTTTCGTGCGCGTGCGCGGCGCGCGCGAGCACAACCTGAAAAACGTCGATGTCGACGTGCCACGCGACGCCCTCGTCGTCTTCACCGGCGTATCCGGTTCCGGGAAGTCCTCGCTCGCATTCGGCACGCTCTACGCCGAGGCGCAGCGCCGCTATTTCGAATCGGTCGCGCCGTATGCGCGGCGGCTCATCGAACAAGTCGGCGTGCCGCAGGTCGATTCGATCGAAGGCTTGCCGCCCGCCGTCGCGCTTCAGCAGCAGCGTGGCGCACCGAATGCACGCTCGTCGGTGGGCAGCGTGACGACGCTCTCCAGCCTCGTGCGTATGCTCTATTCGCGCACCGGCAGTTATCCGCCGAAGCAGCCCATGCTGTACGCGGAAGATTTTTCGCCGAACACGGTTCAGGGCGCGTGTCCCGTGTGCCATGGCCTCGGCCGCGTCTACGAAGTCACCGAAAAGTCGATGGTGCCCGACGACTCGCTCACGATCCGCGAGCGCGCCGTCGCGGCCTGGCCGCCCGCGTGGCACGGACAAAATCTGCGCGACATACTCGTGACGCTCGGCTACGACGTCGACACGCCGTGGCGCGACTTGCCGAAGAAGGATCGCGACTGGATTCTGTTCACCGAAGAGCAGCCGACGGTGCCGGTGTACGCCGGTCTCACGCCGAAAGAGACGCAAGCCGCGCTGAAACGCGGCGCCGAACCGAGCTATCAGGGCACATTCACCGGCGCGCGCCGCTACGTGCTGCATACCTTCGCGCACACGCAAAGCGCGCTCATGAAAAAGCGCGTGTCGCGCTTCATGGTCGGCAGCGATTGTCCCGCATGTCACGGCAAGCGGCTCAAGAAGGAAGCGCTATCGGTGACGTTCGCAGGGCTCGACATCGCCGAATTCGCGCGTCTGCCGCTCATCCGACTCGCCGATCTACTTGCGCCCATCGCACGCGGAGAATGGCCCGCCAGTGATGAAGCGCCGGCTCCCGCGCTCGCGAGGAAAGACCGCATCGCGGCGACGGCCAAGCGCGTCGCGGCAGGCGGCTCGGCGCACAAGGCCGCGCCGGACGTGCGCCGCACGGCCAATCTTTCCGACGAGAAACGCGCCGCCGCCGAGCGCATCGCGGCGGATTTGCTGGAGCGGCTCGGCACGCTCATCGATCTGGGCCTGGGCTATCTCTCGCTCGATCGCGCGACGCCGACGCTCTCATCCGGCGAACTGCAACGATTGCGGCTCGCGACGCAACTCGCGTCGCAGCTCTTCGGCGTCGTCTATGTGCTCGACGAGCCATCCGCGGGCTTGCATCCGGCCGACAGCGAAGCGCTCTTCGCCGCGTTGCAGCGATTGAAGGCAGCAGGCAATTCGCTGTTCGTCATCGAGCACGATCTGAACACCATGCGGCGCGCGGACTGGCTGATCGATGTCGGTCCGGCCGCCGGTGAACGAGGCGGACATGTGCTGTATAGCGGGCCGCCGGAAGGCCTCGCATCGGTGGAGGAATCGCAGACGCGCAGGCATCTGTTCGCGCCGAAGCAAACGATCGAACGCGTCGCACGCGAACCGCGCGGATGGTTGCGGCTCGAAGGCATCACGCGCAATAACCTGCATGGCATCGATGCCGCGTTTCCGCTCGGCGCCTTCACGACCGTCACCGGCATTTCGGGCTCGGGCAAGTCGAGCCTCGTGAGTCAGGCGTTGCCGGAACTCGTCGCGGAGCGGCTCGGACGCGCGCTCGACGATGCAGAAGAAGACGAGCAGGACCCGCTCTTCGCTCGAGCCGACGCTTCGGCGGGCGGACGCATCGTCGAAGGCATGGGGACGATCCGGCGTCTCGTGCGCGTCGACCAGAAGCCGATCGGCCGCACGCCGCGTTCGAATCTCGCGACCTACACCGGCCTCTTCGATCACGTTCGCAAGCTCTTCGCCGACACGCCGGCCGCGCGAAAGCGCCGCTATGGCGCAGGACGCTTCTCGTTCAACGTCGCGCAAGGACGCTGCCCGACATGCGAAGGCGAAGGCTTCGTCAGCGTCGAGTTGCTGTTCCTGCCAAGCGTCTACACGTCGTGCGCGACATGCCACGGATCGCGCTATAACCCGCAGACGCTGGAAATCGAATGGCATGGCAAGAACATTGCGGATGTGCTCGGCATGACCGTCGATAGCGCATGCGACTTCTTCGCCGATGAAGCCAGCGTCATGCGCGCGCTCGCCGTGTTGCGCGACATCGGCCTCGGCTATCTGCGGCTCGGGCAGCCCGCGACGGAGCTATCAGGCGGAGAAGCGCAGCGCATCAAGCTCGCAACCGAACTGCAGCGCGCGCATCGCGGCGACACGCTCTACATTCTCGACGAGCCGACGACGGGGCTTCATCCCGCCGACGTCGATCGCCTGATGGCGCAACTGCAAGGGCTCGTCGATGCGGGCAATACGGTCGTCGTCGTGGAGCACGACATGCGCGTCGCATCGCTTTCCGATTGGGTCATCGACATCGGCCCGGGCGCCGGTGAAGATGGCGGCCGGATCGTGGCGACGGGCACGCCGCAACGTATCGCCGAACATGCTGCAAGCCGCACGGCGCGTTATTTGAGCGACGCGCTGGCCTCAGGCGACCACGTGTCCTGAAGGGATGCCCTTGCGATAGACCTCATCGAACACGGCTTCGAGTTCCCGGTGCGTGCCACGCAATTCATCGACGACACGCTTCGCCCAATCGAAGTATTCGCGCTTTCTCTCATCGCTCCAGCCGGACGGCGGCGCGGCGAGAATATCGCGCAAATTGCAAATCTTATCGGCGAGTTTCACGAGCTTCGCGCCGTGACTGATATGCGCCGCGTGTTCGACCTGCAAACGCTTCCTTTCGGCCTTCGACAAGGACTTGTCGTCCGTCACTTCGTCGACGATGCGCCCGATCTCCGCGCCGAACCGCCGCACGAGTTCATCGCGCGATGTGTCCGTGTCTTCGATCGTGTCGTGCAATATGGCGGCGATCAGCACGCGCTCGTCTTCGACCCCGCCTTCGTTCGCGAGCACATGAGCGAGCGCGATCGGATGATTGATGTACGGCGACGCGTCCGCATCCTTGCGGCGCTGCTTGCGATGTTTGTCGGCCGCGAACGCGACGGCGTGGATGAGTTGATTCACTGGATGGCCTTCCGTGTCGTCTTTACCGGAAGTATAGGTCTTGCGCCGACGCGCCAGTCTCAATACAACCCGACCCACCTCCATACATAAAACCGCACGATACCAACCAGCTCATGCAACGCGCTGTTCGAATCGAACCATCCTCTTCGATGCGGACGCCACCACATGAACTGCGGACGAACATAAGCGACGGTCGGCTGTGGATGCAAACCGAAGGCTTCGAACGCGAGCATCGCGCGACGCATGTGAAGCGACGACGTTATCAAAACCGACGTATCGTAGGGCCGCGACCGCAGTATCTTCTCCGTATTGCGCGCGTTCTCATAAGTGTCGAGACTCTGATTTTCGAGGATGAGATCTTGGCGCTTCACGCCTGCGTCGAGAAGCAGGCTTCCATATAAGTCTGCTTCGCTTTGCTCGTGATGCTGCGGGTTGCCTCCGCTCATGATGACAAAACACGCCTTCTCCATCTCGACGCAACGCTTATAGAGCGACGCCGCCAGATCGATGCGCGTCATCGCGTCACCCTTGGGCACGAGACGCCGGTTATGGTCGTACCAGGTCCCCCCGCCCAGCACGATGATCGCCGTGCGCGGGCCGAACGTCGGATCCTTCATCGACGCGTAGTGATCGTTCGCGAGCTGCACGAGCGGCCCCGGAAACCAGCTTCCGAGCCCCCAGAAGACGATAGCCGTCATCACCAGAATCATGCCGCGCCGTTTTCTCCAAACGAGGAACAGCGCGATGAATAGAAGCAGCAGCGATATCAGAACCAATCAATTCACTCCGGAAAGTTATCGTTTCAAAATGCTTTCAGTGTACGCATCGTTTTTGCTTATCACTCATTCGACCATGCGAAGGAGTTACCTATTTATCGAATATGAAGCGCTGACGTGAGTGTGAATCATCGCATCCGATCGCGACGTGCTTGATATCGCACAAAACGATGCTTTCTCGACGAAGCCCTCCGTGCGCCATCGCACGGACGCATAGGCCCGCAAATTCGTTAAATACGATCAAACAATAGCTATAAGAAAACAGTGCGTGCGAGGGCTCTCGTGGAACCGTCTTCGCGAGACAACAACAACACCACTGCCGATTCGCACCGGGGTCAGCGACATTCGATAAGAACTCATCGTCGCGACCCGGGTTAGTTGCACCAATGGCCGGGTACAAGGGAAAACATAGACAATGAAAACTGAATTGCGCCGCATCCTCGCCGAGTCCGCTCGTCTCGACGTGCCCATCGATACGCTCGCCGACGGCGACGATCTCTACGCCGCCGGTCTCTCTTCGCTTGCCACGGTCCATGTGATGCTGGCGATCGAAGACGAGTTCGGCATCGAAATTCCCGATCACATGCTCACGCGCCGTCTCTTTTCGAGCGTCGATTCGCTCGCATCGGCGGTCGACGAACTGCGTCGTTCGCAGGCGGCAGCATGAACGCGCCCGCTCAGGAGCTTGAAGTCGCCGAGCTCGCGCAGAGCGCAATCTTGCGTAGCGAAAGCGAACTGATCGAAGCCGCGAAGCGCGTCGCGGCCGTCGCGGCCCAGTACGCCGACGCGGTCGATCGCGAAGCGCGCTTTCCCGCCGAAGCGGTTGCAGCGATGCGCAAGGAGCGTCTCTTCTCCGCGATGATCCCGACGGAATACGGCGGCGACGGTCTGTCGCTCACCGGCGTCGCGCGCTTGTGCGAGGCACTGGCGCAAGGCTGCGCTTCGTCCGCGATGATCTATGCGATGCATCAGAGCCAGGTCGTTTGCATCGTCGATCATGGCGTGAACGTGCCGTGGCAGCGCGCTTTCCTTGCTCGCATGGTCAGCGAACAGTTGCTGCTCGCATCGGCGACGTCGGAAGAGAACATCGGCGGCAACATGCGTACGAGCGCGTGCGCGGTCGATCTCGTCGACAACGCGTTTCGCATCGAGAAGCTCGCACCGACCATTTCGTACGGCAAGTATTCCGACGCCATTCTCGTGACGGCGCGCCGTCATCCGGACGCGCCGCCCTCCGATCAGGTGCTGATCGTCGCGCCGCGCGAAACGTTCACGCTCGAGCAGCGTGGGACGTGGGACACGCTCGGTATGCGCGGGACATGCAGCGAAGGACATCGACTGGTCGCGAGCGGCATCGCGGAACAGATTCTGCCGACGCCGTTCTCGAAGATCGCCGACGAAAGCATGCTGCCCGTATCCCATACCTTGTGGTCGTCGGTATGGTGCGGCATCGCGAGCGACGCGGCGAATCGCGGGCATCAGTTCTTCCGCAATCAGGCGCGCGGCAAGCCCGCGTTGCCGCCTTCGGCCGCGCGCCTTTCGCAAGTGCTCACGCTCATCAAGATGATGCAGGCGCGGCTGCGCGAATCGCTCGCCAATGTCGAAGCGGCGCAGGCCGAACGCGCGGCGCGCAAGGCGAACCAGAGCAATGACGACGACGCACCGCTCGCGGCGTCGATCGGCATCAACGCCGATCTGAACATGCTCAAGCTGGCGATCTCGCAGTCGGCTTTGCATGTCGTGCAAGAGACGCTGATGATCTGCGGCATGGCGGGCTACAAGAACGACACGCCGTTCAGCGTGGGGCGCCATCTGCGCGATCTGCATTCGGCGCCGCTCATGATCAGCAACGATCGCATCGAATTGAACACGGCGAACCTGCTGCTTGCGCAGCGCGCCGCAACGGGGACCATTTGACGATGAACATGCCGACGGAACAGGCCGCCATGATGCAGGCCGAAGCACAAGCACAATCACAAGAGACACAGGCACCGTACGACAAATCGGACTTGACCTTGCGCGATCGCCTGATCGAAGCGGGCATTCTGCTCGATACCGGCGAAGACGGTCTCTATGGCCGCAGCGAAGTATTCGAGGATGTCGTCGAACGGCTCAATCAGGCCATCACGATGCTCGGCGCGGATCAACACGCGGAAGTGCTGCGCTTTCCGCCCGCGATGCGCCGCCGCGATTTCGAGGACAGCGAGTATCTGAAGAGCTTCCCGAATCTGGCGGGCACGATCCACTCGTTCCAGGGCAACGATCGCGGGCATCATCGCCTGCTCGAAGCGCTCGACAAGATCGTGCATATCGGTGAAGAGGAAGAGCGCTCCGACGAATGGATGGATCAGCAAAAGCCGACGCGCCTCGTGCTCACGCCGGCCGCGTGCTATCCGATCTATCCGCTCGTCGCGAAGCGCGGCAATCTCGCGGCTGACGGCGCGATCTTCGATGCGTTCTCGTACTGCTTCCGCCACGAGCCGTCGATCGATCCGGGCCGCATGCAGATGTTCCGGATGCGCGAATACATCCGCGTCGGCAGCCCCGAGCAAGTGATGGCGTTCCGTCAGAAGTGGATCGACCGCGGTTCGCTGCTCGTCAATCTGCTGCAACTGCCTTTCGAAATCGATCTCGCCAACGATCCGTTCTTCGGTCGCGGCGGCATGATCGTCGCCGATAGCCAGCGCGCGCAGCAACTGAAGTTCGAACTGCTCGTGCCCGTCGCGACGCCCGACCGTCCGACCGCGTGCCTGTCGTTCAACTATCACCAGGACCACTTCGGCGAGCTGTGGCACATCCGTCAGGCCGACGATCAGGTCGCGCATACCGCGTGTGTCGGCTTCGGCATGGAGCGCACGACGCTCGCGCTCTTCCGTCACCACGGTCTCGATGTCAAGGCGTGGCCGGAGAAAGTGCGTCAGTTGCTTTGGGGCGACAAGGCGCCGCTCATCGAGGAAGGCCTCGCGAACCTGGGAAACAAGGCATGAACGCACGCTCGCCGGCAGAAGCCGTGACCGACACGTCCATGCCTGCGGACACCGCCTACATCCAGCACGCGCTGCATCGCGAAGAGCGCGTCTGGCTGGAGACGAACTGCTATGTCGACTTGTGGATCGAGTTGCTGCATCACTACGGCTGCGATCCGCATGCGGCGCTCGGTTTCACGGTGACGCAGGCATTCGAGGGCGATCAGTTCACGTTCCCGAAGTTTTCGCTCGACGATATCGCGCGGCTCTATGGCCTGCAGGCGCAAGAGCTCGCGATCTACGACACGCTGGAAGCGCACGTGCGCGAGCAGACGCGCCGCGGGCAGATCGTGGTGGTCGAGATGGACTCGTACTATCTGCCCGACACACGCGCGACCGCGTATCGGCAGACGCATACGAAGACGACCATCGCGATCGACGCCATCGACACGGAAGCGAAGCGCATCACGTACTTCCATAATGCGGGTTACTTCGCGTTGGCGGGCGAGGACTACGATGGCGTGTTCCGTCTGATGCCGGGCCTCGCAAGCGATGTGCACGCGCTCTTCCCGTACGTCGAGTTCGTGAAGCGCGCGCGTGCGCCGCTCGAAGGCGATGCGATGGTGCAACGCTCGGTCGAGTTGCTCAAGCTGCGTCTCGCGGAACGTCCCGCGGTGAATCCCGTTGCGCAATGGCGCGCGGAATTTCCCGAGCATCTGCGTGCGTTGCTCGAACGCGATCCCGCGTACTATCACCTCTACACGTTCAACGTGATGCGTCAGCTCGGCTCGAACTTCGAGTTGCTGTCGAAGTATCTCGGCTGGCTGAACCGGCACGGCGTGGAAGTATCGAGCGATATTCAGACGAGCGCTCAAGCGATCGCGAGCGAAGCGATGGTCATGCAGTTTCGACTCGCGCGCGCCCGCATGCGCTCGCGCTCGGACCTGTGCGAAGACTGCCTCGATTCGATGCAGGCTTCGTACGACAAGGTTATCGAGCCGCTCGCCGCGCGCTTTCTGTGAACGCCGAAGCCGCGCGCATGCCGCGCGGCTTTGGCGTCGTTCTTCGCATTCCATCGACGAGGTAGGTTCATGCACGACCAGTGCGCGCACGCGGCGCGGCGTCTTTCAGAAGGCTGGCAATGCGTGAGCACGCCAGCGGGTTCATGCGCGACGCCCGCATCGCTCGACACCGTCACGCAGTGGATCGACGCGCCCGTGCCGGGCACGATCGCATCCGCATTGCGCGCGCAAGGCGTCAGCGATGAAGCGCTCGCGCAGCCGTTCGCGCATTCCGATCATTGGTATCGCGTGAAGCTCGCGGGCGACGGCATGCGGCGCTTGCGCTTCAATGGGCTCGCGACCATCGCCGAAATATGGCTCGACGATCGCAAGCTGCTCGAATCGGATTCGATGTTCGTCGCGCACGATCTCGACGTCGAACTCAACGGCGAGCATACGCTTCATCTGTGCTTCCGTTCGATCGCGCCCGCGCTTGCCGCCAAACGCGGACGTGCGCGCTGGCGTCCGAAGCTCGCGCAACCCGCCACGTTGCGCAACGTTCGCACGACGCTGCTCGGGCATATGTCCGGATGGTGTCCGACGATTCAACCGGCGGGTCCGTGGCGCCCCATCGAATTGATCGGCGAAACGCGCGCGTGCATCGACAACGTGGATCTGCGCACGAGCATCGACGGCAACGATGGCATGCTCGATGTCACCGTGCGCTACTTTCATGCACAGGAACAGGCGCCGGTTCGCATCGAATGTGGCGACGCGCACGCCACGCTGGAATGGCACGACGCGCGCACGCTCAAAGGCCGCGTGCGCGTGCCCGATGTGCGCTTGTGGTATCCGCACACGCATGGCGAGCCATCGCGCTATGCCGTGAAGCTCGGCGATATCGATCTCGGCGAAGTCGGCTTTCGCACGATAGAAGTCGATCGTGGTGTGGACGGCCGAGGCTTTCAGCTCGTCGTGAACGGCGTGCCTGTATTCGCGCGCGGCGCGTGCTGGACATCGGCCGACATCGTCGCGCTCGATGCGCCGCGCGAGAAACTCGAGAACGTCTTCCGCCTGATTCGCGATGCGGGCCTGAACATCATTCGCGTGAGCGGCATCACGCTCTATGAATCCGACACGTTCTACCAACTCGCCGACGAATACGGCGTGCTCGTGTGGCAGGACTTCGCGTTCGCGAACTTCGATTATCCGGACGACGAAGCATTTCGTGAGAGCGCGCAACGCGAAGCCGAGCAGTTCCTTTCACGCACGCGACGCTTCGCATCGCTCGCGGTGCTGTGTGGCGGAAGCGAAGTGCATCAGCAGGCGGCGATGCTCGGCCTGCCCTTCGACGCGTATCAGCAGCGCCTCTTCACCGAACTCTTGCCGAATGCGATGGCAGCGCAGCGGCCCGACGTCGCGTATGTCGTGAACTCGCCGAGCGCGGCGCCCGGCGACAAGGAGTCGATGCCTTTCGGCACGCGCGGCGGCATTACGCATTACTACGGCGTGCCGGCGTATCAGCGCCCGTTCGACGATGTGCGTCGCGCGCAAGTGCGCTTCGCCTCCGAATGTCTCGCGTTCGCCAACGTTCCCGACGATGTCGCCCTGCGCGCGATACCGAATGCGCGCGCGCACGAACCGCGCTGGAAAGCAGGCGTGCCGCGCGATCCCGGCTCGGCGTGGGATTTCGACGATGTGCGCGAGCATTACATGCGATCGCTCTATCGCATGGACGTGCCGCGTTTGCGCTATGAAAATCCCGAGCGCTATCTGGAACTGTCGCGCGCGGTCGTCGCGGATGTGATCGGCGCGGTGTTCTCGGAATGGCGTCGCGAAGGATCGAGTTGTGCGGGGGGCATCGTATGGAATCTGCTCGATGTGCGTCCGGGCGCGGGCTGGGGCATCATCGACGTTCTCGGCGCACCGAAGAGCGCGCTGCATGGACTCGCGCGCGTGCTTCAACCCGTGCAGGCGTTGATCCTCGATGAAGGTCTCGACGGACTCGACGTTCATCTCGTCAACGATACCGCGCGCGAGATTCGCGCACGGGTCGAACTGGCGTGCCTGCGTGAAGGCGCGATCAAGGTGGCGAGCGGTTCGCGCGATGTCGTATTGCAACCGCGCAGCGTACAACGTGTGTCGTCGAATGCGCTGATCGGCGCATTCTTCGATATCGCATATGCGTATCGCTTCGGCCCGCGCGCGCACGATGCGACGCATGTCGTTCTGCGCGACGCGGACACGAACGAAGTGCTGTCGGAAGCGTTCCACTTCCCCGATCCGTCGATCGGCGAGCGGCGCGATATCGGCTTGAGCGTCACCGTCGAGAAGGACGACGAGGGCTTCAGTCTCATTGTCGAAACGGCGCAGCTCGCGCGCTGGGTGCATATCGCCGATCCGAACTACTTCGCACGCATCGACTGGTTTCATCTCGCGCCGGGAAGCACGCGTCGCATTCCGCTCGTCGCGCGGCACGGGAACGTGAGCGCCGCGCCCGAGGGCGATGTATTCGCGATCAATGCGATTCGAAGCGCGACGTATCGCGCTTCGTGATGCGCGCGCGTCAGCGGCCGAATGCTTCCGTTTCGATGCGCCGTCCGGTGAGGAATGCATCGGCGACGAGTCGCAGCGGTCGCACATCGACATCGCTCGTTTTCGTTTCGATGAGCGTGTGAAAGTGCTCGTACAGCGCGGGATATTCGCGCTCGGCTTCGACATCGATCTCCTTGCCCGCGATCGACAGACGCTTGCCGCCTTCGCGCATCGAGAGGCGGCCCGCGTCCGTTTCGATGTCGATGTCCCATTCCTCGACGGGACCGTGACGCCAATCGAACACCGCGCGCACCGGCGCGCCGTTCATCGCGACGCAATCGAGTTCGGCGGCGATCGGCGTGGATGTATCGGCCGGCATCGTGAGCGTGGCGGCGCGCAGCGCGACTTCATGCGGCAGGATGCGCGTGACGATCGATAGCGCGTTGATGCCTGGATCGAATACGCCGAGACCGCCCGGCTCCCAGATCCATTGCTGCCCCGGATGCCAGCGCCGCACGTCTTCCTTCCATCGCACTTCTACCGAGCGAATCGCGCCCGGTTCCTTCGACGCGAGCCAGGCGCGCGCCGGTTCGACTGCGCTCGCCGCGCGCGAATGCCACGAGGCGAAGAGCGTGCAGCCGTTCGCGCGTGCAACGTCGCGCAATGCTTCGACTTCGCTCACGCTCGCGCCTGGCGGCTTTTCGAGCATGACGTGCTTGCCTGCGTCGAGTGCGGCGAGCGCTTGCGCATAACGCACTTGAGGCGGCGCGCAGAGCGACACTGCATCGACCGACGGCTCGGCGGCGAGCAGCGCGCCGATATCCGGATAGTTGCGCACGCCTTCGACGCTTGCATTGCGGCTCGCGCACGCGACGAGTTCGAACCCCGGCTGCGCGGCTATCGCGGGCAAGTGCTGATCCCGCGCGATCTTGCCGATGCCGACGACGGCGAGCTTGTGTACGGCTTTCATGCGAATGTCTCCTCCTTTCCGTGGAACCGAATCACGTTCCCGCGTGACCGCGGCCGAACAGCGCGGCCCAAAGCGTTTCATGCTTCGGCTTCGTTATTTCCAGAAATAAACCCTCTACGCAAATCTGCGCCAGATTCTCATCGACCCCGATGCCCGTTCCCGTGACCGTTTGCATCGAACGACGTCTCGATATGCGGCGTTTCCTGAACCGCGCCGCGCAAAGGCAGCGAGCATGCAACCCACTTTTCGGGATTTGTGTAGAGGTCGAACCCCTTGAGACGCTTATCCAAATCTAACACCATCGATAGCGTTCCCGCAGTAATGACATAGATCGGCGGATGGATATCGCAGCGCCGGTCGATCTCTTCGCTTAGGTTGACCGTCTTTCGACGGAAGTGGACGAAGCCGCATACTCGATTGCGCAGCGCACAGTGAAGCAATCGCTGTCCCATTGCACTGTCGCACTGGAATCAATATGCGCCGTGGTATGAACGGTGGGCTGCTTCATAGGATGTGTCTGTAAGCGAAGTGAAGAATGGTGTAGTCGCGCTCTCGAACGACGGTAAGCGGCGACTCTATACGCCTCTCGCTTATCGTGATACGCCCGCGTTTTCCTCGCGATAGCCAATGACGGCATCCAGCTCCTCGTCATGGATTGGCTTTGCATTGAACGGCACGGACGGTGGACGGATTTCGAAGCGACCAACCTCAATCGGCTTCTTTGCAGGCTTCCAATCGAACGACGGCTCGTCTCTGCTATACGGCAACGACGATTGCATATTCTGACTCTCGAACATAGCGAGCCAACGGAATACTTTGCCATCCGAATTGATTCGCCACCTGAAGTTACGGTGACGAATCCGCGATACAGCTTCCGATTCGTCACCTCGCGATACCCTATCGCCCGCTCACGCAGTCGCCGCCACCTCCACCGGCGCGCGATAACTTTCGATCAACCGTTCGCGCTTCTTCGCGACGGCCGCGATGTCGCGCTCCTTCACATGCCCGAAGCCGCGGATTTCATCAGGCAGTTTCGCAAGCTTCAACGCGGCATCGCATCGTTGCGCATCGAGCGTCGCAACGAATTCATCGACGAGCGCAATGTAATCCGCGATCATCCGGCGTTCGGTGCGGCGCTCTTCCGTCTTGCCGAACACATCGAACGATGTGCCGCGCAAACCCTTCATCTTCGCGAGCACGCGAAACGCCGGCAGCATCCACGCACCAAAACGCTGCTTCACGAGATGGCCATGCTCGTCGCGTTTAGCGAAAAGCGGCGGCGCGAGATGGAACATCAGCTTGTAATCGCGGCCCGGTTCGCCCTCGAACTGCTCACGCAGCTTGTCGAGATACGCGGGATCGGCATAGAGACGCGCAACTTCGTACTCGTCCTTATAAGCCATCAGCTTCGCGAGATTCACCGCGACGGCGCGCGTAAGGGGTAACTTCGCGTTCAGCAGCTTTTCCTTCTCGCGAATGCGCTCGACGACATCGCGATACGAACGCGCATACGCTTCGCTCTGATACGCCGCGAGCAACGCTTCGCGCGTCGCGATCACGTTCTCCAGCGACTCCGGCATCTTGACGATGACCGCGTGCTGCGTAGACTTGAGCAGATCGCCGGCGCCGTTCTGCGCAACGAAGCGGCCCCAGTTGAACGCGAGCACGTTCTTGTCGACGGCCACGCCGTTCAGTTCGATCGCGCGCGTGAGGCTCGCGAGTTCGAGCGGCAACCAGCCCTTCTGCCACGCGAAACCAAGCAGCAGCGGATTCGAATAGATCGTGTCGCCGAGCAGTTTCAACGCGAGCGCATTGGCATCGACGAACTCGCATCCCGCGCCGATGCTCTCCGACAACGCCTGCTCCGTCTGCGCAGCGGGAAAGGTCCATTGCGCATTCGTGACGAACTCGGCGGTCGGCGTCGCGCCGCTGTTGATCGCCGCGTGCGTGATGCCGTGACGCGTGCGCGACAGCACATCGTTCGATGCTGACACGATCGCATCGCAACCGATGACGAGCCGCGCTTCGCCCGTTGCGATGCGTGTCGCATGCAGCGCTTGCGGCTTCGGCGCGATCTGCACGTGACTCAGCACCGCGCCGCCCTTCTGCGCGAGACCCGCCATATCGAGCACGGTCACGCCCTTGCGTTCGATATGCGCGGCCATGCCGATCAATCCGCCGATCGTCACCACGCCCGTGCCGCCGACGCCCGTCACGAGAATGCCGTAAGGCTTCGACAAGGCAGGCAACGAAGGGATCGGCAAATTATCGAAGTCCGGCTTCACGCCTGCGGCCGCCTTGGGCTTGCGAACCTGCGCGCCTTCAGCGGTGACGAAACTCGGGCAAAAGCCCTTCACGCACGAGAAATCCTTGTTGCACGAAGACTGGTTGATCTTGCGCTTCGTGCCGAGCGGCGTGTCCATCGGCTCGACCGACAGGCAGTTCGATTGCACCGAGCAATCGCCGCAGCCTTCGCAAACCGCATCGTTGATGAACGCGCGACGCGCCGGATCGGGATACGTGCCACGCTTGCGGCGACGGCGCTTCTCCGTCGCGCAAGTCTGGTCGTAGATGAGAATGGTCGTACCTTGCGTATCGCGCAACTCGCGCTGAATGTGATCGAGCTCATCGCGATGATGCACGTTCACGCCCTGGGGCAACGCAACGTTCGCATCGTATTTCTGCGGCTCGTCGGTCACGATGACGATGCGCTTCGCTCCTTCCGCATAGACCTGATGCGCGATCTGCGGCACCGTCAATACGCCGTCGACGGGCTGGCCGCCTGTCATAGCAACCGCATCGTTATAGAGAATCTTGTACGTGATGTTCGCGTTCGCCGCAATCGCCGCGCGCACCGCGAGCAGGCCCGAATGGAAGTATGTGCCGTCGCCGAGATTGACGAAGACGTGTTTATCGCCGGAGAAATGCATCTGGCCGATCCACGCGACGCCCTCGCCGCCCATCTGGCTGAACGTCTCGGTCTTGCGGTCCATCCACATCGACATGTAATGGCAGCCGATGCCCGCGAGCGCGCGCGATCCTTCGGGCACGCGCGTCGATGTGTTATGCGGACATCCCGAGCAGAACCATGGCTTGCGCTCGACATCGACGCGCGGCTTGGTCGCCTCGCGCTCTTTCGCTTCGATCGTTTCGACGCGCGACAACATGCGCGCACGCACGTCTTCGGGAAGATCCGCGCGCGCGAGACGACGCGCGATAGCCTTCGCGATCAACGCGGGCGATAGCTCGTAATGCGCCGGCAGCAACCAGTCGCCGCGCGGCACAGACCATTCGCCGCCTTCGTTGTCGCGCTCGTCGAACTTGCCGTAGATGCGCGGGCGCACGTCTTCACGCCAGTTATAAAGCTCTTCTTTCAGCGCGTATTCGAGAATCTGCCGCTTCTCTTCCACGACGAGAATCTCTTCGAGACCGGTCGCGAACGCGCGTGCGTCCTGCGCATCGAGTGGCCACACGCAGCCCACTTTCAGCACGCGCAGGCCGATCTGCGCGCAGGTGTCATCATCGAGACCGAGATCGACGAGCGCCTGACGCACATCGAGATACGCCTTGCCCGCCGTGATGATGCCGAAGCGCGGCTTGTCCGAATCGATGACGACGCGATTGAGCTTGTTCGCACGCACGTAGGCCAGCGCCGCGTACCACTTCTCGTCGAGCAGACGCGCTTCCTGCGCGAGCGGCGAATCTGGCCAGCGAATGTTGAGGCCGCCTTCGGGCATCGCGTAGTCGTCCGGCGTGACGATCTCCACGCGATCCGGATCGAGATCGATCGATGCCGTCGATTCGACCACATCGGTCACGCATTTCATCGCGACCCACAGGCCCGAATAGCGGCTCATCGCCCATCCGTGCAGACCGTAGTCGAGATACTCCTGCACGTTCGACGGATACAGCACCGGAATGCCCGCCGCGATGAACGCATGATCCGACTGATGCGCGACCGAGGACGACTTCGCCGCGTGATCGTCGCCAGCGAGGACAAGCACGCCGCCATGCTTGTCGGTGCCTGCGGAATTCGCGTGCTTGAAAACATCGCCGGTGCGGTCGACGCCCGGTCCCTTGCCGTACCACATGCCGAACACGCCATCGCGTGTCGCGCCCGGCCACAGATTGATCTGCTGCGTGCCCCAGATCGACGTCGCCGCGAGATCCTCGTTCACGCCCGGCTGAAACACGATGTCGTTATTCTTCAGATGCGCCTTCGCCTTCCATAGCGACTGATCGAGCGCACCGAGCGGCGATCCGCGATAGCCCGAAACGAAGCCCGCCGTGTTCAGCCCCGCCTTGCGGTCGCGCGCTTTCTGCAACATCGGCAGACGCACGAGCGCCTGCGTGCCGCTGATATAGACGCGGCCTTTCTCCAGCGTGTATTTATCGTCGAGCGTTACGGTTGCAGCGGCTAGTGCGGCGCGATCGGGTGCGTTCATGAGGGCATGTCTCCGGAATTCGGGAATTAGTTTTTTTTGCCGAGTATAGGAAGCCGATTTGCGATCGTAAAATCACGAATACACAACTCCGGTATCTGAAAATCAGATGGCGTTCGATCTCACGCTCAGGCAGTTGCGCTACTTCGTCGCCGCCGCGCAAACGGGCCAGTTCTCGATGGCGGCGGCCAACGAACACGTATCGCAGTCGGCGATCACGAATGCGGTGCTCGCGCTCGAAAGCGCGCTCGGCACGAAGCTGTTCGAGCGCCTGCCGCAAGGCGTCGCGCTGACGCCCGACGGTCAGGATTTTCATAACCATGCGCGCCGCGTGCTCGACGCCGCGCGCGATGCGATGCACATGCCGCCGTTTCGCGCGCACGACATGCGCGGCGTCGCGCGAATCGCGGCGTCCTATACGGTGCTCGGGTATTTTTTGCCGGAACTGCTCGCGCGCTTTCGTGCGACGTATCCGTTCATCGATTTCGATCTGCGTGACATGGAGCGGCCGCAAATCGAAGAAGCAGTCGCGAATGGCGATGTCGATATCGGCGTGGTGCTGCTATCGAATCTGCAGCGTCCGAATCGTTTCGACAGCCAGGTCTTGATGCGTTCGCGCCGGCAACTGTGGGTCGCGCCGATGCATCCGCTCGCGCAGCAGCACGCGGTATCGCTGAAGGATATCGCCGTGCATCCCTACATTCTGATTACCGTCGATGAAGGCGAGCAATCGACGATGCGCTACTGGCACAAGAAGCGCATCGAACCGAACATCGCGTTTCGCACGAGTTCGATGGAAGCGCTGCGCGGACTCGTGGCGCATGGCTTCGGCGTCACGGTGCTATCGGATATGGTGTTTCGGCCGTGGTCGCTCGAAGGCAAGCGCATCGAGGCGCGGCCCGTCAACGACGCGATTCCTCATATGGAAGCAGGCATGATCTGGCGCAAGGGCGCGACGTTGAGCGCCCCGTCGACCGCCGTGCAGCAGTTCCTGATTCATGCCTGTGGTGCCTAGTTCGAACTCAATGCGAAATGCTTTCGAGCGATCGGCCGAGCGTGCGCGGTCCCATCGATCCGATGCAGATCATCACGATCAGCATCGCGCCCGCGATGAAGCCGAACACGCCGGTCACGCCCGCTTCCTTCAGCACGAACGCGATCACGAACGAACTGAACACCGCCGATAGCCGGCTCCACGAATACACGAAGCCGACAGCGCGTGCGCGGATCGTCGTCGGATAAAGCTCTTGCTGATACGTGTGATACGTGAACGAAATGATGTTGCCCGCGAGCGTCAGCAACACGCCGAGCGTGACGATCATCACCGCCGCCGACGCCTGGCTGAACAGCAGGCCCGCGACGATATTCACGGCCGCCATGAACACGATCACATGCTTGCGTTCGAAACGATCGGCGATCCAGTAGCCGAGCAAGGGACCGATGGGCGCGGCAAGCCCGATCACCGTCGTATAGAGCAGGCTCGACGTGACTGTCACGCCCTGCTTGACGAGCAGAGTCGGCACCCAGTTCGCGAAGCCGTAGAAACCGACCGTCTGACAGATATGAAAGACGATCAGCATGAGCGTGCGCTTGCGATACGGCGGCTTCCACATATCGGCGAACCCGGCCTTTCTTGCAATGGGATCGGAAGGACCCGGCGCGGGCAACGGCTTGCCGTACTGAAGCGCGACCGTGTCTTCGAGACGGCGCAGCACTTCGTCGGCTTCGTCGATGCGGCCTTTGCTCGCGAGCCAGCGCGGGCTTTCCGGCAGATTGCGCCGGAAGTACCAAACGAACAGCGCACTCACGCCCCCCGCCAATGCGACCCAGCGCCAGCCATCGAAGCCGAACGGCGCGCGCGGCACGAGCAGATACGAAAGGAACGCGACCACCGGCACGGCGGAAAAGCCGATCGCCTGACACACGGCGAACGCCCTTCCACGCAGATGTTTCGGCGCAAGCTCGGACATATAAGTACCGATGGTCACGAGTTCCACACCGATGCCGAGCCCCGACACGAAGCGCCAGAAGTTGAGCCACAGTGCCGTGTCCTGAAACGCCATCACGGTATTCGCCGCGACGTACCAGAGCAGCGAATACGTGAAGATCGCGCGACGTCCGTAGCGATCGGCGAGAAAGCCGCACGCGATCGTGCCGATGAACAAGCCGCAGAACAGCGCGGCGATGAAGCTCGCGACGCCCGTCGTGCCGAAGAGACCCGCGGTCGTCGATGTGAGAATGCCGCTCTTCACGAGACCCGGCGCGATATAGCCGGTGAAGAGCAGATCATATAGCTCGAAGAAGAAGCCGAGGCTCAGCAGAAAGACGAGTTTCCACACCGCGCGCGTGGCGGGAAGCCGGTCGAGGCGCGCCGAGATGCCCGCCGTGTCCGCGATGGCGGGCGCGTCCGTGAACGCGCTGCCGGCGGCGTCGTGCAGACGCGAAGTGCCCTGCATGATGGCCATTGCTTGTCTCCTGAATGTATTTTGAAGCCGCATCGATGGCGGCTCTGTCATGCTGCGTGCTTACTGCGTGAAGCGTTCTTGCAACTCCGCGAACGATGCGATGCGGCCGATAATTGCACTTGCAACTACCGTCGGCGGGCTTGCGAGCCATACTTTCCCCGGACCCGAGCGGCCCGGAAAATTGCGATTGATCGCGCTGATGGTGACTTGTTCGGCCTGTGTCGACGAACCTGGTCCGCAGTTCGCGCACGCACCGCACGACGGTTGCAGCAGAATCGCGCCGACGCGCTCGAACGCATCGACATAGCCTTGCGCGATGCAATAGTCGCGCACGTCCTGCGTGCCGAATTGCAAATAGAGCGTCACATTGCCGGGCACGCGCAAGCCGCGCTTCGCCGCCCACGAAAGCACTTCGTGATAGTGATCGAAGTCCTCGCGCTTGCCTGCCGTGCACGAACCGCCATACGCGATATCGATGACCGGCCTTTCATCGAGCGCTTCAAGCGCGATGCCGTTGCCCGGATCGCCGGGCGCGGCGAGCATCGGCGTGAGACGCGAGCAATCGATGGCGATGACATCGGCGTAGCGCGCGCCTTCATCGCTCCGCATCCATGGCTCGATCTTGAAGTCGATGCCGCGCCGCGCCTTCAGAAAGCGCACGGTTTCATCGTCGGGAGCGACGATGCCGGTGAAGCCGCCTAACTCGGCCGTCATGTTGGTGAGCGTCGTGCGCTCATCGGTCGAGAGGCTCGCGATGGCCGTGCCCGCGAACTCGAACACCTTGCCGACGCCCGCGCCCGCGCGTATGCGCGAATCGGCAAGCAAGTGAAGCACGATGTCCTTCGCGGTGACGCCCGCGGGAATCGGTCCCGATAGTTCGATGAGCAACGATTGCGGCACCGTCATGCGAACCGCGCCGGTGACGAATGCGTTCGCCATGTCCGTCGTGCCGACGCCGAACGCGACACATCCGAGCGCGCCGCTATGCGGCGTATGCGAATCGGTTCCGACGATCACGTGGCCGGGCAACGCGTAGCGCTCGGCCATCATCGCGTGCGAGATGCCTTCGGAGCCTTCGTCGAGCTCGCTGTTCGCTTCGCTCAGATAGCCGTGATTGCGCACATCGTAGTCATGCGCGAACGTGCGATGCGCGTCCGATAACTCGCGCACGTTCGGCAGCAGCCCGTTCCCGATATGCAGTTCGCTGCGATGCGAATACGACAGATGATCCTCGAACGCGAGCATGCTGCGCGGTTCGTGCAGCGTCAGCGGGCGGCCGAATGCCGCGTGCAGCATATGCGCGGCCATGCCCGTGTAGTACTCGTGGATGAAGCGCCAGTCCGCGCGCACGAAGATGCCGTTGCCCGCTTCGAGCGATGCGTTGGTCACATCGGTCGTCAATGTGTGACGCGCGAGAATTTTCTCTACGAGCGTGCGCGGCGCTTCATCGTGCGATGCTTCGCCGATGCTGACTCGTTGCATATGCAACTTTCCATAGCGCAACAGTCCGCCGCTCGTAAGGATCGCCGCCGCCAACGGATCGCGATCCGCAACGAGTTCATCGATATCGATAGCCTCGCCGCGCCGGATGCGTTCGATCAGGCCGAAATCCGTCGACGTGAAAAGCCCGAGATTGTCCGCGTTCTGCCGATAGATGCGTTCGAAGCTCCGCGCGATCACGAGCCGTATGCCCGCGTGATATTCGGCGAGCGGGCTATGTTCGCGCGACGAGCCTTTGCCATAGCGATTGCCCGCGACCGTCACCTGAAAGCGGCCCGCGCGCACGGCATCGTGGCCGATCGGATTGCGCCCGTCCGCATGAAACCCGACATACGGGCATTGACCGAGCCGCTCGTCGAAACGCGTGAGCACGCTGATCGGCGTGATTTCGTCGGTGGACACATCGTCGCGCAGTGCGCCCGCTTCATCGAGCGTGAGATCCTCGCCGGCGAGTTGCTGCTCGACCTTCGCGGCGTCCGCGCTCAGAAACAGGATTCGTCCGCTTACATTCAGATTGGCCATCGCATTCTCCTCGACGCCAATCTAGACGCACCCGCGCGCGTGCATGAAGTGTTCGTTCGGCACTGGGGCCATCGCGAGACGCGATGTCCGTGTTAACCCTCGCCGATGAGCGTATCGATCAGCGCCTGCACCGCCTTCAGCCGCGAAGACTTGCGCGGCGCATGAACGCGCAGGCATCGGCCGCTGCCCCACGTTTCGCGCAACGGCACGCGCACGAAATTGCGCGAACCCGCGAACGCCGACGCCGCGCTCGTCGGCACGATGCCGATGCCGAGTCCCGCTTCGACCATGCGGCATTGCGCATCGAAGCTGTTGACGGTGACGGTCACGTTGAGCGGCACGCGCGCGGCATCGGCGTGTTCCTTCAAGGTCTGATCGAGCGAGCCGCCTGCCTGCAACGCGACGAGCGGAAAGCGCGTCACTTCGGCGAAGCTCAGCGCGTCTGCTTGCGCGAGTTCGTGACCGGGCGGCAGGACGACCATCAGCGGATCGTCGACGAAGCGCCATGTATCGAGACCCGCATGCGCCTTCGTGCTCGCCGATATCCCGACATCCGCGCGATCGTCGAGACACGCGCGAATCACTTCATCGCTGATCTGTTCCGTCAACGCGATCTCGACGAGCGGATAGCGCGCCTTGAACGACGTGAGACGTTCAGGCAGAAAGCCGACGATCGCCGACGCATTGGCATAGAGACGCACGACGCCCGCGATCTGGCCGCTCATCGACTGAACTTCGCGCGCCATGCTCTCGAGTTGTCCATGAATGGAACGCGCGCTCGCATAAGCATGCTGCCCCGCTTCGGTCAGTTGCACGCCCGAGGGCGAGCGAATGAGCAGCGCGACGCCGATGGCCGCTTCGAGATCGGCGATGCGCCTGCTCAACGCCGACGGCGCGATGTGACTGCGGCTCGCGGCGCGCGCAATCGATCCCTCCTCGACGACCGCGATGAAGGGTTCGAGACTGTAGGGATCGATTCGCATGGCTCTCGTGTTTATCGTCCGCCGGATAACGACGTGATGATTGCATACGCCGCCTTCACACGCTCTTCGTTCGGGATGTTCCTGTTCGCGAGCATCACGATGCCCACGCGCGCTTTCGGCACGAACGCGATATAGGCGCCGAAGCCGTTGGTCGAGCCGGTCTTGTTGATCCACACGTCGTCGCGCGGCGCTTGCGGCGGATCGATGCGCGTGACGGGCGTCGCGTTCAGGATCATCGACGACGAGTTTCCATCGAGCAAAGGCTGTAACGCGACCGGATACGGATACTGTTCCCAGATGAGATCCTGCGTCATCGGGCCGGCCTGGAAATAGCCCGTGTGCGTGGCATCGACGGCGCGCTGAAACGCCGGATCGATACGCACCAGGTTCATGTTGATCTGCAGGAAGCGCGTCATGTCCGCAGCCGTCGATCTCACGCCATAAGCCTCCGGCGAAAGCACGCCACCTTTCATGCGTATCGGCGCGTCGTCTTTCGTATAGCCTTGCGCGTAATCGCGCTGCTTCGAAGCGGGCACGTTGATGTAACTCTGCTTCAGTCCCAGCGCGGGAAAGAGACGCGTCACCATCAGCGCTGCGAAGTCCTGCTTCATGCTCTTCGCCGTGATGAGACCGAGCGTGCCGATGCCGGGATTCGCATACGTGCGGATCGTGCCGGGCGGCCGGGCCGGACGCCATGTTTTGAAGTACTGCATCAGTTGCTCGTTGTCGTGAATCTCGTCGGGCACTTGCAGCGGCAAGCCGCCCGGCGTGTGCGTGCCGAGATTCAGCAACGTCACCTTGCCGAACTCCGTCCCATCGAGCGATGGAAGATACTTGCTCACCGGATCGTTCAAGGAAAGATCGCCTTCGATCTGCGCATACGATGCGAGCGTCGCGGTGAACGTCTTGCTGATCGAGCCGAGTTCGAAGAGCGTATCGCGCGTGACGGGCTGCTTCGTCGCCTTAGACGCCACGCCGTACTCGAACACATAAGGCTTGCCGTCGACGACGACGCCCACGGCCATGCCGTGAATGCCGTGCAGCGCCATCAACGGCTTGATGGTCTGATCGACGGTCGACTTGACGCTCGCTGCATCGTCGGCATAGGCGGCGCCGGACATCGCGCCAAAAGAAAAAATGGCTGCTGCCAAAAGACTCAGCGCGCGAAACTTCATTGTCTTGATCCTTCGTTCTGGTTTGCATGATTGGAACGAAGCGAAATATCCGCTCTTTTTCGCACTTCGACAATCGAGGATAATTTGCCGCTGGCAATAGAAAAACTTATGCGAGCCATGCGACCTCATCTTCCCCTGAATGCGTTGCGCGCGTTCGAAGCGTCGGCGCGGCATCTGAGTTTCACGCGCGCCGCACAGGAATTGAACGTCACGCAGGCGGCCGTCAGCCAGCAAGTGCGCGCGCTGGAGGAACGGCTCGGCACGCCGCTTTTCAGACGCCTCCCGCGCGGCCTCAGCGTCACCGACGAAGGGCGCGCGTTACTGCCCGTGTTGAGCGATGCGTTCGGCCGCATCGAAGCCGTGCTCAAGCAGTTCGAAGGGGGCCACTTTCACGAAGTGCTGACGGTGGGCGTGGTCGGCACGTTCGCGGTCGGCTGGCTGATGCCGCGCATGAAGGCGTTTCGCGAGACGCATCCGTTCGTCGAGTTGCGGCTCTTCACGCATAACAATCTCGTCGATCCCGCGTCCGAAGGGCTCGACTTCGCCATCCGCTTCGGCGCGGGCGTCTGGCCGGCGACGCATAACGCGCTGCTGCTCGATGCGCCGCTCGCCGCGCTGTGCGCGCCCGACATCGCGCGGCGTCTTTACACGCCATCCGATCTCGTCAATGAAGTGCTGCTGCGCTCCTATCGCGCGGACGACTGGAGCGACTGGTTCGACGCCGCGGGCCTCGACGCATGGACGATGAACGGTCCCGTCTTCGATTCGTCGCGCCTGATGGTGGAAGCCGCCGTGCAAGGCGCGGGCGTCGCGCTCGCGCCGCCGCGCATGTTCGTGCGCGAGTTGCAGGCCGGGCTGCTCGTGCGTCCGTTCGATGTCGAAGTGAGAACCGGCAGCTACTGGCTCACGTGGCTCAAGTCACGGCGTCTTTCGCACGGCATGAAGCTCTTTCGCGACTGGATCGTCAGGGAGGCGGCCGAGGCCGTTTAGCGGCGCAGGCGGCGTCTGCCTGCCGCGAGATCGTCCGCGAGCGGCACGGACGAGAACAGCAGCAGCAACGCGGCGAGCGGCACGGTCGTCGCGAAGCCGAGATGCGCGAAGCCGATCGCGCCCGCGAAACCGCCGAGCATGAACATCGCGAAGAGCGAACTCAGCAGCGCGAGACGCGCGTGATTCGCGCGCACATAAGAGGCATCGTCGCGCGCGACGCCGCGGTTCCAGTAAAGGCTCTTGCCGATCTCGATGCCGATGTCCGTCACGAGACCCGTCACATGCGTCGTGCGGATCTCCGCCTTCGATATCTTCGTGATCATCGCGTTTTGCAGGCCCATCACGAAGCAAAGCAGCGCGACGGTCAACGGCACATCCCATACGCGATGCGTCTCCAGATTGGCGCCGAGCATGCCGAACACGAGCAGAAGCGCCGCTTCGAGCAAAAGCGGCGTTGCGAACACGCTATGCGCGCGCCGCTGCCGTCCCCAGTTGATGAGCACCGCGGAAGTCGCCGCGCCGCCGAGGAACGCGCCGACCGCGCCGATCGCGGAAAAGACCAAGGCGATCTGGCCGAGCACGAGGTTATCGGCGATCGATGAAACGAGCCCCGACATATGCGACGTGTATTGCCCGACCGCGAGAAAGCCGCCCGCGTTCGCGGCGCCCGCGACGAAGGCGAGCGCGCAGCCCAGACGCCGGTTGGCGGAATCGGTGCGGCTGGGCGAAGTCAAGCCACGGATATAGGCAATCGGCATGGCGGCTCGGGCAGGATGATCGAGCCGAAAAGATAGCACGCCAATTTGCCTCTCCGGGCATGCCTACCGTACGCAATCTGAAAGAAAAAACATAAGTCGATAGCATGCTAACGAATAGAGTTCTCGCTATAATCCCGCCGCATGACTCATCTCGACTTTCTGCGCCGCTCCGTGAGCAGCACGCTCGTGCTTGCCGCGCGACGCTGGCGCCGCACGAGCCACGGCGTGCTCGCCTCGTACGGCGTGTCGGAAGCATGCGCCGTGCCGCTGCTCACGGCCAACCGGCTCGGCGAGGCGGTGCGTCAGGTGACGCTCGCGGAGCATGTCGGCATCGAAGGGCCATCGCTCGTGCGGCTGCTCGATCAGCTTTGCGCGGCCGGACTCGTGCGCCGTGACGAAGATCCCGAAGACAAGCGCGCCAAGACCATCACGCTTACCGACGAAGGCCGCGCCGTCACCGCGCGCATGGAAGAGCGTCTCGTCGCGCTGCGCGCGCGGTTATTGAAGGGCGTGAGCCGCGAAGACCTGGAAACGACATTGCGCGTGCTGAACGTGTTCAGCGCGTCGCCGGATGCGAAGCTGCTCGCGGCACTCGAAGCCGGCGATCAAACCGCAAAGCCGGCGCGGTCCGCCGCAAAGCGCGGAGCATAGCGCCATGTCCTTTCCATCCGCGCGCGAGTGGCTCTTTTCCGCCAAGACCTTCGCCGCCGCGATGATCGCGCTCTACATCGGCCTCAGACTCGAATTGCCGCGTCCTTATTGGGCGATGGCGACCGTCTATATCGTGTCGAATCCGTTCGTCGGCGCGACGCGCTCGAAGGCGCTGTATCGCGCGCTCGGCACCATGATCGGCGCGGCGGGCGCGGTGTTGATCGTGCCGCCGTTCGTCGAATCGCCGTATCTCTTCAGCGTGAGCGTCGCGTTGTGGACGGGCACGCTGCTCTTTCTCTCGATGTTCGACCGCAGCGCGCGCAGCTATGTGTTTCTGCTCGCGGGCTACACGCTGCCGCTGATCGCGCTGCCCGCCGTCACGAATCCGACGGCCGTCTTCGATCTCGCGATCACGCGCACCGAAGAGATCCTGCTCGGCATCGTGGTGGCGAGCGTCGTCGGCAGCGTGGTGTTTCCGAGCCGCCTCGCGCCGACGCTCATCGAACGAACGGACGCATGGTTCCGCGACGCCGCCTTCTACGCGAGCGAAACGCTCTCGGGGCATATCGCGGGCGCCTCCATATCGGCGGCGCGGCAGCGGCTCGCGGCGACCGTCAACGGACTCGAATTCCTGCTGAGCCAATTGACCTACGATCACACGCGGCCCGACATCATCCGGCGTGCGCGCGCGTTGCAGGGACGCATGCAGATCTTTCTGCCGCTGATTTCATCGATGGCCGATCCGCTCATCGAACTGATCGGGAAGCACGGCGAGCATCCTGAAGGGCTCGAAGCGCTGTTGAAGGACGTCGCCGCGTGGGTCGGCTCGCCCACGCCGCGCGCCAAAGAGGATGTCGCAAACGACCGTGCGCCCGATGCCTTCCGCGAGCGCATCAATGCGATGCGTCCGCCCGTCGAAGCGCTCGCGAGCGCGGACGGCGCGCTGCTCTCGAATGCGCTGTGGCGTCTCGGTCAGGTCATCGACGTATGGCAGGACATTCGCGCGTTGCGTGCGGCCATTCTCAACGAGACGAGCGAATGGCGTCCGCACTTCCGTCACTGGCGTTTGGGCGGCACCGCGCGCTTTTTCGATCGCGGCATGATGCTCTTTTCGACCGGCGTCGCGGTGAGCGCGATCATCGTTGCATGCGGGTTGTGGATCGAATCGGGATGGAACGACGGCGCGGCCGCCGTGACGCTCGCCGCCGTCGCGTGCTGCTTCTTCGCCGCGCTCGACGAGCCCGCGCCGCAAGTGTTCACGTTCTTTCTCGCGACGTGTCTGAGCGTCGTGCTCGCCGGACTCTACGTGTTCGCCGTCTTGCCGCACGTACACGATTTCCCGATGCTCGTCGTGATTTTCGCGGTGCCGTTCCTTATTATCGGCACGCTGATTCCGCGCCCGCGCTTCACGCTCGTCACGATGCTCACGGCCGTGAACACCGCAACCTTCATCAGCATCCAGAGCGCCTACGAAGCGGACTTCTTCGTGTTCGCCAACAGCAATCTCGCGGGCGTCGCGGGCCTGCTCTTCGCATTCATCTGGACGCGCATGACGCGTCCGTTCGGCGCCGAACTCGCGGCCGCGCGTCTCACGCGCTCGGCGTGGGCCGATATCGTGCTGAGCGCGTCGCCTTCGGTGCTGATCGCGGATCAGCGCAATCTCTACGCACGCATGCTCGACCGTCTGATGCAGCTCTTGCCGCGTCATGCCGCGACGGACTCGCATCGTCATCCGTCGATCGAAAGCTTTCGCGATTTTCGTGTCGCGCTCAATGCACTCGATCTGCGCCGCACGCGCCGCAAGCTGCCGCTGGACATACAGACATCCGTCGACGATACGCTCGACGCACTGCGCCGTTACTTCGAATCCTGCATCGCGCGGCGCGCACGACAGCCGGTGCCGCCCGAGCTGATTCGCAGCATCGATGCGACGAGCGCTCAGGTCACGTCGCGCGCGCTCGAGCAGTCGCAGAATGCGGCCGCGGAAAGATGGCTGCGCGACACGCTGCACGCGCTCGTCGGCATGCGGCTCTCATTGCATCCGCCCGCGACGCAGGAAGAGCCGGCATGATCTTCGTCACTCATTCTTCATCGGAACGCCATACATGATCGGCGAAATCGACATTCTCGGCGTCTTCGTGCCGGCCGTGCTCGTGCTGATGTTCATCGCCTATCTGTTGAATCTGGCGATTCGCAACGTGCTCGCGCGCGTCGGCTTTTATCGTTTCGTGTGGCACCGTTCCATCTTCGATCTCGGCATCTATGTTCTGGTGCTGGGCGTTGTCGTCATCGTTTCGCAGCGGCTCATCTCGTGAAAAAAACCTGGTTCTCTCTCGGACAGATTCTGCTTACGCTCATCGTCGTCGCGATTGCGTGCGTCGTGTTGTGGAAGCTCGTCGATTACTACATGTTCGCGCCGTGGACGCGCGACGGCCACGTGCGCGCCGATGTCATTCAAGTCGCGCCCGACGTGTCCGGCCTCATCACCGACGTGAAGGTCGCCGACAATCAGCAGGTGAAGAAAGGCGACGTGCTCTTCGTGATCGATCAGGCGCGCTACACGCTCGCGCTGCGCAATGCGCAGGCGACCGCGCAGCAACGCCGCGCCACGCTCGATCAGGCGCGTCGCGAAGATGCGCGCAATCGCGCGCTCGGCAATCTCGTCGCGCGCGAAGTCGTCGAGGAAACGCATTCGCGCGTCGAGCAGGCGACAGCCGCCCTCGCCGATGCCGAAGTCGCCATCGATACCGCGCGCCTGAATCTGCAGCGCACGGAGATCGTGAGTCCCGTCGACGGTTATCTCAACGATCGCGCGCCGCGCACCGGCGAATTCGTGTCGGCGGGACGCGCGGTGCTGTCGGTGGTGGACATGCAATCGTTCCGCGTCGAGGGTTACTTCGAAGAAACGAAGCTCGGCGGCATCGATATCGGCCAGCCCGTCGATATCAAGGTCATGGGCGAAGCCAACATTTTGCGCGGTCATGTGCAGAGCATCGTCGCGGCGATCGAAGACCGCGACCGTCAGCAAAGCCCGAGTCTCCTGCCGAACGTGAACCCCGCGTTCAGTTGGGTACGTCTCGCGCAGCGCATTCCGGTACGCGTCACGCTCGATGAGATCCCCGCCGACTTCCGCATGATCGCGGGACGCACGGCGACGGTTTCGGTGCGGGGCATCGGGCCGAAGATCGGCAAGCGCGCGGCGTCGGAGACGTCGCCCGCATCGGCGCCCGCGCCGACTTCGAGCACGTCGGGCACATCGCGATGAACGGCACGCGCATCATGAAAGCGATCGCCATCGCGGCTTCGTCGGCCTTCGCGCTCTTCGGCTGCACGACCCTCGGACCGAACTACACGCTGCCCGATAACGCCGCGATCAAGGCGCCCTACGCGAACGCGGCCATCGACGGCGCGGATCGCGCGCCCGTCACGCAAGGCGAAGTGCCCGCGAAATGGTGGCGTCTCTATGACGATCCCGTCGTCGATCAGCTCGTCACGCAGGCGCTCGCATCGAATACGGATTTGCGCGTCGCCGCCGCGAATCTCGCGCGTTCGCGCGCCGAAGTCGAGTTCGCGAACAAGCAAGGCGGATTCTCCGGCAAGACCTCGGCCGCGTTTCAGCGCGCGCAGGAATCGGCCGAGCAATATCTGTTGTCGGAGAAGCTTCCGGTCGTCAACGAAGGCGCGCTCGATCTGTCCATTTCCTACGAGATCGATCTCTTCGGCAAGCTGAAGCGCGGTGTCGAAGCAGCGAACGCGGACGACGAAGCCGTCGAGGCCGCGCAGGATCTCGCGCGCATCACGGTGGTCGCGGATGTCGTGCGCGCGTATGTCGAATCGTGCTCGGCGGGCGAAGAGCTGGAGATCGCGCAGAAGTCGTTCAACCTGCAGAAAGAGCGCGTGAAGCTCACGCAGCGTTTGCGCGACGCGGGCCGCGGCAATCAGTCGGAAGTCACGCGCGGACAGACTCAGGCCGATACGCTCGCCGCCGACATTCCGCGCTTCGTCGCGCGCCGCCGCGTCGCGCAGTATCGGCTCGCGATGCTGCTCGCGCGCGCGCCGTCCGACTTGCCCAAAGCCGCGCTCGCCTGCAAGAAGCTGCCGAAGCTGCGCGCGCCGATTCCGGTCGGCGATGGCGCTGCGCTGCTGAAGCGCCGTCCCGATGTGCGTCAGGCCGAACGGCAGCTCGCGTCGTCGACGGCGCGCATCGGCGTCGCGACGGCGGCGCTGTATCCGTCGGTGAGTCTCGGCGCATCGGTGGGTTCCGTCGGCATCGCGGAAGACTTGTTCGGCGCGAACACGAACCGCTGGGCGTTCGGGCCGCTCATCAGCTGGAGCTTTCCGATCAACGGTCAGCGCGCGCGCGTGACGCAGGCGGAAGCATCGGCGAGCGGCGCGCTCGCGCATTTCGACGGCGTCGTGCTGAAGGCGCTGCAGGAAACGCAAAGCAGCCTCGCGACCTACGCATCCGACACCACGCGCGCCGATGCATTGCGCACCGCGTATAAATCGGCGATCGAATCCGCCGATGAGACGAATCGCCTGTATCGCGCGGGACGCGAGTCCTTCCTCAACGATCTCGATGCGACGCGCACGCTCACCGGCGTCGCGGCGCAGGTCGCGGCCGCCGAAGGTCAGGTCGCGATCGATCAGGTCAACCTCTTTCGCGCGCTCGGCGGCGGCTGGGAAACCGACGAAGCCATCGCGCAGAATTCAAAGGGCAAATAGCGCGCGCGAGCCACGGCTAAGGGTCGCATAAGTTTCGCCGGATACGATCGGCCGGATCATCGTAACCAGCGAAACTGCCGCATGAATGCACTCGAAGCGCTCAACCACGCGTGGTTCCTTGCGATCAACGCGCGAGCCGCCACGCCGCTATGGCAAATCGACGTTGCCATCGCCATCGCCGAAGATCTCGTTTATCTCATTCCCGCGCTGCTCGCGTTCATGTGGCTCTTCGGCGGCCGCCTTCAACGCGGCGCGGCCGTGCGCGCGTGCTGCGTCACGTTTCTCGCGCTCGGGCTCAATCAGTTGATCGGCATGCTGTGGATGCATCCGCGGCCGTTCATGATCGGCCTCGGCCATACGTTCATCGAGCATGTGCCCGATTCGTCGTTTCCGAGCGATCACGGGACGCTCTTCGCCAGCGTCGCGCTGACATTGCTGCTTGCGCGTCTCTGGCATGACGGCCTGCTTGCCGCGCTCGCGGGCGTCGCGGTCGCGTGGGCGCGGGTCCGCACCGGCGTGCATTTTCCGCTCGATATGGCGGGCGCAATCGGTGTCGCGTGCATCGCGTATGCGCTCGTCGCGCCGCTCTGGGCGCGTGCCGGAGAAGCGCTGATGCGCTTGCTGATTGCGCTCTATCGCAAGGCCGCGTCGTGGCCGATTCGCCGTGGCTGGCTCGCGCCTTGAGTTTCAAAAGTGCGGACGCGCGTTCGTCTTGATCGCGTAGCCCGCGCGGAAGGCCCGCGCATCGCTCATCGACGTTCGCCAACCATGACAAGCCTTCAAGGTAGCCCCATGCGATTCGATCTCGCCAGCTTCACCGATCCGGGCGGTCGCAACAGCAACGAAGACCGGCTCGTGCTGGTCGCGCATCGCCGGCTGATCGCGGGCATCGTCGCCGATGGCGCGGGCGGTCTCGGCGGCGGCGACGTCGCGGCGCAACTCGTCGTCGACACCATGCGCGACGTGCTGCGCGATTGCGCGACGCGCGGCGAGAGCGTCGAAACGGGACAACTCGCCGATGCGATGCTCGCCGCGAACCGCGCGATCGTCGATGCGCAATCGGCCGGCGGCACGCGCGAACGCATGCGCTCGACCGCCGCGATCCTCACGATCGACCCGCAAGGCGCACACGCGAACTGGGCGCATTGCGGCGACACGCACATCTACTGTTTCAGGAACGGACGCATCGTCCTGCAGACGCTCGATCAGGGCAGCGCGCAGCCATACCGGCTGCGCAGCGTGATGCACACGGCGCTCGGCACCGACGACGAACTGAAGATCGAAGCCGCGCGCGTGCCCTTTCCGATCGAGGATGGCGACGCGTTTCTCGTCTGCAGCGACGGCTTCTGGGAACATCTCGACGAAGCGTCGATGATCGATTCGATCGACGATGCCGGCGACGCCGCAAGCTGGCTCGCCGCGCTCGCGGCTCGTGCGCGCCGCAACGCGCCCGCCGGCGCGGACAATCTGAGCGCAATCGCGTTGTGGGCGGGCGCGCCGCGCGTCAGCCGATAGGCGCGGCGCAGGCGCGGCCGGACGCGACGATCCGTCCCGCCATGCTGCTCAAGAAGCCCGGAAGTTCCGCCGCGGGCATCGGCCGGCTCAGCAGAAAACCCTGCATCTGATCGCATTCGAGTTCGCCGAGCGTGCGGAATTGCGACTGCGTTTCGACGCCTTCCGCGACGACCTCGATCTGCAACGCGCGCGCGAGCGTCACGACCGCCGACAGCAACGCGCTGCCGCGCTGCCCGGACGAATCGAGATCGCGCACGAAGGAGCCGTCGATCTTGATCTGATCGAAACGAAAGCGCTGCAGATAACAGAGGCTCGAATACCCGGTGCCGAAATCGTCGATGGCCACGGCGTAGCCGCGCGCTTGCAGCGCCTCGATCGTGCGGCTCGTCCGTTCGATGTTCTGCATCGCCGTCGATTCGGTGATCTCGAACATGAGGCGCGACGGATCGACGCCGGACGCGGCGATCAGCGCATCGACGCGCGCGACGAGATCGGGCACGTTGAACTGGATCGGCGACAGATTCACCGAGACCGAGATCGCCGGCAGGCCGTCCGCGTCCCATCGCGCGATGTTGCGGCACACTTCGCGCAACACCCAGTCGCCGATTTCGACGATGAGGCCGGAGCGCTCGGCGATCGGAATGAATTCGAGCGGCGCGATTTCGCCGAGCTCCGGATGACGCCAGCGAATCAGCGCCTCGACGCCCGTCACCGATTGCGACGCGACGCTGAACTTCGGCTGAAACGACAGGCTCAACTGGTCGTCGCTCAACGCGCGATGCAGGTCACGTTGAAGGATCAGCGACCTGAGCGCCGTGTGATTCATCTGCGGCTCGAACACACGGACCGTATTGCGCCCGCTCTGCTTCGCGGCGTACATGGCGGCGTCGGCGCTGTGGAGCAGTTCGTCGGCGTTCGCGCCGTCGCGCGGATGAAACGCAATGCCGATGCTCGCGCTCACGCGCAGCGGCAAGCCGTTGACGACGATCTCCTGCGAGAGACGCCCCAGCACGCCATTGGCGACCGTCATTGCCGCCGAGGTGTCCGCCGCGTTCCCGACCACGATCACGAATTCGTCGCCGCCGAGCCGCGCGACCATGTCGGTATGGCGCAAATCCTCGCGCAGACGCTCGGCGCATACCTGCAGCAGATCGTCGCCGACGCCATGACCGAGCGAATCGTTGATCGACTTGAAGCCGTCGAGATCGATGAAGAGCACCGCGAACGGCGACGCGCGGCGCGCGCCGTCTTCGATCGCCTGCGCGATGCGCAGCGTGAGTTGCTGGCGGTTCGGCAACCTCGTGAGCGCGTCGTGCGTGCCGAGATAGCGCAGTTGCCGGTTCGCGCGCTTCAGCGAGATCGACAGGCTGCTCGTGTGGAGCGCGAACAGCGCGAGCGTGCCGACGAGCACGGTGAACGACATCGCCGTGACGACGAGCGCGAGCCAGTTCGCGTCGAGTTTGGCATCGGCGAGGCAGAGGCTGCCCGGCGCGAAATTGGCCGCGTCCATGCCCAGATAGTGCATGCCGGTGATGGCGACCGCCATGATGATCGCCGCGCCGAGCCGCTTGACGACGCGGTTCTCCACGTTCGACGCGCGCAGCGTGAACGCGAGCCAGAGCGCGGCCATCGACGCGAAGATCGCGACCGCGACCGACAGCGCCACTTTCCAGACCGTGTAGTCGATTCCCGGCGACATCTCCATCGCGCGCATGCCGGTGAAGTGCATCGCCGCGACGCCGACGCCCATGATCGCGCCGCCGACGACGAGGCGCGGCCACGATAGCGCGCCCCGGCTCGCGGTGGCGAGCGCGATGAACGACACGCCGATCGCGAGCACGAGCGACGCCGCCGTGATGGACACGTCGTAGCCGACGGGAATCGGCAGCGAGAACGCGAGCATGCCGATGAAGTGCATCGACCAGATGCCGACGCCCATCGACACCGCGCCGCCGGCAAGCCAGGCGGGGCGGCGTTTCGCGCTCGCAAGCGCATTCAGGCCGCCGGACAGCTCCATCGCCGTGTAGGACGCGAGGAACGCGACCACCAGCGACAGGCAGACCAGCAGCGGATTGTAGACACCAGTCATCGGCCCTCTCTCGTTTCTTGTCAGTCTTTTGCGACTGCTTTTTCTTGCGGTTCGACCGCCTCAGGCCCACGCCGAGATGACGCCCGGCGCTCGATTCCTCATGCGCTATCGGCCGGTCAGCCGAAAACTTTATGGCCATCCCCTTTCTACGACTTTCGATGTAGGCCATCCAGCCGATTTTGCGCGCGCCCCGCCGTGACTAATTTGAAAGCGCCGGCTCGCAGGAACGGCTGAAAAGCCGACACGCCTCGGGCCACGCGCCGGGCGGCGCAGCAAACGCAGGAGGGGCCATGTTCACGCACAGAGGATTCAGGGGAACGGGAGCGTCATCATGGACGCGCTGACTCATCGCGACGCAAGCGCCTTCGCGCTCGAAACCTCGACGCTCGCCGAACTGTGGCATCGCCGGACGAGTCTCTCCGACAGCGAAATCGGCCAGATCTACAAGCTGGTGTTGGCGGCGCTGCGCGGCTATTACCCGTCGGAGTTGCGCGGACTGCCCGAGGACAAGGAGGAGCTGATCTCGCAATTCTTCTTCTCGCGCGTGTTGCGGCTCGACTTCGAGCAGCGCCCGTCGCACGCGTCGCCGGAGAGCGCGCCGTCCACGGCGCATGCGCTGTGCGCGTACTTTCGCCGCTTCCTGATCGACTGTCTGCGCAGCGCGAGCCTGCAGCGCAATCTGTCGATCGAGATCGACGGCGTGCAGGCCGAAGTCGATTCGCGCGCGCACGCTCCCGACGATCCGGTGGCAGCCGCGCTCGCCGAATTCGGTCTGAGCGAGGCGGACGTGCGCGGTCTCGCGCGCGCGTTCGTCGCGGCGCTCGATGCGCCGGACCGGATCGTCCTCGCAGGGAGTCTCGGCGCGTGCGGCGAACGCAAGGGCGGGCTCAAGGCCGTCGCGGACCGGTACGAGGTGCCGTCGTATCACTATCGCGCCCGCAAGCTCGGCGTGACGATGAAGAAGAAAGCGACGCCGAAATCCTTCGCCGCGACGAAAATCGGCCGCTGGATGGAGGACACGCTCGGCATCGCGATCGCGCCGGAGAACCGCGACGCGATCCTGATCGTGCTGAATCTGCTCGCGCTAGAAGCGCACGAATGAGCGGGCGTCAGCGGTCTTCGATGTCCGTCGGCGGCGTTTTCACGATGCCCGCGCCGACGTTGCCCTGCGACACGCGCCGGCCCCGCTCGTCCGCGTCGAGCTTGCGGCCTTGCTCGGTGACGCCGGCGGACGTGATCGTCTGCAACGTCGCCTTGTTGCGCGTGTCTTGACGGGGCGTCGTCGAAAAGGTGGCGCCCTGGGGCGGCGACACCGCGATCTTGCGCAGGATTTGCGGCGCGGCGGCGCTCGTGCCCTCGAACGCAAGCGCCGAGCCGCTGCGCGTGCCCGCCGCCATCACGCCTTTGCGGATGATCGAGCGATCCGATACGGCGGCCACGTCGGGCCCGGCGCGATCGGGCGGCTTGCCCGCGCGGTCGAAGCCCGACGAGGAGTACGGCGCGGTGGCCAGGTCCTGCTTGCGATAGCCGCCGACGACGCACGTCTGAAAGCCCGTCGCGATCGAACTGAGCGTGCCCTCGCGACGGATCCAGCTCGGCGGATTGGGGCCGTCGTAGTCCTGCGGCGCGGTGTATTTGTCGAAGCGCACGTAAGCATCGTCGTCGAAGCGGGACTGGCGTCCGCGTACGGGGAAGCCGAAGGGCGTCTCGTTGCGCTGCACCCAGGCTTGGACTTCGATGTCACTGTTCTGGTTGGCATTCTTCAGCTCGATCATCCAGTCGCCGCTCGGCGCGGGACGCCGGTTCGGGTCGCGCGTCATCGTCGGCGCGAGCGCGACGAGAATCATCGGCGGTTTGCCGCGCGCGCCGCGGCCGAGATGCACGACCGTGCACAGGCGCTCGCTGCCGAGCGTCCAGGCGGCGACGCTGCCGGGCTGGATTCCCGCGCTCGCGCCGCCGCCGGGCGGCCGCACCGCGACTTCGATGTTCGAATCTCCTATATCGGGCAGCCAGATTTCGACGAAACTCGGCGTCAGACACTCGGGCAACACGCGCCAGCGCAGTTCTTCTGTCGCGTCCTTTGCGATGGACAGCGTGCCGTGACAGCGGTCGAGATTGCTGTTGCCCGCCGGGAGCGTGATGGAGCAGGCTCGCGTTTGCGAGAGCTCGTCCATCGCGCATTCGAGCATCGACGTGCCGTCGTGCGGACCGGCGAAATAGCCATAGCTCATATTGATGAACGCGCGGCTCACGTCGCCGGCGATGTCCCGCGTGCGCGCGATGATGTAGCGCAACGCATCGAGCGCCTGCGCGTCGAGCCAGAGACCGGACGTGTCGCGCACGGTCCGGCCCGGCTGACGGAATTGCACGGCGACCAGTTCGGGCGGCGGATCCGGCGCTCGATTCGGATTCGGCGCCGAAAGATCGGGCCGCCGCAAATCGACGCCCGCGGCGAGGTCCAGCGTCGCGGTGCCGTGCGTCCATCCGCGGGCGAGCGCCGTCGCGCCCGCATCGCGATAGAGCGCCTCTTCGTCGATTACGCCGTCGCGCCGCGCGTCGTTCATCCGCTTGTGAATGTCCGCCGAGAGGAACTCGCGCCCGTATCCGAGCCCTTGCGCGTCGTTGGCCGGATCGTCCTGATTCCAGAAACAGCGCACGCGCGAGTCCGTGCCGGCTGCATCGGCGTAAAAATGCGCGTGCGCGAACGCGATGGCGTCGTCGCATGCGCCGACCACGACGACCTTGGGCGCGCCATGGCGACGCGGCGCGTGAGCGAGCTTGTCCTGATTCGTGACCGGCACGGGATCGCTGCGCGGCGGCTCGCCGGCCAGCACCGGCATCGCGAGCGTGAAGCGCTCGATCATGCCGGCGAGATCGGTCTTCAGATGATCGAGAAACGCCGCCGTCACGAATGCGGTGCAAAAGCGCGTGTTTTCGAGACCCGCGGCCGGATGACGATAGAGCGCCGACATCCATATCCCGCTCTTGCCCTGCACCGTCTCGGCGAGCTTGCGCGCCGTCGTGCCCTGCGCCGTCTCGATGGCGATCGGCACGAAGCCCGGCGGCGGGCCGCCCAGGTCTGCGAATCGCGTGAGAACGGCCCACACGAGGTATGGATCGGCGCGCGTTACGCCCAGCACGCCGGCTTCGGTTTCGTCCAGCAGCGGCGTGGCATCCGAATGGACCTGCCAGATCGCGTTCATGTCGGCACGCGATTTCCGCTCAAGCCCTTGCCGTTCCACTCGTTCTTCGCCTCGTTCCATAGCCAGGCGAGAATCGGCGAACCTGCGCCCGTCGGCTTCGGCTTGCCGAGCCAGATATGCGGGTAATCGGGCGACACCATCGTCGGCGGATCGGTCTGCTGCGCGGCGGTGGCGTTGGCGGGCCAGAGGAGCGGCTCCTGATCGTTGAAGTCCTCTTCGCCGTCGAACTGGTCGCCCCGGAACGTGCGCGGCGTGAAGGTGCCCCGATCGCCGTCGATCTTGCAGCGATGCACGAAATACTCCGCGAGCGTCGTCCCGAGCAGATGCCCCGCCGCCGTGTCCACCGGGAAGTGCACGCCCGCGATCGTGCGGTTGAGCGCGACGCGCCGCGCCTGCGCGTAAAGCTGCGTGTGCAGCGCCGTCGACGGCTGCGCGCCGGTCGCCATCGGCGCGTTGCGTAAATCTCGGAAGAAATCGTTCATCACGCCCGCGACGATGTACGCCTGCGTCGAGTGTCCGCTCGGCAGCGAGCCGTGGCCGGGCGTCGGGATCATCGGCTGAACTTGCGGCGAATAGTCGATCGCGCGGCTGCACGCGAGCGCGTGCTTGAAACGCATTTCCACGGCGATCGCGAAACGCACCGCCGTCGCGAGCAGTTCGAGCGTCTTCGGCGTGCGCTGCGGACTCAGGAAAAGAATCGAGCTCCAGAAGGCTGCTTGCGGTCCCATCTGCAGCAGCGTTTCATTGGCCCGTTCGGCGCGCAGGTCGGAGTAGCGATCCATGAACGTGAGCTGCTTGACGAACACGTCCTTGCCCGGCCGATGCATCTGAACGATCAGCTTGGGCGGATCGAACTTGGGCGCGGTGTCGTTCGGGTCGATCCTGAAACCGCGATCCCACAGCGTCACGCCGGTCCCGCCAGCCTCCTCTTCCGCATCCTTTGGCGAGAGCGTGAAGGCGAGATTCGACACCAGTTCGAAGTCGAACACGCTCGCCCGCACCCAGTCGTCCCAGCGCCAGAGCTGGCCGTTGTCGTCGAGATTGCGAACGGGATTGCCGTTCGCGTCCGTGCGGAATTCGTCCTCTTCGGGATTGATCCCAAACGGCTGACCCGGCTGCCACGGCCCGCAGATGCCGTCGCGATGGCCGATGAGACCCATCGTCTGCGATTCGGCGCCGCCGAGCATGTCGGCGCTGCCGACTCCGCCGACGCCTCCCACTCCCCCGACGCCGCCCACGCCACCGACGCCGCCCACGCCGCCCACACCGCCCACGCCACCTACGCCGCCCACTCCGCCGAGAGTCGCCATTCGTTCACCTCTTTGCTTCGTCAGGAATGCCTGCGGGCTACTGCAACGGCAAACCCGCGCGCCGCAGCGCGTCCGACCAGATGCGGCCCGTCTCGAACGCCGCGCTCGGCGAACGCTCCAGAAAGCCGCGCACGGTGAGATGCGGCTCGATCGCGAGCACCTTGCGGATCGTGAGCCGCGCATCGTCGACGAGACCGAGTTCCGCCTGCGCGATCGCGAGCGCGCGCAAGGTCGACGTGTTATTCGGCCCGTTGCGCAGCGAATGCTCCGCGAGTTCGATCACGCGCTCGTACTGGCGCGCGGAAAGCGCCGCCGTCGCGCAGAGCGACTCGTAGAAACTCTTCAGCGGATCGAGCGGCGAGAGCGCGAGCGCATGTCCCGTCGCCGCGACGGCTTCGTCGCCCTCGCCCTTGAATGCATGAAGCGTTCCCTTGAGCAGCCACGCGAGCGAATCGTTGGGATTCGCCTCCAGCGCGCGCTCGTAGCAATCCTCGCCGGCATCGAGCTGCTTGAGCAGATTCGTGCGGACGAAACCTTCGACCGCGAGCGCCATCGACGAGCGCGAATCGGCGTCGAGCGCGCGCCGCGAGCAGGCGAGCGCGGAATGCGCCTCGCCGACGCGGTCCGTCGTCCAGCCGCGATTGAAGCGCAGCACGTGCCATTTCGCGAGCCATGCGTAAGGCGTCGCCTGGCCGCGCGCGCGTTCCGCGAGCACGTCGAGCATCTGGCCGGCGCGCTCGAATTCGTCGCGCACGCCGCGATGCATCAGCGCAATCGAGCCGAGCAGCAAGGTCGAGCTTTCGAGCGTCGGCAGCGACTGGCTGCGCGTGCGTTCGAGCTCGTGCGCCACGATCCGCGTGCCAACCGACGTATGAATGTGCGCGACGAGCGTGCTTTCGCCCGCGATGACGGCGTCGATGCTGTCGGTGAGCGTTTCGCCCCAGACGACGCAAGCGAGTTTGGTATCGGCGAGTTCGACGGCGAGCACGATCTTGCCGCCATGCGTGCGATACGCGCCCGACAGCACGTAGCGCGCATCGAGCAGCGCGCCCGCCTGCGACGCGTTCGCGCTCCGGTCACGCAACGCGCTCGTGGATAGCCGAGAGATCACGCGCAGTTCGTCGCTGCCCGAGAGACCGATGATGATGTCGTCGGCGAGAATCTCCCCGAGCACGTCATGGCTCGCGTCGAGGCAGCGCGACGCGAACGGAATCACCGCGATCGAAGGCCGCAGCACCGCCGCGCCGATGGCGTTCGGCGCGATCACCGGACGCGGCCCCGGTCCGCCGAGACGGAACGCGTGCACCGGATGCGCCAGATGCCGCAGATGACACTCGCCGAGATCCTCGATGCACGCGTCGAAAACGCCCGCGAGCCGCGCCTGCACGCAATCCGACATCACGATTTCGCCGGGTCCGGCGAGGTTGTAGAGACGCGCGGCCAGATTCACGCCGCGTCCGTAGACGTCGCGCTCGTCCGCGAAAAGCTCGGTCTCGTGCAGACTCTCGCGCAACATGAGCGGCTCGGCCCCGGCGTTGCCGTCGCCGCGATCGGCCGCGCTCGCCCTGCACGCCGCCTGAATGTCGAGCGCGCAACGCGCCGCCGGCAACGCGTGCTCGAACAGCATCATGAGGCCGTCGCCTTCGGTGCGGATCAGCCGCCCCTGATGCTCCGGCACGATGCGGTTTTCAATGACCGCGCGCAGATTGCGCCAGCGCGCGGCCGTTCCCGCTTCGTCCGCTTCGGCGAGCCGGCACGACTCGACGAGATCGGCGAACAGGATCGTACGCACGACGCGTTGCAACACATTGGCCGTACCGGCAAGTTCCGCGTTCATACTTTCAAGACCGATCGACGGCGCGTCCGTTCGATAACGGATGGCCCATGCTCTCACCGAGATCGCATCAAGCGCAGCAGGACGGCAGACGCGGGTCTCGCGCGGTGTTTGATGATGATTTGAATGGCCGCGACGCCCGGCATCTTTTACTCGCGTCCGATGTTTCGGGTCACGAAATGTCTGCCGCACACCATAACGTAGTCATTGCATCGGTGAATAGCAAGGCGCCTTTTCCGCACTATGTACGGAAGCGTTCCTAAGCGCCTCGATCCTTGTCGGCCTGTAGCCGGCTCGCGATGAGCTGGACCAGATAAAGCGCGAATTCGGGCTCCTGATAGTAGAGCCGAATGGCATCGGCGGCGGAAACGGTTCGCATCTCGCAGTCCGTCTTGCAGATCACCGTCGACGTGCGCCGATGCTCCGGCGAAAAGAGCCCGATTTCGCCGAGCACCGTGCCCGCGCCCAGTTCGATGCCGAGCTCCGAAAGCCGCACCGTGCCCTTCTCGACGTAGAACATCTGGCCGCTCGGATCGCCTTTGCGAAACAGCACTTCGCCGGGCCGGAAACGCTGGCTTTCCATTCTGGCGAGCAGGCGCGCGACCGGAAGCTGACCGCTGATGGCGTGATCGACCTGCGTCTCGCGGATCTTCGCCATGCGCGCCGCAACCGCGCTCGCTTCGCCACGGCTCGATACGTTCAGCGCCTTGAATATCGTCGTGAGATGCGTCTTGACCGTGGCCTCGGCGACATCGAGTTCGCGCGCGATCGTCTTGTTGGAGCGTCCGCGAGCGAGCAGCGCGAGCACTTCGAGCTGACGCGGCGTCAGATGCAGGTTCGGGTCCGGCGCGACGTTTCCGGACGGCATGCGCAATTCGCTTCTCTCCGACGAAAGCAGCGAGCGCGGCAGCGAAACGCCGCCTGCCAGCACGAGGCCGATCGCACCAAAAAGAAGCTCTGCCGAAGCGGATTTCTCGACACATCCCGCGACGCCCGTCGCGATCAGTTCATCGACTTGCTCGCGCGTGGCCATGCTCAACAGCACGATCACGGGCGTCGTTCCGACACGTTCGCGCGCGGCGTCGAGTTGCGCGCGGACATCGTTCAGACGATCGCCGTCCATGACGATGCAATCGGGCTTGCGTTCGTCCGGCCATCGATCGGGAAGACGGTCGGCCGCGTGCACTTCGGCATCCTGCGCGAATCCCCGCAGGAGCGCCGCGACGCCCTCGCGAAACAGCCCCGCCGGTCCGGTCAACAGTATCTTCATGCGATGCATGCTATACCGACTCGCGCGCTCATGCGCGATGGTCGAACGTTCGTCATGCGAAGCGCGCATGCCGTGCGCAAATTGTAAGAGCGTGCTGCGCTGCCTATACTGCATTCGCCATCGGCACACTGCGAGGCCACGCATATGACAGGCAAAAGCAAGCGCGCATGGCGGGCGATTCATGCGCTGCTGGTCGCGCAAGCCTGCATCGCCGATTTCGCCGCCGCGCAGCAGCGCGTGCCCGACAAAAGCCTCGTGTACTGCTCCGAAGCCAGCCCCGCCGGATTCGACGATGCGCAATTCACGTCGTCGATCGAAGCGAGCGCGGCGGGCTATACCGTCTACAACCGGCTCGTGGAGTTCGATCGGGAAAACGGCGATATCGAGCCGGGGCTCGCGCAGTCGTGGGAACGCTCACCGGATGGCCTTCAATACACGTTTTATCTGCGCCACGGCGTCAAGTTTCATACGACTGGCTACTTCACGCCGACGCGCGAATTCAACGCCGACGACGTCGTGTTCACGTTCGAGCGCATGCGCGATGCACAGCATCCGTTTCGCCGCGCTTATCCCGTGTCGTTTCCGTATTTCCGCGACCTCGGTCTCGCGACGAACATCGAGCGCATCGACGCGCCCGATCCCTATACGGTGCGCTTCACGCTCGCACGAATCGATGCGCCTTTCCTGCAGAAAATGGCGATGCCCTTCGCGTCGATACTTTCGCGCGAATACGCCGACAAGCTGCTCGCCGCGGGCCGCGCGAGCGACATCAACTGGCATCCGGTCGGCACCGGTCCTTTCGTGTTTATCGACTACGCGAAAGACGCGACGATCCGCTTCGCGGGCAACACGCAATACTGGAAGGCGAACATCGTCCGGCTGAAATCGCTGACGTTCGCGATCACCACCGATCCGATGGTGCGCCTGCAAAAGCTCAGGCAGGGCGAATGTCAGGTGATGAGCTATCCGCGTCCCGCCGACATCGCGTCGATCAGGAAAGACGCGCGCCTGCAAGACGTGAATCAACCGGGGTTCAATCTGGGCTATCTCGCCTACAACACGTCCAGAGCGCCGCTCGACGACGTGACCGTGCGCCGCGCGCTCGACATGTCGATCGACAAGCACGCGATACTCGACGCCGTCTATCAAGGCACCGCGCGCGCCGCAACCAATCCGATGCCGCCGATGCAATGGGGCTACGACTTCGGCATTCGCGACGCGCCGTACGATCCGGCACGCGCGAAAGCGTTGCTCGCGCAAGCGGGTCACGCGAACGGACTCAAACTCAGGCTATGGGCGATGCCGGTGCAACGCGCGTACAACCCGAACGCGCGGCTCATGGCGGAGATGATTCAGGCGGACTGGGCGAAGATCGGCGTGCAGGCGGAGATCGTCACGTACGAAATGGGCGAGTACGTACGCCGTGCGCGCGCCGGCGAGCATGACGCGCTACTCATCGGATGGAGCGGCAACTATGGCGATCCGGACGACTGGCTCGGCGTGCTCCTCGGCTGCGACGCCGTGAAGGGCGGCAACTTCGCGAAGTGGTGCTACAAGCCCTACGACGATCTCATCAAGGAAGCGCGGGCCACGCTCGATATCGATGCACGCACCGCGCGCTATCAGCAAGCGCAGAGAATCTTCAAGGAACAGGTTCCGTTCACGCCGATTGCGCACGCGACCGTTTATCAGCCGGTCGCGCGCAATGTGACGGGCTTCAGGATCGATCGATTCGGCATGACGCGTTTCTGGGGCGTCGGCATCGACTGATTTCGTCTGACGAGTTCAGGACGGTGTCAGCTCATCGAGCACCGACGCGAGAATCATCGCGCCCGCATTGCCCGGAACCGGACGCGGATTCGGCGCATAAACACGATCGCCGCGACGAATCTCGACGCCGCTCATCGCGCATACGCCGACGGTGCGCGCGCGCATCGCACGCCACACCTGATCGCCATAACAGCAGCGCGTCGAGTCGCGCCATTCGATCGTCGCCGTCGTGCTCGATGGCCGCTCGATCAGCTTCACCGCGACGCGTTGATCGCCGCCTTGCGCGAAAGGACGCCTCGGCGAAGGCGCTTCGAAGCTCGCGCCATCACTCAACGATGTCAGCAGGAAGATCGTTCGCGCCCACGGATCGAGGGCGAGTGCAGCTTCAGCCATGTTCGGCTCCTTGTCGAAGAAATACGTGGAATCGGCATCGCCACTCCAAGGTAATGAAACCGAAATCGCGCGCCAACTGCCCGATGGTTGCGCCGGCCTATATCAAGGTTTAATGCGCGCGGCGGCTGCGCCCGCGAAAACTAACACCTTCGTATGAGCGCATCAGACAGACGGCTGGATTCACGGCGCGCACGCCACGCGAACGTTTAATCGATGCATCGAAGGTTGGTGCACGCACGCTCCTTCGTAGGTGTAGTCGAGCCGTTCCGTGGCCGATACAGTGTCGTCAAGGTCGAAACGCGAACGCAGACCAACGGCCTTATCGAGGGAAACCGAAGAACATCCATTATTTCGGATACCCGATCAATCGCATCACTCAATCCACCTTGGAGTCGATCATGAACAAGTACCTCGTCAGCCTCTCTCTCGTTGTCGCCACGCTCGCCGCGCCCGCGATCGCATTCGCGCAATCGAACGGCCCCGTTACGCGCGCTCAAGTCCGTGCCGATCTCGTCGCCGTCGAGCAAGCCGGCTATAACCCCGCGATTGCGAGCGATCCGTATTACCCCGCGGACATTCAGGCAGCGGAAGGCAAAATCGCCGCGCAACACACCGACGCATCGCAAGCCTATGGCGGCGTACGGACCGGCACGAGCGCATCGGCAGCGAGCGCGTCGAAGCATGCCGCGATGAACAACGCGTGCGTCGGTCCGGCCGACTTCTGCCAGCCGTTCTTCGGCAGCTGATCCATCGTTCGCACTAGCGGAGTCTTTCATGAAGCGAATTTTGCAAGTCGCGTCGGCACTGGCGTTATCGGCTGGCGTGTTGGCATCGGCGAATGTATCCGCGCAAACGCATGCGCCGATCAAGAACATCGTCCTCGTGCATGGCGCATGGGTCGACGGCTCGGGATGGAAGCCGGTCTACGACATCCTGACGCGCGACGGCTATCACGTCACGATGGTGCAGGAGCCACTCACCTCGCTCGACGCGGACGTCGCCGCGACCAAGCGCGTGCTCGACCTGCAGAACAGTCCGACGATTCTCGTCGGTCATAGTTACGGCGGGTCGGTCATCACGGAAGCGGGCGTGCATCCGAACGTCGCCGGGCTCGTCTATGTCGCGGCGCATGCGCCGAACGTCGGCGAGGACGAAGGCGCGCTCGGCAAGAAGACGCCGAGCTTCCTCGCGAAGCAGACGAACGCCGTCGAAAAGACCGCGGACGGCTACACGTATCTGAATCCCGCCGTCTTCCCGAAAGACTTCGCCGCCGATCTTCCGCTCAGGCAAGCGACGTTCGAATCGCGCTCGCAGATCCTGACTGCGGCGCAAGTCTTCACGACGCCGCTCTCCGCCGCGGCGTGGACGACGAAACCGAGCTGGGGCATCGTGGCGGGCGGCGACAAGATCATCAATCCGGATCTCGAACGCTGGTACTACGAACGCGCGCACAGTCACATCACGGTCATTCCGGGCGCGAGCCATTCCGTGTACGAATCGAAGCCGCAGCAGGTCGCGGCCGTGATCGAAGATGCCGCGAAGCATGCGGTGCAGTAGGTGAAAATCGCGCGGCGTCGTGCAGCACGCACGACGCCGCGCACATTCGTCTGGGGTTTGCGCTTCTTGCCGTATCCGCCGTCCATGGCTTATATAGTGTGTGGCCGCGCGTGTCGCGCACGAGGCGTCGAATGACCAGACGGAGGAAGCGATGGTTCGGCTCGTGATGATTCTTCTCGGCGTCGACTATCTGCGCACGCGCTGGCGCTCGGTGATGACGCTCGGCCTGCTCAGCATCGCGCTCGGCGGCGTCATCTTCATCGACGCGCTCGACGGTTCCCTGTACTTTCCCATCGTCCCCTTCGTGCTGCTGATGCTGCTCGAAGGCCTCGCCACGCTGGCCGTCGCGTGGACCGGCATGGGCGGCCAGCGCAAGCTGCGCTACGTGAAGGGCGCGACTTTCTGCCTCTCGGCGCTGCTCGTGCTGTTCGGCGGCGAGCACGGCAATTTCGTGCTGTCGCTCATCTTCGGCACGCTTTTTCTCGTCGATGGCGCGCTCCAGATCATTTCCGCGCGCGTGGTCCGCTTTCGCAAATGGCGTATCGCGATGGCGGGCGGCGTGCTCGAGATCGCCATCGCGATCTTCTTCTATCAGCCGTATCCGGATCACTATGCGGGCACGGTCGCGTATTGCGTCGCGTTCGGGCTTTTCTTCGGCGGCTGGAACATGATCCTGCTCGCGGCGCGCGTGCGGCGCATGGCGGCGAACCCCGCCGTCGATGACGGTGCAACCCACTCCGCTCACGACGACGCGAAGCCCGCCGCGCCATCGTTCGCAGGCGCGGTCTGGGACGGCCCGCCCGCGCCCGGCGAAGCCGCGCTGACGGTGCATGTGTGGACGCCCGTCGGCACGGCGAAGTCGCAACCGCGCAGGCAATTGATCATCGATCGCTATATCGCCGCCGTCGACAGGAACGGCACGATCTCGACCGGCCATGCGGCGCTGGAGACGCCCGAGGGCGTGTACATCAGCCTCTATCCGGCGGTCGAAATCGACCGGTCGCCGGACGAATTCTCACGCACGTTGCGCGCGACGCGCGAGAACGACGTGCCCGGCCTCTTTCAGCCGGACTACGAAACGGAATCGAAGGCGTGGTGTCCGTCGACGCAGCAGGTGCGTATCCGCAATTACGATCCGGCGCGGCTCGCGCGCTTCTGGCAGGAGTATCGGCGCGACACGACGTACAACCTCACGTACCGCAACTGTTCGAGTTCCGTGGCGCGGGCGCTGGAAGCGGCGATCGAAGGCGCGTCGGCGCGCGTGTGGGGCAAAGGCGGCGGATGGAAGCCGCTCGTGCGTATCATGACGACGCCCGAGTTGTGGGTCGCCGCGCAAGTTCGCAAACGCGCTGCGACGATGGCCTGGACGCCCGGCCTCACGCTCGACTATGCGCGCGCGCTCAGCATGCTCGCGGACCCGCGTCACTCGGGCTGGGTGAAGATGGCGCGCATCGCGGTCGCGACGATGTATCGCTCGCGGCAGCGCTGGCGCGCCGAAGAGCACGCCGCCGTGCGCGTTCAAGAGCAAGATGCGTCGGCGACGGCGGAGCAGCGTACCGGCTGACGCGCCGTGGCATCACGATTCGACCGGCTTGTCGGCAGTCTTGCGCGAGCGGTTGCCCCGCGATGACGGCTTGCGCGATGGCTTCTCCGCCTTCGCTTCGGCATCGGGCTCGGCGACGGGCGCGGCGCTTTCATGCGGCACGTCGGCGGCGGCGCTTCGTTTCGCCGCGGTCTTGCGCGACCGGCGCGGCGCGGCGGGCTTTTTCGGTGCAGGCTCGGGAGCGGACGCGTGTTCCTGCGACGGCTCGGGCGTTTCGACCTCGACGGGCGCCGGCGCTTCTTCGACGACGAACACAGGTTCGGGCGCCGCCACGCGTGCAGACTTTCTCCCGCCGCGTTTCTCCTTGCGCCGGCCGTTCGCCGCTCCCTCGTGTTCTTTAGCGGGCGCGACCGCTGGCGGCTCGCTCGGTCTCACGTCCATCGGCGCGACCTGAGCCGTGTGAGCAGAACGAAACACGAACGCGCCGGATTTATCGTCGCGGCCGACTTCAAGCAGACCGCGAGATTGCGCTTCGTCGAGCAGATTGCCGAACGCGCGAAAGCCGTATTGCGTCTCGCTGAAACCCGGCTTGCGGCGCTTGATGGCGCTCTTCAGCACCGATGCCCAGATCTTGCCGCTCTCGCCGCGTTCCGATGCGAGCGCCTCGAAGGTCTCGACGGTAATCGCGATCGCGTGCGACTTGCGCGATTCCATCTCCTGCTTCGGTTGCCGCTCTTCGTCGGACGCGCGCTTCGCATCGCGCTGTTCGCGCTTGGCGATGGCGCGTTGCTGCTCGCGCACGAGGTCGTCGTAGAAGATGAACTCGTCGCAGTTCGCGACGAGCAGATCCGACGTCGATTGCTTCACGCCCACGCCGATGACTTTCTTCGCGTTCTCACGCAGTTTCGACACGAGCGGCGAGAAGTCCGAATCGCCGCTGATGATGACGAACGTATCGACGTGCGCTTTCGTGTAGCAGAGATCGAGTGCATCGACGACGAGACGGATATCGGCGGAATTCTTGCCGGACTGACGCACGTGCGGAATCTCGATCATCTCGAAGCTGGCCTCGTGCATCGCCGATTTGAAGCCCTTGTAGCGGTCCCAGTCGCAATAAGCCTTTTTGACGACGATGCTTCCCTTCAGCAGCAGGCGTTCGAGCACGGGTCTGATATCGAATTTTTCGTACTTCGCATCGCGAACGCCGAGCGCGACGTTCTCGAAGTCGCAGAACAACGCCATGCTGACGCTTTCCTGAGGTCCAGCCATATGGTTCTCCAGCCCGTGCGGCATGTTTGGAATGACCACATGATAGCTTGCCGGCGTTGACTGGAAGGGATACGCGAAAATCAGCGCTTGCCGTAACGGGCCGCAAGCGCGGCGAGATCGCGGCGGACCCAGTCGGCGTCGGCGGCGAATGTGTCATCGGACATGCCGGGCTGGCGGAACAGCGTGAGCGCGATATCGGCGCCCGCGCCGTTCTGATACACGCGCAACGGAACGTAGACCTCGCCGCCATCCGGCAGACCGACGCGATGATCCATGATTCCGAACGCGTTGTGCTCGGTGAAGCGGATCGTCACTTCGCCTGCCGGACCGCGTGCGCGCCAGTGATCGCCCATGTCTTCGAGCGTCGACTGCGCCAGTCCGGACGCCCACGTCGGGAAGACTTCCGGACGCCAGATCGCGTCGTAAAGCTCGCGCCAGTCGCGATCGACGGTGACGGTGAGGGTCCGCGTATGCATCGTCACGCGGATCTCACGTTTCGATCTTCGACATCACCGCCGTGGCCGGATCGTAGCGATAGCCCTTCTGCGCGAGCTGTTGCGCCATCTTGTCGCCGATCAGCTTCTGCTGCGCCTCGCGGAACACGAGCTCGTGATCCGGCTTCAGGCGCTCCAGTTCGACCGCGAGCCGCCGCATCAGCGCGACCTCGCCCGTGCTGCGGGCATCGATGAAAAGGATCTTCTCGTTCGCCACGTCGAGGCGCTGGCGCAGGTCCTTCGCGTACGTGACCCACTGCTCGGCATTGGCGCGAAGGTCGTCGTAGGCCTTCGAATGCGCCTTCGCCTGCGCCGCCACCTGACGCTGCAGCGATGCCAGCTCGGACTCGTCGCCCTGCTCCTTTTCGACGAGACGCTTCGCGAGATCGGTCGCGTTTCTCTCGGCGGCTTCGGCGCGTTCGCGCAACGCGTTGACATCGTTCGATACGCGCGCGAGTTCCGCGCCCTGCTCGGCCTTTTCTTCCATCAGTGCGCTGACCTGCTTGCGGGCTTCGTCCAGCTCGGCGCCGATGCGCTCGGCATGTTCCCGCTGCGCCGAAACTTCCGCGCCGCGCGCAGCCGCGCTTTCGCGCTCCGCTGCCAGTGCGCTGCGCGCGTCGTTCAGTTCCGCTTCCAGCGCGGCGATGCGCGCGAGGTTTTCTCTCGCCTGCGCTTCGGCGGCCTGCGCACGCGTATGCGCCGCGTTGAGGTCCTGCAACAGGCGCTCGGCTTCCGCCGATTTTTCCTGCGATACGAGGCCAAGCGCTTCATGCTGCTGACGCGCCTGATCGCGCTCCTCGGCGATGCGCGCGAGTTCTTCATCCTTGGCCGCAAGCGACGCGCTCAACTGCTCGTGCTGCTGACGCGCCTGATCGCGCTCTTCCGCGATACGCGCGAGTTCTTCATCCTTGCCCGCAAGCGACGCGCTCAATTGCTCGTGCTGCTGCCGCGCCTGATCGCGCTCTTCCGCGATACGCGCGAGTTCTTCATCCTTGCTCGCAAGCGACGCGCTCAATTGCTCGTGCTGCTGCCGTGCCTGATTGCGCTCGTCAACGATGCGCGCAAGCTCCTCGTCCTTGCCCGCAAGCGACGCATGCAGATTCGCCTGCTGCTCGCGTGCCTGATCGCGCTCTTGCGCGATGCGTGCGATGTCCTCGTCCTTGGCCGCCAGCGCCGCGTTCAGCGCTTCTTTCGCCCGCCGCTCTTCTTCGAGCGATGCGTTCACGGTTTCCAATTGGGCACGCTCCGCCGACGCGCGCTGCGCCGCTTCCTCGATGCGCGTCTCTGCGGTCTGCGCGCGTATCGTGGCTGCATCGGCCTCTTCGCGCAGTCGAACGACCGATTCCTCGGACGCCCGCAATGCGCTCAGCATTTCCATCATTTGCTGGCGGTTCTTCGCGGCCTCGTCGCCGGTCTTCTGGAATTCGGCGAGCGCCTCGTCGCGCTCCGCAAGCGCGGTCGAGAGCCGCTGGCTCACGGCGGACAGCCGCTGTCCGGACATCCGCTCGGTTTCGTCGCGCGAGACGGTCCAAAGCCGCCGCGCGACATTCACGAGCGTCTCGGCAAGGTCGTCGGGCAGTCCGGTCGGTGCCTGCTGCTGCGGCATGTCCGGGGACCGCGCCTCGCGCCAGCGCTGCAGGCCGGCCGCGATGGCGACGACGGAGCCGTTTCCGGCCTCCGCCCAAACCGTCAAGGGAGAAACCTTGCGACCTTCTTCGGTCAGTCGATCGGCGATCGACGCGATTTGCTCGTCGGTGATGTTGTCTACGTCTGTGGGCATAAGCGCCTCGAAAATCAGTGGCGTCGCACTCAAAACACTGCGATACATTGTTACGTTCGGCTAAATCCGCGCGGGGCGGAGATGGATGATACCCATTTTCCGCGCTCGACCAATCGAAGCACGTCGCATGCCGTCGAAAATAGGATTTTGTAGCGAGAGTGTATCGTCTGCGGGACCTTGAAACCGTGGCGTAATACGTTATTGACAGAAACGCGTCGAGCCCGGACGAGCAATTTCGTCCGGGCTTTCTAATTCGTTAAATCCGTGCGATTACGGCTTCGCGAAAACCGGGCCGAGTCCGATGACATCCGTATCCGCCGAACGCGTGCCCGACGCGACGTTGCCGTTCGCCGGCGCGCCGTATGCCGTCAGGCCCTTCGCGGCGTCCACGCGCGCTTGCGCGGCCTGGATGTTTTGCGGATATTGCGTCTGATCGCTTGCCGGGTCGTAGCCCGCCTTTTCCAGCTCGACGAGTTGCGCACGCACTTCGGCGCGGGTGATCGGCTGATTCGACTGAGCGAACGAAAGAACCGGAAGCGCGACGGCAGCGGCGACGATCAGCGATTGGATGACTTTCATGATTTACCTCCAGTGAATTTTGATGGAAGGCCGTCTTGGCGATTCGCCGTGTGTTGCGAATCGTTCGGCTTGGAGGTATTTGAACTCGCGGACGTATCTGGCTTGTTTCGCGAAAAGCGGATTATGAAACGCCGTGTGTCGGGATTCGGTGCAGATACAGTGCGATACAAAGCGAAACGCCGATTGTCGATGTCATCGGCAATCGGCGCGTTCGTATCAAAAAGAGAAGCGGACTCAGGCGGCCGCGCTCGCCGCTCGCATCTGCACCTTGCCGCGGCTCACCGCCGCGAGCGCCGCGAGACTGATCACCGCCGTGAACATCATGTAGAAGCTCGGCGCGGCCTTGCTGCCCGTCGCGCTCAGGAGCCAGATGATGATCGCGGGCGTGAAGCCGCCGAACACCGTCACGCCGATGTTGTAGCCGATCGACATGCCCGTCGCGCGCGTCGACACGGGAAAGATCTCCGACATCAACGCCGGCAGCGCGCCGAAATAGATCGCCTTGAGCAGCGCGAGCCACGCGACGAGCGCGAACAGCGACGCCACCGACACATGCGAAACGACATACGCGAACGCCGGATAGCCCGTCACGAAGAGCAGGAGCGCCGCCGTCGACATCTGCTTCACGCGGCCGATCCTGTCCGAGAGATGCCCCGCGAAAGGCGTCACCAGCGTCAGCATCAGGCCCGCGACGGTGCTCGCGGCGAAACCCGTCGATGCATCGAGATGCAGTTCGCGGATCGCGAACGTCGGCACGTATTGCAGCAGATAGTTCACCGCCGTCGATACCGTCAGCGCGCCGATCGAGATGAGCAGCAGCGCCTTTTGCTGCGTGAATACATCGCGCACGGGCGTCGACGTGTGCTCGGCTTCGGTGTAATCGGCCGCGTCTTCGAGATAGCGGCGCAGGAAAAGACCCGCCGGTCCGATCAGCAAGCCGAAGAAGAACGGAATGCGCCAGCCCCATGCGGCAAGCTCGGCGGCGGGCATCAGCTTGGCGAGCGCGAAGCCGAAAATCGACGCGAGCAAGGTCGCGAGCCCCTGCGTCGCGAATTGCCAGCTCGCGAGCAGGCCACGGCGATCCGGCGCGTGCTCGATCAGCATGGCCGTCGACGGCCCGAACTCGCCGCCCGCCGAAAAGCCCTGGATCAGGCGCGCGATGAACACGCCCGCGGGCGCGATCAATCCGATCGACGCATACGGCGGAATCACCGCGATGATCGCCGTGCCGATCATCATCAGCCCCACCGACATCATCAACGCAGCCTTGCGCCCGCGCTTGTCCGCGTATGCGCCGAGCACCATGCCGCCTATCGGCCGCACCAAATACGACGCGCCGAACGAGCCGAACGTGAGCAGCATCGACGCCGTCTCGTTCGCGGCCGGGAAGAAGTTCTTCGCGATATACACCGCGAAAAACGCATAGATCGCGATATCGAACCATTCGAGCGCGTTGCCGACCGAAGTCGCGAGCACGATTTGCGTCAGGCTCAGGGGCTTTTTGTTCATGATGTCAGCGTGTCATGAGTGGCGTTCGATCAATGCGCGTCGCGCGTGGCGACGATCGCCGCGCCCATCTCGCCGAGGTCCCACCAGAGGCCCGCCATCACGCCGAGCGATTCGCGCATGACGGAGCCGAGCACGTGTTCGTTCGGCGCGTGCTGGTTGCACGCGGGATACGAATGCGGCACCCAGAGCGTCGGCAGGCCGAGTGTCTTCGCGAAGACATCGTTGGGCACCGTGCCGCCCAGGTTCGGCAACAGCGCGGGCTTCTTGCCGGTCGTCGCGCGCATCGAATCGAGTGCCCAGTGAACCCACGGATCGTCGAGATCGAGGCGCGTCGCGGGCGTGCCGCGCGTCGCCTTGACGGTCACTTCGGTGAAGCCGTGCTGCGCGAAGTGACGTTCGAGATGCGTCTGCAGGTTCTCCCAATCCGTTCCGACGACGAAGCGCAACTGGCACACCGCTTTCGCGAGCGGCGGAATCGCGTTGACGGGTGCATCGGCGTTGCCGGATTTCATCGCGAGCACTTCGAGCGCGTTCCAGCCGATCACGCGTTCGGTCGGCGTCAGGCCCGGCTCGCCCCACGTCGGATCGATCTCGGGTGAGCTTTCGTCGCGGCCCAGTTCGATATCGGCGAGGGCTTCGCGCACCGCATCGGAAATCGGCGGCGGCCGCAATCCTTCGACGACGATGCTGCCGTTGCGGTCGACGAGACTCGCGATCGCATGCGACAGCACGACGGCCGGATTGCGCAGCACGCCGCCCCAGTTGCCGGAGTGATGTCCGCCTTCGCGGAGGTTCACCGTCAGTTCGAACGGCACGCCGCCGCGCGAGCCGAGAAAGAGCGTCGGACGTTCGGCGGATACGCGCGGCCCGTCCGACGCGATGAATACATCCGCCGCGAGCGCATTCTTGTGCGCGGCGCAGACTTCATCGAGACCCGGCGAGCCGACCTCCTCGCCCGTTTCGAAGATCACCTTGACGTTGTAGCCGAGCCTGCCTGCGCGCGCCTGCAACACCGCGGCGAGCGCCGCGAAATTGACCGAATGCTGGCCTTTGTTGTCGGCGGTGCCGCGGCCGTACCAGCGGTCTTCGTCGACGACGATGTCCCACGGCTTCAGGCCCGCGCGCCATTGCTCGTCGTAGCCGCGCACGACGTCGCCATGACCGTAGGTCAGCACCGTCGGCAAGTCGTCGGATTCGTGGCGTTCGGCGATCAAAAACGGCGGGCCGCCCGCGACCGGATTCTCGACGACGCGCGCCGTAAAACCGAGGCGCGCGAGCGTGTCGCTGATCTCATCGGTGAGATAGGCGTTCAGCGCGGGATTCCGCCCGTTCTGGCTCTCGGTGCGAAACGCGACGCGGCGCTGCAGATCCGCGAAGAACGCGCCCGAATCGAACATCTTGCAAGCGATGGCGATGGCGGCTTCACGACTTTCTTGATGTTCTTTCACGACGTCTCCGGGCGATTGTGGCTACTCATTCCGGCCAGTCTAGAAACGCCAAAAATTCGCGACAATTTCAAATTTTGCGACTAGCATTGCCAAAAAGGCAACGCTCGGGGAAGGCATCGTGCTGCATGGCATCGCTCTCAAATACTTCGTAGAAGTCGCGCGCTCGGGTTCGCTGGCGGCGGCATCGGAACAGCTTCACGTCGCGGTGTCGGCGATCAGCCGGCAGATCGCGAAGCTGGAGGAACAGGCGGGCACGCCGCTATTCGAGCGCATGCCGCGCGGCATGATCCTGACGGAAGCGGGCGAGTTGCTCGTGCAGCACGCGCGCCGCGCGCTCATGGACGGCGACGCGGTGCTCGCGGAGATATCGGAGATGCATGCGCTCGGGCTCGGGATCGTGCGTATCGGCTGCACGGAGGGTTTCACGCGCTGCTTTTTGCCGAGCGTGATGGCGTCGCACTATCGCGCGCATCCGGGCACGCGTTTCGTGATGCGTTCGGGTACGCCGGGACAGGTCGAGCATTGGGTGGCGAGCGGCGAAGTCGATGTAGGCCTTGCGTTTTCGACATCGACATCTACCGCGCTGAGCGTCGAATACAGCGTGAAGGCGCCGGTCTGCGCGCTGCTGCCACCGACGCATCCGCTGGCGGGCAAGGCGAGCATCACGCTCGATGACGTGCTTCAGTACCCGACCGCCGTGCTCGATCGCGGCACGACGGTGCGCCAGCTGATCGACTGGTGCTGCTCGGCGCGCGGCGTGCATCTCGAGCCGGTTCTGACGAGCAACAACTCGAGCGCGATGCATCATTTCGCCGCGCTCACCGGCGCGATCACGCTCGGCAGCGCGGTCGCGCTCGAAGGCGATCCGGGCCCGCCGACGCTCGTCGCGACGCCCATCGACGAGCCTTTGCTCAACGAGCGCCTGCTGCAGGTCACGGTGATGCGCGAGCGGCGTCTGCCGCCTGCCGTCGATCAGTTTCTCAAGACGCTGACCGATGCGTTGCGCGAAAGTCTCGGTGCGCCGGCCGCGCGCGCGAAGCGAAAAAAGCGCTGACCCGTCATTGCGTCGCGACCCACCACGTCGTTCCGGCGGCATCGCGAAAGCCGCCGCGAAAGTCGTCGTCGTCGCGTTTGCGCGCGGGCGCCTGCACGCTTTGCGCGCCGTGCCGGAGCGCGCGATCGTAGACGGCTTGCGCATCGCGCACGTAGACGTGGATGTGCGGACCCTGCGATTGCTGATCGGTCGCGCCGCCGCCGATCATCACGACGCTATCGTCGATACGCAATTCGGCGTGCATCAGCGAGCCGTCGGGACGATCGAAGCGGCGCAGCAGTTGTGCATCGAAGACACGTTCGAGGAATGCGATGATCGCCGGCGCGTTTGCGCAGACGAGATAGGGACTGACGGACGCGTAAGTCGCGGGTTTCCAGTCGGGCATGGCTTGCCTCGCAGGCGTTGTGACGAGGCTAACCAGAGTAATTCAAACGCCGCAACGCTTCAAACGCCTTCGACCACGTCATCCAGTTTGTTCGCCGCCGCCTTCGGCATGTCAGCGGTCGCCTGCGGCGCGGGTTCGTAACGATGCACGTCATGCGTCACGAAGCCGAGATCGTGACTCGGCACCTCGAACCACTCCGGATGTCCGAACGAACGGCGAATGTCTTCCAGACCGCTCGCCCAGTGCTCGTCCATCGTATCGTTGCTGAACTCGTAATCCTTGTAGTGCCCTTCGAAAAACTTGTTCTTGTAGATGAGATGCACGACGTTCACCGCGCCGCCATCCGCGACCTTCTGCGCCTCGCGCAGCAGCGGATGCGAGCGGCGCGTCTTTTCCGGAACATGCTCCAGCAGCTCCTTGATGAGCCGCGCATGCTTCTGGTTATGCGAAACGAAATCGGTGATGGCGCGCGTTCTGCTCGAATACTGAATGTCTTTCGTGCGCTCGCTGACATCGAGAAAATCGCCGGGCAACGTGCCGCGCGCGCTCCACAGGTCCACCTGAAACACGAGCGTGTCCTTGTGCTGACTTTCGCGGATGATCTCCGTCAACGGCGTATTCGATACGAGCCCGCCGTCCCAGTAGAACTCGCCGTCGATCTCCACAGCCGGAAAGCCCGGCGGCAACGCACCCGATGCCATGAAGTGCTCGGGCTCGAGCCGCATCTTCGTGTTGTCGAAGTAGACGAGATTGCCCGTGCGTACGTTCACCGCGCCCACCGATACACGCATCGCGCCATCGTTGATGCGGTCGAAATCGGCGAACTGCAGCAGCGTCGCGCGCAACGCGGACGTATCGTAAAAGCTCACGTCGCTTGGGCGCCTGCTCTTCGCATGCGTCAAAGGCAAATGAACGCGCGGCGAGAAGAAGCCCTTCTGCCCTTCGGTGAGCGCGCGCGCCGCGGCCCACATGCTCGAAAACTTGCGGCCGATATTCGCGAAGCCGAACGCGGCGGGCATGAACGCGCCCACATGCCCGACGAGATCCGCGGGCTGGCAGATCGTGTTCCAGAACCCACGCAGCGCCGCCACGCGATTCTCGGGCGCGTTGCCCGCGATGATCGCGGTATTCAACGCGCCGATCGAAATGCCCGAGGTCCATGTCGGATCCACGCCCACTTCGGCGAGCCCTTCGAACACGCCGGCCTGATACGAACCCAGCGCGCCGCCGCCTTGCAGCACGAGGCAAACGTCATCGTAGTCGGGCAGCGCGACGTGATTCGCCTGCGTGAGTGTGTTGCGTTGACTGCGGCGCATGGATTCTCCTTGTCGTTATTGCATGAACCAGCCGTGACTCACGACGACCGATTGCCCGGTCAGCGCATTCGATTCGAAGCCCGCGAGGAACGCGACGGTGTTCGCGACATCGGCGACCGTGGTGAATTCGCCATCGACCGTTTCCTTCAGCATCACGTTCTTCACGACTTCTTCTTCCGAAATGCCGAGCGCCTTCGCCTGCTCGGGAATCTGCTTTTCGACGAGCGGCGTGCGCACGAAACCGGGACACACGACATTCGCGCGCACGCCGCGCGGACCGCCTTCCTTCGCGACGACGCGCGCGAGCCCGAGCAAACCATGCTTGGCCGTCACATAGGCCGACTTCAGCTTGGACGCTTCATGCGAATGCACCGATCCCATGTAGATGATCGAGCCGCCCTTGCCCGACGCGTACATATGTCTGATCGCGGCTTTCGTCGTGAGAAACGCGCCGTCGAGATGGATCGCGAGCATCTTCTTCCAGTCGGCGTATGCATACTCTTCGATCGGCGCGACGATCTGAATGCCCGCGTTCGATACCAGCACGTCGATACCGCCGAGCTTCGCCACCGTTTCTTCGATGCCCGCGTTCACGGCATCTTCGCTCGTCACGTCCATCGACACGGCGATCGCCTTGCCGCCCGCTTCGACGATGCTGTCCGCAACCTTCTGCGCATTCGCGAGATTCAGATCGGCGATGACGACCGCCGCGCCTTCGGTCGCGAGCTTGCGCGCCGTCTGTTCGCCGATGCCGCTCGCAGCGCCCGTCACGAGCGCGACTTTTCCTTGCAGTGCCATGTGAATACTCCTTTGCCGTTGCTATTGGTTGACCGCGAGCTTGAGTTCATCGGGCGGCGCGAGATAGTCGTATGCGACTTCGCCGATATCGAGCGTGAGATTCGCGATGACATGCCGCGCGCCGACGACCTTGCGCACCGGCAAATCAGCGACCGGCGCGAGCGCATGAGCGTGCAGTTCGAGCGCGGCCGGACCTTCCCATGCACCGATCACGCTCACGTCGCGCAGAAAGAAGCGCACGAGTTCGCACACGCGCGCAGTGCCGTCGACATGCGGCAGCACTTTCAGCAGATAGTTCGGCGTATCCGCGAGCTTCCTGCGTTCGGCTTCGAGATCGAGCGGACGATACTTGTAGCCCATCGTGCCCGTCGCGATGCGTTGCGTGCCGTAGTCGAGCGTGCCGAGCAGCGTGTCCTTGCCATCGACGCCAAGACGCGGCGACGCGAGCTTCTTCGGAAAGCCCCAGATTTCGCGGCCGCCCGCGATCGGACCTTCGTCGTCGAGATACATCGCATGCGTATAGCTGCCCTTCTTGCCATCCGGATCGATGACGGAAATCACCTGGCCGCTTTCGGTGTAATCGCCGAAACCGGATGAATCCGGCATGCGAATGAATTCGTAATGTACGAGACCGTTATCCACTTCGAGCGGCTCCGGAACCACGGCGCGCAGCGCGTCGGGATCGGTCTCGTAGGAAATGATGAAGTACTCGCGATTGAGAAAGCGGAACGGCGGACGCGGATAAGCGGGATTGAGCACAGGCATGGCGAACGCATTCCTGCGGATGTCGTCTTCTTTCACTGGATCGTCCCTGAGTTGAGAACAGGCACGATAGTAGATGCAGTTGATGACATTTGTCGCGGACGGCAGGCAGCGGATCGGCGTTTATGAAAGCAGTGCGAATCGACAAAAATCCCGCTGCTTCAACGCCTTATGCCCGCCCACTGATGAATTGCCTTTTTTTGTGCAATATACTGTTGCCTCAGCGGCGTCGACACGACGAGGAACCGGGCGATGCCGCGCGTCTCTCAAGCGCATGTCGATTCATCTTTCTAAGGCCATCTCCTCCAAGCGAGTCCCCGATGAAAACGTCCTTGAAGAAATCTCTCGTGCTTCTGGTGCTGGCGGCGTTTGCCGCGCCGACGCTGTCGTTCGCGGCCGCGGAGTATCCCGACAACAAGCCGCGGCCCGCCTATAAAAAGAAAGGCCAGAAGCATCATCACAAGAAGTCGGCGACACCGCCCGCTTCGCAGACGCAATAAGACGGCACGGCTCATAAAGGCACGGGCGTCCGTTAAGGACGCCCGTGCCTTTTCGTTGGATGACGCGTCTTGTCAGGCCGCTTCGATTCGTTGCGCCACGAGATTCAGCACGCGTTCCAGCACATCGCCATCGACCGGCTTCACGAGATGATCCCGGACCTTCGCTTTCGACGGAAATCGCGCCGCCATGCAATTCGACGAGATGCTTCGCGAGCGCCAGCCCGACGCTACCCATCGAGGCATTACGCGCGGCAACTATTGCGACGTCGACACGAGGCGCGCACGCATCGCATCGAGGCGCGCTGCATCGACATGTCCGCGCGCCGCCATTGCTTCGAGCGCAGCCAGGGCCAATGCCGGGCCGCAAAGCGCGGCGGCTTTCGCATCCGCATCGAGTTCGAAGGCGGCGGCGCGTTTTGCGGCACGCACGCTCCAAATCTTCAGACAGACGAACAAAGTGAACGCGAAGCCGATACCGGGAAAGGTTATGCGCCAGAGATCATCTTCCGATGAAATCGCGAAGACGATGCACGGTACCGATAACAGCATCATCACTGAAAGCACGGTCCATGCGAAATCGAGCAGCATCGTCTTGCGTTGCGTCGCGTGCCCGACTTCGTGCGCCACGACGATACGAAGCAACGGCTCCGGCAACGCGAGCGTGGCGCGATCAAGTTCGATGCGATTGAACAAGGCTTCGTAGCACGGTCCGTTCGACGTATTCACGAAGCGCACGCGCGGCGTTGCAACGTGCAGAAGAGCGGCATCGTCGGCGACGAGCGAGAGGATGCGCTGTTCCTGCGCGGCGAGCCGCTTCATGATCACTGCACCGGGTTATCGGCCCACTGGCTGCGCGCCTGCCACGCGTCGATATCGGCGTTGAGCTTCGCGAGCTTGTTGCGCACGAGTTCGAGTCCGGGGCCGCCGAGCACGAGATGTCCCGGCGGCTCCGGCGATGTGACCGCTTCGATGATGACCTGCGCCGCGCGCGCCGGATCGCCCGGCTGCTTGCCGCTTCGCTCCGCGATCGCCGCGCGTCGCGTGCCCGAAGTCTGCGCGTAATCGTCGATCGGATTGCGCGTCTGCTTCAGCGAGCGGCCCGCCCAGTCCGTGCGAAACGGGCCGGGCTCGACCGCCGTCACCTTGATGCCGAGCCCTTCCGTTTCGCGTCCGAGCGCTTCACCGAGACCTTCGAGCGCGAACTTCGTCGCGGCGTAATACCCGCTGCCCGGATTGCCGACCAGCCCGCCCACGGATGTGATATTGACGACATGTCCCGAGCGGCGCTCGCGCATACGCGGCAATACGGCTCGGATCATCGCGGCCGCGCCGAAGAAGTTCGCTTCGAACATCGCGCGCACTTCGTCTTCCTCGCCCTCTTCGACAGCCGAGAGATAGCCGAAGCCCGCGTTGTTCACGAGCACGTCGATATGATCGAAGGCGGCGTAGGCATCGGCGATTGCAGACTTGATTTCATCGGCACGCGTGACGTCGAGACGCACGGCGATCGCTCGTCCTTCGCCACGCTCGACGAGATCGCCGACGCTATCCGGATTGCGCGCGGCCACGACAGCGCGCCAGCCCTTGTCGATCACGGCGGAAGCGAGTTCGCGGCCGAAGCCGGTCGAACATCCAGTGATGAACCAGACGGGCGTATCGTGGCTGCCTTTCGAAGCTGTCATTGCGGTTCTCCATGTAAGCGGATCTCGCTACATGTTGAAGCAATTTCAACGCGCGTGCTTGCGGGCTCCTCGTCGAACGGCAGTGACTTATCGCATTGCCGGCATGCGAATGGCGCGATGATTCCGCGGCTCGAACAGAACCGCCTGCTCGACACGCGCCGCGATCTTTTTCCATCCGGCGAGCTCTTCGTCGAGCACGGCAAGCGTCAGAAGAATGCGTTCACGATCGTGATTCGTGCGCGCGAGCGTCGCGCTTTCACGCATCGAGACGAGCGTGGCCTCGCGCTCGGCGATCTGCTTCGCGATTCTTTCCCGCAGGCGTTTCAGCGATTCGTCCATGTTCGTATGACCGGTTGGTGTCGCCGTCATACGCGCAAACTTCGCGCCCGATCATGTTCGTGGATACTTCATCCCGCATCGCCCGCGCTGATCGCGGTTTGCATGCTCCTCAACAGCTTCGTCAGATAGCGCAATAGGCCGACCGTATCGCCGAATTCGATGAAACCCGGCTTCACACCATCGCTGAAGAGCAACGTTCCGTCGAGCGAGTGATCGACGATCAAGCCGGCGTAAGCAGCGTGCGGCATGTAGTCGTCGCCGGCGAGGCTGAACGTATTGCCGTTCACGGCCGCATCGCGCAGACGCATCAGGAACTGCACTTCGGGCGCGCGCGACGCCGACAAGCGATGGATATCGAAGTATTCGGCGACCGCGAGGATCGCATTCGAGCAAGGCACGGTCAGCGCGAACGCGATGCGCGCATCGGCCGTATCGAACGATGGCCACGACCGCGCGTCTTCCGGCGGCGGGCTTTTGGTGGGCGTGCCGTCCTCGCTGTGCGCGTGCGCTTCCGGATGCGAGCGCTTGCGCGTAAGTAGGGGCTGCGCCTTCGCGAAGTCCGGCGGCGGCGCGCCGCGCTCGATCCAGTCGGACAGCAGGCTTGCGTAGGCATGGAGCGCGGTCAATTGCGCGTCGATGAACGCGACGCCCGCTCGGCAGGCGTCATGGTGTTTTTGCTCGGTCATACCGTCTCCCTTGTTTTTTGAGTTCGATCTAAAGACACACCCGCGTTGCTTGCATGATCGCCTGCCCTGCGTTGCAATGCGCGCGCCTGTTCGCAGGCCGTGGTGCGGCGGGATGGACCGTTAGTTGCAGACGGTGCATGGAGAATCGGGTGCCGCTCGTGACGCTGCTGTGGAAGAAACGCTACAAGGCGCTTCGCGGAATTTACCGATACCTGACGACGCGCTATATTCCACCGGCTATAGCGTCAGTCGCCGGCCGAAGGTGCCGAGGCAACGCGACTTGCCTGCGTTCTTGCAACGGGACATCGCTCGTTTCGTCTGACGAAGTGCCCTACCCATCACGAAGCACTCGACCTTTGCGAAATTCCTTCGCGAAGCCGGGATGGCCGCGCTCGCGCTCAACGAATGCGTGGCGGCGATTCCTGAACCGGGCCGCGTCGAGCGGCATCCGCTTCACGCGGACAACACCAAGGAAGAAAGAAGAATGAAGAAGCACATCGTAGCGGCGGCCGTTCTCGGCATGTTCGGCATCGCGGCACACGCGCAAAGCAGCGTCACGCTATACGGGATCATCGATGCGGGCATCACCTATGCGAATAAAGTCGCGACCGCGAGCGGCCACGACAGCCTAGTGAAGTACGGCGACGGCGTCGCGTCGGGTAGCCGCTGGGGCCTGCGCGGCACGGAAGATCTGGGCGGCGGTCTCAAGGCGATCTTCGTGCTCGAAAGCGGCTTCAACAGCGGCGACGGCACGCTCGGGCAGGGCGGCGCGTTGTTCGGCCGTCAGGCGTATGTCGGTCTGGCGAAGACCGATTTCGGCTCGCTGACCTTCGGCCGTCAATACTCGTTCTCGACCGACTATCTCGGCAGCAACTACACGATGGGCAGCCAGACGGCCGCCGGAAATTACGCGTATCACATCAACGATCTGGATCAGCTGACGTCGAGCCGCATCAACAACGCGGTCAAGTTCAGCAGCGCCAATTTCCACGGCGTGACGTTCGGCGCGATGTATGGCTTCTCGAACTCGACGAACTTCGCGGGTTCGCCCACGACGGGAACGGGCACGTCTGCCGTGCAAGGCGCCTCAAGCGCGTACAGCTTCGGTTTGAACTATGCGCAAGGCCCGTTCGGCATCGGCGCGGCGTACACGAACATCCGCTATCCGAATGGGGCGACGCCGGCGTTCAGCGTGAGCATCGCGAACGTGAACACGCAAGGGCTGCGCGATCTGGAAACGTACGGTATCGGCGCGCGTTACACGATCGCCGCCGCGACGATCTGGGCGAATTGGACGCATACGCGCTTCGAGCCGATCACGGCTGCATCGTCGAACCTGAACAACTATGAAATCGGCGGCAAGTACGCGTTCACGCCGGCGCTGAACGCGGGCCTCGGCTACACGTTCTCCGATCTCGGCGGCAACCTCGAAGGCAAGTGGCATCAGATCAACGCCGTGGTCGACTACGCGCTGTCGAAGCGCACCGATGTTTATGCGAGCGGCGCGTATCAGAAGGCGTCGGGCAGCAACAACGGCACGCCGGTGCAAGCGGAGATCGGCTCGTCGGCGTCGTTCATCGGCAGTGCGGGCGCGAACACGCAGTTCGTGACGCGCGTCGGTCTGCGTCACCGGTTCTGATCGAAGGTTGATTCGAAGAAACGCGACGCTGAAAGGCGTCGCGTTTTTTGCGCCCTTTATGATTCGGATAGCGAAGCATTCGGGCCACGCTATAACGAACTTTTGGACTAGCGCGAAAGGAAAAGGGAAACCCGCGCGCGATGCGAACTGCGCGCGGTGTCGCGTCTCGCGTTACTTGGCGGATTCCGCGGACTCTGCGGCTTTCGGAGCGGAAGCGGTGGCCGAAGCCGACGCCGACGCCGAAGCCGAGCGCGCCAGTCGATTCGTTTCCAGATAAACGGCGCGTTCCGCATCCGCCGACGATACTTCGCCCGCTTGCGCGCCAGTCAGATCGAGTCGGGGCGCACCTTGCACGAGCGCGGTCCAGTAACGGTTGCCGCGGCACCAGACCTTGATCGCCGCACGCAGTTCTTTCTCGTTGAGTCCGAGTTCTTCCGCGTGTTTCATCAGATCTTCGAAAATGCCGACCTTCAGCGGAACCTTAGGCGCGGGATTCTTCGGAAATGCGAGCGGAAAACGCTTCTGCAGCTTACCGATGGTATGCACGACAGGATCAACCGGCTTCGATGGCGCCGCGGCAGGCCTGGACGCGGCCGCCGCGGGTTTGGACGGAGCCGCCGCCTTCGCGCCCGCCGGCGCGGGACGCCGCACGCGCGGCGCCTTCTTCTTCGCTGCGTTGCTGGCAGCAGCCTGTTTTGCGAGTTGCTCTTTCAGTCCGGCGAGTTGTTCGAAGCCCATCACATCGTGCCCGTAGAAAACGTATCGCGATTTTAACAGCCTCCGGTGACGGCCTCGTTGCGGGCGGCTTTTTCGGGCGAGCATCGGTCCGAAAAAACCGCCCTCTCAGCGTCGCGCTTACTGTCCGCCCGAATAGACGTTGCAGAACGGTCGCGGACTGCAATTGCTCTGCGTGCCGCCGGTCCAGTTCGCTGTTCTCCCGCTCCTGCTCTGCCCCGGTGCCACGCCGCCATAGGCCGTGTCGCCGGACGACGCGGCGCCCTGCGCGTTCTGCTGAACGGGTGCGGGGATGGACTGCAGGGTATCGCTCGGCTCTTGCGCCTGAGTGAGGGCGACGAGGGAAAACGCGGCCACAAGCGTGGTCGTAACGAGGACGGTCTTCATGACTTTCTCCTTCGACGAAGGCTTACCGCTGCCCGACGATAAAAACCGCCAGGTGAACGCCGTGCGCAAGAATCCGCGCACTTTTAGACCCTATACCTTAATCGCGGCGAAATCTGCTTATTCGGGTTCGCGCATGAACGTTCGGCTTCTTCGCGGATGCTGCGTCACCCGTGTTTGGGCGCAGCGCGTTCGTAGCGTGCTAGAAACATGTCGGCGGCGGCTTCGGCCACTTTCTTTTGCTCGCTCTTCGATAACGGCGGCTGGCCCATCGTCACTTGCGGCCAGAACGCGAAACCCTTGACGATGCCATGCAGTTGCTGCCCTGCGAAAACAGGGTCGGTGACTGCGAGCCGGCCATCGGCGGCGGCTTTGCGAATCCAGGCCGTCACGTCTTCCTCGCGTTCGCCGATGCGCGCCACCATATCCCGCGCGCGCTCGGGCGAGTGAATGCCCGCCGCGATCGCCACGCGTGCGAGCGACAGAAAGGCCTCATCGTTCATGAGGCGCAGCTTGCGCGTGAGCATCGCGAGCAGTTGCGCGCGCAACGGTTCGCTCGCGCTATAAGCCACCGCATCGCCGGTCTCGCTCGTATCCCATAGCCGATGCAGGATCGCGGCGAACAGCGCCTCCTTGCTCTCGAAGTGGTTATAGACAGTGCGTTTGGAAACGCCCGCGCGCGCGGCGATGCGGTCCATGCTGGTGGCGTCGTAGCCCGCGGCGATGAACTCCGCAACGGCCGCGTTCACGATCGCGGCGCGCTTCCGGTCAGTCAGACGCTGGGGAATGTCGTTGATGTCGCTTGAATCCATCCCCACATTTTACACCGATCGGTTTACTTTTCTCTCAAAATTAAACTACACTGTGCAGTCTACTTTCCGCTTCGGGCTCACGTCCCTTCACGTTCATGACTTCGTTCGCCGATCGCATCAGCCGTGCCCTGGGTTTCGCCGCAGCAAAGCGCGGACGCGCGTTGTCGAGCGCATCGCCGCAACATGACGGCGAGCGCTTTCGCAATGTGAAGCCGCGTCCTGTCGAAGGCTTCGGCAAGACGCTGCGCATCATGTGGAACATGCTGCTCCACAAACCGCGCAACACGATGCCGACGCAAGCGCCGACCGTCGATACCCTCACCCGCGCCGATCTGGATGCCGCGCCCGACCGCAGCCTTTTCCGCCTCGGCCATTCGACGATGCTACTCAAGCTGCGCGGCGAATACTGGCTGACGGACCCGGTGTTCGGCGAGCGCGCGTCGCCGTTCAAGAACGTCGGGCCGAAGCGCTTTCACGCGCCGCCCATCGCGCTTGGCGATCTGCCGCCGTTGCGCGGCGTGGTCCTGTCGCACGATCACTACGATCATCTCGATCGCGAAACCGTGCTTGCGCTTGCCTCGACGACAGCGATCTTTCTCACGCCGCTGGGCGTCGGCGATCGTTTGATCGAATGGGGCATCGATGCCGCAAAAGTGCGTCAGCTCGACTGGTGGCAAAGCGCGCAGATCGACGGCCTGACGTTCACCGCCACGCCCGCGCAGCACTTCTCCGGCCGCAGTCTCTTCGATGGCAACAGCACGCTGTGGGCGTCGTGGGTCATCGTCGACGATGACGTGCGCGTGTTCTTCAGCGGCGACACCGGCTATTTCGACGGCTTCGGGACCATCGGCGAGCGCCTCGGCCCGTTCGACGTCACGCTGATCGAGACCGGCGCATACGATCCGCAATGGCCGTACGTGCACATGCAGCCCGAGGAGACGGTGCAGGCGCACATCGACTTGCGCGGACGCTGGCTCGTGCCGATTCACAACGGCACGTTCGATCTCGCGATGCATCCGTGGCAAGAACCTTTCGAGCGCGTGACGGGCCTGGCGCTCGCGCGAGGCGTCGCGGTGGCGACACCGCGCATGGGCGAGCGGCTCGATCTCGAAGCGCCGCATCGCGGCGAGCGCTGGTGGCGTGATACCGTCGATGCGCCGAAGCCGGCGTCATCGTGGCGGATGTGCGCGTCGCGGGCCGAGGGCGTTCACGATTGACGTCCGGCGAGCTTGCGGATCACATCGACGATGGGCGCCTTGCCTTTGACGATATCTTCGCTACGCCCTTCGAAGTCGATCCATCCGTCGTTGAAGCCATCGAGCATCTGAATGCGCGGCATCGGATGCTTCATGCCTTGACTCGCGAACAGTCCTTCCCACGTCTCGCGTTGCACTGCCTGCGCGCGCACCGGCTTGCCGAGCACGGATGAAAACGCAGCCGCGATATCGTTCGGGCTCGTGCGTTGCGGTCCTTCCAGTTCGACGACGCGCATGCCCGTCCATGTTTCCTGCATGAGCTTCGCGGCGAGTTCGCCGATGTCGTCGGTGGCGGTCATCGGAATCGCGCGATCGAGCGGCTGCAGAAACGAATGCACGATGCCTTCGTTGCGCGCCGAATCGACATCCCATGCGCAGTTCTCCATGAACCAGCCCGGCCGCAGAAACGTGACGGGAACAGGCTGCTTGCGAAGCGCTTCTTCGAGCAGCGTGCGCTGCGTAAGAAGATTGATTTGAGCGGCTTGCGCGCCGATCGTCGACAGGCACACGATCCGGCGCGGCCTGGCACGCGCGATGGCCGCGACGATCGCATCGATGACTTCGCGCGCTTCCGGAAAACCCGGCGCGGGATCGAATTCCGGCGGCGGCAGAACGAACACGGCTTGCGCGCCTTCGAAGGCGCGAGCGAGCGCATCGGCATCGGTCATCGTGGCGCGTGCGAGTTCGCAGCCGCTCGCCGACCAAAGCGCGCCCTTCCTCTCATCGCGCACGACGGCGCGTACGGGCTTGCCCGCTTTCAGCAGCGCGTTTGCGAGCGCACCGCCGACTTGTCCTGTGATTCCCGTGACGACATACATGATCCGGCTCCTTTCTCGTGATGCGTTTGACTTCGACGGATCGAATGTTATGGCGCTGCGTCGCGAAGAAAAATGGCCCGCGCGTCATGAGATTGATGACACCGCGTCATAGGTTGAACCTATGCCCGGCACATGAAAGCGATATTTCCGCCCCGCCCGATATTTCTCTAAAGTCGTAATTCACCGGCCCCGCCCGGCAATGGAGACGACACAATGAAAACAGAGCGCGCCGTCGATATCGTTGCGCCCACATCCGTCGCGGCCCTCGCGGCCACACTCGATCACGATGCCGCCCCGCATGAAGGGGATGCCCTTCCGCCGTTGTGGCACTGGATCTTCTTCCGGCCCATTGCAAAACAGTCGCTCATCGCGGAAGACGGTCATCCGAAGAAAGGCGGCTTTCTGCCCGATCTCGGTTTGCCGCGCCGCATGTGGGCCGGCGGACGCCTGCGCTTCCCCGCGCCGGTGATCGTCGGTGAACGCATTACGCGCGAATCGACGATTCTCAATGTCAGCGAGAAGCAAGGACGCACCGGCAAGCTCGGCTTCGTGACAGTCAGCATCGCATTTACCGCAGCGATGCCACCGCGATCGAGGAAGAGCACGACATCGTGTATCGCGAGCCGGCAGCGCCCGGTGCGCCCGCGCCCGCTCCGGTCGCCGCGCCTCGCGATGCGCAATGGCAACGCGACCTCGTTCCCGACGAGACATTGCTGCTGCGCTATTCGGCGCTCACCTTCAACGCGCATCGCATTCACTACGACAAGCCTTATGTGACGCAAGTCGAAGGTTATCCGGGACTTGTCGTGCATGGGCCGCTCATTGCCACCTTATTGATGGACCTGCTGCGCCGCGAGTTGCCCGACGCGACCGTCATCGACTTCGCGTTCAAGGCGCAGCGCCCGTGTTTCGCGGGCAATACGCTGCATCTGTGCGGGCAGCCATCGGCGGATGGCAGGACTGTCGAACTCTGGTCGAAGGATCACGAAGGCTGGCTCGGCATGACGGCGCGCGCCACGCTCGGCTGACGATCTCCACACATCCGCAGGCACATCATGATCGAATCGACATCCGACGCTTATCAGGACATTCGTGAGGCCGTGCGCGATCTCTGCGGCCAGTTCACCGGCGAATACTTTCGCAAGATCGACGAAGCACGCGGTTATCCCGAAGCATTCGTCGATGCCCTCACGAAAGCGGGCTGGCTCGCCGCATTGATTCCGCAGGAATACGGCGGCTCGGGTCTGGGGCTTACCGAAGCGTCCGTCATCATGGAAGAGATCAATCGCTCGGGCGGCAATTCGGGCGCGTGTCATGGGCAGATGTACAACATGGGCACGTTGTTGCGTCACGGTTCGACGGAACAGAAGAAACGCTACTTGCCGAAGATCGCATCGGGCGAGTTACGTCTGCAATCGATGGGCGTGACCGAACCGACCACCGGCACCGACACGACAAAGATCAAGACGACCGCGGAAAGAAAAGGCGATCGTTATGCGATAAACGGCCAGAAGGTGTGGATCTCGCGCGTGCAGCATTCGGATCTGATGATTCTGCTCGCGCGCACGACGCCGATGGCAGACGTGAAGAAGAAGAGCGAAGGCATGTCGATCTTCATCGTCGATTTGCGTGAAGCAATCGGCAATGGCCTCACGGTGCAGCCGATCCTCAACATGGTGAATCACGAAACCAACGAGCTCTTCTTCGACAATCTGGAGATTCCTGCCGAGAATCTCATCGGCGAAGAAGGCATGGGTTTCAAGTACATACTCGATGGCCTAAACGCCGAACGCACGCTGATCGCGGCGGAATGCATCGGCGATGGCTACTGGTTCATCGACAAGGTCACGCAGTATGTGAACGATCGAATCGTGTTCGGGCGTCCCATCGGGCAGAATCAGGGCGTGCAGTTTCCGATTGCGCGCGCGTACGTCAATGTCGAAGCCGCGAACCTGATGCGCTTCAAGGCATGCGAACGCTTCGACGCGCACAAGCCTTGCGGCGCGCAGGCGAACATGGCGAAGCTGCTCGCCGCCGATGCATCGTGGGAAGCGGCCAACGCCTGTCTGCAATATCACGGCGGCTTTGGCTTCGCGGCGGAATACGATGTCGAACGCAAATTCCGCGAGACGCGTCTGTATCAGGTCGCGCCGATTTCGACCAACCTGATTCTCTCTTACGTCGCCGAGCATATCCTCGGCCTGCCACGTTCGTTCTGAAGGAGGCCGGTCATGCGCCCGCTGCAAGGCATCAAGGTCGTCACGTTCGAGCATGCAATTGCAGCGCCCTTCTGCACGCGTCAGCTCGCCGATCTCGGCGCGCGCGTCATCAAGATCGAGCGTCCAGGCACAGGTGATTTCGCTCGCAACTATGACGAACGTGTGTCGGGACTCGCATCGCATTTCGTGTGGACGAACCGCTCGAAAGAAAGCGTGACGCTCGACGTCAAGCATCCTGAAGCACTCGATGTCGTGCACAAGCTGCTCGCCGATGCCGATGTATTCGTGCAGAATCTCGCGCCCGGCGCGGCGCAACGGCTCGGCCTCGATTACGACGCGTTGAAGGAGCGCTATCCGCGGCTCATCGTGTGCGACATTTCCGGCTATGGTTCCGATGGCCCGATGCGCGACAAGAAAGCGTATGACTTGCTGATTCAAAGCGAAGCGGGTTTTCTGAGCATCACGGGTTCGGAAGGCGCACCGGCGAAAGCAGGCTGCTCGATCGCAGATATCGCCGCCGGCATGTATGGCTACACGAACATACTCGCGGCGCTCATCGAACGCGGACGCACCGGGCGCGGCAAACGCATCGACATTTCGATGTTCGAAAGCATGGTCGAATGGATGGGCTATCCGCTCTATTACGCGATCGACGGTCAGACGCCGCCGCGCAAGGCGGGCGCATCGCACGCGACGATCTTCCCTTACGGCCCTTTCCCCGCAGGCGATGGCAAGACCGTCATGCTTGGCCTGCAAAACGAGCGCGAGTGGAAGAAGTTTTGCGAAATCGTTCTTCGTATGCCCGAGCTTCAGCGCGACGAGCGCTTCTGTGCAAACAGCCTTCGCGCGCAGCATCGCGACGAGTTGATGCGCCTCATCGTCGATGCATTCGCCTCATTGACGGCCGCACAGGTCATCGAACGGCTTGAAGAAGCGCGCATCGCGAATGCGCAGATGAACGACATGCACGATGTCTGGAAGCATGAACAGCTCGAAGCGCGCAATCGTTGGACACAGGTCGATACGCCCGCCGGCAAGATTCCCGCGCTCTATCCGCCCGGACGCTTCAGCGCCGATGAACCGCGCATGGACGCCGTGCCCGCGCTCGGCGAGCACACGGAATCCGTGTTGCGCGAACTGGGGCTGAACAGCGAAGCCATCGAACGCTTGCGCGCGGCGAAGGCGATCTAGGTTCGTCGCATCGTCACGCCTTGCCAGCGATCGCGGTCAATGTGCTCGGCGATCAACTCGATCAACGTCTCGCGCACGGCGACGGTCGCTGAGTTCATCGGCGCATCGTTGGGCCAGCAAATGCTGGCCGGGCGCCTGATGATCGGATCGACGATTCTGCGCATTTTCGGCAGCAACGCCTCGTTCCATTGCACGATCGCGGACGAAGGCAGAATCGTGCAGGCTCTGCCCGAATGCGCGATAAGCAAAAGCGATGGCAACGAGTCGATATCCGCAACGATGTTCAGCTCGACTTTCTCGCTCGCGAACGTGCGCTCGATCAGCAAGCGCAAGCCATTCGATGCGCCGGGCGCGACGAGTTTCACGCCCGCGAGCTTCGCAAGCGGACATGTCGATGCGCGCGGCGAGATGCCGCCGCCCGGCTCGCCCGCAAGATAAAGCGTTTCGTCGAGCACGGGCAACGCGGTGATGCCGGGTGTATCCGATTCACGAAACAGAATCGCGAGGTCGAGCCGGCCATTGGCAAGCAACTCGTTCAGATAGCCGCTCATGCTTTCGAAGAACTGCAGGCGTATGCCGGGATACCGGTCCTGAATGCGCTCGAACAGGGGCACGGCGAGAACGGATGCCATCGTCGTCGGCAGGCCGACCGCCACGGTGCCGGATTCCGCGCCCGCGCCCTTCGTCACTTCCTGTTTGAGCTGCTCCATTTGCCGCAGCACGACTCGTGCATGCCGATAGAGCGCGTCGCCCTCGGCCGTGGGGGTGACGCCATGATTGCTGCGCAGAAGGAGCGTGACGCCGAGTTCCTCTTCGAGCCGCGCCATTTGCTGGCTGAGCGAAGGCTGTGCCACGTAGAGCTTTTCCGCTGCTTTGCCGAGACTGCCGTAATCGACGATGCTGACGAAGTAGCGAAGCTGGCGAACATCCATATGAGGGTGCGAGGATCGAAGTCAGGGCGCGCTCGTGAGCGTCTGGCGCCGGTCGCCTATTCTATAGCTCGCATCGTCATACGAATCGATTCGCTTCGCTCAGGGCGCATCAATGCCCCGGTCCGTTCGGTTCGATGCAGCTCGACACGAGCGTGCTGTTTGTGCCGGCTTCCGATGCCCGCTATCGCGCACGCCGCTTTAAGCTCATGGCTTGCGTAGCCGCCCTGTTCCTGCCCATGGCGTCCTCCTTCTGCGTTATTCGAAAACGCACGCCGGATAACTTCGATAGCACGCCCGCGACGATTTTAGCCCGGCGATCGCTTGAGACGCATCGACACCGAAAAGCGCTCTGCGGGATGCACCGTCACCGATATCTCGAACGTCGCGCCGCTCGCGTCGAGATAGCGGCGCACGATTTCCAGCGCCGCCGTTCCCGCCTCGACGCGCAGGCGTCTCGCCATCTCCGCCGATACGGCAATGGCACGCACGTCCTGCTGAATCTCGTCGCCTCCGCGAAGCTCGCGAAGGTTTCGATGTGCTGCGTCGACTGCACGACGCGCGATCTCGTTTCGGAAGTGCTGTTCTCGTTCATCAAGCTCGTGATGAAGCTCGCGCCGCTCGGCACGTTCGGCGCGGTCGCGTATTCGGTGGGCAGCAACGGCACGGCAGTGCTGATCGCGCTGGCGCAGCTCGTCGTGAGTTTCTATGCGGTGGTCGTACTCTTCATCGTCGTCGTCATGGGCATCATCGCGAAGCTCGCGGGCTTCAGCCTGTGGCGCTTTCTGCGCTACATCAGAGACGAGATCTTCATCGTGCTCGGTACTGCGTCGTCGGAAAGCGCACTGCCGCGTCTTCTGATCAAGCTCGAACGGCTCGGCTGCGCGAAGCAGACGGTCGGACTCGTGCTGCCCACAGGCTATGCGTTCAATCTCGATGGCACGTCGATCTTCATGTCGATGGGCGTCATGTTCATCGCGCATGCTTATGGCGTGCCGATCACGCTGGAACATCAGATCGGCATTCTGCTGCTGATGCTGCTGACGTCCAAAGGCGCAGCCACGGTTTCCGGCGGATCGTTCGTGGTGTTCGCAGCGACCGTCACGTCGACGGGCATCCTTCCCGTCGAAGGACTCGCGTTGATCTTTGGCGTGTACCGCTTCATGTCGATGGCAATCGCGACGTGCAACACCATCGGCAACAGCCTTGCGACGGTCGTCATCGCGAAGTGGTCGCGCACGTTCGATGCGGCCGTCAGCGAACGGCATCTTTATCCGGAGCGCTATCCGGAGATCGCCGAAGCAGACCGGCGGCTCGCGGACGGCAATCTTCTCCCCGAAGACATGAACGACGCGAATCCTCATCCGGACGGTATCCCGCTAAAAACGGCGCGATGATTCTCGCAGCGCGGCAATCGCCGCGCTTTTTTTCACTTCGCTTATCATCGGAAAACCGCGCATCGAACGTGCTGGATGAGCAACCGCAACGGAGGTCGCATGCCACCGCTACGCGCAATCCATCTGCTGCAAACGAAGGAAGGCTCCCGTCTGCATGGCGCCGGGCTCGACCGGTGGCGCCGCTGGGGCCCGTATCTGAGCGAGCGTCAATGGGGCACCGTTCGCGAGGATTACAGCGAATACGGCACGGCGTGGGACTACTTTCCGCACGACCATGCGCGCAGCCGCATGTATCGATGGGGCGAGGACGGTATCGCGGGATTCGGCAACGACCCGCTCGACTGGTGCGTGTCGCTCGCGTTGTGGAACGGCCGCGATCCGATCATCAAGGAGCGGCTTTTCGGTCTCACGAACGAGCAAGGCAATCACGGCGAAGACGTAAAGGAACTGTACTTCTATCTCGACGGCACGCCGACGCATTCGTACATGAAGATGCTGTACAAGTATCCGCACGATGCGTATCCGTATCAGCAACTCATCGACGAGAACAAACGGCGCGGTCCCGATCAGCCCGAATACGAACTGCCCGACACGGGCGTATTCGATTGCGACCGTTACTTCGATGTCTATGTCGAATACGCGAAGCACGCGCCCGATGACATCGTGATGCGCGTGACCGTCGAGAATCGCGCGGACGAAGCCGCGACGCTTCATCTCTTGCCGCAATTCTGGGCGCGCAACCGGTGGGCGTGGTCGAGCAAATGGGGCAAGCCGTCGCTGAAGCTCGAACACGATGCGCGCGAAGGTGCCCGCGTCATCGCGCACAATCCGTCGCATGGCGAGATGGATGTCACGGCTTCTGCGCAAGCGCCGGTCGAATGGATTTTCTGCGAGAACGAGACGAACGTTCGTCGCATATACGGCATCGAAGGCGCGGGGCCGTTCAAGGATGGCTTCAACGACTATCTCGTCGAAGGCGACGAACAGGCGATACGCCGCGATCGCGGCACGCGTTGCGCCGCGCATGTGCATCTGCAACTCTCACCGCATGAAAGTTCCGTGATGTACTTGCGCTGGCGTCCGGCATCGGTTTCGAACGATCCGCCGCTCGACCTGGCCCAGCTTTTCGCGCGTCGCGAAGCGGAAGCCGACGAGTTCTATGCGACGCTGCAACACGATATCGACGATGCCGACGCGCGTCTCGTGCAACGCCAGGCGCTCGCCGGCATGCTATGGACGAAGCAGTATTATCAGTTCGACGTCACGCGCTGGCACGACGGCGATCCGGGCCAGCCCACGCCGCCGAAAGAACGGCGGCATGGCCGCAATGCTGACTGGCGGCACATGTGCAACGGCGACATCGTATCGATGCCGGACAAGTGGGAGTATCCGTGGTACGCATCGTGGGACCTTGCGTTCCATGCGGTCGCGTTCGCGACGATCGATCCCGACTTCGCGAAGAAGCAATTGCTGTTGCTCGTGAAAGAACGCTACATGCATCCGAACGGGCAATTGCCCGCTTATGAATGGGCATTCGGCGATGCGAACCCACCCGTTCACGCATGGGCGACATGGCGCGTGTTCGAGCTCGATCGCGAGATGACCGGCATCGGCGATCACGCGTTCCTCGAGGTCATGTTCCACAAGCTGCTGCTCAACTTCGCGTGGTGGGTGAACCGCAAGGACGCCGACGACCGCAATATCTTTCAGGGCGGATTTCTCGGCCTCGACAACATCGGCATCTTCGATCGCTCGCAGCCGCTGCCGACCGGCGGACGTATCGATCAGGCCGACGGCACCGCATGGATGGCATCCTACGCGCTCGACCTCATGCAGATCGGCCTCGAACTCGCGATGACGAACGAATCGTATGTCGAGATCGCGGTGAAGTTCTTCGAGCACTTCCTGTACATCGCGGAAGCCGTGAGCTGCGGCGAAGTCTGCAATACCGGCCTATGGGACGGCAGCGACGAATTCTTCTACGACGTACTGCATCTGCCGAACGGCGCGCGCGTGCCCATGCGCATTCGATCGATCGTCGGACTGATTCCGCTCTTCGCCGTTCATGTGCTCGAGGAAAGCGTGTACGGCGACTTGCCCGGACTGCGTGAACGCCTCGTATGGTTTCTCGATCATCGGCCGAACCTTGCGAAGCTCGTATCGCGCTGGACCGAGCCTGGCAAAGGCAACACGACTTTGCTTTCGCTCTTGCGCGGACATCGCATGAAAGCGCTGTTGCGCCGCACGCTCGATCAAGCGGAGTTCCTGTCGGACTATGGCGTACGCGCGTTATCCCGCGTGCATTGCGACAAGCCTTATGTGTTCGATCATGATGGCGTGAACGTCTGCATCCGGTACTTGCCCGCGGAATCGGATTCGCGCGTATTCGGCGGCAATTCGAACTGGCGCGGGCCGATCTGGATGCCGGTCAATTACTTGTTGATCGAATCGCTTTACGAGTTTCATCGCTACTACGGCGATGATTTTCGCGTCGAGCATCCGACGGGATCGGGCAAGTTTCATTCGCTGAACGAAATCGCCGACGATCTCTCACGGCGCATCAGCATGCTCTTTTTGAAAGACGAAGAAGGCAAGCGTCCTGTGATGGCCGCGTATCCGATGCTGCAAGCCGATCCGCGCTCGCAGGATCTCATTCTCTTTCACGAGTACTTTCATGGCGACAACGGGCGCGGTGTCGGTGCGTCGCATCAGACTGGATGGAGCGGGCTCGTTGCGCTGCTGCTGCAACCGCGTCTGATGAAGTTATCGCACGTGGGGCCGGAAGCGCCCGTCATGGCCGTGCGTCTGCATGAAGAAGCGAGCGCCGAGATGGGACGCTAGCGCGTCATGAAGCAATCGACTTCGAATGCGTAGCTGCCGAAACAGAAGCCGCCTGTCCCTCGCTTTCGATGACACATTTTTCTGATGCGCGGGGTACCGCCGGAACGTTTGTACCATGCGGATGCGGACGATGAAAACATTCTCGCGGATCTGATTTTCGCGCTGGAAATTCTGGCGCTCGCCTATACTTGAATCGTCGGTTCGCGTGTTTCTTTCATGTCCCCAGAGAACCGGAGGACGTCATCATGTTCAACCATCTGCTGGTTCCCACTGACGGGTCCGCGCTCTCCGAAGCGGCTGTCCGCATGGCGGTCTCGCTCGCCAAAGAGAACAGTGCGCGCATCACCGGTCTTTATATGGTGCGGCCATTTCATATGACCGTTTATAGCGCCGAGATGGTCGGCGCAAGTCAGGATGAGGCGCACGCCGCAGATCAGGCCCGCGCGCGGCAATATCTCGAGAATCTGCGAAGTATCGCCGCCCAGGCCGGCGTCGCTTGCGATACGGAAGCGCCGACGGGCGCGCATCCGTATGAGGCGATTCTCGATACGGCGAAAGCGCGGCACTGCGATCTCATCGTGATGGCGTCGCATGGGCACGGCGGAATTCGCGGGCTATTGCTCGGGAGTGAAACGCAGAAAGTGCTTACACATAGTCATTTGCCGATTCTGGTGGTGAGGCCGCCGGAGTGATGCGTCCGCCGTCCTACCGCTCCAGATTCCCGAAACAGACATACTTCGCTTCGAGATACTCCTCGACTCCCGACGATGCCCCTTCGCGCCCCATGCCCGATTCCTTGATCCCGCCGAAGGGCGCAACTTCGTTGAACACGAGGCTGTCATTCACGCCGACGACGCCGCATTCGAGCGCTTCCATGACGCGGAATGCGCGGCTGATATCGGCGGTATAGAAGTACGCCGCGAGCCCCGTGCGCGTATCGTTCGCGAGCGTGACGACGTCGTCCTCGTCCCTGAACGGCAGCACGCTCGCAATCGGGCCGAGCACTTCGTCGCCGCATACGCTCATCGACGGATCGACGTTCGTCAGCACCGTCGGCCTGAAGAAGTTCGATCCCGGCGCGACGCGCGAGCCGCCCGCTGCGATCTTCGCGCCGAGCCTGACCGCTTCGTCGACGAGACTTTCGATGCGCGTCACCGCCGCATCGCCGATAAGCGGGCCGATCTGCGCGCCCTCGTCCAGCCCGTCGCTCACCTTCAGCAACGCGACCTTGGACACGAGCTTGGCGACGAAAGTCTCGTACACGTCCTCATGCACGAAGAAGCGGTTCGCGCACATCGCCGCCTGGCCCGAATGACGAAACCGCGCATCGAGCGCGCCCTTCACGGCGAGGTCGATGTCCGCGTCGTCGAACACGATGAAAGGACAGTTCGCCCCCAGTTCGAGCGACATCTTCTTCACGGTAGGCGCGCATAAAGTCATCAGCCGCTTGCCTTCCTCGATGGAACCGGTGAACGATACTTTCCTCACGTCGGGGCTCGCAAGCAGCGTGCTGCGAACCGGTTCGCCCTCGCCCGTCAACACGGAGAGCACGCCGCGCGGCAAGCCCGCGTTCTCGCCGAGCACGCACAGCGCGAGCGCGGAGAATGGCGTCTGCGGATCGGGGTGATGGATGACCGTGCAGCCCGCCGCGAGCGCAGCGCCGACGCGTCGCGCAACCATCGACGAAGGAAAGGTCCATGACGTGATCGCGCCGCACACGCCAATCGGCTGATGCAGCACACGTATGCGTTGATTGCGTCGCGGCGCGGGAATGTTGTCGCCGTAAATGCGGCGCGCTTCCTCGGCGAACCAGTCGAGATAATTCGCGGCCTGCGTGATTTCGGAGCGCGCTTCGTGCAGCGGCTTGCCTTGTTCGCGGCAGAGGATGATGGCGAGATCGTCGCGATGATGTTCGACGAGGCGCGCCCACTCTCTCAGCACCGACGCGCGCTCGCGACTGCTCCAGCTGCGCCAGTCCTGCAGCGCCGCGTGCGCGCACTGGATGGCCTCCGTCACCTGCTCGTCCGTGACCTGCGGCACCGAGCCGATGATTTCTTTAGTGGATGGATTGATGACAGACACGCGCGGCAGCGAAGTATTGTCGATCCACGCGCCGCCGATATACGCCGATTGTTCGAAAAGACTGGGGCACTGCAGTTCCATGGCTCGCTCCAATGCGTTGGCGCTTCGTGCAATCAGGTGCATCGAGCTTAACGCATTTTCCACTCGCCATTCGGACGCGCGCGGCATCCCGGGTATACGAATACTGCGCGCGCCGCTCACTCAACATCACATCAATGGCTCGCGCCCTCCACCGCGCCGATGCCCGTTTCGGAGCGCACGGTCTGCGCTTCGAAGCCTGCTTTATCGACACGCGCACGCGCCGATTGATCGGTTACGGAGAAGAGCCAGATGCCGATGAAACCGATCGCCATCGAGAACAGCGCAGGCGATGCATACGGGAACGGCGCATCCGCGTAGTGGAACACATCGACCCATACCGCTTTGGAGAGGACCGTCATCACGACCGCCGAAAGCAGGCCGAGAAAGCCGCCGATTGCCGCGCCGCGCGTCGTGCAGCCGCGCCACAGGACCGACATGAAGAGCACCGGAAAGTTGGCGGACGCCGCGACCGCGAACGCGAGCGACACCATGAACGCGATGTTCTGCTTCTCGAACACGATGCCGAGCACGACCGCGACGATGCCGAGCACGATCGTCGTGATGCGCGACACCTTCAGTTCGCTCTTGCTGGACGCCTTGCCCTTCTTGAACACGGTCGCATAGAGATCGTGCGACACCGCCGATGCACCCGCGAGCGTCAGGCCCGCCACCACTGCGAGGATAGTTGCAAACGCAACTGCCGAGATGAAGCCGAGGAACACGTTGCCGCCGACCGCGCTCGCGAGATGCACCGCCGCCATGTTCGTGCCGCCGAGCAGCTTGCCGCCCGCATCCTTGAACATCGGATTGGTGCTCACCAGCACGATCGCGCCGAAGCCGATGATGAACGTGAGTATGTAGAAGTAGCCGATCCACGTCGTCGCCCAGAACACCGACTTGCGCGCTTCCTTCGCGTTGGGCACGGTGAAGAAACGCATCAGGATATGCGGCAGACCGGCCGTACCGAACATGAGCGCGATGCCGAACGAGATCGCCGAAATCGGATCCTTGATGAAGTTGCCCGGACCCATGATCGACGCCTTCTTCTCGTGCACGTCGACGGCCTTCGCGAAGAGCGCCTCGGGGCTGAAGTGGAATTGCCACAGCACCATGAACGCCATGAACGAAGCACCCGCAAGCAGCAAACACGCCTTGATGATCTGCACCCACGTCGTCGCGGTCATGCCGCCGAAGAGCACGTACACCATCATCAGCGCGCCGACGATCACGACCGCGATCCAGTATTCGAGCCCGAACAGCAGCTTGATGAGCTGTCCCGCGCCGACCATCTGCGCGATCAGATAGAACGCGACGACCACGAGCGTGCCCGATGCAGCGAACGCGCGAATCGGCGTCTGCTTGAAGCGATACGCGGCGACATCGGCGAATGTGAAGCGGCCGAGATTGCGCAGACGCTCCGCCATCAGGAACGTGATGATCGGCCAGCCGACGAGAAAGCCGATCGAATAGATCAGCCCGTCATAGCCATTGCTATAAACCGCCGCCGAAATGCCGAGAAACGACGCCGCCGACATGAAGTCGCCCGCGATCGCAAGACCGTTTTGAAAGCCCGTGATGCCGCCGCCCGCCGTGTAGAACTCGGCCGCGGAACGCGTCTTCTTCGCGGCCCATTTGGTGATGAAGAGCGTCGCGATCACGAACGCGATGAACATGCAGATCGCGGTCCAGTTGGTCGCCTGCTTGACCGCCTGACCGAGATCGCCGCCTGCTGCAAATGAACTCGCGGACGCCGCGAAAAGCGCGCCCGCCGTGACGATGCGTTGCGGCTTCATGCGGCCTCCCGCTTGATCTTGTCGGTGAGTTCGTCGTACGTGCTGTTGGCGTGGCGCACATACAGCCCCGTGATGACGACCGTGAACACGATCACGAACAGGCCGATCGGCATGCCCCATGTCATGACGCCCGCGCCCATCTTCGCGGCGAGCAGATCCTTGTTGAATGCGATGAGCAGCACATAGCCGTAATAGACGACCAGCACGAGTGCCGTCAGCGTCCAGCCGAGCTTCGAGCGCTTTCGCACCAGTTCGCCGTAAGCGGCGCTCGACTTTATTTTCTCTACGATCTTCAGATCCATTTCCGTCGTCTCCTGCATGAATGCCTCGTTTACGATGCGCTGGAGACTAAGGTAAAAGCGTCCGCTTACCCGTTTCTTACGTGAAGCGTTTTCTTTCGACGGGGTTTACGCGAAGCATCGTCCATTGCTATGCACCCGATAGGCGATCCATCGTTCGCCCGGGCAGCGTCGTCGCGCTGTCGTCTTTGAGGCTCACGCCCGTCAGCTTGCGCGTGCGCGCTTCGTTCAGCAGCCACGCGAGCTTGAACGCGGCCGCGTCGTAAGCAAGTCCTTCAGGACGCACGTTCGATATGCAGTTGCGCTCCGCATCGCTGCGGCCCTGCACGGGATCGTAAGTCACATACACGCCGAGGCTCGCGGGCGAACTGAGCCCCGGCCTCTCACCGATCAGCACCGCGACGATGCGCGCCCTCAATATCGCGCCGATGCAATCGCCGAGCGCGACGCGCGCCTGAGTCGCGACGACGACCGGACCGATGCGCCATCCGTCGAGCCGCGCGATCGTTCTTTCGATGAGCGGTATCGCGTGCGTCGCCGCTGCTTTCGACGACAGTCCATCGGCGATGACGAACACGACATCCGCGTCCGTCGCGTGGGTCGCGAGACTCGCGGCGCTGTCGTCGCTCAGCATGCGGCCAAGATCCGGACGACGGAGATAAACATCGCGTGCCGATGCGGCGCTGCATACCGAAGCACATGCGAATCGCCTCGAGGCCAGTTCTTCCAGCAACGACGAGACATCGAGCGGCCGATGCACCGCATCGCGCGCCTGCGCATGCGCGAGATTGAACGCGAGCAGCGGCGCGGTCGGCACGCTGTTGCCCGCGCGTCCCAGCGCGATGCGCGCATCGGTGAAACGGCGCAGCGCTTTCCACGGATTCCGGCTGACGCTCATCACGCCCTCATCCAGTCGTTCAGCGCGGGCCACTCGGCGCGCGTCTGAAGCATGCCGCGCGCATTCGTGATCTGAATCGCGCGCAGCCACGCTTCGAACTCCGGCGCGCGTTTCAGACCGAGCACGTCGCGCACATACAGCGCGTCATGAAACGACGTGCTCTGATAGTTCAGCATGACATCGTCTGCGCCGGGCACGCCCATGATGAAGTTCACGTTGGCCGCGCCGAGCAGCGTGAGCAGATTGTCCATGTCGTCCTGATCGGCTTCGGCGTGATTCGTGTAGCAGATGTCGCAACCCATCGGCACGCCGAGCAGCTTCGCGCAGAAATGATCTTCGAGTCCGGCGCGAGTGATCTGCTTGCCGTCGTAGAGGTATTCCGGACCGATGAAGCCGACCACGGTATTCACGAGAAACGGATCGAACTTGCGCGCGACCGCATGGGCGCGCGCTTCGCAAGTCTGCTGATCGACGCCATGATGCGCGTTCGCCGACAACGCGCTGCCCTGTCCCGTCTCGAAGTACATCAGGTTCTCGCCGACCGTCCCGCGCTTCAGCGACAAACCCGCTTCATACGCTTCCTGCAACAACGCGAGCGAGATGCCGAACGACGCATTCGCCTTTTGGGTGCCCGCGATCGACTGGAACACGAGATCGACCTGTGCGCCGTGTTCGATCGCCGCAAGCGTGTTGGTCACGTGTGTCAGCACGCAGGTTTGCGTCGGCACGTCGTAGCGTTCGCGGAACGCATCCATCATCGCGAGCAATTTGCCGATGGCCTGCGGCGAGTCGGATGCGGGATTGATGCCGATCATCGCGTCGCCGCAGCCGTACATGAGGCCATCGATCATCGAAGCGGCGATGCCTTGCACATCGTCGGTCGGATGATTCGGCTGCAGGCGCACCGACATGTGCCCCGGCAATCCCACGGTATTCCTGAAACGCGTGACGACCGGACGTTTCTTCGCCGCGAGAATGAGATCCTGATTGCGCATCAGCTTCGATACGGCCGCGACCATCTCGGGCGTCAATCCTTGCGATACGGCGACGAGCGCGGCGGTATCGGTCGTATCGGCGAGCAGCCATTCGCGGAACTCGCCGACCGTCAGATGCGACACGACGGCGAACGCCTCCCGCGAATGTTCATCGATGATGAGGCGCGTCACTTCATCGTCCTCGTACGGAATCAACGCTTCTTCGATGAACGCGCGCAACGGCACCCTCGACAGCGCCAACTTCGCCGCCGCGCGCTCTTCTTCCGTCGCGGCGGCGATGCCCGCGAGTTCGTCGCCGGAACGTCGCGAACTCGCTTTCGCCAATAGCGTCTTGAGATCGTCGAAACGATACGTCCGAACGCCTACGGTTTCGCTGAAGCTCATACGCCGCTTCCGCCGACCGTCCTCAAACTCTTCCATTGCCCTTGCTCGACCTGAAAGAGCGTGTATGGAGGCTTGATGAGATCGCCATATGGATCGAACGAAATCTTGCCGGTCACGCCAGTGACGTTGACCTTCGCGAGCGCATCCACGATCTTGCCGCGATCGAGCGAGTTCGCATCGTGAATGGCCTTGATCATCGCGAGCGCAGCATCGTAGGCGAATGGCGCATATAGTTCGACATCCTGATTGAAGCGTGCCTTGTAGCGCTTGCCGAACTCCTGCGCGGAAGGCAGCTTGTCGAGCGCGGGACCGGGCTCGAGGTCCTGCGTGCCGTTGCCCGATGTGCCCGCGATCTGCAGGAACGCGTTGCTCTTCAGTGCGCCCGCGCCGAAGAGCTGCGTCGTCATGCCGAGCGAGCGCATCTGCTTGACGAGCATCGCGCCTTGTTCATCGAGTCCGCCGAAGAAGATCAGATCGACGTTCTGGCTCTTCATCGTCGTGAGAATCGCGCGGAAATCGACGGCCTTGTCGTTCGTGTATTCGCGCGCGACGACCTTGCCGTTGGCTTCCTTCACGCCCTTCTCGAAGGCATCGGCGAGACCTTGCCCGAACGCCGTGCGATCGTCGATGATGCCGATGCGCTTCGGCTTCATCTGCTCGACGACGAAGCGCCCCGCCACCACGCCGCCCACGCCATCGTGGCCCATCGTGCGGAACACGTTCTTGAAGCCCTGTTTCGTGAGTTGCGGATTCGTCGAGCCGGGCGTGATCATCGCGACATTCGCCTGGTGATAGACGGTCGATGCCGGAATGCTGCATCCCGAGTTGTAATGCCCGATCACGCCGACGATGCCGCTATCCACCGCTTTCTGCGCGACCTGAATCGCGACGCGCGGATCGGCCTGATCGTCGTACACCTCCAGTTCGAACTTGACGGGCTTGCCGCCGACGATGGGATGCTTCGCGTTCTCTTCGTCGATCGCGAGTTGCGCGCCGTACTGCAAGTCCTTGCCGACGCGCGCAACCGGCCCGGTCAACGGTCCGACGAACGCGATCTTCACGACCTCGGGATCGGCGGCCCACGACATCGGCATGTACGCGGCAAGCACGCCCGCGGTCACGCCCGAAAGAAAGATACGGCGATTCATGTTCATGCTCCTCAGTGAAAACGCGACGCGCGATAACTCGCGAGATCGAGTGGCGGCGAACGTCGCGCGATGAGATCGGCGACGATGCGTCCGCTCACGCCCGCGAGCGTCAAGCCAAGATGCTGATGCCCGAACGCATACACGACGCGCTCGCTCGCCTTCGATGCGCCGATGACCGGCACGCCGTCCGGCAGCGTCGGACGAAAGCCCAGCCATTCGCGATCGGGCGTGCCGAGCGCGGGCAACGCGCGCTTCGACGATACGGTGACGAGATCGAGCAGCGCGCGATTGCGCTCCTCGATGAAACCCGCGAGTTCGACGGTGCCCGCGACGCGAATGCCATCGCTCATCGGCGTCATGTAGAAGCCGCGCTCCGCCCAGCCGCACGGCCGCGATATGAGGTTCGATGCCGACGCATAACGGATGTGGTAGCCGCGCTCGGTATCGAGCGGCACGCGATCGCCACATTGCTGCGCGAATTCGCGCGAACGCGCGCCCGTCGCGACGACGACATGATCGAAGCGGCGCGCATCGCCCTCGACGCGCAACGCGACGTCCTGCACGCCCGGCTCGATCGCGTCGACCTTCTTGCGTTCGAGTTGCGCGCCGCGCGCGGCGAGCCGCTCGTGCAAGGCCTGAAGAAAGCCCGCCGGATCGCTGAAATGCCAGCTATCGCGAAACAGCACGCCGCGCGCGAAAATCGGCGCGAGGTGCGGTTCGAGTTCGCGGATCGCGCCGCTGTCGAGCACATCGAAGCCGACGCCAAGCCTCTCGCGCAATGCCAGCGAATCGCGCGACGCGTCGAACGAAGCCGCGCTCGAATACAGATAAAGGCATTCGCGCGGCTTGACGAAGCGCTTCAAGGCATCGTCGTCGAGCAAGAGTGCATAGCCTTCCTGCGCACGCGACAACAACGCGGCCAGCGCCTGCGCGCTCGCTTCGAAATTCTTTTGTCGCGAGCTCATCAGAAAGCGCGCGAGCCACGGCGCGAGTTGCGGCAGATAACGCCAGCGCAATCTGAACGGACTATCGTTCGAGAAGAGAAAGCGCGGAATATCGCGGAATACGGACGGATTGTTCACCGGCACGCATCCGTATGGCGCGAACGTGCCCGCGTTGCCGAACGACGCGCCCTGCGCCACGCCCGACGGATCGAACAGCGTCACGCTGTGACCGTCGCGCGTAAGCCAGGCCGCGCTCGCCATGCCGATGAACCCCGCGCCGATGATCGCCACGTTCGACATCAGTCCTGCCCCTTCCATGCGAGCCGATTGTCTTGCGACAGGAAGCCCGTCGCCGATTCGCTCTCTTCATGACGATGATGATGCTTCGCGGCGAAGAAGTACGCCGCCGATGCGGCCGCGAGGCTCGCGAGACTCGCCATCAGTTGCGGACGCAGTTCGTGGTCCGCGCCCATGGCCGCAAGCACACCGACGATCGCGATCACGACGGCATACGACAGCCACGGGAAGAGCCACATCTTCAGCGTGAGACGCTCGGGCGCTTCGCGTTGAATGCGTCGGCGAATGCGGATTTGCGCCAGCGCCGTCGCGAGATAGACGAACAGCATCACCGCGCCCGATGCGTTCACGAGAAACAGGAACACGCCCTGCGGCGACACGATCGCGGCGACGATCGCCACATAACCGACGACGCTCGACAGCACCACCGCGAGACGCGGCACCTTGTTCGGCGTGAGCTCGAGCAGCGACTTCGGCGCATCGCCGCGTTCGGCGAGACGGAACAGAATGCGCGACGACACGTACAGGCCCGAGTTCAGCGCGGACAGCACGGCGACGAGCACGATCGCGTTCATGATGTCGGCGGCGTAGGGAATGCGCATCGTCTCCAGCGCGGCGACGAACGGCGAGTGGCCCGTCACGATGCTGCCCCACGGCACGATGCACGCGATCAGGAACAGCGAGCCGACATAGAACGTGATGACGCGCAGGATGACCGAGCGCGTCATCGCGGCGACGCTTTTCGCGGGATCGTCGGATTCGGCCGCGGCGATGGTCGCGATTTCCGCGCCGCCGACCGCGAAGATGACGGTCGGCACGGCGGCGAACACGGACATCGCGCCGAACGGCAGGAAGCCGCGATTGCCGGTGAGATGCGCCACGGCGCTGCCCGCGTGCCCGAAGCCGAGCAGATAGCCCGCGCCGATGGCGAGGAACACGATGATCGCCGCGACTTTGATCGACGCGAACCAGAACTCGAATTCGCCGTACGACTTGACCGAAAGCAGATTGATGACGGTCATCACGGACAGCAGCACGAGGCCGATGACCCAAACCGGCGCGGGTATCCAGCGCTGCAATATCGCCGCGCCGGCGACCGCTTCGACCGCGACGACGATCACCCAGAAATACCAGTACAGCCAGCCGCTCGTGAAGCCGGCCCAGTTGCCGAGGCCGATGCGCGCATATTCGGTGAACGAGCCGACGCCGGGCACGGCGAGCGCCATTTCGCCGAGCATGCGCATGACCATCAGCACCACGATGCCGGCGACGAGATACGACACGCACGCCGCCGGACCGACGGTCGCGAGCGTCGCGCTGCTGCCGACGAACAGCCCCGCGCCGATGATGCCGCCGAGCGCGATCATCGTGACGTGCCGCTGACGCAGCGCGGAGCCTAGCTTCGGTTGCGAGGTTTCAGGCAAGGACATCGGGGAATCTCCTGCGGACAAAGATCGGATGAATCGGGAAGCGCGGGATGAGACACGCACCAGACAAACTCTGATCCTAGAATCACACAATATTTTTTTGTGTGCAATTAAAAGCGCGGTTGTGTGGTGCCGGTATTTTCCCTGAGGGGAGGATGGAGCGGCTCTTGCAGAGGCGTTTCAGTCCTTATACGGACACTGCGTCGGCCATGCGCTGGGTTAGAATCGGCAGACTTCCGCACAAATCGCGGACAAAGCAATGTTTGTATGGAGACACAGATTCATGGCTTCCGACAAGGATCAGGCGCTGAGCGCAAACGGCGAAGCCGACGGCACGACGAGGCGATCGACCTATATCGAGGTGTCGAGCTCCATCGAGAAGGAAATCCGCAGCGGCATGTATCCGCCGGGCAGCCGTCTGCCGCCGCAACGGCAACTGGCGAGCGAACTGGGCATCAACGTGTCGACGGTGTCGCGCGCGTACAAGGAGTTGCAGCTGCGCGGCCTCGTGATCGGCAGCAAGCGGCGCGGCTCGCTCGTCACGGGCGGCGCGATGCCGAGCGTCGAGATGCCGCCTGCGAGCACGGGCAGCTCGGTCATCGATCTGACGGTGAACCGGCCCGCGACCGGGGAATTCCTCGCGTGCCTCGCGCGCACGATGGGCGAACTGCCGCGCGATCCGCGCTTTGCGCAATTGCAGGAATATCAGCCGCCGCAGGGGCCGTCATGGGCGCGCGCGGCCGGTGCGCGCTGGATGAGCGCGCCGGGTTTCGCGCCGACGGCGGATCAGGTCGTCGTGACGAGCGGCGCGCAGCACGGGCTGTATGCGGTCCTCAACAGTCTGATCGGCACGGACGGCGTGATTCTCGCGGATCAACTCACGTATTACGGGCTGAAGGCGCTCGCGCCCGTCTTCCAGTTCGAGATCGTGGGCATTCCGAGCGACCGCGACGGCTTGCTGATCGACGAGGTCGAGCGCGTGTGCAGGCGCGTGCCGGCGAAGGCGATTTTCACGGTGCCGAATCTGCAGAATCCCACGGTCACGACGATGAGCCTGGAACGGCGCATGGCGCTCGTCGATGTCGCGCGGCGGCATGGCGTCGCGATCATCGAGGACGACGTGTACGGGCCGCTCGTCGCGCAGCGTCTGCCGACGCTCGCGAGTCTGTGCCCCGAACTGACGTATCACATCTCGGCGACGTCGAAGATCCTAGCGCCCGGCTTGCGGCTCGGTTATCTGCTAAGCCCGCAGGACAACGCCGCGCTATGTGCGGAGGCCGTGCGTACGACGGCGTGGATGCCCGCGCCGCTGTCGATGCTGATCGCGACCGTCTGGATCGAGGACGGCACCGCGCAGCACATCATGAATGCGCAGCTCGCGGAAATCCGCGCGCGGCATGATCTCGCGCGCGAACTGCTGCCGCAGGAATTCCTGCAATCGGATCCGGCGTGCATGTTCGTGTGGTTGAAGCTGCCGCTGCCGTGGCGCGCGGACGATTTCGCCGCGAATGCGAAGGCGCGCGGCGTCGTGGTGATGCCCTCGTCGGCGTTCGCGGTCGACCGGTCGGAAATCGAGCATGGGGTGCGCGTGAATCTCGCGTGCGCGGAAAGCCGCGATCAGCTCGTCAGCGGATTGCGGATGCTGGCGGGAACGTTGAGAGACCGGCCGCGGGCGCTGTTCGGGCATTTGTGATTCCGACTCGCCGCCGGAAAGCGCACGGCGGCGGCGTCACGGCGCCCAAGTCAGGATATCGACATTTCGGTTCGGCGTTGCATTTATCGTCACGATGAATCCGACGGCTCGCTAAGTCATCCATACCTTCCCCGCCGATTCAGCACGCCAGTTCAGTAATTGCTGCGCATCCCGATCCACACCATTCAGTCAAAATGCCGATAAACGCTATGGCGTTTTCATCCGAGTTCAGCTATTAGTAGACTCGTCACGCACGTCACGCCACTCGGTGGCGAACCAAGAGCATCTCTCTGGCTATAACTCGACCGTCAAAACCGGAGGCAGCTACGCCACATTACAAGCATCAGGCTCGCGCTCGCTGACGTCGCCCTAAGTCCTGTCCCGCGCGATTTCATCGCATGGCGCAGGCGCACCGGAAATGCGCACGCTTTGCGGGCGCATCCGCCTAAACGCACACCGCGAGCATTGTCGTGGCGAGGCGCTCTGTTGGCGCGTTCGCTCATCAACGATCGGCCATCCCAACGGGGGAGGCGCCCATGGCGTTCGTGTCGGAACACGTACTGGACTGCTGCTCGTTCGCTCCACCTTCGCGCTCCATGCGCGCGCTGCGCGTGGGCGCGATCGCCGCGCTCGCGTCGCTCTCGCTCGCGGCGTGCAAGAAGCCGGCGCCGCCAGCGCAGAAGCCCGCCGTCGATGTCACCGCCGTGACTGTCACGGCGCAATCGACGCCCGTCGACTTCGAATTCACCGCGCAGACGCAAAGCTCGCGCGAGGTCGAAATCCGCGCGCGCGTCGACGGCTTCCTCGAAAAGCGCATGTACACCGAAGGCGCGCTCGTCTCGGCCAACCAGGTCATGTTCCTCATGGACAAACGGCCGTTCGAGGCCGCGCTGCAGACGGCCAAAGGCTCGCTCGCGCAACAGCAGGCGCGGCTGCTCGTCACGCAGCAGAATCTCGCGCGCGTGAAACCGCTCGCCGCGATGAACGCATTGAGCAAGAAGGATCTCGATGACGCCATCGGCAACGAAAAGAGCGCCGAGGCCGCCGTCATCGCCGCGAAAGGCGAAGTGCAGACCGCCGAACTGAATCTCAGCTACACGACGATCCGCTCGCCGCTCAAGGGCCTGTCCAGTTTCGCGCGCATCCAGGAAGGCAGTTACGTGACGCCGACGCAGGGCGGCCTGCTCACCTACGTCTACCAGCTCGATCCGATGTGGGTGAACTTCAGCATCTCGGAGAACGAACTGCTGGGCTATCGCGAGCAGATCAAGAAAGGCGAACTGCGCTTTCCGCCCGACAACAAGTTCGATGTGACCGTCATCCAGGCCGACGGCTCCGTCTTTCCGCAAACCGGTCGCATCGACTTCACGAATCCGGCGTTCAGCACGGAGACGGGCACGTTCCTCGTGCGCGCGGTGTTCGCGAATCCGCAAGGCACGTTGCGACCGGGACAGTTCGTCAAGGCGCGCGTGGCGGGCGCGGTGCGACCCAACGCGATTCTCGTGCCGCAACGCGCCGTGCTGCAGGGCGCGAAGAGTCACTTCGTGTGGGTGCTCGACGAACAGTCGAAGCCGCATCAGCGCGTCGTCGAAGTCGGCGAATGGCACGGCGACGACTGGTTCATCACGAACGGCCTGAAGGCGGGCGAACGCGTCATCGTCGATGGCGCGATACGCGTCGGCGCGGATACGCAGGTTCGCGTCGTCGCCGCACCGGCCGCGGGCGGCGCGGCGGCATCGGGCGCGCAGGAGGCGTCGCTCGGAGACGCGAAGAACGCAAGCGGCGGGACCGAAAAGTGAAGTGATTTGATCTGACGACAAGCACGTCGCGCGGAAGAGGCCAATGAACATTTCACATTTCTGCATTGACCGTCCGATTTTCGCGTCGGTCATTTCGATCATCATCACGCTGGGCGGCGCGCTGACCATGCTCGCGCTGCCCACCGCGCAGTATCCAGACATCACGCCGCCGCAGATCACGATCTCCGCGACTTATCCGGGCGCGAGCGCGGATGTGGTCGCGAACAACGTCGCCGCGCCGATCGAGCAGCAGGTCAACGGCGCGGACAACATGATCTACATGAGCTCGTCCAGCTCGTCGACGGGCAATCTCACGATCAACGCGTACTTCCAGATCGGCACGAATCCGGAACTCGCACAGGTCGACGTGCAGAACCGCGTGAACCTCGCGCTGCCGCAACTGCCGCAGTCGGTGACGGCGCAGGGCGTGCAGGTGCAGAAGAAGTCGCAGGCGTTCATGATGGTCATCGCCATCTATTCGCCCGACGAGCGCTATGACGCGACGTATATCGCGAACTACGCGAACGTGTACGTCCTCGACGCGTTGAAGCGCATTCCGGGCGCGAACCAGAGCGCGATCTTCGGCACGCCCGATTACGCGATGCGCATCTGGCTCAAGCCCGACCGCATGGCGCAGCTCGGCATCACCGCCGCCGACGTGCAACGCGCCGTCGCCAATCAGAACCAGCAGTTCGCGGTCGGCCGTCTCGGGCAATCGCCGACTGGCGCGCCCGTCGAACAGTCCTTCGCGGTGACGACGACGGGCCGCCTCACCGAGCCTGCCGAGTTCGAGAACATCATCATCCGCGCGCAATCGGGCGGCGCGGCGATCGTGCGTCTGAAAGACGTGGGACGCGCGGAGCTGGGACAAAAAGACTATTCGATCCGCAGCCGCTTTCAGGGCAAATCGGCGACGGTGCTCGCGGTGTATCAGCAGCCTGGCGCGAACGCGCTCGATGTGTCCAAGCAGGTGCGCGCGTCGCTCGCGGAAATGAAGAAGACGTTCCCGCAGGGCATCGACTACGAAATCGCGATGGACACGACGGAGTTCACGCGCGCGTCCATCTCCGATGTGGTGCATACGTTCTTCGAAGCGGTCGTGCTGGTCGTGATCGTCGTGTTCGTGTTCCTGCAAAGCCTGCGCGCGACGCTCATTCCGGTGCTCGCGGTGCCGGTGTCGATTGTCGGCACGTTCATGGGCATGGAAGCGCTCGGCTTCTCCATCAACATGTTGACGCTGTTCGGCATGGTGCTTGCCATCGGCATTGTCGTGGACGATGCGATCGTCGTGATCGAGAACGTCGAGCGCAACATGACGGTGCACAAGCTCGATCCGAAGACCGCCGCGAAGAAGGCGATGGACGAAGTGGCCGGGCCGGTCGTCGCCATCGTGCTCGTGCTGTGCGCGGTGTTCGTGCCGGTGGCGTTCCTCTCCGGCATCACGGGGCAGATGTACAAGCAGTTCGCCATCACGATCGCGATATCGGTGGTGATATCGGGCCTCGTCGCGCTGACCTTGTCGCCCGCCCTCGCCTCCTTGCTGCTCAAGCCGGGACATCACGAGAAAAAGGGCTTTTTCCGCTGGTTCGACAATCAATTCGCGCGCATGACGCGGGGCTACACGCACCTCGTGCGGCTCGTCATCAAGCGTTTCGCGATCGCGCTGCTGCTCTTTGTCGGCATGATCGCGCTCGCCGTCATGATGATGCGCGACATTCCGACGGCGTTCCTGCCGCCCGAGGATCAGGGCTATCTGCTCGGCGCCGTCATCATGCCCGATGCCGCGTCGCTCGACCGCACCGGCGCCGTGTCCGACCGCGTGACCGAATACTTCATGAAACAGCCGGCGGTCGGCAGCATCACGACGGTCGATGGCTTCTCCATTCTCGACAGCCAGAACAAGAACAATTCGTCGACGTTCTTCGTCGGCTTCAAGAGTTTCGAGGATCGCTATACGTCGGCGAATATCCGCACGCAGAACGCGCGCGCCGTGCTCGTCGATGCTTACAAGCATCTCTCGCAGATTCGGGAGGGCATCGTCGTGCCGCTGAATCCGCCGTCGATTCCGGGCCTCGGCACGACGGGCGGCACCGAAATGTGGATTCAGAGCAAGGGCGACGCGACCATCGCGCAGTTCGCCGGAATCGTCGACGATTTCGTCGCGAAGGCGAAAGCGCGGCCGGAACTGACGGGCGTGACGAGCACGTTCAACGCGTCGTCGCAGCAACTGCTCGCCAACGTCGACCGCGACAAGGCCGAAACGCTCGGCGTGCCCGTCGAGGACGTCTACAGCGCGATGCAGACGATGTTCGGCTCGCTGTACGTGTCGCAGTTCAATCGATCGAGCCGCCTGTGGCAGGTGATTCTCCAAGCGGAGCCGCAGTATCGGCTGAAGCCCGACGATCTCACGCAGATTTTCGTGAAGAGCAAGAGCGGCGAGATGGTGCCGCTCAAGTCCGTGGTCAATACGAAGTACGTGACCGGTCCCGATCTCATCACGCGCTTCAACAACTTCCCCGCGGTGAAGATCACGGCGAACGCCGCGCCGGGCTACGCGTCGGGGCAAGTGATCGCGGCGCTGGAAGACATCGCGAAGGACTTGCCGAGCGATTACGGCATCGGCTGGAGCGGCGAGGCTTACGAGGCGAAACAGTCGGGCAGTTCGTCGGCGCTCGTGTTCATATTCGGCCTCATCATGGTCTTCCTGATTCTCGCCGCGCAGTACGAAAAGTGGAGCCTGCCGTTCGGCGTGCTGATGGCGGTGCCGTTCGCGATCTTCGGCGCGCTGCTCGCGATCCTCTTGCGCGGCCTGAACAACGACGTGTACTTCCAGATCGGTTTGACGATGCTCGTCGCACTCGCCGCGAAGAACGCGATTCTCATCTTCGAGTTCGCCGTGCTGAATCGCGAGGCGGGCGCGTCGGTCTACGACGCCGCGATGACCGCCGCCGAAGAGCGCCTGCGCCCGATTGTGATGACTTCGCTCGCGTTCATTCTCGGCTGCGTGCCGCTCGCGATCGCGACGGGCGCATCGGCGAACAGCCGGCACTCGATCGGTACGGGCGTGATCGGCGGGATGCTCGGCGCGACGGTCATCGCCGTGTTCTTCATCCCGATGTTCTTCTGGGGACTCGAAACGATGTCCTCCCGCTCGAAGAAGAAGAAAGGCGCCGAAGCGAGCGCGCCGGATGCCAAGCAGACGCACGGCGGAAGCGGCCCGAACGCGTCGCCGTCCGCTCCGGACAAGGGAGACTGACATGCGGCGCGCCAGCCTCGTTCACTCGTTTTCGGGCATCGCCGCGGCGCTGTCGCTGTCCGGCTGCCTGCTCGGCCCGAACTACTCGCGTCAGCCGGTCGAAACCCCGGCGACGTACCGCTTCGCCGCGCCCGAAGTCGCCGACGCCGCGAACTCGGAATGGTGGCGTCAGTTTCAGGATCCGGTTCTCGACGAGCTGATCTCGACGGCGCTCGCGAACAACAAGGACGTCAAGATCGCGGCGGCGCGCGTCGATCAGTTCATGGGCCAGTTCGTCACGACGCGTTCCTTGCTGTTCCCGCAGATATCGGCGGGCGCGACGGCCTCGCGGCAGCGCGCGTCGGCGGCGGGACCGCAACCGCTCAACGGCTTCGGGCCGGTCTACAACGACTTCCAGGCGTCGATCGCCGCGTCGTGGGAGCTCGATCTCTTCGGCCGCACCCGGCGTCTGACCGAAGCCGCGCGTGCGAATCTGCTGTCGAGCGAAGAAGGACGGCGCGCGACGATCCTGTCGCTGGTGGCGTCGGTGGCGTCGTCGTATCTGAATTTGCGCAGTCTCGACAAGCAGCTCGAAATCGCGAAGGCGACGACGCAAAGCCGCGCCGAATCGGTGCATGTGTTCACGCTGCGCTTCGAAGGCGGCGAAGTCTCGCAGATGGAACTCGCGCAAAGCCAGTCCGAATACGAAGCCTCGCTCGCGACGATTCCGCAGCTCGAAACGCAGATCGCGCAGCAGGAAGACGCGCTGTCTATCCTGCTCGGCGCGAATCCCGGGCCGATCGTGCGCGGCCGAACGCTCGGCGAGATGGCGACGCCCGTCATCCCCGCCGGCCTGCCTTCGGACTTGCTGGAGCGCCGGCCCGATCTGCTGCAGGCGGAACAGGATTTGATCGCGGCGAACGCGCTGATCGGCGCGGCGCGCGCGCTCTATTTCCCGCAGATTTCGCTGACGGGCCTGCTCGGCACCGCGAGCGGCCAGTTCTCGTCGCTGTTCACGGGGCCGTCGCGCATCTGGTCGTTCGCGGGACAGGTCACGCAGCCGATCTTCACGGCGGGCAACATCTCGGGTCAGGTGCAGTCCGCCGAAGCGCAGCAGCAGGCGGCGCTGCTCACGTATCAGAAGGCGATCCAGGTCGCGTTCCAGGAAGTCGACGACGCGCTCATCGCCTCGCAGAAACTGCACGAACAGCTCGAAGTGCAGGGCCGCCAGGTCACGGCGCTCGCGACCTACTCGCGCCTTGCGCGGGCGCGCTACGAAGGCGGTTATACGAGTTACATCGAAGTGCTCGACGCCGAGCGCAGCCTCTTCAACGCGCAGTTGTCGGCGACGCAGACGCAGGCCGCCGCGCTCGTGTCGTTCGTCACGCTCTACAAGGTGATGGGCGGCGGCTGGGTTGTCGCAGCCGACAAGATGACGACGCAACAGCAGTCGGCCACGCCTTCCGCCGATTCGCCCAAACCGGGCCAGCCCGCTTCGCAGACGGTGCAATGAACACGGTCACATCGGAGGATCGCGACGCGCGGCCGCTGATCGCGTGTCACGAATGCGATCTGATGCAGCGCGAGTGCGACGTGCCGCCCGGCGGCACGCTGCGCTGCTGCCGCTGCCGCGCCGTGCTGTACCGGCGCCGCGGGCGCGGCTTCGATCGCGCGCTCGCGTACGCGCTCGCCGCCTGCGTGCTGTGGCTGATCTCGAACGCGTTTCCGATCGTCGGTCTCGCGGTGAACGGCGATCTCGTCGAGACGACGCTCTTCGGCGCCGTGCGCGTGCTCTATCGCGACGGCATGTGGCCGCTCGCCGCCCTCATCTTCTTCACGACGATCCTGATGCCCGCCGTGCAGGCGCTCGGCATGGTGTGGCTGCTGCTGCCGCTTTATCTGGAGCGCCGGCCGTGGCGCGCCGACACCGTGTATCGCCTGCTGCGCGTCGCGCGCAACTGGGGCATGACCGAAGTGCTGATGCTCGGCTTGCTCGTCGCGGTCGTGAAGCTCGCGCATATCGCATCGGTGGTGACGGGGCCGGCGCTGTGGTCGCTCGCCGCGCTGATGCTGCTGCTCGTCGCGGCGTCATCGTCGTTCGATGAACGCGCCATGTGGCAGCGCGTCGAAGGCGCGCCGCCCGGCATGCCCGCCGACACGCCGCTCAAAGGGCGCACGGCGGCGGAAAGCGGCATCTGCGTATGTCACGATTGCGGCCTTTCCACGCGCGGCATGCAGCACCGCGGCCATCTGTGCTGTCCGCGCTGCGGCGCGCATTTGCATCTGCGCAAGCCCGCGAGCCTTTCGCGAACCTGGGCGTATCTGATTTCGGCGGCGATCCTGTATATCCCGGCGAACATCCTGCCGGTGATGAACACGAGCTCGCTCTTCGGCGCGCAGAAAGACACGATCATGAGCGGCGTCGCGTATCTGTGGACGTCCGGCTCGCCGCCGCTCGCGGTGCTCGTGTTCATCGCGAGCATCGCCGTGCCGATGCTGAAGATTCTCGCCATCGGTTATCTCGCCACGAGCGCGAATCTGCGCATGACGCAGCAGAGCGCGTTTCGCGCGCGCGTCTACCGTATCGTCGAATTCGTGGGACGCTGGTCGATGCTCGATATCTACGTGATCGCCGTGCTCGTCGCGCTCGTGCAGTTCAGCGCGATGGCGACGATCGAGGCCGGGCCGGCGGCGATCGCGTTCGGCGCGGTCGTCGTGCTGACGATGTTCGCGGCGATGTCGTTCGATCCGCGCCTGATCTGGGATTTCTCGCCGACTCGGGAAGGTACGCGATGAACACGCCCGATGCCGAAGTCGTGCCGAAGAGGCGCTGGCGCATTCCGTGGGTCTGGATCGTGCCGCTGGTCGCCGTGGCGATCGGCATCTGGCTCGCGGCGCAGGCCGTGCTGGAGAAAGGGCCGACCGTCACCATCAGCTTCAAGACCGGCGAAGGCCTCGAAGCCGGCAAGACGAAGATCAAGTTCAAGAACGTCGACATCGGCCTCGTCAAGACGGTCGCGCTGTCGAAGGATTACACGCGCGTGATCGCGACGGCCGAGCTGACGCGCGACGCGACCAACATGCTCGTCGACGACACGCGCTTCTGGGTCGTGCGGCCGCGCGTGGCGGGCGGCTCGGTGTCGGGCATCAGTACGCTGCTGTCGGGCGCGTATATCGGCATGGACATCGGCCGCTCGAAGCAGGACCGGCGCGATTACACCGGCCTCGAAACGCCGCCGATCTTCGCGAGCGACGTGCCGGGGCGGCAGTTCATCCTGAAGGCGACCGATCTCGGCTCGGTCGATGTCGGCACGCCGATATATTTCCGCCGTCTGCAAGTGGGCCAGGTGACGGCGTTCGAACTCGACAAGGACGGCAGCGGCGTCACGCTGCACGTATTCGTCAACGCGCCCTACGACCGTTACGTGAACGCTGATTCGCGCTTCTGGCAGGCGGGCGGCATCGACGTGACGCTCGGCACCGACGGGCTCAAGGTCAACACGCAGTCGCTCGTGTCGATCCTCATCGGCGGACTCGCGTTCGAGACGCCCGCCGTGTCGCTCAGTTGGGCGGAAGCGCCGCGCGACACCGTGTTCACGCTGCATCCGACACGCGCCGATGCGCTGCGCGTGCGCGAAAGCATCGTCGATAAATATGTCTTCGCGTTCGATGGTTCCGTGCGCGGCCTCGCGGTCGGCGCGCCGGTCGAGTTCCGCGGCATTCAGATCGGCGAGGTGTCGGCGATTTATACGCGCTTCGATCCGGTGACGAAGCGCATCAGCATACCGGTCGAGGTGAATCTGTATCCGGAGCGTTTCACGTCGCGCTTCGCCAACGTGCCGAAGGGCGGCCGCCTCACGAACGACCGCAAGGAACTCGCGGACGTGCTCGTCGCGCGCGGCATGCGCGGGCAGCTGCGCACCGGGAGCCTGCTGACGGGCCAGTTATATGTGTCGATCGACTTCTTCCCGGCTGCGAAGAAAGCGAGCATCGACTGGAGCCGCACGCCGCCCGAAATGCCGACGACGCCAAGCGGCCTCGACTCGTTGCAGGATTCGGTCAACCGCATCATGACGCGCATCGACAAGCTGCCGATCGAGGAGCTGACCGCGAGCGCGCGGCAGACGCTCGACAGCACTACGCGGCTGATGCAGGGCCTCAACACGGAAGTCGTGCCGCAGGCCGCGACGACGCTCGCCGCGGCGCGCGCCGCGCTCGATGCCGCGCATTCCACGCTGATGCCGGATTCCGGGCTGCAGCAGGACACGGCCGAAGCGATCCGCGAACTGACGCGCACGGCGGTCTCGTTCCGCAGTCTCGCGGATTATCTGCAGCAGCATCCGGAAGCGTTGCTGCGCGGCAAGCCGGAGGACAAGAAGTGATGCGGCCCGTACTCGTCTCTCTCGTTCTTTCGATGGCGATGCTCGCCGGATGCGCCTCGCCGAGCGCGAGCTTTTATCGCTTGAGCGCCGATCCGTCGCTGACCGCGGCGACCGCGCGCGCCGCATCGAGGCCGGTGATCGTCGGACCGGTGACGGTGCCCGATCTCGTCGACCGGCCGCAGATCGTCACGCGCAGCACCGACAACGAAGTTACGTTGAACGAATACGCGCGCTGGGGCGAGCCGCTCAAGAGCAGCATCGCGGATGCCATCGCGGGCGATCTCGCGCTGCTGCTCGCATCGGATCAGGTCGCGCCTGCATCGCGCGCCATCGCGGATGCGAACGCGTGGCGCGTGCGCGTCGATATCCAGCAGTTCGAATCCGTTCCCGGCGATGCCGTCGCGATCGACGCGCACTGGTCCGTGCGCCGCTTCGGCGACGACAACGCGCTGACCGGCCGTTCGCTCGTGCGCGAGCCGGTCAGCGGAAGCGGCTGGGATGCGCTCGTGGCCGCGCACAGCCGCGCGCTCGCGAGCGTGAGCAGGGATATCGCGGGGGCGATCGGGGGTAGTGGGCTCAAGTAGAAGCGCCCCTCACAGCACCAGCTTCGCCGCCTCATCGAACGCCGCGCCCGCGGGCGGCACATCGCGCCGCGCGATCCGCACGATCTCCACCGCGCGCGTCTGCGGCGGCTGCGTCGGCAAGTGCGCAAGCTCGATCGCGATGTCGGCGTGCGGCTCGTCGCAGCGCGTTTCCATCACCAGGTTCATCTGATTCAGACACAGCTCGCGATGCGTGACGGAAATCAGCGCCGCCGGCTCGGCGAGCAATTCGACGATGGTCTGAAGCTGCATCTCGATGGAATCGGCGAGCGAGCCGAGTGCCGAGAGCGCGGCTTCGTTCTCCTCGAAATCGCGCTGCAGCCGCGTGGCGTCGCCGGCCAGATCCGTCGATGCAATCAGGCCGCTCATGCCCGCGCCGCGCCGGCCGAGCATCTGCATGCGCGCGGTCAGCAACGCGCGATGTTCCTGCAGCGCGTCGCGCCGCGCGTCGTTTTGCGCGACGCGCGACATCGCTTCCAGCACGAACTGCTCGACGATCCGCTGCACGAGATCCTGTCTGAGCGCTTCGTCCGTTCCGTTGCAAAAGCGCATGCGCTTGTCGTCGAAGCTGACCGCCGTGCGCGCGACGTCCGAACGCAACGCGCCGCCCTCCACCGCCGCGACGAGCACCTTCCGCTCGACGAGCGTCGCGCCCAGCACCGCGAACCCATGATCGGCGGCAATGTTGCCGTCGAACCAGCCGCGCACATCGTGCGATTCGCCGATCACGCGCGCGACGTCGTCCGGCGTCGCGAACTTCGCGCGCAGATACGGGTCGTCCGCCCATGCCGCCGGTGTCGCGTCGCGCGGCGCGGGCAGCGCCGCGACGAGTTCCCGCGCGTGATCCAGCGTCTTGCCGACGGCCGGCGCGAGCCGCGACTCGTAACGGCTCGCGAGGCGCACCTGAGGCGCGACCGCGACGATGCGGCCGAGCGCTTCCTTGACATCCTCGCGCGAGCTCGCGTTATCGCGCCGGAACAGCCAGTTGAACATGCTTATCCCATGATATGCACGCCGCCGTCCACGTACAGCGTCTCGCCGGACATGCGCCGGGCGAAAGGCGTCGCGAGGAACGCGCAGGTAAAGCCGACGTCCATGATGTCGACCAGCTCGCCGAGCGGCGCGCGCTGTGCGGCTTCGGTCAGGAGCAGGTCGAAGTCCTTGAGTCCCGATGCCGCGCGCGTCTTGAGCGGCCCCGGCGAAATAGCATGCACGCGAATGCCCTGCGGACCGAGCTCGTAGGCGAGATAGCGCGCGCACGCTTCGAGCGCGGCCTTCACCGGGCCCATTACGTTGTAGTTCGCGACGACCTTGTTCGCGCCGTGATAGCTCATCGTGAACATCGCGCCGCCGTCTTTCATCAGCGGCGCCGCGAGCCGCGCCATGCGGACGAACGAATGGCAGGAAATGTCCATCGCCTTCGCGAAGCCTTCGGCGGAACAGTTCAGCAGGCCGCCCTGCAGATCGTCCTTCGGCGCCCACGCGATCGAGTGCACGAGAATATCGAGCTTGCCCCACTCGCTCGCGATACGCTCGAACACCGATTCCAGTTCCTCCTGGCTCGACGCGTTCAGCGGCATGAAGATCGGCGCTTCGAGGGCTTGCGCGTGCGGCTCGACGTAAGGCCGCGCTTTCTCGTCGGCATACGTGATGGCGAGATCGGCGCCCAGTTCGCGGAACGCTTTCGCGCAACCATAGGCGATCGAATGCTCGTTGGCGATGCCGGTGACGAGCGCCTTCGCGCCCTTCAGCACGGGCTGCGGGACATTCAATGTCATGCGGATGCTCCTTCGCGTTTGTCATCGATCAGCGCGAGCGTGTGGCGCGCGATCATGAGTTCTTCGTTGGTCGGAATCACCCATGCGCTCACCTTGCTCGACGCCGTGCTGATGCGCGGGCCGCCGCTCGCATTGGCTTCTGTATCGAGTTCGATGCCCCACCACGCCGCTTCTTCGCACACGCGTTGTCGTATCTCCTTCGAATGCTCGCCGATGCCCGCCGTGAACACGATTGCGTCGAGCCCGTGCAGCGCCGCGCTCATCGAGCCGAGCTCCCGGCCGATGCGATGCACGTAAAGATCGATCGCGAAGCGCGCGCGTTCGTCGCTGCTCGCGAGCAGCGCGCGCATGTCGCCCGACACGCCCGACACGCCGAGCAATCCCGACTGGCGATACAGCATGTCTTCGATCTCGCGCGCGTTCATGCCGAGCTCGTCGAGCATGTAAAGAACCACGCCCGGATCGAGATTGCCGCAGCGCGTGCCCATCATGAGACCGTCGACGGCGGTGAAACCCATCGTGCTGGCGACGCTCTTGCCCGCGTGCATCGCGCACAGGCTCGCGCCGTTGCCCAGATGCGCGACGACCGTGCGCCCGCGCGCGGCATCGGGTGCAACATCCGGCAGGGCACTCGCGATGTATTCGTACGAGAGACCATGAAAGCCGTAGCGCCGCACGCCGTTCTTCGTGATCGATTCGGGCAGCGCGAACGCCTGCGCGAGCGGCGCCTGCGTCGAATGAAAGGCCGTGTCGAAGCACGCGACCTGCGGCAGGCCCGGATTGCGCTCGGCGACGATGCGTATCGGCCTCAAGTTATGCGGCTGATGCAGCGGCGCGAGCGGTGTGAGCTTGTCGAGTTCGTCGAGCACTTCGGGGCTCGTCAGTACGGGCTTCGTGAAACGCGCGCCGCCGTGCACCACGCGATGCCCCACGCCGACCAGACGATGCCCCGCGCCATGCCCGCGCAGATACGCGCCCAGATGCGCGATCGCTTCGGCATGTTGCAGCTTCGCGCCCTCGCCCCATGAATGCTCCGCGGACTTCTCGCCTCGCCTGTCGTAAGCGACGAAATGCGGCGCGCTGAACAGCGCTTCAACCTGTCCGTGCGTGACGAGTTCGAGCGCGTCGCCTTCGACATCGAACGCGCTGAACTTGATGCTCGACGAGCCCGCATTGAGAACCAGAATCACATCGGCCATGAAATCACCCCACTACTTGCGCTTCTTCGCGGCGCTTCGACGCCACGAGCGATGCGATCGCGCACGATGCGAGCCGCGATTGCAGCGAATCGGCGCGGCTCGTCAGAATGATCGGCACGCGCGCGCCGAGCACGATGCCGGCCGCATCCGCATTCGCGAGAAAAGACAGACTCTTCGCGAGCATGTTGCCCGCTTCGAGGTCCGGCACGATCAGCACGTTCGCGCGCCCCGCGACGGGCGAATCGATCTTCTTCGTATGCGCCGCTTCGAGGTCGATGGCATTGTCGAGCGCGAGCGGCCCGTCGACGAGCGCGCCCGTGATCTGATGACGATCGACCATCTTGCAGAGCGCGGCGGCCTCCAGCGTCGACGGCACTTTCGGGTTCACCGTTTCCATCGCCGAGAGAATCGCGACGCGCACTTCCGCGAAACGCAGCGCGTGGCCGAGATCGATCGCGTTTTGCAGGATGTCGACTTTATCGGCGAGCGTCGGCGCGATGTTGATGGCCGCGTCGCTGATGATGAGCACGTCGTCGTGCCCCGGCACATCCATGATGAAGCAATGCGACACGCGCCGCGACGTGCGCAGTCCGCCTTCGCGCTTCACGACCGCGGCCATGACTTCGTCGGTGTGCAGGCTGCCTTTCATGAGCGCTTCGGCCTTCGCCTCGCGCACGAGTTCCACCGCCTTTTCGGCAGCGGCGTGGCTGTGCGGCGCATCGACGATCGGAAAGCCCGCGATGTTGAGGCCGCATTCTTCCGCCACCTCGCGAATGCGATCGCGTGGCCCGACGAGTTGCGGCGCGATCAGACCCATCTCGTGCGCCTTCACCGCGCTTTCGAGCGATGTCCGGTCGCAGGGATGCACGACCGCCACCGCGAGCGGCGGCAACGCCTGGCAAACCTCGATGAGCCGTACATATTTTTCGCGCGGCTGATTCATTTCACCCTCCGTAGTTACGTGTGATGCAACGCCCGAACATCAGTGCGCGGGCGCGGAACGTCTTGGCGCGCGTGCAGCCTTGACCGGCAGCGCCGCGCGGATGCGCGCGAGCATGTCGTGCTGCGCGGCCGTCGGCTCGAAGCCCTGCATGCGGCTGTCGTCGTGCAGCTTGTCGAAGAGCGTGAGGAGCTTCTTGCGGTCGTCGCTGTCGTCGAGCAGACCGGGCAACGACGCGAGCGCCTGCTCGGGCTCGTAGCGCACGATGATTTCCTGTTCGCCGCGAACGCGCCGCCATTCGTCGCGCGGCATCTGCGGCAAATACTCCGCATAGTCGGCCGCGAGTTCCTGACGCAGCACCATGCGCGTGAGCGGCAACGGCTCGTCGTGACGCATGAGCAGGCACGCGACGCGCGCGACGGCTTCCGCGTATCCGCCGTGCGCAACCGACGCGAGCGCTTCCTGAACGAACGGCAGATCGCGCGGATCGGTCCGATTTTCTTGCGTCTCGCGTTCCTGCACGCGCTGTGCCGGCAGCAGGTTGCCGTACACGGAGAAGAACATCGCTTCGGTCGTGGCGTCGCGCATCGCACGATAGAAGTCGAGGCTCGCGCTGATCATGTCGGAGCCGCAATGCTCCGCACGGCGCAACACGTCGCGTTCGGTGTCGGGCTTGCGCGTGGCCTTCACCGCTTCCGCCGCCGGGCCGAGCCATGCAAGCCACGGATTCAGATCGGAGAACATCCAGCGCTGCGCGCGCAACGGATGGAACGCGCGCAGCATCGTCGCGGTCGCGTCGTTGGCCATTGCCTGAACGAAGGGTTGCGCGAACAGTTCGTACGCACGCTGATTGAAATCCGATACCTGTTTCACCGCTTCGAACGGCAGTTCGTCGATACGCTCGAAACGGTTGAAGCGCGCGGTCACGTCTTCGAGACGTCGCTCGTGAAAGCTCACGTCGTATTCGGTCTTGCCGTTCGCGTTCTTGCGTTCGGCGATCTCCATGCCGTACAGCCCCGGCGGAAACGATTCGATCGCTTCCAGCACCGATGCGATCTGCGTGTATTCCTTCTTCGCGACCTTGCCGCTCACGAAGATGCCGAGATGCCCGATGCTCTTGTGCATCAGTCCGACGATCACTTGCCCGCGTGCCTTGATCTCGTCGGTGCTGCCGTAGATATCCGCGACCCAGTTGAAGGCCTGTTGCGGCGGCGTGATGTTGTCGCCCATCGAAGCGAAGAGAATGATCGGCGATTTGATCGCGCGCAGATCGAACGATGCGCCCGACGCGCCGCGCACTTCGCCCGACCACAGCTTGTTGCCGACGAAAAGATTGCGCGTGATCCATTCGATCTCTTCGCGGTTCATCAGGTAATAGCCGCCCCACCAGCGCTCGAAGTCGAGAAAGCGCGGCGGTTCGGTGTCGATCTTGTCGAACAGCGTGTAGTACTTGTCCCAGAAACTGTTCGCCGGATTCAGGTTCTCGAAGTTCTCGACGAGATACGCGCCGTCGAACTTGCCGTTGCCGAGATCGGCCGTCAGCGAGGCGAGCCACGTCCCGCCGAGCATGCCGCCCGAGTAGCGCATCGGGTTGTCGCCCTCCCCTTCGCTCCACGCGCCGCTCCAGTAGGACATCGGCGCGCCGTTGATGACGAGCGGACCGGTATCGTCGGGCTGCGAGCTCGCGAGCATCATCGCGGCCCAGCCGCCCTGGCAATTGCCGACGATAGCGGGCTTCGGGCTGTCCGGATGCATCTCGCGCACATGCTTCACGAACTGCTGCTCGGCCGCGCATACGTCGAGCAGCGTCTGGCCGGGCTGCGGGTCGCGAAAGAACGTGACGAAGTACACCGGATGACCCGCGCGCAACGCGACGCCGACTTGCGAATCGTCCTTGAATCCGCCGATGCCCGGACCATGCCCCGCACGCGGATCGATGATGAGATACGGCCGCTTCAGCGGATCGATGACTACGCCTTCGGGCGGCACGATACGCAACAGCGCATAGTTCACCGGCCGCGCGAACGTGCGTCCGTCGAGCAGCATTTCATGCGCGAAATGCAGCACCGGTTCGAGACCGCGCTTCGCCTGCTCGATGAAGTTGTTGCCGCGCTGACGCAGCGTGTCCCAGAAGAGCACCGTGCGCTGCATGACATCGACCGCATAGTCGAAGCCGTTGAAACGATCAGCCTCGCCGTTGCCGAGGACACGCACGCCTGCTTCGCGCGCGCGCTCGCTGAATTGATGCTGCGCAAGCTCCGCGCGCTTCTGATAAACGCGTGTGACCTTTTCCGCGATTTTCTGGCTGCGCGCCAGTTGATCTGCATACGTCATGACGTGATCTCCGCGAGGGAACGTGCAAGGGACAACGCAGGAAGCAGATGCATCGGCGGCCATGATGAACGCATGGTCCGATGACTTGGATACCATCATCAAAATATATGCGCAATGTGCGACAAGCAGGTGGCAAAAATTCGCGACTCAACGACGCGCGACTTCATCGCCATTGCGCGAAACAATCTCCTGATACTTCGCGACGACATGTTCGAGGTTGTAGAACATGCGCGCTTCGCCGAGCAGCGCGCCGAGCGGCGAGCGCCGCACCGCCGCGAGCACGCCCGGATTCAGGCCCGCGAGCCAGAGCGTGGTGCCGTTCGCGGCGAGGCGCGCTTCGGCTTCGATCATCATCTTGAGCGCGGTGTATTCGACATCGAAGACGCGGCTCAGATCCAGCACGACGATCTTCGCGTCGGAATCGCGCACGAGCGGGCGGATCTTTTCGGCGACACGTTGCGCATTCGCGAAGAATATCCGCCCTTCGGGACGCAGCAGCAATAAGCCGGGAAACGCTTCGTCGTCCGGATGCCGCGACGAAGCGCGCCGGAACACGTTGGTTCCCGGTATCCGCTTCAATGCGTACACAGGCGGATTGGACACCTGATGCGCGAGCGCGAAGAGCGACACGACGATCGCCACCACGATGCCTTCCAGCGTTCCGAACAACACGACGCCCGCGCATGCCGTGAGCGCCCACACGAATTCGGTGCGGCGAATCTTCAGGATCGCGCGGAATTCGGCGGGGCTGAAAAGCCCGATCGAATAGAACACGACGACGGCCGCGAGCGTCGCGTGCGGCATCAGCGCCATGAGCGGCGCGAACAGCAGCATGACGGCGAGCGCGAGCGCCGCCGTCACGAGTCCCGCGAGTTGCGTGCGCGCGCCCGCCTGCCGGTTGACGGCCGTCTGGCTCGTTCCGCCGCCTGAGACCATCGCGCCGAAAAGCGCGCCGGCCGCGTTCGCGAGGCCGGTCGCGAGCAGTTCGCGGTTCGCATCGGGCGCGGGTTCGTCGTTGCGTGCGAACGCCCGCGCCGCCGCGATGCTTTCGGTGAAGCTCATCAACGCGATGCCGAGCGCGTCCGGCCACAGCTTCAATGCAAGCGACAGATCCGGCCGTGTCCACGACGGCAATCCCGCCGGCACCGCGCCGACCGTTTCGACGCCGTGCGCGCGCAGACCGAACGCGGCCACCGCGACGATCGCCGCCGCGACGACGAACAACGGCGCGGGCGCGCGCGGTGCGAAGCGTTCGAGCGCGATGAGCGCGGCGAGCGTCGCCAACGCGAGCGCGAGCGTGCTCGCCGACAGATGCGGCAAGCCCGCGACGAACGCGCCGACGTTGTGAAAGAACGATCCCTTCGGATAGTGAATGCCGAAGAGCTTCGGCAACTGATCCACGACGATGACGATCGCCACGCCCGCCTTGAAACCGACGAGCACCGGCTCGGAAATGAAGTTCGCGACGAACCCGAGACGCAGGCACGCCCCCGCGACGAGCATGATGCCGACGAGCATCGTCAGCGTCGCGTTGGCGACGGCGAGCGCGTGCGGATCGCCATTCGCGACGGTCGCGCCGAGCGCGTTCGCCGCGAGAATCGCGAGCGTGGTCGTCGTGCTGACGGACAGCGCGCGCGACGTGCCGACGAACGCGTACACGATCATCGGCACGCAGGCCGTGTAGAGGCCGACCTGAACCGGCAGGCCCGCGATGGTCGCGTACGCGAGCGCCTTCGGTATGACGACCGCCCCCGCCGTCAGGCCCGCGACGATATCGGCGCGCGCCCACGGCTTCTCGTAACGAAACAGCCATTCGGGCGCGATGGACGCGCGATGCGGCATGACGATCCCGCGTTCCGAAGTCGCGCTAAAAACGCTCGGGCACGTAGCGCAGCGGCCGATCGCTTTCGCGATAACCCTCCGCCTTCTGGCGCTTCGGCAACTTCACCTTTTCGCGCGGCACGGCCTTGTACGGGATATTCGCGAGCAGATGGCTGATGAGATTCAGGCGCGCGCGGCGCTTGTCGTCGGAACGCACGACGTACCACGGCGCCTGTTCCGTGTCGGTGGCCTCGAACATGTCGTCGCGAGCGCGCGAGTAGTCGTACCAGCGGCTGTAGGAACGCAGGTCCATCGGCGAGAGCTTCCAGATCTTGCGTTCGTCGTGGATGCGTTCCTCGAGACGCCGCGTCTGCTCTTCCTGACCGACCTCGAGCCAGTACTTGAGCAGAATCACGCCCGAATCGATGATCGCGCGCTCCACGAGCGGCACGCCTTTCAGAAAGGTTTTCGCCTGGTCCTCGGTACAGAAGCCCATCACGCGTTCGACGCCCGCGCGGTTGTACCAGCTTCGGTCGAAAAGCGTGATCTCGCCCGCGGCGGGCAGATGCGGCAGATAGCGCTGCACGTACATCTGCGTCTTTTCGCGCTCGGTGGGCGCGGGCAGCGCAACCACGCGGAAGATGCGCGGGCTCACCCGCTCGGTAATCGCCTTGATCGTGCCGCCCTTGCCCGCGCCGTCGCGTCCCTCGAACACGACGCAGACTTTCGCGCCCGTGTAGACGGCCCATTCCTGCAGCTTCACGAGTTCCACATGCAGGCGCGCAAGCTCTTTTTCGTACTGTTTCCTGTTCAGGCGCTCATGCACGCCCGCGCCTTCACGCACGCCTCTCGATTCGCCGACAGCCCTCTCTTCGTTCATTGCTGTCTCCCGATATTTTTGGATGCCATCCGCGCGGACGAACCGAGTCCGCCGTCGCGACGATGCGCGCGGCACATGGTCGCGGACCCGTCATGACGCCGTCAGGTTTCGTTGCGCTCGGGCACGACCTGCACCACGAGCGTGCGGTTCTTCCAGAACATGTTGTGGATGCGCGGCTGAAAGGTGCGCAGCACGTGCGGCTCGATCGAATCGAAGGTGACGACCGCGGCCGGATGCTCGCCGGTGCCCGTCACGCGCTGAATCGAATCGTAGGGTGGAAAGCCGTAGCGGCAGAGAAATTCCCTGATTTCGTCGTCGGTCGTGGACTCTTCCACGTTGCCTATCCAGAGATCGCCCATTGCAAGATTCTCCGTTGAGTTGTGCGACGTTTCTTCGACTAATACACCAACGGACGGCTCAGGTCGACCCATCTCGCTTGGCCGATTTGCGCTGCGCGAGCGGATTCAGCGCGACGACGAAAGTCACGATCCCGATGCCGAGCGCCCACATGCCGTAACGGAATTCGAGTTTCATGTCGTACAGAAGGCCGTGGATCGTGAAATACAGCCCGGCGAGCCAGATGAACACGCCAATCGAGGCAACCACCATGCGCGGCTCGTTCAGTCTCATCGATGTCTCCCGGAAGCGGTGCGCGAGATAGCTTCAGTTTAGGAAAACTTCCGTCGTCCTGTGAACACACTCGTGTGCAATGACCTTGGCGCGCCGCGATCGTTAGGCTACATTTCCCGCGTATGGCGGAGCAGCAAATGCAACGCATGACCAACTAAACCAATTAACGTTCTGACGCGCCCCGCAGATGCGAAAGCCAACCCCTTTCCCGACCAGGTTGCGAAATTTCGTGATGCTCTTCGTCCTCGCTGCCGCGCCCTGCGCCGCGCTGGCGCAGGGCGCGCCGGACCGCGCGGTCGTCGGCGCAAACGTCAAGCAGTATGCGAATTCCGTGCTCGCGATCATGTCGTACACCGCGGTGCCGGATGTCACGACAAGTTCACTGTCGATCAATAGCGGCACGACCGGCAATCCGGGCTTCGGTCAGACGCAACTCGGCGGCGGCTTTACCCTCAGCAATTCGTTTCCGCTCTACCTCGAAGGCACGCTCGCGTACAGCCGCTACGATCCGACCTTCATCGCGACCGACGGCGACCAGCAGCGCGCGGTGCCTGCGAAATGGAACACGTTCAGCACGACGGTTGGCGTCGGCTGGGACTTCCCGATCACGAGCGAGCTGAAATTTCGCCCGATCATCAACGGCATGATCGGCCGCGTCGCGAGCGATGCGCGCATCGCGCAGACGGTGTTCAATCACGTCGCCAACACCAATCTGCAGTTCCTCGAGGACGGCGCGCTCAATGCGTACGGCGTCGGCGGCTCGCTGATGCTCGATCTCGAGCATTATCGCGAGCACTACGAGGTCGATGTCGAACTGCGCGCAACCGATATTTATCTACGCAGCTTCGGCAGTTCCTCGGAAGCGGTGCAAGGCTCCGCGACCGCGCAGCAGTTCAGCCTGTGGGCGCGCTGGCGTGCGCCCACAGGCTTCGCCGCGCTCGACAGGCCGGTGCGCTACGTGCTCGAAACCGCGTACTCGCATTACTTCGGCGACAGCGCGGGCGTGCTCGGCTTCAACGATCTGACATCGCTCGGCGTCGGGCTCGAACTGGACAGCAGCAAATATCCTGTCGTCATCACGCGCACGCGCGCGATGGTGCGCTACGTATTCGGCCACAACGTGCACGGCGTGTCGTTCGGCCTCGCCGTCAGCTTCTAGCGCGCGCCGTTCAAAGCACGTTGCGCTGGCTCGGATCGTATTTCGGATCGGGCTGCTTCTGCGTCTGCCGGAGCACGCCCTGAGCGTCGAAATAGAAATGGAACAGCATGTGGTCGATGTTGTTCTCCAGGTATCGATACGTCCACACCTCGCGATCCATCCGCTTGAAATAGGCCGTCTCGAACGGGCGTCCGAACGCGATCATCACGTCGTTGCGCGTCCACTTGTTGACCTCGGCGCGGTAGAACTCGTTTTCCTGAAGCACTTGCCGAACACTGACCGTATTGCCCGACGCATCGAGATCGACGGCCGTGGTCGTCGATCCCATCGGCTGCGTGGGCCACATCAGACGCTTGCCGCCGTTCGGCAGGTCGTAGGTTTCCTTCGGCGGCCCGAGCCTGGCGACGATCGCCTGCTGATCCATGCCGGGCTGCACGCGCTGTTCCGGCTGCGCGCAACCGGCGAGCGCGAGCGCGACGGCGCACGCGCCGTGCGTCAGCGCGAATGCAAAGCGTTTTTTCATGGGTCTCTCCCGCGTCCGCCACGGTTCGTGGCGCCTTATTTTGTCATGGCGGGTTCCACGGATATGGCGAACGCTTCCGTATAAACGGCCTTCACCTGATCGCCCTTCTTGACGCGCTTCAGGCGCTCGGGATCCTGAACGTGCAGATCGACCGTCTCGCCGCGCGGCCCGCGCAGCGTCACGGTTTTCGCATGACGATCGACGGCGATCACATCGGCGATGATCGTCACTTCGCGCCCGACCTCGCCGCCCGGCTTCGCGCCCGGCGCCGCGCGCTCGGCCGAGTCGCTCTCGGAACGCGACGGCTGCGTCTTCTTGTCGAGCAGGCTCAGCGTCAACGACTCGCGGTACTGCGCGGTGACGACATCGCCGACTGCGAGCTGATCGAAGTTGCGCGCTTCGTTCGTGACTTCCAGTTCCATCACCTTGCCGGCGTTCGTTTTCAGCGTGACGGTGCGCGTCGCCGGATCGATGCCGACGATCGTCGCCGTCACCTTCGCGACGCCCTGCACCGTCGCGCCGTCCGGGTTTCGCACGACGCTGACGTCGGCCTGAGGATCGGCGGTGGGATCGGCTGCAAAGGCGCTTGCGGATAGCGCAAGGCATGACAAGACAACGAGGCTGACGCGTTTCATGTTCGCGCTCCTTTTGTTCTATCGATACCGCGATGACGTTACTGGATCGTGTAACCGCGTCCCTGCATGCACGCCGACCACGCGCGATAGTACGTCTGCATCGCGCCCTGGCTCTGCGCCTGCGCGTTGGATTCCTGCGCCCGCTTGTTCTGCCGTGCGCGCATGCCGCCGGCCATCGTGCCCGTCGCCGCGCCGATGGCCGCGCCCTTGCCCGCATCGCCCGCGATCGCACCGATCACCGCGCCGCCCGCCGCGCCGCGCCGCGCCGCCGACGCGCTCGCCGCCGCCCACAGCCGGTCCGCCTTGCGGTGGCGGCGCCGCCGATGCCGTCGCCGGGTCGATGCCCGTGTTGCTCTTCGCCCAGCTGTAGCACGCGCCGTCGTCGCTTTGCTGCTTCTGCGCGCTCTGTCCCTTGGCCGGATAAGCGATCGGCTTGCTCTGCGCAATGGCGTCGAGCGCCATCACGGCGATCACGATGGCGCAGCCGGCACGCAATCTCGTTGCATTCATGGCGACTCCTTGCCTGATTTCCAGAGTTGGCGATTCAAGATTCTTTTGATACACGACGCCGTCGTTATTGACAATGAAAGTCATCGCGCCGCTTGCGCCGGATTGCACGCGATAGTCTGCAATACAGACCACACCGGATTCAGGAAGCGAACGCGTGAAGAACCTCTGACCAGAACAGCAAATTTGTATTCTCGTGTTGCCGTTTGTAGCTTGATGCGCGCCGGACGCAGCGCCGCGAAAAACATGCATATTCGAAGATATGCGAACGTCCTGGCGAATTCAAGAATCGCCGCATAGGTGTTTGTTCGCTGATTTGTCGAACGACTCGGGCTTTTAATTACCCGCCTAAAGCGATGATCGCCATCGTCAGAAGCACGCCGAGCGCCATCATCGCGAGACCGGCCTTCCAGCCGCGCCAACCCGCATAACCGCCCAGCGCGAAGCCGCAGCAAAACAGCATCGCGAGCGTGAGCACGCGCGATATGAAGAGCGCGGTCGGAACGTGCTTGACGAGAACAAAAGGCGCGGCGACCGGAAAGGTCGACAGTACGATGATGATGAAGATGCCCAGCGCCGCGAGAAAATCGTCGCGCACGAAGCGCGCGCGTTCCGGCAGGCTGTCGCTCGCGGCGATGCGCTTGCGGATGGATTCGAGATCGTCGTCGGAGATGAACGGATCGAGCGTCGCGGATACTCTCTCGCGCAACATGCGCACGCCCGCCGCCGCATCGCGCTCGCGCTGGATCGCAAGCGCGAGCGCGTGCCTGCGCGCGCGGTCCGCGATCGTGCGAACGAGATACATGACGGCATCGGCGAGACCCCACGCGAGATTGCAGCCGAGCGCCGTGTAGAGCATCTTGTGTCCCGCCGCCTCGCCGCCCGTCGCCGCCGATACCGTGCCGACAAACGTCAGCGCCATGAAGAGGCCGAAGCACAGCTCCGACACGCGATCGACGGTGTCGAGCACCGGCGCTCGCGTGCGTTTGCCCGGCGAAGTCTCCTCGTGCATGAGCGCGCGGCTATCCGACCTTCACCTCGTTTTCCAGGGGTTGATTGTTCTCGAAAGCCGTGATGCTCTGCAGCGTGGTTTCGCAGATCGTTGTCAACGCTTCGCGCGTCAGATAAGCCTGATGCCCCGTCACGATCACATTCGGAAACGACACGAGCCGCTGGAAAACGTCGTCGGTGATGATTTCGCTCGAGAGATCGCGGAAGAAGAGATCGGCTTCCTGTTCGTAGACGTCGATTGCGAGGCCGCCCAGTTGTCCCGTCTTCAGCGCTTCGATCACCGCTTCGGTGTCGATCAGTCCGCCGCGGCTCGTATTGACGAGCAACGCGCCGTGCTTCGAACGCTTGAGCGATTCCGCGTTGATGATGTGATGCGTCTCTGGCGTCAGCGGGCAAAAGAGCGCGACGATGTCCGCCTTCTCGCCGATCTCGCCGGACGTCGCGTAACGCAACCCGAGCGCCTCGAACTGTTTCGACGGATACGGATCGTAGCCGATCACGTTGCAGCCGAAGCCCTGCATGATCTTCGCGAACACGCAGCCGATCTTGCCCGTTCCCACGACCGCGACGGTTTTGCCGTACAGATCGAAACCGATGAGGCCGTCGAGCGAGAAGTTCGAATCGCGCGTGCGGTTGTATGCGCGATGCACTTTGCGATTGATCGCGAGCAAGAGCGCGACCGCGTGCTCCGCGACCGAGTTCGGCGAATAGTTGACGACGCGAACCACCTTGATGCCGAGCTTCGCGGCGGCCGCGAGATCGACGTTGTTGAAGCCGGTGCAGCGCAGCGCCACGAGACGCGTGCCGCCTTTGTGCAGCGCTTCGAGCACTTCGGCATTCGCCGTATCGTTGACGAAGATGCAGACCGCGCCGTAGCCCGCCGCGAGCTCGACGGTGTCCATGTCGAGCGACATGTCGTGGTACCGGAGCTTGTGGTTTTCCTTCTTGTTCGCCTGGTCGATGTACTGACGCTCGTAAGGGGTCGAACTATAGATCGCCACTTCCATGATGCACTCCTTGAAAATTGTATTGACGGGCCGGTCAAGAGCCTAACCCGCGGCCAGCGATATGGCGATCTGCACGAATAACACCTTGACGATGGTCATCGACGGAAAAATCATCGCGTACATGATGTCCGGCTGATCCGTCGGCGCGACGCGGTTCGCGAACGCGAGGATCGCCGGATTGCCGGTCGCGCCGCAGATCACGCCGATCGACGTGTCGAACGGCAGCCTGAAAATCCACAGGCAGCATATCGCCGTGACCGCCACGAGCACGAATACCGTGATGATGCTGAAGACGAGCAGAATCGGCCCGGCGGTGCCAACGGTGTCGACGAACTTCGGCCCGCACGAAATGCCCACTTGCGCGAGAAAAATCGTGAGGCCGAGATTGCGCAAGACGAGATTCGCGGACAGCGGCATCACCCAGACGAACGGCCCGTTGCGGCGCGCCTTGCCGAGACACAGCGCGACCAGGAGCAGCGCGGCGAGACCCAGACTGAACGCGCCGAGGCCGGGAATCGGCAGCGGAATCGCGCCGGCCAGCAAGCCCAGCGCCGCGCCGATGCCGAGGCAGATGAAGCTCAGGTCCGCCGTGCCCTTGATCGAATCGCCGAAGAACGTCCGCATGGTCGCCTGATGCGCGCGATTGACGAGCAGCCCGACGCGATCGCCCGCTTCGAGGATGAGATCGGGCGTCGAGAGCATGTCCGCGTCGCCGCGCCGCACGTGCGCAATGGCGCAGTTCACGCCATCGGGAAAGCGGATGTCGCCGAGCGCCATGCCGACGACCGCCGGATTCGACGCGAACACGCGCATGTAGTCGAGGTCCTCGCGATGGCTCGTCATGCGGCCCGGCTGCATTTCGCCGCAGAGCGCGGCGGCTTCTTCGAGCAGACGGCGATCGGTGCTCGTGGCGAGCAGCACGTCGTCAGCGCGCAGCGTGAGGTCGGCGGCGGGCAACTGATTGTGATGCGCGCGCCGCACCGCCGCGATCGCCACGCCCGAGGGCAGCCGGCTCGACAGCTCCGACAACCTGAGGCCGACGAGGCCCGCGTTTCGCAGCGCGATTTCGGCCGTTTCGAGTATCTTCGCGGGCGGCTTCTGAATCTTTACCTTCAGCGCAACGTTGAGCAGATAGATGAGCAGGATCGGCCCGGCGACGCCGAACGGATAGGAAATGCTGTACGCGACGGCCGCATCGTTGCTTTTCATCGATGCGATCGCGACCTGCAGGCTCGCCGTGCTGGTTCCGCTGCCGGCGAACATGCCGAGCGCATCGGCGAGCTTGATGCCGAAGTGGATGAAGCCGCACGCCACGAGGCCCGCGACGATCACGCCGACGCACGCGGCGATGTTCGCCTTCATGCCCTCGCGGCTCGTTAGTCCGCGAAAGAACTGCGCGCCGTACTGAATGCCGATGCCGTATAAAAACAGCAGCAGCCCCAGCGTGCCGAGCAACGGCGGCGGTGCGGACTTCGGCGCGAACGCGCCGATCGCGAGCCCGACGAACAGCACCGCGCCGGAGCCGAGGGCCACGCCTTTGATGTTGATTTCACCGATCAGATAGCCCAGCGCGATCGTCAGAAAAAGCGCGAACAACGACTGATTCTCGAGGAAGGTTCTGACTGCATCCATGCCGCCTCCTGTGGGTGGACAAAGCAACTCGGCAGTACACGAACATTAAAGGCGCTTTGCGTCGCACAGTCCAGCACCGCCGTGCGCATTCAACGGGACTGAAGCACGACGACGCTGCGCGCCTCGACGCGGCACGCACCGCGCTCGACGAGCGCCGTTTCGACATTCGGAACAATGTCGTTCGGCGATTCGGCAGATGTATCGACGACGCGCAGCCAGCTCGAATTGTCCACCGCCGGCAGCGCGGCCTCGCGCGCATCGTCGTTCATGTTGAGGACGATGTGCAGCATCGGCTCGCCCGGCGCGTGGCCCGCGAGCGTGAACGCCACGAAGCGCGCGCCGGGGTCGTGCCACGCGGGCGCATCGAGACGTTCGCCGTGCCATGCGACATCGGGATGCGTCTGTCCGTTCGCCGGACGTCCCGTCAGAAAGCGTCGGCGGCGCAGGCTCGCGTGACGCTTGCGCAGCGCGATCATCTCGCGCGTGAAACGCAACATGTCGCGCGCGTCGTCGGAAAGTTGCCAGTCCATCCACGAAAGCGCGTTGTCCTGACAGAACGCGTTGTTGTTGCCGCGCTGGCTGCGCAGGAGCTCGTCGCCGGCGAGAAGCATCGGCACACCTTGGCTCAGCAGCAGGATCGCGATGAAGTTGCGCGCCTGCCGAAGCCGCAGTTGGATGATCGCGGGATCGTCCGTCTCGCCTTCCGCGCCGCAATTCCACGACAGATTGTCGTTGCTGCCGTCTCGGTTGTCCTCGCCGTTCGCCTCGTTGTGCTTCGCGTCGTAGCTGACGAGATCGGCGAGCGTAAAGCCGTCATGGCACGTCACGAAGTTGATGCTGTTCGCGGGCAGCCGGCCATCGTCCTCGTAGAGGTCCGCGCTGCCCGCGATGCGCGTGCACACTTCGCCGACGACGCCCGGCTCGCCGCGCACGAAGCGCCGGATCGCGTCGCGATAACGCCCGTTCCACTCGGACCAGTCCATGCCGGGGAACGTGCCGACGTGATAAAGGCCGCCCGCATCCCAGGCTTCGGCGATCAACGGCACGCGCGCGAGGATCGGCGATGCTTCCATCGCCCAGGGTAACGGCGGCGTGCGCAGCAATTCGCCGTGCTCGCCGCGAGCAAAGACGCTCGCGAGATCGAAGCGGAAGCCGTCGACGCCGAGTTCGCGCACCCAGTATTCGAGGCAACGCATGATGAACGCCGACACCAGCGGATGATTGCAATTGACCGTATTGCCGCAGCCCGTGTAATCGAGGTATCGCCGCGAATCGTTCGGGTCGGACTGATAGAAGGCGTCGTTGGCGAAGACCTTGAAGTGGATCAGCGGGCCGTTGTTGCCCGCCTCCGACGTGTGATTGAACACGACATCGAGCAGCACGCGAATGTCAGCCGCGTGCAATGCGTCGACGAGTTCGCGGAATTCCTGCGGCGCCCGCGCGGGCTCGACGCAATAGCGCGGATGCGGGCTATAGAAGCCATATGTGCTGTAGCCCCAATAGTTGCGAAGTCCGCGCTCGGCGGCGAAGGCGGGAAGGTCCTGTTCGTCGAAGGCCATCACGGGAAGCAGTTCGACATGCGTGACGCCGAGCGCCTTCAGATAGGGAATCTTTTCGATGAGACCTGCGAACGTGCCCGGATGACGCACGCCGCTCGACGCATGCCGCGTGAAGCCGCCGACATGCAGTTCGTAGATGATCGCGTCGTCGAGCGTGCGGATGTCCACGTCGTCGACGGGCCGATTCAACGGCTCCGTCACGATGCCTCTGAGCGACGCGTGTTCGGCGGCGTGCACAGCGGCGGCCTGCGCGCGATCGTAGAAGCGGTCGCTCACGCCGCGCGCTTGCGGATCGAGCAGTTCCTTCCGGCTCGCGGCTTCGTCGCTCATCTGGGGCACGTCGAGCGGGCCGTATGCGCGCCACGTATAGCAGCAACGCAGCGGCAGATCTTCGACGAACACATGCCAGAAGAAATACGTGCGGTTCGTTTCGCTCGTGAGCGCGATGACCTGAAACGGTTCGACGCTCTCTTCCGATGCGTACAGCAATAGTTCGACGCGCGTCGCGCGGCGGCAGAACGCGCAGAAGTTGACGCCGCCCGGCATGACCGTCGCGCCGAGCGGGAAGCGCGAGCCGGTCCGCGTGCGATAGCCCGCGTGATCGTGCGCGACTGCAGGAACATCGCTCATGGTCGTCTCCCGCTTCGCTTCGTCACACTGAGCAAGGATATGTGAGGCGTCGCGGATTACAAGTGGACGGCTCGGGCGCGCGTCGCATCGGCGGGTGTTAAGCGTTTCAATATTTCTGTCGGATCGTTTCATCCGCTTGACCCCATTCGGATTCCGGCTACAACGGAATCAGTGCACACGTTGCGTGGAATCGGTCATGCCATCCGAACAAACGTTACAAGAAGGCTCGAGCGGCGGCGGCGTGCAAGGCTGGTCGCGTCATGTGCCGTTGATCGCGTTGCTGCGCGACTATCGCGTGGGGTGGCTGAAGAACGACATCATCGCCGGACTCGTGCTGACGACGATGCTCGTGCCCGTCGGCGTCGCATATGCGCAGGCGTCGGGCGTGCCGGGCGTGTGCGGCCTCTATGCGACGATCGTCCCGCTACTCGCCTACGCGATCTTCGGCCCGAGCCGCATTCTCGTGCTCGGCCCCGATTCCGCGCTCGCCGCGCCCGTGCTCGCGGTCGTCGTGCTGAGCGCATCCGGCGATCCGTCGCGCGCGATCGCCGTCGCGGGCATGATGGCGATCGTCTCCGGTTTGGTGTGCGTCGTTTTCGGCTTGCTCAAGCTCGGCTTCGTCACCGAGTTGCTCTCGAAGCCGATTCGCTACGGCTATATGAACGGCATCGCGCTGACCGTGCTGATCAGCCAGTTGCCGAAGCTCTTTGCGATATCCATCGAAGATCACGGGCCGTTGCGCGATCTCGCGACTCTCGCCAAAGGCATCGCCGCTGGCCAGTCGAACTGGTACAGCTTCGCCGTCGGCGCGGCGAGCCTCGCGCTCATTCTCCTGCTCAAGCGCTTCGACAAGGTGCCGGGCATTCTCATCGCCGTCGTGCTCGCGACGCTATGCGTGAGCGTGTTCCATCTCGACCAGCGCGGCGTGAAAGTGCTCGGGACCATCCCGCAAGGACTGCCCGCGTTCTCGCTGCCGTGGCTGAGCGATGCCGATTTCGTGCGCATCGTGCTCGGCGGCTGCGCGGTCGCGCTCATCGCTTTCGCCGATACCAGCGTGCTGTCGCGCACCTTCGCGGCGCGCGCCAATACGCGCGTCGATCCGAATCAGGAGATGATCGCGCTCGGCGTCGCCAATCTCGCGACCGGTCTGTTTCAGGGCTTCCCGGTCAGCAGCAGTTCGTCGCGCACGCCTGTCGCGGAAGCGGCGGGCGCGCGCACGCAGATGACGGGCATCGTCGGCGCGGTGGCGGTGGCGGCCGTGCTGCTCGCCGGGCCGAATCTGCTGCGTCATCTGCCGAGCAGCGCGCTCGCGGCCGTCGTGATTGCCGCGGCCATCGGACTATTCGAGTTCAGGGATCTGAAGCGCATCTATCGCATTCAGCAATGGGAGTTCTGGCTGTCGATCTGCTGCTTCGCCGGCGTGGCGGTGTTCGGTGCGATTCCCGGCATCTGCATCGCCGTGGTGATCGCGGTCATAGAATTCCTATGGGATGGATGGCGGCCGCATTACGCCGTGCTCGGGCGCGTGGAAGGACTGCGCGGTTATCACGACACGATGCGATACCCGCAAGCGGAACAGGTTCCGGGCCTGCTGCTGTTCCGCTGGGACGCGCCGCTTTTCTTCGCGAACGCCGAGCTGTTCCAGCAGCGCGTGCTCGAAGCGGTGAAGCAGGCGCCGACGCAAGTCAAACGCGTCGTCGTGACGGCCGAGCCGGTCACGAGCGTCGATGTCACGTCCGCCGACATGCTGCGCGAACTGCATCGCGCGTTGCAGGAACGCGGCATCGCGCTGCATTTCGCCGAGATGAAAGACCCGGTTCGCGACAAGCTCAGGCGCTTCGAACTGACGCCGATCTTTCCCGATGCGTGCTTTCATCCGACGATAGGCAGCGCCGTCGACGCCTGGCTCGCCTGTCAGACGCCCGCCGCCTGAATGTCGGCGAAGCGCGCCCGGAGCGTCTTCTTGTCGATCTTGCCGACGCTCGTCTTGCTGATCGCGTCGATGAAGCGCACGTCGCGCGGCACCGCATAGCGCGAGATGCGTCCGGTTTCGGCGATGCCGCGCAGATATCGCGTGATCATTTCCTCCGTGATCGGCGCCGCGCAATCCGGCTTCTGCACGACGAGCGCGAGCGGGCGTTCGCCCCACTTCGCATCGGGCACGCCGATCACCGCGACCTCGGCCACGCCCGGCAACTGCGAGATCAGGCTTTCGACTTCGAGCGACGACACCCATTCCCCGCCCGACTTGATGACGTCCTTCGCGCGATCGGTGATGCGCAGATAGCCGTCGGCATCGACGTTGCCGATGTCCTGCGTATGCAGCGCGCCGCCTTCCCACAACGTCGCGGATGCCTCGCGATTCTTCAGATAGCCTTGCGTGAGCCACGGCGCGCGCGCGACGATCTCGCCGCACGTGCGGCCATCGCGCGGCGCTTCGCGCAGTTCGTCGTCGACGATGCGCAAGTCGACGAGCGGAATCGCGCGGCCCGTCGTGCAACGCAGGCGCACTTGCTCGTCGGCGTGGAGCGTGTCCGCGTGCGGGGGCAATTGCGCGAGACTCAGCAGCGGACCGCTCTCCGACATGCCGTATCCCGAGAACACGTCGATGCCGCGTCCGAGCGCCGCGCGCGCGAGTCCTTCGGTCAGCGCGCCGCCGCCGATCACGACCTTCCATCGGCGCAAATCGACGGCGTCGGCATCCGGGCATGTCAGAAGCATATGCAGGATCGTGCCGACGCAATGCGAGAACGTCACGCCTTCTTCCTCGATCAGACGCATGATGTTCTGCGGCACATAGCGGCCGGGGTACACCTGTTTCACGCCGAGCATCGTCGCGATGTAGGGCATGCCCCACGCGTGCACATGGAACATCGGCGTGAGCGGCATGTAGACATCGCCGCGATGAAAGCGCTGGCCGCTCGCCGGGCTCGCGAGCGCGGCCATTCCGGCAATCGTATGCAGCACGAGCTGGCGATGCGAAAAGTACACGCCCTTGGGCTTGCCGGTCGTGCCGGTCGTGTAGAACGTCGTGGCGCGCGTGTTCTCGTCGAAATCGGGAAACTCGCGCACGGGATCGGCGGCGGCGAGCATCGCTTCGTATTCACGCGCGAACCCGATGCCGTGCTCCGGAACCGCGACGCCTTGCTCATCGATCCAGATGAAAGTACGCACGGTTTCGAGGCGCGTTCTGATCGCGTCGATCACCGGCAGGAAATCGGTATGCACGATCAGCATGTCCGCGCCCGCATGATTGAGCGTGTACAGAATCTCGTCCTGCGAAAGCCGCACGTTCACCGATTGCAGGACCGCGCCCATCATCGGCACGGCGAAATAGCATTCGAGATAGCGATGGCTGTCCCAGTCCATCATCGCGACGGTGCTGCCATGCTTCGCGCCGAGCGCGTCGAGGGCATTCGCGAGGCGCGCGACGCGCTCCGTCATCGTGCGATACGACTGCCGCACCGCGCCGCGATAGACGATCTCCTGATCCGGCGAATTCGCGAGCGGCGTGTGCAGCAACTGCTTGATGAGCAACGGGTACGAATACGCGTCGGGCGCGGCGTGCGGGTCGAAATACGTGTCTTGCATCCTTGTCTCCAAATATTCAGAAGTTGTGGCGCAGGCCGAGCATGGCCGCGGTCGTCGACTTGCCCGGCGCGGTCGGCTGGCCGTAGGCGATCATCTGGTTCATTGTGCCGTTGTTGTCGACGTGGCCGACTTCGGCATACGCGAGCGTGCGCTTCGACAGGTTGTATTCCGCGCCGATCGCGAATTCCAGCGAGTGATTCGACGACTGGTTCGTGTCCTTGATGTAGTAGACGCCGGTCGTCACGTTGAGATTGGGCGCGAAGCGATAGCCAAGACCGCCCGAGTACATGTCGAAGTTCGCGCGATCCGAATCGGCGGGGTTCTTGCCGTTCGCGTAGGACATCGAGATCGAGAAGCCGTGCGTCGTGTACAGGCCGCCGAAATACATCATGCGATTGTTGTTGAGTCCGGTGGGCACGGAGCCGGGCGCGGGATTCGCGTCGTGGCCGTTGTAGTAGACAGCCGTCAGCGTCAAGCCGAAGTTCGAGTACTTCAGCACCGCCGATTCGCGCGTGCCGCCCTGAAACTGTCCCGCCACGCCGCCGGGCGCGTATTCGAGCGATGCCGACAAACCCGCATACGTCGGCGACTGATACACGAGCGCGTTGCTGTCGTAGAGCGCGCCGATCGAGCCGTTGGTGCTCGTGCCGGGCCAGCCGGCCGCCGTGTTCATGCCGAGCCATGCGGTCAGCACGCTGCCGAAATACTGCGCGCGGCGCACGTCGGTGTCGTACATCGCCCAGATCATCGGCACGATCTGGCGGCCCGCGTTGAAGGTGCCGAACGGGCCGGACACGCCGATCGTCGCGTATTGATTGAACATCGCGGTGGCGCCGGGCGTATCGGAGAGGCCGGTCTTGCCGGTGCCCGAATCGAACGAGCCTTGCAGCTTCACGTTGATGAAGTAGCCGCCGCCGAGATCTTCGCTGGCCTTCAGGCCCCAGACGCTCGAATAGATGCCGCCGTCCTTGAAGCGATACACCTTCCCCGTGTCCCGCGCGTTGCGCGCGAAGCTCGCCGCCGACGCGCTCTGATACATGAGGCCGGCGTCGAGCACGCCATAGAGCGTCACGGTGGATTGCGCATGCGCGCCGCCGGCGGCCAGCACGAGCCCTGCGGCAGTGGCGAATCTGAGCTTCATCGAGTCTCCTGATCTTGTTCTGGATGCGCCGCGCACCGATAGGGTCGCGGCGTCAGGAGGCAAGAATACGCATCGGCCAAGTGCCGAACCCCTCTCACGGAGAGAGGGGTAGGGATTGCGAGAGAGGCGGGAAAACCCTGCTGAAAACGCTTGAAAAAGGCGCTATTGCACGCCTTCGAGCAGGCCGAGCGCGATGGCGCGGCGCACCGCGTGCTTGCGCGAACTGGCGTCGAGCTTGCCGAAGAGATTCTTCAGATGCCACTTGACGGTGCCCTCGCCGACCGCCGCCGCGAGCGCGATTTCCTTGTTGCTCAAGGTGCGCGCGAGCAGTTCGAGAATCTCGCGCTCCTTCGGCGTGAGGATCACGCTCGGCAACGCGCGCGGCCCGCCTTCGCCCGAACGCGGCGGCACGCGCACGACATGCGGCGGCACGACCGGGCGCTCGCCGGCATCCACGCCGCCCGCTTCGCTCACGCGCCGCGCCCAGTCGGCGAGACCGGGATGCGCGTCGATCAACACGCGCCCGAGATGATACGTGCGCGCGAGGTTCAGCGCTTCGAGAAACGGCGCGTGGCCGTCGCCCGTCGCGCGTTCCTGGGCGAACGCGCGCAACGCCATCAGCTCGATGCGCTCGCGTCCGCGCTTCATCGTCGCGGCGATCTGTTCCGCGCGCGCGAGCGGTTCGACCGCAGCCGGCCAGTCCTGACGCGCGAGCGCCGCGCCGCCGTGCGCCATCGTCTGCAGCATCTGCACGGAGCGGCTCCAGATCGGCCCGCGCGTGGCGATGTGTTCATCGACGATCGCGTCGATACGCTCGACGAGCGCATCGCAGGTCTGCGCGCGATAGCGTCCCGCATGCGCGCTCACCTGCTCCGCGAGGCTCGTCACGCAAAGACGCGGCAGATTGCGCGCGACGCCCATCGCGTAAAGCATTTCGAGCAGATCGAGCGCGCGATGCTCGTCGCCGCGCAACGCCGCGATGCGCGCCGCCGTGCGATACGCGAGCACGACGGTCTCCGGCAACGCCGCGCGTTCGAGCACGTCGAGACGGTTGGCGAGCAGCGCGGCGGCCTCGTCGATGCGATCGTCCTCATACGCGATCGACGCGCACGTCGCCGCGAACATGCACGTCAGCGGATGACGCCGCCCGAGGTCTTCTTCGGCGCTCGCGAGCGCGGGCAGCAGGACGCTTTCGGCGAGCTTCACCTGTCCTTCCTGAAGCCACGTCAGGCCGACCATGTGATCGCCCCAGCGCACGACATAGCCGAGCCCCTTGCCGATCTGCGCGCGCGTCACCGCCTGTTGCAGACGCCGCGCCTGCGCCGGCTCGCCGAGCAGCATCGCGCGGGCGGCGAGGCGGTTCGCATGCGACTGCGCGAGCCACGAGTCCTTGGGCGGCGGCGTCTGCGCCCACGGCTCGAAAAGCGTCAGGAAGCGGTCGGGATCGTCGGCGTACCACGCGGCCGCGCTCAGGATCAACGCGCATTCGTAACGCAAGGCGTCGTCCGCACCCGGCGATGCAAGCACGCGCTCGACCTGACGCTGCGCCTCGTGATGACGTTCGCCCAGCGCGAGCGCCCACGCGACCGCCAGACACAGGCGCGGACGCTTTTCCAGTTCCGCTTCCGGCAGACGTTCCAGCCACTCGAGCACGGTGCCGAGCTGGCCTTGCTTCACGGCGTCGTGCAGCGACTGCTCCGCGAGTTCGTACGCATGTTCGCGCTCGCCCGCCGCATGCGCGTGGCGCGCCGCCTGTTCGAGCATGCCGCGCGCGCCGAGCCAGCGCGCCGCGCGCCGATGCAGTTCCGCGCGCGCATCGTCCGCGAGCGCGGCAAAGCGCGTCTGCAGCACGTCGCGCACGAGCGGATGCAGGCGGCACCAGTCGCTCTCCTCCGCCGTCACGAAGACGGGCGTATCGCGCGTGAGACGTGCGAGGCGTTGCGGCGCGTCGGCGTCGCCGGTCAGGGCTTCGCACAAGTCGGGGTGCAGCACGTCCACGACGCTGATGTCGACGAGCAGGCGTTCATCGGCGGATGACAGCTCGCTCAACAGCGCCGCGACGAGCGGTTCGCGCAAGCCGCGCGGGCCCGCCGCGAGATTGTCGAGCGCCGTGCGCGGGTCCTGCGCGCGCGCCATCGCGGTGAGCGCGAGTTGCAGGCCGAGCGGCCAGCCGCCGGTGATTTCGAAGAGGCGCGCGGCGGCATCGGCGTCGACGCGCGCGCCGAAACGCTGCGTGACGAGCGCGATGGTTTCATCGACGCGAAAACGCAGCGCGTCCGGCGCGACGAGTTCGGCCTGTCCGTAGGCGAGCAGTTCCGCCGCGGGCTTGTCGAGCCCCTGCCGGCCCGCCGCGACGATGCGCAGATTCTGCGGCGCGTTGTGCATCACGTAATCGAGCAGTTGCGCGCCGGGTTCCGGCAGACGATCGGCTTCGTCGACGATCAGCACGACATCGAGCGATAGCTGCGCAAGCTCCGCCAGCCACGCGGTGGCGAGATCGAACGCGCCGGCGGGCACGCCCGGATTTTCCGCGATGAGACGCCCGAACGAGGGCCGCGCGCAGCATGTCCGGATCGCGTGGACGAGCGCGCGCAGGAAGCGCTCCGCGTCGTCGCGATCGTCGGCGAGCAGCCACGCGACCGCCGCGCCGTGCGCCAGAAACTCGCGCCGCCATTGCGCGAGCAGCGACGTCTTGCCGTAACCCGCGCCGGCCTGCACGAGCACGATCTGGCTGCGTGCGGTGTCGGCGTTCAAACGGGCGCGCGCGAGCAGCCCGGACGGCGCGCGCGGCGCCATCGTCTTCAGCACGAGCTCGGTGGATGGGGAGTCGGTGGGCATCGGTAATTTTTTGTCTTCCATCTAGGATGGTTCGGATCGCGCGCGTGCGTCAAGCCCCTCCCGCCGCGAGAGGGGCGCTCGGCCGCCGCCCGCACTACGATTCGATCAACCGTGCAATTGAAACCGAAGGATCACCATGTACCGACATCTGCTCGTGCCCGTCGAGCGCAACGACGCCAGCGTCGAGGCGACTGGCCATGCGGCCGAGCTCGCGCGCTCGCTCGGCGCGCGCATCACGTTCGTCAGCCTGCATGCGGGCGCGAGCGACGATGCGGCGCAGCATCGCCGGATCGCGGCCGCCCTCGCCCGCGCCGAAGCCGCCGCTCGCGCGCACGGCGTGCCGGCGACGGTGCTCGGCGTGCAGGGCATCGATTCGGCGGCGGCGAACGATTACGACCTCGTGTGCATCGCGCAAGGCAGCGCGGTGCCGCCCTTGCCGGGCGTGGCCGTGCTGATCGCGCCGAGCGACGCGCGCCCGATGGTCACGAAGGCGGCGGGCGCGCTGCTCGCCGTGCATCGGATGCGCTCGGACGCTTACGACGATGCGCTGCGCACTTCGCGACCCGATGCGCGGACGATCGAGCGTCTTCGCGAAACACATCACGAAGAAACCGCGCTGACCACGGCATTGCGCGAGCGCACATCGACGCTCGATGCCGAACTCGACGAACTCGCGCGCCTCGCCGAACGCGAAGCGGCGCTGCTCGCGCGCGTCGCGGCATCGATCGCGAATGGCGAGGTCATCGACGACACATTGCTTGCGAGCGCGCGCTTCGCGTGCGAACGCATGGGACGCATCGAAGGCGTCGTGCTGCCGGCCGCGCGCCGCTATCTGCGCGACGCCGACTGGAACGCGCTCGCGCGCTGAACGCCATACAGGAAACAGAGACTCAAGGAGACGAAACAATGGCACATGCAATCCGCTTTCACGAAACCGGCGGTCCGGAAGTGTTGCGCTGGGAAGAAGTCGCCGTGGGCGAACCCGGCCCGTTGGAGGTCCGTCTGCGTCACGAGGCCGTCGGGCTCAATTTCGCGGACACGTATTTCCGCTCGGGCCTCTATCCGGTGCCGCTGCCTTCGGGCATGGGCGTCGAAGCGGCGGGCGTCGTCGAGAAGGTCGGCGCGAACGTCACGCATCTGAAGGAAGGCGATCGCGTGACCTACACTGGTTTCATCAACACGCTCGGCGCGTACAGCACGGAGCGCATCATTTCCGCCGCGCCGCTCGTCAATCTGCCCGATGCGATCGACTGCACGCGCGCCGCCGCCATGACGATGCGCGGCCTCACCGCCGCCTATCTGATGACGCGCATCCGCCGCTTCGAGCGTGGCGACACGCTGCTCTTGCACGCGGCGGCGGGCGGCGTCGGGCTGATCGTGTCGCAATGGGCGAAGCTGCTCGGCGTGACGGTGATCGGCACGGTATCGAGCAAAGAGAAAGCGCGCGTGGCGCGCGAGCATGGCGTGGCGCACACGATCGACTACAGCCGCGAGGACGTGGCCGCGCGCGTGCGCGAACTGACCGATGGCAAGGGCGTGAACGCGGTATTCGACAGCGTCGGCAAGACCACTTTCAACGCATCGCTCGATTCGCTCGCGCGCCGCGGTCTGATGGTGTGCGTCGGCACCGCATCGGGTCCGATTCCGCCGTTCGATCCGCAATTGCTCGCGATGAAAGGCTCGCTCTATCTGACGCGCCCGGCGCTCGCGGATTACATCGCCGATCCGGCCGAGAAGAATGCGCTCGCCGCCGAACTCTTCGATCACGTCGCGAGCGGGCGCATTCGCATCGAGATCAACCAGCGCTATGCACTGCGCGACGCGGCGGACGCTCATCGCGATCTCGAAGCGCGCAAGACCACGGGTTCGTCCGTGTTCGTCGTCTGAGGAGACATTCATGCGTATCGAACAACTTACTTGCGCGATCGGCGCGGAACTCACCGACGTCAATCTCGCCGACGCCATTCACGACGACGCCCTCTTCGCCGAAATCCGCGCCGCGTTGCTCGCGCATCGCGTGCTTTTTCTGCGCGATCAGGAAATCACGCGCGCGGAGCACGTCGCGTTCGCGCGGCGCTTCGGCGAACTGGAGGATCATCCGGTCGCGGGAAGCGATCCGGACCATCCGGGGCTCGTGCGTATCTACAAGTCGCCCGATCAGCCGAACGACCGCTACGAAAACGCGTGGCACACGGACGCGACCTGGCGCGTCGCGCCGCCCTTCGGCTGCGTGCTGCGCTGCGTGGAAACGCCGCCCGTCGGCGGCGACACGATGTGGGCGAACATGGTGCTCGCGTATGAGAAGCTGCCCGCGCACGTCAAGGAACAGATCGCGGATTTGCGCGCGCGGCACAGCATCGAGGCGAGTTTCGGTGCGGCGATGCCTATCGAGAAACGCCTCGCGCTGAAGGCGCAGTTTCCCGATGCCGAGCATCCCGTCGTGCGCACGCATCCGGAAACGGGCGAGAAGGTGCTGTTCGTCAACGCCTTCGCGACGCACTTCACCAACTATCACACGCCGGAGCGCGTGCGCTTCGGGCAGGACGCGAATCCCGGCGCGGGGCAGTTGCTCGCGTATCTGCTGAGCCAGGCGTATATCCCGGAATATCAGGTGCGCTGGCGCTGGAAGAAGAACAGCATCGCCATCTGGGACAACCGCAGCACGCAGCATTACGCGGTGATGGACTATCCGCCGTGTCATCGCAAGATGGAGCGCGCGGGGATCATCGGTGACGTGCCCTTCTGATGGATCGACGCATGAACGCACCGACGATACTCATGGTCCCCGGCCTGCGCGATCACGTCGAGGACCACTGGCAGACGCATTACGCCAACGCGCATGACAACGTGCGTACCGTGCCGCCGCTGCAACGCGACAAGCTCGATCGGAGCGCGCGGGTCGCCGCGCTCGACGCGGCGCTCGCGCAGATCGACGGACCGGTCGTGCTCGTCGCGCACAGCGCCGGCGTGATGATTTCCGTGCACTGGGCGCAGCGGCATCGTCGCGAGATTCAGGGCGCGCTCTTCGTCACGCCGCCCGATTTCGATTCGCCGCTGCCGGAAGGCTATCCGTCAGCCGATGAACTCGAGCTGCACGGATGGCTGCCCACGCCGCGCGAACGCCTGCCGTTTCCGTGCGTCGTCGCGGCGAGCCATGACGATCCGCTCGCGCGCTTCGAACGCGTCGCCGGCATGGCGCACGACTGGGGCGCGCGGCTCGCCGATCTCGGCCGCGTCGGGCACATGAATCCGGCGTCGGGATTCGGCCTCTGGCGCGACGCCGGGCGATACATCGCGGAGATCACCGAGCGTTAAGCCGACAAGCTCGCGAGGATATTCGCCGCTGCCCGCGCCGCCACTTCGCAGCCGAGCACGATGTGCGACTCCGCCGTGTCCTCGATGAAATCGTGACTCACTCCGCCGATGCTCGGCACGAACAGCATGCACGCCGGCACATGATGCGCGATCACCTGCGCATCGTGCGACGCGCCGCTCGGCATGCGTTCCCACTGACCCGGCGCGAGCGCTTCGGCGGCCTCCGCGATATGCGCCTGCAAGGCGGCGTCCATCACGACGGGCGCTTCGGGCGGCTCGCTGTCCGTCATCGCGACACCGATTTTCCCTTCTGCATTGAAGTCGCGGATCAGCGCGGCGAGCGCGGCTTCCATCGCGCGCAAACGCTCCGCGCTGGCGTCGCGGAATTGCAGATACATGTCCGCCGCGCCCGGCACCACGCTGAACGAACCCGGATCGAGCTCGATGCGCCCGACGGTCCAGACGGTATCGGCATCGGCGATCGCGCGAAACGCTTCGTCCATGCGCGCGATGAACGCAACGAGCGCCGCGCCCGCATCGCGCCGGATCGACATCGGCGTCGTGCCCGCGTGATTGCGCTGCCCGGTCAAGCGCAGCTTCAGCTCGCGTATGCCGACGATCGTCGTCACCACGCCGATCGACTTGCCGTGCGCCTCCAGCCGTCCGCCCTGCTCGATGTGCGGTTCCAGATACGCCTTGTGCCGCGCCCTGTCGATACGCACGCGCGCCGCGCCGATGAGTCCGGCTTGCGCGAGCGCATCGCCGAGCAGGACGCCCTCGCGATTGCGCGCGTGGCGCAGGGCTTCATCGACGGCTTCGCCGACGAAACTGCGGCTGCCGAGAAAGCCCGAGAACGTGCCTTCCTCGTCGATCCACGATGCGACGTCCACCGCGAAATGACGCGTCGTTTCGCATTCGGCGAGCGCCCGCGCGATTTCGAGGCCGTAAATGACGCCGAGCGCGCCGTCGAGCCAGCCGCCGGTCGGTTGCGTGTCGGTGTGCGAGCCGATCAAAAGCGCCGGGCCCGCGTTGCGCGAGCGGCCGAACACGGTGCCGACGCCGTCGATCGTCGCGGCGAGTCCCGCTTCGTTCATGCGGCCCGCGAGCCAGCGGCGCGCGTCCATATCGACCGATGACAGCGAGAGGCGCACGACGCCCGGACCGGTTGCGCCGAACGTGCGCAGATGACGGAGGTCGTCGAGCAGGCGGGCGGGATTGATCTTCAGCACTGTTTGTCCTCGATGTAGTCGTTACGTTTGAGTGCGCGCCTCGCGCCGCACTTCCTGCGGCGGCACGCCGAAGCCGCGCATGAATGCTTCGCGCATGTGACGGCGGTCCCTGAAGCCCGTTTCCTGCGCGATCGTTTCGAGCGAATGCCGGCTTTTCTCGATCATCAGACGCGCCGCTTCGAGCCGCAATCCTTCGATGGCTTTCGCCGGCGACTGCCCCGTCTCCAGCGTGAAGACGCGGCTGAACTGACGCGGGCTCAGATGCGCCTCGCCCGCGAGCTCCTGGACCGTCAGCGGCCGGTTCAGATTCTTGCGCGCATAGTTCAGCGCATTCTGGATGCGATCGGACTTCGGCGCGAGATCGAGCATTTCCGAATGCTGCGACTGCCCGCCCGCGCGACGCTGATGCATGACGAGCTTGTGCGCGATCGAACGGGCGATATCGGCGCCGAGATCCTTCTCGACCATCGCGAGCGCGAGATCGAGCCCCGCGGTCATGCCCGCCGACGTCCAGACCGGGCCATCGACAATGAAGATGCGGTCTTCTTCCACTTGCACATCGGGATAAAGCCGCTGCATGTCGCGCGCGTAGGCCCAATGCGTGGTCGCGCGGCGATTCGCGAGCAGGCCCGCTCCGGCCAGCACGAATGCGCCCGTGCAGATGCCCGCGATACGCCGCGTGCGCTTCGCCGCGCGGCGCAGGAACGCGAACACGTCGGCGGGCGGCGCGATCGTGAGCGGCGTGGTGACGCCGACGGCGATCCAGGTGTCCATCTGCGTGCGCGCGGTGATCGCTCGCGTGTCGATCTTCATGCCGAGCGACGAGCGCACTTCGCCGCCCGCCGTCGAATAATTTTCGATGCCGTAGAACGCCTCGCCCGATACGTCGTTCGCCATTTCGAAAACCGTCTGCGAGGCGAGCGCCATGATCTGGAAGCCGTCGCTCAATAAATAGCCGATGCGGTGCATGTCGTTTTCCTGCCGCGCGATGTCACGAATCACTACCCTATACGTCATTTGCGTCACGGTCAAATCCGGCCAGAATTCACTCACGCAATCAACCACTTGTTTTCTGACGGAGTGAAACATGACGCAGACACACCTCGGCACGGCGCTCGTCACGGGCGCGTCTTCCGGAATCGGCGCGGTCTATGCGGAGCGCCTCGCGCGGCGCGGCTACGACCTCATTCTCGTCGCGCGCAATCGCGACAAGCTCGCGGCGCTCGCCGAACGCATCACGAACGAGACGCGCCGCAGCGTCGAGATTCTCGATGCCGATCTGAACGACCGCAGCGCGCTCGCCACTGTCGAAGCGAAGCTGAAGAATGACGCGAGCATCACGCTGCTCGTGAACAACGCGGGCATCGGCACGCATACGCCTTTGCTCGACAGCGACGTCGACGCGATGACGCGCATGATCGATCTCAACGTGACCGCGCTCACGCGCCTCGCTTACGCGGCGGTGCCCGGCTTCGTCGCGCGAGGCCGTGGCGCGATCATCAACATTGCGTCGATCGTCAGCATTGCGCCGGAGATCCTCAACGGCGTGTATGGCGGCACCAAGGCGTTCGTGCTCGCGTTCAGCCAGTCGCTGCATCGCGAACTGGCGGGCAAGGGCGTGCGCGTGCAGGCCGTGCTGCCCGGCGCGACGGCCACCGACTTTTGGGAAACGGGCGGCCTTCCGATCGAGAATCTCGACAAGGCGATCGTGATGTCGGCGGGCGATATGGTCGATGCGGCGCTCGTCGGCTTCGATCGCGATGAGCTCGTGACGATTCCGTCGCTGCACGACGGCGCGAAGTGGGACGCGTACGAAGCGGCGCGGCAGGCGATGGCGCCGGAGTTGTCGGCGAACAAGCCGGCTGCACGGTATGTATCGGGCGCTTCAAGCCTTTCGTGACGCGGAATCCGCTCGCCGTGGCGCGAAGCACATGACGAGCGGTATCAGCGCGAGCGCGGCGCCGGTGTAGAAGGTCGCCGGCGCGCCATGGCGATCCCAGATCCATCCGGCGATCGCACTCGCCAGCACCATGCAGACGCCGCTCGCGAGATTGAACACGCCGAATGCGGTACCGCGCAGGGAAGGCGGCGCGGATTCGGCGACCATCGCCGCGAGAATGCCTTGCGTGAAGCCCATGTGCAGTCCCCACAAGGCGACGCCCGCGAACAGCGTGAGCATCGACGATCCCGCGCCGAGCAGCACATCGGCCGCGATCAGCAGCGCCAGGCCGCAGGCGAGCAACGCGCGCCGGTCCCATCGATCGGACAGCACGCCCGCCGGATACGCGCTCGCCGAATACGCGAGGCTCATCACGACCATCACGGCGGGAATCCACGCGATATCGAGTCCTGTCTGCTGCGCGCGCAGTACCAAGAACGCCTCGCTGAAGCGCGCGAGCGTGAAGGTCGCGCCGATCGCGACGACATACCAGTAGCGCCCAGAAAACTCGCGCATCGACCGCCAGTGCAGCGGCGAGCGGAAGCTCGCGCCTCGTGCGGACGCGCTTTCCGGCTCACGCACGCCGAACAGAATGATGATGACGGCGATGAACGCCGGCACCGTCGCGAACCAGAGCACCGTGCGGATGTGATCGGAGAACGCGAGCATCAGCACGATGGCGAGCAACGGCCCGGCGAACGCGCCGATCGTGTCCATCGACTGCCGCAGGCCGAAAGCGGCGCCACGGATTTCCGGCGGCGCGACATCCGCGAGCAGCGCATCGCGCGGCGCGCCGCGAATGCCCTTGCCGAAGCGATCGACGAGACGCGCGGCCACGACCAGCGCGGGCGTTTCGGCGAGAGGGAACAGCGGCTTCGTCAATGCCGCGAGGCCGTAGCCGAAGAGCAGCAGGCCCTTGCGGCGTCCGAGCCAGTCGCTCAGCGCGCCCGAAAAGACTTTCACGATCATCGCGGTTGCTTCGGCTGCGCCTTCCAGCGCGCCGAGTGCGGTGACGCTCATGCCCATGGTCGTCACGAGGTAGATCGGTAGAAGCGCATGCACCAGCTCGGAGGACAGGTCCATGAACAGGCTGACGAGGCCGAGCGCCCAGACGGTGCGGGGGATCGGCGGGCGCGGTTTGGCGAAAGGAGATGGCATGGGCTCGATTCGTGTCATCGATTCGATGTCATCGTGCCAAAGAATGGCCCAGCGTGGCGGTCCGATCGCGCATTCCGCTCGCTCATCCGCCTCACACCGCGCCCGCAAAAAAAATCGCCCCGCTCAAAGCGGGGCGATTTCGTTTCCGGCGAGCGCGCATCGAATCACGTCACCGGCGCCGGATTGAACAACACAAGCGCGTTGTGCAGCTTCAACGCCTCGGCCTTCGTCTGCTTCTTCCCGCTCGCGACATCGAGCATCAGCCGGAACAGTTCCCAGCCCACATCGGCGATGGTCGCCTCGCCCGTCGCGATGGTTCCCGCGTTCACGTCCATCAGATCGTGCCAGCGGCGCGCGAGATCGGAGCGCGTCGCGACCTTCAGCACCGGCACTTCGGCGAGGCTGTACGGCGTGCCGCGCCCCGTCGTGAAGACATGAAGGTTGATGCCCGCCGCGAGCTGCAGCGTCCCGCAGATGAAATCGCTCGCAGGCGTCGCCGCGTAAATCAGACCCTTCTGCTTCGCCTTCTCGCCCGGCGACAGCACGCCCGAAATCGTCGATGACCCCGACTTGACGATGGAACCCATCGCCTTCTCGACGATGTTCGACAGCCCGCCCTTCTTGTTGCCCGGCGTCGTGTTCGCGCTGCGGTCCGCGCCGCCGCGCTTCAGATAATCGTCGTACCACTGCATCTCGCGGATGATCGCCTGCGCCACCTCACGGTTCGCCGCGCGCGCCGTCAGTTGCGCGACGCCGTCACGCACTTCCGTGACCTCCGAGAACATGACGGTCGCGCCCGCGCGCACCAGCAGATCGGTCGCGAAACCGACCGCCGGATTCGCCGTCAGCCCGGAAAACGCATCGCTGCCGCCGCACTGCACGCCGACGACGAGATCCGCCGCCGAACACGTCTCGCGACGGCGATTGTTGAGGCGCTTCAGATGCGTCTCGGCCATCCGCATGATCGACTCGATCATCGAGCCGAAGCCGACGTGCGCCTCGTCCTGCAACACGACCGTGCCGCCGTTGTCGTCGTGCGTGTTGTCGCCGATATCGGCCACGTCTTCCGTTTCCGCCGATGCCGCCGCGATCGGAATCGTGCCCGGCGGCATCAGGCGTTCCGGCTGGAGCTTCTCGCAGCCGAGCGACACCATCATCACTTCGCCGCCGAAGTTCGGATTCAGCGCGATGTTGCGCACCGTGCGGATCGGCACCATCGCGTCGGGCGCGTCGATGGCCACGCCGCAGCCGTATGTGTGACCGAGGCTCACGACGTCATCGACATTCGGATACCGCGGCAGCAGTTCCGCCTTGATGCGCGTCACCGCGTGCTGCACGACGTCCGCGACGCATTGCACCGTCGTCGTGATCGCGAGGATGTTGCGCGTGCCGACCGAGCCGTCGGCGTTCCGATAACCCTCGAACGTGAAGCCTTCCAGCGGCGATTCGTCCGGCGCCTTGATCGTCGCAATCGGCAGGTCGTGCAGCTCGGGCGGCGTCGGCATGCGCGTGACGTGCTCGTTGATCCAGCTTCCCTTCGGGAGCGCCTTCGTCGCATAGCCGATCACGACGTTGTAGCGGATGACCGCATCGCCTTCCGCGAGATCCTTCAGCGCGACCTTGTGGCCCTGCGGTACGCGTTCGCGCAGCACGAGGCCATCGGCGAACGTGGCGCCTTCGCCGAGACCGCCGTCGTTCGCGACGATCGCGACGTTGTCGTCCGGGTGGACGCGAATATAGAGAGGGGACTGATTCATTCTGACGAATCCTTGAGCAAACATACCGCGCGGCTGCGGCTTGAGTTATGTCATCCTACAACATAGACAATCACAATTGGTTAGTATTTACCCGTATCCATTGATTTTACACGCGTAAATAGATTGTCTGACGTCAGTCGATGTTGTACGATGACTTACGAGATCGGCAATCGGCCGGTCGCCGAACATCGAGACTTCATCACCATGACGACACCGCAAGAACTGAAGCAAATCGTTTCCGAAGGCCTGCTCTCCTTCCCCGTGACGGATTTCGACCAACAAGGCAACTTCCGCGCGAACACGTACGCGGAGCGCCTCGAATGGCTGGCTCCTTACGGTGCTTCAGCGCTGTTCGTCGCGGGCGGCACGGGCGAGTTCTTCTCGCTGACGCAACCCGAATATTCGCAGATCGTGAAGACGGCCACCGAAGTGTGCCGCGGCAAGGTGCCGATCCTCGCCGGCGCGGGCGGCCCGACGCGCACGGCCATCGCCTTTGCGCAGGAAGCGGAGAAGCAAGGCGCGCAAGGCGTTCTGCTGATGCCGCACTATCTGACCGAAGCGTCGCAGGAAGGCATCCGCGCGCACGCCGAGGAAGTCTGCCGCGCCGTGCCGAACATGGGCGTCATCATTTACAACCGCGCGAATTCGAAGCTCAACGCCGACATGCTGGAGCAACTCGCGGATAGCTGCCCGAACCTGATCGGCTTCAAGGACGGCGTCGGCGAAATCGAGAACATGGTGACGATCCGCCGTCGCCTCGGCGACCGCTTCTCGTACTTGGGCGGCCTGCCGACGGCCGAAGTCTACGCAGCCGCGTACAAGGCGCTCGGCGTGCCGGTGTACTCGTCGGCGGTGTTCAACTTCATCCCGAAGACCGCGATGGAGTTCTATCGCGCAATCGCCGCCGACGACCACGCGACCACGGGCCGCCTGATCGACGAATTCTTCCTGCCGTACCTGAAGATCCGCAATCGCCGTGCGGGCTATGCGGTGTCGATCGTCAAGGCGGGCGCGAAACTCGTCGGCCACGATGCGGGCCCGGTGCGCGCGCCGCTGACCGATCTGACCGAAGACGAGCTCGAGCAACTCGACGTGCTCATCAAGAAGCTCGGCGCGCAGTAAAGGCACAGGCAGGAGACGGGCGAAGCGAGGACGCACGACGCCGTGTGACGCTTCGCCGATGAGGGCCGCGCGAGCGGCCCTCCGTGCATCTCGCACGTACGGAAAGAAAGGGGAAGTCCATGTCGATGAGCCGCACCGCGAATCCCGCGGACGTCATGAAGCGCACCAAGGTGCGCTATCTCATTCTGTTGCTGATCTTCGTGATCACGACGTTCAACTATGCGGACCGCGCGACCTTGTCGGTGACGGGCTCCGCGATGCGCGCCGAATTCGGTTTCGACGCGATCCGCATGGGCTACATCTTCTCGGCCTTCAGCTGGGCGTATGTGCTCTCGCAAGTGCCCGCGGGCTGGCTGCTGGATCGCTTCGGCGCGCGGCGCGTGTATGCGGCGAGCATTTTCCTGTGGTCGCTGTTCACGTTGCTGCAAAGTTCGATAGGCCTGCTCGGCAGCGCGGCGACCGCCGTGACCGCCCTCTTCGTGCTGCGCTTCGCGATGGGCGCGGCGGAAGCGCCCGCGTTTCCGGCCAATGCGAAGGTCGTCGCGAGCTGGTTCCCGACGAAAGAACGCGGCACGGCATCGGCGATCTTCAACTCGGCGCAGTACTTCGCGGCCGTCGTTTTTACGCCGTTGATGGCGTGGCTCACGCATGCTTTCGGCTGGCATCACGTCTATATCGTGATGGGCGTTGCGGGTCTCGCGCTCGCGCTGACGTGGCTCGCCGTGATGAAGAATCCGGCGGATCATCCGCGCGTGAACCGGCAGGAACTGGAGTACATCGAGGAAGGCGGCGGTCTCGTGCGCGGTCATCAGCGCGCGGGCGGCGTGGCGCGTGGCACGTCCCACAGCGTGGGCTGGCCCGTCGTCAAGCAATTGCTGACCAACCGGATGCTGCTCGGCGTGTATCTCGCGCAGTACTGCATCAACGTGTTGACGTACTTCTTCCTGACGTGGTTCCCGATCTATCTCGTGCAGGCGCGTCACATGACGATTCTGCAAGCAGGCTTCGTCGCGTCACTGCCGGCGATCTGCGGCTTCACGGGCGGCGTGCTGGGTGGCGTGATCTCCGATGGCCTCATCCGTCGCGGCAAGTCGCTCACTTTCGCGCGCAAGGTGCCGATCGTCGGCGGCATGCTGCTGTCGTCGTGCATCATCGGCTGCAATTACGTCGACACGGACTGGATCGTCGTCGCGCTGATGTCGCTGGCGTTCTTCGGCAAGGGCATCGGTGCTTTGGGATGGGCCGTGGTCGCGGATACGTCGCCGAAGGAAGCCATCGGGCTCTCGGGATCGATCTTCAACATGTTCGGCAATGTCGCGGGCATCGTGACGCCGATCGTCATCGGCTATCTCGTCGCGCAGTCGGGCTCGTTCAATGGCGCGCTGGCGTTCGTCGGGATCAATGCGCTGATCACGGTGTTCAGCTATCTCGTGATCGTGAAGGACATCAAGCGGGTGGAGTTGAGGGTCTGATCCGCTGCAAGCGATGAATCGTAAAAGCCCGTTCTGCTCATGGCAGAACGGGCTTTTGCTTTACTGCGCCCGAACCACGTCGACCCGCAACGCCTCGCCGCCATCGACGATCGCAATCAGCCGATCCACATTCGGATGCGCGCCCGGGCGATTGCGCGCATCGGCCGTATGTTCGGCGAACACGGCGAGACCATGCTCGGCGGCTTGCGCGTCCAGCGCGCCGAACGCCTGCTTCAGATAGTGATAGACCGCGAGCGAGCCCTGCTTGCCCGGCTTGTTCTCGATGCTCGCGACCACGTCACCTTTGCCATCGACCAGATCGATGCGCTCGATGCCGTCGATGGCGGGCAATTGGGCGAGGTTATCCTTGAATACGTTGCTCGGCTGGATCACGAAAAGCACTCCACGTTATGAATTGATGTTGCGGGGCGCCGTATCTTATCCGATCAACGAAAGGGCTCGATCGCGCGCATCGTCACTCGGGGATCACAGGCTCGACGAGCCGCGCGAGTTGCTCCAGCGACTCTTGCCAGCCGAGATAGCACATCTCCACCGGAATGACTTCGGGCACGCCCTCCTGAACGATGCTCAACTCGGTCCCGCACACGACCTGCTTCAACGAAACGGTGACCTGCATTTCGCCGGGCAGGTTCGGATCGTCGAAGCGGTCCGTGTAGCGAATCTTCTCGAACGGCACCAGCTCGACGTACTCGCCACCGAACGAGTGACTATTGCCCGTGCCGAAATTGCGGAACGACATCTTGTGCGTGCCGCCCTGGCGCGCATCCATGTGATGGACCTGACATGTGAAGCCGTAAGGCGGAAGCCACTTCGCGATCGCATCGGGTTCGAGGAACGCGCGATAAAGACGCTCGGGCGTCGTACGCAAGACACGGTGAAGGCGGATGGTTCCGGTGGCCATGGTGTGCTCTCCTTTCGCGGAAAAATTGGACACATCTCTACGACGATGCATCGAAGCGTGAATCGACATGCAAGGGAATCGGGAAAACCCTTGGTTCGCCTCGTTGCCGCGGAATGATACTTGCGCGCGGGTTCCCACTTGTGCCATTTCAAGGAAACGACTCCATGCCCAACATCGATCGCCGTAGCTTTCTCATGACCAGCGCAGCAGGCGCTTTCGCATCGGCGGCAGGCACGACAGCGTTCGCGCAGACAAGCAACGCCGCATCTGCATCCGCTTTCGCATCGGCCAGTGGGGCGAATGGGAAGCCGCCGCGCGTCACGCGCATTCTTGCGGACTTCATCGTAAGAACGGGCTATGGCGATCTGCCCGCGCCGGTGCGCAAGGAAGGCGTCAGGACGTTGATGAACTGGGTCGGCGTCGCGGTCGGCGGATCGCACGACGAGACCGTGAATCGCGCAGTCGCCGCGCTCACGCCGTTCTCCGGTCCGCCGCAAGCGAACCTGCTCGGACGGACCGAGCGCTTCGACATCATGAACGCGGCGTTCATCAACGGCGTGAGCAGTCATATCTTCGACTACGACGACACGCATCTGAAGACGATCATTCACCCGGCGGGACCGGTCGTGTCGGCGATATTGGCGTACTCGCAATATCGCGCCGTCACGGGCAAGGACTTTCTGAACGCGCTCGTGCTGGGCGTCGAAACGGAGTTGCGCATTGGCAATGCGGTGTATCCGAATCATTACGATGTCGGCTGGCACATCACCGGTACGTGCGGCGTGTTCGGCTCGGCGGCGGCGACGGGCAAGCTGATGGGACTGAGCGTCGAGCAGATGGTCTGGGCGCTCGGTCTCGCCGCCTCGCAGCCGGTCGGCTTGCGCGAGTCGTTCGGCTCGATGAACAAGAGCTTCAATCCCGGCCGCGCCGCCGCGAACGGCATCTTCGCGGCACTGCTCGCGGGCCAGAACTACACAAGCTCGGACGGCATGATCGAAGCCAAACGCGGCTGGGCCAACACGATCAGCACGAAGCAGGATTATCGTGAGATCACGGAGGGCCTCGGTTCGCATTGGGAATCGACGTTGAATACGTATAAGCCTTTCGCGTGCGGCATCGTCATTCATCCGTCGATCGATGCAGCGATCCAGTTGCGCAATCAGGAACACTTGAGCGCGGATCAGATCGCGCGCATCGATCTTCGCGTGCATCCACTCGTGCTCGAACTGACGGGCAAGAAGACGCCGCAGATCGGGCTCGAAGGCAAGTTCAGCATCTATCACGCGGTGGCGATCGCGATCATCGACGGCGCGGCGGGCGAGAAACAGTTCAGCGACGCCAAGGTACGCGACCCGAAGACAATCGAGCTGCGCGACAAGGTGAACGCGATCGTCGATCCGTCCATCAAGCCGGAACAGGTCGACGTGACGATCACGCTGAAGGATGGCCGCAAGCTGCACAAGTACATCGAACACGCGATCGGCAGCACGCAAGTGCCGATGACCGACAAGCAGCTCGAAACCAAGTTCTCCGATCTGGCGGACGGCATCCTCACGCCGGAGCAAACGCGCGCGCTGATCGATAAATGCTGGCACGTCGAGCAACTGGACAGCGCGAGCGAAATCGCGACTTCGGCGCTGCCGCGATGATCGTTCATCCGAAGAGCGCCAGCTCGATGTATCGGCGTTCCATCCGACGATATAAGCAAAGAACATTGACGTCGCGTTAATGCGCCCGAATACTGCGGGCTGCAGGGCGTCGCCTGCAACTGCTTAATCATCCGTCGCAAATGAATGCGTTATAGATCAGGAGAATCGATCGCGTCGCGTCTTCCATAAAACCTGTCGATGCAAGGAAACGTCAATGATGAATGCCTTGTCCGTGAGCTTCGCCATGAAAGCTGCCGTTGCAGTCTCCACTGTCACGTTCGCGATGTGCGCGAGCGCCGTCGAGCCGATCAAGATCACGCTAGCCAATTGGGCCGATACGCAGGCGGTCGTCTATACCGCGAAGTACGTTCTCGAAACGAAGCTGCAACAACCCGTTACCCTGACCACGGCGGACCTCGGCATTCAGTTTCAGGGCATCGCGCGCGGCGATGTGGACCTGATGCTCGGCGCGTGGCTTCCGGTCACGCACGCGGCCTACTACGCGCGCTTCAAGAACGACATGGAAGATCTCGGCGTCATCTATTCCGGCGCGAAGATCGGCTGGGCGGTGCCGGATTACGTGCCCGAGAGCGAAGTGGCGTCCATCGGCGATCTGAACAAGCCCGAAGTCAAGAGCAAGTTGAACAGCACGATTCAGGGCATCGAACCGGGCGCGGGCGAGATGGTCGCTTCGGAAAAGGCGCTGAAGGAATACGACCTCGCCGGATATAACCTCATTCGCGCAAGCGAGGCCGGCATGTTGACCGCCGTTGCGCGCGCGTATCAATCGAAGAGCTGGATCGTCGCGACGGTGTGGAGTCCGCACTGGCTCTGGCAGAAGTACAAGATGCGTTATCTGAAAGATCCCAAGGGCGTGCTCGGCGGCGACGAGCAGATTCACGGCTTCTCTTCCAAGCAGTTCGCGACGAAATTTCCGCGCGCGAATGTCTTCATCCGGCACTTCAAGCTGACGCTGGCCGATGTCGAATCGATCGAGCTCGACGGCAACGCATCGAACGACTGGAGCGCGGCGGCGAAGAAGTTCGTCGACAGCCATCCCGAGAAGGTCCAGGCGTGGCTCCAGCAATAGGCGCGAAGCCGCGCCCGGCCTTGCACGCCGGGCGCGGCGGCGTCGTCGGAGCGCCGATTACCTAGGTAATTGGCACGTATGGACCTAAGCAATTTGAGCACTTACGCTCCTTTCAATCCGGATCGAATCCGACACGCGAAAGGGGTGAAGCGCCATGCCACATCAAGCAACTCACGAGGTCGATACCAAAACGCTGAGACGTGTCATCGCGGCGGCGTCGATCGGAAACTTTGTCGAATGGTTTGATTTCGCGGCGTACGGCTTTCTCGCGACCATCCTGACGCGCGAGTTCTTTCCCAGTGGCGATCCCACGGTCGGTCTCCTGAAGACGTTCGCGGTCTTCGCGGTCGCCTTCGCATTCCGTCCGCTCGGCGGCCTCTTCTTCGGCGTGGTCGGCGACCGCATCGGCCGCAAGCGCACGCTCGCTTTCACCATCCTGTTGATGGCCGGCGCCACGACGCTGATCGGGCTGCTGCCGACTTATGCGAGCATCGGCTATTGGGCGCCGCTGCTTCTCACGATCATCCGCTGCGTGCAGGGCTTTTCCGCAGGCGGGGAATACGCGGGCGCGTGCGCCTATGTGATGGAGCACGCGCCGCGCCGACGCCGCGCGTTCTTCGGCAGCTTCGTTCCGGTCTCGACGTTCTCTTCGTTCGCATGCGCGGCCGTTGTCGCCTATGCGCTCGAATCGTCGCTTTCGCCCGCGGCGATGGTCGACTGGGGCTGGCGCGTGCCGTTCCTGATCGCGGCGCCGGTCGGTCTCATCGGCGTGTATCTGCGCGTGAATCTGCACGAGACGCCGGCATTCCAGGCGCTCGAAGGCAAGCATGAAGTCGCGCATGCGCCGCTGATGGAAACCCTGCATTCGCAGTCCGGAAACATTCTGAAGCTCGGCGCATTCGTTTCGGTGACGGCGCTTTCGTTCTACACGTTCACGACGTATTTCGCGACCTACATGCAGGTCGCCGGACATCTGACGCGCGGAACATCGCTTCTCGTGACCGTGCTCGCGCTCTTCTTCGCCGCGGCGCTGTGCCCGCTCGCCGGTCTGTTCTCCGACCTCGTGGGCCGCCGCGCGACGATCGCGACGACGTGCATCTTCATCATCGTCTCGGTCTATCCCGCCTTCGCGCTCGGCGGATCGGGAAATCTGTCGCCTTCGCTGCTCGGCGTGGCGCTGCTCGCGGTGGGCGCGGTGCTTTCGGGCGTGGTCACTGCTCCGCTTCTTTCGGAAGTGTTCGCGACGAAGACGCGATACACCGCATCCGCGATCACATACAACCTCGCGTACACGATCTTCGGCGGCACCGCGCCGCTCGTCGCGACCTGGCTGATCGCGGAAACGGGAACGAATCTGTCGCCGGCGTATTACCTGATCGCCGTATCCATCTTCGCGATGATCGGCGGCCTCTCGCTGCGCGAAACGTCGAAGACCGCGCTCGAAGAAGCAGGTTCGTCGAACAAGAGCGCAAGCAGTGGCCCGGCCGTCGAGCGCGGCATCAAGAGAACCATCTGAACGGATACACGCGATGAATAGCCTTCACGATTCGAGCATCATCATCGACGGACTGAACATCTCGAAGTTCGAGCGCTCCGTATTCGAAGACATGCGAAAGGGCGGCGTCACCGCCGTGAACTGCACCGTGTCGGTGTGGGAAGACTTCCAGAAGACCATCGATAACATCGCGGAAATGAAGCAGCAGATCCGCGAATACAGCGAGATTCTGACGCTCGTACGCACGACCGACGATATCCTGCGCGCGAAGAAGGAGAACAAGACCGGCATCATCTTGGGCTTTCAGAACGCGTATGCGTTCGAGGATAACTTAGGCTATATCGAGGTGTTCAAGGAGCTGGGCGTGAATGTGGTCCAGCTTTGCTATAACACGCAGAATCTCGTCGGCACGGGTTCTTATGAACCGGATGGCGGCTTGTCGGGATATGGCCGCGAAGTGATTCAGGAGATGAATCGCGTCGGCATCATGGTCGATCTTTCGCATGTGGGCGCGAAGACTTCTTCCGATGCGATCGCCTGCTCGAAGAAACCCGTCACCTACTCGCACTGCTGCCCTTATACGTTGAAAGAGCATCCGCGCAACAAGACGGATGAGCAATTGAAGGAGATTGCCGAAGCGAACGGTTTCGTCGGCGTGACCATGTTCATGCCCTTCCTGAGACGAGGCGCCGATGCGACCGTCGACGATTATCTCGAAGCTATCGAATACGTCATCGATCTTATCGGTGAAGACAAGGTCGGTATCGGAACGGACTTCACGCAAGGCTATAGCACCGAGTTCTTCGACTGGATCACGCATGACAAGGGCCGTTATCGCCGTCTGACGAACTTCGGCAAGGTCGTGAATCCGGAAGGCATTCGCACGATCGGCGAGTTTCCGAACATCACCGCCGCGATGCAAAAGGCCGGCTGGAGCGAATCTCGCATCAGGAAAGTGATGGGCGAAAACTGGCTGCGCGTATTCGGTGAAGTCTGGAACGGTTGAAGCGAAAGTCCGTGCGAAAAGTGCCGAACCTCGGTGTTACAGTAACTTTTCGCCAGACGCGACAATCTTCCCGACATGACCGATTCGCCCAAGCTCGACTACGAGGACTTGTTCAGGCATTTGCCCGTGGCCGTCATCGTCGCGAGAGAGCGGATCATGGTCGACTGCAATGCACGCGCGCTGGAACTCTTCAGGGCAAAACGCAGCGATATCATCGAGCAGTCGTTCTCGAAGCTCTATCCCGAGCAGAAGGATTTCACCACCACCGGTCATCGTCTGGCGCCGCTGCTTGCAAAGCATGCCGTATTCAGCGATGACCGCATCATGCGGCGCGTCGACGGAAGCTACTTCTGGGTGACGGTCGGCGGCTTCGGCTATAACCCGAAGCGGCCTTTCGAGCTTGCGGTCTGGACGTTCACGGATCTGTCGCAAGGCACGAAGCAATCAGACAACGCAAGCCTGCTGACCGAGCGCGAGCGCGACGTCGCCGCGCTGCTCGTGCATGGCATGACGAGCAAGGAGATCGGCAAGGAGTTGAACATCAGCCCGCGCACGGTCGACATCCATCGTGCAAGCCTGCTGCGCAAATACGGCGCGCGAGCCACACAAGACCTGATCGCGCGGCTCCTGGCCTGAATCGGCGCGAACTGCCGCAATATTCAGACGAAAGCGCTCGCGTAAAGAAGCATTTTCCGATGCCGATAACCTGAAGCAGAAGGAGCCGGACGCCAGATCGTTCGCGCCTTTTCGACATTCATAACGCGTGTTCCGCAGCCATACGGCGCGGGCCAACGACATCCGGAAGAGAAAGAAGAAATGGTCTTCAGTTACAGGGACATGATGGTCACGCCGGCGGCGGTCCGGCACGGCGACGCGTTTGCCGCGACGGCGCGAATCCAGGATTTGAACGGGATGGAGCGTTCGGTGCGCTTGGCCGGCGAGTTTCCGAACGTGGAAGAAGCGATCCGCTATGCGATTGCGGCCGGCTTCGAATATATCGATTACGAGCAAAGCTGCTGAACTCCGCGAGGCGCGCCGCGTCCGCGACGCACCTCGAAGCTACGCATCGAGGGAAGCGTTGCGCTTCCCCTGGCTCGTCAACTCAGCTTGACCGAGGTTGCATCGGCGGTCAGATAGCCCACCGCCGCGCCGTAGCGATCCTTGTAGTTCGCGCGGATCAGCGGATCGAGCGTCGCCTGCACCTTCGAATGCAGCGGCGTTTCCCAGTCGCCCGCATGCTGGAAGTTGCTCATGACGTAGGTCCAGCCGTTGATCTCGTCGACCGCGTGCAGGCCCGTCGATTCAGCGCCCGACGGCGCCGACAGAATGCGCGACAGCGACTTCGTATCGACGTTGTATGCCCACAGGAAGTTGTTGACGTGCCGGCCGCTGTCTTCGCCGATGAACAACGTGCGCAGCTTCTCGGAGAACTTGAGGTTATCCGGATTCGCGATGCGCTCCGGGTTGCCGATGTTGCCGAGCGCATCGGCGGAAATGTCTTCGCCGACGAGCGCGGCGGGCGCGGCCATGTCGACCGGAACCCATTCGCTGTTGATCGCCGCGCCGGTCAGATCCTTCTGTCCGCCCTTCAGATTGAACGCGTACACCGCGCCGGAGTTGATGGTCTTGTCGACGGCGAATTCGGCCGCGTGCGCGTCGCCCTTGACCATCGACTTGACGATCTGCGACATCGCCGAGTACACGATCTTGTCCTTCGCGTTGACCGTCGTGCCTTCGAGCTTCGTGAAGCACATGCTCGCGCCGCGCAATGCCGCGTAGCGATGCGTCTCCAGAAACGCGGCCGCCTTCTCCATGCCCGGCTTGATGCGAATCCAGTTGAACGCGCCGTTGTAGTTGATGCGCGTATAGCTCGCATCGAGCGTCGCGCCGACGGTCGCATCGCTGACGACATCCATGATGTCGGCGAGCGTCAGCGTGTTGGCGAGGTTCTCGATTTCATCGCTCGTCGCGTGGCCGAGGTTCATCCACGTCAGATTGGCCGAGCCCGCGCCCGCCGATGACGTCATCGCGCATTTCGCGACGTAAAGCGTGCCGGCCGAAAGATCAGCTTCCTTGTCCGCGACGAACATGAAGACGCCGCCGTTGGTCGCGTCGTCGCCCATCATGACGGTGCGCTTGTCGGGCATCACTTGAATCAGCTCGTGCGAGATGCGGCCGAGGCAATAGTGCTTCTTGATCGTGCCGGTGCCGTCCGGGTTGACGGTGACTTCGGGCACATGGCCGTAGTGATACGGACGGGCCTTCGTTTGATCGCCGTAAAGGTTCCGGCTATACGCGAGGAACTGCGCGTCCTTCGAGCCGAGCGCCGCATCCGGCTCGTACTCTTCGCTCGACAAATGCGTGTTCCACGGCGAGAGGCTCGCGCCGCACGTGATCCACAGACCGTTCGCCTTCGACGTATCGACGTTCGCGTAGCTCACGAGCGTCAGCTTGCCGGTGGCCGGATCCTGATCGAGCGTCAGCACGGCGATCGGCGACGGCAGGCGGCCGTACATGCTCGCGGCGTTCTGGTCGCGCGTCGTGTATTCGAACTGCACGACGGCGAACACGGCGTTGCCCTTCACGCCCTTGACGGTCGTCTTGTCGAGCTTGATGAGCGACGTGCCGTCCGGGCAGTCCGAGAAGAACTGGCGCTCCTTGCCCGCCACCGACTTGTCGATGATCGGCTGATTGTCGATATCGAAATAGCCGCCCGCGACGATGGTGCCGCCGGCCGTGTTCGGCACGACATCGCCCGTCACGAAGAACGGCTGATACGCGAGCTTGTACGCGCGATTGCTGCCGTCGCTGAAGTTCACGGTCATGGTCGAGCCGACGGTGGTCTTCGCCATCGCCGCGGGATCGGCGAGCGTCGGCGCGGCCATGCTGCTGAACGTCGCCGTGGTGAACGCAGCCGTCGACGCGGGCGCGGACGCGTTCGTCGCCGCGTTGCTGTCGCTGCCGCCGCATGCGGTGGCGAGCAGCGAAGCGGCGGTCGCGCCGCCGAGCGGCAGCATCGGTGCGCCGGCGAGAATCTTGAGAGCTTTGCGGCGGGAGAGGTCGAGTGGCAGCGCCATGTGTGGTTCGAGTCCTTGATCGTGGGTTTGTACCGGCGATGAATGTCCCTGCTTCGGGCCGTTGCAGCCCGATGTGCCGGTTGACGCGCTACTTTAGGAAAGAAATGTGAAATTTGTTTGACAGGACGCTGTAATCTCTTGATTCCTCGACCGGAACGTAGAAATGTCCGCTGAGGCTTTGCCATCGGGCCGCTGGACCGACGGTTCCGATTCCGGCGGCGGCAATTTCAACGCCAACCAGGGCGCGCATTACGTCGTCGGCAATCCGCTGACACTCGCCAAACGCACGGGCACCCTCGCCTGCACCAATCTGATGGCCACGTCGCCCGATCGGATCCGACAGCAACGCAAGCGTCACGAAGGACACCGTCTTCGCGGGCGGACAGGTCATGGGCGGCGGTATGAACGTCATGTCGCGGCTGATGGGCAACAATGCGACGCATCCTCTCATCGCGATCGTGTACGCCGCGAAGCTGCCCAACACGGGAGACGTCACCGGCGCCGTCGTGCTGGCGTGCTGGCGTGCAACCGATCGCCGCGCGACCGTTCTGATCGCATCGCGAAGAAAGGCCACTCATCAGTGGCCTTTTTTTGGCTTCCAGTCTTGCGAAGGCGGCGCGTTCCCCACACGCTCCGACAATCAAACCACGCGCTTCCCGCAACTGACGCAGTACCGCGCGCCCGCCTGGATCGACGTGCCGCACGTCGGGCATCGGCTGGGATCGAGCGGCGTGTCGCACTGCTTGCAGACGGCCGTGTCCGGCGGATTCGACTTGCGGCATTGCGGGCAGATCACATCGGGCGGCAGCGGCGGAATCGAGCCGGGATGACGGCCCCACGATTCATCGCCGTCGTATTCCTGATAGCCGTCCCGATGACGCCGGTCATGCTCTCTCCGATGGCTGCCGTGCCCGCCGTGCCCGCCGTGCCCGCCATGTCCGCCGAAGTGACCGTTCTCGAACAGCTTCCGCAAGAAACTCATGATTTGCTCCTTTTGCTGGTGAGGTGCTCAGTTGAAGCGCTTATGCAGAATGCGCAGCCCGTTGCCGACGACAAGCAGGCTTGCGCCGACATCCGCGAACACGGCCATCCACATCGAACCGAGTCCGGCCACGGCGAGCGCGAGAAACACGCCCTTCACGACGAGCGCGAACGCGATGTTCTGCACGAGAATCGCGTGCGTCGCCGACGAAAGACGGATAAACGCGGCGATCTTGCGCAGGTCGTCGTCCATCAGCGCGACGTCGGCGGTTTCGATGGCCGTATCGGTGCCCATCGCGCCCATCGCGAAACCGATGTCCGCGCGCGCCAGCGCAGGCGCGTCGTTGATGCCGTCGCCGGCCATGCCGACCGCGCCGCCGTCCGAGCCGAGACTTTCGATGGTGCGCAGCTTGTCCTCGGGCAACTGGCCCGCCTCGACGCGATCGATGCCGACCGCGCTCGCGATGGCGCGCGCCGTGTGCGGGTTATCGCCCGAGAGCATCGCCGTCTGCACGCCGAGCGCGTGAAGCCGGGCGATCGCGTCGCGGCTCGATTCCTTCACGGTGTCCGCCACGGCGAAAAGCCCGAGGACGTTGTCCGCATCGGCGAGCATCACGACGGTCCTGCCTTCACGCTCCAGCGCTTCAGCCCGGCGCTTCGCATGGCTCGCGCCGCGTCCGATGTCTTCCATCATTCGCTGATTGCCGAGCCAGTAAGCACGGCCTTCGACGACACCGCGAACGCCGCGCCCCGGCACCGCTTCGAACGCCTCCACCGCGATGCGCGGCCCGCCGTCCTGGCTCGCGGCCTGCGCGATCGCGAGCGAAACCGGATGATCGGAACGGCCCGCGAGACTCGCCGCGATCGCGCGCACGCGGCCTTCGTCCATGCTCCGGTCGAGCAGCGCGAAATGCGTCTGCACCGGCTTGCCGTGCGTGATCGTGCCGGTCTTGTCGAACGCGAGCCAGCGCAGGCGCCGTCCGCGTTCGAGAAAGGTTCCGCCCTTCACGAGGATGCCGTGCCGCGCCGCCGCGGCGAGTCCGCTGACGATCGTCACCGGCGTCGAGATGACGAGCGCGCACGGACACGCGATGACGAGCAGCACGAGCGCGCGATAGATCCACGCGTACCACAACTCGTCGAACGCGAGCGGCGGCACGACCGCGACCGCTATCGCCACGAGAAGCACGAGCGGCGTATAGATGCGCGCGAAACGATCGACGAAACGTTGCGTCGGCGCCTTCGCACCTTGCGCGCTTTCGATCGCGCGGATGATGCGCGCAAGCGTCGTGTCCTTCGCCGCCGCCGATACGCGAAACTCGAACGAGCCGGTTTCGTTGACGGTGCCCGCGAACACATCGTCGCCCGGCGACTTTTCGACGGGCAGGCTTTCGCCGGTGATCGGCGCCTGGTTGACGGCGGAGCGCCCGGACGTGACGACGCCATCCAGCGCGATGCGCTCGCCCGGCCGCACGCGCACGACGGCGCCGCGCGTGACCGCGCTCGCTTCCATCGCGCGCCACAGGCCGTCGGCTTGCAGAACGGTCGCCGTGTCGGGCGCGAGCTTCATGAGTCCCGCGATCGCGTTGCGCGCCCTTTGCAGCGACTTCGCCTCGATGAGTTCGGCGATCGTGAAAAGCGCCATGACCATCGCGGCTTCCGGCCACTGTCCGATGACCATCGCGCCGGTCACGGCGATGCTCATCAGCGCGTTGATGTTGAGGTTGCCGTTGCTGATGGCGATGAAGCCCTTGCGATACGTCGAGAAGCCGCACGAAGCGATCGCGGCGAGCGCGAGCGCGACGACGAGCCAGGACGGTCCGCCGAACCCGCTCGCAGCCTCCGACGCCGCCGCCGCAACGCACGCGAAGGCGAGCATCCACAGCGCGCGCTTGCCTGCGGGCGCGTCGTTGCGGGGTTCGGTGCGCGGCGTGAAGCCCAGTGCGCGCAACGCATCGAGAACGGATGCGAGCGCGTTGGCATCGTGTTCGACGGTCAGCACGCGACGCAGCAGATTGAACTCGACCGATCCGACTCCCGGCATGCCCGCGAGCTTCTTGCGGATCAGCGTCTCTTCGGTCGGACAATCCATCTCGTCGATGACGATCTCCGTCCGAACCGAAGCTTTCGTCTTTATTTCGTATTCCTTTAAATCATTTCGGACACGACGATCAGCCGGCTCAGGCCGGGGCTTGCCGATGCTCTCGGGACGTAACATACTGGCTCCTTTTCTTGACTTTTCCCGAATTGAACACCTTGGAGCCACTCCAGGGTCAAGAAAAAAGGATGCCGAAATGAAGATAGGGGAACTGGCGCGCATAGCGAATTGCACGCCCGATACGATCCGCTTCTACGAAAAGGAAGGGCTGATTCCGCCGCCTGCAAGGACGGACGCGAATTACCGGACTTACGACAAGACGCATGTCGAACGCCTGCGCCTTATCCGCAATTGCCGCGAGCTCGACATGACGCACGACGAAGTGCGCGCCCTGCTCTACGCATTGCAGGCGCGCTCGCCGGATTGCCGCGAAATCGATGCGCTCGTCGATGAGCATATCGGCCACGTAAGCGCGCGCATCGACGAATTGATGAGGCTGCGCGACCGGCTCACCGCATTGCGCGAGACATGCCGCGGCGAGCACGCCGTCGATTCGTGCGGGATCGTGCACGAACTGACATCGCAGAAGACGCCGGGACGCAGAACGAAGAAGTCACACGTCGGCTAGCGCTTCGTCCTGCATGCGCGTTACATGCGGCTTGCGTCGATGACCGCATCGGCGAATGCTTTCGGCGCTTCTTGCGGCAGATTGTGGCCGATGCCGCCCGCGACGTTCCGATGCTCATACTTGCCCGTGAACTTCTTGGCATACGCCGACGGATCGGGATGCGGCGCGCCGTTGGCATCGCCTTCCATCGTGATCGTGGGCACGCCGATCGTCGGCGCGCTCGCGAGACGCTGTTCGAGCGCGTCGTATTGCGCTTCGCCCTGCACGAGCCCGAGACGCCATCGATAGTTGTGAATCACCACGGCGACGTGATCGGGGTTATCGAACGATTTCGCGGAACGGTCATACGTCGCGTCGTCGAAGTTCCATTTCGGCGATGCGAGTTGCCAGATCAGCTTGTTGAAAGCGTGACGGTTCGCCTCGTAGCCCGCCTGGCCGCGCTCGGTCGCGAAGTAGAACTGATACCACCATGCGAGCTCGGCTTTCGGCGGCAGCGGCGCGCGATTCGCCTGCTGGCTGCCGATCAGATAGCCGCTCACTGAGACCATCGCCTTCACGCGTTCCGGCCACAGCGCCGCGATGATGTTCGCCGTGCGCGCGCCCCAGTCGAACGCGCCGAGCGTGGCCTGCTGAATCTTGAGCGCATCCATCAACGCGATGATGTCCACCGCGACCACCGCCTGCTGTCCGTTGCGCGGCGTGTCGGCGGAAAGAAAGCGCGTGGAGCCGTACCCGCGCAGATACGGCACGATCACGCGATAACCCTGCGCCGCGAGCATCGGCGTGACTTCCGCGAATGCGTGGATGTCGTAGGGCCAGCCGTGCAGCAGGATCACCACGGGACCGTTCGCCGGACCCGCTTCCGCATAGCCGATGTTGAGCGCGCCCGCGTCGATCTGGCGAATGCCGGCGAAGCCCGCACTCGACGATGCGCGCGGCGCGGTCTGCGCGCGCACGAGGTCGCTGAAACCGAGCTGCATCGCGCCTACACTCGCGACCGCCGTGCCGAGCAAGCGTCGGCGCCGCGCGTTGATCTGATCGTCCGGCATCTTTTGATTCTCCTTGTCCATGTAGTCGATGAAAAACGTTCACGCAGCCGATGCGCGCAGTTCGGCGAGCGTCGGCCCGAGCGGTCGCACACGCATGCGCGAATCGAGATTGCGCCAGGGCAGATCGGCCGGATCGGCGGCCATCGGGCCGGGCGCTTTCGCGACGAGCACGCGCTCGGCGATCGGCTCGAAATCGGCGCGGAAATGCACCGAGCTCTTGTTCACCAGAATCTTCATGCGCTCCGGCTCGATGCCCGCAACGCGAAAGAGATTGCGGTCGAAGACCTGCATCTTGATGCTGCTCACCGCGATACGCACGCCGCCGATACGCAGGCAAGCCGTCGGTCCCAGTTCGCCCGACATGCCATTGAGCATCGGGCCGTCGAAGCGAAAGCGGCCATCCGACAAATACTCGACTTCGAACTCGCCTTCAAGCGGCGCGTCGCCGGGCACGTTCGAGCCGCCGCCCAGCGCTATCCTGATGCGCGCGCCGACGCCCGCGCGATGCGCCGCATGCGCCGCCTTCTCGTCCCAGATAACGCCTACCGCAGCGTCGCGCGCGTCGTGGCGCAGCAGTGCGCGGACCATGCCCATCGTGTTCGAATCGCCGCCGACGCCCGGATTGTCCTGCGTATCCGCGATGATGACGGGCTTGCCCGCATCGCGGCTCGCGTCGATCGCTTCACGCGCGGCTTCATCGGGAGAGAGGAACGGCACGTTCCAGCGCGCTTCTTCGTCCACGAGTTGCGTGTATAGCTTGTCGACCGCGAAGTCCGCCGCCTCGCCGTCGAGCGCGTAGCCCCAGAACACCGGACCGCATTCGTCGAAATCCGATGCCGGAAAGCCCGGCGCGAACGACAGCGACACGACATCCTTCTCCAATGTCTCGAGCATGGCGTACATGCCGCGCGCCGGTTCGACGAGCGTGCACATGCCGTTCACCGGAATCAGAAACGGAATGCGCCGCATCGCGCGCGCGAACGGCTTCCCGTGTTCGATGCGCTTTGCCAGCAGATGCGCCGCGCGCAAGCCCGTTTCGGCCATATCGACGTGCGGATACGTGCGATACGCGACGAGTGCATCCGCGAGTTCGACCATGCGCGCCGTGACGTTCGCATGCAGGTCGAGCGAAACGACGAGCGGCATCGCATCGCCGACGATGTTGCGCACGCGCGCCAGCAGTTCGCCTTCGCCATCGTCGAGATGTTCGGCGACCATCGCGCCGTGCAGATCGAGATAGATCGCGTCGAAGCCGCCTGCCTGCACGCGATCGACGATCGCGCCCGCGATGCGCTCGTATGCGTCCTGCGTCACATGCGCCGATGCGCTCGCGCCCGCCCAGATCACCGGAATCGGCTCGTGCCCTTGCGCCTCGGCCCATTGAATGAAACCGCCGATCGGCACGTTCACGTCGCGCAGCTTGAGGACATCGTCGCCGTGCGCCATCGGCGGAAAGCCTTCGCCCTGTATGAAGCTCTGGTAGCTCGCCTTCGTCGGCGCGAAGGTGTTCGTTTCGTGCTGGAATCCTGCGATCAGAATCTTCATGACCTTGTCCTTTCGAGTATCGATTGATGTTCAGGCCGCGCGTGCCGTGGCCGCGGCAGCCGTGCGCCTGTTCGCGAGAATCAGCACGCAGGACAGCGCCGCCATGCACGCCATCACGACGAGGCCGCCGTTCGTGCTGCCGGTCGCGGACTTGACCCAGCCGATCATCGCGGGGCCCCAGAATCCGCCCGACAAGCCGATCGTGTTGATGAGCGCGATGCCGCCCGCCGCCGCCGGGCCGGAAATCGTTTCGGAAGGAATCGCCCAGAACACCGTGTAGGCCATCCACATGCAGGCGGTGGCGAGCGTGAGCAGCGCGAGCGTCGCGACGACGTTGCCGTTCGCATACGGCGTCATCACGAGCAGCGCGGCGGCGGCGAGCGCGGGCACTGCGCTGTGATAGCGGCGCTCGCCGACCTTGTCGGAACGGCGGCCCGCTGCGTACATCGCGACGGCCGCGGCGACGTACGGAATCGCGACGTACCAGCCGAGGCGGATCGTGTCGTGCATGGAGCCGCTGAGACCCTGCTCCTTGATGAGCGTCGGCAGCCAGAAGCTGATCGCGTAGATCGGAAAGATGATGCAGAAGTACGCGATCGCCAGCAGATAGATGCGCGGGTTCTTCGCGATCTCCGCGAACGATTCGATGCGATGCGACGCGCCGCCGTGATGACCGACTTCCGCCTCGACGAGCCGCTGTTCGTCCTGCGTGAGCCAGCGCGCATCGGCGGGACGATTGGCGAGCACGCGCCACACGAGCGCGCCGAGCGCGATGCACGGCAGGCCTTCGACGAGGAACATCCACTGCCAGCCCGCGAGTCCGCCGACGCCGCCGAGCGACGCAATCAGCCACGCCGACAGCGGCCCGCCGACGACACCGCCGAGCGGCCCCGCGACGAACACGAGCGCAATCGCGCGCGCCATGCGCTTAGGGCCGTACCAGTTCGAGAGGTAATAGATCATGCCTGGCGCGAAACCCGCTTCGAAGACGCCGAGCAGGAAGCGCATCGCGTAGAACGCGGGCACGTTGCGCACGAAGAGCATGCACGCCGACGTGATGCCCCACAGCACGAGAATGCGGCTGAACGTGAGACGCGCGCCGATCTTCGGCAACATCAGGTTGCTCGGAATCTCGAACAGCACATAGCCGATGAAGAAAATCCCCGCGCCGACGCCGTACGCTGCATCGGAGAAGCCGAGATCGCTTTGCATCTGAAGTTTCGCGAAGCCCACGTTCACGCGGTCCAGATACGCGAACATGTAGCACGCGATGAGGAGCGGCAGCAGCCGCCAGTTGATTCTGCTGTAGAGCGCCGAAACGGCATCGCCGCTGCGCAGGGTCTGGATCGTCGACATCCGCGTCTCCTTGTCTCGTCTTCCCTTTCTCGGGTAAGGCGATGTTGAGCGCGTGCGACCGTGCGAGCAAGAGCAACAAAGTTCACGTATCGTTGCTCTGCGAGCAACGCATTCCTTCCCATACGGACGACGACCATGCGCGAAATCAATCAGCAACGTCTGCGCTATTTCCACGAAGTGCTCACGCACGGCACGATTCGCGGCGCGGCGGATCATCTGAACACGTCGCCGTCGGTGATCGCGCGGCAGATCAAATTGCTGGAAAACGAACTCGACACGACGCTCTTCGAGCGCGAGCCGCGCGGCGTGCGGCCGACCGAAGCGGCGTTCCATCTGCTCGAATTCTGGCGCGGCTATCGTTCGCAGCAGGAGAAGTTCGAGGATCAGCTGCATGCGCTCAAAGGCCTGCAGCAAGGGCAGATTCGTCTCGCGGTGAGCGAAGGCTATGTCGATACGCTCGTCGACGATGTGCTCGCGCCGTTCTGCGCGCGCTATCCGCGCCTCGAAATCGACGTGCAGATGCTCGCGGTCGACGATCTGCTCGAAGAAGTCGCGCAGAGCCGCGCGCATATCGGGCTCGCGTACAACCCGCCGCCGCACGAGCGCATCGAGATTCGGGCAAGCTCGCCGCAGCCGGTCGTGCTGCTCGCGCGGCGCGATCATCCGCTGGCCGTGCGCGGCGGCGTCGCGCGGATTCGCGATCTGCTCGAGTATCCGCTCGCGCTGATGCCGCCCACGTTCGGCATCGGCCATGTCGTGAAGATGCTCGAAACCACCGACGATCTCGCGATCCGCCCGACGCTCACGACGAACTCGCTCGGCGCGCTGAAGCGCTTCGTGGCCGCGGAAAATTTCATGACGCTGATCGGCGAATTCGCCGCGTATCGCGAGCTCGCGAGCGGCGAGCTGACGACGATACCGGTCGCGCATCCGCTTTTCGAGAGCGCGCAGGCGAAGCTGCTCGTGAAAGCCGGACGTCCGCTCGCGGCCGGGCCGCAGGAACTGCTCGACTGGATTCTGACCCGCATGCCCATGTTCGCGCATGCGGGCGCCGCGCCCGTCAGACGAACGCGCGCTCGGGCACGTCGCAAGTGATCGCGGAACGGGGCTTGCTGCGTTACGGAAAACATCTTCAGGAGAATGCGATGAACCGCGAACCGTCAGATCCCGTGCAGCGCGCCGACGAACGCCGCGAGGCGCTCGGCGAGGGCGACGTCAAAGAAAAGAGCGATGGCACGATCGAGCAGCGCGAGCACGGCAATATCGATCCGACGCTCGTTCCGAAGGGCAAGGATCATCCCGAGCAAGGGCCGTACACGCCCGAGCACGATCTGAAGGATCCCGACACCTCGCCGGACGCAAGCGCCGACCATCCGAAAGGCAAGCGCGACTCGGAGGCGTGAAACGCCTATTGCCCGCCGTCGAGCTTCGCCTTCTCCGCCGCGATCTGATCGGCGATCTTCGCGGCGAGCGCATCGAGCGAGGAAATCGACTGAACCTCGTTGATGACGAAGCGCGCCGCGGCGCCGTAGGGCTTCGGCGCGGCCGCCGATTTCTGCCCTTTCAGTTCGCCGCTCGTGTCGATCTGCGCCGGCGCGGCGTCCGGGCTCGCCGCGAGATTGGCGAGCTGCACGGTGACATGCGTGTTGGGCGTCTTGTCGGATGAACCCATCGACGGCAACGCGGAGCCGAATCCGCTCGACAGCGTTTCGTCGAACTCCCCGCTGACGAGCCAGCCCGATGCCGGCGGCGGCGAATCCGCCGTCACATGGCAAGCGGCGAGACCTTTCCCGTTCAGCGCCTTGACGATGCCATCCGCCAGCGCCGATGCGTTCTGACCCACTTTCACCGCATTGCGCGCCGACCGCAATCGCGAGCCGAGCACATGCGACGCGCCGCTTTCACGGCTGACGGCCGTGAAGTCGCGTACCTGTATCAGTTGGCCGGCCGCGGGCGGGCACTGCGGCGCGGACTGGGCGCATGCAAGCGAGCCGATCGCGGCCAGCGCAACGCCCAGGCAAAAAATCTTCATCGGTGCTCTCCGTCGGAGAACGATCGTCGTCAACCGCCGCAGCAACACGCCCAACGCGAAGATCAGGTGGCTCATTGCGTCCATCCTCCGTTTCCGGCTCGCATCCGCGAATGCCGCGATGATAACGCCGGGCGGCCCGCGCGGGCACGCGTTTAACGCACGGTCGCGGCGTCTTCTGCGTCTGTCCGCATCATCAGGCTCGCGAGCAGGACGGGGCGGCTCAACAGAAAACCCTGCACCTTGTCGCAGCGCACGTCGCGCAGCGTGTCGAGCTGCTCCTGCGTCTCGACGCCTTCCGCGACCACCGTCACGCCGAGCTTGTGCGCGAGATCGATCACGCCTTCGACGACCGTGCGCACCATCGCGTCGGTGGCGATGTTGTCGACGAAGGATTTGTCGAGCTTCAGCACGTCCGGCCGGAAGCGCGCGAGATAGCTGAGACTCGAATAGCCGGTGCCGAAATCGTCGATGGCGATGCGTACGCCCATCGCGCGAACGTTCGACAGCACGACCTGCGCATCATCGACGTTGTCGATCAGCGCGGATTCGGTGATCTCGAGCGTGATGCGGTTCGAATCGATGCCGGCGCGCCTGATCGCGTGCCGCAGAACCGACACGAGGCGCGGATCGCGGAACTGCTTCGGCGACACGTTGAGCGCGACCGAGCAAGCCTGCGGCAGCGCGAGCGCGAGTTGCGACCCGGCCTGCACGGCCTCGCGAATGACCCAGTGCCCCGCCTCGACGATCAGCGCGCTCTCTTCGAGCACCGGCACGAACGCGCCCGGACCGAGCAGCCCGAGCTGCGGATGATTCCAGCGCAACAGCGCCTCGACACCGACAAGCGCACCGGAATCGACGCGATATTGCGGCTGATAATGCAGCACGAACTCCTTCTCGCGGATCGCGCCGTGCAGTTGCGCTTCGAGATGCGCGCGCGCGAGATCGTCCTTCTCGCGATCGCCGAACACGCGAAACGTGTTGCGGCCCGCGCGCTTCGCGGCGTACATCGCCATGTCGGCGCTGATGAAAAGCGCTTCGGGCGTGCGTCCGTGTTCGGGATAGAGCGCGACGCCGATCGAGCACGTCATCGTCACGCTCTTGCAGTCGATCTCGATCGGACGATGGCACGCGAGCGAGAGCTTGCGGCACGCGCGCTCGATGCTTTCCTGATCGAAGCTGCCGGGCAGGATCACGGTGAACTCGTCGCCGCCCGGCCGCGCGGCCACGGCGCCATCGGGCAGCGTTTCCGCGATGCGTCGCGCGATGGTGCGCAGCACCGCATCGCCGGCGATATGACCGGCCGTGTCGTTGATCGACTTGAAGCGATCGATGTCGATGAAGAGATACGCGAACGGCGCGAGCGCTTCACAGCGCTTCACGAGCGCGTCCATCATCGCGTTGCGATTGGCGAGTCCGGTGAGGCTGTCGGTGTTCGCGAGCCGATGCAGTTCCTGAAGGCGCTCGCGCTCGTCGGTGGCATCGACGCACACGCTCACGACGCGCGACACCGCGCCGTCCTCGATGACCGGATAAATATCTGCGCGCACCCAGCGCGTGCGATCGTGCTGCAGGCAGAGACGAAAATAGCTCTGCGTGGCCGCGCCCGTGTTCACGGCGGTACGCATTTCGTCGCGCAGCGCGGGCAGGTCTTCGGGATGCACGCTTTGCGACCAGGCGGTCTGATCGGCTTCGAGCGCGGACATCGGCATTTCCCACATGCGTTCGAACGCGGAGCTCACATGCAGAAGCTCGCGGAAATCGCGCGTCGCGGTCCAGAAGACGGCATCGACGTGATCTTCCATGTCCTTTTGCACGCGCGCGTTGCCGCGCAATTCGTCGATGAGATTGCGCTCCGCCGTGATGTCGCGCGACTTGCACAGCACCGCGCTCACCCGTCCGTGCTCGCCGTAGACGGGCGCGAAGGTCGACGTCCACCATTTCAGCGTGCCGTTCATCGTGCGGCAGGCTCCGGAGAACGACGTCGATTCACCCGCTTTCGCGCGTTCGAAGGCACGCCGCGCGTCGGGGCCGTCCCAGAGCGCGAGCCAGTCGACGCCGATGAGATCGTCTGCGTGATCCGCTTCGATGAGCTGCCCGCCGACCTCCGAAATGCACATGATGCGGCCTTCGAGCGACAGCAGCTTGAGACAGTCCTCGGCGATGGCGAGCAGCCCATGCGCGACCTGACGTGCGACGAAGATCTTGCGATTCGCTTCGTGCATGCGATGCACGACGAACGCCGCGCCGAAGACGAGCACGCCGAGCAACACGTTCCACGGCAGCGGCACGAAGATGGTTCCGCACGCGGCGGCGAGCACGCCGAGCGGCGCGAGACCGAGCGCACCGAAACGGCGTGCGCGTTCGATGTAAGGCCGGTTCCTGGCGATGGTCTCGCCGATGGTCCCGAGGAAATCGTTGGCGCCTCTCTGCACCGTTCTGGCCCTGTTCTAGTGATGGGTTTGATCGGTGTTTATCGGCGCGGAGAAGAAAGTCTTGAGAAAGGAACCGCTACGCCGCGGCCTGCAACGCCCCCGCGATTTCCTTCGCCAGCGCCTCCGCGCGATACGGCTTGCCGAGCAAGGTCACGTTCGGCCGCAGCACGCCATCGCGCGAGATGATGTCGCGCGTATAGCCGGAGACGTAGATCACCGGCACGGGCCGCTCCTGCGAAAACGCCCATTCCGCGAGATCGGCGCACTTCACTTTGCCGGGCATCACGACGTCGGTGAGAATCAGGTCGACGTTCACGCCGCTTTCGAGCACGCTCATCGCGGCATCGCCGTTAGCGGCGCGCAGCACCGTGTAATGCATCGCTTCGAGTATCGCGACCGTCGACATCAGCACGGCCGGATCGTCATCGACGACGAGCACCGTCGCGCCGCCCGTGTGCGCCGTCATCGCATCGACGCGCAGTTGCGCGGTTTCATCGTCGAAGCTGCGCGGAAAGAACATCTCGACCGTCGTGCCCACATCGACCGAACTCGACACCGCGATATGCCCGCCCGACTGCTTGACGAAGCCGAACACCATCGAGAGGCCGAGACCCGTGCCGTGCCCTTCCGGCTTCGTCGTGAAGAACGGCTCGAATGCGCGTTCGAGCACGTCGGGCGCCATGCCCGCGCCGGTGTCCGATGCGGACAGCTTCACGTATTCGCCCGGATGCAGATCCTTGCCCTCGCACGCCGCGGCATCGAGCGCTTCGTTCGAGCAGACGAGCGTGAGCTTGCCGTCGCCGCGCATGGCATCGCGCGCGTTGATCGCGAGATTCAGCAGCGCGTTTTCCAGTTGATTGCGGTCGACGCAGAAGTTCCATGCGTGCTCCGCGAGCAACGTGTTGATGCATACCGACGGTCCCACTGCATGCCGCAAGAGCTCGCGCATCTCTTTGAACAGGCGCTGCGGATTGATCACGACCGGCGACTGCGGTTGCCGCCGCGCGAACGACAGCAATTGCGAAGCGAGCTTCGCGCCGCGCTGCACGGCTTCCATCGCGGCGTGTACGCGCTCGGGCACGCGGCTGTCCGTCGGCGGCAAATACTGCAGCAATTGCAGGTTGCCGCTGATCGCCTGCAGCGTGTTCGTTGAAGTCGTGCGCGACGCCGCCCGTCATCGCGCCGAGCGCTTCCATTTTCAGGCTCTGACGCAATTGCGCCTCCACCGCGATGCGCGCGGCCACGGCTTCGGAGATCTTGTCTTCGAGACCGCGCGTCAGTTCCCGCAAGGTCTCTTCGGCGATCCTGCGATCGTGAATGTCGATGATGACGCCGGGAAAGCGCATTGGTGTGCCGGTTTCGTCGTGGTCGCAGCGGCCGGTGGCGAGAATCCAGGTCCATCGCGCATCGCCGGAAAGGATGCGGTATTCGGCGCGAAACGGCTCGCCGTGCTGCAGCGTGCCGTGTGATGCCGATATGGGCCGTACTGGATTCGAACCAGTGACCAACGGATTAAAAGTCCGCTGCTCTACCAACTGAGCTAACGGCCCGGCTCGCCCGATCTCCGCCCGGCACGATAAGCCCCCTGACGCGTTCCAGATCCTCGGGATGGATCTTCGCGAACGCCGCCTCGATCGGCATGCCGCGCGCCACTTCGTCGAGCGAAAACGAAAACGTGCGCGCGAAGCGCTCATCGCCTTTCACGCGATTGTCGGGAATGTCCCACACGAACGTGCCGAGCACCGCGCCGGAATTGAGCGCCAGTTGCAAGCGCTCATCGGCTTCGCGAAACGCGCGTTCGGCTTCGGCGCGCGTGCGTTCGAGCAGCACGCGCCCGGTCGTTTCGACGACGATCGCGAGCACGCCGACGGGCACGCCTTCGTTCGACGCGACCGGGCTGTAATGCAGATCGAGCCACACTTGCGCATCGCGACCGTCGCGCGGCAACGTAAAGCTCATGTCGCGATACGAAAGCGATTCTCCGCGCAGTCCCGTATCGAGCACATTGCGATTGAACTCGGCCGCCTCGGGCCACGCCGCTTCGATCGGCATGCCGAGAATGCGCGGATGACGCCCGCCCGAAAAATGCGCGTATGCGTCGTTATAGAGCAGCGTGCCTTCGTCGCCCCATAGCACGGCCATCGGCAACGCGTTGCGCAGCATCATCTGCACGACGGAGCGCAACACTTGCGGCCATGCGTCGATGGGACCGAGCGGCGTCGCGCGCCAGTCGTAGTCGCGAATGGCGCGCGCTGTTTCGCCGACCCAGGAATCGAGCTGACGGTGATCGGAGATATTCGAAGTCAAAACCGGCCTTAACTGTCTGAAGAATCGCGTGGTCGTTCGCGAATTCGACAGCATAAAGGCTATTCGTTCAGACCTGAAGCGCTACCCGCCATGCCTCTTATCCGCGCTTCGGTTTGCGCACCGCGCGCACCTTGCCCGTGCGCCCGCCGCCGCAGAAAAAGCGGTCGCGTCCATCCGATTCGAGTCCCGACACGCCCACGCCTTCGGGCATGTCGAGCCGCTCGATGACTTCGCCCGATTGCGCATCGATGTGCCGCAACTCGCTTTCGTCGCCTTCCCACGTCGCGTGCCACAGTTCGCCGTCGATCCACGTCACGCCCGTCACGAAGCGATTCGACTCGATCGTGCGCAGGATCGCGCCATCGTCCGGATCGATCTGATGAATCTTGCGTTCGTTGTACTGCCCGACCCAGAGCGTGCCCTCGGCCCACGCGAGCCCCGAGTCCGCGCCGCCGCCCGGCGCGGGAATCGTCGACACGACGCGACCGGTTCGCGGATCGATCTTCTGGATGCGGTCCTCGGCGATCTGAAACAGATGCTCGCCGTCGAACGCGGTGCCCGCATGCGCCGCGACCTTGAGCGTTCGCGCCTTCTCGCCGCTTTCGGGATCGAAGGCGTTGAGCGTATCGCCGGCGGCGAACCACACATGCTCGCCGTCATACGTGACGCCATGCACGCCGTCGATATCCGGAAAAGGCCCATATTCGCGGATGATTTCCGCCTTCGCGCGTTTCATCGCCGTCCTCCTGATGATTGATTCGATGGCTTCATGCTAATCACTCGCGAGATCGACGGGGAGTAACAAGGCCGTCGCGAATCCGGGCATCGGCGGCGTGGTCCAGCGGCGCGCACGGCCGCGACCGAATGATTGCACCTTGCCGCTCGCGGCGAGCGCATCGAGCGATCGCTGCACCGTGCGCTGACTCGCGCCAAGCGCAATGGCGAGCGCGGAGCTGGACCACGATTCGCCATCGGCGAGAAACGCGAGCAGCGGCGCATGTTCGTCTTCGACGGGCAACGCGAGCACCGCAACGTCGCGCGCGTGACGCGGCTTCAGCACGAAGCCGCGCGGCGTCGCATCGATGTTCGCGTGTGCGCGCAGCATCGTGCGCAGCCGGCCCATCTCGACGCGCAAGCGCGCGCGATGCGTTTCGTCCGCTTCACGAATGCGAAACGCGCGCAGGATCAGCGCGTCGCGAGGCACATCGCCGGGCCACGCTTGCGCGAGCATGCGCGCGAGCGTGAAGAGCACGGGGCGCGTCGCGAGCGACATCGACGTGCCGTTTTCGCGCACGCAAAGACGGCACGCATCGACGACGAAGGCATTCGATGCGAACAGCGCTTCGACTTCATCGAGCCGGAGCAGCCGCTCTTCGCCCTGCGCGATGAGACGCGCGGCGGGCGCGTTGAGGATGCGCCACGCGCTGTCGACTTCGGCGGCGAGCGCGGGAATCGCAGCCTCACGCGCGGCGAGCGTCGCGCGTTCGAGCGCCGCGCGCGCCGCGTGGGTCTGCAGACGGCGCATCGCGATGCCCGCGTCGATGAGTTCATGCGCGGCCCGCGATGCAGCGGGCAGCGCCGCATGATCCAGTTCGTCGAGCATGCGTTGCGCATCGTCGATCCGTCCGATGAGAAGCGCGCGCCGCACTTCGAGATAGCGCGCGTGCGCGGCGTTGACGTGATCGCCGTGCGCTTCGAGAATCGCGCGCGCATGATCGAGCGCCTTCGCGGGCCACGCGAGATCGCGCGATGCGAGCGCGATTTCCGCTTCCGCAACGATGCAGCGCGAACGCGCCAGCGCCTCTTTCGCGCCGAACGCGCGCGCCGCGCTTTTGACGAGCGCGCGCGCCCGAACGAAGTCGCCGAGCTGCGCCATTGCGATGCCGCGCAACGCGAGCGCATTCGCATCCTCGCGCAACGCGATGCGATTCAGCGCGCCGAGCGGATCACCCGCCGCGAGCGCGCGCGCCGCCGCCGTGATCAGCGAATCCATGCGAATCCCGACACACTTGTCACTCCTTTGCCGTGCACGGCCGCGACTAATCTAACACCGTACTCGACGCGCCTTGGCAGGAAGGACATCATGAACATCGAACGAGAGAGCAGCCGCTTCGTCGCGATAATCGCGCTCGTCGTCGTGGCGAGCGTGATCGCGTTTCATGCGATGCACATACCGATGTCATCGATGAGCGAGTGGCCGATGCCCGGCGGCTGGATGTCATCGCCCGCCTTCACGCCGATGTGCGGCCGCGCATGGTTGCGCGCGATGGCGGCGTTCATCGGCATGTGGCTCGCGATCGTGAAGGCGACGCTCTTCGTCTTCGATCCGCGGACATTCAACGCGACATGCGACGCGCCAGCACATGCGCGCCCAGCACGCACACGATGCCGATGACTCCGCCCGCGAGCACATGCGTGAGCCGCTCGAACGCATCGGCGGCGGACTGATTCGCCAGCATGATTGCAAGCGCAACGAACATGCAGCGAAAGAAGTATCCGACGATATAGCGCTGAAATGCGACGAGCGTGAGGAACGCGGCGAGCGTCGCGAGCGTGACGGCCATGCCCGAATGCGGCACGACGAAGCGCCCGAGCACGATGCCGATCGGCACGCCCGCGATCACGCCCCACGCGCGGTTCCGCAGCTTCGTGCGCGCCGTATCGACCGAACCGGTGACGATGCTCGCCGCGCCCCAGATCACCCAGTTCGCGTGATCCATGTGCGCGTACACGACCATCATCGCGGCAATGCCGACGCTTGCGAGCATCGCCGCGAGGTCTTCGCCGAAGGGCGCGCGTTCGCCGAAATCATCGAGATTGGACCAGCGTGACGCGGGCTTGCCACGCGAGCGCATATGCGCCGACAACATCGCTGGCACGAGCGCGGCAAGGAGATAAGGCAACCAGGCGGGCGCGGCGTGCAACAACGCATCGACGGTGCGTCCGCCGTGCAGTTCGTTCGCGAGAATGAGCACAGGAATGAAAGTCCAGTTGCCGACCGTGCGAAGTTTCGACCCGCGCGATGCCAGCAGAATCACGCACGCCGCGAGCGTCATGCACGCAACGACGAAGAACGCCGGCACGAGTTCGGCAAGCAGCAGCAGATACGTCCCGGCGATGACCGCGAGTCCGTGCGCGACGACGCCAGGCGGTCTCAACGCGAGCTGGTCTTGCGCGATGGTCGTGGCGATCGCGAGCAGCGACGCCTTCATCCATAGCGCGTTGCCGGTGGCGAGCGCAAGCGCGACGAAAGGCAGCAGCGCGATCGTCGCGTGCGCGAGCGGCCAGAACTTGATCTCGCTGGCGATACGAAGATGCGGTGCATCGGCGGACATGCGCTGTGGCCTCTTCGTGAGTTCGCATGAAGTTTAGTCGTCGATCCGGGCCGATGTGAACAATCGCTTGCAATGCGCCGTCGATTCCCGGTTCGCTCCGGCAAACCCTTGAAACAAGGCTTCTTCGCATGACCGTGCTAAAACATCATTTAAACGTTTTCTAAAGGACTTTGCGCTGCGGTCGTTATACAGATCAGCCGATGCACTCATCGGCGGCGCGGCAGACGAAGCATCGCCGTCACCGCTCGCGCACGCGCCCTTGCGATGCAGCCACCTTGAGAGAGCTATGTTTTCCACAATCAAAGGCCGACTGGCCTTGGCCATGATGCTTCTGAGCGCACTTCTGATCGCGGTCGGCATGGTCGGACTGATCGGCATGACTCAGTCCAACACAGTCACGCACGACCTCTTCACGAATGAAATGCCGAGCGCGGTATCGGTCGGCAATGCGGAAATGTTCGTGGCGCGCGAGCGTCTCTCCTTCGATCGGGCGGCGCTGAACGTGGGCACGCCCGCGGCGGAAGAAGCGATCGGACGCGGCGCGTTGATGCGCAAGTCTTCCGACGAAGCCTGGACGAAGTACTCCGGATTGCCGCAGGGCCCGGAAGAGAAAGTGCTCGCCGAGAAGTTCGGCGCGCAGCGTCTCGCAGTGCAGAAGCTGCTCGACGAAGGCTATGCCGATATACGCGCGCAGGATCAGGCGAAGATCGTCGCCGATGCGAACGCGATGCAGGTCTCGTTCAACGAGCTGGCGAAGACGGGCATCTCGCTGCGCAAGCTGCAATTCGATCAGGCGAAAGCCGCCTATGACAACGGCCAGCAAGTCTTCGGCATGTTCCGCATGGCGTCGATCATCGCGATCCTCGTGGGCATCGCCGCTTCGTTCTATTCGTGGGTGTCGCTGCGCCGTCGCATTTCGCGTCCGCTCGATGTGGCGCTTGCGCAGTTCGATGCGATCGCGAGCGGCGATTTGCGCAGCAACGTGAAAGTGACGTCGAACGACGAAATGGGCCAGTTGTTGCGCGGTCTCGCGACGATGCAATCGAGCCTCATCGATACGGTGCGCACTGTGCGCGGCGGCAGTGAGTCGATTGCGTCCGCAACCAAGCAGATCGCGGCGGGCAATGTGGATCTTTCGTCGCGCACCGAAGAACAGGCGTCGGCGCTTCAGGAAACCGCGTCGAGCATGGATCAGCTGACCGGCACGGTCAAGCAGAACGCCGACAACGCGCGCCAGGCGAGCGTGCTTGCTGCGAATGCGTCGGAGATCGCGGGCAAGGGCAGCCATGTCGTGTCGCAGGTCGTGACGACGATGGGCGAGATCAACCATAGCTCGTCGAAGATCGCGGACATCATCACGATCATCGAAGGCATTGCGTTCCAGACGAACATTCTCGCGTTGAACGCAGCCGTCGAAGCGGCGCGCGCCGGTGAAGAAGGCCGCGGCTTCGCGGTCGTCGCTGGGGAAGTGCGCTCGCTCGCACAGCGTTCGTCGGCGGCGGCGAAAGAGATCAAGGAGCTGATCGACAACTCCGTCGAGCGCGTGCAATCGGGCGCCGCGCTCGTCGATGAAGCCGGCCGCACGATGACGGAGATCAGCACGGCGGTGCAGCGTGTGACCGACATCATGGGCGAGATCGCGGCGGCGTCGGAAGAGCAAAGCAGCGGCATCGAGCAAGTGGCGCGCGCCGTCACGCAGATGGATGAAGTGACGCAACAGAACGCGGCGCTCGTCGAGGAAGCGGCGGCGGCTGCGCAATCGCTGGAAGATCAGGCGGGCGCATTGCGCACGGCGGTGGAGACCTTCCGTCTTCACGATGAAGGCATGCGCGCGACGGTCTGACGCCTTTTCGCGTCTCGATGATGCACGGCTCGCGATCCTTCGGGACGCGAGCCGTTTGTCTTTTGCCGAGCCATAACCGCCGGTAATCACCTCATGAGGCGAATTCAATAGACGGCTATCGCTGTTTTCGCGAGACTGCGGAGCGTCGGATCGACATGCGGTCCGTCCTCGATAAAAGAGCGCGCGCAACGAATCAGCCAGCGCGCAACAAGCCTCGGAGGAGACATAGAAGATGCTGCATCGACCCAGAGTCACCCGCTCCGTGCTCGCGCTGATGTGCGCGATGTCGTTCATCATGTATCTCGATCGCGTGAACCTGTCCGCTGCGGCGGGCCTCATACGCGACGATCTTCATCTCACCAATACCGACGTCGGCCTCGTGTTCGGCGCGTTCGCCTATACGTATGCGATCTGCCAGGTGATCGGCGGATGGTTCAGCGATCGATTCGGCGCGAAGACGACGCTCGTGCTGTGCGCGTCGATCTGGATCGTCGCGACGATCGCGACGGGTTTCGCGGGCGGCGTCGTGTCGCTGTTCTGCGCGCGCATGTTGCTCGGCGTCGGCGAAGGCGCGGCGCTGCCGGCGCAGGCGCGCGCGCTCGTCAACTGGTATCCGGCGAGCAAGCGCGGCTTCGTGAAGGGGTCACGCATTCGTTCTCGCGTCTTGGCAACGCGCTTACGCCGCCGTTGATCGCGTTGCTGGTCGCGTTCGCTTCGTGGCGTGCGTCCTTCGTGCTCGTCGGCGCGCTGACGGCCGTGTGGGTGATCGTTTATGCGTGGTACTTCGCGGACAATCCGCGCAAGCATCGGCATATGACGGCCGAGGAAGAAGCGGAGTTGCCGCCGGAGAACAAGGTCGCCGTCGACAAGACGCGCGAACCGACGCCGTGGGGACGCCTGCTCAAGCGCATCTCGCCGACGATGCTCGTCTACTTCTGCTATGGCTGGACCGGCTGGCTCTTCTTCACGTGGCTGCCGACGTTCTTCATGCATGGACGCGGGCTCGATCTGAAGAGTTCGGCGTTGTTTTCGGCGGGCGTGTTCTTGTCGGGCGTCGTCGGGAATACGGCGGGCGGCGTGATCTCCGATCGCATTCTGAAGCGCACGGGCAGCGTGGTTTCGGCGCGGCGCAACATGATCATCGTCGCGTTTCTCGGGGCGCTCGTGTTTCTCGCGCCGGTGATGTTCGTGAAGTCGCTGCCGGTCATGGCTGCTTCGATGAGCCTGTCGTTCTTCTTTCTCGAGATGACGATTGGACCGATCTGGGCCGTGCCGATGGACATCACGCCGAAACATGTCGGGATTGCCAGCGGGCTGGTGAATGCGGGGTCCGCTATCGCGGGGATTTTCTCGCCGATCGTGTTCGGGTTTGTCGTCGATCGGACCGGGAGTTGGACTTTGCCGTTCGCTGGATCGTTGGGGTTGCTCGCGGTTGGCATCGTGATGACGTTTTTTATGCGGCCGGATATTGCGTTGGATAGCGCTGGTGCGGCGGCTTCTGGGAGGGAGTTGGGGTTTGCGGAGTAGCGGGTTTTTGCGGTCATTCGGCTGTTCGGATTTCTTTCGCTGGATCCCGGTTTCGTCCCCGGTCGTCGCTAAACACAGCGGCCGGGGTGACGTCAAGCATCGCCACCACGTCCGTCGAAGGATGCTATTCCGATGTTGCAATCTCGGACGGCGCTCACCTATCGACTGCAAATTCACCATTGCGCAGTCACGTTGCATTCAAGCATACGCCCGGGTAGATCATCTCTTCTGACACGGCTTGTCCATCGTTTTCGAAAGTATCGTAGCTCGTCAACATAAAGTTACGCCAATCTATTCCGTCGGATACCTAAATCCGCTACGTTCGTTATCTCCGACAAAACAGATTGACGAACATGCAAGAACGCGACGTACTCGATGGCCGGGGCACGAGCAGTGAGCTTTCCATTGCTGGATCCGCCATGCGTAAAGCCGCAATACGAGAGGGCGATCCAACGACAACAGGTGGCTATGTCATCGCTGGTACATCAACAATTCGCGACGGCAAGAGAAAGGTTGCTCTCAGCGACGACCAAGCGACATGCGGGAACTGCGAAGGCACTTACAAAATACATGGGACCGGACAGGGCATAAAGGAGAAGGGCCGTCATGCGGTGGTTGATAACGATATCGTGCTCTGTCCATGCAAACAGAATCGAGTCGTAATCGGGAAGAGACCGGGCATTTTCCTCAAGAGCGGCGCGGGTAGTGGCAACACGCACGGCGCGAGCATGCCAACCATCGCTTCCGTTTTCGACGAACAATACGTCTTTCGCGACAGAACGAACGGTCGCCCCCTCGCTAACGTGTTCTATCGCCTGGTCAGCAGCAACGGCGTGACCGTGGAAGGTGTGACAGACCAAGCAGGACGGACGCAACGCATCAAAACCAGCTTAACCGAAAAAGTCGTGGTCGAGATTGAAGAAGCAGAATAATGGCAAAAGAGATATTTGAAGTTCATTCCTCGATGACTAACGCGGTCAAAGGCTCGTCCGTGGATGTGTATGTCAATACGCAGCGCATCTGCCCGAACATGACCAATGCGCAATTTAGGGAATTGGTCTTCTCTTGCAGAGACGAAGCGGTTCAGATGACTGATGCCCGTCTGAACGACCTTCGCCGATGGAATCAGGCGGACGAAGCGCGTGTCGACATATGGTTCGGGAGATGTGACGAAACGACTCGACAAACTCTGATCAGGGGCCTTTCTGCCATCTCGCGCGTTCTTAAGACTTTGAAGGCCGAAAACTTTGTGCGATGGGACCCCGATCACGCTACACATATTTCGTGCTCACCAAACTTGAGTAACGCCCTTGGCGCAGTGGCGGAAGTATGTGCCCCAGATACGGAGACGCACACCATCGCGATACGCGAGGCCTTCTGCGAAATGCGATCGGTGTCATATGCAAAGGACTCGATGGTTTCCACACTGATCCATGAGGCTAGTCACTTCAACGACACTATGGCGACCAAAGATTGGAGATACTTCATGAGAGAGTGCCTTCCGCTCGGCAAGACCAACCCAGAACAAGCCATCGAGAATGCAGACAGCATTGCCGGTTATGTCATCTACAGTATGTAAAGCAGTATCGAGTCTGCTTCTCGCCGCGTCGACAGGTGTGCTCGCCTGCGTTCCAAGCGAGAACTTCGACATCTACTTCAATCAGGACAGCGCGGAGGTCCCGACCGCGGAAGTGCTTCGGCTCGCAGGGTGGGTAGCAAAACAGCAGTTGGCGTATGCCCAACACGTCACGAAGGAGATAACGCAAATTAGCGGACATGCAGAAACGACTGAGCGCGATCCGCAAAGGCTCGCCGAGGCGCGTTTAGTTGCGGGAAAGCGGTTGCTCACACAACTTGGCTTCGTTAGAGGAGAAGTCGAAACGGATACTCATATCTATGAACATTCTCGCCTGACCAACGGCAAGCGGGTCGAAGTCTCATTCCTTCCCGAGTGCCCCAACGTGTGTTGTCCGACAAGTTCGGGTCTTCCAAGGAATTAGGCAATGTCGCGGTCCGCTGTGGCGCGTCTGCCGGCGCACGAGTACGCGCCGCCCGCTCACTTCTCGATGTTTGTCTTCTCGTCATGTGCAGCATTGTGTGCCGGCAATTGGATGTGAGCTTAGCAAGGACGCAGTAAATGCCGCCAACCCCGACGCACTGTCCCATAGGGCTCGCCGGCCGGCTCCCGCACAGGGGCAACGCCAATAGACCACTAAGAAAACGAGATCCGGCGAGAGCAAAAATAAAACCAAACCCTCAAGCCTTCCGAATAGCCTCAATCACCAACTGCGTGGCAGGACTAATCCGCCTGTTCTTCCTGAGAATCAACCCATAAGGCGCGAGACGCCCCCGCAACGGGGTGGGCAAAGAAGCGATGGTATCGAGCGCAGCATAATAATCCGCGACCGAGCTAGGCAACACAGCCAGCATGTCCGAATCCCGCAACAGCGACAACGTGGTCAGAATCGAAGAAGTCTCCACGGTACTCACCGGCGGCGCCACACGCGACTCACGAAACGTCTGGTCGATGATCTGCCGCATCGGACTCGGATGCGGCTGCACGATCCACGGATACTTCGCGAGATCGGCGAGCTTCGGCTTGCCCGCAATACCAACAGAAGGATGATCCGGCCGCGCAACGATCGCGAGCGCCTCTTCCGACAAGGTCTCGAACGTCAGATCCAGCGCTGAGAAGCCATAAGGAATGCGCCCGACGACAATATCCAACTGATCCTGCTGCAAGGCCTGCACGAGCACATCGCTCGTATCGATCTGCACGCTGATCTGCAAGCGCGGATGCGCTTCCTTCAACTCCACGATCACCTTCGTCAGCAAGTCAGGCGCAGGCGCCATCACCGCGCCGATCCGCACCTTGCCGATATCGCCCGCCTCGATCGCCGCGAGCTCATCGCGCAATTCATCGAGGTCCTCGAACACGACGCGCGCATAGCGCATCACCGCTTCGCCGTAGATCGTCGGCTCCATGCCTCGCGCATGACGCACGAACAGCGACGCGCCGATCGTGTCTTCCAGTTCCTTCAACGCCTTCGTCGCGGCAGGCTGCGTCATCGCGAGTTCGTCGGCGGCGCTTCTGAGCGATTCGGTTTCCGAAAGCGCCATCATCAATTGCAGATGACGTAAGCGCAGACGTTTGCGGATGGTCGAAGCGGGCGCGATCATGCGAGTGATAACTCCAGGAAATAGCCTGATTCAAATTATTCAATGGTCAGTTATCGCGGAGTTTCGCACACTAGCGCTACCCGAAACAGCCGCGCAAACCCTCGCATCATGCAGTGCGCGCGGCATCAATCGAACCACACGGAGACACCGAAGATGAAGATCAAGCATGTCCGCGCGCGCGTTTTCGAATGGAAAGGCAAGGTCGTTCCGCCGCAATCGCATTTCTGTACGAACGCCGTCGATATCCTCTACGAGCGCGGCGATGCAATGGGCTCGTTCCGCTTTCACGGCTGGCTCGTCGTCGAGGTCGAATGCGACGACGGCACCGTCGGCATCGGCAATTGCGCGCTCGCGCCGCGCGTCGCGAAGCAGATCGTCGATGAATATCTCGCGCCTATCGCCATCGGCGAAGATCCGTTCGATCACGAATACATCTGGCAGAAGATGTATCGGCGCACGCTCGCCTGGGGCCGCAAGGGCATCGGCATGGCGGCGATCTCGGCGATGGATATCGCGCTGTGGGACATCATGGGCAAGGCCGTGAGGAAGCCCGTCTTCAAGCTGCTCGGCGGCCGAACGAAAGAGAAGATCTGGTGTTATGCATCGAAGCTCTATAACAACGACGATCGCGACGCGTTTCTCGCCGAAGCGCAAGGTTATCTCGATCAAGGTTTCACCGCGATGAAAATGCGCTTCGGCTACGGCCCGAAAGACGGTCCGAAAGGCATGGCGAAGAATCTCGAACAAGTGCGACTGTTGCGCGAGCTTGCGGGCGATGACGTCGACATCATGCTCGAATGCTATATGGGCTGGACGCTGGAATACGCGCGCCGCATGTTGCCGCGCCTTGCCGAATTCAATCCGCGCTGGCTCGAAGAACCGGTGATCGGCGACGACGTCGAAGGCTATCAGGAACTCAAGAAGATGAACATCGTGCCGATCTCCGGCGGCGAGCACGAGTTCACGAGTTATGGCTTCAAGGATCTGCTCGAACGCCGGGCCGTCGATGTCATTCAATACGACACGAATCGCGTCGGCGGCATCACGGCGGCGCGCAAGATCAACGCCATGGCCGAAGCGTGGTCCGTGCCGGTCATTCCGCACGCGGGCCAGATGCACAACTATCACCTGACGATGTCGAGCACCGCGAGCCCGATGTCCGAGTTCTTCCCGGTGTTCGATGTCGAAGTCGGCAACGAGCTTTTCTATTACATCTTCGACGGCGAACCGCAGCCGGAGAACGGCTATCTGCAACTCTCCGATGAAACGCCGGGCCTCGGCATCACGCTGTCCGACAAGCATCTGAGCGACTTCAACATCATCGAATGACGATGCGACCACGGGACCATGCAGCCCGAGGCGACAGGAGACGAACATGGAAAGCAGAATCGAAGCACACACGGCGCACGACGCCGCCTCGTCCACACACGTGACGAGCGTGCGCTGGCGCATCTTCGGCGTGGTGTTCCTCATCACGCTGATCAATCTCGTCGACCGCATCTCGCTTTCCATCGCGATGCCCACCATCGCCAAGGAGTTCGCGCTCTCGCCCGCGATGCAAGGGCTCGTGCTGTCGAGCTTCTTCTGGTCATACGCGCTGTTGCAGATTCCGGGCGGCTGGCTCATCGACAAACTCGGCCCGCGCAAAGTAGTTGCAGGTGCAACTGTCTTGTGGGGTCTCTTCCAGACGCTGATGGGCGCAGCCACCGGCGGCATGTCGATGTTGCTATTGCGCGTGGGTCTCGGCGGCGCGGAAGCACCGCTCTTTCCCGCCGGCAGCAAGCTCAACGCGCTGTGGCTGTCGCGCAAGGAACGCGCGCGCGGCGCGGTGCTGATGGATGCCGGATCGCCGCTCGGCGCCGCGATTGGCGGTCTCGCGATCTCGAACCTGATCCTCATGTTCGGCTCGTGGCGCACCGCGTTCGTCGTCGCGGGGCTTGCGACCATCGCATGCGGATGGCTCGCATGGCGCTATCTGCGCGACGATCCCGCGAAACATCCCGGCGTCAATGGCGCGGAACTGGCGCATATCCACGACGGCGCGCCGCCCGCATCGAAGGCGATGCACGCAAGCCAGGACGATGCGCCGCTGCCGCTGCGCTCGACCATCGCGATGTGCGTCGGCCGCATGAGCTGGGCGATGATCTTCTTCGGCTTGCTCACGTGGGGCCCGAGCTATCTGACGCAGGCGCGCGGTCTGAGCCTTTCGCAGATCGGCGCGGCGACCTTCTTCATCTTCCTCGCGGGCGCGCTCGGTTCGCTTTCCGGTGGCTTCCTGTGCGATGCCTTGTGCGGGATGAATCTGTCGCGCGGTAAAGTCGTGAAGACGATGATCGCGGTCTCGGGCATCGCAACGCTCGCCGTATTCGCCGCGCTCCCGACGATCACTTCGCCCGTCGTCGCGGTCGCCGTGCTGTGCGGCGCATCGTTCCTGCTGATGTGGGGCAGTCTCTACTGGAGCCTGCCTTCGCTGCTCGCAAGCCCGGGACGCGTGGGCCTGCTCGGTGCATGCATGAACTGCGCGGGCAGCGTCGGCGGCATTTCGATTCCGCTCATCACCGGCTTCATTCTTCAGCGCACCGGCTCTTTCGATGCGGTGCTGCACTTTTACGGCGCGTGCGCGCTGGTGTATATCTTCGGTTCGATCGCAATCGATCTGCGCCGCACGCGTTAATAACCGACAACGGACCATACAGACATGAAACCTCGCATCGCAGTGCTTCTCGGCGATCCCGCCGGCATCGGTCCCGAACTGATCGCGCGTCTCATCGCGAAGCCCGAGAATCGCGCGCGCGCCGATCTGCTCATCATCGGCGACAAGCGTGAACTCGATCAAGGCATGGAGATCGCGCAGCAACGCTTCGAGTATGGAGTCATCGACAACGAAGCGGCCGCCGCGCGCGATACCGGCGTGCCCTCGCTCATCGATTTCCGCCTGCCCGACGATGCGCCTTACGAGCGCGCCGTATCGACGGAACGCGGCGGCCGTTATAGCCTCGAAGCCTTCAAACAAGCGCTTGCGATGACGCGCGCAAACCGCACGCAAGCGATGCTGTTCGCGCCCGTCAACAAGACTTCGCTGCACATGGCCGGCATGGAAACGAACGACGAGATGGAATGGTTCGCGCGTCAGCTCGACTATAGCGGCGCGTTCTGCGAGTTCAACGTGCTCGACGAATTGTGGACCTCGCGCGTGACCTCGCATATCGCGCTGAAGGACGTGAGCGCGAAGCTCACGCCCGAGCGCATCGTCGGCGCGGTGCAACTGATTCACGATGGTCTGAAGCGCGCGGGCGTGGACAAGCCGCGCATCGCGGTGTGCGGCTTCAATCCGCATAACGGCGACAACGGCGCGTTCGGCCGCGAGGAAATCGACGTGATCGCGCCGGCCGTCGAAGAAGCGCGTGCGCGAGGCTATGACGCCCAAGGCCCCTTCCCCGCCGACACCATCTTCGTGCGCGCGCGCGATCAGAAGGTCTTCGATGGCGTGGTCACGATGTATCACGATCAAGGCCAGATCGCGATGAAACTCATGGGCTTCTGGCGCGGTGTCACGGTGCACGGCGGCCTGCCCGTTCCGATCACGACGCCCGCGCACGGCACCGCGTTCGATATCCACGGCCAGGGCCGCGCCGATGCCGGCGCCACGCAAAAGGCCTTCGACATCGCCGTGCGCATGGCGCAAGACCGCGTGAGCTGACGCCATGATGCAAGAACGCATCGAAGCATTGCGCGAACGCTTTCTGCAAAGCGGCGACGACGCCGATCTGCCCATCGTCGACGCGCATCATCACTTCTGGGACGTGTCGCGCAACTATCATCCGTGGCTGCGCGATCTGCCGCGCATCGCGTTTCGTTACGGCGATTACGCGTCGATCTGCAAGAACTTTCTGCCCGACGACTACTTCGCGCAGGCGGGCAATCATCGCATCGTGAAGACGGTGATGATGGAAGGCGAATGGGATCCGCGCGACGTGCTCGGCGAAGCGCGCTGGGCGACGGCGCTGCACGAACGCACCGGCTTGCCGAACGCGATGGCCGCGCAGATCTGGCTCGATCGCGACGATGTCGCCGATGTCATCGACGCCTATCGCGAGATGCCGCTCGTGCGCAGCGTGCGTCATAAACCGAAGACCGTGCCCCGCGCGGAACATCGCGCGGATTTCGCCGCGCCCGGCTCGATGCGTTGCGAACGCTGGCGGCGCGGTTATGCGTTGCTCGCGCAAAGTGGCCTGATGTTCGAACTGCAGGCGCCGTGGTGGCACTTCGAGGAAGCCGCAGAACTCGCGCGCGACTTTCCGCAGATGAAAATCATCGTGAACCATGCCGGCCTGCCCGCCGATCGTAGCGAGGAAGCGCTAACGGCTTGGCGCGCCGCGCTCGATGCGCTCGCGCGATCGCCGAACGTATGGCTCAAGATATCGGGGATCGGCGAACCTGGCGTAAGCTGGCGTGTCGAGCGCAACGGACGCATCGTGCGCAATGCGATCGAAAGCTTCGGCGTCGCGCGATGCCTCTTCGCGAGTAACTTTCCGGTCGATAGCCTCGTCGTCACGCTCGATGATCTTTTTACCGGCTTCAAGACGATCGTCGCAGCGCGCTCGCGCGAAGAACGTCTCGCGCTATTCTTCGACAACGCGTGCGCGCTGTACCGGATCTAGACCAACCAAAGGAGACTTACTTCAATGGCTGCACCTGTTTATCGCGGCGTCTTTCCCGTCGCTCCGACCATCTTCGACGATCAGGGCCGCCTCGATCTCGAGGGCCAGAAGCGCGCGATCGATTTCATGATCGATGCCGGCTCGCACGGCGTATGCATACTCGCGAACTTTTCCGAGCAGTTCGCGCTATCCGATGCGGAACGCGACACCGTTCAGCGCACCGTGCTCGAACATGTGGCGGGCCGCGTGCCGGTGATCGTCACGACGACGCATTTCAGCTCGCGCATCTGTGCGGAGCGCAGCCACGCCGCGCAGGACGCGGGCGCCGCAATGGTCATGATCATGCCGCCTTATCACGGCGCGACGATTCGCGTGGGCGAGCGCGGCATCCACGAGTTCTATCGCGAAGTATCGAACGCGATCGACATTCCGATCATGATTCAGGACGCGCCTGTCGCTGGCACGCCGCTCTCCGCGTCGTTTCTCGCGAAGCTCGCGCGCGACGTCGAGCATGTGTCGTACTTCAAGATCGAAACGGCGCAGGCTGCATCGAAGCTGCGCGAGCTGATCGAACTCGGCGGCGATGCGATCGTCGGTCCGTGGGACGGCGAAGAGGCGATCACGCTGATGCCCGACTTCGACGCGGGCGCGACCGGCGCGATGACGGGCGGCGGCTACCCCGACGGCATCCGCAAGATCGTCGATGCCTACTTCGCGGGCGATTCCGACAAAGCCGCCGAGCTGTATCAGCAATGGCTTCCGCTCATCAACTACGAGAACCGTCAGTGCGGTCTCGCGGCGTGCAAGACGCTGATGAAGGAAGGCGGCGTGATTCGCTCGGATGCAGTGCGTCACCCGCTCGCGCCGATGCATCCTGCCGTGCGCGAAGGCTTGCTGAAAGTCGCGCGCAAGCTCGATCCGCTCGTGCTGCGCTGGGGACATTGACTAGCGCCGACGCTTCTTCTTCGAATCGGCCTTGATTGTGGGAACGCCCACACGTTCCCGCAAATACTCCACGGTCCGCGCGCAACGCGCGGGCAGCGGCCATTCCGCGCGGCGGATGAGCCACAGCGTATCGATCACCGGCGCGCCGCATTCGACCACGCCGATCGCTTCCGGCTGGCCGAACGCGATGCGCGCATAACGCGGTATCACCGTGAAGCCGAGTCCGCGCGCGACGAACTCCAGTATGAGGCTGATCTGATTGCTGAAGCCTTGCCGGCGCAAGCTCGCGACGCCTGGATTGCCCGGGAAGCGGCGGCTCAGCAGACGGCTCGCTGTCATGTGCGCTTCCGGATAGTCGATGAAGCCGAGCCGTTCGAGATCGCTCCATTCGTGTACGTCTTCGTTCGCGGGCACGACGAGTTCGAGCGGCTCCTCGATGAACCTGCTCGCCGCGAGACGCGGATCGTCGGGCTTCAACGCGACGATGCCGAGGTCGTAGCGGCTCTCCAGCACGGCTTCGAGCACTTCCGAATCGGGCGCGAAGCGATGACGCATCTTCCATTCCGGACGCTGCTGCTGCAAATCGAGCAGCAGCGGAAACAGCACGAGCCCGATGCTGCCCGGCGTGATGAGGCCGATTTCGCCAGCTTCGTCTTCGCTATCCGACAGCCGGGACGCGAGACGCTTGCCCGCCAGTTCCATCTCGTTGCAATAGTCGATCAACGCCCTGCCCGCCGGCGTGAGTTCGATGCCGCGCGGACGGCGAACCACGAGCAGGCCCAGTTCGTCTTCCAGATGACGAAGATGCTGGCTCACGGCGGCCTGCGTCAGATCGAGCCGCTCGGCGGCGCGCGTGAAGTTGCCGAGGTCGACGAGCGCGAGAAAGGTGCGCAGCCATTGCGGATTGAGCATCACGAAATTTTATCGAACCGATAATCTGCGGATAGTTTTCATTATGACACTGAACGGTTAATCTGAACGCCTTCATTGATACAGAGAACCACAGATGTCAGCACTCTTCACTCCTTTCAAATTGAAGGACGTTACGCTGCGCAACCGCATCGCCATTCCGCCAATGTGCCAGTACAGCGCCATCGACGGCTTCGTCAACGACTGGCACCTGAGCCATTACGCGAGCCTTGCGCGCGGCGGCGCGGGCCTCGTGATCGTCGAGGCGACGGGTGTATCGCCGGAAGGCCGCATCACGCCGGGATGCACGGGTCTTTGGGACGACGCGCACATTGAAGGCATGAAGAACATCGCGGCGGCGATCAAGGCGGCGGGCGCGGTGCCCGGCATCCAGATCGCGCATGCGGGCCGCAAGGCGAGCGCGAATCGTCCGTGGGAAGGCGACGATCACATCCCGTCCGACGATGCACGCGGCTGGGACACGCTCGCGCCATCGGCGGTCGCATTCGGCGGCGGGCTGCCGAAAGTGCCCAAGGCGATGACGCTCGACGACATCGCGCGCGTGAAGGCCGACTTCGCGGCGGCCGCGCGTCGCGCACGCGAAGCGGGTTTCGAATGGCTGGAACTGCACTTCGCGCACGGCTATCTCGCCCAAAGCTTCTTCTCCGTCGATGCCAACCAGCGCGACGATCAATACGGCGGCGATCTCGCGGGACGCAGCCGCTTCATCGTCGAGACCTTCGACGCGGTGCGCGAAGTGTGGCCCGAGAACCTGCCGCTGACGGCGCGTTTCGGCGTCATCGAATACGACGGCCGCGATGAAGCCACGCTGAACGAATCCATCGAACTGACGAAGACGCTGCGTCGCAAAGGACTCGATCTGATGAGCGTGAGCGTCGGCTTCTCGACGCCCGATGCGCGCATTCCATGGGGACCGGCGTTCCTCGGCCCGATCGCGGAACGCGTGCGCCGAGAAGCGGAGATACCGGTTGCGTCGGCGTGGGGCTTCGATTCGCCGCCGAACGCGGAACACGCGGTCGAATCCGGTCAACTCGATCTCGTGATGATCGGCCGCGCGCATCTGTCGAATCCGCATTGGCCGTATCAGGCAGCCAAGCAGTTGAAGGTCGAGAAGCCGTCGTGGGCATTGCCCGCGCCTTATGCGCATTGGCTCGAACGTTACGCCGTCGCTGAATGACGTCGTGAAATGAAAAAAGCGCGCAATGGTTGCGCGCTTTTTTTAGTTGACCGGCTCCATGCCGTGTTCGATTTTGGTCGCGTCGGTATCGCTCGAACCGAGAAACGCCAGGAACGCGCGAGCATCTTTCGATGCGCTTGCGTTCGCACCGATCGCGCCTTCGAATACCGTCTGCGTTTGAATCGCCGGCGGCAACATACCGAGCACGTCGATGCCTTCGACGCCGATCATCTCGCTCAACTGCTGGAAGCCGAGTTCGACTTCGCCACGCGCGATGAGCGCGCCGACAGCGACACCCGGCGGCGCCTGCACGATGCGCGATGCGATGCGTTGAGCGAGGCCCCAACGCTCGAACAGACGCGTCAGATAGACACCGCTCGGCCCCGTCGAATAACCGATGGTGCGCGCCGCGAGCACGGCTTCGCGCACGGCGGCTTCATCGTCGATGGCAGGACGCCGCGCGCCCGCTTTCACCGCGATCGCAACGCCCGAACGCGCGATCCGCACGCGACTCGCTGCGTCGACGTGTCCTGATGCCGCGAGCCGATCGATCGCATCCGAAGCGAGCACGACAATATCGAACGCTTCGCCCGCTTCGATACGCCTGACCGCCGCGACGCCGCCCACCGATACGATCGCAACGCGCTGGCCCGACTGCGCTTCATACGCGCAAGCGAGATCGTTCAGCACTTGGCGCGTGGCCATCGAAGAGATACCGGTGATGCTCATGCGCGTCAGTCGATATAGCGCAGGCCCGCTTTTTCCAGCGGTCCGCGCATCTTGTACATGTCGAGACCGAGCACGCCGCTTGCGAGCTTCGCGCGTTTTTCTTCCTCGAGCGCCTCGCGCGCAGTGGCTTTATCGAGCACCTGTTGCGCCGATGCGGACGGCACGACCACGACGCCATCGTCATCCGCGACGATCACATCGCCCGGCGTGACCCATGCGCCCGCGCACACGACCGGAATGTTCACCGAGCCGAGCGTCGCCTTCACCGTACCCTTCGAGGAAATCGCGCGGCTCCATACGGGGAAGTTCATCTCCGTCAGCACGCGCACATCGCGCACGCCGCCGTCGATGATGAGCGCACGCGCGCCGCGCGCCTTGAAGCTCGTCGCGAGCAGATCGCCGAAGAAGCCGTCGGTATTGTCCGTCGTGCATGCGGCCACGACGATATCGCCAGGCTGAATCTGCTCGGCCGCGACGTGCATCATCCAGTTGTCGCCCGGTTGCAGCAACACGGTCACGGCCGTGCCGCTCACTTGCGCGCCCGCATAGATCGGCCGCATGTAGGTCTTCATCAGGCCGACACGGCCCATCGCTTCGTGCACGGTCGCCGAGCCGAGTGCGCCGAGCCTGGCGGCCGCATCCGCATTCGCGCGATTGATGTTGCGATACACCACACCCAGTTCGTACATATCAACGTCCCTTTGCTTTGAGCGCCGCATCGAGGCGCGGATACACGCGGCGCGCGTTGCCTTCGTAAATCTTGTAGCGCGCTTCCGGCTCGATCTGCGCGGCTTCGACGTAGCGCTTCGTATCGTCGAAATAGTGTCCCGTTTCAGGATCGATGCCGCGCACCGCGCCGATCATTTCGCTTGCAAACAAAATGTTGTCGACGGGAATCACGCGCGTCAGCAGATCGATGCCCGGCTGATGATAGACGCAGGTATCGAAGAACACGTTGTTGAGCAAATGATCCTTCAACAAAGGCTTTTTCAGCTCCTGCGCGAGTCCGCGGAAACGCCCCCAGTGATACGGCACCGCGCCGCCGCCATGCGGAATCACGAACTTGAGCGTCGGAAAATCGCGGAACAGATCGGACGTGAGGCACTGCATGAACGCGGTCGTGTCGGCGTTCAGGTAATGCGCGCCCGTCGTGTGAAAGCACGCGTTGCAGCTCGTGCTCACATGAATCATCGCAGGGATGTCGTACTCGACCATCTTCTCGTAGATCGGATACCACGAGCGATCCGAAAGCGGCGGGCTCGTCCAGTGCCCGCCCGACGGATCCGGATTCAGGTTGATCGCGACATTGCCGTATTGCTCGACGCACTTCACGAGCTCGGGAATGCACGTCGATACGTCGACGCCCGGGCTCTGCGGCAACATCGCCGCCGGAATAAAGCTATCGGGAAACAGTTCGCTCACGCGATAGCACAGCTCGTTGCAGATCGCGGCCCACGTGCTCGACACTTCGAAGTCGCCGATGTGATGCGCCATGAAACTCGCGCGCGGACTGAACACGGTGAGATCGAGGCCGCGTTCGCGCATCAGGCGCAATTGATTGCTTTCGATCGATTCGCGCAGTTCGTCGTCGGTGATATGCAACTCCGAAGCAGCCGGCATCTCCGATGGATTACTGATGCCGGCGATCTGCCGGTTGCGCCACCCTTCGAGCGCTTTTGGCGCGGTCGTGTAGTGGCCGTGAATGTCGATGATCATCCCTTACTCCAGGTACTAGTGTGCTGCAGTCGTTTGTGCGTGTGCTTCGTCGGCACGCGTGCGTTGTGCGACGAGAATCGATATTGCCGCGAGCGTCGCGGGCACGGCGAGCATCGCGAGGATCGCGCCGAACTCCCAGCCGAGGCCGAGCAACGCGCCGCCGAATGCGGAACCGAAGATGCTGCCGAAGCGGCCCATGCCGAGCATCCAGCTCACGCCGGTTGCACGCGCGACGGTCGGATAACGTCCCGGCGCGAAGGCGTTGAGACCGGTTTGCGCGCCGCTCATGCAAAAGCCCGCTGCGAACACGAGCACCGCGAGCGACGACGACAGCGCGCCGATCCACGCCAGTCCGAGCACGCACACCGCGCCGCCGAGATACGCCGCGCTGATGACGGGCGCCGGACGCGCCTTGTCCATGATCCATCCGACGATGATCGCGCCGATCGTGCCGCCGATCTGGAACATCGCCGTGACGTTCGCCGCTGCGGAAACGGTGAGGCCCGCGTCCTTCATGAGCGTCGGCAGCCAGCCGGTCAGCAGGTAGATCACGAGCAGGCCCATGAAATACGTGACCCACAGCGCTGCCGTCATCAAACCGTAGCCGTGCGAGAACAACACGCCGATCGGCTTCTTCGTCGGCAGCGGAGGCTCGTTCGATACGAACGTTTCGCTACCATCGAAACGCGCGCCGCACACGCGGCCGAGCACCTTGCCGATGCGTTGCGAGGTCGCGCCGCGCACCGCGAGCAGACGCGCGGATTCAGGCAGCAGCCAGATTTGCAGCGGGATCAGCAAGAGCGGCAGCGCGCCGCCGAAGATCAGCACCGAGCGCCAGCCGTGCACCGGAATCAGCCAGCCCGCGACGAAGCCGATCAGCGCGGAGCCGAGATTGAAGCCGGTGAACATGATCGTGATGAGCAGCGCGCGCTTGCGTTGCGGCGCGTATTCGGAGAGCAGCGTCGTCGTGTTGGGCATCGCCGCGCCGAGACCGATGCCGGTCAGTACGCGCAAAAGCGCCATGCTGGAAGGCGAATTCGTGAACGCGGTCGCGATCGTGAAGACGCCGAAGAGGAATACCGAGGTAATCAGAACCCACTTGCGCCCGATGCGATCCGATGCCGGTCCCGCCGCCAGTGCGCCGATCACGAGACCGATGGGCGCCGCGCTCATCACGAGGCCGAACGCGGGCCGCGAGATATGCCAGTCCGCGATGATCGATGGCGCGACGAAGCCCATGATCGCCACGTCCATGCCGTCGGCCGTCACGATGAGAAAGCACAGCGCCACCAGCAGCCACTGGTAGGCGGAAATCGGGCGTTCGTCGATGAAGCCCTTGATGTCGATGGTTTTACCGCTAGTCATGTTTGTCTCCTGTCCCCTGTTGGCCGGAGTCGGTGCTTCTGCGCTTACTCCGGTCCCATGCAACGCGTTCGTGTTTAGCTTCTGGCCTTTTCCGCTTTGTCCCAGTCGAGCTTCTCCGAGCCTTTGCCCGCGACCGAATACAACGCGCCCGGTGCGTTGCGCGTCTTTTGAAACGCTTCGAGCGTTTCGCCGCGCATCGCGGCGTAGATATGCAGATTCGATATGCCCGTCACCGCGCCGAGCTTTTCGAGCATGAAGAAGATCACGCCGTAATGAAGCAGGCCGCGCCAATCGCGCCGGCGAATGAGATCGCGTTCCTGCTCGGAAAGGCCCGCTGCTTCGAAGCTCGCTTCTTCATCGGCCTTGAATGCCTCGCGATGCGCGGGCTCGACCATGCGATGCAGATAATCGTTGATGCGATACGCGCGCACCGCCGTTTCGATCGAGAACGGATACGTGCCTTCGAGCTTCTCGACATCGGTGAGCTGAACGGCCATCTTCTGACGATGACGCTCGACGATCGCGGGCTTGGTCTCGCTGTCCTCGCCTTCGTAGATCGCGGTGGCGATGCCTGCCATCGACGGAAGGTAATAGCTGCGATGCTTGCACACGACGTTCGACGAAAGCGCACCGCGCATCGTCAGCCACATGATGACTTCGGCGCCTTCGTAGCCGCCGAGCGCCGCATATTCCGCGATGGTCATGTTCGCGAGCTGCTCGGGATCGCGCTCGAAGAGATCGAGGAAGCGCGCGTCCCATTCGGTGTTGTTGAAGCCCGAGCGCTCGCCGTGAACCTGATGCGAAAGACCGCCCGTCGCGAGAATCGCGACCTTGATGTCTTCCGGATAACTTTCGATCGCGCGGCGCAGCGCCTGCCCGAGCTTGTAGAAGCGGCGCGCGCTCGGCACGGGCAATTGCAGCACGCCCATCTGCAGCGGCACGAGCTTGACCGGCCATTCGGGCTTGTGCGGGCACAGCATCGAAAGCGGCGAGAAGCAGCCGTGATCGAGCGCCTTGTTCTGGAAGAACGACATGTCGAATTCATCGGTCATCAGCGAAGTGCCGATGTGCGCGGCGAGTGCGGGATGACCTTTGATCGGCGGCAGATCGCGCGCGCCGCCGCCTTCGTCCGCGACGCGCCATTCGGGACCGACGCCCAGCGCGAAGGCCGAATAGTGATCGAAAAAGAACGACGTGACGTGGTCGTTGTAGATCGTGACGATGACGTCGGGCTGCTTTTCCGCGAGCCAGTTCGCGAGCGGCGCGAAGTTCTCGAAGATCGGCGCCCAGACGGGATCGTCGCGCTTGTTCTTGTCGAACGCGAAACCGATGGTCGGCGTGTGCGAGGCGGCGATGCCTCCGATGATCCGTGCCATGTGCGCTACTCCTTCAGAATGCGTGGCCGAGCGGGCTTGCTTTAGGGAAACTGAAGCCGAAGGGTAGCGAGGAAGGAGGCAGGCCGGGTACTACGCGTAAACCAGAACTTTGCCTTTACGCATGGGGTTTTATAGGCGCGGAAGGCCGCTGGGACGCGGCGCGCGGCGAAGCGCGCAAGGGCCGCGTCGCCGATATGCCGATAAACAAAACTGATGGCTCGTGAAAGAGGACGCAATTCCGGCCGAGCGACCGGACGATTGCAAACGTTCCAGCGAATCTACATTCCCCACCTGAGCGATGGCGTATGCACGGGGCTGTCCCAATGCCGCTTCATTTCATCGTCCAGCACGCACAAGGTGATCGACGCACCGGCCATTTCCAGCGACGTCGTGAGCGATCCGACCTGCACGCGCGTGACCGCGAGACCGCGCTGCTGCAGCCACGAGCGTGTGGAATTGAACAGCAGATACAGTTCGCCGAGCGGCGTGCCGCCCAGCCCATTGATCAAGACCAGCAGCTCCGAGCCGTTCCCCGGTTTCAGATCGGCGACGATCGCCGTCAGCAGTTCTGCCGCGATCGCGTCGGCGGCGGCAAAGCGCGTTCGCCGCCGCCCTGGCTCGCCATGAATGCCGACGCCGACCTCCATTTCATCGTCGCCGATCTTGAACGTCAGCGTGCCCGCTGCGGGCACGGTGCAACTCGAAAACGCGACGCCCATCGACGCCGTATGCTTGTTGATCCGGTCGCCGAACGCCTTGCATTGTTCGAGATCGGCGCCGCTCTCGGCGAGACTGCCCACCAGCTTCTCGACGATCACCGCACCCGCCACGCCCCGCCGGCCCGTCGTATAACTGGAGTTTTCGACCGCGACATCGTCGTTGATCAGCACCATCGCATTCGGCAACTCCGACATTTCGGATGCCATTTCGAAGTTCATCAGATCGCCGGAATAGTTCTTCACGATGAAGAGCGTGCCCGCGCCCGTATCGACGGCCTTGGCGGCTGCCATCATCTGATCGGGCGTCGGCGAAGTAAACACCTGGCCAGGGCACGCGGCGTCCAGCATTCCGTACCCGACGAAGCCGCTATGCAAGGGCTCGTGTCCCGATCCGCCGCCCGAGACCAGCGCGACCTTGCCCGGCTTCAACGTCTTGCGCCGCACGAACACAGGTTCGTGATTGAGCACGACGAGATCGTCATGCGCGGCGGCGAATCCGGCAAGGCTCTCAGTCAGAAAGTCGTCGACATGGTTGATGAACTTTTTCATGGCCTGCGCTCCTTTCACTCTCTGTATTGCGCGAGCCGCGCGCATACCGCACCGATCATCAACTGGCTCGACCGTGCGCCGGGATCGATATGCCCGCGCGCGCGCTCGCCGAGAAACGACGCGCGCCCCTTGGTCGCGAGCATGTCGCGCGTCGCGAGCATGCCTTCTTCAGCCGTCCGCGGCAGCGCATCGAGCACGGCTTCGCGCGGCGCACTGCGCTCGGCCAGTTCCATGAAGCGCGACGCGACAGGGATGAGCACGTCCATCATCGTCTTGCTGCCGGTGCCGGCCTTGCCTCGCTGGGCAACGGCATCGACGCCCGCGGCGAAGATCCGCGCCGCGTCCGCCACACTCAAGGTGTCCGCGTTCTGCGCCGCCTTCGCCATGCCATGCAGCAACGAAAAGAACAGCGGCCCCGACGAACCGCCCACCGTCGACAGCAATTTGGAGGCGGCCTGGTCCAGCGCGGGCGCAAACGCCTCGGCCTCGATAGCGGCGCGCATCGCAAACAGCGCATCCATGCCCCGCAACAGGTTGAAGATATGATCGCCGTCGCCAATCTGCTGATCGAGCGCGGCGATCTCGTCCGTATGTTCCTTGAGCGTCGCGTGCGCGGCTTCAATGCACGCCATGACCGTTTTCCCGTTCATGCCGGAATCCTCCTGCCGTCGGAGCGGAAATAGAGAAGACTGCGCAGAGGTAGCGACACGCCGACTGTCTGCCCCGGCGTGAAATTGCGCTCGGTCATGGTTGTCGCGACGATGGCGGTGCCGTCGCGCTCCATGATCAGCAGATGCCGCAGCGGAGAATATTCGAGCACGCGAAGATTGAGCACGTCGCGCGTATCGTGCGCGTGCAGCACGATGTCTTCAGGACGGATCGCGACCGTCGAGGTGCCTGCGGGCATCGTGGCAGGATCGAACAACACGGGCGGCAGCAAGTTGATGGGCGGTGAGCCGAGACGTTGCGCGGCGCCTAGCGAAGCCGGGTTGCCATATACGTCGCGCGGCGCGCCCACCTGCACGATGCGCCCGTGTTCGAGAATGCCGATGCGGTCCGCGAGCGTGGTCGCTTCGACCTGATCGTGCGTCACGTAGATGATCGTGGCGCCGATCGTGCGATGCAGCCGCTTCAGTTCTATCCGCAGTTCCTCGCGCAACTTCGCGTCGAGCGACGACAGCGGCTCGTCCATCAGAAACACCTTGGGCTGACGCACGAGCGCGCGTCCGATGGCCACGCGCTGCATCTCGCCGCCCGACAGACGCGTCGCCAGATTGCCGAGCTTCGACTCGATATGCAACATCTGCACGACCGACTGCACGCGCGCGGCGACTTCCGCCTCGCTCACGCGCCGCCGCGGGGAGCGCAGCGGAAACGCCAGGTTGCCGAACACCGTCAGATGCGGATACAGCGAATACTGCTGAAAGATGAAGGCGACGTCGCGGTCCGCCGGATGCATGTCCGTCGCGGCGGCGCCGTCGATGAATATCTCGCCATCGTCGGGCCGCTCGAGACCTGCGATGAGCCGCAACGTAGTAGTCTTGCCCGCGCCGCTCGGACCGAGCAACACGACGAACTCGCCCTCCTTCACGTCGAGCGACACATCATCTACCGCGACGATATCGCCGAATCGCTTCGTCACGCCACGCAAGCGAATTTCAGACATAAGCGCCTCCGTTGCCGCTTCCGTTGACGGCCATCTGCCGCGCGGCGCCGGGCAGCAGCTTGCCGCTCGATGCGTCGTAGAGGAGCGTGCGCTCCTTGGCGAACGACATCCCGACCTGCGACCCTGCCACCAGTCCTTCGTCCTTGCCGACCCGCACGCGCATCACGCCGAGTGCCGTTTCGACGACGAGAATCTGATGCGAGCCGAGATATTCATCCGCGATCACGCGTCCACGCAACGCACCGCGCTCGTCGATCACGACATGCTCTGGCCGCACGCCGAGCAGCGCTTTCGCCGCGGACGTAGCCGTGCGCGGCACGGACACGGCGACGCCGGAGAGCGAGACCGATTCCGCGCCCGCTTCGACGCCGCCATCCACCGCCAGGAAATTCATCGGCGGGCTGCCGATGAAGCTGCCGACAAACACGGTCGCTGGAAAGTGATAGACCTCATGCGGCGACGCCGATTGCAGCACCTCGCCGCCGCTCATCACGACGATGTCGTCGGCCATCGCCATCGCTTCGCGCTGGTCGTGCGTCACGTAGACCGTCGTCGCGTTGAGCGCGTTATGCAGCTTGCGCAACTCGAGGCACATCAGTTCGCGGAAATCCGCATCGAGCGTGCCGAGCGGCTCGTCCATCAGGAAAGCCTTCGGGTGCCGGACGATCGCGCGGCCCAGGGCGACGCGTTGCCGATCGCCGCCCGACAGCCCCCCCGTCTTTCGGTCGAGCAGGCTTTCGATGCGAAGCATATGCGCGGCCGCATCGACGCGCGCGGCAATCTCGCGGCGCGCAATACCCTCGTTCTTCAGCGGAAAAGCGATGTTGTTACGTACCGTCATATGCGGATACAGCGCGAACATCTGGAACACGAATGCAATATCGCGCTGACGCGCACGCAGCCCCGTGACATCTTCGCCGTCGATCAGAATCTGGCCCGAAGTCGGCAGTTCGAGCCCGGCGATCATGCGCAACGTCGTCGTCTTGCCGCAACCGGAGGGTCCGAGCAGCACCACGAAGCGGCCGTTGCTCACGGTGAGATTCGTATCGTGTACGGCGGTGAAGTCACCGAAGCGCTTATGAAGGTTGGATAGAACGATCGTCGACATGGCTCACTCCGGGAAGTGACTCGTCACGACGAATGCCAGCGCACCCGCCAGAATCACAGGGAACGACCAGGTGTAGAGATCGACCGTGAACGGCTGGACGAGCATCGCAATGCCGAGGCCGATCAGCACGGTCGATGCGCCCTCGCCGTAGCGCCTGCGGAACAGACGGCGGCGCGGCATGACGGGCTGGGCTTTCATTTGCGTACCGCTCCGAAGGTGATCCCGCGCAACAGATGCTTGCGCAGCACAACGGTGAAGATCAGGATGGGCAGCACGAACAGCGTCGTCGCGGCCGCGACCGCTGGCCAGTCCTGCCCGCCCTCGCCGATGATGAACGGAATGAACGGCGGCATCGTCTGCGCGTCGCCGCTCGTCAGCAGCAATGCGAACGCGTACTCGTTCCACGCAAAGATCAGACAGAAGATCGCCGTCGCAGCAATGCCGGTGATCGCCTGCGGCAGCACGACCTTCACGAAGGCCTGCAACCGCGTGTATCCGTCGACAAGCGCCGCTTCCTCATATTCGCGAGGGATTTCGTCGATGAATCCTTTGAGTAGCCACACCGCCAGCGACACGTTCACGGCCGTATAGAGCACGATCATGCCGAGGTAGCTGTCGGCGAGGCCGAGCGTGCGATACATGAGATAGATGGGAATCGCCACCGCGATGGGCGGCATCATTCGCGTGGACAGTATGAAGAACAGCAGATCGTCGGCGAGCGGCACCTTGAAGCGCGAAAACGCATAGGCGGCCAACGTGCCGAGAAACACCGCAAGAAAGGTCGAGCCGAACCCGATCACGAGCGAATTGACGAAGCGCGGCAGGACCTTCGACGGCCCTGCAATCACCATGTTGCGCTTTCGGACATCGCGGTCGTACCAGGTCTCTGCGGGCGGCAAACTCGCGATGAACTCCGGCGTCTGCCGCGAGCGGATCGTGAAAAGATTCACGTAACCTTCCATCGACGGATGAAACACGACGACGGGCGGATACGCGATCGCATCCTCCTGCGTCTTGAAGCTCGTCATGATGATCCAGACGATCGGCAGCGTCGCGATGAGCGCATACGCGATCACGACGACTGCGGCAAACGTCTTGCTGCGCGGCGATGCAGCCACCACCGACTGTTGAAGGGCGAGGTCTGTCATCGCTGTTTCACCCGGTTGAGCGCCTTCACATAGATGTTCGCCGCACCGAACACGACAACGAACAGAATGATCGCGAGCGCGGACGAATAACCCGTCCTCCACTTCTCGAAGGCTGCGCGCTTGAGCGTGATCGACACGGTTTCCGTCACGGAGCCCGGCCCGCCCGATGTCAGCAGATTCACCATGTCGAACATCTTGAAGTTCTCGATCCCGCGAAAAAGGATCGCGAGCATCAGGAACGGCAGCGTCATCGGCAGTGTGATCGACCAGAACTGACGCCATGGCGAAGCGCGATCGACTTCGGCCGCTTCATAGATGTAGTCCGGAATCGAACGCAATCCCGCCAGGCAGATCAGCATCACGTAGGGCGTCCACATCCATGCATCGACCATGACGATCGTCCACGGTGCGAGCGGCACATCGCCGATCATCTGGAACGAGTTCGGCGGAATGCCCGTGAAAAAGCCGACGATGTCGTTGAAAAGACCCGTTTGCGGTTGCAGCAAAAAGGTCCAGAAGTTGCCGACGACAGCGGGCGAAAGCATCATCGGCAGCAGAATCAGCGTGGTCCAGAAACTATGGCCGCGAAACTGCCGGTTGATCAGCAGTGCGAGCCCGAAGCCGAGCAGCACTTCGAGTCCGACCGACCAGAAAACGAAGCGCGCCGTCACCTGCATCGCGTACCAGATGTCTTCGTCGGTGAGTATGTCCGTGTAATTGTCGATGCCGACATTGCGCGCGGGCACGCTCGGCATATTCGACTTGAAGTTCGTGAATGAGAGCCGCAATGCCCAGATCAACGGAAAGATGTTGATGGCGAGCAGCAGCACGATAGTCGGAAGAATGAACAGCCACGCGATGGTTCGGTCAGACAGTCCGCGCAAGCGCGCGGCCGCGCGCGTCTGCGCTTTGGTCTGCAACCCTTCCGGAGGAAAAGGCTTGTTTGCCAACATGCCTGACTCCTTGTTGTCGCGGACCGGCGAGATCGATCGGCTCGCCGGTCCGCGCGTTCATGTGCGGTAACGCTAGTTCTTCCCTTCCGCCTTGAATACTTTGTTCCAGTCCTTGACGAGCAGATCGAGCGCTTCTTTCGCCGTGCCCTTATCCGCAACCACATAGTCGTGCACGCGCTTTTGCATGTCGAGCAACAACTCGGCATAAGTAGGCTCGGCCCAGAAGTCTTTCACTATCGACATCGACTTCAGGAATGCAGGCGCAAATGGCGCGCTCTTCGGAAAGTCCGGCGCGTCCACCACCGACTTCGCCGCCGAGTAGCCGCCGAGTTGCCACCATTTCTTCTGCACATCGGCTTGCGCGAACCACTTGATGTATTCGAGCGCGTCGGCCTTGTGATCCGAGTACGACACGACGGATATGCCTTGACCGCCAAGCTGCGTGAACTGTTTCGTTTCCTTCGGATTGACGAAGAAGCCGATCTTGTCGCCGCCGACATTCGGATCCTTGTACAGGCCGGGGAAGAAGGCGAACCAGTTCATCTGCATCGCGACCTGCCCCGACTTGAACGCATCGAGCCCTTCCTGCATGTAGGCGTTCGTCATGCCGGGCGCCGTGCAGCACTTGTAAAGCGCCTTATAGAATTCGAGTCCCTTTATCGCGCCTGGCGAATTCACGAAGCCCTCCAGGTGATACGGCTTCTTCGGGTCCTGGTATTCGAAGCCGAAGTTATAGAGCATGTTGGTCACGCCCATTGTGATCCCTTCCGAGCCGCGCTCCGTGAAGATATACACGCCATACACGGTTTTGCCGTCGATCTTTCGTCCTTGAAAGAACTCGGCTGTCTGCTTGAGTTCGTCCATCGTCGTGGGCGGCTCGAGTTCGCGCTTGTACTTCTGCTTGAACTCCGCGCGCAGTTCGGGCCTCGCAAACCAGTCTTTGCGGTAGGTCCAGCCCACGGCGTCCGCCATCGCGGGCAGCGCCCAGTAATTCGGCGTGTTCTTCGGCCACTCTGCGTAGCCGACGACGGTCGCCGGCACGAAGTCGTTCATCGAGATTTTGTTCTTGTCGAAGAAATCATTGAGCTTGACGTAGTGTCCATTGACCGCGGCACCGCCAATCCACTGACTATCTCCGATGATGAGATCGCACAGCTTTCCATGCGAATTCAGTTCGTTGAGGAAGCGGTCCGCATAACTCGTCCACGGCACGAACTCGAACTTCATTGCAATGCCGGTTTTCGCCGTGAAGTCTTTCGATAATTCGACGAGCGCATTGGCGGGGTCCCATGCGGCCCAACATAGCGTCAACTGCTTGCCCTGCGCATGCGCCGCCGATCCGAAGCTCAGTCCCAGCGACGCGACGAGCGCCGCTAATACCCTTGATGACGTAAGACGTAACATGTGTCTTCTCCTTGTCTCTGTCGGGTCTCAAACTGATGACAGACAGCGCCCATGCGCCGGACGCTGCATATGAGCTCTGGCGGACCGAAGCGAACTGTCCGCGTGTCGCGAGCTTCAGGCATGCGCATTCTCACGAAGATAGATACGGGTTTCGGGCGTCGGGATGGAAGGCACGCCGCGCACGTCGTTCAGGAAGTTGAGAGCGGCGAGACCGGCCCAATGGACAATGCCGCGCACGTCCTGATCGAGGATCACGTCGATCGCCCGCTCCGACAGCAGCGCCCGCGTATCGGCCGTGCACTCGTGGCCGATCAGTACGACGCGCGCCTTGTCGCCCGATTCCTGCAGCGTCGACGCGATGCCGGAAATGCCGCCGCACGTCACATACACGCCGACCAGATCCGGATGTCCCGCCGTCAGTCCTTGCACGGCGAGTCCGGCGCTGTCGTCGTCTTCGGCGAAATCGGGCTCCGTGAGCCAGCGCAGGTTGCGAAAGTCCTCTTCGAGCACCTGGGAAAAACCCGTCCGGCGCTCGAGCTGATCGTGCAGACGCGACGACGCCGACAGCACGGCGACCGTGCCGATGCGCGAACCGACGAAGCGGCCCATCAGCAGACCCGCCGTTCGTCCGGCCATGCGGTTATCGACACCCACGTACGTGGCGCGCGCACTCGACGGCAAATCTGAAAAGACCGTAACGACGGGCACGTTGGCATCCATCATGTCCTGAATCATCCGCTCGACCCATGGGTAATCGAGCGGCACGAGCACGAGCGCGTCGTAGTCGATCAATTGCTGTGCGAGTGAGATCGCGTCGCGCTGGCTGGACAGGTCGCAACGGTAAAACGACGAGACAAGACGATGCTCGCGAAAGAAGCTGGCGGACAGCGCGATATCGCGTTCGACTTGATCGAGAAAGCGGGAATTGATTTGCGGTAAGACGAAGGCGACCCGGAACGATGTGGTTTTCGCAGGCCTGCCGCGGCTTGCGCGTTCGTCGCGCAGCGTGGCCAACGCGAGATGTACACGTTCGGCCGTTTCGGGGCGCACCCGCTGGTCTTCGCGCAGCACACGATCGACCGTTGCCACGCTCACCCCGGCGCGGCGCGCAATCATCATACGTGTAGCTGGCATGGGTCTCCTCCGGTGCCAGGCGAAGAATCGTTTTATGAACTCAAGATAGTTTTCTGCGCGGAGAATGCAAGCTTTTTTTCACGCGTTAAATGCATCATTGCCAGCATGCACCGTTGGATTTTTTCTCTATGTGCTTAATGTCGGCGCTTGTCTCGGCGTTGGGTTCGCATCTGTGTGCCGATCAGAACGGATCTTTCATTAGTCATCCTTATAACGTCAAGAAAAGGGTGAACCGATGGCTGCCCCCTCCGCTACAAAGGCCGCCGAGCGACACAACTCCGATTGACTTCCATTATCGAACTGGACCCGATGAGGGCGAGGGTCCGGTCGATTTCCTCTTTGATCATCGCGATGACATCGGACACACCGGCCTCGCCTTTCGCGGAGAGTCCGTACAAAGTGGCGCGCCCAAGCATCACGGCCGTCGCGCCCAATGCGACCGCCTTCACCACATCGGCCCCTCTTCGGATACCACTGTCCAGAATGAGATCGGTGGTCGGCGTCGCATCGGAGATGCCCGGCAATGCGTCGATCGGCGCAGGAAGATCCGCGAGCTGTCGTCCGCCATGATTCGAGACTATGACACCGTCGGCGCCGATTTCCACGCATCGCGCGGCATCTTCAGCCGTCACGACGCCCTTGACGAGCAGCTTTCCGGGCCAGTCGTCGCGCAAGCGACGGAGGTCGTCCCAGCTAAAGCTCGCGTCCATTTCCCGCCGCAGCACCGCAGCCTGGGAGGCGGTATCAGAGGCGTCATCGGTCGCGAAGTTCTTCAACTGCGGCATACCATTCGTCAGGTAGGACCACAGCCAACGGGGATGCGAAATGCCATCGAGAGCGCCTCGTGGAGTGACTTTGAATGGCATAGCAAACCCGTTTCGCAGATCGCGCTGCCGGAATCCATTTACCGCGACGTCCGTGGTCAGGATCAACGTCGAATAACGAGCCTCTCGCGCTCTCGTGACCAAGCTCTTCGCCACATTCCGGTGTACTACGTATAACTGGAACCACAAGTCTCCGTCCGCTCCCCTTGCTACCGCCTCGATCGACATGTTCGACGCGGTAGAGAGTGCGAACGGGATTCCAGCCTTGCTTGCAGCGCGTGCAAGCGCAAGATCTCCGTCGGGCCAGAACGCACTATTCAGACCTGTCGGCGCGATCACGAGCGGCGACGAAATTTGTCTCCCCAGAAGCTCGGTAGACTGCACACGCTCGCTCACATCGACAAGACGCCGCGGACGCAATTCCCACTTGTCAAAGGCGGCACGATTGTGCGTCAGGCCGGACTCGTCGTCGGCCCCGCCTTCGAGATAGTCGAATACCATCCTCGGCAACCGACGCCGAGCCGCGGAACGATAGTCACCGACGGAGAAGATATGGGGAAACGCTCTTGCCATGATTGTGTCTTGCTTGACCGAACTGGAAACGTGGGGAAGAAAGCAATTTCTTGGCGTGTGTCACGGGCCGTCGAGCGACGACAGAGGAAGACCAACCGCAGTTGCGACTGGCAGACGGAGCGAGAATGCGCCGCTCATGCCAGTCGCCGACCTCGCGCTACTCAGTGACGACTTGCGTGACCAGCCGCTTCTGACGAAGCGCCGGGATATGGTTTCTGACCTGCGACAGCGAGATCAGTACCAACAGCATGGCGACCCCGAGCATCGCGAGATAAAGGGACGCTCCGCCCACGGTGATGACGACGGCGCCAGCGAATGCGCTGAGGATCGCACCGAGTCGTCCAAACGCGAGCGCCGAAGCGAGGCCGGTTGCTCTCACGCGAGTCGGATAGACATACGCACACAAGGCGTACATCGTCGACTGAACTGCATTGACGAAGAGACCGTGGACGCCCAGACCGATAACCAAGAGGCTCGTGTGACTTGCCACATCAACGCCTCGCAGGAAAAAGGCGCTCGCACATCCTCCGGCGCAGCACACCAGGAGCGGCCAACGCGAACCAAAGCGCGTGATGGCCAAGGCGCAGATGAGTGCCCCGAAGACGCCGCCGAGGTTATATGCGGTCAGGCCCGAACCGGCAAGTGCCACGGGAAGCCCTTCGGATGCGAGCATGGTCGGCAGCCAGCTAAAGGCGGCGTAGACCGCGAGCAGGCACATGAAAAACGCACTCCAGATAGCAATCGTGTTACGTCGCTGAGCCGGCTCGAAGAGCGACCCGAAGCCGTCGCGTTGTTCGAGCCTTTGCTCGGCGGCGTCGACGAAAGTCGTCTGCGCACTAATCGGCCGCGACATTCTCGCAAGGAGCGCACGCAACTCGGTCCAGCGCTGTTCCTTGCGAGCGAGAAAGCGGGGAGACTCCGGGAACACGAAAAACAGCAGAATGCCAAGGGCCAAGGGGATCGTGCCACCGATGAAGAACAAGCCACGCCAACCGAAGGTCGGCAAGACGGCACCGGCGAAGAACCCGGCAAGCATGCCCCCGAGCGGCACGCAAACGATGGTAGACGTGACGGCGAGCGTGCGGCGACGTGCCGGGGTGAACTCTGCGGTCATCGTCGTGGCACTGGGAAGCGCTCCGCCGATGCCCAGGCCCGCGATAAAGCGAAGCGCGGCGATCATCGGTATGTCTTGCGCAAGCCCGATGGCGCAGGTTGCCGCGCCGAACACCACGACGCTACCGATGAGCGCCCAGCGCCGGCCAAACCTGTCGGCGAACAAGCCAGCGCACGCGCTCCCGACGCCCATGCCAACCAGACCCGCCGCCACGGCCGGCGCGAACGCATTGCGCGTTATGCCCCATTCTTTGATGATGGTGGGAATGGCGTAACCGATGAGCTGGCCATCGAAGCCGTCCATGATGATCGACAGTGCGGCCAGGCAAACGACGAACTTCTGAATGAGCGTAAAGGGGCCGTCGTCGAGAAGACTGCCAATGTCAGCAGTGTTCGAAGCGCTGAAGGTCTGCGGATTCATTGCTCGACCTCCGCGCACACATTCGATGGTCTGTCGATTGCAACAAGGTCCGCGACGTCGCGCGGGAGCATGGCAAAACATATCTTCATGGCGATGTCTCCTGGGTACGCTGCGCCGGGTCGATCGGCGCGTCTTTTGATGCATGATCGCGGACGTTTGTTGTTCTCTGTCGACGTGCCCGCGGCTACCTACTTCGCAACGGCTGATGCGTTTCGCGCGTCGATAAGCCTGACGAGCTTTGCCAATGTCTCCGTGTGCGGAACGGACACGTTGATGCTGCGGGCCACTTCAACGACTGCGCCGTTGATGCCTTCGATCTCTGTCTTTCGCCGGGCCAGAACGTCTTGCAGCATCGACGGCTTGTGCCCCTTGTGCTGTTCGATCGCATGAACGATGTTTGTCGAGCACACGCTCAGATCCGCGGAAACGCCGCTGGCGTTCGCCACTGCGATGACCTCGGCGGCCACGGTCAGTGCCAGGCTCTTGCTGTCCTCCAGCAGTCCAAGCTGGTCCACCGTCGTCCCAGTGACCGCACAGATGCTGTTGAGCGCAGCGTTGAACGCCACCTTTTCCCAGATAGCTGCCCAGACGTTGTCGTCGATCTGACAATTCAATCCGGCGGAATTCAGAGCCTCGGCGACGGCATTGACTTGGGAAGTGCGTTCACCGTCGGCGCTCATCATGCGAATTTTCCCTTCGCCGTGACTGCTCACCGAGCCAGGACCGACAAGGTCCGCTGGCCACGTGGTAACGCCAACAAGCACGTTGGAGAGCGGCACGAAGTCTCGAATCGCTTCGACGTTCCCGAGTCCGTTTTGCAGCGTGAGCACGGCGGTTGTCTCGCCGAGCAGATGCTCGATGCCGGACAAGGCCGCGCGCGTGTGCATCGACTTCGTGAAGAGCAACAGCAAGTCAGGCCGTTTATCCGTAGCTTCGGGTCGTATCGCGTTGATGTTCGTGATTGCGCGAGTATCGTCATCCATCTCCAAGCGGAGGCCCTTCGCACCGATAGCGTCCAGATGCGGTTGATTGATGTCGATCAGCGTGACTGAGTGACCGGCTTCCGCCAGGCGGCCGCCGAACAACGACCCCATCGCTCCTGCACCGAGTACGGCGATTTCCATAGTTGACATGTCGACCGCGGCTGCGGTCTTACCTGAGTTGTCGAACGAGTTGACGAGGGTGACAGGGACGTAACTCAGAACGGATAGTGTCGCGGCGACGTTTGCACAGTGACCCAGCGCAAGTCGGTAAAAGCGGCAATGCCTGCCTGTCCGCCGAAGTGGCCAAAGCCACTACCTTTGACGCCTCCAAAGGGCATCTGCGCTTCGTCGTGGACGGTTGGCCCGTTGACGTGGCAAATCCCGGATTGGATGCGGCTGGCCACCCGCATCGCGCGCGCGACATCGCGACTGAACACGGCCGCAGCGAGACCGTATTCGTTATCGTTAGCGCATCGGATCGCTTCTTCTTCGCCGTCGACGCGCACGATTGCCTTGACAGGGCCAAACGTCTCTTCGTTGTAGATCCGCATGTTCGGTCCAACGTTATCGACGAGCGTTGCAGGCATAAGCGTGTTCTCTGCTTTTCCCCCGCAGACCATCGTCGCGCCTTTGTGCAAGGCGTCATCGATCAAGGCGTTGCATCGTTGTACCGTCGCCATATCGACAACGGAGCCCAACACGACCGGCCCCTTTCGAGGGTCGCCGAGCGGCAGCGTCTTAGCCTTTTCACCGAGCTGAAGAACAAACTCGTCGGCGATCGCGCGATCGACGATGATGCGCTCGGTGGACATGCAGATTTGTCCTGAATTCGCGAAGGCGCCGAAAGCGGCAGCATCGACCGCTGCCGCTATGTCGGCGTCGTCGAGCACGATCAGCGGGGCCTTTCCGCCCAGTTCGAGAACAGACGGTTTGAGATGCCGTGCGCAGCTTTCCGCGATGATTTTCCCGACCTTTGTCGAGCCCGTGAAATTGACACGTCGGATAGCCGGATGTGAAATCAGCGCTTCGACAACCGGACCTGCATCGGCAGGCGCGTTCGTGACGAAGTTGACGACGCCTGCGGGCAATCCAGCATCCATGAAGGCTTCCGCAATGAGTGCGTGCGTCGCCGGGCAGATTTCCGAGCCCTTCAGTACCACCGTGTTACCGCAAGCGAGTGGAAGCGCAACCGCACGGACGCCAAGGATGACAGGCGCATTCCACGGCGCAATCCCGAGGCATACGCCGGCGGGTTGCCGAACCGCCATCGCCACGCTGCCGGGGACGTCGGACGGAATGACTTCGCCTGAAATTTGCGTGGTCAGTGACGCTGCCTCCCGCAGGCCGTCAGCGGCCAATCGCACATTGAAGTCGGCCCAGATGCGCGAAGCGCCCGTTTCGGCCGCCATCGCGGAAGCAAACGCCTCCGCCTTCGCTTCGAGCGCTTGCGCCGCGCTAAGGAGATAGGAACGACGCTGGGTCGGGCCCTGCTGAGACCAATGAGCAAACGCGACGGCAGCTGAATCCACTGCATCACGAACGTCGTCCAGCGTACACGCGGGGGCCACGCTTGCGACGTCCTGATCCAAGGGGTTAGAACGTTGGAATGTCGCGCCATTGCTCGCGCCGACATGCGCTCCGTTGATAAGCATCGAAATCGTCTTCATAGTCTCCGCCTTATGTTTCTCTTTTCCTGTAGGCCCTTCAGGCAATCACGACCTCGACAAGACGCGGCTCGCCCGCCTCGAGGGCTTCCTTCAACTTGTCCGCGAGCTCCGCGGCGTTCGCGACACGGAGACCTTTACAACCCATGCCCTGGGCAAGCGACACGAAATCCAAGCCGGGAAGATCAGTGCCCTGAACAGCGTCGTCGGAAGCGAATCCAAACACCGGCGCAAACTCTTGAAGCGCGGCATAGCGCTGGTTGTTCAGAATGACGAACGTGATCGGCAGACGCATCTGCACCGCGCTATAGATCGCCTGGATCGAGTACATGCTCGAGCCATCTCCGATCAATCCAATCACTTTGCGATCGGGGAGAGCGAGCGCGACGCCGACCGCTGCAGGCATGCCGTAGCCCAAGCCGCCGCTAGCCATCGTGAAAAACGTATTGCTCTTTGTGAACGGCAGATACCGTTGCATGACCGGGCGAGAACTCGGTGCCTCTTCAACGACAACGTCGTTCGGATCGCGAACCTCCGCGAGGGTTTGCAGCGCGAAGGCGACCGACATCACGGGCGACGGCTCGGCACGAGGTGCTCTTGGCCGAGGGTCAGGCAAAGGACGCGTGTCTGGCGCCGCACGCGCAAGCAAGTCAAGCAAGCCGAGGCGGACGTTGCCGACCACCGCAGCCCCTCCGGGCGTCCACGCCGCGACGTTGGGGTCGTCGATGAGTTGATAAAGCGCCGCGCCCGCCGGCACGTGCGGACCTGTACCTTCGACGTGATACGAAAAGGCAGGCGCGCCAAGGACGCAAACGACGTCATGCCCATCGAGCAGCGAGACGATCTTTTCACGCATCGCGGGGAGAAATCCCGCGAAAAGTCGATGGTCCTCGGGGAACGAACAACGCGCGCTCATCGGCGCGACAAAGACGCGTGCGTTATGTCTCTCGGCCAGCTGAACGACTTCCTTCCATGCGCCCGCCCGGTCGACTCCCGCACCTACCACGAGAGCCGGCGTTCTCGATGCGTCCAACGCTGCGCCGAGTTTCGCCAATGCCTCCGGGTCGGGACGAACCGAGTTGCTGACAGTCGCGCGCTCATGAAACTCCGCAGGCTGGTCCCAGTCATCCACGGGAATTGAAACGAAGACAGGCCCACGCGGCTCCTGCATTGCGATGTGATACGCGCGCTCCAGCGCGCGCGGCACGTCTTGCGCACGCGCGGGTTCGATCGCCCACTTCACGTATGGCTTGGGCAACTCGACTGCCTGTGCGGCGGAAAGGAACGGGTCGAACGGCAAGATCGAACGGGCTTGTTGACCCGCCGTGATAACGAGCGGCGTCTGATTCTTGAATGCCGTGAAGATATTGCCCATCGCGTTGCCGACGCCGGCCGCAGAATGAAGGTTCACTAACGCTGCGTTTCCAGTTGCTTGCGCATAGCCATCGGCCATCCCGACGACTGCCGCTTCTTGTAAGCCCAGGACGTATCGGAAGTCGGCAGGGAAGTCCCGAAACATTGGAAGCTCCGTCGATCCAGGGTTAGCAAAGATCGACGTCATCCCCAGTTCGCGCACGAGCTTAATGACGACATCCCTGACGGTGGCGTGTGTCGACGGACTGCTTCCTTCGCCTTGTTTGTCGCTGCCTGTCATTGCGATTCCTCTTTGGTTCAAGAGCGTTTCTGCTCTTCGGTGAAACGAGTATGGGTTTCCAAGACATGCTTGAATATTGCTTTTTTTCGCGAAACCCTTTACCTTCAGGTAAAGGCTCGGAGCTTTTGCGAAATGTCATATGCTGAAGTAAGTGGCTGTTTTTGATGCTCTTTTCCAAGCCCAATTTGAGTTGATGGCCAATGCCCTAGGCCAGTGTCCCTAGGGAACACCCCAACGAACTCATGAGCTACAACCTCCATCAATTGCATGCTTTTACGACCATCGTGTCGTCCGGCAGCCTCGGAAGGGCCGCAGCATCGCTCAATGTGACTCAGCCAGCACTCAGTCGAACCATCAAGCGTCTGGAGGAAGATGTGGGCGCGCCGCTCTTTGAGCGGCACGTCAAAGGCATGCAGTTGACGGATATTGGCGCTGCTTTGCTGCCGCATGCTCAACTTCTATTGCGCGAGGCAGAAAATGCGCGCGAAGAGATCGACGCGATGCGCGGACTCGCCAAAGGAACGATCAAGGTGGGAGCGGTTGGCAGTCTCGCTGCCCACTTCCTTCCTTTGGCGGTCGATCGTGTCTTGGAGAAATGGGGCAACTTGCACGTCGAAATCATCGAAGGCGTGTGGGACCGCCTTGCCGAGGGGCTCATCAATTACGAGATCGACCTCGCTCTAAGCACGGCCACTAATGACAGCGACGAGATCGTGGCCGTACCTGACTGCCGATGGGAGGACAACAGCTTCGTCGTAGCAGCTTTCAGCCATCCATTGCGCAAGAAACCGAAGCTCGCTCTCGCCGACACATTGACCGCGCGGTGGGCCATCCCGCCCAAAGGTACAGCCCCTTATGAACACATGCGAGAGACGTTTCTCTCTCGCAACCTCGACATGCCGGATATTGCCGTCCGGACGCGCTCGGTGACCGTGCTTAAAAGTCTGGTAGCCGAATGCTCGTTTCTGAGCTGGATGCCGGAACCGATGTACGACTCCGAAAGCAAGGCAGGGATCATGGGGACTCTGCCTATTCCGGGCGTTCGCGCCGCCAGAACATTGACAGCGTTTCAGCGCCGCGACGGGATACTGCCGCGTCCAGCCGCGCGTCTGCTCGACGAACTCAGAAGCCTGACCGAGGGCGGCATGGCGTTGCGGACCACCCGATAAGCCAAAGATTGCCATCGAGTTCGGAATCTCGGGAACTGCGTTAGGAAATAATCTAAATCCTCCGCCTGATTCGATTTAGTCTGCGCAAGCGCCCAGCGGCCGGGCCAAAATCAGTTTCAAATACCAAGTTAGAAATAGTTCTAAATGCGGCTTTAGAATTATTTCTAACTACTGCTTTAAGGCATTTATTAACGGATAATTATTTAGGATTTCCAGACTTTCTATTTTCATTTGGAACCCTTAATATCCGTTTCCAGCATTTGGCCTGGGATCGCAGGATTCGAGAAGGCACGTTATCCCCAGATAACCCACCTTTACGACTCTCGTCCAGTGCAAGTTCGTTGCATCAGTATGAATCCAACGTCTTTAACGATCCGGAATTCCGGAGGCCCCTCCACGGCCATATGCTGAAACCAAACATTCCTGGGAGCATTGCTTTATGAAGTCTTTCGCTATTTCCACTTTGATGGCCGCTATTTTGGGAGCTACTGCAGGTAGCGCTCTCGCAGCTGATGGAACGATCACGTTCAATGGAGCCTTGACGGCTTCGACATGTGAAATCAATGGTAATGACACGTCGTCCAAAGACTTTACCTTCGCAAGCATTTTCGTTTTTGGCGCGTTGAGCGAATACGTGCAGAAGTACCTCACCGAATTGATCTTCAATCTGGTCCAAATCAACTCGACGGAAGGACTCATCGGGCATCTTCTGCGCAATCCGATGCCATGGTTCGAGAAGCGGCACGTCGGCGATGTATTCGCGCGCGTGAAGGCGCAGGACGAGATCACCGGCTACGCGACGCGCTCCATCGTCTCGTTGTGCATCGACGTGGCGGTAGGAACGCTCGCGCTCATACTCATGCTTATCCAAAGCCGGCAACTGACGCTCATTGCACTCGTGGTATTCGCCGCGTACGTGGCGCTGGCGTTGAGCATGTATCCCGCGATGCGCGACAATCACGCGCTGGTCACGGAAACGTCGGCCCGTTGCGATGACGCGCTGATCGAGACCATCCGCGCGGCGTCGTTGCTCAAGCTTGCACAGGGCGAGACTCGACGCACGTCGATCTACATGACGATCTTCAAGGCGTATGCCGTGGCAGCGCTCGCGAAGAGCCGATTGAACTGCACGCGCGACAGCCTGCTCAAACTCGTCAACTACGCGGACACCGTGGTTATCACATACATGGCGGCACGGCTCATGCTCGGCGGCGTCGTTTCGGTCGGCGTGTTCTATTCGTTCCTGATCTACAAGTCGTTGATGTCGGAGCGTTTTGCCAACGCCATCAACGCGATGTTTCAGTACTTCATGTTGAGCGTGCCGGTCGCGCGGGTCGACGACATCGTCGAAGCACAGACCGAAACTTACACGCCATTGAGCGCGAGCGAACGGGCGACGGAGATACGCGATTTCTCGAGTATCGAAATGCGTAACGTGACGTTCAGCTACGGCGTATCCGATAAACCCGTGCTGGCCGATCTCAATCTTTCGATTCGCAAAGGCGACAAGATCGTCATCACCGGTCCTTCGGGGAGCGGCAAGTCCACGGTATTCAAGCTCTTATCGGCGGCCGAGCCTCTGCGGGAAGGGCATATCGAACTCAACGGAATCGCGTGGCCGAATCTTGCCGTCGATGAAATTCGGCGCCACATGGCTCATATGCGCCAGGGCGACATCATCCTTCACGGCTCGATTGCCGACAATATCACCTTGTTTGCGGCGAATCCCGACGACGACCGCATACACAGGCTGCTTTCCGACGTGGGCCTTCTCGACGATGTCATGCGTCTGCCGATGCGCACGCGAACCGTCATCAGCGACACGATTGCCAACATCTCTGCGGGGCAGCGTCAACGTCTTTTGCTGGCGCGCGCGCTCTATCAACAACGCGAGATACTGATGCTCGATGAGCCTACTTCGAATCTTGATCCCGCATCTGTGAAGCACATTGCGCAACTGCTTCGCAGTCTGAAGCAAACGGTGGTGGTCATCACCCACGATATGGCTTTGGCATCGGCATTCGACATGCGCTATGCATTCGCCAATGGCGGGCTCGTGCCTGAACACGTCGTGCAAGCATCTGATCCGGTGCTGGTGGACGCATGAAGAAGCCGGGATTCTCAGCAGTCTTGGTTGCGGTCTGCATGACGCTGGCTAATCAGACATGCGCGAGCGATCTGCTCGATATGGTGAATGCGTCGCTCTCACAGGATGCCGATCTCGCGCAGGCACGCGCCGCCTATGAGGCGTCGAAGCAGGCCATTCCCATTGCGCGAGCTGCCTTGCTGCCGCAGATAAGCGGAGGATGGGGCCGTGCGTATAACGAAATCAAAACGGACGGTTTTCCGCGTCAGAGCTATTGGCAAAACGGATGGACTTTTCAGGCCGCGCAGCCCCTCTTCGACTGGGCCAAATGGACGACCTATCAGCAGGCCGATCTGGTCGTCGCTCAAGGCGCGGTGCAATTCGCGGCCGCGCAGCAAGCGGCGATGCTCAAGGCGGTTCGCGCCTATTTCGATGCGCTCGCGGCGGAGGACGAACTCGAACGTACGAGCGAATATCTCGCCGCCATCGATGAACAGCACAGGCAAACGCGCCGTAAGCGCGCCGCCGGCGAAGCGACTGTCATAGACGAGCGCGATATCGATGTCGCTCTCGCCCAGGCGCGGATTCAAAACGCCGACGCGCGTCAGGACATGGAGGTGAAGCGTCGCGTTCTACAGCAGATGAGCGGCAAGCCATTCTCGCCGCTTGCGGGTCTTGCAGCGGGCACGAAGCTGCCGCGTATCGAGCCGGAAGATCCGGATGTCTGGGCCGGTCAGGCGAGTTCGAGCGGCTACGATGTGCAATCGAAACAGCTCGACCTCGAAATCGCGAAGATGGATTCGAAAAAGGCGCGTGCGGCGCACTATCCGGTCGTCTCGCTTACCGGCACCTACACGCCGGCTGGCGCAGCGTCGGGCTATGCGCGCCCGACCACCACGACCACAGCCATGCTCCAAGTGATGATGCCGCTCTTCTCCGGCGGAGAGATACAGGCGCGATTGAAGCAAAGCCTGGCGCAGCAAGACAAAGCGCAGGACGCGATCGAATCCGCGTCCTTCACGGCCGAGAAGGATGCGCGCGAAAACTACGCTGCATATCTAAAGGCGCGCGTTCGGAGTATCTCACTCGAACAGCTATTGCAGACATCAAAGGAAGCATTGGCCGCAACCGAAACGGGCTTCAAGGTCGGCAGCCGGACGCAGGTCGACGTTCTGCGTGCGCTCGACTCGTACTTTACGGTTCGCCGCGATCTCATGCGTTCTCGATACGAGGTTATCGTTTCCTCGTTGCAATTGAAGGCGAACGTTGCGTCCCTGACCATCGACGATATTTCCTACGCAAACACGCTGTTGTGCTGCGCGAAAACATCGGACAACGGACCATCCTTACGCTGACTGTGCAAGAGTGCATTGACGTGCCGAATACCTTGAGTTCGTTCACGTAACCCTTCTGGCTTTGCCAGAGCAGTTCGCTCTAATACGCTTGAAACGCGCATCGGGAATTTCCCATTGCGCGTTTTTTGTTGCCTAAAAGGATCGACATGAGTTATTTGCATGCCGTCTCGCAGGCATCTATCAAATCTCAAAAAAGATTTGCTCCAAAAATAGGATACGTCTTATTATGTTCTTAAGCTGATTATGTTCCCGCAGCGCGCAGATAAGGAATCCCGAGCACAAGAAGTTTCATTACAGGGGCCGAGATGAGAAAAGCGAAGTGGTTGACTATTGCCCGGCACGCGCTGCGCTGCGCCGTCGTGAGTTCCCTTGCCGGGCTTTGCGTGCCGGCTTTCGCGACACTCGTTCCGGGCGGCACGATCACGTTCAGAGGTGCATTGGTTGCGCCGCCGTTTGACATCGTTTCCGGATCTGCTTCCATGCTCGGAACCAGTGGATTCCAGAACGATTCCGCTGATGTGAAAGGCGTACGTTCCTCCGCCGTTGTCACCTATTACGCGCCACCGCACAATGCGCCGAGCGCGGAGGTTTCGTTGGTCGTAGTGGGCGATCGTGCCGCTGCGGTGAGCTCGCATTTCATCGACGGCGCGGGACAGCGCGTCGGGCCGTCCCTGGGCCGCTCATATCACGTAGGCCCGGCAGGCGGCGCGCTTCTGATACGGCGATCCGAAAACGCGCGCGCCGAATCGACGACGCTCGTGACCGTCGTCACCCAATACAACTAGCGCATTCAACGCGATGCATATCGCTGCAATCCCGCGATGCTTTCCCGCAGTTCGTCTTGCAGCCGCGCCATCAATTCGGCGGCGGGCAACTCGCGCGCGAGCGCGGCGGCTTGCCCTGCCCATTGCGCGCCGTAGCCGAATTCGCTCTTTGCTTTCGCCACTGCGTGCAATGCCTTGCCTGCATCGTAGGTAATCGGATACGCGGGAATGGCAGGCGCTCCTTCGGCGCGCCCGAGTTCGGTGAACTTGTTGACGAGGCCGCGCGCCTTGCGCCCCGAAATCGCCGATGTGAACGTCGTGCGTTCGGCCGCATCGGTCAAGATCGCGCGACGGTAGCCCGCATCGATCGACGTCTCCGTGCAAGGCACGAACGCCGTGCCCAATTGCGCGGCCTGTGCGCCCAGCGCAAGCGCCGCCGCAATCCCCGCGCCGTCCATGATGCCGCCCGCCGCGATCACGGGCACATCGAACTTGCTGGCGAGAAGACGCGTCAGCGCGAACGTGCCGAGGTTGTCGTCGTCGGCTTGCGGATCGAAGATGCCGCGATGTCCGCCCGCTTCGATGCCCTGCGCGACGATCGCATCCATGCCCGCCGCGACGACCTGCTCCGCCTCACGCAAATTGGTTGCGGACGCAATCAGTTTGATGCCCGCGTTGCGCAACGCATCGATGTATTCCTTCGACGGCAAGCCGAAGTGAAAACTCACGATCGCGGGCTTCTCTTCGACGAAGACCCGGAGCATGGCATCATCGACGACGAAGCTCGTATAAATCTCGCTCAGCTTCGCGGGCGGCGTCGCGCCGTATTGCGCGAACACCGGCGCGAGCCAGTTCGTCCATGCCTGCTCGATAGCGGCGTCGGCGCGGGCCGGCTCATGACAGAACACGTTGATGTTGAACGGCTTGCTCGTCAGCTCGCGCGTCTCGCGAATCACCTTGCGCGCGCCTTCCGCGTTCATCGCGCCGACGCCGAGCGAGCCGAGCCCGCCCCCATTCGATACGGCCGCCGCGAGCGCGGGCGTGCTGACGCCGGCCATCGGCGCCTGAATGATCGGCACGTCGATGCCGAGTAGCGATGTCAATGCGTTCTTGCTCATGAATGTGCATCCTCTGAACGTTGATTCAACGCGTGCCGAGCTTCTCGACGACGAAGTCGACAAAAGCCCGCACGCGCGACGACAAATGTCTGCCGTGCGGATACAGCAGGATGAACGGCCTGCTGCATCCGCCGTAATCGCGCAGCACCTCGACAAGCGTGCCCGCGCGCAATTCTTCCTCGACGGTGAAGCGATAAATCTGGAACAGACCCGCGCCGTGACGCGCGAGCGGAATGCCCGCGAGCGCATCGCCGGACGTGCCGTAGCCGCCTTGCGTCGTGATTTCCACGAGTTCGCCGTTCTGCATGAAGAGCCACGGCACGGGCCGTCCGGTGCTTGGCATCTCGAACTGGATGCATTCGTGCGCGAGCAGATCTTCGATTGTTTTCGGCACGCCCGCGCGCTTCAGATAAGCCGGCGACGCCACCGTGACCAACTCCGCATCTTCGAGCTTGCGCGCGATCAGACCGGAATCGCGGGGTGCGCGTCCGCGTATCGCGAGGTCGAAACCTTCATCGGCGAAGTCGATGTTGCGGTTGCTCAGATGCGCTTCGACCGTGACATCGGGATAACGCTCTCTGAACTCCGCAAGCAACGGCAGCATGCGGTAATGCCCGTAAGGCGTCGGCATGCTGATGCGCAACACGCCCTTCGGCGTCGTCTGCTGGCCGGTGGCTTCGCGCTCCGCTTCCGCGAGACGATTGAGCGCATCGCGACATTGCTCGAAGTAGCGACGTCCTGCATCGGTCAGTCGAATCTGGCGCGTCGTACGCACGAAAAGCCGCACGGCGAGGCGCTTTTCGAGTCGCGCGACCGAGCGGCTCACGGCCGCCGGCGTGACGCTCGCAGCGGTCGCCGCGAGCGTGAAGCTGCCGAGTTCGGCTGCAAGGCAGAAGAGTTCGATGCTGCCGAGAAGAAGGTCGTCGAATTGCCGCTGCATGTCGATTGGCTTCGCGTCGCTGTCGTTCTTGCTGAATCTTCGCCGCTTGCACATGAACGGTCAACCGACGGCGTTTCATACGGTTCGGCGCGCCGGGGCACAAAAACGAACGCCCGCTTCTTCCACACGGAAAAAGCGGGCGATTAGTTGCACGCGTAACGATCGATTACTTCGCGGTCGGCATCACGAATTCCGCGCCCTTCTCCGTGCTCTCGGGCCAGCGCTGCATGATCGACTTCTGCTTCGTGTAGAAGCGCACGCCTTCTTCGCCATACGCGTGCATGTCGCCGAAAAGGCTGCGCTTCCAGCCGCCGAATCCGTGCCACGCCATCGGCACCGGAATCGGCACGTTGATGCCGACCATGCCCACTTCGATGCGACGGCCGAATTCGCGCGCGATATGACCATCGCTCGTATAGCAGGCGACGCCGTTGCCGAATTCGTGCTCGTTGACGAGATCGACCGCTTCGCTGAAGTCCTTCACGCGCACGCACGCGAGTACCGGGCCGAAGATTTCTTCCTTGTAGATGCGCATGTCCGGCGTGACATGATCGAACAGCGTGCCGCCCGTGAAGAAGCCGTCTTCGTGGCCCGGCACCTTGAAGCCGCGGCCATCGACGACGAGTTTCGCGCCTTCTTCCACGCCCAGCGCGATATAACCTTCGATGCGTTCGAGTGCCTGGCGGGTGACGATCGGACCCATTTCCGCGTCGTCTTCCATGCCGTTCTTGATCTTGAGTTGCTGCGCGCGCTCTGCGAGACGCGGCACGATCTTGTCGGCGACATCGCCCACGAGCACCGCGACCGAGATCGCCATGCAGCGCTCGCCGGCCGAGCCGTAGCCCGCGCCGATCAACGCATCGACGGCCTGATCGATGTTCGCATCGGGCATCACGACCATGTGATTCTTCGCGCCGCCGAGCGCTTGCACGCGCTTGCCGTGCTTCGCGCCGGTCTCGTAGATGTAGTTCGCGATCGGCGTGGAGCCGACGAAGCTGATCGCCTTCACTTGCGGATGCGCGAGCAGCGCATCGACGACGACCTTGTCGCCCTGCACGACGTTGAAGATGCCATCGGGCAAACCGGCTTCCTTGAGCAGATCGGCCATGAACAGCGACGCCGACGGATCGCGCTCGCTCGGCTTCAAAATGAACGCGTTGCCCGCCGCGATCGCGACCGGGAACATCCAGCACGGCACCATGCACGGAAAGTTGAACGGCGTGATGCCCGCGACGATGCCGAGCGGCTGGCGCGTCGTCCAGTTGTCCATGCCCGTCGAGACCTGTTCGGTGTAGTCGCCCTTCAGCAGTTGCGGAATGCCGCATGCGAATTCGATCACGTCGATGCCGCGCGACACTTCACCCTGCGCATCCGAGAACACCTTGCCGTGCTCGGCAGTGATGATCGCGGCGAGTTCGTCGCGATGCTTGTTCATCAGTTCGAGGAACTTCAGCATGACGCGCGCGCGGCGGATCGGCGGCGTGTCGCGCCAGGCCGGGAACGCGGCTTTCGCGCTCGCGACGGCTGCATCGACATCGGCGGCTTCACCGAGCACGAGCTTGCGCGGACGCTCGCCCGTCGCGGGATTGAACACCGGCTGCGTGCGCGTGGCCGAGCCATGCGTGCGCTCGCCGTGAATGTAATGAACGACGTCGGCGGTATCGTTGAACGCTTGCATGCTGTCTCCTCTCACGGGACTGGTTTGGCAATTGACACAGTGTAGGAAGCGATGCGCCCCTTGCAAAGACGCTATGATTGAACTCATTGTTTATATTGGCAAACAATCGGTTGATGGACGAGCAAAAGATCGAAGGTCTGTGGACCCATTTGCACTGGCTCACCGTGCTTGCGGAACAAGGCAGCTACACGGCCGCCGCCGCGCGGCTGAACGTATCGAAAGCGGCGATGAGCCAGCGCATCGCCGAACTGGAGCGCGCGGCGGGCGTGCCGCTCGTCACGCGCACGACGCGCAGCGTGCGTTTCACCGAAGCGGGCCGCAGGCTCGTCGACGATACGCGCGAGCAGTACGAGCGCATCGCATCGAGCTTCATGAGCGTCAAGGAGATGGCGGGCGTCGCGCGCGGGCTCATCCGCGTAACCGCGCCGATGGCCTTTTCGCGGCAGCAGCTCGTGCCGCGCATGGCCGGATTTCTGCACGCGCACCCCGATGTGCGGGTGCAACTGGAGGCATCGGACCGGTTGAGTTCGATCGCGACCGAAGGCTTCGATCTCGCGCTGCGGCACAGCGCGCAGGTGCCGGATACGCACGTCGCGTGGAAGCTGTGCGATACCCGTTCGGTGATCGTCGCGACACGCGCCTATCTGAAGCGGCGCGGCACGCCGGCGACGCCCAACGATCTCGTCACGCACGATTGCCTCGTCTATCCGCGGCCGCAGGCATCGAGCATCTGGTCGTTCGAAAGGAAAGGCGGGCGCAAGACTTCGACCGGGCCTCATACGCTCGCGGTGAGCGGTCCTTTCGCGGCGAACAACAGCGAAGTGCTGCGCGATGCAGCGCTCGACGATCTCGGCATCGCGCTCTTGCCGGATTTCACCGCGCAGGCCGCCGTGCAAGCGGGAAAGCTCGTCGTGCTGTTGCCGGAGTGGCATCCGGTCGGCGCGTTCGCGGATCAGCTATTCGTGGTGCGGCCTTATGCGCCGCATGTGCCACGCGCGGTCGCGCTTTTCATCGGATATTTGCGCGAGACGTTCGCAGGCGGCTTTCCGCTCTAGAACGAAAAAACGCGCCGGTCCGAGACCAGCGCGTTTCGTGATGCGGCTTGCGGCTTGCTGCTTGCTGCTCAGTGATGCGCGAACGTCGGGAAAACGTCGGCTTGAACCGCGTTGACGCGAGCGCCCGATTGCGCTGAACCATCCGCCACACCGCCATATCCGTTTTGCGCGGCGACGCGCGCTTCGGCAGCTTGAACGTCGGCGGGATACTTCGAATCGCTGATGACGTTCGGGTTATAACCGGCCTTTTCCAATTGCACGATTTGCTCGCGGACTTCGGCGCGCGTCAAGGGCTGATTCGACTGCGCGAACGATGCGACCGGCGCGGCAAAAGCAAGAGCGACCGCTGCGATACCGATGAACTTGTTCATGATGCTTTCCTCCATCCATAAGTTTTGAGTTGCCGCTCACGCTGCCTTGTTTGCTTCGTGCGCGACCGTTGAACAGAGTTTAGGTATCGCACGCCCTAGGGTAAATACCTAAACGGCGAAATCACTTTTGGCGAAAACCCGACTAATACGGGCACGCGCGATGAGAACCAACGCCTTGCGAATCGCCTATAACCAAGAACGGAGCGCCGCTCTACGCGACGCATAGCACGAACGATCGTTTAATCAGGGGAATGGCCTTGAAACGAATCCTTGTGATTGGCGCGGGTTTCGCCGGTCTGTGGAGCGCGCTGTCGGCGGCGCGCAAGCTGGACGAACTCGGGCACGCCGACGAAGCGGAAGTCGCCATCGTCAATCCGGTGCCTTTTCATAGCGTGCGGGTGCGCAACTACGAACAGCCGCTCGACCCGACGCTCGTGCAACTCGATACCGTGCTCGGGCCCGCGGGCGTGCAACTGATTCAGGCGAAGGCGACGAGCCTCGACAGCGCGAATCGCCGTGTGACGATCGAACGCGACGGAGCATCGGAGACGCTCGACTACGACCGGATGATCCTCGCGGCAGGCAGCGTGCTCGTGCGTCCGCCGATTCCGGGCCTCGATCGCTATTCATTCGATGTCGACACCTACGCGGGCGCGTGCAAGCTGCAGGCGCATCTGCTGACCTTGCCCGCGCTGCCCGACACGCCCGGCCGCTATACGGCGGTCGTGGTCGGCGCGGGACTGACGGGCATCGAGTTGGCGGCGGAATTGCCCGCGCGCCTGCGCGAGATCGTCGCGGAAAAGGATCGCGGCAAGGTGCGCGTCGTGCTCGCGGATCGTTCGGCGCGGATCGCGCAATCGATGGGCGGCGCGCAGCATGTCATCGAAGGCGCGTTGCAGACGCTCGAAGTCGAGATGCGGCCAGGCGTGACGCTCGAAGCGGTCGATGGCCAAGGTCTCACGCTCCACGATGGCGCGGCGAGCGAGCGCATCGAAGCGGCGACGGTCGTCTGGTGCGGCGGCATGCACGCGAACGCGCTCGCGGCACAATTGCCGGTCACGCTGGACCCGCTCGGACGCGTGCCCGTCGATACGTTTCTGCGCGCGGAAGGCGTGCCGGGCGTGTTCGCGGCGGGCGATTGCGCGCGCATATTGATCGACGGCACGCGGCCATCGGTGATGTCGTGCCAGCATGGCCGGCCGATGGGACGTTACGCGGGCAACAACGCCGTCTGCGATCTATTCGGGCTGGAGATGCTGCCGCTGTCGATCGACTGGTACACGACCATCTGCGATCTCGGGCCGTGGGGCGCGGTGTATACGGAAGGATGGGACAGAAAGCTCGTCTCGGAAGGAGAGACGGCGAAGGCGACGAAGCGCACGATCAACGGCGAGCGCATCTATCCGCCGAAAAGCGGCACGCGCGAGGACATTTTTCGGGCGGCGGCGCCCGTCGTGCAAACGCCGCCGCCTACCGAACGCGCCAACAAGTAACGAAGCGTCAGACCTTCTTCACGGACGCTTCGTAGATCTCGTCGATCGACTGCTCGAGCGTCTTGTCGAACTCGCTGTCGCTCATGTCCTTCTTCAGCTCGTTGATGAGCGCGCGCGAGAAGCTCGCGATCATGCCGTGGTTCTGCGCGAGCTTCTTGCACGCGTCGCTGCGCGTATAGCCGCCCGACAGCGCGACGACACGCACGACACGCGGATGCTCGATCAGCGGACGATAGAAATCCGCCTCGTCGGGGATGGTCAGCTTGATCATCACGTTGCTCGATTCCGGCAGCGCGTCGAGGCCCTTCAGCAATTCGTCGCGCAGAATCTTTTCCGCGCCTTTCTTGTCCGGGCTCTTGATCGAGACTTCGGGTTCGAGAATCGGCACGAGACCGTGCTTGATGATCTGCGCGCCCACTTCGAACTGCTGCTTCGCCACGGCGGCGATGCCCTTTTCGTCGGCTTGATGGATCACCGAGCGCATCTTCGTGCCGAAGATGCCGAGCTTCACGGCGCGCGCCAGAAGATCGTCGAGACCGGGGATCGGCTTCATGATCTGCACGCCGTCGGCTTCGGCTTCGAGACCCTTGTCGACCTTCAGGAACGGCACGACGCCGCGGTCTTCCCACAGGAACGTGGGAACGGGCTTGCCTTCCGCTTCGCCGTCCATCGTGCGCTCGAACAGAATCGCGCCGATCACCTTCTTGCCCGTGAACGAAGGCGCCGTGATGATACGCACGCGCATTTCATGCATCAGCTTGAACATTTCGGCGTCGCCGTTGTAGGCGTCGTCCGGAATTCCGTATTGCCGCAGCGCGCCGGGCGTCGATCCGCCGCTCTGATCCAGAGCAGCGATGAAACCATCCTTCTCAGCCATTTGCGCGAGCATCTTTTCGTTAGCCACGAACATTTCCTCCTCGAAGTTCAAACACCGGACTTGTGCGCGCACAGTCCGGGCTTATGGTTCAGCTTCTGCAAGTGTAAAGGTTTTGACGGGCGCTCAAGTCGTGCAAATCCGCCATTTGCGCGCAAATGGAGTGATGTCGTGCGCTGGCGCACGGCCCGCGACAAGAAAACTTCAGGAAGGAGCGGAATTGAGGCCGCCCGCGTTGCCGGATCGCCAGACGATGCCGAGGGCGCGCTTGAAGAGCGATGGCGCGCCCGTGAAGTCGCCGGCTTGCGGCAGTTGCGCATGATCGTTCGATGCTTCCGATGCAGCTTCGATCGCCTCCGGTTCGGGAACGGGCTCCGGAACCGGCGCGAGCTTTTCGCGCGCGTCGCCGCAACGCTGGTTCAGCACGCGGCGCATGTCGGGGTCGTCGATCAGCGCTTGCGCGGTCGCCATGCCGCGCTCGAATTGCAGCGCATAGGCGATATCGGTGAAATCTTCGTAGCGGCCGCTATCGGCCAGCTCGTACGCCAGTTCGAGCGTGCGCCGGCGTTTCCATGCATCGAGATCGTCGTGGGCCGTGCTCAAGGTGTCCTCTTCTTCGCGATGAGGTGCCGAAGATGTTAGCCCGCGCCAAACTTTTTTCCGTTGTCGCGTCACAACAAGCAGACGAAAAGCATTCACGATTTCAAACAAAAACCGCTTGCCTGAAGCACTGGATTCGCGATAGTCCTCGCTTGACAAGGCTCGTGTAAGGTATTTAATTCACTCACCCGCCTCGCTGCGAAATGATGGGCGGCCGCCGACATGTCCTGTCTGCGCTGTGAAGCAGTCCCGACGTATGGATGTTCGCTCCGGTGCGGAGCGCGATGTGCCTTTATCGGAGCCGCGTCATGAACCCGCTTTCAGGAAGTCCGGCACGCGTGGCCGCTCTCGCTCTCGGCTGCGCGCTCGTCACGTCTTTAACCGGATGCGGCGGCTCCGATTCCACCGATACGTCCGCCCCCGACGCCATCACGCAGATCATGAAAAAGCCCATGTATCAGGGCGCGACGTGGGCATTGCGCGTCGTCGATCTGAACTCGGGCGATCTCGTCTACGACATGAATTCGAACGCGCAGGTGTATGTGGCGTCGGTGCGCAAGGTGTTTTCGCTCGGCGCGGCGCTCGATCAATACGGGGCGCAGCATCAGTTTCAGACGCCGGTGTATCGCACGGGAACCGTCGATGCGGCCGGCACGCTCAACGGCAATCTCGTGCTCGTCGCGAGCGGCGATCTCTCGATGGGCGGCCGCACGAACGCCGACGGCACGCTCGCCTGGACCAACTTCGACCACAACGAAGCGAACAATCTCGGCAACGCGCAGATCACCGCGCCCGATCCGCTCGCGGGCTACGACGCGCTCGCGGCGCAGGTGGCGGCAGCGGGCATCAAGAAGGTCAACGGCGAAGTCGTCATCGACGATCGGCTTTTCGAACCCTTCGACTTTCGCGGCGAATTTCAATTGCGGTCGATCTTCGTGAATGACGATGTCGTCGATACGATCATCTCGCAGGGCAGCGCCGGCTCGGCGACGCCGGTGGACTATCGGCCGAAATCATCGGCGTTCACGGTGCAATCCACGTTGATGACAGCGGCGGCGGGCACCGAGGCGAAAATCACCGTCACGCCGACGGACCCGACCTGCTTCGGCTCGCTTGCCTGCACCGGCACGATCGGCGGTTCGATTCCGGCGAATTACGTGCCGCCGATCGTGCCGAATTTCCCGGTCATCCGCACGTTCCGCATCACCGCGCCGCAGAACTATGCGCGCACGGTGCTCATCGAGGCGCTCGCGCGCGCCGGCGTGAGGGTCACGGCGCCGGCTGTCGAAAACAACCCGACGCAACTTCTGCCCGCGAAGAATTCATATTCCGCCGATACGCGCGTCGCGCAGCTCACATCGCAGCCGTACAGCGAATATTCGAAGTGGATTCTGAAGGTCAGCTACAACATCGGCGCGGACACGAGCCTCATGCTCTTCGGCGTCGCGAACAACGGTTCGACCACGCTTCAGTCGGCGCTCGCGGCGGAGAACGCGAAGCTATCCGCCGCGCCGTTCAACGTGCCGATGAGCCAGACGCATTTCATCGACGGCAGCGGTGGCGGCGAAACGACGGCGACGCCGGTCGCGGTCATCGCGATGTTGCGCGCGATGAACGGCCGTCCGGCGTTCCCGGCGTATCTGGATTCGATGCCCTTTCTCGGCGTCGACGGCTCGCTCGCGAGCACGACCGACTTCGAAGCCGATCCGACGCTCGCGGGCGCGAAAGGCAAGGTGTACGCGAAGACGGGAACGTACGTGACCGGCACCGAAAACCCCGACGGCACCGCGACGACCACGCTCAAAGGTCAGGCGCTCGCGGGTTATATCGACGCGAAAAGCGGACGAAGGCTCGCGTTCGCGCTGATCGTGAACAACGTGCCGATCAGCGACGTGCCCGACATCATCAACGTGTTCAACGACGAAGGCACGATCGCGGCGAACATCTGGAAGCTGCAGTGAGCCGCTTTCGGCTCACCATGCGCCGGCGAACGCCAGCACCGCGCGATTGAACGCGCCGGGACTCGCGACGTTCATGCCGTGCGATGCGCGCGCGATCGTCTGACGCTCCGCGAACTCGATCCACTCTTCGAGCTTCTCGACGTTGTTGCGGAACATGCGCGGGCTTTTCTCGCCGTCGATCAGCAGCGTGCGGCACTTGATGTCGCGCGCCGCTTCGCGCGTGTATGCGGGCAGCGGATCGCGGAATTGCTTCGGCAGCGTGAGCGCGTTATCCAGCGCCATGCGACGGAAGCTCTCCGTGCTCTTCTTCCAAAAGCCCGGCATGCTGACCGAATCCACGAACATTTCGAGGCCGCGGTCGAATTCGCCCTGTTCGATCAGCTCGGCCACGCGCGTGCGCAGCGCGTTGGTCGCGGGCGGCAGCGTGGCGGGCGTGGCCTGCGGCGAGGTTTGCAGCGGACCGCCCGGATCGGCGAGCGTGAGCGTCTTCACGAGCCGTGGATACTCGCGCGCCAGATGAAACGCGACGCAGCCGCCGCGCGAATGCCCGACGAGATGCACAGGCGCGAGATCGAGCGCCTCGATGAACTCCGCCATTTCCGCGACATGCGCTTCCCAGCCGAATTCGCCTTGCACGAAAGCATCGACGGCGGGCCAGTAATGCGACAGGCTCGGCGCGATCACGCGGAAATGCTTCGCGAGCGGCAAAATCTGCGCGTCCCAGTAGCGGTAATCGCACAGCGAGCCATGCACGAGAACGAGCGGCTCGCCCTCGCCGCACTCGATATACGGCACGGAAATGCCCGATTTCGTCGTGGCAAACGACGGTTCAGGCAGACCTTGCACGGCAGTGAGGACGGAGAGATCGGTTCGCGCGTTCATGAGTTAGCTCCTTGGATGCGACTATGCGCCGCGGCGAAGCAAAAGAAAAACGCATAATTTTGATAGAATCGTTCAGAATTTCTGATAGCAACCGGTCGCTCACCATGAAAGCGCTCGATCTGGACGTCCTTTCGATGATCATCGCCGTCGCGGATACCGGCAACATCAGCCGCGCGGCGGAGCTCGTGCATCGCTCGCAGTCGGCGGTCAGCATGCAGATCAAGACGCTGGAAACCGCGCTGGGCAAGGCGCTGTTCGTGCGCAAGCCGCGCAGCGTGGTGCCGACGCAGGACGGCGAAGTGCTCCTCACCTACGCGCGGCGCATGATCGCGCTGCGCGACGAGGCATGGGCGGCGGTCGTACGGCCGGACGTGACGGGACGCGTGGTGATCGGCGTGCCGGACGATTACGCGTCGTCGCTTTTTCCGCCGATCCTCAAGAAATTCTCGGCGACGTATCCGAAAGTCGAGATTCAGGTGGTCGGCCTGCCGAGCGTCGCGCTCGCGCCGATGGTGAAAGACGGCTCGGTCGATCTTGTCTGCGCGACGCGCGTGAAGGGTTTGTCGGGCGAATTTCTCCGCCACGAGCCGATGGTCTGGGCCGCCGCGCCCGGCACCGAGATCTGGAAGGAGCGGCCCTTGCCCATCGCCGTGTTTTTGCCGGGCAGCGTCGCGCGCGAAAACGCGATCCGCAGCCTGGAGCGCGCGCGCATCGGCTATCGCACGTCGTATGAAAGTCCGAGCCTGCTCGGTCTGCTGACGATGGCCGAAGCCGGTCTCGCCGTGACGCCGCTCGCGAAATGCGCGGTGCCGGCGCATTTCACGCTGCTCGGGCCGGCGCAAGGCCTGCCCGATATTGGCACGCTCGAAGTGGTTCTGGCGCGCAGCGCGGCGTCGAAACGGCCGCCGTGCGACTTTCTCGCCGAACGCATCATGGCCGAGTTGCGGCGCTGATCTCGGCTTGGATTGCCTGAACACGGCGCGCGGTCCACGCGCGCAACATGCCGTTCGATACGACCATCGGCAACGACGCCGCCATGATCCGGTACACGTCGTTGCGGCGCACCTTCGAGACCTTCCGCGGATCGAGCCACGCTTCGTTGCGCGCGAGCAGGACGAGCGTATCGAGGCCGATCATGATCGGCCAGAGACACGCGAGACGCAGACGGATCGCGCTCGCCGGAATCGCGAGCGTGTAATCGACGGCGTCTTCAAACAGCGCGAGCGACGTGCGCAGCAATTCGAAAAGCACGGGCCGCGCGCGCGCCGACGTTTCGGGCCGCAACACATCTTGCGGCGTGAGGCCATGCCGCGCGAGCATCGATTCGGGCAGATAGCATCGGCCGATGCGCAAATCCTTCGCGCAGTCGCGCAGCACGTTGGTCATCTGCAGCGCCTTGCCGAAGCGCACGCCGAGCGCGAGCATCGTGTCGGGCGCGGCTTTCAGCGTGCCGGGCATATGCGCGTACGTCATCTTCGTCCAGAATTCGCCGACGCAACCCGCGACGAGATACGTATAGCGATCCAGTTCGCCGAATTCCCGCAACGCGACGATCTCGCCCGATGTTTCGTCGGGAAACGTGCGCAGATCGAACTCCATGCCGGTGGAAAGCGTCGTGACGATGTCGCGCACGGCGGCCCGGTCGTCGGCGTTCAATTGCGGCAGGATCGCGAGCGCCGCATCGAGCGATTCGAGCAGCGCGCGTTCGTCCGGCTGCGCCTGCTGCCCCGCGACCTCACCCGCGATGCGCGCGAGCGCGCCGTCGTCGGGCGCACCGTTGATTTGCGCGCGCAGCGAGAGCAGCAATTCCAGCCGACGCTGCGGCGAAATCAGCGATGTATCCGCGATCGTATCGGCGGCGCGCGCAAGCAGATACGCGAGCCCGATGGGGTCGCGCATGCCCGCCGGCAAAATGCGCAGCGTGAGATAAAACGACCGCGACACGCTCTTGAGAAGCGGGCCCAGCAGGAAGGCCCGGGGCGAATTGTTCATGACTTGGATCGGATGACTCGGCCGGAAGCGCGTTGGAAAGCGCGCCGCGGCATTGTATCCGTCCTCGTCGATTTCCTCCGGCAGCGACCGGCTCAGTCACGCGGCCCGTAATCCAGCTTCGGATACCAGTTCGTCCCGCGTCCCTCGGGCGTCATGTCGAACACGGTCCAGAGCGGCATCAGATCGGGCGCGCCGCGCGGATCCTCGTTCGGATCGGCGGTCGAAAAATCCATCTCGCCGCTCCAGAAATGACGGATCACGCCGTCACGCCGCGTGAAGACGTTGAGCGCGGGATCGTCGCCGCCTTCCTTCGATATCGCGTGATAGTCGCGGCTGAAATTGCCGTTCGTATCGGAGAAAAGCCGCAGGTCGCGCCAGCCGCGCTCCTTCTTGAACGCGACGAGTTTCGCGAGCGGCGAACGCGCGATCACCGCGAGCGCCACGCGCTGCTCGATATCGCGCGCCTCGCCGTCCCACGCCGACAAGAGCGACGTGCACATCGGACACGGCCGCTCGCGCTGCGGCCCGAACATGTAGCTATACGTGACGAGCGTGTCCTTGTCGCCGAAGAGCCCGGCGAAATCAACCGCGCCACGCTCGCCGTCGAATCGATAATCGCCCGTCACTTCGCCGCCGGGCGGCAACGCGCGACGCATCTGCGCGACGCGCTCGATATGCCGGCGCAAGTCGATTTCCTCGGCCAGCAACGCGGTGCGCGCCCGGCGATATTCGGCGCTTTCGTTGGGAAATCTCATCGTCGCGCGCTGCGCGAGTTCATCGGCGGGAATGTAGTTCGTGGTCGTGCTCATATCCGATCTCCTTTCAGAATGGGCGATTCAGTCGCGGTCCGGCGCGCCGAGCGGAAACAGCGACCGGTAAGGCCGCGCTTCGTCGACGGCGCGCGCGAACGACGGCCGCGCGAGCAGCCGCTTGCGATACGCGATCACGTTCGAATACCGCTCCGCGATGCGATGACACCAGTCCGCATAGAACAGGAACGGCGCGGCGCCGCAATCCGCGAGGCTGAACGCGTCGCCCGCCGCCCATTCGCGCGCGGACATCTTGCGATCGAGAAACGCGTACGACGTGTCGAGCATCGCGCGGGCATCGGCGACGCCGCGCGCGTCGCGCTCGTGCGGATCGCGCATCGCGTCGAAAACGATCTTCTGCTGCGGCGTGGACACGTAGTTGTCGAAGAAACGATCCATCCAGCGCGTTTCGAGCGCGGCGCGCGGATCGTCGGGAACGAGGCGCACCGGGCCGGCGTGATACAGCCCGAGATATTCGATGATGACCGTCGATTCGATCACCGGGCTGCCGTCGTCGACGAGCACGGGAAAGCGCTTCATCGGCCAGATTTCGGCGAGTTCGGCCATCGAATGCGGCGTTTCGGGTGTCAGCGCGCGCCATTCGAACGGCGTGCCGTTCTCATACAGCGCCACCAGAACTTTCTGACAGTAAGACGAAAAGGGATGTGCATAGAGTTGCAGGCTCATCGGGCTGTCTCCAGATAGTCGAGCGGATTGCGGACGCGGCGCAGCGATCGCGACATTTGCAGCGCCGGCTACTTCCACGACGAACGGCAGCGCTACGGATCGACCATGAATCGAGAAATTTTGTTGTGCGCCGCAGCGTGAACGCTGCCGATTTGCTAACGTGCGCGCTCGAAGAAATTCCAACCCGGACATCGTGTGCATTGTCCGTCGAGGCCGGTCTAAAAGAATGAAGCGCAAAAGCAAAATCGAGATCGTCTTTGCCGACGATCGCCCCGTCGTTTTATATGGGCTGCAAAGCTGGTTCGAGTCGAGTGACCGGTTTCGGGTGTCGGCGTGCGTCAGGAACGCCGATAAATTGCTCGCGAGGCTGAAGACGACGAGCTACGACGTAATCGTGCTGAGTTGCGGCATGGAAGGCTCGCCGGCTGACGACTTCGCGTTTTTGCGGGAGATGCGCGCGGCGTGTCCGGCTACGCCGGTCGTCGTTTTCACCGACGGAACCAACGCCCACGCGCTCGCCGAGACGCAGCGCGCAGGCGCGGCGGGCCTCGTGAGCTTGCGCGAGGGCGCGGGCGAGTTCGAACGCGTATGCGAGCGCGTGCTTTCCGGCGCGACAGGGATCGTCTCGGCGCGCATCGCCGCTTATCGCGACGCCGCCGTTTCTTCCGATGCCGCGCCCGACTATTGCGGCGAAAGCATGAGCGTCACGCAGTTGACCGTGCGGGTCTGACTGCGGCGACGTTATCCGCCGGTACTTTGGCGATTTCGTGCGGATTCTTGCTCTTCGGGAATCCGACGTCTCGCCCGTCTTCGAATCCCTTTTCGTATGCGCGCTGATCGAGCGACTTGAATAGCGGCTCGATTTCGTCGACGTGCACGCGGATCAGTTCCATGAGCGGCTTGACGAGCGCGGCGCTGTCCTCGGTTTCTTTTGCATGGCTGACGACTTGCACCATTGCGCGCAGCGTTTTTGCTCGTTGAGCGCAGTAGTCGCTCAGCGGCATCGAATACGTGATGACTGCATGACCGTGGTCATTGACCGAGACGTTCATTCTGGATTCCATGGTCACTCTCCATCGGACGTTGTGGGAAGCCACACTGTAGAAGCCTCCCCCCGCCACGGACCACTAGACAATTCCGATCATGCGCGCAGATACGTGGCTACCACCGCGCTCTTGAGCCGATCGAGTGCTTGCTGCCGCCGTTTCAATACCAGAAGAAATTCGACCATCATCAGATCGTGTTTCAGGCGATCGTCCATTATCGAGGCGGCTTCGATCTGTTTAATCAGCGTGTAAATCCGAACCGCGCACTGTTTGTCGCTCAAAAGCGACGTGTCGAGCTCTTGTTGCAGACATTGAATGGCGCTGACGAGGTCATATTGATTCATGCGGCGGGCATAAGCGAAAGAGGTTTGCAAGCGCGTCTCTCGTAGTAAGCAATGCGTATGCCCTAACGCGGTGAAGCGTGAAAAGCAAAGCACAATAAAACGTTTGTTGCGTGCATTCCGAAGCTTTCTAATTACAGGCTCGAATTCACGACGAGCCGACAAGATGGCTGACCTGACATCCACGCGCGACACCTATCGCTCGGGACACGCGTCTCGCGCGCTGATTTCCAAAGACGTGCTCTACCGATGGCTCTCCTGGACCATCCCCGCAATCGTGGTGCTGCTATGGGAAATCGCGGCGCGCCTCGGACTGATCGCGCCGCAGGTCCTCCCGGCACCGAGCAGCGTCTTCGAAACGGCCGTCCACATGGCGCAAAACGGCGAACTCTTCGTGCACCTGGGCGTGTCGCTGCTGCGCGCCGCGGGAGGCTTCGTCATCGGCGGAACGATCGGGCTCGCGCTCGGCATCGCCGTCGGATTCTCGCCGCTCGCGCAAGCGCTCCTCGACCGCTCGATCCAGATGGTGCGCGCCATTCCTTTCCTGGCGATGCTGCCGCTCGTCATCGTCTGGTTCGGCGTCGGCGAAATCGCCAAGATCTTTATGGTCGCGCTCGCGGTGCTCTTCCCGATCTACATCAACACGATGCTCGGCATTCGCCAGATCGATTCGAAACTGATGGAACTCGCCCGCGTGATCGGCCTGAACCGAACGGCGATCGTGCGACGAATCATCCTTCCCGGCGCAATGCCGTCGATCCTCACCGGCGTGCGTTACGCGCTCGCCCACGCGTGGCTCGCGCTCGTCATCGCCGAGACGCTGGCCACGACGAAAGGCATCGGGTTCCTCGCGATGGACGCCCGCGAATTCCTGAACACCAACGTCATTCTGCTCACCATCATCATCTACGCGATCATCGGCGTCGTCGCGGATGCGCTCGTGCGCCTGCTCGAAGCCCGCTATCTCTCGTGGCACGCGAACTACGCGAAAGGGGCGCGCACATGACGGCCATCGTTACGCGCCGCGACGCGCGCGTCGGTTCGCCGGCGCTGGCGGTGTCCGTGCGCGGACTGCAAAGACGCTATGGCAGCCGCGTCGTCATCGATGCACTGGACCTCGATATTCGCAAAGGCGAATTCGTCGCGCTGCTCGGCGAAAGCGGATGCGGCAAGACAACGCTGCTACGCGCGCTCGCGGGGCTCGATTCCCCCGACGCCGGGTCGATCCGCGCGCCGGAACGTCCGTCCGTCGTGTTTCAGGAGCATCGCCTGCTGCCCTGGTCGACGTTATGGCAGAACGTCGCGCTCGGCTACGAGAATACGATTGGCCGGACGGGCGCGGCGCGCGCGCTGGCCGAAGTCGGACTCGCCGGCCGCGAGGACGACTGGCCGCGCAATCTGTCAGGCGGTCAGGCGCAGCGCGTGGCGCTGGCGCGGGCGCTCATCCACGATCCCGCGCTGCTGCTGCTCGACGAGCCGTTCGCCGCGCTGGATGCGCTCACGCGCATCCGCATGCACGGTCTCGTCAAGGAACTCGTCGCGCTGCATCGGCCAGGCGTGCTGATCGTCACGCATGACGTCGACGAAGCGCTCACGCTCGCCGACAGGATTCTCGTCATGCGCGCCGGACGCATCGCGGCGTCATTCGAACCCGGCGAACACGCGCCGCAGGCACTGCGCCCCGCCCTGCTCGCGGAACTCGGCGTCCGGTCTCACTGATCACTTTTCCATAAGACAAGAAGGACGAGCATGAACGACTCATCGCTGAGCCGCCGCCGGTTGCTGCGCGCGGCGGGAGGCCTCCTGGCCGGCGCCGCGACCGGCGGATTGTTCCCGGCACGCGCGGCCGAGCCGCGCAAGCTGACGCGCAACACCGATACGGTCCGCATCGGCTGGGGTTACGGCAGCCTGCCCGACATCGCGAAGCAGCGCGGCGTGTTCGAGAAGACGCTCGCCGCGAAAGGCATCAAGGTCGAATGGGTCGGCCCTTTCCCGAACCATGCGCCTTCGATACAGGCCGTGGTCGGCGGCAGCGCCGACTTCGGATTCTGGGGATCGACGACTCCCGCACTCGCCGCGATGCTCGCCGGCTCGCCGATCGTCTTCACCGCGTTCGACATCTATTCGCCGCGCTCGACGGCCATCATCGCGAAGAAGTCGAGCGGCATCGAATCCGTCGCCGATCTCGCGGGCCGCAAGGTCGCCGTCAACCGGTCGGGGCTTGGCGAATTCCTGTTGATCGCCGCGCTGGAGAAGCATCGCGTCGATCGCGACAAGGTCCAGTTCGTCTATCTGAATCCGCCCGACGCGGCGCCCGCCTTCGCGCAAGGCAAAGTCGACGCTTGGTCGATGTGGTCGCCCGGCGTCGACATCTCGCGCTTCTCGAACGACGCGAAAGACATCTTCAACGAAGGCCGCGATCTGGATTTTCTGATCGATTACAGCTCGCTCGTCACGCGCCGCAAGTTCACCGAGGAGAATTCCGAGCTGATCCGCGCGGTGATCGATGCGTATTACGTGGAAGGCGCGTGGCAGTCGGCGCATTCCGCCGAAGCCGAATTGCTCGTGCAGCGCGAGGGCAAATATCCGGATCAGGTGCGCGACTATCTCGCAAGCCTCAAGCGCGTCAATCAGTTTCACGAGCCCGACGATGCCGCTTTCATCGCGCAATTTCAGCGCGCCGCCGACTGGCTGGCCGAGCGCAAGATCATCAACTCGCGCATCAAGGTCGCGGATTACAGCATCAAGGTGTGAATCGAGGAGCGCACGAATGTCTGACGTCAACTATCCGACGAGCGCCGGACCGACGCTCGTCTCCCCGCTGTCCGCCGCGCTCGGCTTTTCGGAGATCATCGGTGACATCGCCGCGACTGCCGCCGAGCGCGAACGCGGGCACCGGCTGCCGCACGAAGAGATTGCAAAGCTCAAGGCGCTCGGCTTCGGCGCGCTGCGTCTTCCCGTCGATGCAGGCGGAAGCGGCGTTTCGCTGAACGGGCTTTTCATCGTCGCACGCGATCTCGCCGCGGCGGATTCGAACATCGCCCACGCGTTTCGCAATCATCTGTGGCAAGTGGAAGCCGCGCTCCGGAGACGCGAGCAACCGTTCCATACGCGCGTGCTGGAGCTGACCGCGCAGAAGAAGACCATCGGCCTGAGCTTCGTCGACAGCGACGTGGTCGCCGCCGGCGCGCGCCCGACCAAAGTCCTCAGTCGGCTCGAATGGGATGCGTCGCGCGACGTGTACGTCGGCTCCGGCGACAAGATCTACGCGACGGGCAATCTGTATAACGACGCGTTCACCGGCCTCGCCGTGGAAAGCCGCGCGGGCCGCACCGTGCAGTACGTGCTGGAACGCGGCGCGGGCGTCGACGACGACGATGACTGGCAAGGCTTCGGCCAGCGCCTCACAGGTTCGGGAACGGCGCGGTTTCGCGATGTGACGGTTCCAGCCGCGCAGCTTTATCCGCCCGATCCGCCGAAGTCCGATGAAGCCGCGCCCTGGGGCTTTACGTTTCATCAGGTTTATCTCACCAACTGCATCGCGGGCATCGTGCGGCGCGTGGCGCTGGACGCCGTCGACGTGCTGCGCGCGCGGGGACGCAACTTCTATCACGGTGAAGCCGCGCATCCCGTCGATGAACCCGTGCTGCAATCGCTGCTCGGCCGTATCCGCGCGTATTCGGCGAGCGTCGAAGCGATCGCGGATCGCGCGGCCGGCGCGTTGCAGCGCGCATGGGATCGACACGGCACACGCGACGAATACGAGGCGACGCTCGCGGCCACGCTCGCGGCATCGGAAGCCAAGGTCGTGATCGACGATCTCGCCCCGCAGATCGCAAGTTGGCTGATCGATCTCGGCTCGGGCTCCGTCGTGTCGCGCGTCGGCGCGCTGGACCGGCACTGGCGCAACATCAAGGTGATCGCGTCGCACAATCCGCGCGTCTACAAGGAACGCTTTCTCGGACAGAACCTGCTGACCGGGCAATTGCCGCCCACGGGCGCGTTCTTCTGATCGCGCGCGCCGTCCCTTGTCGAAGGCGGACGGGACGGCGCGCTTTCTTAGTCGAGCAGACGTCGCACGCGCGGCACGACTTCGTGCGCGAAGCGGGCCATGTCGGCCTCGAAGGGCTGGAATTGCAGCATGAAGAGTTCGATGCCCGCGCGATGAAAGTCGACGATGCGCCGCGCGACCGTGTCGTAATCGCCGACGAGGTCCGCGGCCGTGCCGCCGTTCGACCCGACGCGCGCCGATCGCGCAAAGGTCTGGTGCATCACCGCGTTCGGATCGGTATTGGCCTTTTGCCGTTCGCGCAGCGGCTTGTCGAGTTCCGCCAGCGCGAACAGATGTTCGAGATGAGCCTGCGCTTCGTCCTGCGTCTCGCGCGCGATCACGAACGCCGACAGGCCGAAGCGCAAAGGCTCGTGCCCCGCCGGGCGCGCGCGGGCGGAGACATCGGCGATCAGGGCCGCAACGTCGTCGTGCGGCTGGCCGTTGATGAACCACACATCGCCATGCGCCGCGACGAGCGAGCGCGCCGGCTCCGACTCGCCGCCGACATAGATGCGCGGACGCGCGCGAAACGGATCGGCGGGCCGTAACTGATAGTCGTCGATCCGGAAGTTGTCGCCGCGATGCTTCACGGCTTCTCCGCGCAGCAACGCATCGACGACCGAGATCCACTCGCGTCCGTACGCATAGCGCTCGTCATGCTCCGCGAAGCCGATGCCCGCGCGCTCCAGCTCCGGACGATTCCACGCATTGACGAGGTTGATCGCGAAGCGTCCGCCGCTGATGTGCTCGATCTGCTGCGCCATCTTCGCGAGCACGACCGGATGATAGAGATAAGGCTTGATCGCCGCGATGATCTCGATGCGCGACGTAAGCGCAGCCAATGCCGCCGATGCCGTCCACGCTTCGAGCTGATCGAGCGAAGGATCGTGCGGATTGATCGTGTGCTGGGCGACGAGCACGGAGTCGTAACCGAGGCGCTCGGCCTCTAGCACGAGCGCCTTGTTGCGCGCCCACGAGGCATCGTAGGGCTCGGCGGGATCCTGCAACGCCGCGCGACTGCCATGCACGAGCGCCCAGACGCCGAAGCGGGGAAGATTGGACATCGCTTGAATGAACCGAAGGACAGGTTGGAGAGGATGCTCATGCTAACGCCGGGGCCGCCCGCGGCGATCCAATTTCTATCGATAAGGAATTATCCATTTGGCATTTGAAGACTCGGGAAACTGTCTTCCTGAGCGCAGTTCTTCCGATAACCATATGACGGCGCACGGCGAATATGCGAAGCACGCGCCGCGTCATTTGCTACGCACGATTGCTTCGTAGCCGCGGCACGCAAAGTGCCTATAGTCGAAGGCTTCACCACATCATTTCGTCCGTTCCATGAAACCTTCGATCCATCGCCGCGCGCTGATCGCCGGCATCGCATCCATCGTTCTCGCTGCTATGGCGCCCGTTCAAGCACACGCCGAAACGCGCGAAGTGGTCATCGGCTATCAGGACATGGTCGTGCCCTGGCGTTATGCGCAGGCGAGCGGCGCCGTCGAGAAAGCCACCGGATACAAGGTCACGTATCGCAAGCTCGGCAGCGGCGCGGATGTCATTCGCGCGCTCGCATCGGGCTCCATTCAGTTGGGCGAAGCCGGCTCCAGCCCGATCGCGGCGGGCTTGTCGCAAGGCGTCGACCTTTCGCTGTTCTGGATTCTCGACAACATCAACGACGCCGAGGCGCTCGTCGCGCGCAACGGCTCGGGCGTAAGCAAGCTCGCGGATCTGAAAGGCAAGACGCTCGGCGTGCCGTATGTGTCGACGTCGCATTTTCATGCGCTCGTCGCCTTGCAACAGGCAGGCGTCGATCCGTCGACGGTGAAGATCGTCAATCTGCGTCCGCCGGAGGTCGCGGCGGCGTGGGAACGCGGCAATATCGACGCGACGTATATCTGGGACCCGGTGCTCGCCAAAGCCAAGCAGAACGGCAAAGTGCTGATCACGTCGGGCGAAGTGGCGAAGGAATCGGGCAAGGCGACCTTCGACGGCTTCGTCGCGTCGCGCAAGTTCGCGCAGGACAATTCGGCGTTCCTGAACGGTTTCGTCAAAGTGCTCGCCGATACCGACGCGCAATACCGCGATCACAAAGCCGACTGGACCGCCGCGTCGAAACAGGTGCAGGCCGTCGCGCAGGAATCCGGCGCGAATCCCGCCGACGTGCCCGCGAGTCTCGCGCTCTACGCCTTCCCGAGCGCGGGCGAGCAGGCGTCGCCGACCTGGCTCGGCGGCGGAGCGCAATCCGGGGCGGCAAAGTCGCTCGCGGCAACCGCTCAGTTCCTCAAACAGCAGGGCACGATTCAGAACGTGCTCGCGGATTACTCCACGGGCGTCGATCCGCGCTTCGTGCAGCAGGCCGCGAAATGACATCGCTTTCCATCCGCAACCTCGGCGTCACGTATGAAGGCGCGAGCACGCCCGCGTTGCAAGGCGTCGACTTGCAGATCGGCAGCGGCGAGTTCGTCGTGGCGCTGGGTGCATCGGGATGCGGCAAGACCACGCTGCTGAATTGTCTCGCGGGTTTCCTGGAGCCGACCGAAGGCGAAGCGTCGCTGAATGGCGAACCGATCGACGGGCCCGGCGCCGAGCGTGGCGTCGTGTTCCAGAAGCATGCGCTGATGCCGTGGCTGAACGTCATCGACAACGTCGCGCTTGGCTTGCGTTTTCGCGGCGTGAAGCGCGACGAGCGCCGCGAGATCGCGCGTCGCACGCTCGCGCTCGTCGGCCTCGCGCAACATGAACACGCGAAGGTCTACGCGCTGTCGGGCGGGATGCAGCAGCGCGTCGGAATTGCGCGCGCGCTCGCGAGCGATCCCGAAGTATTGCTGATGGACGAACCGATGGGCGCGCTCGACGCCCTCACGCGCGAAACCGTGCAGGAACTCGTGCTCGACGTTTGGGCGCGCACCGGAAAGACGGTGTTCTTCATCACGCACAGCGTGGAAGAGGCACTCTTTCTGGCGACGCGCCTCGTGCTGATGACGCCAGGTCCGGGCCGCATCGAAGAGGTGCACGAACTGCCCTTCTCGCGGGACTACGTTCGCAGCCGCGATGCGCGCGCCGTCAAATCGTCGCCCGCGTTCATCGAATGGCGGGAGCGGCTGACGCGCCGCCTGCATCGCACCGAGACGGAGGCGGCGTGAACCGGCCCGCTCACGATGTCCCGCTGCCGAACGCCCCAAGCGCATCGCCAGCCACGCGACGCGTCACCCGCACGAAGCATCGCGCGCGCTATCGCGGGATGCCGGGCGCGGGGCCGACCGCACTGCCCAGCGCGCTGTGCGTCGCGACGCTCGCGGCATTGTGGTGGGCGGCCACGCATTTCCACTGGCTGCCGCCGCTCTTTCTGCCTTCGCCCGAGGCGGTCTGGCAGGCGTTCATCGACGCGTTGCACGGACGGCTTCAGGGCGGATTGCCGCTCTCGGAGCATCTCTTGTGGAGCGCGATCCGCGTGTTCGGCGCGTTCGCGCTCGCGGTTGTCACGGCGGTGCCGGTCGGAGTTCTGATGGGCGTGAGCCGCATCGCGCGCGGCGTGCTCGATCCGCCGCTCGAGTTCTATCGGCCGCTGCCGCCGCTCGCGTATCTACCGCTCGTCGTCATCTACTTTGGTATCGATGAAACCGCGAAGATCGTCGTCATCTGGCTCGCCTGCTTCGCGCCGATCGCGATGGCCGCGCGCGCCGGCGTCAGGAGCGCGACTGCCGAGCAGGTGAACGCCGCGTGGTCGCTCGGCGCGAACTTCGGGCAAGTCGTGCGGTTCGTCGTGCTGCCCGCCGCGCTGCCCGAAATACTGACGGGCCTGCGCATCGCCGTGGGCTTCGGCTGGACCACGCTCGTCGCCGCCGAAATGGTCGCCGCGACCGCCGGCCTGGGCCAGATGGTGCTCAACGCGTCGAGCTTTCTGCGCACCGACGTGGTGGTGATGGGCATCGTGCTGATCGGCGCGATCGCGTGGATTTTCGACTTCGGCATGCGCGCGCTGGAGCAGCGGCTCGTGCCGTGGAAAGGACGCTGAGCCGCAAGGGCCTGGCGTCGCGGCGAACTTGGAATCGGCTGGACTCCTGATCCAGTAAGGGTTCCCTATCCGGCAATAAGGAAAATTAATTATTGACGTACTGCTGCTGAAAGGCAGAATCTCTCGGAAACAATCCTAATAAGTATTTCAGCGACGCGACACGCTGAGAACAGATTTCCTTCCGCCATGCGTTGACGTGGTCTCTATACATGGAGAACAAAATGAGAAGGATACGAGGGATGGTCCTGGCTATTTCATCAGGAGTATTGATCAGTGCATGCGGCGGCGACGCCGGCTCCGATGTCTCAGGCCAGAGCACGAAAAGCATCGCAGGACAGCCGGCTTCACAGACCGAATCGACGACCAAGGGCTACGCGTTGTCGACCGTCATCTGGAGCCGCGTTCCCATCGGCGTGTGCTGGGACATGAACAACGCGGATTTCGCGCGCTTCGCGTCGGCACGAAACTGGAGCCGCCTCGCAGTTCAGGAAACCTGGGAACAGCATTCGGGCGTGCGTTTCACAGGCTGGCAGCAATGCACGAATGACCCCAATTACTTCGGGATCCGAATCAGCGTCGATGACAGCGCGCAGAGCGGGCCGCATACTTTCGGCCTCGGCGCGATGCTGAACAACGCGGTCGGCGGAATGGCGCTCAACTTCACGTTCAGGAACTGGAGTCAAAGTTGCCAGGGACGCGAAGAATACTGCATACGCCGCATCGCCGCGCACGAATTCGGTCACGCGCTGGGCTTCGCGCACGAGCAGAACCGGCCCGACACGCCTTCGACCTGCAACGAGCCCGCGCAGGGCACGAACGGCGACACGACGATCGGCGCGTGGGATGTCGCTTCGATCATGAATTACTGCAATCCCGAATGGAACGGTGACGGCAAGCTGAGCGCCACCGACATCGACATGGTGCAGAAATACTATGGGCCGCCGCCTTCCACTCAGACGGTGTACACGCTGACGCGTGCGCAGGCGCCGGCGCGGATTACCGCCTACGAGTTTCCTTCGCGCGCTGTGAAGGCGTCGATCGATCTTTCGCTGGGCGGCGACTATCAGCGCGTCGATCAGATGTTCGCAAGCGCCGACGGCAAGCGGCTGCACGTGCTGATGGAGCGAAATTCGACGTCCGTCGATCTCGCCACCATCGACACCGCGAGCAACAAGGTCGTGCGCATCACGCCCATCGGTCCGATGTTGACGACGTTCACCGGCTATGGTTTTCAGCCCGCGTTGACCGGAAATCAGGTCTATCTGTGGAACAAAAATATCATCCACGTCGTCGATACGGATTCGGGAACGCTCGTCAGAATGCTCGTGCTGCCGAAAGAATTCAGCGTCATCAAGATCGCGACGGCCGCCAATGACAGCGAGCACATCTTCGCGCTCGCGAACGAGCGGGGAACGAGGCTGGAGGTGCTGCGCATCGAATCGGCGAGCGGCTTCATCAGGGGCGGCTATCCGGCCGGTTCGGCGCCGGCGGCGCCGCGCGATGAGTTCACCGTCACGCCGGATGCGAAGAAAGCGTATTTCGTCGGATTCGCGTCGCCGAATGCACAGGGCAATCTCACGGAGATGGACCTGGAGAGCGGCTTCACGCGCGTGCTGACCGATCTGCCGGAGAAGAATCCGAAGTTCATCGCGGCGATCAACAATCAGCAAATTCTCTTCGCCGATGACAATGCCAACAGCCCGAGCTCGGTCATCCTCTACGACGTGACGAGCAGAAGCAAGACGACCGCGCTGAGTTCGTCGAAGTCGATGGCGTATCTCCAGTACGAGCCGAAAACGAAATCCATTCTTCTGGAGCAGGACGGCGTCTGGTCCGTCAATCAGTTGAGGCAGCGCGCGGACGGAAAATACAGAGACGTCGATCTCGGCCTGCGATCGTTCAGCAGCGGTTCGGCGTATGGCGGCGTCGCTCCGTTCGTGCTCGTGACGCGTTGATGTTCAAGGCGGCGCGCCAGTGGCATGATTGTCGGGTCGACCCGATCGTGCAGCGCTGGCCCGGAGGTGGCACATGTCCGTCTTTCTCGAAGTCGAGCACGTCACGACCTATCGCTACAACACGCCGGTGGAATTCTCGCCGCATCGCGTGATGTTCCGGCCGCGCGCCGCGCACGATATCCGCGTGCTGTCGGCGACGCTCGCGGCCGCTCCGCACAGCACGCAGTACTGGATGCACGACGTGTTTTCCAATTCGGTCGCGGTCGTCGAGCCGCGCGTGCCCGCCGACACGCTCGAACTGCGCGCGCGTTTCGTCATCGAGCATTTCGGCATCAGGAATCTGGAGTTGCCGGTCGCGCCCGAAGCCGAGAATTATCCGTTTCAGTACGCCGATGAGGACCGGCTCGATCTGGCGTCTTTCCTGCCGCCGCAGTATCCCGACGATCAGCCGATGCTGCGCGACTGGGTCGCGCAGTTTCTGCCCCGGCGCGGCGTCACGCACACGCGCGACATTCTGGGGAACATCAACGCCGCCATTCGCAGCGACTTTCAGTATCAGTCGCGCGACGCGATGGGCACGCAGCGTCCGTCGGAGACACTGAATCGGCGCAGCGGCACCTGTCGCGATTTCGCGCTGCTGATGATGGAAGTCGTGCGCGGACTCGGACTGGCCGCGCGCTTCGTGTCCGGGTATTTGTACGATCAGGCGCTCGACACGCCCGCTGCGCCGGCCGTCCGCAACACGGGGCTGCAGCAGGGCGCGCGACAGATCGAGAGCCGCGACGAGCCGCTCGTCGTCGGCGCGGGCGCGACGCACGCATGGCTGCACGTCTTTTTGCCGGGCGCGGGCTGGGTGCCCTACGATCCGACGAACTCGCTCGTCGGCGGCACCGATCTGATCCGCGTCGCGTACACGCGCAAGCCCGAACAGGCGGCGCCGGTGTCCGGATCGTGGTTCGGCGCCGCGGAGGACTTCGCCGGGATGGACGTCAGCGTCAGCGTGCGGCGCATCGAGCCGCCGAGCGAGCCGTTGGCGTCGGCGGCGATCAAAACGGACTGATCCCCGACATGCCGCCATCGACGGCTAGATCGGCGCCGGTCATGTATTGCGATGCATCCGTCGCAAGGAAAAGGACCGCCGATGCGATCTCGGCGGGGTCGGCCGGGCGCTTCATCGGGATGACTTTCGCCCACTCCAGCAATTGCGTCTCCGACATGCCCAAGCTGTCGAAGATCGGCGTGTTCGCGACGCCCGGCGAAATGCTGTTGACGCGTATGCCGAGCTCGACGAATTCGGCGGCGAAGCTTTTGGCCAGAGAAACGACAGCCGCCTTCGACGCGCAATATGCCGAGAAATTTTTCGTGCCCTGATTGGCCGCGAGCGATGCCACGAGAACGATCGATGCCGGCCGCGCGAGCGAAGGCAGCGCTTCGCGCACCGTCGCATACACGCCGCCGACGTTGATGTTCAAGACATCGGTGAATTGTTCCAGCGAGGTTTCGCGCACGGGCGTCTGCCGGGAAATGCCGGCGTTGGCGACCAGAACGTCGATCTCGCGCTGAAAATGCTCGACTGCGGCTTTATAGAGACGCTGCATGTCGGCCGGACTGGCGGCGTCGGCCACGACGCACAGCGCATTCTCGCCGAGCGTTTGCGCGGCCTGACGCAGCTTCTCTTGGTTGCGTCCGCTGATCACGACGCGGGCGCCCTCCGACACGAACCGTTGCGCGGTGGCGAATCCGATGCCCGAGCTTGCGCCGGTCACGACCGCCAGTTTTTTATCGAGCAGCATCGTTTCATCCTTGCAGGTTGATGACGAGGGCGCGACCCGAGCGAAGCGCGCGCGTCGAATGCCCCGAGCCTTTCAGATCGCCTGCGACGAACACCGAGCCTTCCGCGAAGCGCCGTGCGATGTCCCCGTCCTGCACCGCGATTTCAAGCTCGCCTTCGAGGACGACGACATACTGCCGCGACGGCGGATTATGACGATCGAGAAAATAGCCTTCGTCGAACTCATGCACCAGCACGCTCTCGCACGGCTGCGGCGGCGATAGCGTCACCGAAATGCCGTTGAACGGCACGGCGACGGTTTCGAACACGCGAATGGTCCTGAATGCCGAGTGCCCGTCGGCGTCGGTGTAGATCTCAGCGCAGTCCATGACGTCTCCTTGTCGACGATCCGCTTCGAAAATGTCACGCCACCGCTCCCTGGCCCATGCGTTCGCGCACCGCGCCGCAATGTTCGACGAGCTTGCCGCGCGTGGCGACGAATCGTTTGAGCGGCGTATCGATGTCGTAGAACCAGATGTTCGCGACGAACCCGTACAGCGCGGCATCGATGCTCGCGGGCGCGTCGCCGAACATGAACGGACCGTCGCCGAGCAGATTCGCTATTGCCTGGAGACTCGCGATGCCGCGCGCATACACGGCGTCCGGCTCGTATCTGCCGATGCCCTGATATCGATAGCGCTCGAAGTTGTATTTGCGCGCGCCTTCGAGCGCGTCGGCGCCGATGTCCGGATGCTGCGTCAAGAGCGCATCGCGAAACTGCGGCCAGTAGCGGTCGTCGCGCCAGCGCGAGTACGACATCACCCAGTAAAGATCGTCGAGCGTGCGGCGGACCAGCAGATCGAGATCGCGCTGCGCGGCGCCCAGCGCGTCGTCCAGTTCGATTGCGTGCTTGCTCTTCAGATGCGCGATGATCGCATCGCTGTCGCCGACGGTTTCATCGCCGTCGACGAGATACGGCAACTGCCCGCGCGGCGCGGCGCTCGTGTCCAGCACGTGACGATGCTCGAATGGCAGGGCCGCGAGCTTCAGGAACGCGAACACCTTCAGTCCGAACGGATTGTTGTCTTCGAGGCCGAACAACTGAGGATACGAATAGAGCGTGATCATCGACGTCTCCGTGCGTCCTCCAGCAAGGACGCGCCAAGTTCGTTACGATTCCCGGTTGGCCTTGCATCTTCCCGTCACGCGTCGCGCCGCTTCCGCGCGCCGCCACACACGAAAAATACTATGCCCACGCCGCCTCATGCCATCGGTTTTACACTCGATCCGCTCGATCGCGTATCGGAGAAGCGCGACGATGAAACCTTCGTCGCCGGCCTGCGCGACGATCCCGCCACGCGCTTTCTGCTGTTCGTGAACAACGTGCCGCTGTTCAAGCGCGCGGACGGTCACGATCCCCTTTTCGTCGCGCAGGAAATCGCGACGCTCGGCGCGCCCGCGCAGACGGTTCTTCTCGGCCGCGACGCCGACCGCCGCGCGCTGTTCGCCCATTCCTTCGATGCAGAAACGCCGAGCCTCGCCGATGTCGAAGCGGTCGAACTGCGCCCCATCGCGATGCAGGGTCTCGTGTCGCCGCCGCTCGTCAGCGCGCTCGGCGAAGCGCGATCGATGCTCGACTGGCATCGCCGGCATCGCTTCTGCGCGAACTGCGGCCATCCGACCGATTCGGCGGGCGCGGGCTGGCGGCGCATCTGTCCGAACTGCAAGGCGCAGCATTTTCCGCGTGTCGACCCTGTGGTCATCATGCTCGTCACGGATGGCGAACGCTGCCTGCTCGGCCGTCAGCCGCAATTTCTGCCGGGGATGTATTCGTCGCTTGCGGGCTTCGTCGAGCCGGGCGAGACTTTCGAGCACGCGGTGTATCGCGAAGTGGTGGAGGAAGCGGGCATCCGCTGCACGGACGTGCGCTATTTCGCGTCGCAGCCGTGGCCGTTTCCTTCATCGTTGATGATCGGATGCTTCGCGCGCGCCGTCACGACCGATATCACCATCGACAGGAACGAGCTCGAAGATGCGCGCTGGTTCACGCGCGAGGAGATCCGCGCGATGCTCGACGGCACGCACGAACAGGGACTTTCCGCGCCGAAGCCCTTCGCGATCGCGCATCATCTGCTGAAGGCGTTCGCGACGCGCGAGGTGGACTGAGTGGGCAGCTTCGCGGCGCGGCTTCGGCGATCGGTGCAGAATCCGAACCTGTGTTGCGCGGGGCGCGGCGAGAGCATTCATCAGACATCGGGTGAACGACATGAACATGAAAGGCGGCATGCATATCTGGCTGATCCGGCATGGTGAGACCGAGTGGAGCAAGTCGGGCCAGCACACCGGCACGACCGACATTCCGCTCACCGACGAAGGACGCAGACAGGCGCGGGCGCTCGCGCCGGTGCTCGCGTCGCAGTCTTTCGACTTAGTTTTGACGAGCCCGATGGGCCGCGCGATCGAAACCTGCCGGCTCGCGGGTCTGGGCGATCGCGCGACGGTGGAGTCCGAGCTTCACGAGTGGAATTACGGCATCTACGAAGGCCGCACCACGCCGGAAATCCGTGAAGAGGCGCCGGACTGGTCGGTGTGGTCATCGCCGATTCCGGAGGGCGAAAATCTCGCGGATGTCGGCAGGCGCGCGCAGGCGCTCATCGACAAGCTGCTCGCGACGAATGCGATGAACATCGCACTTTTTTCGCACGCGCATTTTTCGCGCGTGTTCGGGGCGCAGTGGGCGACGGGATCGCCGGCTCTTGGGGCGCATCTCGCGATGGATACCGCCGCGATGAGTGTGCTCGGGTTTGAGCGCGACGTCCGCGCTATTGTTAAGTGGAATCTCTTGCCTTTTTGATGTTTTTTGCGATAGGTCCCGTGATCGTGTCGGCCTTTTTTTTCGCCGGATCGCGTTTTCGTGTCGGTGCATTAGGACAGGGGCAACGCCAATAGACCGACACCAACACGGGATCCGGCGAAGAACCATAAAAACCATCATCAGCAAAAAGCCCATACCAACGGTGCCTGCGAAGTTCCTGCGATCCGCCATCAAAACCCCGTCTCCCGCTCTACTTGACGTTGAGCTGAACCGATGCGATCAGTTCCGACAAACCGAGCCAGAGAATTTGCACGCCGATACAAAAGATGATGAACGCGAAAAGGCGCATGGCAATCTGCGTTCCGACGGCGCCAAGCAGGCGCTCCAAATGCCCCGCGAATCGCACGCACACATAGATGCTCGCGCACAGAACGACAAGCCCGACGCCCACGCCGGCGAGATGCACCGGCTGCAGCCCATGACGCGGCGAGCCCGTGCCGAGCGCGATGGCGACCGCGATCGCACCCGGCCCGACGGTGATCGGCAGCGTCAGCGGATAGAACGCCTTCGCACGCAGCGACGCGCCGCCGCGCGGCGTGGGCGCGGGTTCGGCGCCGTCGTCGTCATCGGGCGTCTGAAGCAGGCTCCAGCCCGCCATCGCGACGACGAAACCGCCCGCCACGCGCAACACCGGAATCGAGATCCCGAAAAACGTCAGCACATAAGCGCCGATCAAAAGCGACGCGAGCAAGATCACGAAACTGTTGATGCAGATGCGCCGCGCGAGCTCGGCGCGATCGGCGTCGCCGATATGCGGCAGCATGCTCAGCACGACGAGCGCCGTCGCGGGAGGATTGATGATCGGGAACAATCCGGCGACGATCACAAGGACCGTCTTGGCGAATTCGTTGAGCATGCGCGTCGTTGTCCGTCGTTCGTTGGCGTGCTGCAAGCCCGGACATTGTGCACGCTAAGCCGGCGCGCGTGCGCGCAATGACGGTCCGATCAGACGAACGGTGCGGTGAGAATCAGCGTGCATTCGGTGAGAAACGAGCCGATCCCGACGCCGATCAGCACGCGCGCGACGATCGTCCATACGCGCCGATCGACATTGCCCGCGCAGCGCCACGCGAGCGTGCACCACAGCAGATACAGCGCCGAGCACACGGCGAATACGCCGAGCATGCCGGGCCAGAACCAGACGGTGATCAGCAGAAATGTTTCGGGAGTGACGCCGCTCGTCCAGAGGTCGAGATAGACGAACCACCACGCGAGGTGGATCGGCACGCCCAACAGCCACCAGACTTTCCAGAAGCGTTCTTCTCCGCGCCAGGCCTTGCGCAACATGCGTCGTCGTGAGTGGAAAGAGGCACGCATTTTACTCCACGCGTTGCGCGCCCTTTCCGCGCCTTCAGGCCGACAGGCTGCGGCGTTTCGCTTCCATGCGCGTGATGAGCCGCTGCAGCACGTTCTCCGCGGCGGCCGAAAGCCGCACGAAGCGAAAGCCGACGACGTAACGCACATCGCCGCGCGGCGTCGTCACGGAGCGCGGCGACACGAGTTCGAGATCGACGGGCAAGGCCGCGCCCGGACCGAGATGAAGCACGACATCGCGGAACAAGGTGCCGCGCTCCGTTTCCGCGAGACGCGGCGTGTCCATGCGCAGCGCGATGCCACCGAGCGACAGGTCGTGCACTTCGTGGCGGAACGCTTCGCCGTCGGCGAATGCGCCTTTCGCGTAGAAGGGTTCGAGAACCGGCGTCGGCACGCGGAAGTATTCGCGACGCTGGAACTGATAGAGCTTCTCGGGGAACGGCACTTCGAACGCCTGACGTCCTTCGTAGGTCACGGCGCGCGCGGCGAGCGTCGTGAATTCGACGCGCACGCCGTCCGGCGCACCCTTGAAATACAACTGCCGCGCTTCGAGCAGCACACGATTGTCCGCCTCGACGCCGCCCCAGTCGAACACGATGCACGCTTCGCGCGCGTCGGTTTTCAGCAGTTGCGTAACGATCTGTCCGCGCCCGCTCGTCACGGTGAGCATGTCGCCCCGCTGCACGAGCGTTCGCAGAACGATCGATATTTCGGATGGCGTGTGTCGCGCGAAGCGCTCATGATCTTCCGCGAATTTTTCGATGTCTGTCGTTTGCGGCAACGGTTCGGCGAGCATGATGGTCCAATCTAGTTATCAGTTTGGGACAGCGAGCGACGACTACCTGCTTTGCCTTATGTTGCCCGAAAAAAACGGCTTCAGTACATCGGTAACGACTAGATTTTCACGGCAATTCAGCGTTTTGCAGAGCAGCAAACCATTTGTCTTACGGATAACTTTCTAAAAATGAGAAGGCCGGGCGCGAACACCCGGCCTTCTCGCGCTTCATGCGACACGCGTCACGCGTCACGCGAGCGTATCGAGTTCGCTTGCGAGCGCGCGGCGTCGGATCGGCGCGAGCGCAGCGCCCATGCGTTCGCCCTGCGCCTCGCTGATGAGGCTCATCAGGATTTCGCCGAAGCGCGGTTCGTCCACGCCCGAGATGATGTACTGCCACCGATACGCATCGACCAGTCCCGCATGCACGCGCGCCTCTTCGTCGGCGGAAAGCGCGCGGTCGAGTTGCGATACGAAGTAATGCGCGTCGGCGGCGGCTTGCGCCTGCATCATCCCGTCGATGGCCGCGACTAGCTCGATCAGATCGCCGATCGCGGCATCGCGCGCGTCGTCCTCGAGCCGCGCGTCTTCGCGCATCCACTCGAGTTCGTCGATGATCGCGTGCTGCGACTCCTCCTTCCAGTGGAACAGGAAGATGTCCTTGAATAGCGGCGACAAGCTCGCGTCGCTTTCCATGCTCTGCCGGTAATGCACCTGCGTGACGATTTCGACGCAACACGTCAGTGCGAGAATCGACCACGTCGATTTGCCGAGCACGAACGCGGCAACCTCGTCGGCCTGCGCGATGAAGCGATAGCCCGGCGGCAGCGTTTGCGCGGCGAGCGCTTCCACGCGGCGAAACAATTCCTGATGCTTCAGCTCTTCGTCGGTGAACCGCACGATCGCTTCGAGCGCGGTCTGATCGCCGAGCGCATGATCGCGGCCGACCTCCAGCATCTTCGCGCCGACGAAACGCTCGATCATGCCGAACATGTTGGCGTACGTGCGGCCCTGAACCTGAGACATCAGACGGCGTTCGCGCGCGTCGAGGAACGGCAGACGATGCACTTCGGATAGTCCGTCGGGCATGAACTTGTGCGCGGGATCGAAATGACGGCCGCGCAATACGTCGCGATCGATATCCCAGCGGATGCGGCGGGACACTTCGATGCACTTCGCATAACGTTGCTGCGGGGTGATTTTCCTGGATTGAGACTCGTGCTGAACGGCTTCCATGTGCGAACTCCGGAACGACTCTGCGTCGATGACTCTGATGAATGCGCGCCCTGCAATCCGCGCGCTGCGTCGAACAGGTCTGCGTAGGGTCGTGCGCCGCGTCACCGTTCTGCGAATCATTCTCTGCAACGGCCCGCTCTCGCACATGAGGCGCATGTCCCGGCTGCGCACCGGGACACGGCATTTGGCGGCAATGAAGGGGGACGCAGGTCCCGAAGCGCTCAGGCGGCGGGCGCGTCGAAGCCCGCGCGGCGCGCGAGCACGATGGCCTGCGCGCGGTTTTCGACTTCGAGCTTCGCGAAAATGCTGGTGATGTGATTGCGCACGGTCTTCTCGCTCAACGCGAGTCGCGCGGCGATCTGCGCGTTGTCGCGCCCGCCCGCGAGCAATTCGACGATATCGCGCTCACGCGGCGTCAGCGCGGAGAACGCCGGATCGCTCACGTTCGATGACGGCAGAAACCCCCGCACTTCCTCGCGCCAGCGTTGCCACGCAGGCTCGGATTCGAGCGTGATGTGATTTTCGCTATCGAGCGGCACGAATCGCGCGCCGGCAATTTGCCCGGCGAGCAGGCGGCTTTCGTCGAACGGCACGCGCGCATCGCCGCTCGCGTGCAGCACGAGCGTCGGACATTGCACGCGCGGCAGCAGCGCCACCACGTCGATCTCGTTGAACACGCGCATGATGCGCGCGGCGTTGCGCGGCGTGGTCGTCAGACGTTCGAGTTCGTTGAACCAGTGATGCTGCTCCGGCGTGCCGCCGGGAATGAACTGCGTCGTGAAGAACTGGCGAAACGCCGGATTCTGCTTGCCCCAACCGAGTTCGGCGAGCTTCACGAGCATTTCGGCTTCCTCGTGCAACGCCGGATCGCACGAGCGTTTCAAACGGCCGCGCGCGTAGCCGCCATGCAGCACGAGATGCGTGACCCGCTCCGGATGCGCGACCGCATACGCGATGGCAATCGACGCGCCCTGCGAAATTCCCAGCAGCGGAAAGCGTTCGAGGCCGCTCGCATCGGCGACGGTTTCGAGATCGCGCAGCCAGGCGTCGAAGGAAATTTCGCCGACGTCGCGATCGGAGAGACCGCAGCCGCGCTGATCGTAGCGAATCAGCGTGTGACGGCCGCACAGTTCGAGCATCAGATGGTTCCAGACCGGGCTCGTGAAATCGAGCTCCAGATGACTGAGCCAGTTCGCCGCCTTGATGAGCGGCGGGCCAGAGCCGCACGTCGCGTACGCGATGCGCACGCCGTCGCTCGCCGTGCAAAGGCGGATATGCTGCCGAGGCGTGGACGGGCGCGGCATCATCGGAACGATGTGTAAGTAGGGACTACCTAAAAAATCGATGCACGCGCGGCGGCTCGCGCGATCGCTCATGCTTGCGCGTAAAGCTTTGGAAAGTCAAGGAATAGACAGTCAGGGACGGCGCGCGCCGCGCATCTGGCTCGTCAGGTCGCCGTGATGCATGATGAGCGCGCGCAGCGACGGCCACATATGCATGTAATGCACCATGAAGCTGTCGCGCGACTGAAGCTGATACGGCGTGTTGATGGTCGCGCAATCGAGCAGATGGCGCGAGTCGGCAAGGCCATGCCGTGCGAGCACCTTGATGAACACGTCCTGGTCGCCGCCGCTTGCATAGGTCGACGATTTATCCGCGATCGCGCCGATGCACTGCTCGATTTCCGTCAGCACGTCGAGATTTTGCGGCGTGTTGCGAAAACCCATGATGCCCGAGTTGAACTGCCAGCTTACGTCCGTCGCGAGCACGCGATCCCGCTTCTCGCATAGCGGTTCGAGCCGCCGGCTCTGATCGGCGACGAGCACGTCGGCATCGATCCAGAAGACCCATTCGTGTTCCGGCAAATGGCGCAGCAACACCCAGGGCTTGATCCAGTTGCCGCTCGCGCCCGCGCCCGCTTCGGCCGGCACGTCGCGATAGAGATGCAGCGCGTAGCCGTGACGCTCGCAATAGCGGCGCACGTTGCGCTCGGCGATCGCGCCGTATTCGCGGATATTCGGCGTATGAAGCATCGCGAGCGCGATGGACGCGCTTCGGTTCGACGCTTCGTAGCGTGTTTCATCGGCTTCCGGCTGCGGCAAGGCGAGATACGGCAGGCCGCGCGCCTGACACTCGTTGATGTGCTCCGCGAACAGATCGCGCAAGTCGGCGAAGACCGGCTGATTCTTCGGCGCATCGGGCATATCGGCGAGCGCAAGAGAGAACGCGGGCCATTCCGCCCATATCGGCGACACGTTCAGCGCCGCGAGCACAACGGGATGATGGCCTTCGATCGCCTCAGTGAACGGCCGAGGTCCTAGCGCACTCAGCAACTGCGCTTCGCTCGCGAGCGCCCTGCCGAACCTGGCGCCCTCGCAGATGCGTTGAACCTGCTCGCGCGCGGCCGCCGTGTTGCGCCAAAGCTGAAACGCCGCCATGACGTCGCCGGGGTCGTCGTCACGATACGAGACGATCCAATCGCGGTTTTCCCCGCGCATGAGCGTCTCGCACGGAATGTCGCGTAACAGCAGGCAATCCTGCGTGATCAGCAACACGAGATCGCCCTCGGCACACGCGCGCAGCTTGCGCAACAACACCTGATACTTCAACAGCATTCGCAGATGTGCCCAGCCGATCGCGGCCGTATCGACATACTCGTGCGGATAAGCAAGACGCGCGCAATAGCGGCGATGATTTTCGAACGACGCGCGCGCGGTGTCGTCGGCAAAAAAACTGATGACGTGAGTCGTCATGGCGATGCTCCAAAATGCCGGGTGTCGGGGATTTTGGTCCCGTCATCGGCGCGCGGGCAAGCGCAAGGACACTTTGTTTCGTCGTCGATTGTGACGGCTGCGAACGTTTCGCTCAGCGCTTCGCGCGCAGCGGCAGCGTCGCGATGAACTGATCGACCGCCGCGAAAAGCGCCGCACGCCGCACGCCGTCCTGCGCCTGAATCGACAGACCCGCGAACAATGTCATGCACAGCGCGGCGAGCGCCTGAACATCGGTGCGAGCGTCGAGCTCGCCATTTTCGACGCCCTGCGCGAGCCGCGCCGCGACGATCGACGCGACCTTGCGCCGGCGCTTCTGCATCTCGGCGCGCAATTGCGCGTGCTCGCCGCCGACGGACATCGCGCCCAGAAAGATCATGCAGCCACGCGGAGTCTTCCTGCCGGTGAACAATTCGACGCTCGCGCGGAACATCGCGCGCAGGCCGTCGCGCACGGATTCGTGCGCCTGCAACTGCCTGAGCGCCGCGCCGCCTTCGGCTTCCGTGTACAACTCGACCGCCTCCCGATACAGATCCTCCTTGCTGCCGAACGCGGCATAGAGGCTCGGCGAATTGATGCCCATGGCTTCAACGAGATCGGCCATCGAACAGGTGTCGTAGCCTTTCGCCCAGAACACTTCCATCGCGTTTCGCAACGCCGCTTCGCGGTCGAATGCGCGCGGCCGGCCGCGCGCCCTGTGCTGCGTCTCGTGCATTTCCGACGACATGTCTCACTCCTTTTCGATGCCGGCGATTAGTGCGTCCATCGAAATTCTGAATTATGTGTCGATCGTAACAAAATAACTGGACGCTGTCGCGCGCCGATGCTTAAATATCTGTATCGATCGTCACATAAACATCGGAACCATCTCAGGAGTGTCGCCATGAAATCGACTTTGTCCGCGCTCGCAGCCGCTTTGCTGCTGGCAAGCCCGCTGGTGTCGTTTGCGCAAGCCACGGAAACGGCTGCATCGCCTGCGCCGTATTCGGTGTTCGTCGATCAACCCACCGGCTTCACGTTCGTGAAAATGCCGTCGGGCTGGAAGTTCGTCGGCGCGGTCTCGCAGGAAGAGGCGCAGCATGTGCCGGCGAACGTGTTGACGTCGGTGTTGCCCGCGGATTCCGCGCGCAAGATCGACACGGTATCGGTCAGATAGGCGTTGGGCTGGAAACCGCATCGATTTCGATATCGAGCAAAGCCGAGCTCATCGACTTGCCGTGCGCGTCGAGCGCGAGCGAACGCGTGACGCCGCCGCCGAGCGCATCGCGCAAAACGAAATTGAACGCGTGCAAGAGCGGCAGTTCGTAACGCACGACATCGCCCTTCACGACATCGGCGAGATGCGCTTTCACGCGCTCGGGCGTCAGTTGCGCGCGCAGATGCGCGTAGTGCTTCGCGTCGAAGCAGATCACCGACACGTTCAACGTGTTGCCTTTGTCGCCGGTGCGGCCATGCGCGAGTTCACGCAGTTTCATCGCTTGCCTCCACGAATTCGAAAACGGGCTTCACGTGTTCGCGCGCGAGCAGCACGGACTGCACCGCGATGACTTCCCGCGTCGCCTTCGTCACGCCGCCGCCGCCCGCCGGGCCGTTGGTATAGAGCGTTTCGATCTCGTTGCCGATGCGCGCCGCCTCCTTCGCGCTCGACGTGCGTCCCGCGACGCGCACGCGCACTTCATACGGCTCTTCGGCGTTCGATGCGAGCGCGTCGCCGTAAAGCGAATTGACGCCGATGAGGTCGAAGCGCAGTTCGCTCGTATCGATGCACATGATCGACAGCCGTTCGCGCGCGATATCGAGCGCGAGCCGCGCGCGTGCGACCGCGCCCGGACCGCCGTAGGAAATCTGACCTTCGCCGATATAGCCATCGACATAAGCGACCGATGTCTTCAGCGTATCCGTGCGCGCGTGGCCGCGTCCGCCGGTCACGCGCACGCGGTCGCGCGCTTCCTGCGCGACGCGAACTTGCGTGAAATCCGCGACGACGTCCGGCTGAAAATAACGCGCCGGATCGTGAATCTCATAGAGCAGTTGTTCCTTGCACGTCGCTTCGGTCACGCAGCCGCCTGCGTGCGGCACCTTCGTCACGATGACAGAACCATCCGCGCTCACTTCGCCGATCGGGAAGCCGAGACGCGCGAGATCGTTCACGTCCTTGTAACCGGGGTCGGCGAAATAACCGCCCGTCACCTGACCCGCGCATTCGAGCAAATGGCCGACGACGGTCGCCTGTCCGAGCGTCGTCCAGTCGTCCATCTTCCAGCCGAATTCGTGGATGAGCGGCGCGGTGAATAGCGACGGATCCGCCACGCGGCCGGTCAGCACGATGTCCGCGCCCGCCGCGAGCGCAGCGACGATCGGCGCCGCGCCGAGATACGCATTCGCCGACACGATGCGGTCCGCGTACGCGCTCACATCGTCGCCGGATTCCTCGAAGCGCAGACGCGAACGCAAAACGACATCGAGCACGTCGTCGCCGGTGACGGCTGCGATTTTCAATCCGTCAAGGCCGAGCTCGCGCGCGATCCTCGCGGTCTTCTTCGCCGCCGCACGCGGATTCGCCGCGCCCATGTTCGAGATGATCCGCACGCCATTTTTCGCCGCGACGGGCAGCACGGCGCGCATGCGCGTTTCGAGCAACGGGTCGTAACCGAGTTCGGGATCGTTGCGGCGCGACTGCTGCGCGATCGCGATCGTGCGTTCGGCAAGGCATTCGAACACGAGATAGTCGAGCGCGCCGTGCTCCGCGAGTTCGACGGCAGGCTCGATGCGATCGCCCGAATAACCCGCGCCCGCGCCGATTCTGATGATGTCTTTCATGGCGCTTTTCCTTTACAGCGGCAACACGCCCAGCACGACGCACGCGATCGTCATGACGACCGACGCGCCGAACAGCAGCGGGAACGTGAACTTCTGATGATCCGCGAGATCGATGCCGCACAAGCCGACGACGAGAAACGTCGCGGGCGTGAGCGGGCTCACGGGAAAGCCGGTCGTCATCTGACCGAGGAGCGCCGCCTGGCCGACATGCACCGCCGGCACGCCGAGTTGCGACGCCACTTCGGCGATCACCGGCAACACGCCGAAATAGAACGAATCGGGATCGAAAAGCATCGAGAGCGGCATGGACAGCAGGCCGAGCACGACCGGAATGTGGCCGGCAAAAGCGGGCGGCACGAAACCGACCGCCGCCTGCGCCATCGCCTTCAACATGCCGCTGCCCTGCATGATGCCGGTGAACACGCCCGCCGCGAGCAGAATGCCGGCCATCATCAACGCGGCGCGAGCGTGCGCGTCGATGCGCTTTCGCTGCATGTCGACGTTCGGGTAATTCACCATCAGCGCAATGCACAGCCCGACCATGAACATGATGGCGGGCGGAATCTTTTCGCCCATCGCGACCATCGTGCCGAGCACGACGACCGTCAGCACGATGTTGAACCAGAAATTCTTCGGGCGGCGCAGCGACTGTTCTTCGGGCGTCAGTTCGCGCTTCGGAAGCGGAATCGCGCCGTTCGCGCTCGAATAGCCGAGACGCTTTTCCTCGCGGCGGCCGAGCCACCACGCCATGCCGAACACGAACACGAGCCCGACGGCCTGCACCGGAATCAGCGGATTGAACAGCGATGAAATCGGCAGATGCAGCGAAGCCGATGCGCGGATCATCGGCCCGGTCCACGGCAGAAAGTTGATGCCCGCCGCCATCGAAACGGCCGCGGCGAGCACGCGCTTGTCCATGTTCAGGCGATCGTAGAGCGGCAGCATCGCGGGAATCGTGACGAGAAAGCAGACGGCGCCCGAGCCGTCCAGATGAATCAGCAGCGCGAGCAGCGTCGTGCCCATCACGATGCGCGTCGGTTTCGTGCCGACCGCGCGCAGGATGCGATCGATGATCGGATCGAGCGTGCCCGCGTCCGTGATCGTGCCGAAGTAAAGGATCGCGAACACGAACATACCGACGACCGGCGCGAGGCTCTTCAATCCGTCGATGACGAACCTGCTCGTCGAAAGCCCGAAGCCGCCGATCAGCGACGCCACGATCGGCACGATGATGAGCGCGACGAGCGGCGACATCCGTTTGGAAAGGATCGCCCCGAGCAGGACGACGATGGTGGCGAGGCCGAGCATCGGCAGCATGAACGTGTCTCCGAATATTGTCTTTTGGTGCGGTCCAGAGTAAGTTCGGAGCGGCGATTACACAATTGAAATGATTTGATCGCAGCTATCACGGACCATAATGGATCTGAATCTTCGCGATATACGCGCGCTCGTCGCCGTGGCCGAGGCGGGCAGTTTCACGCGCGCCGCCGAACGCCTGCATTTGTCGCAACCCGCGCTGACCGTGCAGATACGCCGCCTGGAGGAAGCCGTCGGCGCGCGGCTTTTCGACCGCAACAGCCGCAACGTCGCGCTGACGCCGACCGGACGCGAACTGCTGCCGCTCCTGCGCAAGTCGTTGCGCGACATGGAGAACGTGCTGCGCGATGCCCGCGCGATGGGCATCGGCGAAAGCGGCACGATCCGCATCGCGTGCCTGCCGACGTTCGCGGCGAGCGTGTTGCCTGAGTTGATCATCGGCATGAAGCGCGAGGTGCCGCGCGTCGCATTTCAGATTCGCGACGTCGTGGCGAGCACCGTGAATGCGCTCGTGCGCAGCGAGGAAGCCGATATCGGGCTGACCGGCGGCGATGTGGCCGATCCGTTGCTTGAAGTGCTGCATGCGGGCGTGGACCGGCTCGTCGCGGTGTGTCCGAAGGCGCATGCGCTCGCGAAGAAACGCCGCATCTCGGTCGACGATCTCGCGCGTTCGCCGCTCGTGCTCACCGCGCCAGGCACGAGCGTGCGCGCGGTCGTCGACGCCGCGCTCAGCGAGACGCGCGAAACGCTCGAGATAGCGTGCGAGCCGACTTACATGATGACCGCCGTCGCGATGGTGCGCGGCGGCCTCGGCGTGACGATCCTGCCGGAAACCGCGCGCGAGGTGCGCGCGGAACCGGGGCTCGTCGCGAAACCGATCGACCATCCGGCGTTCGTGCGGCCGATCGCCATCGTGAAGAAGCGCGGCAGGACGCTGCCGGCAGTGACGGAACGCTTCGTCGAAAGCATGCGCGAGGCGATGACATCGCCCCGCTGATACACAGGCTTACTTTTCCATCGTCGCCATGTCGATCACGAAGCGATACTTCACGTCGCTCTTCAACATGCGTTCGTAAGCCTTGTTGACTTCGTCCATGCGAATCATCTCGATGTCGGACGTGATGCCGTGCTTGCCGCAGAAATCGAGCATTTCCTGCGTTTCCGCGATGCCGCCGATCAGCGAGCCCGCGAGCGAGCGGCGCTTGAAGATCATGTTCATCACCGAAGGCGACGGATGCGGATGCTCCGGCGCGCCGACGAGCGTCATCGTGCCGTCACGCTTGAGCAGCGACATGAACTGATCGAGATCGTGCGACGCGGCGACCGTGTTCAAGATGAAATCGAAGCTGTTCGCGTGCGCGGCCATCTGATCCGGATCTTTCGACACGACGACTTCATGCGCGCCCAGACGCTTCGCATCCTCGATCTTGCCCGGCGACGTGGTGAAGAGCACGACATGCGCGCCCATTGCGGCGGCGATCTTCACGCCCATGTGACCGAGACCGCCGAGACCGACGATGCCCACCTTGTGCCCCTTCTGCACGTTCCAGTGGCGCAGCGGCGAGTACGTGGTGATGCCCGCGCACAGCAACGGTGCAACGGCCGCGAGTTCGAGGTTCTCGGGGATGCTCAGCACGAACGCCTCGTCGACGACGATGTTCGTCGAATAGCCGCCGAAGGTCACGCCGCCCGACTTCTTATCCGGCGAGTTGTAGGTTTGCGTAAAGCTTTCCGGGCTCTCGCAATATTGTTCGAGTCCTTCCTTGCACGCATTGCAGACGCGGCATGAATCGACCATGCAGCCGACGCCCGCCAGTTGCCCGACCTTGAACTTCGACACGTCGGAACCGACTGCCGCGACGCGACCGACGATCTCATGGCCCGGCACGACCGGATAGTTCGTGCCGCCCCATTCGTTGCGCGCCATATGCAGGTCGGAATGACAGACGCCGCAGAACAGAATGTCGATGCGGACATCGTTCGGACCGACATCGCGGCGTTGAATTTCGAGCGGACCGAGCGGCTTGTCGGCTGCGGATGCTGCATAGGAATACGCTTTCAGCATGGTTTGCTTCCCTCTTTGATTTGCATCTGTGAACAGGACCGGCGCTTGCTCCTGCCGGAGAAGCGCGGCTATTGAATCAGACGTGCTGGATGGTCTTTGTGTGCGGCAGCGAACGTTCGCCATCATGCTCCGCCACGCGTTGCGAGCGACTTGCCGATCGCGCCGGTAGTTAGGCGGAGACGCGCAACGTCAGTACTGTATGCCTATCGGGGATTATCTGCCGAAACGACCGCGCGCCAGGCGCGTCGCCGGAGAATTTGACAATCGGCGCCGTGAGGATCGACCTCGCGGCGGAAGCATTTCGAGAGACCAGAACGATGAAAGCGAAAGCCATTACGGCCAGCATCGGCATGCCGGGCGGCGCGGTCAGCGCCGAGTTTCATATCGATACGGGGCGGCTCAGGATCTTCGAGCGCGGCATGCTGCGCGTCGAATTGTTTCCGCCGCAATCGTGGTTCACGGTGGCGTCGGTGGCGGGAAACAGCCGCTGGGGCACGCGGCCGCTGGAAGCGGATATGCGTCTCGTCGTCGAGAGCTTTATCCTGCAGCGCTTCGGCATGAAGGCGTATCGGGGCGAGACTTCCAGCGCGCAACGCGTATTCGATTCGCGATCCGAATCTTTAGCGGATCATCTCTGACTGCGCGCGGGCGGCTGATAGCCCGGAACCTGATGCAGCGCGCAATCGCACGCCGCGGAGAGCGCCGCCAGCCGCTCGATGTTCTCGCGCAAGTCGGCCTGCGTGCGCGCAATCGTTTCACGCAGCGCTTCGACCCGCGGCATGATCTGTTCCGCGATCACGCTGCTTTCTTCCTTCTTGCCGAGCCACGCTTCGGCGTCTTCGCGCGCTTCGCGCAGTTCCATCACCGAGACTTCGGTCTGTGCCTGAAGACGCGCATAGGTTTGCGCGAGTTCGCCGAGCCCCATCGATTCCATGCGTTCGACGAAATCGCGCGTCGAATGCATTGCGAGTTCACCGGCGTCGTAAGCCATGAACTGGGCATCGTCGATTGAAAGCGAGATGCGGCCTTCGGGCGTGGCGAATTCGAGCTTGATCGGCATGATGCGTGGATGTCCGTAATCGAAGAAGTGACCGGATTCTAGAAAGCCGCGCATGAAGCGACATTCAGAACAAGATGAAAGCCATATCGCGCGCGTGAAAAGGAGCATTAACGTCATTGCGATTCGTTCGAGCGCGTGAAACGATGCACGGCGATTAATTCGAATTGCGCCACATTTGGCGCGATGGAAATTTATCGACAGTTGCAAAACCCGCCCTCGACGCCGTGCGATTTTCAACTTGAAAAGATGCATTTCTTAAACCAACAATGGATCCATCTTTCGCGCTGGCCACCCCACTTCGCCAACCGAGATCTGACGCGCCCCATGGATGAGAAAGACGAAATACGCAAATCCGAAGAGTTGCGCAGCTTTCTGTTTCTGACCGTCGTCATGGTTCCCGTGCTCACGGTCATGATCATCGCCACTTACGGATTCGCGGTCTGGTTCTATCAGATGCTGATCGGCGGACCGCCACATCATTAACGAGCGTCGCGACTATTTGAATTAAATGGAGCTCAAACCCGTCGATATCAACGATCGTTACGCCGACAAGACCGATGAGTCTTGCGAGTTTCACATAGCCGGCGTCGTTGTATTCGGCCGTATAGAAGCGCTGCAACGAATTACGCGCGCGCTCGCGGCTTTGCCTGGCGCGCAAGTTCACGGATCGAGCGCCGACGGCAAGATCGTCCTCACGCTCGAAAGCGATCGCTCCGCTTGCGTCGCCGAACAATTGCAGGCGGTGCAATCCATTCCCGATGTCATCAGCACCGCGCTCGTCTATCAGCATCACGAAGCCGCCGATCCGCTCACCGAGGACATCGACGATGAAACTGACTCGTCGCGCGTTCATTAAGCAGACGGCCGCCACCACGGCGGCCGCATCCGCGGGCATCACGCTGCCCGACATGCACGCCGTCGCGCAGAGCGACGACATCGCCTGGTCGAAAGCGCCCTGCCGCTTCTGCGGAACGGGATGCGGCGTGCTCGTCGGCGTGAAGGGCAATCAGGTCGTCGCGACACAGGCCGACCCGCAGGCGGAAGTCAACCGCGGACTCAACTGCGTGAAGGGCTACTTCCTCTCGAAGATCATGTACGGCCAGGACCGTCTGACGACGCCGCTCATGCGGATGAAAGACGGCAAATACGACAAGAACGGCGAATTCCTGCCCGTGTCGTGGGATGTCGCGTTCAACGTGATGGCCGAGCAGTTCAAGCGCGTGCTGAAGGAGAAAGGGCCGACGGCCGTCGGCATGTTCGGTTCGGGGCAATGGACCGTCTGGGAAGGCTACGCAGGCGTCAAGCTGATGAAGGCGGGATTTCGCAGCAACAATATCGATCCGAACGCGCGGCATTGCATGGCATCGGCCGTGACGGGCTTCATGCGGACCTTCGGCATGGACGAGCCGATGGGCTGCTACGACGACATCGAAGCCACCGACGCCTTCGTGCTGTGGGGCTCCAATATGGCCGAGATGCATCCGGTGCTGTGGTCGCGCGTGACGGCGCGGCGGCTTTCGAATCAGGACGTGCGCGTCGTCACGCTGTCGACGTTCGAGCATCGTTCGTTCGATCTCGCCGATCAAACCATCGTCTTCACGCCGCAATCCGATCTCGCGATCATGAATTACATCGCGAACTACATCATCAAGAACGGCAAGGTGAACCGCGATTTCGTCGACAAGCACACGAACTTCAAGAAGGGCAACGCGGACATCGGTTACGGGCTGCGGCCCGACCATCCGCTGCAAAAGGCGGCGAAGAACGCGGGCGATCCGAACGGCTCGCAGCCGATCACCTTCGACGAATTCGCGCAGTTCGTCTCGCGCTACGACGCTGCCTACGTGACGAAAATTTCCGGCGTGCCGAAGAACAAGCTCGACCAGCTCGCGCAGCTGTACGCGGACCCGAAGACGAAAGTCGTGTCCTTCTGGACGATGGGCTTCAATCAGCACACGCGCGGAACCTGGGCCAACAACATGGTCTACAACCTGCATCTGCTGACGGGAAAGATATCGACGCCGGGCAACAGCCCGTTCTCGCTGACGGGCCAGCCGTCCGCGTGCGGCACGGCGCGCGAAGTCGGCACGTTTTCGCATCGGCTGCCCGCCGATATGGTCGTGACCAACCCGAAGCATCGCGAGGAAGCGGAGCATATCTGGAAGCTGCCCGCGGGCACCATCCCCGACAAGCCGGGCTTTCATGCCGTGCTGCAAAACCGCATGCTCAAGGACGGCAAGATCAACGCATATTGGGTGATGGTCAACAACAACATGCAGGCTGCCGCGAATATCAACAACGAAGCGCTGCCGGGGTATCGCAAGGATTCGAATTTCGTCGTCGTGTCGGATGTGTATCCGACGGTCACGGCCGTCGCCGCCGATCTGATCCTGCCATCCGCGATGTGGGTCGAGAAGGAAGGCGCCTACGGCAACGCGGAACGGCGCACGCAGTTCTGGCATCAGCTCGTACAGGCGCCAGGCGGCGCGCATTCGGATCTCTGGCAGATCGTGGAATTCTCCAAGCGCTTCAAGGTCGAGGAAGTCTGGCCCGCCGAACTGCTCGCGAAAAAGCCCGAATACAAGGGCAAGACGCTCTACGACATCCTGTATCGCAACGGCCAGGTCGACAAGTTTCCCGCTTCGCAAGTCGATCCGAAATATCGCAACAACGAGGCTGCGGCGTTCGGCTTCTATATCCAGAAAGGATTGTTCGAGGAATACGCGAGCTTCGGACGCGGCCACGGCCACGATCTCGCGCCGTTCGACATGTATCACCAGGCGCGCGGCATCCGCTGGCCGGTCGTCGATGGCAAGGAAACACGCTGGCGTTACAAGGAGGGTTCCGATCCGTATGTGAAGGCCGGCGCCGACTGGCAGTTCTACGGCAATCCGGACGGCCGCGCGGTGATCTACGCGCTGCCTTACGAGCCGCCCGCCGAATCGCCGGACAAGGACTATCCGTTCTGGCTCGCGACGGGCCGCGTGCTGGAGCACTGGCATTCGGGATCGATGACGCGCCGCGTGCCCGAACTGTATCGCGCGTTTCCGAACGCGGTGTGCTTCATGCATCCCGACGACGCGAAAGCGCTTGGCCTGCGACGCGGCGTCGAGGTGCGCGTGATATCGCGGCGCGGCGAGATGCGTACGCGCGTCGAGACGCGCGGCCGCGACAAGCCGCCGCGCGGGCTCGTCTTCGTGCCGTGGTTCGATTCGAGCCAGCTCATCAACAAGGTGACGCTCGACGCCACCGATCCGATCTCGTTTCAGACCGACTACAAGAAGTGCGCGGTCAAGATCGTGCGGGTCTAGGGTCCGGGAGCCGACGCCATGCGTACGTTGACAGCCATCGTCATTGCATCGCTTCTTGCGCTGGCCGTGCTCGCGATCGCGCAGCCCACGGTGCCCAGTCTGCCGTTCCACGATTCGCTGCGCGGCACGGCGCCGCTCGATGAGGAACCGAAAGCCCCGCTCATCGCGCCGACCGAAAACAAGGACGTGATACGCGGACTCAACTACGCACAGCAGCCGCCGACGATCCCGCACAAGATCGACAACTATCAGCTCGACAAGAACGCCAACCGCTGTCTCGGGTGTCACGCGCGCAGCCGCGCCGAGGAAAGCGGCGCGGTGCCGGTGGCGGTGTCGCATTACATGGATCGCGAGGGCGGCGTGTCCGGGCATTTGTCGCCGCGACGCTACTTCTGCACGCAATGCCACGTCCCGCAGGCCGATACGAAACCGCTCGTCGGCAATACGTTCGTCGCCGTCGAAGACGTCAGGCAGCAGCCGGACAAAACCAAGAAGCGATAGACGATAAACAAGCGACCATCATGTGGGCACTGATCAAGCGCTACTGGATCACCATTCGCCGGCCGAGCCTCTATTACAGCCTCGGCTTTCTGACGCTGGGCGGCTTCGTCGCCGGCGTGGTGTTCTGGGGCGCCTTCAACACGGCGATGGAGCTGACCAACACCGAAGTCTTCTGCACCGGCTGTCACGAGATGCGCGACAACACCTACGCCGAACTGAAGAACACGATCCACTTCAGTAACCGCACGGGCGTGCACGCGAAGTGCTCGGACTGCCATGTTCCCCACAACTGGACCGACAAGATCGCCCGAAAGATGCAGGCGTCGAAGGAAGTGTGGGCGAAGATTTTCGGCGCGGTGAACACGCGCGAAAAGTTCCTCGACAAGCGGCTCGAACTGGCCGAGCACGAATGGGCGCGCTTCAAGGCGAACGACTCGCTCGAATGCCGCAATTGCCACTCGTTCCAGTACATGGACTTCACGCGGCAAAGCCCGCGCGCGCAGCAGGCGCATCAGCGCTTTCTGGAGACTGGCGAGAAGACGTGCATCGATTGCCACAAGGGCATCGCGCATGAACTGCCGAACATGGCGAAGGCGCAGGAAATCGACGACAGAAAGAAGCAGTAAACAACGCCAAGAGAGGAAACATTCATGCTCAGCGCCCGGCAACTCGACGTGATGCGCGGCAGCCGCACGATCGTCGCCGGCGTGAATCTGTGCGTCGATGGCGGCGCGGCGTTGCTCATCCACGGCGCGAACGGCAGCGGCAAGAGCTCGTTGATCGCCGCGCTCGCGGGTCTGTTGCCGCCCGCCGCGGGGAAGGTGTCATGGCGCGGCGTGAACGTGCGCGACGATCCGGCGCGCTTCAGACGCGACCTCGCGTATCTCGGCCACGCCGACGGCTTCAACGGCGAACTGACGGTCGCGGAAAACCTGCGCTTCGCGGCGTTGCTCGGCGCGAACGCCTTGCACGCGAACGAGCGCGACGTGCTCGAGCGCGCCGGTTTGCAGCCGCTGATGCACGCGCGCCTGAACCGGCTGTCGGAAGGTCAGCGGCGGCGCGTGGCGCTCGCGCGGCTCGTGCTCGCGGCCAAGCCGCTGTGGCTGCTCGACGAACCCACCGAAGCCGTCGATGACGCGGGCGCGCTCTGGTTCGCCGCATGCATCGACGATCATCTGCGCGAAGGCGGCGCGCTCGTCGCGACGACGCATCGCCCGCTTGCCGTCGATGCCGCGCGCGCACGTCATCTGCATCTCGAACGGAGCGCGGCATGATCGCGCTGACGCTTCGGGTGATCCGGCGCGAGCTGCTCTTGAACTGGCGCTCGCGCACCGTGACGCTTTCCGTGCTGCTCTTCTTCGTGCTGGCGTCGAGTCTGTTTCCGCTCGGCGTCGGTCCCGATCCGAAGCTGCTGCACGCAATCGCGCCGGGCGTGCTGTGGGTCACGGCGCTGTTCGCGGCGCTGCTTTCGGCTGGCCAGCTCTTCAGCAACGATTTCGCGAGCGGCGCGCTCGAACAGATGCTGCTTTCGCCGCAGCCGCTCGCGGGCATCGTGCTCGGCAAGATCGCCGCGCACTGGATCACGACCGGTCTCGCGCTCGAATACGGGCTCGATGCGCGCACGATCCTCATGCTGATGGCGTCGCTCCTGATCGGCACGCCGCTGCTTTCGCTGATCGGTTCGATGGGCGCGGCGCTCACGCTCGGCGTGCGCGGCGGCAGCGTCGTGCTCGCATTGCTGATTCTGCCGCTCTACGTGCCGGTGCTCGTATTCGGCGTCGGCGCGGCCGATCCCGCCGCGAGCGCCGCATGGGCGAACGCGAATTTCTCGCTGCTCGCGGCGGCGTTGTGCATCGCGCTATGGCTGTGTCCGTTCGCGAGCGCGGCGGCCCTGCGCATATCGATGGAATAGCGCCTATGAACTGGTTCCGCTACGCGTCCGCCCGCAACTTCGAACGCTTCGCCGCGCGCGCGACGCCGTGGTTCGCGTTCGCGTCGGTCGTGTTCATCGCGATGGGACTCGTGATCGGCCTCGGCGTCGCGCCCGCCGATGCGCTGCAACGCGACATCTACCGCATCATGTTCGTGCATGTGCCCGCCGCGTGGATGTCGATGCTCATCTACCTCGTGATGGCCGCGTACAGCGCGCTGCATCTCGCGATGAACGCGCGCCTTTGCGCGATGATGGCCCGCGCGCTCGCCCCGACCGGCGCGTCGTTCACGGCGATCGCGCTGATTTCGGGCGCGTTGTGGGGCAAGCCGACGTGGGGCACATGGTGGGTCTGGGACGCGCGGCTCACGTCGGAGTTGATCCTGTTCTTCCTGTACGTCGGCTATCTCGCGCTGCACGCGGCCATCGACGGCACCCGCCGCGCCGATCGCGCGTGCTCGGTGCTCGCGCTGATCGGCGTCGTGAATGTCCCGATCATCTATTTTTCCGTGCAATGGTGGTACACGCTGCATCAAGGACCGTCGCTCGGATTCGGCAGCGGCGTCGCGATGGAAACGTCGATGGCTTGGGGCATCGTCGTGATGACGGCGGGATTCTGGTCGTATGCGATCGCCGTGGCGTTGGCGCGCGCGCGCGTCATCCTGCGCGCGGCCGAACGCGTGCGCGCGAGCGACGAGCGTCCGTCGCGAATCGAGGAGCGTGCCGCATGAACACGCTCGCATCCGTCCCGACGATGCTCGCCGCGAATCCGCTGCTTTGCGCCGCGTTCGCGATCACTTTTCTGCTGATGGGCGCGGAAGCGTGGCTCGTCCACCGCGCGCTGCGCCGATGAAAGCGCGCCATCGCCGCTTCGCGGTCATCGCGCTCGGCCTCGCGAGCGCCGCGCTCGCGTGCGCGTTCGTGCTCAACGCGTTCCGCGCCAACGTGATGTTCTTCGTCAGCCCGAGCGAGATCGCGTCGCACGAGGAAACGCGCACGCAGCGCTTCCGGCTCGGCGGACTCGTCGAACGCGGATCGCTCTTGAAGCACGCCGACAGCCGCACGGTGAGCTTCGTCGTCACGGACGGGCGCGCGTCGATTCCTGTCGTCTACACGGGCGCGCTGCCCGATCTCTTTCGCGAAGGCAGCGGCGTCGTCGCGCAAGGCACGCTCGGCGCCGACGGACGTTTTCACGCCGACGAAGTCCTGGCCAAGCACGACGAAAAGTACACGCCGCCGCCACTCGAACGCGCGCTGCGTGAAGCGCGCGCATCGGCGGACGGGAACGCGGGAGCGCGCCGATGATCCCCGAGATCGGCCATTTCGCGCTCATCCTCGCGATGCTGCTCGCGCTCGTCGCGGGCATCGTGCCGATGCTCGGCGCGCGACTTGCCATCGAAGGATGGATGCGCGTCGCCGCGCCCGCCGCGTGCGGGCAATTCGGCTTCGTCGCGATCGCGTTCGGCTGTCTCGCGACGTCGTTTCTCGACGACGATTTTTCCGTGATCTACGTCGTCGGCAATTCGAACTCGGCGCTGCCGGCCATTTACCGGTTCACCGCGGTCTGGGGCGGTCACGAAGGCTCGCTGCTGCTGTGGGCGCTGCTGCTCACGCTCTGGATGAGCGCGGTCGTGTGCTTCGGCAAGCGCCTGCCGTTGCCGTTCGCGGCGCGCGTGCTCGGCGTGATGAGCTGGATCGACGCGGGCTTTCTGCTTTTCATGCTGCTGACGTCGAATCCGTTCACGCGCATCATGCCGCCCGCGATGAACGGCCGCGATCTCAATCCGCTGTTGCAGGATCCCGGCATGGTGATTCATCCGCCGCTGCTGTACATGGGCTATGTCGGCTTTTCGGTGGCGTTCGCGTTCGCCATCGCCGCGTTGCTCGATGGCAAGCTCGACTCCGCCTGGGCGCGCGCCTCGCGCGCGTGGACGCTCGCCGCGTGGATGTTCCTGACGCTCGGCATCATGCTCGGCAGCGCGTGGGCGTACTACGAACTCGGCTGGGGCGGATGGTGGTTCTGGGATCCGGTCGAAAACGCGTCGTTCATGCCGTGGCTCGCCGGCACCGCGCTGATCCATTCGCTCGCCGCGACCGCCAAGCGCGGCGCGTTCCGCGCGTGGAGCGCCCTGCTCGCGATCTGCGCGTTCTCGCTCTCGTTGCTCGGCACGTTTCTCGTGCGCTCGGGCGTTGTGACATCGGTGCACGGCTTCGCGTCCGATCCGGCGCGCGGCGTGTTCATCCTCGCGCTGCTCGCGCTGTTTTCGGGCGGCGGTCTCGCGCTGTTCGCGTGGCGCGCGCCGCGAGCCGTGTCGGCGGTCGGTTTCGAGCCCGTATCCCGCGAGGCGTTGCTGCTGTCGAACAATCTGCTGATGCTCGTCGCCGCTGCATCGGTGATGCTCGGCACGCTCTATCCGATGGTCCTCGACGCGCTCGATCTCGACAAGATTTCCGTCGGCGCACCGTACTTCGACAGCGTGTTCGTCCCGCTGATGACACCCGCGATCTTTCTGATGGGCGTCGGGCCGCTCGCGCGCTGGAAGGCCGCGCGTCTGCCGCAGCTTGCCGTGCGGCTGCGCTGGGCCGCGCTCGTGAGCGTGGCGAGCGCGTTCGTGCCCGGCGTGTCGCGTCCGTTCGTGAGCCTCGGCTTGCTGCTCGCCGCGTGGACGTTCGCGACGATCGCGACGAGCGTGATCGAGCGCATCATCAAGGGACGGCAGCGCGCGCGGCTCGCGACCGTCGGCATGTGGCTCGCACACGCGGGCGTCGGCGTGTTCGTCGTCGGCGTGACGATGGTGAAGGGCTTTCCCGTCGAACGCGACGCGCGGCTCGCGCCCGGCGAGAGCGTCGATGCGGGCGGATATCGCTTCCGGCTCGACAACGTGCGCGCGATCGACGGACCGAACTATCGCGCGACGCGTGCGACGATCGCGGTGACGCGCGACGGCAAAGCTATCGCGACACTGCATCCGGAGAAACGCGAATTCCTCGCCTCCAACACGCCGACGACCGAAGCCGCCATCGATCGCGGCGTGCTGCGCGATCTGTACGTCGCGCTCGATCAGCCGGCGGGCGGCGGCGCGTGGACCGTGCGCATCCAGATCAAGCCGTTCGTGCGCTGGATCTGGGGCGGCTGCGTGTTGATGGCGCTCGGCGGCCTGCTCGCGGCGGCGGATCGGCGTTACGCGAAGCTGCGCGCGCCGCAACGGGCCGCCGCCGTTGCGATTGCCGTGGAACCGCCGCGAAGCATCGGCGAGACAGGACGATGAAGCGCTTTCTGATTCCGCTCGCCGTGTTCGGTCTGCTCGTCGCGGTGCTCGCGGCCGGTTTGCGCCACGATCCGCGTCGCCTGCCTTCCGCGCTCATCGGCAAACCCGCGCCGGAGTTCGATCTGCCGCGTCTCGATGCCGCGAACCGGACGATGTCGTCGCACGCGCTGCGCGGACAGGTGTGGATTCTGAACGTGTGGGCGTCGTGGTGCGAAGCGTGCCGCGATGAGCATGCCGTCCTGACGGATTTCGCGGCGAGCGGCGCGGCGCCGGTGTACGGCCTGAACTACCGCGACGAACGTGCGCCCGCGCTGCAATGGCTGAAGGCGGCGGGCAATCCGTACGTGACGTCGTTCGTCGATCGCGACGGGCGCACCGGCATCGACTATGGCGTGTACGGCGTGCCGGAGACGTTCGTGATCGATCGCGCGGGCGTCGTGCGCTATCGGCAGGCGGGACCGCTCACGCGCGCGTCGATCGATGGCGTGATTGGTCCGCTCGTCGGCAAGCTGCAAAAGGAGAACGCGCGTGATTAGGCGGCTCGCGTGGATGATCGCTGCGTGCATCGGGTGCGCTCAGGCGCAACAATCGCCCGATGACGAACGCGCGCGCCATCTCGCGGAGCATTTCCGCTGCGTCGTGTGCCAGAACCAGAGCCTCGCCGATTCGACCGCCGATCTCGCCGCCGATCTGCGCGCGCGCATTCGCGAGCAAGTCGGGCAAGGCGCGAGCGACGAGCAGATTCAGGCGTACATGGTGCGCCGATACGGCGACTTCGTGCTGTATCGGCCGCCCGTGAAGCCCGTCACGTGGGCGCTGTGGTTCGGGCCGTTCGCCGTGCTCGCGGCGGGCGCGGTTGCGATGGCGCTGCATATCCGGCGCGCGCATCAGACCCGAAGAAAAAGGAGCATGAGCCGATGATCCCGTTCTGGCTGATCGTTGCCGCGATGCTCTTCGCCGCGCTCGCATGCGTCGTGCCGCCGCTGTTGCGCGCGCGCGTCGCGAATCAACGAACGACGCACGCCGCGCTCGCCGGCTTGCTGATCGCGCTCGTGCCGGCGTCCGCGCTGACGCTTTACATGCGTGTCGGCGATCCGGCGGCGCTCGCGATTCAAGCGGCGGCGGCTTCATCGGTGAGCGAACACGCGGACACGCCCCGGTCGATGGAAGCGGCCGTCAGTCTTCTGGCCGCGCGGTTGCGGCGCAATCCCGACGACGCCCAAGGCTGGACGATGCTCGCGCGTTCGTACATGGTGCTGACGCGCGCCGACGATGCCGCGCAGGCGTATCGGCGGGCGGTTGCGCTGAATCCGCGCGATGCCGAATTGCTTGCCGATTACGCCGATGCCATCGCGAGCGCGAACGGCGGCGATCTCAACGACGCGGCGCTGAAGGTCATCCACTCGGCGCTCGCGCTCGACGCGACGCAGCCGAAGGCGCTGGCGCTGGCTGCATCGGCGGCATTCGACCGGCGCGAATACACGCAAGCCATCGGATACTGGGAGCGTTTGAGGCAGGTGCCGGATCTCGCGCCGCAGATCGCGCAGCAGGCGCAGAAGAATATCGACGAAGTGCGGGCGATCGCGGACGGCACCGGTTCGGCGTCGGTCGAAGTCCGCGTGCAGTTGAGCCCTGAGTTCGCGTCGCGCGTCCGTCCAACGGATACGGTCTTCGTCTACGCGCTCGCCGACGATGGCTCACGCATGCCGATCGCGGTCCAGCGCCTGAGCGCGAACCAGCTTCCTGCGACGGTTTATCTCAACGATTCAATGTCGATGACGCCGAACCGCCGCCTCTCGGATTTCGAGCGCATCGACATCGCTGCGCGCGTGTCGGCGTCCGGGAAAGCGCGGCCATCGCCCGGCGATCTGAGCGGATCGAGCGGACGGGTATCGACGAAAGATGCGGGCGTGATTGAACTGACGATCGGCGAAATCGTGCGCTGAAGTCGCGATTCAGCGCGCTTTGGCGACGGACGGTTGAATCGACTTGGCGTTGTCGGCGATTTCGAGGCCCCAATCGCCTTGCTCGTACCAGTCTTCGCCAAGCAACTCGGCCGGATGCTGCGTCCGGCTCGAACCGTTTCCGCAACGCATGGCGTCCGTCGCGCAATAGTGATCGCAACCCCAGCAATTGCGCTCGGGATGCTTTGGGTTCAGGGGAAAGCGCTTCGACATCGTGCGGTACTCCGTGGATTGCGGCGTGCGAGCCAATCGGCATCAAGCCTAAGATCGGCCCCGTTCCGAGCCAATAGGAACGGGACGATCGGTCACGGCTCGCAGCGAAACACGATGTTTCCGCTTCTCAGCACGCCGCCGGGGACGATTTCGTCGCGCCCGTCAACAGGAGTTCGATCAGATCGCGCACGTTGCGGATCGCTGCGCCGAACGGCAGTTTTTCGCGCCCGCGGAAGAACAGTCCATTGCCGACGTCGCCCCGCAATGCCGCGGCAAGCCGCGTATCGATGCAGAAATGCCCGAATTTCTCGATGCCATCGCGCAAGCCGCACGCGCTCAGGCATTCGAGCGCCGACGGACACGTCTGTTTGCGCGCGCCGATTTTCGTTCGAATGCGTTCTTCGTTACGCAGATAGCGCATGAGCCACGGCGTCTTGACGGCGCGCGCGGGCAGGCCGGTCACGCTGATGAACTCGACGATATCGTCGGGCTCCGCCTCGACCAGCACGCGCTTGAACTCCGGATGCGCGTCGCCTTCCTCGGTGACGGCGAACGGCGTGCCGACCTGCACGCCGTTGGCGCCGGCCGTGAGCCACTTGCGCACGGCTTCATGGCTGTTGATGCCGCCCGCGACGATCACCGGCACGTCTTCGCGCTTGAGTCCGAGCGCCGCAAACGATGCATCGAGTTCCTTCAGAACGCGCTCGAAGCCGAAGCGCTCGTCGTTCATATCGGCGACGTCCGCGACGCCGAGATGGCCACCCGCGTGTCCGGGATGCTCGATCACGATGGCGTCGGGCAAGCGGCCTTTCTTCATCCATTTCTTGAGGACGAGCGTGACGCCGCGGCTATCGGAGAGAATCGGAATGAGCGCGATATCGCAACCTTGCGTGAGATCGGGCAAGTCGAGCGGCAGGCCCGCGCCCATCACGATGGCATCGGCGCCCTCTTCGCACGCCACGCGCACGTAATCGGCGTGCGCGCTCACGGCTTTCATCACGTTCACGGCGATCATGCCGCGTCCTTGCGACAACTCGCGCGCCGACTTGATCTCGCGCGCGAGCGCGATGAGGTTGGCGCGCTCGAGCGTCGGCCGCGAGTGGTCTTCGCGGCACATGGCGAGCAAGTCTTCGTGATGATGACGCAAGTCGATGCTCGCGATGGTGCCGACCGCGCCTTCTCGCGCGACGCTGCCCGCGAGCCGATGCGCGGAAATGCCGACGCCCATGCCGCCCTGCACGATCGGCAGCAGATTGCGGCCGCGAATCGTGAGCGGCGCGAAAGAATGATCGTGAGAGGTCATGGGCAAATCAGTTTGATGTGAATTCATGGTGTACAGCTTGATGTGATCCGAGCTTCGATGCAGCGCGACGACCGTTCAAACGGCTTCCGTTGCCTGCACCGCATCGTGCCCGACCGCGTATATCGCGACCTGCACGCGGCTCGTGAGATTGAGCTTGCGCAAAATGTTGCGCACGTGGATCTTCACCGTGCTTTCCGCGAGCATCAGCGAGCGCGCGATTTCCTTGTTGCTTGCACCGTGCGACAGTTCGCGCATGATGTCGCGCTCGCGCGTAGTGAGTGGATCGGCGGCGACCGCTGGAGCGGGAACCGGCGCTGCCTTCGGTGCACGCATGCTTGCGATGAGCTTCGCCGTCATGTCGTCCGCGATGACGGGCTGGCCCCCCGCCGCCTTGCGGATCGCGCTTGCGAGCGTCTCCGTTTCGATGCTCTTGAGCAGATAGCCGCACGCGCCATCGCGCAATGCCAATGAAAGTTCGTCGAGATCTTCGGATACGGTCAGCATGACGACCGCCGTTTCCGGTACGTCCTGCACGAGCAACTTGAGCGTTTCGAGGCCGGATAGTCCGGGCATGTTGAGATCGAGCAAAATCACGTCCGGGCGAAATTGCTTGGCGCGCTTGAGACCTTCGAGCCCGTCGGACGCTTCGCCGACGACTTCGAAGTCTGACTGCCGTTGCAGGAGCGCGTGAACGCCTGAGCGAAATAACGCGTGGTCGTCGATCAACAGAATGCGGATGGTCATGACACAACTCGAAGCAGCTCTCGAAGCGAGCGCGCGTGACCATATTTAGACAGCCTGACGCGCCGGGGCGGGCAAGACGAGTTCGACGCGCGCCCCGCATGCTGGCGCTCCGGTCAGCCGCAGAATTGCGCCGAGCCTTTGCGCGCGCTCGCGCATGATATGAAAGCCGACATGCGTCTCGCCAAGGACGGCCATCTCCTTTGGATCGTAGCCCTGACCATCATCTTCGACAAGGAGGCTAAAGTCACGACCATTGACGATCGTCACGAAAACGCGCTGAGCTTCCGCGTGTTTGCGAATGTTCGACAGCGCCTCCTGCAAAATGAAAAGCACTTGCAACTGCTGATCCGGCGGCAAAGGCAAGCCGCCTTCCTCCCGATAATCGAGCGATGGCGCAATGCCCGTTTGCATGCCAAAGCGTTCGACGGATTCGTTTACCGCCCGCCTCAGATCGCCGGTGCCGAGCCTAGTGCGGAAGTTCATCAGGAGTTCGCGCACGTCGTCGTAGCTTTCCGCCAATCCGCCCGTAAGCATAGGCACGATTTCGCGGATTTCGTCCATGCGTTCTTCGCGCGTGGCCGCATCCAGAAGATGTACCTGCATCTTCATGAAGTTCAGGCTTTGCGCGATGCTGTCATGCAAGCCCTGCGCAACGAGATTTCGCTCCTCCGACACCGCAAGCTGCCGCGCCAATGCCGCAAGCCGTCGGTTCTTGAGCGCTGTGCCGAAGTGCGTGCCGAGTGTTTCGAGCAAGTGCGCTTCGGTTGCGGGAATAGTCCGCTCGCCGCCGAAGTGCAGCGAGAAGGCGCCGAGCTTCTCGCCTTGCGAAACGATGCTGAACGCGGCGACGCTCGCGAAACCCGCGCGTTGGCATGAACGCTGCGCGCATGCGCAGGCGTCTGCGGCGAAGCAACTTTCGTCCTGAAGCAGCGCGGCCGGCAATCCTTCCGAGCCGATCAGACGCACTTGACCATCTTCGGTGAAGAGACGAACCGCCGCGCCGTCGGCGTCGAATTGACGCATGAGGCGTGCAAGAAAGCCTCGGCACAGCGCATCGACGTCATTCGGCTGATTCACGAAAGCCGCCATTTCATAAAGGGCCGTCAGTTCGCGGTTCTGCGCGGCCAGCTCGGCGGTCTTCGCTTCGACCCGGCCCGCAAGGTCGCGATAGAGCGTCTGCAATTCCGCGGCCATGCGATTGAAGCCCGCGGCAAGATGTCCGAACTCGTCCTGCGTTTCGACGGGCAGACGCGCATCGAACTCGCGTGCCTCGATGCGCGCAAGCCCGTCCTGCAAGCGCTGAACGGGCACGACGATCCACAAGAAGAGCAAATAGACGATCGCCGCGGTGCCGATACACGCCATCGCCGCAAGCGCCATCTGCGACGTGCGCAGCCATGCGGTCTTGCGTGCGTTCTCCCGCTCGATCAAGCCGACGAGGTCGTCGGCGCCAGTGACGAAAGTGCGCAATTGCAGCAGATAGCGCGCCACCGCCTGTGGGTCTGCGCTCGCCATGCCCTCGCGAACATCGGGTTCGAGTCGCGAATGCCACGCGTTCGCGACGTGATCGAACTGTCGGCGCACATCGACATCGTCTGGAAGGAAGAGCGGGCGCGCTGGATCGCCTTTACGCAGGCGGTCGAGCGTTGCGTTCATCTGCTCGATCTGCAGTTGCAGCAACGGCGATGGCGCCTTTTCACCCTTCAATAGCGCAATTGCGACTGCGTTCGCGCGCATGCGCAGGCTGCCTGCGTCGTTGATCGCGGCGCCTGCACCCTGCAGTTGCCATGAGAGCCAGAGTGTCCCGCCGATCATCGCGAGCACGAGAACCAGCGACACCATCGACAGCGTGACGATGCGTGTGGTCAGACGTTCGCGAAACGACGACAGGAACATGCTTCTCGATCAAGGGAATCAGCGGCTGCGGACCAATTGCCAGGCCCGCCCAAGATAGCCGAGCGAAGCGAAGCCGCTCCACACATGCACGAGACGCGTGAACGGGAATATCACGAAGAGACTCATGCCCATGAACAAATGTATACGGAAGAGCAGCGGCGCATCTGCGACATAGTGCGCGGCATCGGCTCTGAACGTGAAGATGTGCTGGGCCCAGGTCATGAGCCGCACCATCATCGAGCCGTCCATGTGACCGGCCGATACGCCAATCGTCGATAGACCCAGGAGCAGCGTGATCAAGATCCACAGCAACAACACGCGGTCGCCGACTTTCGTCACGGCGGACAGGCGCGCGCTCGTCAAGCGTCGATGCAGCAGGATCAGCAAGCCTGCGAGGCATAACGTGCCCATTACACCCCCAGCGATCATTGCGAATACCTGCTTGACGCTATGCTCGACGCCGAGCGCGTCCCATACGGCGACCGGCGTGAGCAGGCCGACGAGATGCCCGAAGAACAGCCCGAGAATCCCGACGTGAAACAAGATGTTGCCAAGTCTGAGATTGCCGCGATCGACGAGTTGGGTGCTATCCGCCTTCCACGAATATTGCTCGCGTTCGAAACGCACGAAGCTGCCGAAGAGAAAGATGCTGGCGGCGATATACGGATAGATACCGAAAAAGAAGGAGTTGAGCATGTTCATCGTGCGTCCTTTGCGGCAAGAGCGGCCGCGCCGGCAGTCATTGCGCCGCGCGGATGAAAGCGAATGGTCTGCGTATCCTGGCGCATGTGCGGTGCGAGCAGCGGCTCGACGCCGTCCGCGCCGGGACCGAAGGTTTCGAGCATTTCGTCCATGTCGCGCACGGGCGGCTGCGTGAGCGGACGCGGCTCGACCGTCGCGAGCTCGCGCAACACCGCGAAAACCGTCGAATACGGGCTCTCATTGCGCGCGAGACGTTCACCGATGGCATCGAGCACATGAATGGCGTCATTGAGCAGCGACTGCGCGCGGGCCGGCTCGATCGCGCCCAGCGCTTCGAGAAAAAGCGGCACGTAGTCGGGCAGTTCGTTCGATTCGATATCGAGGCCGAGACCGCGATACTCGTCGAGCAGATCGACCATCGCCTGACCGCGATCGCGGCTTTCGCCATGAACGTGTTCGAACAGATGCAGCGAATGCGACGGATTGCGGTCGAACGTGGCCACGTATGTAAGTTGCACTTCGATCAGCGGACGCTTCAGCGACGCGATGAGCGGTGCAAGGCGCGTTTGGGCCTGCGGCCAGTCGTGCAACGCGGCTTCGATTTCTGGCAGCGCGTCAAGAAGCGCGGGCTCGGGATAATCGAGCAGCGCGGAAAGTATGGAATAGAGCGACATGTGTGATCCTCGGTCAGCCTTCCTGCAGTGCCTTCTTGCGCGACTTCGGCAACGCCGCGTAACTTACTTCGCCGTGCGTTCGCGATCCGAAAAGCGATCCGTCCGATACCCCCGATGATCCGCAATTGCCGAACGAGAAACCGCAACTGCCCTTTTCGTCAAAGCTGTCCTGCGCCATTTCCTTGTGCGACGACGGCACGACGAAACGGTCTTCGTAGTTGGCGATCGCCATCAATTGATACATCTCTTCCACTTGCGACGCGGTGAGGCCGACATCGTTCAGCACGGCGTCATCGTTCACGTTGTTCACGTTCTGCGCACGCTTGAACGCGCGCATCGCGAGCATGCGGTTCAGCGCGGAGACGATCGGCGCCTCGTCGCCGGCGGTGAGCAGGTTCGCGAGATAGCGCATGGGAATGCGCAAGCTCTTCACGTCCGGAATCACGCCGTTCATGCCCATGTGACCGGCATCCGCGGCCGACTGGATCGGCGAGAGCGGCGGCACGTACCAGACCATAGGCAGCGTGCGGTATTCCGGATGCAACGGGAACGCGACCTTCCACTCGCACGCCATGCGATACACCGGCGAGCGCTTCGCCGCGTCGAGCCAGCTTTGCGCGATGCCTTGACGGAGCGCTTCGGCCTGAACTTGCGGGTCGTGCGGATCGAGGAACAGATCGAGTTGCGACTGATAGAGATCCGTCGTCGCTTCGACCGACGCAGCCTCGGCAATGCGGTCCGCGTCGTACAGCATCACGCCGAGATAGCGGATACGGCCTACGCAGGTTTCCGAGCACACCGTCGGCTCACCCGCTTCGATACGCGGATAACAGAACACGCACTTCTCGGCCTTGCCCGACTTCCAGTTGAAATACATCTTCTTGTACGGGCAACCGGACACGCACATGCTCCGCGCCGAAGTATGGGAAGCTCACCTCTGCAATTTCGTCATGAGCGTCGATCAGCGACAGGCACGGATCGATGTCGCGACCCGAACCGCCGTCCTTCTGTTCGAGGTTCCAGCGGCCGACTTTCGCGCCGTCGTTGTGATTCGCCTCGCCCCAGCGGAACCCGATCGTGCCGTTCGGCGCGACGATCTTGCCGCTCGTCTCGTCGATGACGAGCGTCTTCCATTGCGGATTGTTCGCTTCGTCGAGATCGTTCTGCAGTTGCGATGCGCGCAGGAAATGATCGGGCACGAGCGTGCCTTCGTGTTCGCGCAGCACGACGAGCATCGGCATGTCGGTATAGCGCTTCACGTAGTCACGGAAGTACGCTGACTTGCCGCTCGCGTGGAATTCCTTCAGCACGACGTGGCCCATCGCCATGGCGAGCGCGGCGTCCGTGCCCTGCTTCGGCGCGAGCCAGATGTCGCCGAACTTCACCATTTCGCCGTAATCCGACGACACCGCGACCGTCTTCGTGCCCTTGTAGCGCGCTTCGGTGTAGAAGTGCGCGTCGGGCGTGCGCGTCTGCGGCACGTTCGAGCCCCAAACCATCAGGTACGTGGAGTTGTACCAGTCGGCGGATTCGGGCACGTCGGTCTGCTCGCCCCAGATTTGCGGCGATGCGGGCGGCAGATCACAGTACCAGTCGTAGAACGACAGGCATGCGCCGCCGATCAGGCTCAGATAGCGCGCGCCGGCCGCATAGGAAACCATCGACATCGCTGGAATCGGCGAGAAACCGATCACGCGGTCAGGCCCGTACTTGCCAATGGTGTACGCATTCGCCGCCGCGATGATCTCGCTCGCGGTGTCCCAGTCGGCGCGCACGAAACCGCCGAGGCCGCGCACGCTCTTGTAGCGCTTTGCCTTCACGGGGTCTTCGCAAATGGACGCCCACGCCGCGACCGGATCGAGCGTCTTGCGCGCTTCGCGCCACATTTCGATGAGACGGCCGCGAACCATCGGATGCTTCACGCGCTGCGCGGAATACACGTACCAGCTATACGACGCGCCGCGCGGACACCCGCGCGGTTCGTGATTCGGCAAATCGGGGCGCGTGCGCGGATAATCCGTCTGCTGCGTTTCCCACGTGATCAGGCCGTTCTTCACGTAGACCTTCCACGAGCACGAGCCCGTGCAGTTCACGCCATGCGTGGAGCGCACGATCTTGTCGTGCTGCCAGCGGCTGCGATAGCCGTTTTCCCATTTGCGGTCTTCGTTCACGACCGCGCCATGTCCATTCGAGAACGTGGACTTGATGCGCGACATGAACTTCAGCCGATCCAGAAAGTGACTCATCCGTTTCTCCGGGCGTGGCGGCCATGCGCCGCCATGAATACGTTGATTCGAGTGTAGGGACGCGATCGCCGCGCGCCCATTCCCCGAAAGGAGGCGTCGACGCGCATCAGACGGACTAGTGCGCGTACTCCTTTCGGACTAGGTCTATCTCCGCGCACGCGGACGAACTTGAGGCCCGACTACGCGCCCCGCGTGCCGGAGGGTTCAGCAAGGCATGTCCGCATTGCGGCGTGCGTAGCAGAACCACGTCACCGCCGCGCACAGCGCATAGAAGGCGATGAAGCACCAGAGCGCGGTGTCGGGCGAGCCGGTCATGCTCATCGACGTGCCAAAGCTGCGCGGAATGAAGAAGCCGCCGTACGCGCCGATTGCACCGGCAAAGCCGAGCACCGCCGCCGATTCTTTTCCCGCTTCGTGCAGCGCCTGCTTTTTCGCCGAGTCGGATTCGCCTTCGGCTTCGCGCTGCTTCTGCGTCAGGAAGATCACGGGGATCATGCGGAAGGTCGAGCCGTTGCCGATGCCCGTCAGCGCGAACAGTGCGATGAACATCGCGAGGAAGCCGGCGAAGTTGCCGCTCGCGCCGTCGTGCGGCAGAAACGCCATCACGCCGAACACCGCCGCGATCATCGCGATGAAGGTCCACAGCGTCACGCGCGCGCCGCCGAGGCGATCCGAGATCCAGCCGCCGACCGGCCGCGTGAGCGCGCCAGCGAGCGGCCCGAGGAACGCGTAAGCAGTGGGATTGACCGATGGGAACTCAGCCTTCGTCAGCAACGCGAGGCCCGCCGAAAAGCCGATGAACGAACCGAACGTGCCGATGTACAACAGGCACATGAGCCAGTTGTGCTTGCGCCGGAATATGACGGCCTGTTCGGCGAACGAGGCTTTTGCATCGGCGATGTCGTTCATCCCGAACCAGGCCGCGAGCGCCGAGATGACGATGAACGGCACCCAGATGAAGCCCGCATTCTGCAGCCAGATGCTGTGCTCGACGCCGTTCACGTCGTAGGACTGGCCTGCGCCCGCGAATGCGCCGAACACGCTCGCCGAGATCACGAGCGGCGTCACGAACTGAACGATCGACACGCCCAGATTGCCGATGCCCGCGTTCATGCCCGTCGCGAAACCCTTCTTCGCCTTCGGGAAAAAGAAGCTGATGTTCGCCATCGACGAACTGAAATTCGCGCCGCCGAGGCCGCACAGCAACGCCAGAACGAGCAGCGTCGGATAGCCCGTCGACGGATCGCGCAGCGCCAAGCCCATGCCGAGCGCTGGAATCAGAAGACTCGCGGTGGAGAACGCTGTAAAGCGGCGTCCGCCGAATATCGGCACGAGAAACGAGTAGAAGATGCGCAGCGTCGCGCCAGAAAGCGGAGGCAACGCGGTGAGCCAGAACAACTGGTCCTTCGTGAAGTGAAAACCACCCTTATCGAGATTGACGACGACGACGCTCCATAGCGACCACACGGCGAACGCCAGCGCGAGCGCGGGAATCGAGATCCAGAGGTTGCGGCGGGCGACCGATTCGCCCGTTGCGCGCCAGAAGGCGGCGTTCTCGGGATCCCAGCGAGTGAGCAGATAGCGTGAAGACATGGTTAGTGCTTGGGTTGAAACGTGAAGTGCATGCAGATGAGACTGACCGCGGTCGCGCCGAACATCAGCATGAAACAGGTGGTACGCACGCCGGTGAGGTCGACGAGCAAGCCAAAAAGAATCGGCAACAGGAAGCCGGCAAGTCCGCCGGCGAGGCCGACGATGCCCGACACGGCGCCGATGTTCGTCGAGAACTCGTCCGACACGAACTTGAACACCGACGCCTTGCCGACCGCCATCGCAACGCCGACGACAAACATGAGCACCGTATAGGCGACCGGTCCCATTTCGATGTGGAACGTGCGCGGGCCGTCTTTCGCGTGGACGACGAAATCCGTCACCGGATAGCTCAGCAGGAAGAAGCACGCGAGCGCGACCCACATGACGATCCAGGTCGTGCGATGCGCGCCGAAGCGGTCCGACATCCAGCCGCCGAGCGCGCGCAGCACGCCGCCCGGCAACGAGAAGCAAGCGGCGAGAAACGCGGCCTGTTCGATGCCGAAGCCGTACTGATTCACGTAGTACTGCGGCATCCACAATGCGAGGCCGACGTAGCCGCCGAACACGACCGAGTAGTACTGCGCGTAACGGAGCACGCGCCGGTCTTTCAGCACGGTCATCTGCGCGGCGAAACTCTGCGTGCTGGCGCTGCGATGCGCGGGATTGGATGCCGACACGAACCAGAAGACGATCGCGGTGAAGAGCATCGCGACGGAATAGACCTTCGGCACGATCGTCCATGTGCCCGCCGCGAGAATCAGCACGGGCGCGACGAACTTGGTCAGCGCCGCACCCGAATTGCCCGCGCCGAAGATGCCCATCGCGAGGCCTTGACGCGACTTCGGGAACCAGCGCGCGACATACGGCGTGCCGACTGAAAACGACGCGCCCGCGACGCCGACGAACAAGCCGAGCACGAGGAATTGCCACAGTTCCGTGGCATAGCCGATCAGCCAGATTGGCGCGATAGTGACTGCCATCGTGCAGAAAAAGACGATACGGCCGCCGAAACGGTCGGTCCAGATGCCGAGCGGCACGCGCAGCAACGAACCCGTGAGCACCGGCGTCGCGGCGATGAGGCCGAACTCGGTATCGGTGAGATGAAGCTGCTTTTTGAGAGGGATGCCGAGAATGGCGAAGACCATCCAGATGGCGAAGCAGATCGTGAATGCGAAGGTGCTTGCGCCGAGCACGCGCCAGGCGCGCGTGTCGGTCGATGCTTTTGTAGCGAGGGTTGAGTCGACGACGCTCATCGTCCTTTCCTTGTCGTTGTAACTTTCCCGACAAGGGTAAGGTGCGTCGCGCGAGACGCCTATCCGCCGTGCGGATGCGGCGGCGCTGTGCCGCTAGCTCATGCGGCGTAGTCCGGACGGAGTAGTGCCTGTCGCGTCACGCGTTCTGCGATGCCAGCGCGATGCAACTCGCCGGATCGATCGAAAAATGGATGGTCTCCCGGACCGGCGTTTTGTGCGATGGATGCACACGCGCGAGCACGATCTCTCCGCCGATCATGAAATCGGTCGTGCCGAAGCTCGAAACGCATCCTGTCGCGTAGCTTTGCGTCGAGGTTCGAGAGCGGTTCGAACACCATGCCGGACTTGCGGCGATTCGGCGGTACGAAGGTCTCGTCGCGCGCCGAGAAAACGGTCACGCCGTTCACCGAAATCGATCCGCCGACCGGACGTTCCAGCCCGGCAATGGAGCGCAGCGTCGTCTTGCCGCAACCGCTCGGGCCGAGCCGCGTGGAACGCGATATGGCTGCTTTCATCGCGTCGAATGTCAGTTCCAAGCGTGGCGCCCGGCGAGCGCGCCTTTTTTTAACCACCGCATCGTCAAAGAGTGTCAACCGACGGTGTAACGGTCAACGCCGGACGCAAAACACCGTTATCCGCAATGACGAATTGCCGCTTCGCCTCGTGCAATTTGAGATAGAGCGATATTCAGCAGATTCGAACTCGCTGTTCCGCCGCCGCTGGCTTTTGCCGGCGTCGCATCCGCCAAACACTCCGATCAACACCACAAGCGCGGCATGGCAAAAGTGCGCCACTTCGCCTTTTTGCCGGCACCGAAGCTCAAAGAAGTCCAAATGATTAGCTCTGTCCAATCGCGCCGCCTGTCGTGCGCAGCATGTCTTGCCGTCGTCTTCAGCTTCGTTCTTGGCGGATGCGCCAGTCGAACGCTCGAGCAGACCGCGACCAAGCCAGCTTCGCAAACCGACGCTGCCGCTGCCCCGGCGGCACCTGCCGGCTTCTACCGCGTCACAGGCGCGGACACCCTCGCTTCGATCGCAGCCGCCTACGGTCGCGACCCGAACGCGATTGCCGCCTGGAACGGGCTTTCCGCCAGCACTCCACTGACGAACGGCCAACTGCTGCGGGTCGGTCCGCCATCGGCATCGGTTGCCGGCTCGGACGATTCCACGCAGCGGACTGTGAACGCAACACGCTGCCGATCCGATTCCTTGTCCTGGCCGATAAAGGGCCCAATCCTGAAGCGCTTCGGCGTGGACGGGGTCCGGGGCGTTGTCATCGGTGGCGCAGCGGGAGACACGATCCGTGCGGCGAAAGGAGGACGCGTGGTGTATGCGGGTAACGAGATCGCGGGCTACGGCAGCCTCGTAATACTGAAACATGACAGTCGCTACCTGACTGCCTATGGCCATATCCAAAACGTTCTGACCAAGGAAGGGGCCGACGTAACGAAGGGGCAAGCCATCGCGACGATGGGCGCTCAAACGAATGGTCAGCCATCGCTGCTTTTCGAGGTGAGACGGGATCGTCAGCCAGTCGATCCCCTGCCCTACCTTTCCGACTGCGCTTCGTGATCCGTCGAACGTCAGGTCAGGTTACTTGCTCTCGAACAAAGCGATATGCACCGAATGAACATGCTTCAGCCGCGCATCCTCAGCGCCTTCGCCTGCATCCTGTTGATCGCCGGATGTGCAGCCTCTCTGTCGGAGCAAGGCAATGAGGGCGCTTCGACAAACCAACCGGCGAGCGCGTCGAGCCTTCCGGTTCAATCCGCAAACGACGATTCCGTTTCGACCGAAATCACTTCATCCGACCGGCCGGACGAGACACCGACCGCGCGCGCGTACCATCAAGCCGGGATTGCATCCTGGTACGGGCGAACGTTTCACGGTCGACGCACCGCCAGCGGCGAGCGCTTCGACATGTATGCCATGACAGCGGCACATCGCACGCTACCGCTCGGATCGTGGATCCGCGTCACGCTTCCGGGAGGGAGCCCGTCCGTCCTCGTCCGAATCAACGATCGCGGTCCGGTTTCACGCAACAGAATCATTGATCTGTCATACGGGGCAGCCGCTGCGCTGGGCATTGTCAGGCGTGGTTCGGCCCAAGTCGAATTATCGACCGATTCTGTTTTCCATACTCCGTCGTAGACTGCCGCTCCCATGTCTCGACTCTCACACAAGCGGGCAGCGTCCCCCCGCCTCCCGCTCACCAAGGCAATGCTCCTGCCATTGCCGCCTATGCACCGCAACTCATGACGCGCCGGTCCTGCATCTTCCTGTTCGTGCTGACCTACCTTCTGGGTTGCGTCCTGGCTGCGATGGACACCAAGGGGAGTCCGATCGACGTGATGCAGGCGACCATGTCCGCATGGAGCGCTTCGAACCGCGAAGCCGTTGCCGATGCGAGCCAGCGACGGCGCGATGAAATCGAGCGATCGAATGCCATTCGGGAATCCCGGCCTCTCGCCGGGCTTTAGCGAGAAGAACCGGAGAAGGCTCCTGAGCCGTGGCTTCACCTAGGCACGCGGCTCGGCTCCACCACGTGAGACGATCGAACCCGGCGAAGTTATCGCGGCGATCCATCGCGCGGCTCGAACACGCTTTGACGTCGCTTTATCACACTCGCAATTCCATCCCTTCGTTGTAGACTCGCCTGCTCCTTTCGGAGTAGGCAAAAAGTTCCGCCTTCGCGCGACACTCCGTCGCATCAACTTGATCTGAAACAAAATTTCAACCATTCGCGTCATCGCGAAAAATCGCGCGTGGCATGATCTTGACGCGGCGCAAAGCCGTGCAACGGCGTTCTTCCCGGGACGCTTCGATCATCGAAACCAGCGAATGCAATGAATGAAAATACCCAACGTTTAGCAGTGCCATTGTTATCGGGGTTGATAGCCAGTCTTTGTCTTTCGGGATGCAAGCTGGAGGTGTTGGACTCGAAAGGCGTGATTGGCGCAGCGGAATCGTCGCTGATCGCCACCGCGACTTACGCCATGCTTCTCGTCGTAGTCCCGGTGATCCTGCTCACCCTGTTCATCGCATGGCGCTATCGCGCGTCCAACACGAAGGCCACGTATGCGCCGAAATGGGCGCATTCCACGGCCATCGAAGTCGTGGTCTGGGCGATTCCCGCAGCCATCATCCTGTACCTCGGCATCCTCACGTGGAAAACCACGCACGAGCTCGATCCGTACAAGCCGCTGCAATCCGAAGTCAAGCCGATCAACGTCGAAGTCGTGGCGCTCGACTGGAAGTGGCTGTTCATCTATCCGGATCTTGGCGTCGCGTCGGTGAACCAGCTCGCGTTCCCGGTCGGCACGCCGGTGAACTTCCGCATCACGTCCGATTCGGTGATGAATTCGTTCTTCATCCCGCAACTCGGCAGCCAGATCTACGCGATGGCGGGCATGCAGACGAAGCTGCACCTGATGGCCGATCACGCAGGCGACTACGCAGGCATCTCGGCGAACTACAGCGGCAAGGGCTTCTCCGACATGAAGTTCCGTGCACTGGCCATGTCCAACGAAGACTTCGACGCGTGGCTGAAGCAGGTCAAGAACGCGCCCGAGAATCTGAGCATGGACGTCTACGCCGGCGTCGCGCGTCCGAGCGAAAAGGTCGCGGTGCGCTACTTCTCGACCGTCGATCCGAAGCTCTTCAACAACATCGTCGCGAAGTACAACTACGGCAACTCGGTCGTAGGCGCAAATTGTGTAACCAAGGGGTAAGCCATGTTCGGCAAACTAACGCTTGAGGCGATCCCGTACCACGAGCCAATCATCATGGGGGCGACCGTCTTCATGGCGGTCCTCGCGCTCGGTACGGTCGGCCTTATCACTAAACTCGGCAAATGGGGCTGGCTCTGGCGCGAGTATCTGACTTCGGTCGATCACAAGCGCATCGGCGTCATGTATCTGGTCGTCGCCGGGCTGATGCTCGTGCGCGGCTTCGCCGACGCCGTCATGATGCGCGTGCAACAGGCCATCGCGCTCGATGGGCCTGGCTATCTGCCGCCGCATCACTTCGACCAGATCTTCACGGCCCACGGCACGATCATGATCTTCTTCATGGCCATGGCGCTGCTGGTCGCGTTCTTCAACCTCGTCGTGCCCTTGCAGATCGGCGCGCGTGACGTGGCGTTCCCGTTCATCAACTCGCTGTCGTTCTGGATGACGGCCGTCGCCGCCATTCTGATCAACCTGTCGCTGTTCATCGGCGAGTTCTCGACGACGGGCTGGCTCGCGTATCCGCCGCTCTCCGAGACGCAGTTCAATCCGGGCGTCGGGGTCGACTACTACATCTGGGCGTTGCAGTTGTCCGGCGTCGGCACGCTGCTCACCGCCGTGAACTTCTTCGTGACGATCGTGAAGATGCGCGCGCCCGGCATGACGTGGATGAAGATGCCGGTCTTCACGTGGACGGCGTTCTGCTCGAACGTGCTGATCATGGCGACGTTCCCGATCCTGACCGTCGCGCTCGCGCTGCTGGCGCTGGACCGTTACCTCGGCATGCACTTCTTCACGAACGACGGCGGCGGCAACCCGATGGTCTACCTGAACCTGATCTGGGCCTGGGGTCATCCTGAGGTCTACATCCTGGTTCTGCCCGCCTTCGGCATTTACTCGGAAGTGGTCGCGACGTTCTCGAAGAAGCCGTTGTTCGGCTACAAGACGATGGTCTGGGCCACGTGCTGCATCATGGTGCTGTCGTTCCTCGTGTGGCTGCACCACTTCTTCACGATGGGCTCGGGCGCTAACGTCAATGCCTTCTTCGGCATTATGACGATGGTCATTTCCATCCCGACCGGCGTGAAGATCTTCAACTGGCTCTTCACGATGTACCGAGGCCGCGTGCAGATGACTTCGCAAATCCTCTGGACCATCGGCTTCGTCATCACCTTCACGCTAGGCGGCATGACGGGCGTGATGCTCGCGATTCCCGGCGCGGACTTCGTGCTTCACAACAGCCTGTTCCTGATCGCGCACTTCCATAACGCGATCATCGGCGGCGTGGTGTTCGGTTACTTCGCCGGCATTTCGTACTGGTGGCCGAAGGTGTTCGGCTTCAAGCTCGACGAAAAGCTCGGCAAGAGTGCGTTCGTGTGCTGGTTCGTCGGCTTCTTCGTCGCGTTCGTGCCGATCTACATCCTCGGCTTCATGGGTGCGACGCGCCGCCTGAATCACTACGACGACCCGTCGTGGCAGCCGTTCTTCATCGCCGCTGCCGTGGGCGTGGGCATCATCGCGCTGGGTGTCGTGTTCCAGGTCGCGCAGATCGTGGTCAGTATCATCCGCCGCAATCAGCCTGCGTATCGCGATGTCACCGGCGATCCGTGGGGTGCGCGCACGCTCGAGTGGTCCATCAGCTCGCCGCCGCCGGTCTATAACTTCGCGAATATTCCCGCTGTGCGCGAACTCGACGACTTCGCCGATGCCAAGGAACACGGCCGCATCGATACGCGTCCGTACCGCGACATCCACATGCCGTCGAATACGAGCGCGGGTCTGGTCATCGGCCTGTTCGCGCTGGCCTTCGGTTTCGCGGCTATCTGGCACATCTGGTGGCTCGCGGCTGCAAGCATGGTCGGCATCTTCGCGACGGCTATCGGTTACAGCTTCCGCGATAACGCCGGCTTCATCATCCCGGCCGCGACCGTGAAGTCGACCGAAGAGCGCAATCGTCCGCCGAAGACGCCTGCGAAGGCCGGCTCGGCTCGCGAACTCGAACTGGAGGCAATGTAATGTCGCAATCGACGCTATCCGCGCAACACGCGCATGGCCATGAGCACGAGCACCAGTCGCATTCGGTGTTCGGCTTCTGGGCCTATCTGATGACCGACTGCGTGCTGTTCGCGTCGCTCTTTGCAACCTTCGCGATGTTCGCGATGCAGACCGCAGGCGGCCCGACGCCCAAGGATCTCTTCAACCTGAAGGACGTCGCGTACGAAACGGGCCTGCTTCTCACGAGCAGCCTGACCTTCGGTCTCGCGATGATCTCGGCGACGCGCCGCAAGTCGGGCGCGGTGCTCGCGTGGCTGTTCGTCACGTTCCTGCTGGGTGCGGGCTTCCTCTTTCTGGAAATGCAGGAGTTCGCGCATCTGATCGCTGAAGGCGCGGGTCCGCAACGCAGCGCATTCTGGTCGGCGTTCTTCACGCTCGTCGGCACGCACGGTTTGCACGTGTCCATCGGCATGATCTGGCTGGTCGTGTTGGCCGTGCAGATCGCACGCAATCCGCAAATGAACGAACGCGAATTGCGCCGTCTCGCTTGCCTGAGCCTTTTCTGGCACTTCCTCGACATCGTCTGGATTTGCGTGTTTTCCTTCGTCTACCTTGGGAGCGTCGTCTGATGGCACATGCTCATACCGAAACAAGCGATTTCCCGCACGTCACCGTGCGCGGTTATCTCATCGGCTTCGTGCTGGCTGTCGTGCTAACTGTGGCGTCGTTCTGGGCCGCGACCTCGGGCGCGTTCAAGGGCGAAAGCGCGATCGTCGCGCTCGCCGTGCTGGCCGCGGTGCAGGTGATCGTGCATGTGGTGTTCTTCCTGCACGTCAACTCGTCGAAGGGACAGCGCTGGCATGCGATCTCGTTTGCCTACACCATTCTCATGTCGCTGATTCTTATCGTCGGCACGGTTTGGGTGATGCATAACGTGCACATGCTAATGATGGCGCGCTAATCGCTCGGCTTCATCGCGTGATCTAAGGCGGACCTGCCGGTCCGCCTTTTTTTTCGTCCGTCGAAAAGGCGGTATCTGCACGAATTCATCATCCGTTGAAGAATCTTGACAATTCGCGGAACGAGGAAGAATATCTGTCCATAATTTGATTCACGAATTCACAATATGGACAAGGAGACGCGATGACCGCGCCGAAACCCGCGGCGGATGCCATGACGCCGTATCAACTTCCCTTCCCTAAAGAAGCGCAAAAGGAAATCGTCGTGCCGAGCGCGATTCCCGCCGACGAGCGCGAATGGGTGCCGCAGGCCGAAAACGTCTGGTTCCGTCCGCTGTGTCTGAACGTGTCGACCGGCTACTGGATGAACCTCCTGCGCGTGCGCAAATCCGGCGTGCTGTCGCGTCATCGTCATCCGCAGGCGGTCCACGGCATGGTGCTCAAAGGCCGCTGGCGCTATCTCGAACATGACTGGGAAGCGACCGAAGGCAGCTATGTCTTCGAGCCGCCCGGCGAAACGCACACGCTCTATGTTCCCGAAGACGTCGAGGAAATGATCACGTACTTCCAGGTGAACGGCGTGATGTTCTATTGCGACCCGTACGGCAACTACACCGGCTACGAAGACGTCTTCACCAAAGTCGACATGTGCCGCAAGCATTACGAATCGGTCGGACTCGGTGCCGACTTCGTCGATCAATTCATTCGCTAGCATCCACCCAAACTCAACCCTCTAACAGACTCGACAGAGCATTCGGAGGAGACAACATGCTGGAAAAATCACCGCGCCTGAAGCGCATTCAGTGGGTCGCGCTCACTTTTCTGACGCTCGCGGGCATCGTGAATTATCTCGATCGCAGCACGCTCTCGATCGCGAATCACTCCGTCACGCAGGAGCTCGGCCTCTCCGCCTCGCAGATGGGCCTGCTGCTCTCCGCGTTCTCGTTCGCGTACGCGTTCTCGCAGTTGCCCATCGGCGTGATGCTCGACCGCTTTGGCGCGCGCATCATGCTCGGCCTCGGCATGTTCGTGTGGTCGGTCGCGCAGTTGTTCGGCGGGCTCGTCACGAATCTGCATCAGTTTCTCGCGGCGCGCATCGCGCTCGGCATCGGCGAGGCGCCGCAATTTCCGGCGGGCGCAAAGGTCGTGTCCGAATGGTTCGCGCAACGCGAACGCGGCAAGCCGACGGGCATCTTCGTCACGTCATCGACCATCGGACCCGCGCTCGCGCCGCCCATCCTCACCGTGCTCCTGCTGTCCTTCGGCTGGCGCAACATGTTCATCATCATGGGCGCGCTCGGGATTGCGGTGTCGATCGGCTGGTACATCGTCTATCGCAACCGGAAGGACGTGAAGCTCGAATCGCAAGAACTCGCGCATCTGACCGAGGGCGAACCGGCGCAGCGCAAGGAACGCAACATGACGTTCGCGGAATGGCGCGGCCTTTTCGGCAAGGCGACGACGTGGGGCATGATCTTCGGCTTCATGGGCGTGATCTACATGGTGTGGCTGTATCTCACGTGGCTGCCCGCGTATCTCGAACACGAGCGTCATCTGACGATCGCGAAGACCGGCTGGGTCGTGACGATTCCGTATCTCGCGGGCACGCTCGGCATGCTCTCGTCGGGCTTCATCGCCGATGGTTTGATGGCGCGCGGCGTCGCCCCGATCCGCAGCCGCAAGTGGCCGATCTGCTCGGGACTCATCGGCGCGGCGCTGTTCACCGTGCCCGCCGCGTTCACGCCGAACCTGACGCTCGCGATCGCCTATCTGTCGGCGGCGATGTTCTTCGTCAACATGGCGAGCGGCGCCGCGTGGGCGCTCGTTTCCGTTGCCGCGCCGCGCCACATGGTCGCGTCGCTCGGCAGTATCCAGAACTTCGGCGGCTACTTCGGCGGCTCGTTTGCGCCGTTCATCACGGGCCTCGTCGTCGACAAGACGCATTCGTTCGTGAACGCGTTCCTGATCAGCGCGGGCGTCGCGTTCGCTGCTGCGCTCGTCTACATGTTCGTCGTGCGCGCGCCGATCGAGGACGCGGAGCGCCAGACGGAACCCGTTCCCGCCGTATGAATCGCACCGATATGACTTTTCAAGCTGATCTCTTCAAGGGCAAGACCGTCGTCGTGACCGGCGGCACGCAGGGCATCGGCGCGGGCATCGCGCAGCAATTCGCGGCGCTCGGCGCGCGCGTGATCGCCGCCGGCCTAGCGCCGACCGACGCGCCCGGCATCGAAGTCGTCGAACTCGATGTCGCCGATGCCGCCAGCGTCGCCGCGCTCTTTGCGCGTATCGATTCGCTCGACGTGCTCGTCAACTGCGCGGGCATGATCCGGCGCGGCGACGAGCACGACATCGAAACATTCGAGCGCGTGATCGCGGTGAATCTCAACGGCACGATGCGCATGTGCGCCGCCGCGCGTCCACTGCTCGCGCGCAGCAAGGGTTCGATCATCAACACGGCGTCGATGCTGACGTTCTTCGGCGGCGGACTCGTGCCCGCGTACAGCGCGAGCAAGGGCGGCGTCGCGCAACTGACGAAATCGCTGGCGATCGCCTATGCCGCCGAGGGCATCCGCGTGAACGCCGTTGCGCCCGGCTGGATCGCGACGCCGCTCACGCAAGCGCTGCAGAACGACGACGGCCGCTCGCAGGCGATCCTCGACCGCACGCCGATGAAGCGCTGGGGCTTGCCGGAAGACGTCGCGCGCGTGACGGCGTTTCTCGCGTCACCGGCGGCGTCGTTCATGACGGGCGCGATCGTACCCGTCGATGGCGGCTATCTCGTGGCATGATTCCCGCATCATGCCCTCAGACACCGCTTCCCTCGACGCCGCCAAGGCCACCGGCACCGCCGCCTTCTCGAAGTTCATGGCGGTGCTGCAACTCATTGCCGATGCCGGCGAACCGCCGACCATCGCGCGTCTCACCACGGCGAGCGGTTATCCGCGTCCGACGGTCTATCGCATCGTCGGCGCGCTAATCGCGGAAGGCCTGGTCGTCGAAAGCGTGCGCGGCGGATGTTACGCGCCCGGCCCGCGGCTGATGTCGCTCGCGAGCCGCAGCTGGGAGCGCTCCGATTTGCGCATCGCGGCCACCGACGCGTTGCAGGCACTGCGCGACGCGACGCAGGAGACGGTGCATCTGGCAGTGCGCAGCGGCTCGGAGATGGTGTACATCGAGAAGCTCGAAAGCCCGCATGCGGTTCGCATGGCGTCGCGCATCGGCACGCGCGTGACGCTGTATTCGAGTTCCGTCGGCAAGGCGTTTCTGTCGACGCAATCGCCCGCCGAACGCGATGCATTGCTGCATGGCCTGAAGTTCGAACGCTTCACACCGAACACGATCACCGATCGCGCCGCGCTCGACGCCGAACTCGATGCAACTCACGCGCGCGGCTATTCGGAAGACCGCGAGGAAAACGAGGCGCAGATTTTCTGCTACGGCAGCGCGATCGTCGGCGCGAATGGCGTGACGCTCGGCTGCGTGAGCATCAGCATTCCGCTGTTCAGAAAGAGCGCGACGCCGCTCGAAACCTACGTCGAGCCGCTGAAGGACGCGTCGCGCGCGATCGCGGAGCGTATGTCGCCGGGTACGCGTTGACGCGCTAATGCCCGCGCCTTGGCTCGGAACCAGCGCCCCTCAGTCCCGCCGAAACGCGCCCGTCGCATCCGCCCGCTGTGCGATGAGCCGCGGCAGACGCGGCAGTGTGTGCGGCCAGTGCGTCGCTTCGTGCGCAAAGCGCGCCGCCATGCTTCTGAAGCCGATCTGATCCGCCGCGAGCCGCACGATGACCCTGCGCGCGATCTTCCATACGTCGACGTCCGGCGCGATGTCCTCCGCAAGGCGCTCGATGCGTTCCGCCGAACGCGCGAGCAGCACCGCGCGCGACGCGATGCGCCCGTGCGACGCGCTGAACATATGTTCGGCGGGCGCCTTGCCGATCGCGCCGAACAGATGCGCGACACCGACCTTGCTGCGTGCGTGCGGCGAAGCAAAGCGCTCGGCTTCGCGCCGATACGTCGCTTCGACGCGCACTTCGTGATGCGTCGCATGCGTCTCGGGCCGGCCGTGCTCGAGATGTGCGCGCGCGGCCGCCTTGTGATCGCCCTCCATCAGCGCATGCGATACGCCGACGATGAAGTCGCGCTCGTGCGCCGCGAAGAACATCATCGGATTGTCGGCTTCCAGCACGATCTGGCCGCGCGTCTCGCCTTCGATGCCCACGCGCGCGCCCGCCGCGTCCAGTCCCGCGTGATACAGCCCGACGCCCAGCGCCATTTCGAAGAACGCTTCGATGAGCGTCGCGAGGACATCGGCCTGATCGAGCCCGCATGACGCGAGCGCTTGCGCATCCGACAGTGCGGCCGTTTCGATCGCGCGTGTCGTCAGCACCGAATCGTTGCAATAGTCCCAGAGCACTTCGGGCACGGCGAGACGCGCGTCGTCGCGCAGGCGAAAGCGCAAGTAGCTCTGATCGGCGGCGCGCTGGCGCAAGTCGATCATCGCATCGACGCTCTCGCGTGAACGGCGCACCCATTCCACCGGATGCATCTCGCGCGCCTTCGCCGAACGGCGTTCCGCGAAACGCGCAGCCGCGAGCGCGAGGTCGAGATCGTCAGCGAGTTCGGCATGCGCGTCGGCGCGCAATAGCGTGACGCGCACCGCCATATCGCGGAGGCGAGCACGATGCGTCTGCTCCGCGATGCCCGAGCGCAACGGCACCGCGCTCAACTCGGTGAGTTCGAAGGAAAGCGCGGGCGGGAATGCGGCTCTGCAAGCGTCGCGAAAGCGCGTTGCGTCGTACGGCGTGAAGAGCCCGTCGAGTTCGGACAGCGCGACGCGCACCGCCGTTTCGGCAAGCGCCGGATGACTCGCGAGCGCGCCGGACGCGTTCTCCAGCACGCGCGAAAGTTGCGAGAGCGCGGGCACGCCGGCTGCCAGCGGCGCGGCGCGCGCGCCATGCGTGGCGAAGAAGCGCGCGACGCGCGTCATCGCTGCGCCGTCGCCGGTCAGATGGCTTTCGCGGACGAACGCCCGGCCAAGACGCCAGAGCGTCGCGAGTCGTCGGACTGACAAATTCGGGCTCGCTGAAAGTGAGTTGAAACCGCTGAAAGGCTGCGATGCCGCCGTGTGTGGCATCCGGATTGCTGACTGTGTAACACGATTCGTTCCTGCATGCACGCGCACGAAACGAAGCCTTCCTCATTTACTTCGTGATCCTTTTTAAATGACGACTTCTTCCTTACGCGAAGCGCTGACGAACGAATCCGGCGTGCGAAGCTTCATCGTCGCGCACGACGATGCGATCGCGTTCGAACATTATCGTGAGGACGTGACGCCGGAATCGCTCGAAAACATCAACTCGGTCACGAAGACCATCGTCGCGCTTGCCGTCGGCGCGGCGCTTCGCGAAGGCGCGCTTCCGCCACTCGATACCCCCGCCGCGCGCCTTGTGCCGCCCATGTGCGACACGGCGCTCGATCATCGCGTGCAGCGCATCACGCTCAGGCATCTGCTCACGATGACATCGGGATTCGAATGGGACCAGCGCACCATCGACGACTGCGTGCTCGGCAGTTGCGAGCGCTTCTCGGACGATGAAAGCCGGCTGCGCTTCATTCTCTCGCGGCCCTTCGCGAGCGAGCCGGGCACGCGCTTTCAATACGATTCGCACGCGGTCCAGTTGCTGTCGCTGGCGCTCGAATCCGCGACGGGGCGCACGCTCGCCGATTACGCGCGCGACACGCTGTTCGCGCCGCTCGGCATCGAAGCGAGCGAATGGATCAGCGACGAGGACGGTCACACGTTCGGCGGGCGCGGTCTCCTGCTGCGCGCACGCGACATGATTTCGCTCGGCCTTCTGATGATGCATCGCGGCGCATGGCGTGGCGCGCGCATCGTCGACGAAGCGTTCATCGACGATGCCATGTCGGTGCAAAGCGACGGCGGCCCGCCGATGGACGCGCACTACGGCTATCTCTGCTGGATCGATCCGCGTTATGTCTTCGCGGCGGGACACGGCGGCCAGTTCATCTTCATCGCGCAACGAGAGCGGATCGTCGCGGCCACGACGTGCGACAGCGGCGATGCACATCGCAACATGCGCGACCTGTTCGAGCGCCATGTGCTCGACATGGCGTGAAAGAGACGGCGCGACTGTATCTTTTTGTCGATGCACATTTCGGATTAATCTCAATACGGTATCTTATAAATGCGTCGCCTGGACGCATTCACATTAAGATCGAGAAAACTTCGAGCGCCGTGCACGAAGACTCATAACGATAAAAAGAGAGGCGCCATGCAACACCATTCCGAACCGCCGATGGCGAAAGCGATGTACATCCTTGGGCAGATCGGCGCGATCATCTGTCACGAACGCGGGCCGCGCCCGCAGACCGCGGTGCTGACGAAAATGGCATCGCGCCCCGCCGAGGGTTTCTCGATAGCTGTTGCGAGCATGAACGAAATGTGCCCGCCGCGGCGCGGAGAGCGCCGCGCGCTGCTGCAATGGAAGCACAAGGAGATCGGACGCCTGCGCCGCATGCTGCCCGATCCGCTGCCGACGGCTGCATCCGCGCATACGCAGATGCCGTTCTGGGCCGGCTATTGTCAGTACTGGGAAGACATGTTGAAAGCGGACGCAGAGCGCGATGTCGAACCATTCGCGCCGAAGCTCGAACTCGTTCAGCGCAAGCGCACCGATGCATGATCGCCCTCGCCTTGACGCGCCGAGAAATAATCGCGCAGCACCGCGATCATGCCGTCGAGTTCGGTCGGCTTGACAAAGTAGCCGTTGAAGCCGGTGCGCTGCGCGCGCGACAGATCCTGCGGATCCGTGCAACTCGTATGCGCGAGCAGCAACATCGACAGATCGATGGCGCGGATCGCTTCGGCCGCTTCCCAGCCATCGCCGAGCGGCATCATCAGATCGAGCAGTACGACGCCCGGCCGCCACTTGCGCGCGAGCGACACGGCGTCGAGGCCCGTGTGCACCGCGCGCACGGTGAAGTCGGCGTCTTCGAGCGCGAGACAGATCGCGCGCGTCGCGTCCATGTCGTCATCGGCGATAAGCACGCGCGGCTCGTCGCAGCACTTCGCGCGCGGCGGAATCTGCCACAGCGCTCGCGTGGAAACACGTTCGTGTCGTTGCATCGTTCGGGCCTCGGAATGAACGGAGATGAGAGCAACGATCATTCCCTCGCGGGCCCGCAAAAGCGTGGCGTCAGGCGGCATGCGGCGCGCCGACGTTACACTTCGGGATTACCCGGTGGCTGTCGCGGCGCGTCGATGCACGCGCGCCGTGCAGGATTTGCATCGTCGTCGCATGAGCGTCGACGATGGTGCATTCATCTCCAAACGAGAGGCTAATCGATGTTCGTCGTGTATTGGCTTGGCGACAACCCTGACGCCGAAGGCGCGGCACGCTACAAGCGCTTCGATGCGAACGCGCTCGCCGATGCGCTGCGCTTCGCCGAAGACCTGCGCCGCCGTCAAGCCGCTGGCGAGAACATCGGCTTCGTCACGCTATGCAGTGAAAACCCGCATTCGGTCGGCAAGCCCGGCGTCGCCGATCCGCCCGCCGACTACGACTGGAAAAAGCGCAGATGTTAGTTTTGCGCGGTCGCGGATGCGTCGTCCTGCCATCCGCCGCCGAGCGACTTGTACACGGCGATGAGATCGGTCGTCACGTTGACGGTCGATTGCGCGAGCTGCTCGCGCGTCTGCGCAAGCTGACGTTCGGCATCGAGCACGGTCACGAAAGGCGCGAGTCCTTTGCGATAACTGTCCGTCGCGAGTTGCAGGCTGACGCGATTCGCCTCGACCGTGCGCGTGAGCGCCGCGCGCCGGTCCTGTTCGGTCCGATACGAAACCAGCGCGTTATCTACTTCCTGCAACGCGTTGAGCACCGTCTGCCGATACTGCAACGCCGCTTGCCCCGCCTGCGCCTTCGCCACGCGCACGTTCGCGCGCAACGCGCCGCCTTCGAAAATCGGCAGCGAAATGCTCGGCCCGACCGACCAGAACAGGCTCGACCAATGCGCGAGATAGCGCGCCTTCGTTGCACGCGTGCCGACCTGCCCAGTTAGTGAGATATCCGGATACATCTGCGCCACCGCGACGCCGACTTCAGCGGTCGCGGAATGCAGTTGCGCCTCCGCGCGGCGAATGTCTGGACGACGGCGCGCGAGCGTCGACGGCAAGCCGATCGGCACGACCGGCGGCACCGGCGGCAACGCGCGCGCATCGGACAGTTCCGCGTCGAGCGTGCCCGGCGCGTTGCCGGTCAGCACGGCGAGACCGTTCATCGCCTGCGCGATTTGCGCATCGAGCGTCGGCAGTTGCGCCTGCAACGATCCGACTTGCGCGCTCGCGCTCTGCACGTCCTGCTGGCTCGTCAGGCCGACGCGTGCCTGTTCGCGCGTGAGATCGAGAATCTGCTCTTCGGCGTCGATCTCGGCGAGTGTGATCTGCTTGATCGCCTGCGCGCCGCGCAATTGCGCATACGTGCGTGCGACTTCCGATTCGAGCGAAACGAGCGCGTCGTTGCGACTTTCGATTTCAGCCTGCGTCTGCGCATTCGCCGATTCCACCGAACGCCGCACGCGGCCAAAAAGATCGAGTTCCCACGATGCGTCGAAGCCGTCCTGAAACAGCGTGACCGGACCGGTCGCGGAATCGAGTCCCTGACGGATCTGCGCGCCGTTCGCGCCGAGACCGTCGAGCTTGTCGTACACGCCTTGCGATTCGAGCAGGCCTTTCAAGCCGAGTTGCTGACGCTTCACGCTCGCATTCGCGCTCAACTGCGGCAAGCCCTGCGCCGCCGCCGACACGCTCTCTTCCCGCGCCGCCGCGATGCGCAGCACCGCGCTCTGCAAATCGAGATTGCCCGCGATGGCGCGTTCGATCAGCGCATCGAGCGTCGCATCGTTGAACTGCTTCCACCAGCGCGGATCGGGATCGGCGGAAGTCTGCGCCGTCGATGGCGCGTCGGCATGGGGCACGCGCGGATCGTCCGGCGCGTTCTGCGCGCGCTGCGTGTCGCTCCAGTTATCGGGAACATCGGCCTTCGGCGGCGTGAAATCCGGGCCGACCGCGCACGCGCTCAATGCGAGCGCGAACATCGGAATGAACGGAATGATTGGACGCAGCTTCATCTCAATGCCCTCCCGCCTGGCCCGAAGCCTTCACGGGCGAAAAGAAAAACGTGAGCGGTATGAACATGAACGCGAAGATCGCGCACGCGGCGAACACGTCGAGATACGCGAGGATGGTCGCCTGCGATACGAGCGTCTTGTACATCTGCCCGGTCGCGGCGGACATCGCTTGCGACATCGTCTGGCCACTGTCCATCAGCGTGCGCGCGATGCGTTGCACCGACTCGTTGTACGGCTGATTGAGCGGCGTCAGATGCTCGACCATATGCGCCATGTTCGCCTGCGTGCGCTCGCGGATCATCGCGGTCGCAAGCGAGATGCCGATCGATCCCGCGACGTTGCGAAACATCGTGAAGAGCGCGGAGGCATCGTTGTTGAGCGACTTCGGCAGTGACAGATACGCGAGCGTCGTGACCGGCACGAACAGAAAGCCGATGCCGATGGATTGGGCGCTGCGCATCTTCGTCAGCGTCACGTAATCGACGTTCGGCACGAGATGATGCGAATACAAGAGCGCGCATCCCATCAGAAAGAAGCCGAACGCGACGAGAAAGCGCGTCTGAATCACGTTCATCAGCTTGCTGACGACGGGAATCAGGAACACGATGCAGATCGCGCCCGGCGAGAGCACGAGGCCCGCGAGCGTCGCCGTGTAGCCGAGCTGCTGTTGCGCGAGCTGCGGTATCAGCACGGCGCTGCCGTACAGCACCGATGCGAATCCGACGATAGCCGCCGAACCGAGCGCGAAGTTGCGATCTTTCATCACGCGAAGATCGACGACGGGCCGCTTCGCGTACAGCAGCCAGAATGTCGCGCCGACGATGCCTACCGCCGCGAGCACCGCGAACGTCACGATGAAGTTCGACGCGAACCAGTCGTCGTCCTCGCCGCGATCGAGAAATACTTGCAGACAGCCGAGCCCGAGCGCGATGAGACTGATGCCGACCACATCGATGCCGATCTTCTTCGGATCTTGCCGTTTTTCCCACGGCGGATCTTCGACGAACTGCATCACCGCGATGGTCGTCAGCACGCCCACCGGCACGTTGATGAGAAAGACCCAGCGCCAGGTGAAGTTATCGGTGATCCAGCCGCCGAGCGTCGGTCCGAGCACCGGCGCGACGACGATCGCGACCGCCGAGATCGAGAACGCGCGGCCGCGCTGCTCGGGCGGAAAGGTATCGAGAATGATCGATTGCTGGCTCGGTTGCAGGCCGCCGCCGAAGAAGCCCTGCAGAATCCGGAAGACGATCAGTTCACCGAGATTCGACGCGATGCCGCACATGAACGAGCAGACCGTGAACGCCCCGATGCAGATGAGAAAGTAGCGCTTGCGCCCGAGTATCTTCGAGAAGTACGCCGAAAGCGGCAGCACGATGCCGTTCGCGACGAGATAGGACGTGAGTGTCCACGTCGCTTCGTCGTAGCTCGCGGACATCGTGCCGGAAATGTGCGGCAGCGCGACGTTCACGATGGTCGTGTCGAGCACTTCCATGAACGCCGCGAGCGTGACGACCACGGCGATGAGCCACGGATTCGCGCTCGGCTTCCAGCCGCTGTGGTCGTGTTCCGCGGTGCTGTCGCTCATGATGTCAATGGCGCAGCATGACGGTCGGCACGACCGAAAGCCCGAGCGGCAGCGATGTGCCCGGCTTCAATCCATCGTCGATGACGATCTTCACCGGCACGCGCTGCACGATCTTCACGAAGTTGCCCGTCGCGTTTTCGGCGGGGAACGCGGAGAAGCGCGAGCCGCTGCCGAGCTGCACGCTGTCGACGTGGCCGTGCAGCTTCATGTCGGGATACGCATCGACGTCGATATCGACCTTGTCGCCCGGCTGCATCCGATCCAGTTGCGACTCCTTGAAGTTCGCGCTGATCCAGACGCGCGTCGTGACGAGCGAAAGTATCGACGTGCCCGCCTGCAGGAACGTGCCGTATTGCACGTTGCGCTTCGTGATCCAGCCATCGGCGGGCGCGCGCAGTTCCGTGTACGAGAGATTCAGTTGCGCCGATTCGACTTGCGCCTGCGCCTGCCGCACTTGCTGACGCCGCTCCTCGACGGTCGCCACGACTTGCGCGATCTGCTGCGGCACGAGGCTCGCGGTGCGGACCTGCGCACGCGCCTGCGCGACGTTCGCCTGCGCGCTCTTTTGCTGCGCGTCCGCGGTGTCGATGTTTTGTTGCGACGTCGCGCGGATATCGACGGAATGCTGCCGCTCGTACGCCGCGCTCGCCTGCGCGAGATTGGCGCGCGCGTTGAGCTCCTGCGCCTGGGCCTCTGCGAGCTGCGCTGGATACTGCACGCGCGCCACTTCGAGCTGCGTTTGCGCCGCGTGCAGTTGCGCCTGCGCGAGACCGAGCTGCGCGTTGGCCTGATCGAGTTGCGCCTGATAATCGCGCGGATCGATCCTGATGAGCAGATCGCCTTTGTGCACGAAGCGGTTGTCGTCGATGTTCATCGTCACGACATAGCCCGATACCTTCGGCGCGATCGTGACGGCATCGCCGTCGGTGTAGGCGTCGTCGGTGCTGACCTGATTGCGCGTCAGGAACCACCAGACGAACGCGCCGATCGCCAGCACCACGACGACGACGCCCAGAATGATCAGCGGCTTTTTGCCGGGCTTCTTGCGCGCTTTGTCTTTCGCTTTGTCGCCGTCGTCTTTCGCGTCCTTGCGCTCATTCTCGCGCGCTTCGTCTTGAGTATCGGAGTCGTCTCGGTCTGACATCGCCGCTCGCTATCGGGTAATCGGGTGAGACCCGGACGAACGCCGGGCGAAGTTGCGCGAATGCCGGAGCGCTCGGACGCTCGATGGAGGCATTCGGAAGGCACACCATCAGCAAACGGTATTCCCTTACGGTTTCGATACGCGAAGGCGCAGCGGCGCGGGCGCAATGGCCAGCGATTCAAGCCGCTTTGTAAAAGATGCAATTGCGCGCTCATTTCCCGCTAACTTTGCGAGCCGATCATCCGCTCTGAACCAAACAGACGGAGACTCATCATGTACAAGCACATTCTCGTCGCGGTCGGCACGAGCCTCAGCGAAAGCGCCCTGACCACCGCCATCACGCGCGCCCGCGACTGCAACGCGCGGCTGACCGCGCTGCACATCGTCGATCAGGCGCCGTGGTGGGCCATCGTCACCGCCGACAGCAATCCGGGCGAAACGCTCGATGTCATCGAGGATCACGCGCGTGCCGTCACGCGCTATGCGGCGCGATTGATCGATAGCGCGGGCATCGACGGCATTGCGCGCAGCGTCACGCAGCCGCTCGACGGCACGAGCGTCGGCGAACTGATCGCGCGCGAGGCGAAGGCGGCGGGCGCGGATCTGATCGTGCTCGGCGGCGAGGCGGAAGCCGGCTGGCGGCACGGCGAAGCGCGTCTGCGCGATGTGGTGTGCTCGCACGCAACATGCGACGTGCTGATCGCGGCGCACGCGAGCGCACCGCTTTCCGCAGGAACCGATCACGCGCGCGTCGCCGCTTCGTCGGCCTGCGCTGGCACGCGCGTATCACATCGTCAGAGCGCGCCGCGCAAGTGAGCTGCAAGCTGCACGATACCGATCGAAATCTGCTTCTCACGTTTCGGATCGAGCCGGCCGACCGGCACGCTCGTCGATACCGCGACGCGCTTGCCCGCCGGCGTCATCCCGACGTAAGCCGCGAAACACGCGAGGCCTTCCGCGACTTCCTCGCGCTCGACCGCGAGACCGCTCGCGCGAATCGACGCGAGTTCGCGCAGTAGCGCCGCGCGCCGCGTGATGGTGCGCGGCGTCACCGCTTCGAGACGGTCGGGCAGGCGCTCGATCACGGCTTCATCGGTCATTCCGGACAGCAGCGCCTTGCCGAGCGCGCAGCAATGCGCGGGCAGACGCGAGCCGAGATCCGACACGAGCCGCACCGGACGATGCGCGTCCTCGCGCGCGATGTAGACAACCTGCACGCCGTCGAGCACGGCGAGCTGCACGACCTCGTTGTGCTTGTTGATGAACGCGCCGGCGCCTTCGCGAAACGCGGCTTGCAGCTTGTCGTGCCGCACATAGGCGTTGCCGAGCTCGAAGAGACCGACGCCGATCATGTAGCCGTCGTCGCGCTTTTCGATCCATTGCATGCGCGCGAGCGTTTCCAGCATCAGATAAAGCGTGCTGCGCGAGAGGCCGGTTTGTTCCGCGAGCGCGGCCGCACGCACCGGTTTCGCGGCGGCGGCGAGCGCTTCGAGAATGTCGCTGGCGCGGCGCAGCGCGGGAACGTCGTAAGTTTTTTCCATGACCGCATTATTCCAACGGGTTGGACATTTAATCAACCCAATGGACACTCTTCGACACGCGGGCTACGATCGGCATTCCTTTCCCGCCTGTCATCGCATTCATGCAAACCGTCAACGTCTCCTCCTGTCTGCCCGAAGATTTCGCCGACGCCGTGCTGATCGGCCGTGTCTGGCGCCCTGCGCCCGTGAACGGTCCCGCCGTCGTCGCGGTGCGCAAGGGCGAAGTGTTCGACATCACGCGCGCCGCGCCGACCACCGCCGACCTCTTCGATCACGCCGATGCGCTCGACATCGCCCGCAACGCCGAAGGCGAGCATCTCGGCAACGTTCAGGATCTGCTGCAAGCGACGCTCGATGCATCCGCCGGCGGCCTGCGCCTGCTCGCACCCTGCGACGTGCAGGCGGTGAAGGCGTGCGGCGTCACGTTCGCGGTGAGTTTGCTGGAGCGCGTCATCGAAGAGCAGGCGGGCGGCGACGCAAGCCGCGCGCAGGAAGTGCGCGACACGATCAACAAGCTGATCGGCGCGGATCTGTCGAAGATCGAGCCCGGCTCGGACGCCGCGATGAAGCTGAAGGCCGAACTGGAGCGTCGCGGCGCGTGGTCGCAATACATGGAAGTGGGAATCGGGCCGGACGCGGAAGTGTTTTCGAAGTCGCAGCCGATGTCGTCGGTCGGGTTCGGCGCGGATGTCGGCCTGTATCCGACGTCGAAATGGAACAACCCGGAGCCGGAGATCGTGCTGGCGGTGAATGCGCGTGGCGAGATCGTCGGCGCGACGCTCGGCAACGACGTGAATCTGCGCGATATCGAAGGCCGCAGCGCGCTGTTGCTGGGCAAGGCGAAGGACAACAACGCGTCGTGCGCGATCGGCCCGTTCGTGCGTCTTTTCGACGAGCGCTTCACGCTGGATTCGGTGCGCGCGACGAGCGTGTCGCTGCGCATCGAAGGCGCGGACGATGGCTTCGTGCTCGAAGGCGTGAGCCACATGAGCGAGATCAGCCGCGATCCGGCGGATCTCGTCACGCAGACGCACGGCGCGCATCATCAGTATCCGGATGGATTCATGCTGTTCCTCGGCACGATGTTCTCGCCGATCAAGGACCGCGACACCGAAGGCGGCGGCTTCACGCATCATCTCGGCGATGTCGTGACGATCTCGACGCCCAGTCTCGGCGCGCTCGTCAATACGGTGAAGCTGTCGACGGAAATCGAGCCGTGGACGTTCGGGGTGCGGGCGCTGTATCGGAGTCTTGCGGCGCGGGGGCTGGTTTAACGCGCTCTAAGAAGCCCCGAACCGAAACCCCTTCGCTGCCCCTCTCGTCACCAGTTGCACCGGCGTTTCCATATACGGCGACAAGTCTCTCTGCCGCCGCTTCTCCACGAGCGCCTTCACCGCGACATCCAGACCGAACACCGCCTGCCGCGCGCCGAATTGCTCGACGGTCGCAAGCAGGCGGCCGTCGTCGAGCATCGGCTGCACGGTTTCGATGTTGTTGTATCCCGTCACCAGCACGCGGCCCCTTTTTCCGGCGATGCGGATCGCGTCGATCGCGCCCATCGCGATGTTGTCGTTCGCGCAGAGCAAGCCGCGCAAGTCCGGATGCGCATAGAGCATCTCCAGCGCACTCGCCTTGCCGCTCACGAGGGTCCAGTCGCCGCTGTCCACGGCGGCGATACGCATGCCCGCCGCGTTCATCGCGTCCGTGAAGCCGACCGTGCGCTGCTGCGCGTTGCGATCGTTCGCCGGCCCGCCGATGATCCCGACTTCATCGCCCGCCTTCAGCTTCGAGCCGAGATACCCACCGACGAGCCTCGCCCCGCGCCGGCTGTCCGGTCCGACGAACGGAATCGTGACGCGCGCCGCGTCCTGAGCGGCTTCGTCGAAAGGATTGTCGATGGCGATCACGATGATGCCCGCCGCGATCGCCTTCGCCGCCACCGGCAGCAGCGCCTTCGAATCCGCTGGCGCGATGACGATCGCGTTGACCTTCGCTTCGATGAGCGACTCGACGATGTGAATCTGCCCGGCGACGTCGTTGTCGGTGAGCGTGCCGTTCGTCGTGAGATCGAGCTGCGATGCGTAATGGCGCTGATAGTTGCGCGCGCCTTCGATCATCGACACGACGAACGGATCGCCGAGCGACTTCATCACGAGCGCGACGGTCGCCTTGTCCGATGCCGCGCGCACGTCGCGCACGCGCGCGAACGCACACGCGCTCATGGCGCATGCGGCAAGCAGGCGGCGACGGACGAGGCTCGTCATGAAATTTTGAGACGGATGAAAACGTCCCATTGTAGACGCACGCGACCAGTCGTCCGATCAGGACAAATTCTCAGCGCGATGCCGCTTCCACGAGCGCGGCCGCGCCGTTATCCGCTGCTTCGACGTTCATTTTTTCCACGCGAGCGCGATGAACTCGGCGCACAGCGCTTCCATGCCGAGCGCGTCTTCATCGTCGAAGCGGTTCGGCACGGGGCTATCGACGTCCCACACGCCGATCAGCGCGCCGTCGCTTCCGACGAGCGGCACGACGATCTCCGAGCGCGACGCCGAATCGCAGGCGATGTGGCCCGGAAACGCGTGCACGTCCGGCACGACCTGCGTGCGCCGTTCGCGCGCCGCCGTGCCGCAGACGCCGCGTCCAAGCGCGATCCGCACGCACGCCGGCTTGCCCTGAAACGGCCCGACGACGAGTTCGGTGCCGTCGAACAGATAGAAGCCGGCCCAGTTCAGATCCGGCAGCGTGTGATAGACGAGGGACGAAAAATTCGCCGCGTTGGCGATGAAGTCGGTTTCATCGGCGAGGAGCGCGCGGGCTTGCTGCAGCAGATCGTCGTATTGCGCGGCCTTGGTCGCGTGCGTGGCTTCGGAAATCGAGAACATGAAACGGCGGCCAATGTGTCGAAAAGTGTCGCCGACGATAGCACATCGATCCGCACGACGCTGCGCGCGCCGCGCGTCGAAAGCTGGCTGCAAAGCCGTGTCGCAAAGCTTGGAACTGACGATTGCATCGCCTAGTGTGAAAGCGCACCGGGTCCGCGGTTTGCAATGGTCGCGCAGCGCGTTTCGCATTCCGCTGAACAAAATGCTTCGGGATTTCCCTGCTTTACTTCGCCGCGCCGTCGGTCTTAAATAAATCAACTTGATTTAATTAATGGCCACGACTCGATGGCCGGCTACTTCGGAGACAGCGCGTGAAATCCCCAAGCGGCAGAGGCAGCAATTCCGCGAGCGTGCGCCGGTACAACGAACGTCTGCTGTTGCAGGCGCTGCGGCGCACCGAGCCGGCATCGAAGGCCGATCTCGCGCGTCACGCGAATCTCACGAGCACGGCGGTCGGCAGCATCGTCGAATCGTTGGAAAATGCGGGCCTGATCGAATACACCGGTCGTCGTCTCGAAGGCCAGCGCGGTCAGCCCGCGTCGCTGATCCGGCTCGATCCGCGCGGCGCGTTCGGTATCGGCGTGCGGCTGGATCGCACGGGCATCGAAACGGTACTCGTGAATTTCGCCGGCGACGTGCTCGCCCGCAGCGCGCTGGACGCCATCCTGCCGCATCCGTCCGAAGTGCTCAAAATCGTGCAACGCGATGTCAAAAGCATGCTTCGCCTGCTTTCCGAGCCGGAGCGCGAGCGGCTGGCGGGCATCGGCATCGCGCAGCCCTTCAATCTCGGCAGCTGGCTGCGCGAACTCGGCCTGCCCGCCGAACGCTTCCGCGCGTGGGACGAAACCGATTTCGCCGATGAACTGGCGCGCACGCTCTCGCTGCCGGTTTTCAGCGAAAACGACGGCAACGCCGCCGCGACGGCCGAGCTTTTCTACGGCCACGGCCGCAGTTGCGACGACTTCGTCTATCTCTTTCTCGGCTCCGCGATTGGCGGCGGCATCGCGATCAACGGCGACTGCCTGCGCGGCGCGTCGGGCAATGCGGGCGACATCGGCGTGATTCCGGTGCCGCCGAGCCGCCTGCCGTCCGCGCCGCAACCGGCCGGCCAGTGGGACATCCTGCTGTCGCGCGCATCGCTGAACGCGCTCGTGCGGCATCTCAACTACTGTGGCGCCGCGGCGGATAACCGCGTCGATCTGCAGGCTTGCATCGAGCGCAGTCTTCCCGCCGTCGACGAATGGATCGACGACTGCATCGAAGCGCTCGCGCCCGCCCTGCGCGCGACGCTCTGCGTGCTCGACGTGCCGATGGTCGTGATCGATTCCGACATCGACGGCGGCCTCCTCGACAAGCTCGTCGCACGTCTGTCGACGACGCTCGCCGCCAACGCGCCCGAAGCGCGCGGCACCCCGACGCTCGTGCGCGGCTCCTTCGGCCCGGATGCGGGCGCGATCGGCGCGGCCACGTTGCCGATGTTCTTCAACTTCTCACCGCGCGCGGCGATCCGCCACGCGGGCATCAAACCGCAGGAGATGAACCATGCCGCATGATGCTTCCAGCCGACCGCCGCTGCTCGAAATGCGCGGCATCAGCAAAACCTTTCCCGGCGTGCGCGCGTTGAACGACGTGCGTCTGTCGGTCTATCCCGGCGAAGTGCATTCGCTGATGGGCGAAAACGGCGCGGGCAAATCCACGCTGATGAAAATCCTCTCGGGCGCGTGTCAGGCCGATGCGGGCGGAGAAATCCTGATCGACGGCAAGACCGTCACCATCGACGGGCCGCTCGCCGCGCGCGCGCTCGGCGTCGCGGTGATCTATCAGGAACTGAGCCTCGCGCCGAATCTTTCCGTCGCGGAGAACATTTACGCGGGGCGCGAATTGCGGCGCGGCAGGCTCGTCGATCGCGCGGGCATGGAGCGCGGGTGCACCGACGTGCTCAAGCGTCTCGGTGCGAACTTCAAGCCGCATACGCTCGTCGGCGACCTGTCGATCGCGGAGCGGCAACTCGTCGAAATCGCGCGCGCCGTGCATGCTCACGCGCGCATCCTCGTGATGGACGAGCCGACCACGCCGCTCTCCTCGCGCGAAACCGATCGCCTGTTCGAGCTCGTGCGGCAACTGCGCGAGGAAGGCATCGCGATCATCTACATCAGTCATCGGATGGCGGAGATTTATGAACTGAGCGACCGCGTTTCGGTGCTGCGCGACGGCGCGTACGTCGGCACGCTGATGCGCGACGAACTCTCCGCCGACAGCCTCGTCAAGATGATGGTCGGCCGCGACATCTCCGGCTTCTACAAGAAGCAGCACGCGCCTTACGATCCGGGCAACGTCGTGCTGTCCGTGCGCGATATGGCGGACGGCAATCGCGTGAAAGGATGCAGCCTCGATCTGCACAAGGGCGAAGTGCTGGGCATCGCGGGACTCGTCGGCGCGGGACGCACGGAGTTCGCGCGTCTGATCTTCGGCGCGGAACCGGCGATACGCGGCGAAGTGTCGATGCACGGGAAGCCGCTCAAGCTGCGCACGCCGCGCGACGCGATCGATGCCGGTCTCGTCTATCTGACGGAAGACCGCAAGGGCCAGGGCCTCTTCCTCGACATGAGCGTGCGCGACAACATCAATATCACCGTCGCCGGACGCGATGCGAAAGCCGGCGTGATGGACCTGCCGCGCGGCAACGCGCGCGCGAAGGACGCGATCGCCGCGCTGACCATCCGCGTGCCGAACATGCGCGTGAACGTGGGCGCGCTGTCGGGCGGCAATCAGCAGAAGGTGCTGCTGTCGCGCCTGCTCGAAACCAAGCCCGAAGTGCTGATTCTCGACGAGCCGACACGTGGCGTCGATATCGGCGCGAAGTCGGAGATTTATCGAATCATCAACGATCTCGCGCGGTCGGGCGTCGGCGTGATCGTCATCTCGAGCGAGCTGCCGGAAGTGATCGGCGTGGCGGACCGCGTGCTCGTGATGCGCGAAGGCGAAATCGCGGGCGAACTCGGCGGCCATTCCGGCAAGCCGATTTCGCAGGAAGGGATCATCGAACTGGCGACGGGCTCGAAGGTCGCGCTCGATCAGGCGGCTTAAAGGATATCTGGAGAGAGACATGGCTAACACGACGAAACACCACGACAGCGCGCCGGTTGCGAAGGCGGAGAGCGTATCGCAGCGGCAGAACCGCATCGAGCATCGCGAACGCATGCAGGTGCTGATGCGAACCGCGGGCATGCTGCCCGTGCTGATCCTGCTGTGCATCGGCTTCGGCATCGTCACCGACGGCTTCTTCAGCTTCCAGAATCTGTCGATCGTCACGCAGCAGGCATCGATCAACATCGTGCTCGCGGCGGGCATGACCTTCGTGATTCTGACGGGCGGCATCGACTTGTCGGTCGGCTCGATTCTCTCGGCGGGCGCGGTCGCCGCACTGCTCGCATCGAACATTCCGGGATGGGGATGGCTCGGCATTCCCGCCGCGCTCGCCGTCGGTCTCGGCTTCGGCGTCATCAACGGATTGCTGATCGCGCTGCTCAAGCTGCCGCCGTTCATCGTGACGCTCGGTTCGCTGACCGCCGTGCGCGGTATCGCGCGGCTCATCGGTCACGATACGACGATCTTCAATCCGCAATTGCCGTTCGCGTTCATCGGCAACGACACGCTCTTCGGCGTGCCCTGGCTCGTCATCATCGCGCTGCTCGTCGTGCTGGTGTCGTGGTTCATCCTGCGACGCACGGTGCTCGGACTGCGCATCTATTCGGTCGGCGGCAATCCGGAAGCGGCGCGTCTTTCCGGCATCAAGGTGTGGGGCATCCAGCTTTTCGTCTACGCGATCTCGGGCCTGCTCGCCGGTCTCGGCGCCGTGATGTCGGCCGCGCGTCTCTACGCCGCGAACGGTTTGCAACTCGGCCAGTCGTATGAACTCGACGCCATCGCCGCGGTCATTCTCGGCGGCACGAGCTTCGTCGGCGGCGTGGGTTCGATCGTCGGCACGCTGGTCGGCGCACTCATCATCGCGGTGCTCTCCAACGGCCTCGTGCTGCTCGGCGTGTCGGATATCTGGCAGTACATCATCAAGGGCCTCGTGATCATCGGCGCGGTGGCGCTCGATCGTTACCGTCAGCGCGGCTCGGCTCGCACCTGATCTGGCTAAACCGGGCGCATTCGGGTCCGCTTGCGCCCGCCCTCAAAAATATGGACCACCCCGGAGACAACAACATGCGCAAACACAACAAGCTTTTCGCCAGCGTCGCACTCGCTCTCGGTTTCACGATGTCGCTATCCGCGCACGCCGCCGACAAGCAGTTGAAGTCCATCGGCATCACGGTCGGCTCGCTCGGCAATCCGTACTTCGTGACGATCTCGAAGGGCGCGGAAGCGAAGGCCAAGACGCTCAATCCGAACGTGAAGGTGACGGCTGTTTCGTCGGATTACGACATGAACAAGCAGTTCACGCAGATCGACAATTTCATTTCGGCGAAGGTCGACATGATCCTGCTGAACGCCGTCGATCCGAAGGCGATCGAGCCGGCGGTGAAGAAGGCGCAGAAGGCGGGCATCGTCGTGGTCGCGGTGGACGTCGCGGCGGCCGGCGCGGACGCGACCGTGCAGACCAACAATGTGCAGGCCGGCGAGATTGCCTGCGATTATCTGGCGAAGAAGCTCAACGGCAAGGGCAACGTGGTGATCGAGAACGGGCCGCAAGTGTCGGCGGTGATCGATCGCGTGAACGGTTGCAAGAGCGTGCTCGCGAAGAACCCGGGCATCAAGGTACTTTCCGACGATCAGGACGCGAAAGGCTCGCGCGAAGGCGGCATGAACGCGATGCAGGGTTATCTGACGCGTTTCCCGAAGCTCGACGGCGTGTTCGCGATCAACGATCCGCAAGCGATCGGCACCGACCTCGCGGCGAAGCAACTGCATCGGAACAACATCGTGATTACGTCGGTGGATGGCGCGCCCGATATCGAAACCGCGCTCAAGACCGACACGATGGTTCAGGCGTCGGCGAGCCAGGATCCGTGGGCGATGGCGCAGCAGGCGGTGAGCGTCGGCTACGATCTGATGAACGGCAAGAAGCCCGCCAACTCGACGATCCTGCTGCCGTCGACGCTCGTCACGCGCGACAACGTCGGCAGCTATAAGGGATGGTCGTCGCCGCGATGAGCGACACCGTCGCTATTTGATCGGCACCACGCGCAGCGCGCTCGGCTTGTCCGGCGCGCTCGACCGATCCACGACGACGAGCCGTTTGCGCGCGACGTCCACCGCCACGCCGCGCGGCGATTGCAGATCGTCGGCGATGACCGTCGCGCGGCCGCGCTTCGAGATGCTGCATACGGCGTGCGCGCCGCATTTCGTGAAGAGCCGGCCGTCGGGAGTCGCGGCCATCAGGTCGGGCGCTTCGACCGTCGCGAAGACATCGCTCGCCGGCACGGGCGCGCTCGCCGCCCGCGCCGACTGCAAGTCCACCTGATAGATGCGGTTCGCGGCCTGATCGCTGATGTAGAGCGTGTCGCCGACCGTAGCCAAGCCGACCGGCTTGCCCAATCCGGTGACGATGTCGCGCTCGATCACCTGCCGCGGCGCCGTGCCACGCGTAATCACGCTGACGCCGCCTTCTGCCGGCGCGCCACCCTCCTCCATGAACCAGCTCGACAGAAACGTGCCGCCATCGAGCACGAGCAGGCCGACACGCCGCCGCGCGGAATTCGTGTCCGATGCGAGCGCGACCTGACCGCTCGGCGCGACATCGTAGATCGCGGCCGACGTGCCGAAGCCGAATTGCTCGACGAGCAGATGACCGTTCGGCGCGAACGCGATCTGGCTCAGGCTCGTGCGTTCGCCCTCGGCTGCCGGAATGCGCGCGTAGAGCGAAAACGCGGGCGCGTCCTCTTCGCCGATATGCGACGTCATCACGACGCCGTTGGTCCGGTCGTCGGTGACGAACACGGCGCCGTCCGAATCGCGCACTGCGACGCCGTTTGGCGTGCCCGCGAGCGGGACGGTTTGCACGGCCGCGTCCGGCGCGACGGAGCCGCACGCCGCGAGGAACATCGTCATTGCGATTGCCGCCATCAGCCGACGCTTCATGCGCTTCTCCCGTCGATGAGCCCGGCGCAAGGGCGTCGGACCGAACGACCAATATAGCGCGGCTTGCGACAGGTCAATCCGGCGAAGCGTCGTATCCGCGCTTGAATGCGGACGCCCGGGCCGGCCGTTCCCATGCCGCCAGCCGTTGCAGCGCGACGAGTCCGAGCAGCGCGAGCGCGAGTCCCAACGTGAAATCAGCGTGTACGCCCGCACGGTCGACGATCGTGCCGCCGACCGCCGATCCCACCGCAATCGCCACCTGGATGATGCTCACGAACATTGCGGAGCCCGCTTCGGGCAAGTCCGCCGTGCCGCGCTGAATCCACACGCTGAAGCACAGCGGCAAGGCGCCGAACGCAATGCCCCACAGCAGCATCCCCGCCGTTTCGCCGATGATCGAGTGCTCCAGCAGCAGCATCGACGAAATCGCGCCGAGCAGCAGCAACACCATCGCGGCGACCGACTTCTTGAGATGACCGGAGACGACCATCGACATCAGCGCATTCGAGAAGAAGCCGACGAGGCCGAAGCCGAAGAGCAGCAGCGTGATCGTGCTCAACGAGAAGTCCTGTTCGAGCAGCGGCGCGATGTACGTGTAGGTCGAGAAATGCGCGCCGAAAACGAGCGCGACCATCAGCATGCTCAATCGCGTGTGAGGACGCGCGAGCAGCTTTCTGAAATCGGCGATGCGCAACGCCGATGCCGACGGCAACGAAGGCACGAGCAGCGCCTGTGCAATCAGCGCCACGGCGACGAGTCCCGCCGTCGCCGCGAACGAGAAACGCCACGACGCGAACGACGCGATGAACGTGCCGAGCGGCACGCCGACGACCGTCGCGAGCGTCACGCCGGTCAGAATGGTCGCGGTGGCCTTCGCTGCATCTTTCGGCTGCACGAGTCGCGGCGCGGCGGCGGTCGCAAGGGTCCAGAAGCCGCCCAACGCGGCGCCGAGCATGGCGCGGCCCGCGAGCATGACCGGCAGATTGTTCGCGACGGCGCTGACGAGGTTCGCGATCAGAAGGACGGCGGTGAGGAGCAGGAAGACATATCGCCGATCCATTCGGCCCGCGCTGACGATGAGCGTCGGGGCGAATATCGCGGCCATGACGCCGGGCGTCGTCACCATGAGACCCGCGACGCCGGGCGACACGCCGAGATCGTGCGCGATCTGCGGCAGCAAGCCGACGGGCAGGAATTCGGCCGTCACGAACGCGAACGCGCTCACGGCCACGGCGATGACGGCGAGCCATTGGCGCATCGACGTCGAACGTCCTTCCGGCGATGCTGCAATTGCTGGTGTATCGATTTGCATGATGGCACTGAGGCTAGATTGGAGTTGGCCACTTTAAGCGCGCTTCCAATCGGGAAAAAGCCGTGTGCCTTGAACAGAGATGCCGGCGCGGACGAACAATGTCCGCGCCGGCTGCGTGAATCAGCCCTGCACGAATGCGAGCAGGTCTGCGTTGAGGACGTCCGCGTTGACGGTCAGCATGCCGTGCGAGAAGTCCGGATACGTCTTCAGCGTGCCGTTCTTCAGCAGCTTGATGGACTTCAGCGCGGCATCGGCGATCGGCACGATCTGGTCATCCTCGCCATGCAGAACGAGCGTGGGGACGGAGATCGACTTGAGATCTTCGGTCTGATCCGTTTCCGAGAACGCCTTGATGCCCTCGTAGTGCGCCTTGGCGCTGCCCATCATGCCCTGACGCCACCAGTTCTGGATGACGCCCTGATGCACCGTCGCGCCCGGGCGGTTGAAGCCGTAGAACGGACCTGCGGGCACATCGACGAAGAACTGCGCGCGGTTGTCCGCGAGCCCTTTGCGCAAACCGTCGAAGACGTCGATAGGCAGGCCTTCCGGGTTGGCTTCCGTCTTCAGCATGAGCGGCGGCACAGCGCTGACGAGGACCGCCTTCGCGACGCGTCCCGCCGGTTCGCCGTGCTTCGCGACATAGCGGGCGACTTCACCGCCGCCCGTCGAATGTCCGATATGGATTGCGTTGCGCAGATCGAGCGCCTCGACGACCGCGAAGGCGTCGGCGGCGTAGTGATCCATGTCGTGACCGTCCGAGACTTGCGACGAGCGGCCGTGTCCGCGCCGGTCGTGCGCGATCACGCGATATCCCTTCTGGACGAAAAACAGCAATTGCGCGTCCCAATCGTCGGAAGAAAGCGGCCAGCCGTGATGGAAAACGATGGGCTGCGCGTCCTTCGGGCCCCAATCCTTGTAGAAAATTTCGACGTTATCTTTGGTCGTGACGAACGGCATGACAATCCTCTCTCGTTGATGGGATGGAGCGGGATGCCGGCTGGGCGGATCGCTCAGCCGGCTGCGACGTTCTCGCGGGTAGAACAGTACACGTTTGCCCATTTTGTTGCCCAATCGTGCGCCGGGCATGCCGATTATGTGCGGACAGAAATGTCATCGGTGCGACATCGTAATATATTCCCGGATATAGCCCATTTCGCGCGACCCCATGTTTCGAGGAATCATGTCGTCATCGAGCCAGAGCAATTCGAGTAGCCCATATATCGAGATCGGCGGCGCGGTGCAAAGGCCGCTGACGCTCGATGTCGCCGCAATGCGCGAATTCGGGCGCGTGAGCATCGAACCGTTCGATCTCGTGTGCTTTTCGACGGGCCGCTACATTCGACCGATGGGAAGCTATCGCGGCGTGCCATTGCGCGTGCTGCTCGACGCCGCGGGCGTGCGCCGGCCGGACAACACCGATTTCAAGCGCACCGTGTTCCTCGCGCACGCGCACGATGGCTATGCGGTGACGTTCTCCTGGCACGAGCTTTTCAATACGCCGATCGGCGCGCAGGTGATTGTCGCGTATGAGTGCGAGGATCGCGAACTTGGCATCGAGGACGGATTGCCGGTGCTCGTTTCCGGCGCGGACACGGTGCGCGCGCCGCGCCATCTGAAGCGCCTCGCGCGCGTCGATGCCCACGTTCTGGGTGCGTCGCATCGATGAACGGATCGGCCGATAGCATGCTGTTCGCGCGGGAAATCGGCGCGACGATCACTTCGGCGAAGGAAGTCGCGCTTGCGCGAGGCGTTGAGACGACGTGTGCGCCGGGTTGTCCGCGATGTGAGGATTTTGTGATCCGGTATCCGGACACGCCCTAGATCGCCGCGCACAGACCGGGACTCGCGCTCGTTCGTTCCAAACTCAGAATTTCCCCACTCGAATAGGCGCCTCGCATCTCGCGAGGCGTTTCTTCTTTCAGAGTTATCCGTATGAATTTTCAGTTAAGGATGGCTGAAAATTCGGAGTTCTCTGCCGCTAAGCAGTGGCGCGCAGACGCTGACCCCGCCGACTCAATCCCGAAAAGAATCATGAATAAGGGTTTTTACAAACTCGTCTATAGCCGCGTGCGGCACATGCTCGTCGCCGTCGCGGACTTCGCCAGCGCTCATCGCACCGCGCCCGGCGCGCGTCGTCCCGCGACGCGCTCTCATCACGCCGGGTCCGTGCCCGCATTGCGCGCGCTCGTTCTCGCCGCGATGGTCCTTATCGGCAATGTCATCCTGAGCGCGCCGTCAATTGCACAGATAGTCGCGGTGCCCGGCTCGGGCGCTCAAGTCATACAGACGCAAAACGGGTTGCCGCAAGTCAATATCTCGCGACCCAGTTCGGCGGGCGTGTCGGTCAACAATTATTCACAATTCGACGTCCAGCGCCAGGGCGCGATCCTGAATAACGCTGCAACCATCACGCAGACGCAACAGGCCGGATACGTGAATGGCAAGCTCAACGCGCGCACGCTCGATAACAGCGGCGGCACCACGCAAGCCGCGCAACTGGCCATCACGGCCACGAATCTGGCCAATCGGGCGGGCGTCATCACGCAGACGGGCGCGGGGCCGATGTCTGTCGCGGTGTCGGGCACGCTCGACAATTCGAACGGCGGCAGGCTGGAGAGCAACAGCACCGACCTTATCAGTACACGACGTACACGGGCGTGGCGGTGGCGAACCTGATCGCCGGCATCAGTCCGCAGGCGCAGATCGTGGCCGGCGGCAAGGTCGATGCGTCGTCGGTGGGGCTGTTTCAGAACTACTGGAGCGCAGTGGCGGCGGCGGGCGATCTCTCGATGCCAGTCTCGCTCGACCAGAACAGCTGGCGGGGCCAGAGTGCGCCGCAAGTGCAGGTAACGTACTCGGGCTACTACCACTACAACAACTACGACAACTCGGAGCACAACTGGACATTGCCGTTCGGCGATGCGCCGTTCGCGGGCGGCGGACCGGGCGGCTACACGCAGGCCGCGCCCGCTGACCTTCGCACTTATGCGCTGCCGAGCTACGAATCGAGCTTCGTCGGCGGCGGCACGCTCTCGGGTACGGGCGTCAGCATCGACAATACGGCGGCCAATGCCGGGATTCCGTCGCTCGGACTTGCGCCCGGCCAGGCGCTCTCCGGCGTGACGATCGGCGGGCTGAGCGGCAATGCGGGCGGCACGAAGGCGGGCGCGGCGAGCGTCAACGGTGGCTCGGGGCTGGTCAATCCGATCATCGCGAGCGCGACCGCGCTCAATGTCCTGAGCAACCTGACGATTCCGCAGGGCGGGCTATTCAGACCGTCGGGCACGCCGGGCGCGAACTACCTGATCGAGACGAACCCCGCCTTCACGAACCAGAAGTCGTTCATCTCCAGCGACTACTTCCTGCAGCAACTGGGCTTCGATCCGCAGGTCACGGAGAAGCGTCTGGGCGATGGTTTCTACGAGCAACAACTCGTGCGCAACCAGATCACATCGCTGACGGGCCGCGCGGTATTGGGCCCTTACACCGACCTCGAATCGATGTACGAGTCGCTGCTGACCGCGGGGGCATCGCTCGTCAAGTCGCTGGATTTGCCGCTGGGCATGGCCTTGTCGCCGGAGCAGGTGGCGGCGCTCACTTCCAACGTCATCATCCTGCAGACGCAGGTGGTCAACGGGCAGTCCGTGCTGGTGCCGGTCGTCTATCTTGCTGCGGGCAGCCAGCAGAAGATGCAAGGGCCGCTGATCGCGGCGAGCGATGTCGACCTGAAGAACGCGCAGACCTTCACCAACAGCGGCACGGTGCAGGCGGGCAATACGCTGTCGATCGATGGCAAGGCAATCGACAACGCGTTCGGCACGCTGCAAAGCGGCGGGCTGATGTTGCTGACGACGAAGGGCAACGTCGATCTGACGTCGTCGACGGTGAACTCGGGCAGTCTGGCGCTGAAGGCGGGCGGCGACCTGATCCTCAATACGGCGGTCAATACGGTCGATCAGGTGAGCGCGACGGGCGCGACGCGCACCACGACGACGCTCGGACCTATTGCGAACCTGAACGTGGCGGGCAACGCGCTCATCGTGACCGGTGGGAACGTCGAGCAGAACGCGGGCAATCTGAACGTGGGCGGCGGCCTCGACATGACCGTGGGTGGAGACTGGAACCTCGGCGCGGCGCAGACGGGCGAACATAAGGTCGTCGAGCGCGCCAACGGCGTGTCGAACACCAACATCAATCAGATGACGGGCAGCTCGGTGGTCGTCGGTGGTGTGTCGGAGATCGGTGTCGGAGGCGATCTGACCGCGACCGGTGCGAACATCGACCTGGGCGGTGGCGGTGTCGTCGCGGTCAAGGGCGACGTGACGCTGCAGGCGGCCAAGGCGACATCGACCATCGACAGCAACAGTTCGGGCAGCGACAGCCACGGCAGTTACGCGGAGTCGATGCATCGGTCGGATGACAGGCTGACGGCGACTACCCTCAACGCGGGCGATTCGCTTATCGGCGGCGTTGGCGGGCAATCTGAACGATGTGAGCAACGCGATCACGGGCGCGAGTCCGACCGGCAATGCTGATGCGGATCGAGCGTTGGGTAATATCATCGCGAATGCGCTGGCTACGGGTGCGGGCGCGGCGGTGGGCGGTAACAGCGGTGCATCGATCGGTTCAGCTGTCGACATGTACAACGCTGAGCCGGCAACTCGGCAGCGCGATCGTCGCGGGCGGCAAGGTGATGACCCTCTCCGAGCGCGATACCACGCTCACCGGGTCGACCATCGTCGCGGGCGGTGACGCGAAGATGATCGCGGGCGGCGATCTCACGATCACGGCGTCGAAGGATACGGCGACGCATCACGAGCAATCGCTCGGCGGTGAGCAGTCGCAGCATATCTCGTCGAGCTACGACGAATCGGTGAATGGTTCGAGGATCAGTGCAGGCGGCGGCGTGACGCTGGCGGCTGGTCAGAACGGCAACGGCAATCTGTCGGTCCTCGGCTCGAACGTCACGGCCGATCAGGGCGGCGTCGCGCTCATAGCAAGCCAAGCGGCGGACCTACTGTTATCGCATGGCGGTGCTCGCCCCTACCCTCTCGTTGCTGGTTCCCGGTGGCAAGCCATCCCTTCCGCTACGTAACGACATTCCACCGCCAATATTCACCGGGCACACTCTTCCGCGTCGATGACATCGCGATCGGCAACGCTGGAACGCGCGCGGCTTCGACGGCAAGCAGATGCTAACGGGCGAGCGCGACTTCCACTGGCGTAACGAAATGCAAGCGCCGCTCGGGCAGTCGCGCCAATCTCTCTACCCGATCATCGACCGTCCGCGATGACCACCTCGCGCCTCCCGTCAGCCGGAGCCACATGCATGTCGCAAACACGGCCTTGCATATTCCCCGATGCCGTCCTATCCGGACAACCGATAACGCCCGCAAGCCCCTCATCAAACGCCCCTCCGATTTCCTTCGTGTATCCTCTCGGGCATGGCGACGACCCTGAAAACACCGGAAAACGCATCAGACACCGACGCGGCGAACCAGCCGATCGAAGTGCGCTTTCGCATGCGCATCACGAAAGGCGAGACCATCGCCATCGGTCCGGGCAAGGTGTCGCTGCTCGAAGCGGTGCGCAAGCACGGCTCGATATCGGCGGCGGCGCGCAGCCTCGACATGTCGTACCGGCGCGCGTGGCTGCTCATCGACGAGCTCAATCGCTCGCTCAAATCGCCCGCGACCATCTCCGAACAAGGCGGGCAAAGCGGCGGCGGCTGCGTGCTGACGCCCGTCGGCGAAAGCATCGTGCGGCTTTATCGCGATGTCGAAACACAGGCGCAAGCCGCGTGCGCCGAGCAGATCGAATCGCTCACGCAGTTGCTCAAGCCCTAACCGTGTCGTAAGCAGAACGCCGACGGCGGCGGCGCGCTCGCCTGACCGCCACGCGCGCCAATCATGAGCCGTCCGACGAACTCCACGAAACTCGCGACGCTCGCGGTGCGCAACGGCGAATACTCGACGCCATGCCGGTCGCAGACGCGCTTGAGCATGCTCATCGAATCGTGATCGATGCAATCGACGGGAAACAGCACGACATCCGCGTTCGGCAGCGCGGCCGCGAGCAAGCCCTTGCGATCTTCGATGCCGCCGTCATGGCCGATCAGCTCGCCGCCCGCAGCCTCCACCAGCGCCTTCAGCACCGCATTCGAATTCGGCCTTCCGCCGACATAGACGATGCGCCTGCCGCTCACCCATTCCATCGCGCGTCGGCGCACGTCGGGGCGATCGCAGGCACCGAGCGTCGCGCGTTCCAGCGCCGCGCACTCGGCCTGTACGACCTTCAGCAGCGCCTGAACTTCGCCCAGCTTGTTGCGCAATGCGCGTGTCTCGTCCTCGTCCCGGAGCGCGCGCTGCTCGGCGGCTTCGCGGCGGCTCGTGTGCAGCGCGAGCCTGCGTTCACCGTCCTCGATTTTTTCGCGCAGGCGCTCGACTTCGGCTTCGAGCTGCGCCGTCGGCATATCCGCCTTGCGTTGCCCGAACGCTGCGAGTTGCAGCGCGTGCTCGCTCGCCTGTCTGACGGACGCATCGCGTTCCGCGCTCAGTTCGAAAAGACGCGCCTGCTGCCGATCGATCTTTTCCCTAAGCTCCTGATTCTCCGCTTCGAGCGCGACGAGCCGCCGGATATCCGCGCGATTCGCCGCGCCGACGAGATGCGACAGCATATGAAGTTCGCCGAACGCGGACTGGCGCACTGCGATCGTCGCGTGCGGATGCGACATCACCGCCCAGTACGCGGGCGGAATATCGCCGGACTTCAGCGCCTCGTTCCACAGATCGAGCAGCGCCTGCGTATCGCGCGCGGCGTCAAAACGGCGGATCGCGCCTGAATAGCGTTCGTCGAGCGCCTTGTTCAGCGCCTTCGCGCCCGCGCCGCCCGCGATCGCGAGTTCGACAGCGGCGTGATGAATCTCCAGATCGCTCGCGTGATGGCGGTCCAAATCGGTGAATCTGGGCACGAGCTTGCGTAGCTCGCCCGTCGAAAGACAAGTGCCGATTACCGAGCAATGCAGATGCGAATCCAGTTCGGCAAGACGCGCGCGACGACGCGAGGCGCGAAGATCGGATTCGGTCGGCTGACAGCACGCATCGCATAGGCCGGGCGCGCTCGAGCGTGCAAGTTGAAACGGAGGGGTCCGCATGATCACCTCGTGCTTTCGTGTTCCGCAATATACCATCGAATATAACGATGACTCAAAGCCGAGGCGATGCGCGAGTCGAGGGCCGTATCCCGCGCGCGCGGTCCGGACACGGCGTATCCTTGTGTCCTTCGGCGCGTCAGGCCGGCCGGACAAGGCCGCGTCCGCAAGGCACGCAGCCGGACATTTCCCATCGCGACGAATTGCTCAACAGGAGAATCTGAATGGCCAGGGTTGAAGTCAAGGTTCCGCAGCTTTCCGAATCCGTCACCGAAGCGACGATGTTGCCGTGGAAGAAAAATGCGGGCGACGCCGTGGCGCAGGACGAAATTCTCATCGAGCTGGAAACGGACAAGGTCGTGCTCGAAGTGCCCGCGCCATCGGCCGGCGCGATCGTGGAAGTGCTGAAGAAAGCAGGCGACATCGTTCACGTGGACGAAGTCATTGCGGTCATCGATACGGACGCGAAGGCATCGGCATCGGCATCGGCGCCCGCGTCTGCTCCCGCTCCCGCGTCTGCCCCGGCGCCTGCGCCTGAAAAGCCCGCCGCCGCGTCAGGTCAGAAGGCCGATTTCGACGTGATCGTCATCGGCTCCGGGCCCGGCGGCTATATCGCCGCGATCCGCGCCGCGCAGCTCGGCCGCAAGGTGGCGTGCGTCGAGGAATGGATCAACCACGCCGGCAAGCCGAAACTCGGCGGCACCTGTCTGAACGTCGGCTGCATTCCGTCGAAGGCGCTGCTCGCGTCATCGGAGCAATTCGAGAAGGCGCAACTCCATTTCGACGAGCTCGGCATCAACCTGGACAACCTTTCCGTCGATGTCGGCAAGATGGTCGGCCGCAAGGAAGCGATCGTCGAGAAGATCACGGGCGGCGTCGAGTTCCTCTTCCGCAAGAACAAGATCACTTGGATCAAAGGTCACGGCAAGCTCGCGGGCAAGGACGGCGCGAGCTTCAGGATCGACGTCGGCGGTGAAACGCATACCGCGCAGCATGTGATCATCGCGACGGGCTCGAAGGCGCGGCATCTGCCGAACGTGCCGGTCGACAACAAGATCGTCTCCGACAACGAAGGCGCGCTCGCCTTCACGTCCGTGCCGAAGAAGCTCGCCGTGATCGGCGCGGGCGTGATCGGGCTGGAGCTCGGCTCCGTGTGGCGCAGGCTGGGCGCGGAAGTGACGATTCTCGAAGCGCTGCCCGAATTCCTCGGCACGACCGACTCCGCGCTGCAAAAGGAGGCCGCGAAGCTCTTCAAGAAGCAAGGTCTCACGATTCATCTCGGCGTGAAAATCGACGGCGTGAAGACGACGGATTCGAGCGTCTCGATCTCCTACAAGGACAAGGACGGCAACGCGCAGACGCTCGACGCGGATCGTCTGATCGTGTCGATCGGCCGCGTGCCGAACACGGACGATCTCGGTCTCGATTCCATCGGCTTGTCGGTCGATGAACGCGGCTTCATTCCGGTCGACGGCCATTGCGCGACGAAAGTCCCGAACGTCTACGCGATCGGCGATGTCGTGCGTGGCCCGATGCTCGCGCACAAGGCGGAGGACGAAGGCGTGCTGGTCGCGGAGATCATCGACGGGCAGAAGCCGCACATCGACTACAACTGCATTCCGTGGGTGATCTACACGCATCCGGAAATCGCGTGGGTCGGGCAGACGGAGCAGGCGCTGAAGGCGGAAGGCCGCGCATTCAAGGCCGGCCAGTTTCCGATGCTCGCCAACGGCCGCGCGATGGGCATCGGCGAAACGGACGGCTTCATCAAGATCCTCGCCGATGCGAAAACCGACGAGATTCTCGGCGTACACATCATCTCGGCAAACGCGTCGGATCTGATCGCGGAAGCCGTCGTCGCGATGGAGTTCAAGGCGGCGAGCGAGGATATCGGGCGCATTTGCCACCCGCATCCGTCGCTGTCGGAAGTGATGCGCGAAGCGGCGCTCGCCGTCGACAAGCGCGCGCTGAATATCTAAACGCGCCGCGCCATCCACACGCGCAACAGCGAGTAAAGCCGGTCGATGTCGATCGGCTTCGCCAGATAATCGCTCGCGCCCGCCGCGAGGCATTGCTCCTGATCGTCCTTCATCGCCTTCGCGGTGATCGCGATCACCGGCAGCTTCTTGAAGCGCGCGTCCTCGCGGATACGCCGCGTCGCTTCGAGTCCGTCCATGCCGGGCATCATCACGTCCATCAACACGACGTCGATGTCCGGATTCTTGTCGAGCGCCTCGATTGCCTCGAAACCGTTGCGGCCGATATCCACCTTCAATCCCTGATGCTCCAGCGCGCTCGATAGCGAGAAGATGTTGCGAATGTCGTCGTCGACGAGCAAAACGCGGCGGCCATCCAGCACGCGGTCGCGCGAGCGCGAAACATGCAGCATCGCCTGACGATCCGCGGAAAGATCCGTCTCGACCTTGTGCAGGAACAGCGTGACTTCATCGAGCAGACGCTCGGGCGAACGCGCGCCCTTGATGATGATCGACTGCGAGTAGCGCATCAGTTCCGCTTCCTCGTCGTGCGTCAGATTGCGGCCCGTGTAGACGATCACCGGCGGGAACGAATACGCGTCGATCGCGGCCATCTGGCGCAAGAGGTCGCCGCCCTGCATATCGGGCAGCTTCAGGTCGATGATCATGCAATCGAAGATCGTCGTCTTCAGCAGTTCGAGCGCGTCGCGGCCGAACTCGACCGGCGTGATCTCCACGTCCGTATCGCTGATGAGTTCGACGATGCTCTGACGCTGACGCGCATCGTCCTCGACGAGCAGCACGCGCTTGATCTTCTGGCTGCTCTTCTCTTCGAGGCGCTGGAAAATCGCCGTCAGTTGCTCGCGCGTCGTCGGCTTCACCGCGTAACCGATCGCGCCGAGATGCAGCGCGGCCTCACTTCTGTCCGACGCCGACACGACATGCACCGGAACGTGCCGCGTCTTCGGATTCGCCTTCAGTTCCTGCAGCAGCACGAGCCCCGAGCGGTCGGGCAAGGCGATGTCGAGCAGGATCGCGTTGGGCGCGCTGTCCTGCGCGAGCTTGAGCGCCTCGCGCGCCGTGCCGCTCACGATGCATCGATAACCCAGTTCGTGCGCCAGATCGAGCAGCACTTGCGCGAAGCCCGGCTCGTCTTCGACCACGAGCACGAGACGTCGCCCGGGCGTGACATCGAAGCGATCGTCGTCGATGACGTGGAGCGCTTCGATCGGCGCCTCTTCTTCGACGACCACGGGCGCGGGCGCTTCCGCTACGGCGCTCGGCAACGCGTCGGACGCGCCGTAGACGAGCGGCATCGTCAGCGTGAACGTGCTGCCGGCGCCCTGCGCGCTGCGCACCGCGATATCGCCGCCGAGCAGATGCGCGAGACTGCGCGAAATCGACAAGCCGAGACCCGTGCCGCCGTAGTGACGGCTCGTGGTGCCGTCGGCTTGCTGGAACGCTTCGAAGATCGCTTCGAGCTGATCCGGCGCAATGCCGATGCCGGTATCCGTCACGACGAACTGCACCGCGCCCTCGCCTGCGCGCTTGAGCGTGAGCGAGACCGCGCCCGCATCCGTGAACTTGACCGCGTTCGACAGCAGGTTCTTCAGAATCTGTTCGAGACGGCGGAAATCGGTCGTGAGCGTCGGATAGTCGTCGATATCGTTGCGCAGTTCGAGCCGGAGCTTCTTCTGCCGCGCGAGCGGATCGAAGGTGCGCGCAAGCGAATCCATGATGCGCTGCAAGGGCACGTCCTCGATATGCAGATCGAGCTTGCCCGCCTCGACCTTCGAGAGATCGAGAATGTCGTTGATGAGATTGAGCAGATCGTTGCCCGCGGAATAAATCGTCTGCGCGTACTTGACCTGGTCTTTCGTCAGATTGCCGGGCTTGTTCTCCGACAGCAGCTTCGCGAGAATCAGCGAACTGTTCAGCGGCGTGCGCAGTTCGTGCGACATGTTCGCGAGAAACTCCGACTTGTAGCGGCTCGCGCGCTGCAGCGCTTCGGCGCGCGTTTCGAGTTCGCCCTGCGCGGCATTGAGCGCGACGTTGCGTTCGTCGAGCACGCGCGCCTGTTCCGCGAGCCGATCGTTGGTCTGTTCGAGTTCGGCCTTCTGATTCGCCAGATAAACGTGCGCCTGCGAAAGCGCGGTCGTCTGCTGTTCGAGTTCCTCGTTGGTCGTGCGCAGTTCTTCCTGCTGCATCTGCAGCTCTTCGTTCAACTGCTGCGTTTCTTCGAGCACGCGTTGCAGGCGCTCGCGATACTGCGCCGCCTCGACGAAATCGCCGATATTCCCCGCAATCGACTTCAGGAACTGCTCGTCGCGTTCGGTCAGCTTGTGCATCGCGCCCAGTTCGATGGCGCCGTTCGCCTGGCCTTCGTTCTCTATCGGCACGATCGCGAGACTCGCGGGCGCGCTCGCGCCGAGCGCCGATGTCACCTTCCAGTAACCAGCGGGCACGTCGTTCATGCTCGTCAGCTTGCGCGCGTGCACCGCCTGCCCGACGAGGCTTTTCACGCCCGCGAGCGATTCGGGAACCGGCGCGCTGTCGGGATCGAAGCCGAAGCTCGCGGTGCGCTTCAACGCGCCGTCGGCTTCGAGCACATAGAACGCGCCCATCGAAATCTTCAGGTAATCCGCGAGAAAATCGAGGATCGTCTGACAAAGCTGATCGAGCGATTGCCGGCCGATGACTCTCTCTGCAAGCCGCGTCTGCCCTTCGCGCAGCCAGGCCTGTTCCTGAAGCGCGCGCGTCTGCCGTTCCTGCTCGCCGATCGCCGCGCCGAACGCGCTGGAAAGCTGCATCAATTCGCGTCTGCCGAAGATTGCGAGAATCACGGACAGCGCGAGACTCAGGATCAGGAAGACGACGACGGTGATCGTCGTGAGCTGTTTCGCCGATTCCACGCGCTGCAGCCGCAAGGCCTGCTCGATGTTGAGAAACGCGAAAAGCTCGCGCTCGGTCTCCGCGCGTTCGGCCGATCCGCGCCCCGCGCGCACCAGCGGAACGGAATCCTGCGCGCGGCGGCGGGCATCGATGAGCTCGTCGGCGACCTTGTCCCACTGCGTCTGCAAGGCGCGAATGCGAATCAGGCGATCGACTTGCGGCGCGTTGTCGGAGACGAGATCGGCGAGCGTGTCGATATCGGCGCTGAGCTTCGGCTTCGCGGTGTCATACGGCGCGAGAAAGCTCTCGTCGCCGGTAATCAGATAGCCGCGAATCGCGCTTTCCTTCTCGCTGACGAGCCGGCCGATTTCCTGCGCATTGCCGATCACGCGCTCCGAATGCTCGACCCAGTTGATGCCCGACAGCAGATACAGCACGAGCGCGACGAACGCGACGGCCGTCACGACGCCCGTTCCGAGCGGCAGCGCGATGTTGCGAAAGAGGATGCGACGAAAGCTGGCCTCGTCGACGCCGGACCGCAATGGCATAAACAGCTCCGATGTGGCGTGAAGGTCGCGTGCCGGGCAGATGTCTGGAAGCGGCCCGCACGACGGCGACGATCGCGAAAGTTGTAGTTCTTGTTTCAGCCGCTGCGCATGATACCCGGTTCGCCCGCGCCGCGTAGCGGGCCTCCGGCACGCTCGCGAAGCGTCGCATCGCTTCCTTTCAGCACATTCGTTCGAATGCTTTCATCGCGCTGAACGCCTGTGCGGAGCGCCCGCTCAGCGCGCGTCGAGAACTATTTTTTTCCGCATTGCGTTTATTAATTATAGGTACATATAATAAACCAGCGTCGAAACCGGTGGGCCCCCGCTTCGCGTGAACACCGGCATGTCGCCGGCCTGGTGACAATGGACGGCGAAGCGCCGTCGACAACGAGGAGTTGGTCATGTCGCAAGCAGAGCTTCACACCGGCCCGGCATTCCCGCCGCGCGCCGGGCATTCGACGGCGTCCGATCGGGGCGATGCGTGGAGCGGGAGCGTGCCTGTCGAGGAGTTCATCGACGCGCACCGCTTCTCGCGCTTTCAATGGACGCTGATGGGCGTGTGCTTTCTGATCGTGCTGATCGACGGCATGGACACGGCGGCCATCGGCTATATCGCGCCGGCGCTCGTCAAGGGCTGGGGCATCACGAAGGGCGCGCTCGCGCCCGTTCTAAGCGCCGCGCTCTTCGGGCTCGCGGCGGGCGCGGTCGTTTCCGGGCCGGCGGCGGATCGCTTCGGACGGCGCGCGGTGCTCATCGCCGCGACCGCCTTCTTCGGCGCGATGAGTCTCGCGACCGCGTTCTGCGGCTCGGTCGAATCGCTCGTCACGCTGCGCTTTCTGACCGGCATCGGTCTGGGCGCGGCGATTCCGAACGCGATCACGCTCGTCTCCGAATACGCGCCGGCAAAGAGCCGCTCGATCATCGTCAACACGACGTATTGCGGCTTCACGGTCGGCGCGGCGCTCGGCGGCTTCATTTCATCGTGGCTGATTCCCGCATTCGGATGGCATAGCCTTTTCGTCGTCGGCGGCGTGGTGCCGCTCGTGCTCGCGCTGTTCGTCGCGATGCTCGTTCCGGAATCGGTGCGCTATCTCGTCAAGCGCGGCGCGTCCAAAGAGAAAATCTGGGCGCCGCTTTCGAGGATCGCGCCGCTCGATCTCGCGCGCATCGATTCGTTTCGTCTGTCCGAGCGCACGCAAACGCACGCGAAATCGTCGGTCGGCGCGATTCTCTCGCGCAATTTCGTCGTCGGCACGCTGATGCTGTGGCTCGTGTACTTCATGGGCCTCGTCATCTTCTATCTGCTGATGAGCTGGATGCCGCTGCTCATGAACGAAGCCGGCTTCACGCCCGAGCGCGCCGCGCTGCTCACCGCGCTCTTTCCGCTCGGCGGCGGCATCGGCACGATCGCATCGGGGTGGCTGATGGATCGCTGGAACGCGAACGTCGTCGTGATGCTCGGTTATCTGCTGACCGCCGTGCTGATCTTCGTGGTCGGGCAGGCGATCGGCAGCATCGGGCTCGTGAGCGCGCTGATCTTTCTCGCCGGCACGACGATGAACGGCGCACAATCGTCGATGCCCTCGCTCGCCGCGATGTTCTATCCGACGCAAAGCCGCGCAACCGGCGTTTCGTGGATGTATGGCGTCGGGCGCTTCGGCGGCATCGCGGGCGTCGCGCTCGGCGGATTGTTCGCGCAGTGGAAGCTCGGCCTGCCGGCGGTGTTCGCGCTGCTCGCCGTGCCCTCGGTGATCGCGGGCATCGCGCTGTTCGTCAAGCTGAAGGCGCACCCGGAGACGGAACGCGCGTGATTCTCGCGGGCCGCGCACGACGCGCGGTCCGCATCATCTCTTTGAAACGACAGGAAGCAAAGATGAGTCAGGAACTGGAAGTGTTGACCGGCAAGCTGCATGGCCTCACCGCCGCGCTCAGCGTGATCGCGGCGGCGTTGCCGCAACAGGCATCGGCGGATGTGCAGGAAACATTGCGCGACATGATCGGCGAAACGGCATCGTCGGACTTGCCCGGCGCGACGCTCGCATCGATGCATTCGACCATCGCGCAAGTGATCGAGTCGATGGAAATCGGTTTGCGGCGCTGAACCTTGCTTTTATGCGGCGCGTGCGGGGCGCGTCGTCTTCGGCTTCGCGACCTTCTTCGCGCTGGCCGGAGATGACGCGCTCGCCTGCGCCTCCAGACCGCCGACGATGAAGTTCGTCAACTGCTCCAGCGTTTCGTTCGCGTCCCACGGATCGCACGCGCCCTTGGCGAGCACGTCGAGACGATGCGTGTCGGAGAACGCGTAGAGATACGCGCCGATCATCATGGTCACACGCCAGTAGAGATCTTTCGCGGGCAGGCCGGGCAGCGCGGCGCGCAGCGCTTCGACGTAGGCATCGGTCGAATCGCCGTAAGCGGTGCTGCGCAGGCTGTACGAGATTTCGGGCGGCTCGGTGTGCAGGCGCGCCTGCAGACGAATGAACGCGCGGCCGCCGTCCGTCTTGCGCAGCGCGACGAGCGGCAGCAGAAACGCGCGCACGATATCGCGCACGTTCGCCTCTTTTCCATCGATCAGTTCATTGAGCAGCGTCACGCGCTCTTCGGAGATCAGCATCGCGCGGCGCAGGAACACCTGCTCGAAAAGCTGCTGCTTGGTGCCGAAGTAATACGTGATGAGCGCCTGCGTGACGCCGCACGACGCGGCCACTTCCTTGAGCGATGTGCCCGCGTAACCGCGCTGCGAGAAATCGACCTCGGCTGCGTCGAGGATGTTCTCACGTTGATTGATATTGCCCGCCGGGCGGCCGAGCCGCTTGCGCTTGCTCGATGCGCCGTGTGCGCGGACGTGAGTGGTGTCGTCTTTCGTCATGCCTGAGCGATGCTGCCGATGAAGTGAGAAGCCGGTTCGCTTCGTATTCTACGGGCGTTTGAGGCATGCTCCAGCGAATTCGTCGGAAAAGGCGAAGTGGCCCGCGCGCCGTTCGAAGCGAACGGGCCACCGCGACCGGCCTAGTTGCAATATCCCTGCGATGCGTACGTGCCGCCGCCCGGCGCGGCGGTCGAACACAGCGTGTTCAGCAGCGACGCGATGTTGCCTGCTCCGTAATTGCCATAAGTCGCGTTCGGATACTGCGTGTTCTGACGGAACTGCGACGCGTAGTTGTCCTTGATCGCGTTCGGATCGGACGAGCCCCAGGACGTCACGCCGATGATCGACAGATTCGACGCATTGCCGATGACCGCGCCCCCGGAAAGCACGGCATCGCGCGGCCTGAAGTTGACGATCCACGGTCCGCCGCTTGCGCCGCTCGTGAGATTGCTGCCCTGCCAGAGTTGCGATGCGCCGCTCACGGTCGTCGTATAGGCCGGGCCATCGGTGCGCTGCATGATCGCGCCGCCGTCGAGCAAGGTCGGATAGCCGAAGGTCGTGACGGCGGCTGTCTGAAGATTCCCGGTCTTCGGCGACGATATGAAGGAATAGTTGTTCCAGCCATAGCTCAAATAGCCGGTGATATCGCCGATAAACTGATTCGACGCGTTCTTCGCGATCGCGATGACGGCGATGTCGTTGTTGCGCGCCGAGCCCGAGCCGGTATCGGTGCCGTTCGCCCACGCCGATGGCCGCACGAGCGCCGCCCAGTTCCACGTTCCATAAGGCGCGATCTGAGCAGACGTGGCGCCGGACGCGCCGTAGTGTCCGGGGCGGAATTGCCAGTTCGAGAACAGCGAACTTCCGCTGCCGAAGCTCTGGATGCAGTGCGCCGCCGTGACGATCACACTTCTGCGAATCAGGCTCGCGGTGCAGTAGCCGGCGCTGAAGGTCAGCTTGCCGATCGCCCGATACGGATACGTCGTGCTGAGATAGTTCGCGCTCGTGGTGCCCGCCGCGCTCTGGTTGCCGTCCTGCACGCGGCCGGTCGAATAGGGTATGCCGAAGGTGCCATACGCTCTCGTCTGCGCATTGCTCACGATGCCGGCCGGCGTGTTGACGCCCGGCGTATAAGGCCCGGCGCTGGTTTCCGGCATGATCGCGGATGTGTCCGGCGGCGCGAGCACATTGACGACCGGCTTAAGATTCGACAGATCCGCCGGCGCCTCGCGCGATGCCGTCTGATTCGGATTCACCACGGCTTCGTCGTCTGCATGAGCGACGCCTGCGCTCGCCATCGACAGAGCGACAAGCGCCGTCGCCTCCACGCACGCGACTCGTTTCGATCTCTTCATGACACCCTCCGGTTGAAAGATACGATGTGTCGGCTGACGCATCGATCCGCCGTTCTTTGGTATTCCTAAGTCTTATGAACAACACTGGGCCGGCTTGTCGATCTTGCGTTCGTGTTCTGATTCGTCGGATGCTTGGCTGCGCACTTTGCTTCGACGAATGCGCGCGCGTCTATGCAATAGATCAGGAAAGCGAACGATAAATAACTCTAGTTCAAATTTGCGCCAATCTCGATCCCGGTCTTTGATCAGCGGATAGAGACGATATCCCCGTCCGATTGACCGGTCGTGCGCTCGGAGTGCGGTCTACGGCACAGAGCGCGTTTGACGCTTCGCATCCATACAGATAGCCTACATTCACCTTTCTACGGAAGCCAGCAACGGGTGCGCGATACGCGTGACATTCGGCATCGCGAAGATTCATCGACATGCGATGCATCTGCTGGCTGGCCGCCGCGCCTGCGCGCGATTCTGACGTGCAAGACCGGGACGAGCGTATGAACTTACGACGCTTCCGGCCGTCCGCAAACGTTCTCTGAGCGCTCGCGCACTGCGCGAAATGACGACGCCCTCGCGTCCGGTTAATTACCGCACAGAACGCACCGTACAGCCTGTCATTCTTGCCCCACATCGCGTTCGACTCTGCATCCGACGCGTGGCGAAGAAACACTACAAGGGGCACAAATGAGCAATCCTAAAAAATTCAAATTGAATACTGCGATCAAACTCAGCGTCATCGTGATCGCGGCGGCCATGTCGAATTTCGCGTCCGCGCAAACGACGGGGAATCCTTGCAACCAGACTTCCGAGGGATGCGTGCCGCTCGGCACGAGCGCCGTGATGATGGTTGCGGCGGCGGACTCGCAGACGCGTGTATCGCCGACGACGGATCCGACCGTCGAAACGGTGTCGGCGGTCGTGCCGTTGCTCGAGGGCGGTCGCGGTGGCGAGGGATCGCCTGGAGCGGCTTCGGGCGGCGGAAATTCGAGTGGCTCGGGATCGGGTGCGGGTGCGGGTGCGGGCGCGGGCGGCGGTCAAGGCTCGTCCAGCAGCGGTCCGGGCGCGACGGCGGGGGCTGGCGGAAGCACGAGCGGCGGAGGCACCGGAACCGGCACAGGATCGGGTGGAACAGGTAACGGCAGTCAGGGCGCTGGAGATTCCGGTGGCGACTCCGGCGGGGACTCGGGCGGCGATTCGAGTGGACATGGGCACCATGGTCACGGGCACGGGCATGGCGATGGTGACGGCGACGGCGATGGGCATGGCCACGGTCATGGACATGGCCACGGCGATGGTGACGGTGATGGCCACGGTCATGGTCATGGCGATGGCCACGGCGATGGTCATGGTGACGGACACGGTGATGGCCACGGCGATGGACATGGTGATGGCCACGGCGACGGACACGGCGACGGACACGGTGATGGCCACGGGGATGGACACGGCGTAGGGCATGGCGACGGTCACGGCGATGGTCATGGTGACGGCCACGGCGTAGGTCACGGCGATGGCCATGGCGACGGCCACGGCGATGGTCATGGTGACGGCCACGGCGTAGGTCACGGCGATGGCCATGGCGACGGCCACGGCGATGGTCATGGCGACGGCGGTCATGGCGGAGTTGGTCACGGAGACGGCGGTCATGGCGACGGCGGCCATGGCAACGGTTCGCCTGGCGGCCACGGTAGCGGTAACGGCAATGGCGGCGCAGCCGGTGGTCACGGTGGCGGCGGTCAAGGCGGTGGCAACGGCGGCAATGGCGGCGGCGGTCACGGCGGTGGTGGAAGCGGCGGCGGTAGCGGTGGCGGCGGCGGTCACGGTGGTGGTGGCAATGGCGGTGGCGGCAACGGCGGCGGCAATGGTGGCGGCGGTCACGGCGGTGGTGGAAACGGCGGTGGTGGCAGCGGCGGTGGCGGCAACGGCGGCGGCGGCAACGGCGGTGGCGGTCACGGCGGTGGCGGCAACGGCGGCGGCGGTCACGGCGGTGGCGGCAACGGCGGCGGCGGTCACGGTGGTGGCGGCAACGGCAGTGGCGGCAACGGCGGCGGCGGCAACGGCGGCGGTCACGGCGGCGGTGGCGGTCACGGTGGCGGCGGAGGCCACGGCGGCCGGTAACCTGGCAGCATGGCGCAAGGAAGAACCGATGCTCTTAACCCGGCATCGGTTTTTTCCTTTACTTGCCGTAAGCGCCTCGCGCGTATCCGCGATACCCGATCATCGATCGCATCGCGATCAGCGAAATCATCACGACGCGCGCAAACTGGGCCCTTCTCACCCACGATGAAGGATCGCGCCATGCCCTCTCACACTCTCGATCTGAACGGCCGCGTCGCGCTCGTGACGGGCGGCTCACGCGGCATCGGTCGCGCGATTTCGCTCGCTCTCGGCGCATCCGGTGCATCGGTAGCGGTGAACTATCGGCAGCGCGAAAACGAGGCCACCGGCGTGGTCGCGGAAATCGAGCGCGGCGGCAATCGCGCGATCGCGGTACGCGCCGACGTGTCGACAGGCAACGACGTCACCGCGATGATCGACGACATCGTTCAACGCCTCGGCCACATCGACATCTTGGTGAACAACGCGGGCACAGCGACGATGATCGATATCGACGATCTCACGGAAGCCGAGTTCGACCGCACGCTCGCCGTCAATCTGAAGTCGGCGTTTCTCTGCACGCAAGCCGTGCTCCACGGCATGCGCGCGCGGCGCTGGGGACGCATCGTCAATCTGTCGTCGGCGGCGGCGCGCGGGCCGGGTCTGGTGGGCGTTCACTACAACGCATCGAAGGCGGGCCTCGAAGGTCTGACGCGCGGTTACGCCGCACGGCTCGCGCGCGATGGCATCACCGTCAACGCCGTCGCGCCCGGACCGATCGACACCGAAATGGCCGAACCGCTCAAGGCGTCGAACGTTGCGGAGCGGCTGCCCGTCGGGCGGCTCGGAGAAGCGGACGAAGTCGCGGACGTCGTGATGACGCTAATCGGCAACGCGTTCATCACCGGACAGACGATTCCGGTGAACGGCGGCGCCAGCTTCATCTGAAGAGACGCTGCTACACCCTCGGCGGGCCGACGTGCGTGACGACTTCCTTCACGCCCGGCGCGTTTTCGGCCGCGACGCGAACGGCCTTCGCTTCGTCGTCGTTCGTGACCGTCATCCACAGATGCACGGTCCCGTTTTCGACGATGACGTTCTCGCGAGCGAGCGCCCACGGATGGCCCGACATCGCCGCGATGACCGCCTCGCGGATCGAGTGATCGGTGATATCGGCATCGACGGGCAACTCGGGCGCCATTGTGACGAGCGCGCGAATCAGATTGGCGCGGCTCACGACACCGACCACCTTGCCGTCGCGCAGCACCGGCACGCGCTTGATGCGCTTGCGTTCGAGCAGCTCGGCGATGTCGGCGACGGGGCATGTTTCGCTCACGGTCGCGACGTCGGTGGTCATCACGTCGCTGACCTTGCGCGCGTGCTCCTTGACATACTGGCTCGCCAGTTCGCGCGTGGATGCAACGAGTTCGAGCCACCACGCACGCTGCTTGACGCCGGTCCCGATCTCCGCGCGATGCATCAGGTCGCCCTCGGTGACGATGCCGAGCAGGTTGCCCTCCTCGTCGATCACAGGCATGCCGCTGATGCCGGCGAATACCATCGTGCCCGCGGCCTGGCGCACGGACATATCGGGACTGGCGGAAACGATCGATGTCGTCATGATGTCGGCAGCTCGCACGTTCATCTCCCTCTGAAAAGACAGTGGCGTTATGGATAAGCGTTATGGTGCCTGCGGCGTCGGGTCGTCGTCCGGCCGGCGCGTGCGTCGAGCTTGATACAGGTCAACGGTCAGAATGCGCGCGATGAAGAAACGGAACCGCCCTCTCGCACCGCTGCTCGCGATGCGAACCCATCATCGGGAGCTTGATGAACGATACAACAGAACGCGCTGCGATACCGATCTCAAGTATGCGCTCACGCGGTTCGAGCTGAAGGTCGAACCCGCGCTCTTCGGCCTGCGCACGATCATGGACGAATCCGTCGAGTTTTGCGCGAATCACAGGCGCACTGCAGAAACGGTCATTCTTCCCGCCGTCGAGTGCCATCTATCGGAATTCGACCAGGCACCCATCGACGCAGCACTCGAATATCGGTCCGACGCTTCCGCGATGCAACATCGAAGGAGAGCGCCGGGAAGTCTGTACCGCCTGATAACAAAGGCCGTCAGAGCCGTCGGGAGAATTTACTGACTCCAAACTCGATTCCGAAGAAGTAAGTTTTTCTGCCACCGCAACGCCGCAGCAGATTTTTTTACTGTGACAGACGTTTACATTCATCTCATAAGACGATAACCTTGCAGCCGTTGATCAGGTTTCGGCAACGGTTGCCGAGGTAGCGGAAGAACTCCGAAACGATTCGGCAAGTTTGACTGCAAACGCGCAAACGTTACCTATCCGACGACGATGCCTTCGAACTGAGCAGGTTTGTCATTTCGTAAGGCCCACGAGAGCGAACGCAATCGTTTGCTCGACTCAGCCATCCAGAGCGCCTGCTGCATCGCGCAATGGACCCAGCAGTGAATCCGTGCCGTTCAGTCTGTCCTTTAGCGCCTAACTTCGGCGTCGAGCAAACAGTCTGTCCTGAGCATGTAGTTTGGATGACTAACGAGTGTCATTTCGACGACAAACGGATCAGACGATCGCCACGTTTCCGAGTGGCATCGTGAATCACTGAAGAGGTCCGGGCAGCATTCTGGGTTTTACGAGCCTTACGCAAGTACATTAGTACCACTAAAACACAATGACGAACCTTAACCCGACCTCGCTTCGTAACTTCAACGTTTTCTCGGCTCGCAAGGCCGCAGCGATCGCCACGGCAGCGCTTACGAGCGTGCTGCTCGCCGCGTGCGGCGGCGGCGGTGAAACCGCGTTCGACGACGCGACTGCCAAGAGCGCCGCCGCTCCGGAATCGACGGCGAAAGCGGCGACGAGCACGTCGATCTTCTACGGCGCGAACGGCCGCAACACGAACGGCGGCGCGTACGACTCGACGCCCGTGGCGACGCAGCTCGCGCAACTGAAGGACATCGGCGCGACGATCTATCGTAACGACGTATACAACCTGGCGTCGGCGAAGGTCATCGCGAAGATGGCGCAGACGATGGCGGCGAGCGGCGTGACCGTGTATCCCGTGATCCTGCTCGGCACCGGCTTCAGCAACGAACAGGATGCGTACAACGCGGCCTACACGCTCGGCGCGCAAGTCGCGAGCACGTACAAGTACAAGTACTACGAAGTCGGCAACGAACTCGAAGCGACGGCGCTGAACGGCAACGTCGACGGCACGAGCTGGACGCATTACAAGAATCAGCCCTACGTCGTCGCGCGCGGCGTGATCCGCGGTCTCATCGCCGGCGTGAAGTCGAAGGACAGCACGGCGAAGATTGTCGTCAACGGAACGTGGCTGCACTACGCGTTCTTCCAAATGCTGATGGACGGCTCGCAGCCGGACGGCACCCGCGGCCACCCGACGGTTAGCTGGGACATCACCGCATGGCACTGGTATTCGGATCAGGGCAACATGACGCGCGCATGCGGCGGCACGGGTTGCTACGACATGCTCGGCGTTCTCCATTCGTTCGGCAAGCCGGTGTGGCTCAGCGAATTCGGCGTGCGTCCGAACTACGGCACGGATCAGCAGATCGCGAACTACATGGTCGGCAGCATGATGATGGCGCAGTACCAGAGCGTCGCATCGAAGTACAACATCCAGTCGATCCAGGCGTTCGAGCTCTATGACGACAACGAAGGCAACTTCGGGCTGATGAAGTCCGACGGTCAGACGACGAAGCCCGCTTACTGGTCGTACAAGAACTTCGTTGCGACCCACCCGATGTAATTGCGCGGGGCAAGTCACCCCGTTTAACTGACCCAACGATCAACGAGCGACCCACAGTGGTCGCTCGTTGCGTTTTGAGCCCTTAAAACAGGCGGTTTCCTTATCGGCGCGGCCGTATGACTGGTATTCCGTCATGGCGGCTTGTCGGCGGCTGCGGTCCACCCTACTCTGACTGCGAGCCTGCCCCGACGATCACCGCCGGGTTTGGCCATCCCATTCGATCCATACACTGCCTCATCTTCCGTTCGCGGAGGATGCCGGTCCTATTGGAGAAGATATGCGCGACAACCTGATTCCGGTCATCGAACGCGACGTGCTCAAAGAGCGCGTGCGATCCATTCTTTATTGCGGTGAATCCGGCGCCGCGTCGATCGTCGGAATCGCGAAGCGGCTCGCGTCGGCGGGCAGGCAGTTCGAAGTGCACCACTTCGCGCGAGCGGCCGACCACGCGATGTTCGTCGATGAATTCGACGCACTGCGCGAGCACGGCAAGATCTACCATCATCTGGACCTGACCGATGATCTCTTCGCACAGGAAAGCGCCTTCACCATGAGTCCGACGCGCGCTTGCACGCAAATCTACTGCAGTGGACCGCCCGCGTTCACGGATCTGGTCGAGCGTCAGGCGCGAGAATGGGTGCACGCCTCGAACATCCACAAGATCGTGCTCAACGATCTCGCTGCGCGCAACTGACGCAAGCCGTCAAAGCGCCGCGGGATCGAGACCCAGCGCCTCTGCCAACTCGCGCGGCGAGCGCACGACCTGCGCTTCCCTAGGGAAAAGCGCGGCGCCTTCATCGTCGGAAGGCCATGCCAGAACGCGCATATGCGCCGCGATGGCGGCACGCGCGCCGGTCGGACTGTCCTCGACTGCGATCACTTCCTCGGGCGTGAGCCGCAAGAGCCACGCCGCGCGCTCGTACGGCTCGGGACTCGGCTTGCCGTTGCGAACATCGTTGACGCTGATGCTCACGAGCGAAGGCTCTTCGATACCGAGCGCACGCAGATTCGCTTCGAGCAGCATGCGCGATGCATTCGACACGATCGCCTGCGTGATGCCCGCGGCCTTCGCGGCGCGATACACCTCCAGCGCGCCGGGACGCGGCACGAGCGCGGGTGCATTCTCCAGATACGTCCGCGCGCGAAACATCGACCAATCCGCGAAGTCGACCGTCAAGCCGAAGCGCTCACGACACAGCGCATGCACCTCGCGCCCCGTCTTGCCGAAGACGAGCGGATGCATCTCCTCGCCCGCCTCCACGCCGTGCCGCGCGAGCGCAGCGATCAACGTCTTCAGATGCAGCGACTCGCTTTCCGCGAGCGTGCCGTCCATGTCCCACAAAATCGCCTTGATCAAAGCCTGACTCTTCCTTGTCGTATGCGGACGGTCGCCGCGAAATGGGCGCAGCCTATCACGCCGTCACGAGCATCGTCATTGCCGTTGCATTTATTTATACGGCCATATAATATCGACATCAATCCATACGACTCAATCTTCGGAAGGACGAGATCATGAGCAGAACACTTCGCGTCGGCGTTGTCGGCGGCGGAATCGGCGGGGTCGCATTGACCGGCGCGCTCGCGCGGCACGGCATCGAGGTGCGGCTTTTCGAGCGCGCGGGCGTTTTCGGCGATGTCGGCGCGGGCATCCAGATGACGCCCAATGCGGTGAAGGTGCTGCAGGCGCTCGGCATCGGCGATGCGCTGCGCGATGTCGCGTTCGTGCCGCAAGCGATTGTCGGGCGCAACTGGGAGACCGCGCGCGAGAACTTCCGCATTCCGCTCGCTTCGGAATGCCCGAAGCTGTATGGCGCGCCGTTCTATCACGTGCATCGCGCGGACCTGCATCGCCTGCTGACGACGCTCGTGCCCGCCGATGCCGCGCGTCTGTCGACGAGTTGCATCGACATTCGGCAGGAGAGGGACGCCGCCGTCGCCGTCTTCGACGATGGGAGCGAATTCGAAGCGGACGTGATCGTCGGCGCCGACGGCGTGCGTTCCATCGTGCGCTCGAAGCTCTTCGGCGACGAAGCGCCGCGCTTCACGGGCAACATGTGCTTCCGCGCCGTCGTGCCCTTCGATGAGACGCCCGAATTTGTGAGTCCGGATTCGTCGTTCTGGCTCGGGCCGCACGCGCATGTCGTCACGTATTACGTGCGTGGCGGCGCGGCGGTGAACATCGTCGCGGTCGCGGAGACGCAGAGCTGGGTCGAGGAATCGTGGAACGCGAAGTCGAGCCGTGAGGAATTGCTCGACGCGTTCGAAGGCTGGCATCCGAATTTGCAGCGTCTTTTCGAGCGCGCGGAATCGGTCTTCAAATGGGGCTTGTTCGATCGCGATCCGATGCGGACTTGGTCGCGTGGCAACGTCACATTGCTCGGCGACGCCGCGCATCCGATGTTGCCGTTTCTCTCGCAAGGCGCGGCGATGGCAATCGAAGATGGCTACGTGCTCGCGCAATCGCTCGCGGCGCATGGCACGGACATCGCGCACGCATTGGGCGACTACGAGGCCGAGCGTCTGCCGCGCACGAGCCGCGTGCAACTCGAATCGCGCGAGCGGGGCCGCACGTATCACTTGCCGAGCGCGTTCGCGCAGAGAAAGCGCGATCTCATCTACAAGTTCAAGTCGTATCTGAATCCGCAGGCGTCGGGCATTCAGGCCAACTGGGTCTATGCGTACAACGCAACGGATTTCGCGCCGCGCGCGGCTGTGTCCAACGTTTCAGCGGAGGTTTGAGATGCCGGGAAAGGTTTATCGCATCGGGCAGATCGTCCCGAGTTCGAATACGACGATGGAAACCGAAATTCCGGCGATGCTGACTGCGCGTCAATCCATCGAACCGGAGCGTTTCACCTTTCATTCGAGCCGCATGCGGATGAAGAAGGTCGTGAAGGAAGAGCTCGCCGCGATGGATGCGGAGTCGGACCGCTGCGCCGTCGAGCTTTCCGATGCGCGCGTCGATGTGCTGGGTTATGCGTGTCTCGTCGCGATCATGGCGATGGGGCGCGGTTATCACCGCGTATCGCAGGCGCGTTTGACTCGGCATACGGCTGCGAATGGCGGCGAGGCGCCGGTTGTGACGAGCGCTGGTGCTTTGGTCGATGCGTTGAAGGTGATGAAGGCGAGACGCGTCGTCGTGGTGGCGCCTTATATGAAGGCGCTGACTGAGCTTGTGGTCGACTATATTCGAAGCGAAGGGTTCGATGTCATCGACTATCGCGCGCTCGAGATTCCCGACAATCTCGATGTGGCGCGGCATGATCCGGTTCTTCTGCCCGCTATCGTGCAGTCGATGCGCTATCAGGACGCTGATGTCGTCGTTCTCTCCGCTTGCGTGCAGATGCCGTCTTTGTCCGTTGTGCCGATGGTCGAGGCGTTGACCGGGAAGCCCGTCGTGACTGCTGCAATCGCTACTACTTTTGCGATGTTGTCTCAGCTTGGGCTTAAGCGGGTTGTGCCCGGGGCCGGGGCTTTATTGTCTGGGGCTTTTTGATTTTTTTTCTTCGCCGGATCCCGTTTTCGCGTCGGTCTATTAGCGTTGCCCCTGTGCGGGGCGGCACCTACTTTCTTTGCTGCTGCAAAGAAAGTAGGCAAAGAAAGCAGCTTTTCAGGCCCGCGGTCACACGCAATTTGGGTAGTCCTCTCGTCCCAGGCGGCACTCGCCTAAAGAGTGCCCTCATCACAATAACGGGGCTTGGCTCGCGCACGGTCCGCCGCCCGAAAACGCTGAGGACACTGGTTCAGCACGAAAGAGCTTCGGCACAGCGCTACGCGCTGCCGCCGGGTCTGCAAGGGAAAGCGACGAGCGGCAAGTGCAGTGAGATGGAGACGGCAGCAAAGAAGCACGCGCGGACCCGATTGACCGGTCGGCCGCGAAGCGGGCTGGAGCTATTTGGTGCTGAACCAGCTTGTTGTGTGGTGCGATGTGGCAGACCGTGCGCGATCCAAGCCCGGTTGGGCCTATGAGGGCACTCTTTAGGCAGCCCACGATGGACGAGAGGACTACCCAAATTGCGTGTGACCGCGGGCGTGTCAGTAGCTGCTTTCTTTGCTTACTTTCTTTGCAGCAGCAAAGAAAGTGAGTGCCGCCCCGCACAGGGGCAGTGCCAATAGACCGACCCGAAAACGGGATCCGGCGAAAACGGAAGTAAACGAGAAAGACACACGATGAAATCGACCCTACTCTACGGCGCAAACATCAACGCAAACGGCATCCGCCAACACTATCTGCGCTACGGCGGGCCGCAAGCAACCCACGATGCCATCGTGCTAATCCCCGGCATCACGAGCCCGGCCATCACCTGGGGATTCGTCGCGGAAACGCTAGGCCGCCACTTCGATACCTACGTGCTTGACGTCCGCGGCCGCGGCCTCTCCGAAGCCTCATCGACGCTCGATTACAGTCTCGACGCGCAAACCGCCGATCTCATCGCGTTCATCGAAGCGATCGGCCTGAAGCAAGCCAACGTGCTCGGCCATTCGATGGGCGCACGCATCGCCCTGCGCGCCGCACGGCAAACAAAGTCCATCGCGCGACTCGCGCTCATCGATCCGCCCGTGTCCGGCCCGGGCCGTCGCGCCTACCCCGCGCAACTCGCGTGGTACATCGATTCGATCGCGCTCGCACGCAAAGGCATCGACGTAGAAGGCATGCGCGCGTTCTGCCCGACGTGGACCGACGAGCAACTGCGCCTGCGCGCGCAATGGCTGCACACCTGCGATGAACGCGCGATCCGCGCGAGCTTCGAAGGCTTCCATACGGACGACATCCACGCCGACATGCCGCACGTCACGCAACCCACGCTGCTGATGTCAGCCGGCCGCGGCGACGTGATCCGCGATGAAGACATCGCAGAAATGCGCGATCTGATGCCGCAACTCGAAGTCGTGAAAGTGCCGAACGCAGGCCACATGATCCCGTGGGACGACGAACAAGGCTTCTATCGCGCGCTCGGTTCGTTCTTCGGCGCAACACTCACCTGAAACGTAGGCGACACATCATGCCAATCAGCGACCATCAACTGATTCAAGCGTGGAAAGAGGTGCTCACGCTGTCGCGCCTGAAAGCAGGCCAGACCGTGACGATCCTCACCGGCGCCGCAACGCATCCGCAAACGCTCGCCTGCGCCTTGATTGCGACGCAATCGATGGGCGCCATCGTCAACCGGCTCGATCTTCCGCCCGTCAACGGCGAGAAGGCGCTGAGCCGCGACGCCCTCGCCTATCTCGGCGAAACGCCGCTCACCGGAAACCGCGCGGCCATCGCGGCCCTCAAGGCAAGCGATCTCGTGCTCGATCTGATGACGCTGCTTTTTTCGCCCGAGCAACACGACATTCTCGCGTCGGGCACGAAGATCCTGCTCGCCGTCGAACCGCCCGAAGTGCTCGTTCGCATGACGCCGTCGCTCGACGACAGAAGGCGCGTGCTCGCCGCCGCGAAGCGCATCGAACAGGCGCGCGAGATGCGCGTCACATCGAAAGCGGGCACCGATCTGCGCTGTCCGCTCGGCGAGTTTCCGGCCATCGCCGAATATGGTTTCGTCGATGAACCCGGCCGCTGGGATCATTGGCCGAGCGGTTTCGCGCTCACTTTTCCGAACGAAGGCGGCGCGAACGGGCGCATCGTGATCGATCGCGGCGACATCCTTCTGCCGCAGAAGAGCTATTGCACGGAACCGGTCGTGCTGACCGTCGAAGGCGGCTACGCGCGCCACATCGAAGGCGGCGTCGATGCCGATCTCCTGCGCGAATACATGCTCTCGTTCGACGACCCCGAAGCCTTCGCGATCTCGCACATCGGCTGGGGCCTGCAAAAGCGCGCGCACTGGTCGACGCTCGGTCTCTACGATCGCGAGGCGACGCTCGGCATGGACGCCCGCGCGTTCGACGGCAACTTCCTGTTCTCGCTCGGCCCGAACAACGAAGGCGGCGGCAAGCGCACGACGGCTTGCCATATCGACATCCCCTTGCGCCGCTGCACCGTCTCGCTCGACGGCGTGGACGTCGTGCGCGAAGGCAGAACCATCGAGGAAACGTCATGAACGACGAGGTTTATCAGCGGCAAGGTTTCGGCAACGACCTTCGCATCGAAGGCCGCATTGGACTGTTGATCGTCGACTTCGTGAACGGTTTCGCCAATCCGGACGTGTTCGGCGGCGGCAACATCGCGCAGGCGATCGAGCGCACGGTGCCGCTGCTGCGCGCGGCGCGTGAGTTGCGCTGGCCGATTGCGCATAGCCGCATCGTCTATGCCGATGACGACGCCGATGCCAACATCTTCTCGCTCAAAGTCCCCGGCATGCTGACGCTGAAAGAGCACGCGCACGACAGCGCGATCGTGCCGCAACTCGCGCCGGAAGACGGCGAGCTCGTCGTGCGCAAGAACGTGCCGTCGGCGTTCTTCGGCACGTCGCTCGCCGCGTGGCTCACCATGCGCGGCGTCACCACGCTCGCCGTCGCGGGCGCGGTGACGAGCGGCTGCGTGCGCGCGAGCGTCGTCGATGCGATGCAGTTCGGCTTTCGTCCCGTGGTGCTATCCGATTGCGTCGGCGATCGCGCGCTCGCGCCGCATGACGCCAATCTTTTCGATATGGCGCAGAAGTACGCGGCCGTGATGTCGTCGGATGAATTGCTCAGCCGCGCGCGTCGTTCTCCGGCACGCAGCTGAACGATACGGTCGATGTCTGCTCTTGAAGCGAGCGCACGCCGCTCGTCGCTTCCGACCGGATCGCGACGCGTTGCGCGCGCTGCTTGCAGTATTCGGAGGCGGCGTCCATCGCCGCGTTGCGCGCCGTCACCCACGACATGCGCGTGCCCGTCGCCTTGCCGGTGACGGTGTAGGTGTTGGGCTGCGCGCCGGCCGTGACGCCGTTCGTCGTGCCGCAGGCCGCGAGCAGACACGCGAGCGCGAGCGCGCCGAACGCGCCGAACCTGCGCGGCGTCGAAATCATCGATCTGATGTAAGAGAACATGCTGGCGAACCGTGAATTTGAGACACGGCCGAATGGTACAAGCGGACGCGAATTTCTTCACGGATCAGAGGAATGACGCTGCACGACGGGGCCGGACAAGCGGCGGCGCGGGCCTTGCCTGCGCGCGTTTTCACGGTCGACCGCGTGCGCGCTTTGTTGCTCCGCTCAGGCCTGAGCGATGCGATCCAGCAGGCGTTGCAGGCGCGAATGCTGCGACGGCGCGAGTCCCGGTGTGGAAAGCGCCTGCACGACGCGTCCGCGCCAGTATGTCTTGGAAAAGAGCGAGTTCGCGCCTTCGAGGCTCAGCACTTGCTCGAGATGTTCGATCGCCGAATCGAGATGACCGACGCTATAAAGGAGTGCGCGCGCGCTGACGTTGTGCATGGCACGGGTGTTTCAGATGAAGATCGATTCGATGCGAACACGAAGCGGCGCGCGCTGACACACGCGCCGCTCGCGGACATCAGCTCATGTGCTGGCCGCCGTTGATCGCGATGTTGGAGCCGGTGACGAAGCCCGCGTCATCGGAGCACAGGAACGCGACGAGCGCCGCGACTTCCTCGGGCTTGCCGAGACGGCCCGCCGGAATCTGCGGAAGAATCTTCGTGTCGAGGATCTCCTGCGGAATCGCCGTCACCATCTTGGTCGCGAGATAGCCCGGCGAAATCGTGTTCACCGTCACGCCCTTCTTCGCGACTTCGAGCGCGAGCGACTTCGTGAAGCCGTGCATGCCCGCCTTCGCCGCCGAATAGTTCGTCTGGCCGATCTGACCTTTCGAGCCGTTCACCGACGAAATGTTGATGATGCGGCCAAAGCCGCGCGACACCATCTCTTCGCAGACCGGCTTCGTCATGTTGAAAACCGAGTCGAGGTTGGTGCGCAGCACGGAATCCCAGTTCACCTTCGTCATCTTCTTGAAGGTCGTGTCCTGGGTGATACCGGCGTTGTTCACGAGGATATCGATCGGGCCGACTTCAGCCTGGATCTTCGCCACGCAGTGCTGGGCAGAATCGTAATCGGCGACGTCCACGCCATACGCGCGGAAGTTGTAGCCCTGGCGGTCCATGCTCGCAAGCCATTCGCCGACTTTCGCGTTGCCCGGCGAATGCGTCACGACGACCGCGTAACCCGCGTCGTGCAGCTTCATGCTGATTGCTTCGCCCAGACCGCCCATGCCGCCCGTCACCACTGCGATTCGCTTAGTCATGCTGATACTCCTCGTCATTTCTCTCAGGTTAATGAATCTCGGAATGGCGCCGACGCGGCCATCTTGCCCAACGCTAATATTGTTTTGATGACGCGTCGGGACGCGCGCGCGGCGCCGTCGTACTGCATTCGTTACGGACGTTCCACCGCCAGCGCGACACCCATGCCGCCGCCGATGCACAGCGACGCCAGACCCTTCTTCGCGTCGCGCTTCTGCATTTCGTGCAGCAGCGTGACGAGAATCCGGCAGCCCGACGCGCCGATCGGATGACCGATCGCGATCGCCCCGCCGTTCACGTTGATCTTCGACTGATCCCAGCCCATCTGCTTGTGCACCGCCAGCGCTTGCGCCGCGAACGCCTCGTTGATTTCCATCAGATCGAGATCGTTCACGCTCCAGCCCGCACGCTCCAGACAGCGCTTCGACGCCGGCACCGGGCCCATGCCCATGATCTTCGGATCGACGCCCGCGTTCGCGTACGCCTTGATGCGCGCGAGCGGCGTCAAGCCGAGCGCTTCGGCCTTCTTCGCCGACATCACGACGACCGCCGCCGCGCCGTCGTTGATGCCCGATGCGTTCGCAGCCGTCACCGTGCCTTCCTTCGAGAACGCCGCCTTCAGGCCGGCGAGCGCCTCGGCCGTCACGCCGTGACGCACGAATTCGTCGGTGTTGAATTGCAGCGGCTCGCCTTTACGTTGCGGAATCGCGACCGGCACGATTTCATCGTTGAAGCGGCCCGCTTTCTGCGCGGCTTCCGCCTTGTTCTGCGACAGCGCCGCGAACGCGTCCTGCTGCTCGCGCGTGATGCCGAATTCCTTCGCGACGTTTTCCGCCGTCGTGCCCATGTGATAGTTGTTATAGACGTCCCACAGGCCATCGACGATCATCGTGTCGATCAGCTTCGCGTCGCCCATGCGGAAGCCGTCGCGCGAGCCCGGCAGCACGTGCGGCGCCGCGCTCATGTTTTCCTGGCCGCCCGCGACGACGATCTCCGCGTCGCCCGCGATGATCGCGTTCGCTGCCAGCATCACCGCTTTGAGGCCCGAGCCGCAGACCTTGTTGATCGTCATGCCCGGCACCATGTCGGGCAAGCCCGCCTTGATGAGCGACTGGCGCGCCGGATTCTGGCCCGAACCGGCCGCGAGCACTTGGCCCAGGATCACTTCGCTCACCTGATCCGGCTTCACGCCCGCGCGCTCCAGCACGGCCTTGATGACCGTCGCGCCCAGTTCCGGCGCCGCGATTTTCGCGAGCGAGCCGCCGAATTTGCCTACCGCCGTACGCGCGGCCGATACGATCACTACGTCAGTCATTTTCTATCCTCGTGAAACTGCGAAAGCGTCAACGGACTTCCGTTTGCGAAGCGATGCACGCCATACGGAAACGCATCCATTACGAATGGATTCGGTGAGTTCGATTCGAACCCGGGCGATTGATGCGCAGCGTCGATTGCGGAGCGATGTCCGACCGTCCGATGCTTGAGCGAGCGACTTTCAAAGGGCGTCGCGCCGACTGCGGGATGACCTCGCCTGAAGGACGCGGTCTCTTCCGCATAGAAAATCCCGAACGGGATGCGGCAAACGTGCAGCCAATTGCGTGGTCCATTTATATGGGCCTTTAATAAAATCTCTCAGGTTCAGCACCGCCCTTCTCTTTCGCCTTGCCGCGCAAATCGCGCAGACGCAATTCCACCGCGCGAATTTCGCGCAGTCGTGCAGCAAGGTTTATCGGAAGTTATTCGGTCGTGCGTGCTTGTGCGACGCACCAAATTAGTAACAATTCTAAACGCAAAACATGCGTAAAAAATTTCATATTAGTAGGTAAAAACCCTAGATCGCGGAAAAACCGCTTATCTTTCATGTAAGAAATTCGCGAATTACTCGAACGCACGTTCAATAATCATCCTATATTACGGTGAAAATTGCGCGGTTGTATGATCACTTTGCGCGAATTCAGGTAATTAGGTAATACCTAAGCCCGGCATTTGAAGCATGCGCTACATTGAAAAGGTTTGCGCCGTCTTTAACGTTATATTCGAATTAACTACTGGGTATAACCATTCGATCTTTAATCGACGTGGTTATTCGGACACATATGACGCCATGATGAAAGTGCGAGCCATTAATCGATTGCCAATTGCTGCGGCATTTTGACATCCGTCAACAAAAAGTAATTGTGCCGGGCGGCAGCAAAAGCCGCCCGACGTTCGGCCAAACCTTCACAGCGCCAGAACGAGCCTTTTGCCCTTCGCGCGCGAACAGCACGTCATCATGCGATTGTTCGACTGGCGTTCGCCCCGGGTCAGCACCACGTCGCGGTGATCGATCTCGCCTTCCAGCACGCGCACCTCGCACGATCCGCACAGCCCTTCTTCGCAGTCGCTCTGAACATCGACGTTCGCGCGTCTGAGCGTCGTGAGCAGTGTCTGATCGGCCGGGACGGTCAGGACGAGGCCGGAATCCTTCAGTTCGACTTCGAACGCGCGTTCCTTTTCGGGATCGAGCGTGCCGATCTTCGATTCGAAATGCTCGATTCGAAGCGCGTCTTCGGGCCACGACGCGCTCGCGTCGGCGAGCGCGTCGAGCATCCGCGCCGGGCCGCACGCATAAACGCGCGTGCCCTCCTCCACGGCGAGCGCGGCGAAGTCGTTGCGCACACCCTCTTCCGAGACGTACGCGCGCAGACGCTCGCCGTGCAGCGCGCGCATTTCAACGAGAAGGGCCATGGACGCGCGCGAGCGTCCGCTGTAGTGCACTTCGTAGTCGATGCCGAGCGAACGCGCGCGACGCGCCATGGAGCTGATCGGCGTAATGCCGATGCCGCCCGCGATCAGCACGAGCTTCTTGGCGGTCTCGTCGAGACGAAAGTGATTGCGCGGGCCGCGTATGCGCCAGTGCGCGCCCGGCTTCACGTTCTCGTGCACCCACGCCGAACCGCCACGGCTCTCGCTCTCGCGCAGCACGGCGATTTCGAACGCGCGGGCGTCGGCGGGATCGCCGCACAGCGAATACTGGCGCGAGATGCCGGTCTCGCCGCACACGACATCGATATGCGAGCCCGCCGTCCAGCGCGGCAGATCGCGTCCGTTCGCCGACACGAGCCGCACGCGCACGATGCGATCCGCGCATGTCTCGACCGAATCGACGATCACCGCGCGGCTCACCGCATGCGACGACGGCTCGCCGATCCGCACGACCGCGCGCGGCTCGCGCACCGATGAATCGGCGCGCTCGGGATTCATCGCCGGATCCCATTCCACATATAGATGCTCCGGCCCGCGAAACGACGTGTTCGGCACATACGTGAAGCGTTGTTCGGCGAGGCGCATGTGCGGCAGACGGCGCGTGAGCTCGTCGAGAAAAACCTGCATCTCCATGCGCGCGAGATTCTTGCCCATGCACTGATGCGCGCCATAGCCGAACGTCAGCTGATCGCTGGCGTTTTCGCGGCGGATGTCGAAAAGATCGGCATCGGCGAACTGATGTTGATCGTGATTCGCCGACGACGTCACGATCAACAGCTTCGATCCCGCCGCGATCTCGATGCCGCCGATCGTCACGTCCTTCGTCGCGAGCCGTCGCCATGCAGCGACCGAGCCGTTATGCCGCAAGCACTCTTCGACTGCGTTGGGAATCAGGCTCGGGTCGTCGCAGATGTCGCGCCAGGCGTCGGGGTGTTGCAGCAGCAGTTTCATCGCGTTCGCGGTCGCGTTGGCCGTCGTCTCGTGCGCGGCGACGATGCCCGCCATCATCATCGAATGCAGATAAGAGTCGGTGACGACTTCGGGCAGCTCCTTCTGCTTGCGGATGCCGTATTGCATCCAGCCGGGGCCGGACGGATCTTCGCGCATCTTGTCGAGCACCTTGCCCGCGTATTGCCAGAACTTGCCGACCGCGTGCGCGACTTCGACCTGTTCCTCGGGCTTCGGCCGTCCCCATGTGTTGACCGTGTGCGCAATCGAATAGCGGCGCAGCGTGTCCATGTCTTCTTCGGGCACGCCAAGAAAATGCAGGGCGACGGTGAGCGGCACTTCCCACAACATCTGATCGACGAGATCGGCGCGGCCATCGTCGATGAAGCGATCGACGTACTCGCGCGCGAGCGCACGCACCATCGGCTCGTGATGCGCGAGCGCTTCGGGCGTGAACGGATCCATCAGCGCGCGGCGGCGCGGCATGTGCGCGGGCTCGTCCTCGTTGACGAGCGTGCGGTTCAGCGCGAATCCGTAGGACGCGAGCACCGCGTTCGCTTCCGGGCCGGTCGGCGTGATTTTCTCGAGCGCGATCGACGGACTGAACGTGATGTTGTCGCGGAAAATCGCCTTGATGTCGTCGTAGCGCGTGACGACCCAATAGCCGAGCTTCGGGCTGTAGAACACCGGTTCCTGTTCGCGCGCCCATCGCACGTATTCGGGCGGGTCTTGCTGATAGCCGTCGCCGAACGGATCGAACTCGGCCGCGCCCGCGCTGATCGGGCAGCCGTTCGGTGCTTTGACGTGGAATGGGCAATGCGGCGCAGCGGTCATGCTCGTCTCCAGTTTTTTTCGCGTGACCACAGTATGCAACGCGTCACCACTTCCAGCGCACGCCCAATCCTCCGCCGATGGAATCGCGATGCGAACCGCCGATGTTCGTCGAATAGACGAGGTTCGCGAAGAGACTGCCGCGCGCGCTCACTTTCGCGACGATGCCCGCGCCGAATTGCGCGGTCGTCGCGGAGACGTTCGTCGGAATGACGGTCGTGCCCGCGAACGTCGTGGTGTCCGTCGCGCCGAAGTAGCGCCACAGGTTCGCGGTCACATACGGCTCGAAGGTCGTGCGGGCCGCATCGAAATGACCGTAGAGGCGCACGCCGAGCCGGCCGACGAAGCCGCTCGCTTGGTCGAAGGACACGGACGAAATGCCGTCGTCGATGTCGTGGAGATTCGCGTGTTGCCAGATGAGTTGCGCTTGCGGTTCGATCGCGAGGCGGGCCGATAGCGGAATCGGCAGACCCGCTTCGACCGATGCGGCGAACGCGCTGCCGTGCGTCGTCGCGCCGACGCCGCGGTTCGATTGCGGATCGGCGGTGAGCGAACTGCCGAGCAGCACGGCGTCGGTGTACCAGCCGCCCGGGCCGATGTGCGTCCAGTACAGCCCCGCGCTGTACGCGTTGATCGACAGGTGGCCGACGCTCGAGTTCGGAAAGCCGAGTGCAAAACCGTCGACGTCGCCGCTCGCGCGCGCGAAGCCGAGGAAGAAGCCGTAGTGATTTCGATGACCGGCCGGCGTCGCATCGGCATGGATATCGTGGCCGACCTGCAGGCCGCCGATGCCGCCGCTGAATTCGGGATCGGCCGCGCCGCTGTTGTGCTGGGTCGCGTGGCCGCCCCAAACGCGCGACCACGCGGCGGGCAGCGCGCCGGTTTCCGTCAGCAGCGACTGCTCGCCCTGACGTTCGTGGAATGTGCCGATCTGCTGGATCGCGAGTTCGCGGACGATCGGCGACAGCTCTGCGTAGACGGGCACTTCCATCCGATAGAGCGGGATCGGCGCCGCGCCGGGCGGCGGTGGCGGCGGCAGCGGTGGTGTACCCGCGGCGGCGGTTGGTATGGGTTCGGGCGTTGGGGCTGGCGTTGGCGTCGGTGTTGGACTTGGCGTGGGCGTGGGCGTCGGAGCCGGCGTCAGTGTTGGTGGGGACGGCGGCGTCGGCGTCGGCGTCGGCGTTGGCGTTGGCGTTGGCGTCGGCGTTGGCGTTGGCGTTGGCGTTGGCGTTGGCGTTGGCGTTGGCGTTGGCGTTGGCGTTGGCGTTGGCGTCGGCGTTGGAACCGGTGCAGGCACCGGCGTCGGCGTCGGCGTTGGTGTCGGCGTTGGCGTTGGAACCGGTGCAGGCGTCGGCGTCGGCGTCGGCACAGGCACAGGCACAGGCACAGCAGGCGCGGGCGGCACGCTCGAACGCAGATACCAGTTGTCCGCCGTTCCGTCACTCACACCGCCCTTGAACAGGAAATACCTGTAAGCGCCCACCTCCAGCGGACGTGCGAGCGAAAACGCCCCCGCCGACGTCGTCGCCCCGTTCGTCGCCTGCACGACCAGAATGCCGTCGTTCACCGTCAGCCCGCCGATGCCGCCGACATTCGTCACGCCGATCGACGTCGTTCCCGCACCCGCGCCTTGTGCGATCACGAGCCGGTCGCTCGGCGCGCCGTCCGCGCCGAGCACGCTCTGCACGAGAAGCCGTCCGTCGTTGCCGGTGTAGTTGCCGTTCACCACGAACGCATCGCTCGTGCTCGAACCGCCGTTCGTCAGATCAATCGTGCCCGCGTTGTTCAGCGCGACAAGTCGCCCCGCGATCGCCGGCTGTATCGACGTGCGTCCGATGCCGCCCGCGAAAATCGTGCTCGTCGCGTCGAGATTGAGCGCGCCGGTTCCGGTCGCGGCATCGCCGAGCGTCAGACCTTTCGCGTCGAATGTGAGTTGCGTATTGTTCGACGCGCTCACCGTCTCCCAATTCGAAAAGCGCGCGAGGCCGCTTGCCTGCACGTTGTCGAACGTGAGCGAATCGCTGCTCGCACCGCCATCGAAGCTCGTGGTCGCGGCGAGCGTCGCGTCGTTCAGATTGCGGATCACCGCCGAATCGTTGCCCGCTCCGAGCGACACCGGCCCGGCGATCGTGCCGCCGCTCCAGATCAGCGTATCGACGCCGAAAGTCGTCGTCACTCCTTGCCCGATCGAGCCGCCCGCGATCGCCAGCGAGTTCGTGCCGCTGCCGAGATCGACGCGTCCGCCGATCGTCCCGCCCGACAGCGTGAACGTGTCGTCGTTCTGCGCGGCGGTCACGTTGCCGTCGACCTGTCCGCCCGACATGTCGAACACGTTGTTTCCGACATTCAAATCCACCGTTGCGAGGCGCCCGCCAGTGATCTTCACGACGTCGCCGTTCGCGAGCGTGCCAAGCACGCGCCCGCCCGATATCGAGAACGTGTCGCGCCCGTCGCCCTGATCGATGGAATCGATCTGTCCGCCTGTCATCGTGGCGGTGTCGGCGCCGTCGCCCTGGCGAATCTGTCCGGTGACGACGCCGCCGTTCATGTCGAAAGTATCGTTACCGGTATCGGTGCGTACGGCGACGCCCGCGCCCCCCGCAATGGTCCCGCTATTGATGATCGACACGTTGATCTTGCCGGTCGCGGCAATCGCCTCCGCGCTCGTGCCGCGAATCGCGCCGCTGTTGCCGATCGTTTCTGCGCCATTGGCAATCGTCACGCCGGTCGCGCCCTGAACCGTGCCGGCGTTGTCGATCGCGCCACCCCGATTCGCGACGATGCCGCCCGCCTGCTGGCTGACGATGCTCGCGCCCGCCGCATTCGTGACGGACGCCGCATTCGCGAGCGACACGCCCGCCCCGCCCGCGCCACGCGCGACGATCGATCCTGTGTTGGTGATCGCGCCGGGCGTCGCATCCTGCGAAACGATGCCGGACGCGTTGTTGCCCGACACGTCGATGGTGCCGTTGTTGGTCACGACGTTCTGGCCCGGTGTACCGGCCACGAACATGCCGTTTGCGCTCGCGCCGGTCGTCGTGATGGCGCCATTGTTCACGAGCGTGTCGCCGCTGGTTCGCGCCGCCATGCCATGAGAACCCGCCCCGCTCGTCGCGATCGCGCCATCGTTGACCAACGTGCCGCCGCCCGGACTGGCGAAGTCGTTCATCGCCGAAGCGCTTGCACCGCTCGTCGTGAGCGTGCCGCCTGCCTCGTTGCGCATCGTGACGGCGGCGGCGTTGTTGAACATCGCTTCCGAATTCGTGCCGACCGTGAAGATCGCGCCGCGATTGACGAGCGTGTTGCGCCCGGTCGTCGCGCTTTGCGACGTCATGGCGTCGGAACCGTCACCTGTGATTTGCAACGTGCCCTCGTTGGTCGCCGTGCTGGTGTTGCGCACGAATAGCCCGTTGCCGGCAATGTCGAGTTCGACGCCCGTCAACACATTGATCGTCACGTTGACGCTGCCCGGCACCGCGATGACCGATACGTTCGAAGGATTGGGCGAGCGTGTATCGCAAGTCGCGGTCTGATTGGACTGCGGCGCAGTCCTGTCGCACCCGGCGACAGCGGGCGCCACGCGAACGAGACAGGACACGCCGAACGCAAGCGATAACGCATGAGCGAGCGGCGTCGATCGCATCGGAAGCGAAAAGCGGCGCATGGGTTCTCCGGCTCCGCTGACGATTTCATTTTTATCAGCAGTGCTTCGCATCGTTGCGACGATGATCGGCCCGCTGATTGCTGCTTCTCGTCAACGTTTTTGCTCAGAGTAGTCCACGCATTGCGCGTCAGCAATGTCCGCTTGATCGCTTGCCGCTTCAGATGGGCTTGCCCTCGCTCGATGCCCAATTGGGCATCAACGCGTTGCTCGGCAATGTTTCGTCGATCAACTTTTCGGCCGTTCGCCGGCCCGCGACCGGCAGCCCTTCGGGGTTCAGCACACCGATCTGCACCAGCACCGAAGCCTGATCCCAGTAGATATGCTCGTTGTAGAGCTTGTCGCCGCGAAAGCGGATAACGGCTAGCATCGGAACCTCGAAGTATTTTCCCGTCGGCGCGAGGCCGGGCAGCAGCCAGTCGATTTCGCAACTATGCGTCGCACAGAACACGAATTCGTCGACGACGCGATCCGCGCCGATCGTGCGCGATACCGGAATCAGCTTCGTATCGGCGGGATTCGAGTGGACGAAGTGATATCGATAGAAACGCTTCAACTGATCGTGCCCAACGCCGCCTGTCATCGTCGGGACGTGGTTCACGTATGGCTCGGCGACCATCGTCGGCATGACGGCGTCGACGTCGCGCGTGGCGAATTCGAAATAGCAGTGCTGCTCCCACAAGTGATTCAGATCGAAGTGCGGACCGAGCACCTTGCGCAACATCGAAAGCGTGCGTGAGTACGCCATCAGCGCGGCGGGTTTGTCGTAGTGCGCGGAATCCGAAACGATGAAGCCCGCCGACGCGCCCGGATAAACATAGCGTTCGATGTGCGGTCTGCCCGTGAGCGCCGACTCGACTTCGCGCGCATCGTGCGCCGCGCGCTCGGCGAAGTGGAAGACCATCGGGCAGCGGATCGTCGGGATATCGGCGAGACAGGCGCTGAAATCGTCCGCGTAGTAGCAGGCGGCGCAATCGACGTCGGCCTGCGCGGCGATGCGCGTCGCGAAGCGGCCGCCGCGCCCGTACCCGATCACGCCCACTTTGCCGGCGTGCTGCGGCAACGCGCGCAGGGCATCGACGAGCGCCGCGAAATTGTCCGCGGCGATACCGCCGGGTTGCGGATCGTGCCCGGGAAGTTGCGGCGCGATCACGACGTACCCTTCTTCGGCGTACAGATCGGCGGAGCGCATGACGAATTCGTCGAGGCCGGCCGCGTCGTGCAGCAACACGATGCCCGGTCCCGAACCTTTCGCGGGCTGCGTGACGTAAGCCGGAATGATCGTGCCGTCGCGAAGCGTGATGTCGATGAAGCTGCCGCTCATATCTGCGTCTCCTTATATATAGAAGTTGTTCTTGCGCTTACGACGTCAGCGTGTCCGCGAGCAGCTTCACGTTGAGCGCGACGATCACGGCCGCGACGAGCCACGCCAGCGCGCTCGTCCAGCGCGAAATCGCGAAGACGCCCATTTTTCGCCGGTCCGATACGAAGCGCACCAGCGGAATGACGGCGAATGGCAGTTGCATCGACAAAATGACCTGGCTCAGCACGAGCAACTGGCCGGTGCCCTTTTCGCCGTAGATCGCCGTCACGACGATCACGGGAACGATGGCGATCGCGCGCGTGATGAGACGCCGCGCCCAGTTCGGTATGCGCAGGCGCAGAAAACCTTCCATCACGATCTGGCCGGCGAGCGTCGCGGTCACGGTCGAGTTCAGGCCCGACGCGAGCAATGCCACCGCGAAGAGCGTCGATGCGATGCTCAGGCCGAGGAGCGGCGAAAGCAGGCGGAACGCATCGCCGATTTCCGCGACCTCGTCGTGACCGTTCGCGTGAAACACCGCGGCGGCGACGATCAGGATCGCCGCGTTGATGAAAAGCGCGAGCGTCAGCGCGATGGTGCTGTCAATCGTCGCCCAGCGAATCGCAGCGCGCCGGGCCGTGACGGACTTGCCATACGCGCGCGTCTGCACGATCGACGAATGCAGGTAAAGGTTGTGCGGCATGACGGTCGCGCCGAGGATGCCGATGGCGACATACAGCATTTCGCGATCGGCGACGATGCGCGGCGACGGGATGAAGCCGCGCAGGACTTCGGCGAACGGCGGCGCGGCAGCGGCGATCTGCAACGCGAAGCAGCTTGCAATCACGACCAGAAGCGCGATGACGAAGGCTTCCAGCAGACGGAAGCCTTTGTTGATGAGAAGCAGCAGAAGGAAGGCATCGAGCGCGGTCAGGAGCGCGCCCGCGATCAGCGGTATGCCGAAGAGCAGTTGCAGCGCGATCGCGGTGCCGATCACTTCGGCCAGATCGCACGCGACGATCGCCGCTTCGCAGGCGAGCCACAGGGCGAAGTTCACCGGCTTCGAATAATGATCGCGGCAGGCTTGCGCCAGATCGCGCCCGGTCGCGACGCCCAGTCGGACGGCGAGCGCCTGAAGCAGAATCGCCATCAGGTTCGACAACAGGATGACGGCGAGCAAGGTGTAGCCGAAGCGCGAGCCGCCAGCGATGTCGGTTGCCCAGTTGCCCGGGTCCATATAGCCGACCGAAATCATGTAGCCGGGACCCGCGAACGCGAGGAAGCGCCGAATCCATCGGCCGGTTTCGGGCACATGAACCGACGCGTACACCTCGGGGAGGCTCGGGCGGAACGCGTCGTCCTGCTCGGGCGGTTTCGAAGCGGGGCGTACAGGATCAAGCATCGGCTCGTTTCTCCTGCGGAAACCTGCTGTGGATGTTGTGAAAATATGCGCCGCGGCGAGTGAACATTCAAGCGCATCGGACGGGCGTTGATTACAGATGCCGCAGCCCTGCGCTTCGCGTCTGATAATCGGACTTATCAGATGTAGCGATTTTTCTTGTCAAATTCGAAGTCGGTTGCTAACCTCCGCCCAAATCACTGAAACGTAAGGATAAATGCCAGCCGACACAGGACGCTCCAGAGAGCGCTTGGCAGATAACTCGGGGCAGGCGAATGCGCCGAGCCGTCTCACGCGTCAACACTTCGCGCTTTATCGCGGTTATCTCGACGGCGTTTCCGAAGCACAGTTGCATGCATCGTATGGCGATTCCAGCGCCGATGTACGCTCGACTCGACGGCTGATCGAGGCGCTGCGCGACACGCTTTCCGTTCTCGCACGCCGCGCACGGGACACGGACGCGGCTCACCTGCTGCGGCTTCGTCCCGGCAGCATCCCGCTGTTCGAGCCGCCGCCCGCCGCCGTCGCCCCGCCGCTCGACGCGTTCCGCGACAGAATCGATCCGGACGGCGTGTACGGCGAATCGGAATTGCTCGCGCTTTACGAAGAGGCTTATCCGCCCGAGAGCTCGCCTGCTCTCGATCGGCGCGCGGCGCGTAACGCCCGATTGCGTCGCCGGCAGGCGGACGCGCTCGCGCGCATGGAGGCGTCGCTCGCACAGGATCCACGTCCGGATCATCCGGTCGATGGCTGGTTCGAGCCGGCCGTCGCCGCGCGATTGACTGCCGCCGGACTTTCGACGCTCGCGGATGTCATCGAACTCATCGAGCGGCGACGGCATCGGTGGTATGCGGCCGTGCCACGGCTCGGTCCAAAAGGCGCGCAACGCGTGGTCGACTGGCTGCAACTCCACGCCGAGGCACTCCGGCACACGCTTTCGCCGGCCGCGCTCGTGCCTCGGCGCCAGTGGCAGCCCGGAGACGTCGTGTCGACGCAAAGCGCGGACGTCGACGCAAGCGACTCGATCGCCATTTCTCCTCTTGAAACGTTGCGGGTTCCGCTGGCGCTCGACGGATCGAAAGGGTCGAATCGGGCGCACGCGCACCCGCGATTCGATACGGACATCCGCGCGATCACCGCTTGGCTAGAGGCCCGGTCAAACAGTACGCACACGCGGCGTGCCTATCGGCGGGAGGCGGAACGCCTGCTGCTGTGGGCGTTGATCGAGAAAGGCAAGCCGATTTCGTCTCTCGATGCAGCCGATTGCGCCGAGTACGTCGGTGTCTTTCTCGCGGCTCCGCAGCCGGCGGCGCGCTGGATCGCGAAGGGTCGCCCTGAGCGTTGTTTTGCCGACTGGCGCCCTTTTGCCGGCCCGCTTTCCGATCGCAGCCGCGAAACGGCCCGGTCGATATTGGGCGCCATGTGCGAGTGGCTCGTCGGCGAAGGTTATCTGGCGGCCAATCCGTTTGCCGGATTTGCGCGTGTCGCGACGCCGCCGGTATTCGATTCGGCGACGCGGTCGCTCGATCTGACGCAGTGGAAATGCGTGTTGCAATCGGTCGAACGGACCGAATACTCGTTCGTCGAGCATCGCGACAAATTGGCGCTGCTTCTCGCGTACGCCACCGGCCTGCGACGGGCCGAACTCGCATTCGCAACCACCGACGCGCTCAGCGCCGGGCGTCTTTCCGGCGTGGACGGCGTGGTCTGGCGGCTTGCCGTCGATGGCGGCCGCGGCGCGACGCGGACGGTGCTTTTGCCGCCGATCGTCGTCGAAACGCTCATCGAAAACCTGGCGATGCGCGGACTGCCGCGCCCGTTGGATTGCGCCGAAGGCACGCCAATACTCGCGCAGGCGCGCGGCGGACAGTCATTGACGCCCGACGGCATCGGGAAAATTTTCAAGACGATTTTCTCGAACGCGGCCGCATTGATGGAATCTCATGCGCCCGGCGCTGGCAGGCACCTGACTCGCGCGAGCACGCATTGGCTGCGCCACACACATTCGACGCACGCGCTCGGACACGGCGCGGATCTGCGCGAGGTCAGCGCCGGACTCGGCCATTCCGATGTTTCGACCACCGCTCTGTATCTGGAAAACGAAGACGCGGGGCGTTTCCTTGGCATCGAGAAGTTGATTCGCGGCATCTCGTCAACGCGAAAACCTTCGGATCGGTCCTAATTTCGCGTTTACACGAGCGTCGAGCGTTGTAAAAATGTCCGCTGCGGGCGATCAAGCACTTCAGAGTTTACTTGAGGTTTACCGGTTCGCCGTTTATTCTTCGGTTTGCAGCTTGTTTTCCACAAACCGAAGAATTATTTGCTTACCCAGGCCCGCCAGTGACTGCGAATTCCATGCTAAGCGCTCGGCTTCCCGAAGTCGATCAATCCGTTTCGATCGAAACGCTCTTGGGGGTGGCCGCCCAAGCCACTGACATTCTCAATCAGATCCGCGATGCAATGTTGGAGCCGTATCCGCGCAAAAGCGCACCAACATTCACGAGCGCGCAGGTCGCGTCGCTCTGCGGCATCGACAAGCAGCGGTTCCAGTACCTGACGACCAAGGGCGAGCTGCCAGCGGGCACGTCCAAGGGCGCGGGCCGCAGCAAGGAATTCACGCTCGAAGAAGCGCTCACATGGATCCGCGCGACGAAAGAACGCCCCCGCCGGCCTGAAGGCAAGCGCGGGCGGATCGTGACTGTCGCGAACTTCAAAGGTGGCGTCGCCAAGACCACAACCGCCGTCTCGGCCGCACAGGCCCTGACGCTGCTCGGCCGCAGAGTGCTGGTCATCGACTGCGATCCGCAGGGCACGACGACACAGCTATGCGGCTGGGCGCCCGACGCCGAAATCTCGGACGATCAGACCCTTCTTCCGCTGATCTACGGCGATCAGCAGACGCTGCACTATGCAGTGCAGGAAACGTACTGGCATAACTTGGATCTCATCCCGGCTTCGTCATCGCTCTTCGATGCGGAGTTCGAGATTCCCGCCAAGGTGCTGAACGACAGCACGTTCGAATTCTGGGAAATCGTCCGCAAAGGTCTCATGCCGCTGACGGAAGAGTACGACGCGGTCGTCATCGACACGCCTCCGGCGCTCAGCTATCTCACCATCAACGCGCTGCTCGCGTCGGATGCGATTCTGCTGCCCTGCCCGCCCGAGGCGCTGGATTTCGCAAGCTCGACACAGTTCTGGCATCTCTTTGCGGATATCGCCAAGAAGCTGCCGGGCGTGCTCGAGCAAAAGCGCTTCGACTTCGTGAACGTGATTCTGACCAAAGCCAAGTCGGATGACGTGTCGCGTGTTGTGCGCGGTTGGCTTCAGAAAGCATACGGCGATCGCGTCCTGCCTTTCGAGATTCCGGAGTCGACCGTACCAAAAGGTGCGTCGGCGCAATTGTCGACGGTATATGACTTGTCGAAGCCGGACGGCAGTACGGCCGCTTACAACCGATTCAAAGAGCCGCTCGACCGGCTCGCCGAGCATCTCGACGCGCAGTTCGCCCGCGCGTGGAATCAGACGGAGGATTAAATGGGCATCGGGGACAGACTCCTCGCCAAGACAGCGAACATCGGCAGTAAGCCCACAGAAGGAACGCAAGCGCGTCCAGTCAGCACGGAACCGCGCACGTCTCCCGGTCGGTTGATGGATGCGCAGCATCGCATCAATACGGCGCAGGCGCGCATCAAAGAACTTGAGTCGCAACTCGAGGAACGAGCGGCGCTCGAAGTGCCGCTCGATGCGCTCGTGGAAGTCAGCGGACGGCGTCGCAAACTCACGGCCGAGCAGTTCCAGGAGTTGAAGAGCAATCTCGCACAACACGCGCTCGCCACGCCTATTCTGGTGCGCGCTTTGCCGGATGCTCGTTACGAGATCGTTGCGGGACATAACCGCGTCGCTGCATACCGGGAACTCGGACGATCGACGATACGCGCCAACGTTGCGTCGATCGAAGAAGGGGAAATCGAGTTCGCGGCGTTCTTCTCGAACCTGCTATCGCCATCGCTTACGGATTTCGAGAAGTATTGGAACTTCAAACGATTGCAGGAATTGAGCGGACTCTCGCGCACGGAAATTTCTGAAAGCGCCGGATTGAGCAAGAGTCACGTCACGCGAATCTTCTCATTCGACGCCCTTCCAGAGGCAGCCAAAGCCGCACTCGCCGAAAAGCCAGAGCGACTCGGCAGCAATGCCGCGCAAAAGCTCGCGGCGCTAACAGAAGCCGGCAAGGCGGAAAAGGTCGTCGAAGCCGTCCGACGGTTGGTCGAAGACGAGAATTTTACGCAGGACAAGGCGGTCGCCCTCGTCGCGGAAAAGCCGCGCGCAGTGATTCCAAGCGCAACAGTGGTCCGAGCGGGGCGCAGGAAGGTCTGCGAAGTGTCCACGCGAAATGGTGTGGTGGGAGTTCGTTTCTTCGAGAAGGACGCGGGCGACGCAGAGCAATGGGGACAGCGCATTGCTGACTTCATCAACAAGACACTAAGTGAATCGGAGCAAGACTGAGGCTCTACTAGAGTTTTCTTTTAAATCAATGACTTAACGAGAACCGGAAAGTCGTTGACACTGAACCTAGTAGAACCTCTTTTCAAATCAAAGAGTTAGCGTAGTAGCAAACCTGAGGGTGCTATGTAACGAACAAGTTCCACAAAGACAAAAGCCTTCGGCGCCAACCGAAGGCTTTTGAATATCGGGCTTAACTGCTTATCGCCCGGTCCGCTTCCCGACGCCAATCGGGTCACGAGTACGCAACTCGAAGTTTAGCGGAACGCGATTAGCAGTCAAGCATTTGTCTTCCATTTTTCGAAATGGACGTACTTGACATGCGTATCGCGCAACTTTCCGTTGCAGGCGAGGCTCTTTCTCGCCTAAAAAACTCTGAACCGTCTTCAGCGGTAGCCGATCAAGAAGCTCTCGATGAGTACGCTTGTGATCGTTCGAATCTGCCTTGGGTCATTTTCCGGGCCGCTCATCGAGCCACGCACACGAAGGCGCTGCCTGCACGCGCGCGTGCCCTGCTCGCCGCCTTGGCCCGCACAGTCGACGCATCTCGTCCGTTCGCACCCATCTTCGCGCGGCGCGAACTGCTCACGGGCCGGGCCCAGCAATCCATGCGGACCTTCTATCGCAGCATGGACGACCTCGAGGGCGCCGGGTTTATCATCCGGCCGCCTCAGACCCGCTATGGCGCTGCCGGCCTGTTTGGTCGCGCATATATCCACCTGACGCAGAAGGCAGCCGCTTTGCTCGGACTCGTTGACGTAGCCGATGCGACCACTACGAAGCCGGCTCAACATCGGGAGAGCGCGTCAGACGCCCAAGCCGGGTTTTCTGACGGCCATCCGTCTGTCACCGTGGCAGACGGTGCTATATATAAGGATCTACTCCCTAATACTCAAAAGAGACAACCAGGACGACTTCCCGCCGATCTCCAACGCCTCGTGCCTCTGGGATTTCGTGAATTCCTGATCTTCAAACTGATGCGAGAAGCGAAAGCCCACGGCAAGCTTCTCTCCGATGTCGTCGAAGCAAGTTGGGCACCCTTGCAACGCGCAACGCATCCGATCAGCTACCTTCGCACCCTTCTGCGAGTCCCGGTCGACTTCGCCTATCGGGCGCGAAGCCAGCGCGAAGCCCACGTGCAGCAGCAAATCGAGCGAACGACTTCTGCGCGCACAGATGAAGTTGTAGGCGGTTTGGCCGGCCGGTCATTCGTCAGCCGTGACGGCTTGCGCCGCTACCGCGTCTCCGACGACGCCCGTTCCATCGTCATCTGCCATCGCGACGAGCCGCATCCGCGCGTCCATGCGGGCACATGGCAGAAAGATTTCGTTGCGGCCTTTGAGGCAGGTCACATCCTGCTCGACGACAAAGATCGCTTCGGCTCTCACGTCGATTTCCCGACGCCTCTAGCCGCAGGCCCGATCGACCTCCAGCGCGCATCCGAAGCGCGCCTGAGCGACATCAAAGCGCTTCTCCGCTTGAAGAGCGTGGGCGGGACCCCATCTGCGAAACCAAGGGACGTGGCGCGACCAATGCTGAAGGACAAGTCCGCTATCGCCCCTTTGAGTTCGCTTTTGCAGGCGGTGCTCCGTGCGGCGCCATCAACCAATTTTCGCGATTCACCGGGTACGAGTTCGTGCTGAACGGGCGGCCAAAACATCAGATGAATCGACGTGAGACCGCGCCCGGAAACTTTTTTGAATTAGGCTGCTGCGTCGCAGCAAAAGCTGATATACTCTAAGGTTGCGCCTGAATGGGCGATTGGAAAACGCAAACACCGCGTCTGGATGCGGTTTGCGTGCTTTGCTCGATGCGATTTTCAGCAAGCCGTCCGTGGTCGAAGCTGTCATCGAAATCATCGCGAGCCGTTACGCTCGCTCCCGGGGATCTGTCGTCGCCGAGCAAACCTGTCGAGGAGAAAGTATGGCAAGTTTTGATCGGGAAGATTCGGAGCTGGATATCGTCGCGCCGGCGCGCAAGGCACCGGGCCGGCGGGCGAACAAAGGGAAGGGCCAGGCCGGCACGATACAGCCCGATGTCGCGATGACCGCCGAACAAAATGAAGAGCGTCAGCGTCAGATGCGCGCGCTCATCCAGTTGGGCAAGGAGCGCGGCTATCTCACGCACGCCGAGATCAACGACCACCTTCCGGATAACTTCGCTGAAACGGCGGCGATGGAAACCGTCGTCAGCACGTTCCACGATATGGGTGTCGCGGTCTACGAGCAGGCGCCGGACGCCGAAACGCTGCTGCTGAGCGACAACGCCCCAAGCGTGGTGACGGACGAGCAATCGGACGAAGAAGCGGAAAACGCGCTGTCGACCGTCGATTCCGAATTCGGCCGCACGACCGACCCGGTTCGCATGTACATGCGTGAAATGGGCGCGACCGAGCTGCTCACGCGCGCCGGCGAAATCGCGATTGCGAAGCGCATCGAAGACGGGCTGCACGAGATGATTCAGGCGATCGCGGCGTGCCCGTCGACGGTCGCGACGATTCTCGCGGACGCGGCGCAAGTCGAATCGGGCGAGCTGAAGATCGACGAACTGGTCGATGGCCTGAAGGAAGAGGACACGGCAGATGAAGACATGTCGGCTTCCGATACGACCGACTCCGCCGAAATCGATACGGATACCGACGAATCCGACAGCGACGAAGACGACGACGACGATCTCGATGGCGCTGGCGATTCCGCTGCATCGAACGAAGCGCGTCTGAAGCAACTGAAGGCCGACTGTCTGGAGATCTTCGCACGCGTGCGCGAGCTGGCGGAACAGGCGAGCAGTCCTAAGGGTTCGGGTGCCGCTGCGGCGAAGGCTGTCGAAAAGGCTCGAGCCGAAATCCAGCGCGAGCTCGGTTCGATCCGCTTCACGGCGAAGACCATCGACCGCCTGTGCGCGAACGTTCAGCAGCAGGTCGCGCAGGTGCGTGACATCGAACGTCGCGTGTTGCAGATCGCGGTGGATCGTTGCGGCATGCCGCGCGACAAGTTCGTCGAATCGTTCGTCGGTCACGAGACCGATCTCGAATGGACGGCACGTGCGTCGGCGGCTTCGAAGCAATACGGCGCGTCGCTCGAGCGCAGCCTGCCGGCGATTCAGGCAGAGCAGCAGAAGCTCATCGACATCGAAGGCGTCGTCGAGATGCCGCTGCAGCAACTGAAGAAGATCAACCGTCAGATGACGGCTGCCGAATTGAAGATGCGTCAGGCCAAGCGCGAGATGATCGAAGCGAACCTGCGTCTCGTCATCTCGATTGCGAAGAAGTACGTCAATCGCGGCATGCAGTTCCTGGATCTGATTCAGGAAGGCAACATCGGTCTGATGAAGGCGGTGGACAAGTTCGAATATCGCCGTGGCTGGAAGTTCTCGACGTATGCGACGTGGTGGGTTCGTCAGGCCGTGACGCGTTCGCTCGCCGATCAGGCGCGCACGATCCGCGTGCCGGTGCACATGATCGAAACGATCAACAAGCTGAACCGCATCTCGCGCGAGATCTTGCAGCAGACGGGCCTGGAAGCGCATCCGTCGGTGCTGGCCGAGCGCATGGAAATGCCGGAAGAGAAGATCCGCGGCATTCTCAAGATCGCGAAGCAACCGGTGTCGCTGGAAACGCCGGTCGGCGAAGATGCCGATGCAACGCTTGGCGACATGATCGAAGATCAGGGCGCTGCTTCCCCGGCAGAGGCCGCCGTGCACGCGAACATGCGCGCCGCGATCGACGATGCGCTCAACGCGCTGTCGCCGCGCGAGGCGAAGGTGCTGCGCATGCGCTTTGGCATCGACACGGCTTCGGACTATACGCTCGAAGAACTGGGTAAGCAGTTCGATGTGACGCGCGAGCGCATTCGCCAGATCGAGAGCAAGGCGATGCGCAAGCTCATGCATCCGAGCCGCGCCGACAAGCTGCGTCCGTTCCTGGATCGCTGATCCTGCGGGCCGCCTGGACTGACGTTCGGGCGAACTCTGAAGCGCGTGCCGCCAGAAATGGCGGCACGCGCTTTTTTATTTGCGCGATGACATCAGCCGTGCGTCGTGCCTTTAGGCATCCTTGACGACGCGCACGCCTGCAACGCGACGATCGCCTTGTTTGCGAGCGTGAGCGTTTCCTCGCAGGCGAGGCGGTCGCGAAAGATCGAGCATCCGCCGCCGGCGTTCACTTTCGCCACCGCGTTACGCAGCTTGTCGAGCGCGGATTGCGGCGAGCCGGCGTCGCGAATCATCGACGCGATATCGAACGCGCTGCCGGCGTCGGTTTCGACGTAGCCGGGGCATTGCGTTTGCGCGTGAGCCGCCATGCAGATCATGCCGGCAGCCGCAGCCAGCGAAAGGCGCCGGGCGCGGCGTCGAGAAGGGTAGAGGAGGGCATCCATTGGCGTCACCATCGTCAGATTCGCATTGACAAATCATGCGTTCGGCGAACTCGTGACGGCTGGAACGGACGAATGCTTGTCCACAGAATCGGTGGGCAAGATTGTGGATATCCTGAGCATCGCCGGGCCAACGTGTTGATGCGTAACGCATTTGACCCGGCGTACGAAATTCGCGCGTTGCTTCGTCTCCCATTCTGAACCGGTAAAAAAATTCGCGCCGGCCGCGTCAAAAAAGCCTAAATGCGGAATGCCTGGACGGTTTGCCCGAGTTCGCGCGCCTGCGCGTCGAGCGCGTGCGCGGCCGTCGCCGCTTCGTTCACGAGGGCGGCATTCTTCTGCATCAAACGATCCATCTGCGATACCGCGTCGTTCACTTCGTCGATGCCGCTGCTTTGCTCGCGCGAAGCCGTCGCGATCGCTTCGACGAGCATCGACACGGCGTCGACGGAAGCGAGCAGATCGGCGAGCGTCGCGCCCGCGCGCATGACCGTCGAGCCGCTCGATTCGACGTGCGCATTCACTTCGCGGGTCAATTGCGAGATTTCCTTCGCCGCGGCCGACGAGCGTCGCGCGAGCGCGCGAACTTCCTCGGCGACGACAGCAAAGCCACGTCCGAGCGACCCGGCTCGCGCCGCTTCGACCGCCGCGTTCAGCGCGAGCAGATTCGTCTGAAACGCGATGGATTCGATCACGCTCGTAATCTGCCGGATCTGCGCCGAACGCGACGACAAATCCATCATGCGCGCGATTGCATCGGCGACGGCGCGTTCGCCATCCTTCGCGCGCCCAGACGCTTCCCTCGCCAACTCGCGCGCGCGATTCGCGTGCTCGGCGTTCGCGCGAACGGTGGATGCGATCTGCTCCATGCTCGCCGACGTCTGCTGCAAGCTCGCCGCATGTTCCTCGGTGCGCGCGGACAGCGCGTGGTTGCCCTCGGTGATGTCCGCCGCCGCGACGCCGATGGTCTGCGTCGAGCGCTTGATGTCGCCGACCATCGACGCGAGCTGGCTGCGCATCAGGCTCATCGCGTACATCACGCTTTGCGTGTCGCCGCGCGCGACGGGCACATCGGTCAGCAGATCGCCTTGCGAGACGCGCCGCGCCACGCTTGCCGCGAGTTCCGGTTCGCCGCCGAGCTGGCGCATGAGCGAGCGCGCCAACGAAAAGCAGAGCCAGCCGACGAGCGCCACGCCCGCCCCGATGCACGCGCCCACGCTCCATTGCACGATGCGGCTCACGCGTTGCGCGTCGTCGTATTCCTGCTGTGCGGCGGTGAGCTGAAACGCGCGCAGATCGGTGCTTTCCTTCTTGACGCGCTTCGCTTGCGGCTCGATCTGCTGCGTGACGATCCACTGTGCTTCGGCCAAATTGTTGGCGGCGAGCAGATCCGTCGACGGACGAAAGCCTTTGTCGCGCAGTGTCGCCCAGTCGGCGGCGAGGCGCCTTGCGAGCGGCGCTTCGGTCGAATCGAGCGGATAGCGCAGATAGCGGCCGAGCAGGGCATCGATATTTGCGACGCGCTGCTGCGTCGATGCGACCACGGCTTGCGTCTTTTGCGCCGATGGATCGAGCACGGCGTCGCTGATCGCGAACTGGCTTTGCGTGATGAGTTCGTCGATCGTGGAAATGGTCTGCAGGGCTTGCACGCGCCCTTCGAAGACGTGGCGTAGCGCGGCATTGCCTTGCTGGACGCCGAATAATCCGACGCTGCCGACCGCAACGAGCACGGCGGCGACCGCGCCCGTGACGATCGCGAGGCGCGCCTTGACGGTGAACATTGACATTTTCGGTAGAGGAGAAACGTGCGCGGAGAAGTCCGGAGGCGCGCAGCGGCCAATCATCGGACTTTTGTGGAGAGCGCAATCTACCGATTGTCGAAGACGTTTGTGTGACAAGCGCCGCGGTCACGCGCCGCAAACCTTTGCGTGCGCGTTCCCAACGAAAGCGACCGATGCCCCGCAATCAATCGCGCTTCGGAATCTCCAGTCCGCGCTTCACCGCAGGCCGCGCGAGAAACGCGTCGAGCACGCGCTCGACGTTCTTGAACTCGTGAAAATCCACCAGCTCGCGCGCTTCGTAAAAGCCGATCAGATTGCGCACCCACGGAAACGTGGAGATATCCGCGATGCTGTACTCGTCGCCCATGATCCAGTCGCGACCTTCGAGCCGCTTGTCGAGGACACCAAGAAGCCGCTTCGATTCGGCGACGTAGCGCGCACGCGGACGCTTATCCTCGTAATCCTTGCCCGCGAACTTGTGAAAGAAGCCGACCTGCCCGAACATCGGGCCGACGCCGCCCATCTGGAACATCAGCCATTGCAGCGTTTCGTAGCGCTTCGCCACATCGTCGGGCATCAACTGGCCGCTCTTCGCCGCGAGATAGACAAGAATCGCACCGGATTCGAAGAGCGGCATCGGCTCGCCGTTCGGTCCGTCCGGATCGATGATCGCGGGAATTTTGTTGTTCGGATTGAGCGACAGGAACTCGTCCGACATCTGATCGTTCTTGTCGAAGCGCACGAGATGCGGCTCGTAAGGCAGGCCGGTTTCCTCGAGCATGATCGAGACTTTCACGCCATTGGGGGTCGGCAGCGAATAGAGCTGAATGCGCTCGGGATGCTGAGCGGGCCATTTGCGGGTGATGGGGAAATCGGCAAGCGCGGTCATTTAGAGTCCTCGAAGGTCGAAGCGCCGAATATAACGATTTCGCGGCTTTCCTGCGTCGAAGACACCATCGCGCGCGCTGTCATCCGCTCGCCGCATCGACAGGAAAAGATTGAGGGATCTCGTACAGACGACGTATGTCGAAACGCGGAATCTGTTCTTGCCTCGACTACAAAAGCGATTGTAGGAATCGCAGCATCGATACGAGGATTGCGCGCAGCGCGAAGGTCAAGAAGTCAACGAACAACGAAGAAACCAAGCCCTTGCGGGAAATGTGCAGCGCGAACGCGACGTGCGGGCCGGTCCACTGGCTCGGTTATTGCATCGGCACGGGTGCCCGGGAATCCGTGCCGGCCTTACGAACCGTTGGTTACGCTGCCATGAAAACCGCTCCTCTCGCAACGCTTACCGCAATCGCTGCCGTGGTCGGGGGACTGCTGCCCAGCCTGTGCACCGCCACGTCTCTCGAAAGCCAGCTCGACTGCAAGTCCAGCGCGCACAACTTCATCGCACCGCTCGTCGCCGATAAATCCATCGACGCGCGCCCCATGCGCGTCGAGGCGAATTCGGTCAACGCGTTCAAGCCGACCCAGGGAAGCGAGCTCACCGCTTACGGCTTTCGCGTGTATGCCGTGCTGGGCTACGAGCACGGCGACGACATGTTCAAGCGCGGCAGCGGCCAGCCGATCAACGATTCCGCGTATGGCGTCGTGGTGCTCGCCGCGTCGGAAACGGTCGAGGCGAAGGTGCGCGAATCGGGCAGCACGGCGGTCGTCAAACAGGTCGTGCCGATGATGATGACCGCCGTCTTCTGCGACGGCAGCGGCGCGAGCAAGACGACGGCCGGCGCCGTTACGACGGAAGCGTCGCGGAATCGCTGAATCATCGTCGATAATGTTCTCCCCAAAAGCGCGCGCAAAGTGTCGCGCGCCCGACAACAGGAGAACGCCGACATGTCTGACGCAGCCAAGCAGTCTCAACGAATCGCCATCGTCACCGGAGCGGGAAGCGGGATCGGCCGTGCGGCGGCGCTGGCCTTGCTCGGCGACGGCTGGTCGGTCGTGCTTGCCGGAAGACGTCCCGCGCCGCTCGACGCGGTGATCGGCGAATCGAATGCAGCGGAGCGCGCGCTCGCCGTGCCGACCGACGTCTCCGATCCGCAATCGGTCGAGAAGCTCTTCAAGGCGGCGGTCGAGCGCTTCGGCCGCGTCGATCTGCTGTTCAACAACGCTGGCGTGACGAATCCGCCGGGACCGTTCGAGGACTGGACGCCCGAGCAATGGAAGAACGTCGTCGATATCAATCTGAACGGCATGTTCTATTGCCTGCAGCAAGCGTTCCGCACGATGAAGGCGCAAACGCCCACGGGCGGCCGCATCATCAATAACGGTTCGATTTCCGCGAGTGCGCCGCGCCCCAATTCGGCGGCCTACACGGCGACGAAGCACGCGGTGCAAGGTCTCACGAAGACCGCATCGCTCGATGGCCGCAAGTACGACATCGCGGTCGGTCAGATCGATGTCGGCAATGCTTTCACCGAGCTGTCGGAGCGCATGTCGAAGGGCGTGCCGCAAGCGAACGGCGAGATCGCCATCGAACCGATGATGGACGTGAAGATCGTCGGCCAGTCGGTGCTCTACATGGCGAACCTGCCGCTCGAAGCCAACGTGCTGTTCCACACCGTGATGGCCACCAAGATGCCGTTCGTCGGCCGCGGCTGATTCTTCTTCTACGCGATCCGATACCAGACGCGAATGCCCGAGTACCAATGGCTCACGCTGGTATCGTCGCCGGCGCCGAACGTCGAGAGGCTCTCGACGTTCAGCACGTCGACGTCGTTCTCGGCAATCCACCTGTTCGCGCGCTCGACGAGCGCCGCGCCGTTCTCGTACACGTTGCCCTTGATGAGGTGATGCTGCACGATCTGTCGCTCGAAGTCTTCGTAAGCGATCTTCGCCATCCGCTGTCTCCTGATTTTCGTTCTGATGCGCCGATGTATCAGCGGTCGTATATGTTGCGGCGCAGCGCTATCGCCGCATGACGCGTTCTGCCGATTCGAGCATCATATGGCCTGAGACACGCTCGTGCGAATCGGTGAATTCCGCGTGCGGGCGGCACGAGAACGCCAAGGAGAGCACGATGGACATGCGGCAACGCGAGCACATCGAGGCAGTCGTCGCGGCGACCACGCGGGCGGACGCGCTCGGTACGGCGCGAGCGCACGACGGCATCATTCAGTCTTCATGGCGGCGTTGCGTGCATCAGTACGGACTCGATCCGTCGCGCATGCAGGAAGCGCGCATCCTGCCGCAGACGCGCCTGCGCGAGCATCAGCAGCGCATCGACGACTTCGCGCGCATCGCGCGTCACGGTCTCGAAGCCTTGTACGAGCAGGTCGCGGGCATGGGTTATGTCGTGCTGCTCACCGATGCGCTCGGCGTGACCGTCGATTACATCGGCGATGCGAACACCGATTCCTCGCTGCGCCGCGCGGGTCTCTATCTCGGCGCGGAGTGGAGCGAAGCGGGCGCGGGCACCTGCGCGGTCGGCACCGCGCTCACGACGGGGCAGGCGCTCACCGTCCATCAGATCGATCATTTCGACGCCACGCACATTCCGCTCACGTGCACCGCCGCGCCGCTCTACGATTCGCGCGGCGCGCTTTCCGCGATCCTGGACATTTCCGCGCTCGTGTCGCCGCAAGCGCGCGACAGCCAGAATCTCGCGCTGCAACTCGTGCGGATTTACGCGGGGCACATCGAGAACGCGAATTTTCTGCGCACGCATCGGCAGGACTGGATTCTGAAGCTGAACACCGCGCCGGAATTCGTCGATGTGAACCCCGAATATCTGATCGCGCTCGATGCGAGCGGACGCATCGTCGGACACAATCGCCGCGCGCATACGATGCTCGCCGCCGAAATCGGCCGTCCGGTCGCGCCGGGAGAAAGGGCGACGTCGCTGATCGGCGTGCCGTTCGATACGCTTTTCGACGCGCGCATCGAAGAGCTGGGCCGCTTCGTCTATTCGCGCCCGAGCGAATTGCGCGCGGTGCCGCTCGCAAAATCCGGCGCGCTGCTTTATCTGAGCGTGATGCCGCCCGCGCCGTGCGTCACGCCGTCGACCAACGCGACTGCGGCGCGCAGCGTGGAAGTGCCCGCGCCGCTCGCCGCGCTGTGCGGTGGCGATGCCGCGCTCAGGCGTCAACTGGAACGCGCCGCGAAGCTCGTCGATTCGCCGATCAACCTGCTCGTCAATGGCGAAACCGGCAGCGGCAAGGAGTTTTTCGCGAAGGCGCTGCATCGCGCGAGCGCGCGGCGCGCGGGGCCGTTCGTCGCGGTGAATTGCGCGGCGATTCCGGAGACGCTCATCGAAAGCGAATTGTTCGGGCATCTGCCGAACAGCTTTTCGGGCGCGGGCGCGAAGGGCAAGCGCGGGCTCATTCAGGAAGCGGACGGCGGCACGCTCTTTCTCGATGAAATCGGCGACATGCCGCGCGAGTTGCAATCGCGGCTGCTGCGCGTACTGGCCGAAGGCGAAGTGCTCGCGATCGGCGCGTCGCGGCCCGTATCGGTCGATGTGCGCGTGATTTCCGCCACCCATCATTCGCTCGACGCGCTCATGCACGACGGACGCTTCCGCGAGGATCTCTACTATCGCCTGAACGGCGCGCGCTTCACGCTGCCGCCGCTGCGCGAACGAAGCGATCTCGACTGGCTCGTCGACAAGCTGCTCGAAGGCGCGGTCACGCTGACGCCGGCGGCGCGTGAACGGCTGCATCGGCATGAGTGGCCGGGCAATCTGCGCGAGCTTTGCAACGTGCTGCGCTATGCGCGCGCGGTGTGCGCGAACGGTTCGATCGATGTCGATGATCTGCCGGAAGGATTCGACGGCGCGCCGACGCCAGTCGAAGCCGAGCCGGCGCGCGCCGTCGTCGAGGATTTCGATCCGCATCGGCTGCCGCCCGAAGGCATGCTGCTGATGCAGTATCTGCGCGCGGCGAGCTGGAATCTGAGCGCGGTCGCGCGGCAGATCGGCGTGAGCCGCATGACGCTTTACCGGCGCATGGCGCGCTACGGCATCAAGTCGCCGAATCAGCGCGACGCGGGCCACTAACGCGCGATACGCCTGTACTCCCGCCGATACACCTGCCGCTGTGACACCTGTCACGGCGGCGCCCCGTACACCCTCCAAAGCGCCCGATTTCCGCGGGTAATCCCTCGCTTTTTCGCGCGCGAAAGCCGTCTTCAGATTGGCATGGCGCTTGCCTTTATCCGCCGCACAAAACACACAACGGAGACACTGGCATGCGTGACAGCGCGGCACCGCTCGTCGGCATCATCGCCAATCCTGTTTCGGCGCGGGACATCCGGCGCGTCATCGCGAATGCGAACAGCCTGCAGCTCGCGGATCGCGTGAATATCGTGTTGCGGCTGCTGTCGTCGCTCGCGTCGTGCGGCGCTTCGCGCGTGCTGATGATGCCGGACCGCGAAGGTCTCAAGGTCATGCTCCAACGGCATCTTTCGCGCAAGCAAGGTCCGGACGCCGCGCTCGCTCACGTCGAATTCCTCGACATGCCCGTGACCGCGCGCGTCGACGACACGTTTCGCGCCGCGCGCATGATGCACGACGCCGGCGCCGATGCGCTCATCGTGCTCGGCGGCGACGGCACGCATCGCGCGGTCGTGCGCGAGTGCGGCCAGGTGCCGATCGCAGGCTTGTCGACGGGCACGAACAACGCCTATCCGGAAATGCGGGAGCCGACCATCTCCGGACTTGCGACGGGGCTCTACGCAACGGGCCGCGTCCCCGCGCGCCAAGCGCTCGCGTCGAACAAGCTGCTCGACATCGAAATTCGCGATGCGAAAGGCAGCGTGCGCCGCGACATCGCGCTCGTCGATGCCGTGATTTCGCACGAGCATTTCATCGGCGCGCGGGCGCTGTGGAAGATCGACACGCTCGCCGCCGTCTACGTCTCTTACGCCGATCCGCAGGCGATCGGCATGTCGGCGATCGCCGGTCTGCTCGAACCGCTCGGGCGGCACGACAAGGGCGGACTCGCGATCGAGCTCGGCAGACCAGGCGACTGCGAATTCGAACTGCACGCGCCGATCGCGCCCGGCCTCGTCGAACCCGTGCCGATCGCGAACTGGACGCGCCTCGCCGACGGCGTGCCGCATCGCGTGAAGCAGAAGAGCGGCATCGTCGCGCTCGACGGCGAACGCGAGCTCGCCTTCGGACCCGGCGACGAAGTGAGCGTCACGCTCAGGGAAAGCGCTTTTCGCAGCATCGATGTCGCCGCGTGCATGCGTTACGCGGCGGCGTCCGGGCTGATGCGTCAGTCCAGCAGCCACACCCGCTAGGCCAACCCACGGAAGACATCAAAGGAGACAGAGATGACAGCGACGCAACATGCGGGCGGCTTGCCGCTCTCCAAGGACGAACTGCTGAGCGCGTATCGCAAGATGCGCACGATCCGCGATTTCGAAGAGCGCCTGCACGTCGATTTCGGACGCGGGGACATTCCCGGCTTCGTGCACCTGTACGCGGGCGAGGAGGCGGCGGGCGTCGGCATCATGACGCATCTGAACGATGGCGACCGCATCGCGAGCACGCATCGTGGACATGGACACTGCATCGCGAAAGGCGTCGATCCGGTCGCGATGATGAAGGAGATCTACGGCAAGAAAGGCGGCTCGTGCAACGGCAAGGGCGGCTCGATGCATATCGCCGATCTGTCGAAAGGGATGATGGGCGCGAACGGCATTCTCGGCGCGGGCGCGCCGCTGATCTGCGGCGCGGCGCTCGCGGCGAAGTTTCGCGGCAAGGGCGAAGTCGGCATCACGTTCGCGGGCGATGGCGCGTCGAACCAGGGCACGTTTCTCGAAAGCCTGAATCTCGCGGCCGTGTGGAACCTGCCGGTGATCTTCGTGATCGAGAACAACGGCTATGCCGAATCGACCGCGCGTGACTACGGCACGGCCGTCGATAGCTACGTCGATCGCGCGGCGGGCTTCGGCATTCCGGGCGTGACCGTCGACGGCACCGATTTCTTCGCGGTGTACGAAGCGGCGGGCGAGGTCATCAAACGCGCGCGCGAAGGCGGCGGGCCGGCGCTGCTCGAATGCAAGATGATCCGCTTCTACGGTCACTTCGAAGGCGACGCGCAGACGTACCGCGCGCCCGGCGAAATCGACGATATCCGCTCGAACAAGGATTGCCTGAAGAAGTTCGCGGCCGCCGTCACGCAAGCCGACGTGATCTCCCCGGGAGAACTCGACGCGATCGACAAGGAGGTCGCCGCGCTGATCGACCGCGCGGTGCAGGAAGCGAAGGACGCCCCTTTGCCGACCGCCGCCGATCTGCTCACCGATGTCTACGTCAAATATTGATTCGAGGAGACAAACACCATGGCCCGCAAACTGAGCATGAAGATGGCGATCAACGAAGCCATCGATCAGGAAATGACGCGCGATCCGAGTGTGATCGTGCTGGGTGAGGACATCGTCGGCGGCGCAGGCGCGGACGGCGAGAAAGACGCGTGGGGCGGCGTGCTCGGCGTCACCAAAGGTCTGTACGCGAAGCACGGCGATCGCCTTCTGGATACGCCGCTCTCGGAATCGGCATACGTGGGCGCGGCGATCGGCGCGGCGGCGTGCGGCATGCGTCCGGTCGCGGAGCTGATGTTCATCGACTTCATGGGCGTGTGTTTCGACCAGATCTTCAATCAGGCGGCGAAGTTCCGCTACATGTTCGGCGGCAAGGCGGAAACGCCCGTCGTGATCCGCGCGATGGTCGGCGCGGGCTTTCGCGCGGCCGCGCAGCATAGCCAGATGCTGACCTCGCTGTTCACGCACATTCCGGGGCTGAAGGTCGTGTGCCCGTCGACGCCCTACGACACGAAGGGATTGCTGATTCAGGCGATCCGCGACAACGATCCGGTCATTTTCTGCGAGCACAAGAATCTCTACGGCTTCGAAGGCGAAGTGCCCGAGAACTCGTATGCGATTCCGTTCGGCGAAGCGAACGTCGTGCGCGACGGCAAGGACGTGTCGATCGTCACGTACGGCTTGATGGTGCATCGCGCGCTGGAGGCCGCCGCGACGCTCGCGAAGGAAGGCATCGAAGCGGAAGTCGTCGATCTGCGCACGCTGTCGCCGCTCGATCTCGATACGGTGCTGGAGACGGTCGAGAACACGGGCAGGCTCGTCGTCGTCGATGAGGCGAACCCACGCTGCAATATCGCCACGGATATTTCAGCGCAGGTCGCGCAGCAGGCGTTCGGCGCGCTGAAAGCGGGCATCCAGATGGTCTGCGCACCGCATACGCCGGTGCCGTTCTCGCCGACGCTCGAAGATCTTTACATACCGAGCGCCGCGCAGATCGCCGACGCCGCACGAAAAACCATGAAGGGAGGAAAGCACTGATGGCCGCAATCACACCGATCGTGATGCCCAAATGGGGCTTGTCGATGAAGGAAGGCACGGTCAACGAATGGCTCGTGGAGGAGGGCACGGAGATTACCGTCGGCATGCCGATCCTCGATGTCGAAACCGACAAGATCGCCAACGCCGTCGAAGCGCCCGACGCGGGTTTGCTGCGTCGGCGGGTCGCGTCGGCGGGCGATACGCTGCCGGTCAAGGCGCTGCTCGGCGTGCTCGCGCCGTCCGACGTGAGCGACGCCGATATCGACGCGTACGTTTCGTCCTACGTCACGCCCGCCGAAGATGAGGAAGCGGGCGAGGAAGCGGCGGCGTATCACTTCGTCGATGTCGATGGCATCCGCGTGCGCTACGCCTCGCGCGGCGGCGACGATGCGAGCCGGCCCGCGGTGTTGTTCATCCACGGCTTCGGCGGCGATCTCGACAACTGGCTGTTCAACCTCGATGCGCTCGCCGAAAGGAACCGCGTATTCGCGCTGGATCTGCCGGGCCACGGACAATCGACGCCTAAAGTGCCTGGAACGTCTCTGGCAGCGCTGGCCGCGTTCGTCGGCAAGTTCATGGACGCCGTGGGTCTGGAAGCGGCGCATCTCGTCGGCCATTCGATGGGCGGCGGCATCGCGGCGCAGATGGCCGTCGACCAGCCGTCGCGCGTGCAGTCCGTGTCGCTCATATCGCCTGCCGGCTTCGGCGATGAAGTGAACAATGCGTACACCGAAGGCTTCGTCACGGCCGAATCGCGTCGCGAGCTGAAACCGGTGGTCGAACTGCTGTTCGCGAATCCCGAACTCGTCAGCCGCCAGATGCTCGACGATCTCCTGAAGTACAAGCGGCTCGACGGCGTCAGCGACGCGCTGACATCGCTCAACGGCGGCTTGTTCGCGGGCGGAAAGCAGAGCGCGCTGCCGGGCGGCAAGCTGGCTGCGTCGGGCAAGCCGGTGCTCGTGATCTGGGGCGAAAAGGACCAGATCATTCCCGCCGCGCACGCGAAGCATGCACCGGAAGGCGCGACCGTTCGCGTGTTCGACGACGCCGGGCACATGAGTCAGATGGAGAAGGCCAACGAAGTCAACGCGTTGTTGAAGGAGCACGTAGGCAAGGGCGGCTGATCGCCCGGCGCGCGCCGCGGCGGAGCAGGACACCGTCGCGGCGCGCCCGCGCGTTCTTGACTACCATGTCGGGATCGCGTCTGCGTCGGCGCGTCATTCCTTCGATGCCATGCCCTTCCAACTGATCGATCCCGCCGCGCTTTCCGGCGATCCGCACGATCCGCTGCAAGCCGAAGAAGCGCTCCTCGCGCGCGCGGCCGCGGGCGATGCCGTCGCGCATGTCTGGGACGCGCCTGCATCGCTCGTCGTGCCGCGCAGCTATCAGCGTTACGCGGCGCTCGCCGACGCGCGCGAGGCTTTTGCTGCGCGCGGCTGTCCCGTGTGGCTGCGTCTGTCCGGCGGCGGTCTCGTTCCGCAGGGTCCGGGCGTGCTCAATCTGAGCCTCGCGTATCCGGTGCGCGCGCCGATGGGCGCGCTGTCCGAAACCGTCTACGTGCATCTGTGCCGGATTCTCGCCGATGCCCTCAGCTCGCTCGGCGTGCTGACGCACTGGCAGGCGGTCGAAGGTTCTTTCTGCGACGGCCGCTTCAATCTCGCCTGGGGCCCCGGCGACGACGCCCGCAAGATCGCGGGCACCGCGCAGTACTGGCGGCGCGTGCCGCACGACGACAAGGCCCAGCCGCTCTATGCGGTGCTTGCCCACGCCGTCCTGCTCGTCGATGCCGATCCGATCGAAATCAACGAGCGCGCCAACGCCTTCGAAGCGATGATCGAAAGCGGACGCCGCTACGAAGAACTGCGGATCGTGACCGTTGCGCAGGCGCTCGCCTACGAATGCTTTTCGATGCCCGCCGACCTGCGCGAGCGCGTGCGCGCGACATTGATCGAGCGCGTGAAGGATGCGTCGCCGCCGGAACAATAAAAACGCATCGAGGTGGCCATGCCGCTCAGAAGTGCTTCGAACGGGTTCTTCTTCGCGCTTTGGGTGGCCGTGTGCGCGGCCGCGCCCGAATTTCTGTGGCAAGGGCTGTTTTCGCTCTTCGGCCATTTTTCGCTGACCGATGCCGCCGCCGCGCTCCTGATCGGCGCGATTCTCGCGTTCTTCGTCGAGCCGGTGCTGGAGCGCTTGCGCGGTCTGTCCGACGCGCACGAGCCCGCCGAGAAATCTCCCGCTTTCGCCGCGTGCGAGGCGTTGAGCTTTGCGATCGTCGCCGTCTGCGTGCACGAGGCGATCACCGTGTATGTCGCAGCGAGTCACTCCAACGAGCAGGCAAGCGAGAACCTCGTGAAAGCCGTGGCGCAGGCGCTGCAATGGGCGATCACGCCGTTTTTCATCACGATTGCGTGGATGGCCGCGCGCGCGCCGTCGTGGATCGCGTGGCCGATTGCGGCGCTGTCGATCATCGTCGGTTTGCTGGTCGGCGTGATATTCGGCTGGAGCGCGCATGTGCTCGTGACGAGCGCGATTCCCACGATAGCCGTGCTGATCGCGGGATGTCTCATCGTGCGGGAACAGTGGGATGCGTTCACGTTCAGGCGCTGCGCCCGCGCGACCGGCGTGATCGCGCTCGCCTGGCTCGTGTTGACGGGCGCGCTGCAACTCGCGCTATGGCTCGCGCACGCACAGGCGTTTCGCGTGTATGAGCGATCGGAGTTCTGGAGCGACTTGCGGTTTTATATCGGCTGGGTGACGGGCTTGCTCGTGGCGCCGTCGTTCGTGCCCGATGCGCCGCTCGCCGCCGGCGGCGATGACCGGCGCGTGCGGCATTGACTCAGTCTGTCAGTAAGTTCCGGGCGGCGGCTGCCAGCCCGGCGGCGGCGGAGGCGGCGGAGGCGTGGTGGAATACGCGCCGCCGGACGGCTGAACCATGCGCGTCGAGCCGCGTACCGGCACTTTGTCGCCGGCGGCGTACATGCATTGCAGATACGCGTAGTCGTAGCGCTGCTGCACGTTGTAGCCCGATGCCTGCGATGCCCCGACGCCGAACGCGCTGCCGGTCAGAAGGCCCGCGCCCGCGCCGATGGCCGCTCCCGATCCGCCGCCGAAGGCCGCGCCCGCCGCCGCGCCGAGCGCGGTGCCGACGACCGCGCTGCCGACCGCGCTGTTGGTCGCCGCCTGATTGGCGTCCACGCCGCCGACCTGCTGAAGGGCAAACTGGCGGCAGGAGTTGTCATCGGCGCGGAACTGGTCGAACGTTTTGGTGCTGCCCGGTAGCGCCATCACACTGGGGCCGGTAGGCATCACGGTGCAGGCCGAAAGGCCCGTCACGCCGATTGCCGCCAGTAAAAGGCCAAGCCTCGAGTAGTTCATGGATTCTTGCGATTTCGCTTGGTTATCGGTTTTCAAAGTGCCGAACAGCATCAGTTCGATGGCGGCGGCGTCGCCGGAACCGGACGCCATGCGTTGGCGCATTGCTTCACGTACGGGTAATAGGCCTTCGCGGAGTCGCAGTAGTACCACATGCCTGGCTGCTGCGCGGGCGCGCCCGGATCGGCGGCGGGCTGACCCTGCTCGACGTATTGAACCGGCGCGGCAGGCTGAACGACGACGGGCGGCGGCGGATAGTAGTAATACGGCGCCGGCGCGACGGGATACGGGTAATACACGGGTCCGCCGACCCACACGCCGACGCGCGCCCAGGCGTACGCGTTGGCGGTCACGCCCGCGCTCGCGATCAGCGATAGCGCGATAAAAGCCTTCAGGCGATTCACGTCCTTCTCCAGAAAAAATGTTTGCGATGTCGATGGCACCAACGGAAATCCGACCTCCGCAGTTGACCTGACATAGCGCATCCTCGAACGCTATTCCCTTTGCCGGAGAATTTCAATTACGCGGAACGGCGCGTATTTTTCGGCGCGTTACCCGGTAACAAAGTGTCGTGAATTCATGCGCGCAGCACGGTGATTCCGGCGCGTTCGATCGGTTCGACGAGCTTCGCGTCGGCGGTTTCCTCGACGATGACCGTCTGAGCCAGATCGATCCCGCCGATCCTGTAGGCCGACGCCGCGTTGAGCTTCGCCGCCGACGCGAGCACGACGGTTTCCGCCGCGCGCGCCGCGAGCGCGCGCTTGACGTGCGCTTCCTCGAAATCGCCGGTGGTGAGGCCGGCCGTCGGATGTACGCCGGTGACGCCCATGAAATAGAGATCGGCGTGAATGTGCGACATGGCTTCGACGGCAGCGGCCCCGACCGTGACGATCGAATGCTTGTAGAGCTTGCCGCCGATCAGCACGACATCGACCGAAGCGTGCTCCGCCAGCGCCACGGCGACGCTCGGACTATGCGTGACGATCGTCGCGGACAGATTCGCCGGCAACTGACGCACGAGCAGCGCGGACGTCGTGCCGCCGTCGATGATCGCGATCTGCCCCGGCGCGATCATGTCCGCCGCTTTCTTCGCGATGCGCCGCTTCGCCTCCGATTCCATGTCCTCGCGCCGCGCGAACGGCGCGATCGCGGGCGAAGCAGGCAGCGCGCCGCCGTGCACGCGTTGCAGCAGCCCTTCGGCCGCGAGTTCGCGCAGATCGCGCCGCACCGTGTCCTCGGAAATGCCGAAGCGTGCGCTCAGTTCGGCGGCGAGCACCTGGCCGTCGCGTTTGAGGGCATCGAGAATCGCTTTCTTGCGCTGACTGGTCAACATTGTTTGCACGAAATTTCTTGATATTGCACGAAACTGCACGCTACCATGAGTTCAACAACTTGTCGAACGGGTGAACCGATGGAAACGAGCGAGCGCGTCCGCATCCTCAAAACCGAAGTGCTGTCGGACGACTGGTACGTCCTCAGAAAAGTGACTTTCGATTTTCAGCGCCGCGATGGCGTCTGGCAGCGTCAGAGCCGCGAAACCTACGATCGCGGCAACGGCGCGACGATTCTGCTGCGCGATCGCAAGACCGGCAACGTGCTGCTGACGCGCCAGTTCCGCATGCCCGCGTTCGTCAACGGACACGACGGCATGCTGATCGAGTCGCCCGGCGGCCTGCTCGACGACGCCACGCCCGAAGAGCGCATTCGCGCGGAAGTCGAGGAGGAAACGGGCTATCGCGTGCATCGCGTCGAGAAGATCTTCGAGGCGTTCATGAGCCCGGGATCGGTGACGGAGAAGCTCTATTTCTATGTCGGCGATTACGACAGCTCGATGCGCGTTTCGGACGGCGGCGGCGTAGAGGAAGAGGGCGAGGAAATCGAGACGATCGAAGTCCCGCTGCAAACCGCCATGCAGATGATCGAGCGCGGCGAAATCATGGACGGCAAGACGATCATGCTGCTGCAATACGCCGCGCTCGAGGCGCGTTCACGCGAGTAGCGACACCGTTTTCACCTGCGCCCACAGGCGCATGCCTTCGACGATGCCTAGCCGGTCCAGCGAATAACGCGTGACGCGCGCGAGCAGCGGCGAGCCGTCGACGTCGAGCCGCACCACGGCTTGCGACGGATGGGCGTCCTTCGCGATGCCGATCACCGTCGCGGGCAGCACGTTCAGCACGCTGCTGCGCTCGTGCTCGTGCGTGCCGGTGACGAGACTCACGTCGCGCGCCTTGATGGCGACGCGCATCGTCTTGCCGCAGGACAAAGGCGTATGCACGACGGCGAGCTTCGCGCGCGAGCCCGGCAGCGCGAGCGTGAGCAGGCCGTACTTGCTGTCGTATCCGTCGACGATTCCCTCGAACACGACCGATGCGTCGTCGGCCATTGCGAGCGGCAGATCGAGCCGCGCGAGCGTATCGGCGATCGGCCCGCTCGCAAGCGCACGGCCGCCTTCGAGCAGCACGAGATGATCCGCGAGGCGCGCGACTTCTTCGGGCGCGTGGCTCACGTAGATCACGGGAATGTCGAGTTCATCGTGCAGGCGTTCGAGATACGGCAGGATTTCCTGCTTGCGTTTTTGATCGAGCGACGCGAGCGGTTCATCGAGCAAAAGCAGACGCGGACTCGTCAAGAGCGCCCGCGCGATGCCCACGCGTTGCCGTTCGCCGCCTGACAATCCGGCCGGCATGCGCTCCAGCAGATGCGCGATGCCGAGCAATTCCGCCGCCTGCGACAGATCCACGCGCCGCTCTGCCGACTTCACGCGCTCCAGCCCGAAGCGCAGATTCTTCTTCACGCTCAAGTGCGGAAAGAGGCTCGCTTCCTGAAAGACGTAGCCGAGCGGGCGCTTGTGCGTCGGCAGAAAAATGCGGCGCTCGGTGTCGAGCCAGACTTCGCCGTTGACGACGAGCCGCCCGGCGCGCGGCCGCGCGAGTCCCGCGAGACAGCGCAGCAGCGTGGTTTTTCCGGAGCCGGAATGGCCGAAGATCGCGGTGACGCCGCGACCGGGCAGCGCGAGATCGATATCGAAGGCGAAACCCTCGTGCTCGACGAGAAAGCGCGCTTCGATGGCTTCGTCGGAACGGGTATGCGCGCGGTCGAGCATCGCGCGTTGATAAGTGAGTTCAGACATGAGCCGTGACGGAACGTCGGCCGGAGTAGAGCAGCAGAAGAACGACGAACGAGAATATCACCATGCCGCCCGCGAGCCAGTGCGCCTGCGCGTATTCGAGCGCCTCGACGTGATCGAAGATCTGCACGGACACGACGCGCGTGCGCCCCGGAATATTGCCGCCGATCATCAGCACGACGCCGAATTCGCCGACGGTATGTGCGAAGCCGAGAATCGTCGCCGTGACGATGCCCGGCCGCGCGAGCGGCAGCGCCACCGTGAGAAACGTGTCCCACGGACCGGCGCGCAATGTCGCGGCGGCTTCGAGCGGACGGCGCCCGATCGCTTCGAACGCATTCTGCAGCGGCTGCACGACGAACGGCATCGAATAGATCACCGAGCCGACGACGAGCCCCGTGAACGTGAACGGCAGCAAGCCGATACCGAGCGCCTGCGTGATCTTGCCGACATAACCGTTCGGCCCCATCAGCACGAGCAGATAGAAGCCGATGACCGTCGGCGGCAGCACGAGCGGCAGCGCCACCACCGCGCCGACGACGCCCTTCAGTTTCGAACGCGTATGCGTGAGCCACCACGCGATCGGCGTGCCGACGACGAGCAGGAGCACCGTTGTCAGCGACGCGAGTTTGAGCGTCAGCGTAATAGCCTGGAGATCGGCGCTATCGAGCGGCATCGGCGAAATTAGAGTTGATAACCGTAGGACTTGATGACTTCGGCGGCCTTCGGACCCTTCAGGTACTCGATGAACTGCTTCGCGACCGGATTGTCCTTGCCCTTGTTCAGGATAACCGCGTCCTGTTTGATTGGCTCGTGGAGGTTCGCCGGCACGATCCACGCCGAGCCGCTCGTGACCTTGCCGTTCTTGTAGATCTGCGACAGCGCGACGAAGCCGAGCTCCGCGTTGCCGGTCGCGACGAACTGCTGCGTCTGTGAAATGTTCTGGCCTTCGACGACCTTGGGCTTGATTTCTGCTGCGAGGCCGAGCTTGTCGAGCGTCTGATAGCCGGCGAGACCGTACGGCGCGGCCTTCGGGTTCGCGATCGCGATGTGCTTGAACGCGTTCTTCTTCAGCACGTCGCCTTTATCGTCGACGTAGCCGTCTTTCGCGGACCACAGCGCGAGCGCGCCCGTCGCGTAGGTGAAGCGGCTGCCGGGCACGGTCGCGCCTTCGCTGTCGAGCTTGGCGGGCGTGGCGTCGTCGGCGGCGAGGAACACTTCGAACGGCGCGCCGTTCTTGATCTGCGCGTAGAACTGACCCGTCGCGCCGAACGATGCGACGACCTTGTTGCCGGTGTCTTTCTCGAAGTCGGCGGCGATCGCCTGCACGGGCGCCGTGAAGTTGGCCGCGACCGCGACCTGCACTTCGCCGGCCAGCGCGGATGCCGAAGCAATGCCCGCAGCGAGCGGAACGAACGCGCAAAGCAAAGCGCGCAGAATACGAGTCATCACGTAAAGCTCCTTGAACCGAGTTGAAATTCTGCTTATGGAACGACTTCAGGCGGCGCGTTGGAGGCCGCGAGCGTGTGGCCGTAGGGTCCGGCGAGCACCGTAATATATACGAGTATATTGCGTCGGTGCATGGGTTTCGGCGCGACTCGTCGGATGATTGTTTGATGGACTCATTGTGAGTGACACTCAAAAATATGAGTTGACCGTTTTCATGTTTTCCGATGAAACTGATCGCCGAAAGGTAAATTGCCAGCCACGATGAACTGAGCCGCGCTCAATTCGAGCGCGCAGGAGACGAAGCATGACCGACGCAACGAATCTGCAACGCCTGAAGCTCGGCATCGAAGGCCACGTCGCGCGCGTGACGCTCGATCGCCCCGACGTGCGCAACGCCTTCGACGACGCGACCGTCGTCGAGCTGACCGCCGCCTTCCGCGCGCTCGACGACGACGCCAACGTGCGCGTTATCGTGCTTGCCGCGAACGGTCCGGCATTCTGCGCGGGCGCCGATCTCAACTGGATGAAGCGCATGGCGGGCTATTCGGAAGCGGAAAATCGCGCCGATGCGCTCGGTCTCGCCACCATGCTCAACACGATTTACGCCTGCTCGAAGCCGGTCATCGCGCGTGTGCAGGGCGACGCCTACGCGGGCGGCATGGGACTCGTCGCCGTGTGCGATATCGCGGTCGCGGCGGACACGGCGCACTTCTGTCTCTCCGAAGCGAAGCTCGGCCTGATGCCCGCGACGATCGCGCCGTACGTGGTCCGCGCGATGGGTGCGCGCGCGGCGCATCGCTATTTCGTGACGGCCGAGCGCTTCGATGCCGCCGAAGCGCTGCGTCTCGGTTTCGTGCACGAAGCCGTCGCCGCCGATCAGCTCGATGCGCGCGTCGAAGCGATCGCCGCGAGCATCGCCGTGAACAGTCCGAACGCCGTGCGCGAATGCAAGAAGCTCGTCGCGGATTTCGCGGGCAAGGAGATCGACGAATCGTCGATCGGCGAGACGGCGGAGCGCATCGCGCGCATCCGCGCATCGGACGAAGGGCGCGAAGGCGTGCGCAGCTTCCTCGAGAAGCGCAAGCCGTCCTGGCTCGTTTGAAGCACCGGAGGAATCGACGTGATTACGCTGCATCACTGCGTGAGCGCGCGCTCGTTCCGGCCGCTGTGGGCGCTGGAAGAAATCGGCGTGCCGTATGAACTGAAGATGCTGCCGTTTCCGCCGCGCGTGTTCGCGCGCGGTTTCAAGGACGTGAATCCACTCGGCACGATTCCGGCGCTCACCGACGATGCGGACGACGCGCTTTTCATGACCGAATCGTCGGCGATCTGCCAGTATCTGGCGGCGCGCTATTCGCCGGGCGCGCTCGATGTCGCGCCGCACGAGGCCGATTTCGGCCGTTATCTCAACTTCGTGCATTTCGGCGAAGCGACGCTCACGTTTCCGCAGACGCTCGTGCTTCGCTACGCGCATCTGGAGCCGCCGGAGCGGCTGCAGCCGCAGATCGTCGAGGATTACGCGCGCTGGTTCCACGCGCGTCTGCGCACGCTCGCGCCGCTGCTCGACGCGCAGCCGTATCTGTGCGCGGGGCGTTTCACGGCGGCGGACATTTCCGTCGGCTACGCGCTGATGCTCGCGGAATTGCTGGGGCAGAGCGCGCACTTCGCGCCATCGATCGCGGAATACTGGCGGCGTCTGCGCGAACGCGAAGGCTTCGTCCGCGCGCTCGAGGCGCAGGAAGCCGCGGCGCTCGCGCAAGGCGTATCGACGACGGCGTCGCCACTGCTGCGTCCGTAGTTACCCTCCTTCACGTCCCCCCGTCCGTAGGGCTGTGCGAAGCGCCGCGCAGCCGTACTCTTCACATCACGCGCTGACGTTCACGCGCGCCGATTCAGAGAGTCTTACTTGACGAGGTTGGCGATGATCGTTCTTTCCTGGTTCCTGTCGGTTGTCCTTGCGCTGCTCGCGACGGCCACCATTGCGATGGCGCTGCCGACATCCCCCGCGGACGAACTGAACGCCACCGCGCCGCAATCGATTTTCAGCATCGAGATGAATCGCTTCGACGCGGTGCTCGCGTCGTGCATGCCGAATGTCGACTGAAGACGACGACGACGACGGCGGCGCGCGCGGGGCGCGTCGTTGGGCGGCGGAAGTAAGTGTTGTCGAATCAATGCGTTGCAGCAAAATCTGAAACGATATCCACAGGCTTGTGCCCAGTTTCTGTGGACAACATAAAGCATCGAGGCCGAAGAGCCTGGGAAGATAACCCCAAGCCAGGCGCCACGGGCGCGTCAGGAGACCAACCGACGCAGCAGCAGAATCCGCCGATAATGACGGTTCCACGACAACCGGCGTCGAACCAGGAACCGCATGACCGCCAATCTTCCCAACGTCTGGGACGACGATTACCGGCGCTGGCTCGCCGAACTGAAACTGCGTGTCGAGCGCGCGCGCCAGCGGGCGGCGGCCAGCGCGAACCGGGAGCTCGTCACGCTGTATTGGCAGATCGGCCGCGATATTCTCGATCGTCAGCGGCGACAGGGCTGGGGCGCGGGCGTCATCGATCAGCTCGCGCGCGATCTGAAATCGGCGTTTCCCGACATGCGCGGCTTTTCACCGCGCAATCTGAAATACATGCGCGCGCTCGCGCAGGCGTGGCCGGACGAGGCATTCGTGCAGCAGCCTGCTGCACAATTGCCGTGGTTCCATCTCTGCACGCTGCTCGACAAGCTCAAGAATCAGGACGATCGAAGCTGGTACGCGGCGAAGGCGCTGGAGCACGGCTGGTCGCGCCAGATTCTCGTGATGCAGATCGAAACCGCCGCGCACACGCGCAGCGGCAGCGCGATCACCAATTTCGACGAGCGCCTGCCGCCGCCGCAATCCGATCTGGCGCGCGACGCGCTCAAGGATCCATACATCTTCGATTTCCTCGGACTCGCCGAAAACGCGCAGGAACGCGATATCGAACAGGCGCTCACCCAGCACATCACACGCTTTCTGCTGGAGCTGGGCGCAGGCTTCGCGTTCGTCGGACGGCAGTATCGGCTGGATGTGGGCGGCGACGAGTTCTTCATCGATCTGCTGTTCTATCACCTGAAGCTGCGCTGCTACGTGGTGGTCGAACTGAAGACGACGCCGTTCAAGCCCGAATACGCTGGCCAGCTCAATTTCTACCTCTCCGCTGTCGATGCGCAACTGAAGGCGCCCGACGATCAGCCGACGATCGGGCTTTTGCTGTGCAAGGAGAAGAACCGGCTGGTCGCCGAATATGCGCTGCGCGGCGTCGCGAAGCCGATGGGCGTCGCCGAATATCAGCTGCTGCGTGAAGTTCCGGCATCGCTGGAGACGACCCTGCCTTCGATCGACCAGATCGAGGCCGAATTGCGCGGCGACATGCCAGACGAGCGGTGAAGCGGCCAGAAAATTAGGCCAAAAAAAAGCCCGCTTCAGTTGAGCGGGCTTGAATCCACATCGGTTGAGACATGGAGGAGACAGGTGTTAGTATAAACCCTTAAGCCTCCACGTCAACACCTAAAACAAAAAAAATCGCAATCGGTAATCGACCGCAGCAAATTTGCAACACATCGGCGGCGGTCACTGCTTGCCGAGGCTGTGATAGTAGGCGGCCAGATTGGCGACGTCCGCGTCGGACAAGGTTTTCGCCATCATCGACATCATTTCGTTCTTGCGCTCGCCCGTGCGGAAATCGTTGAGCGCCTTCACGAGATATTCCTCCGTCTGCCCGGCGAGATTGGGCGCTTCCGGCAGTTTCGACATTCCGTCGATGCCATGACACGCCGCGCACGCCGTCGCCTTCGCGCGCCCGGCTTTGATGTCGCCGGCCGCGAACGACGCGGAAGCGCCCGCCGCCAGAACGCCCGCGAGCACCGCCGCCGTCAGCGCGACCCTCATTTGGCCCCCGAATACGAAATGCGATAGATCGCGCCCGCGTAGTCATCGGAGACGAGCATCGAGCCGTCTTGCAGCATCTGCACGTCGGCGGGACGGCCCATGTACTCACCGCTGCTCGTCAGCCAGCCTTCCGCGAAGACTTCCGCCTCGCCTGCGGTGCCGTCGTCCTTGATCGGCGTGAACATGATGCGCGCGCCGATCGGCTTCGTGCGGTTCCACGAGCCGTGCTCCGCAACGAAGATGCCGCCCTGATACTTCTGCGGGAACATCTTCCCGTTGTAGAACGACATGCCGAGATCGGCGGCATGCGCGGCGAACTCGACCTGCGGAAACACGAGACCCGCCGGCGGATTCTGGTCCTTGTATTCCACCGTTCGCACCTTGCCGCCGCCGTACCACGGAAAGCCGAAGTTCTCGCCGCCCTTGGTCGCGCGATTCAGCTCGCCCGGCGGGGTGTCGTCGCCCATGCCGTCGACCTGGTTATCGGTGAACCAGAGCGTCTTGTCCTTCGGATTGAAATCGAGACCGACCGAATTGCGCACGCCGTGCGCGTAGACTTCGCGGTTCTTGCCGTCCTGATCCAGACGGATGATGCCCGCGAGCCCATTCCTGTCGAGTTCGGCGAGCTTGTCTTTCGGCGGCACGTTCCACGGCTGGCCGAGCGCGATGTACAGCTTCTTGTCCGGCCCGACGCGGCAGTAGCGCGCGCCGTGATTGAAGCTTTCGAACTGCGTCGGGATCAGCTTGCCCTGCGGGACGACGACCGCCGCGGCGACATCCGGTCCGCCTTCGCCGAAGAACTGCGCCGCCGGGAAGCCGAGCACGCGGTTCTGCTCGACCACGTAGAGCACGCCGTCCGGCGAGAAGCAGACGCCATTGGGCACCTTGAACGTCACCGACGACGCAAACTGCACGACATCGCTCGCTACGCGTTGCTTGGTCCGGTCAGTCACCTGCCACACGCGATTTTTGCGGCTGCCGACGAACACGACGCCCGTCGAAGGCTCGATCGTCATCGCGCGGGCCTCGGGCACGACGGCGTATAGCTCGATTTTGAAGCCGGGCGGCAATTTGATCTGCTCGAGATTCTTGCGCAGCGCATCGGCCGTCTGGCCAGCTTGCGGAATGGTTTCCGGCGGTGCGGCATTGCCCGTCTGCCGGAAATTCGAAAGCGCGTTGATGTTGTCCTGCGCGGCGTTCGCGTGCGGCACGCAGGCGATCATCGCGCCGACGGCCAACGGCAAAAGCTTGAACGTTGCGTTCATCCGGTTTGTCTCCTGTTGTTGTTAATAACCGGAGCGGACGTTTCGGTGGCGCCGTCCGGTTCCATGCAAAGCAAAAGGTGCTCTCGGAATTGCACTGAACAAAACACGGCCACTTCCGCCGACGCGCGCATCGCACGACGCTTCGGCAATGAAAACAATCTTAGGATAGAAATCGCTTAAGTAAGCAGCGGATGACTAAGTTTCGCTGCGGCGCGCGGTTGCATGCGGCATCTATTTCCGGCCGTCGAAGAGAAAGACGTCGGTGCGGTCCGGGCTCGGCAACGCGACGAGTAGACGCGCGCCGTCGAGCACCGCGTGACCGGTCACGGTCGTTTCGGGAAGCGGGCAGGGCGCGGGGCCGAAGGTCACGGAGACGTCGTAGGCGTTCGCGCCTTGGTGCGGCGCCGTCGTGCCTTTGAAGATGCAGCCGGATGTCGTCGTGCCGGCGAGATAGCCGTCGCCCGCGACCGTGATGCGCGTCTGCGTCGTTCCGCCGAGCGACATGCCGCGTCCGCTGTACAGGCCGCCCGCGTTGGCGCGGCTCGGCGCGATGTCGAGCATCGGCGCGGCGTTGGCGGAAAACGCGAGCCCCGCGCCGTCGTCCTTGTTCGCGACAGTTCCGTCGACGGCGGGCGCGCGCGCGAAGTTCACGCTGAAAACGGCCGCCGACGCAGGCGCCTTGCCCACGCGATAGTCGAATGCGGCGTCGCTGATGAAGCGGCCATCGCCCGATTGCTTGCCGCTCTTCGCGACCGCGACGCCCGCGAGCCCCGCGCCGCCCGCGCTTGCGTAGAAGAGATAGGCGGTGCCGTCGAAAAGCATGAGAAGCGTGGCTTGCGCCGTGCTGCCCGTGAGCGAGCCTTTGTAGACGCCGCCCGAAGGTAGCGTCGTCGTAACGGCGCCGGGCGGCGGCGCGGAGTTGGAACCGCCGGTGGAACATGCAGCGAGAGCGATGGCGCAAACCACGAAGGGAATTGCGTTTCTTGTCATTCTGCACTCCGGTCGCGAGCGATGAGAGTCCTGTATAAGCGCTTCAATCATGCAGGTCAAGCGCGTCGCGCCGGCTCATTCAGCGCTCATTCGGCCTCTTTACGATGCTTTGCATGGCAACGCGATACGCGAAACGCGAGCCGAAACCAACAAGACATCGTCCGATCTGAGGAGCAAGAACATGAACAAGTCGACTATCGCGGTCTGCGCTTTGGCCGTCGCCTGCACGGTGGGCATGAGCGGTTGCGCATCGATGGGAAGTTCCGCCGACATCTACGACAGCATGCAGACGCAACACGAGGAAACGGTGCGTATGGCGACCGTCGAAAGCGTGCGCGGCGTGACGATCGAGAACAACGACGTCCATCCGGCTCCGTTCGGCGCGATCGGTGGCGGCCTGCTCGGCGCGGTGGCGGGCAGCGCGGTCGGAGAAGGACACGGCTCGCTGCTTGCCGGCGTGATCGGCGGCATTGCGGGCGCGGTCGCGGGCGATCAAATTCAAGATCATCTCGAACGGCAGAAGGGACTCGAAATCACCGTGCGTCTCGACAACGGCGATTTGCGCGCGATCACCCAGGCCGCCGATGGCCAGATGTTCTACGCCGGCCAGCGCGTGCGTTTGCTGTCGAGCGGCGGCATCACGCGCGTGACGGCGTGATCGTGTGAAGGAAGTGTGAACGTGCAGAATGAGCGGATCGTGAGGTGCGTTCGGATGGGAAGCAATCGGCGGATCATCGTGTTCGGCGCGTTCGACCGGCATAACTTCGGCGACATGTTGTTCGCGCATGTCGTCGCGGCCTTGCTCGCTGAACGCCGTCCGAACGTCGAACCGATATTCGCCGGATGCGCGCGGCGCGAACTGCGCGCGCACGGCGGCCACGGCGTCGCCGCGCTTTCGCAACTGGCCGCGCGCTGGCGCGACGAGCCCGTCGTGCTGATCCACGCGGGCGGCGAGTTGCTGACGTGCGACGCGTGGGAAGCCGCCGTGATGCTGAAGAATCCCGACGAAGCGCAAGCCTGCATCGCCCGATACGAGTCGCGCGCGGCGGATCGAAACGCGTGGGCGCGCGCCGAACTCGGCATGGACGCGCTCGCGCCGTACGTCATCGGCCGCGGGATGTTTCCGCGAGCGGCGTCGATTTCCTTCGATGCGATCGGCGGCGCGACGCTCGACGCCCGCGATGCCGCGTTTCAGGCGGAAGTGCTGGCCAAGCTCCGTTCAGCCGATGACATCAGCGTCCGAGACACGCACACGCAAGCCTTCCTGAAGCGCGCGGGAATCGACGCGCGCCTCGTCCCCGATCCGGCATCGATGGTCGCCGAGCTTTTCGACGCGCGCATCCGGACGCGCGCCGGCGCATGCCGCGCGTTCCCGCGCGGTTATCTGGCCGTCCAGTTCAGCGCGGATTTCGGCGACGACGCGACGCTCGCGCAAATCGCGCATCAACTGGATCTGATCGGCGCATCGACGGGACTGGGCATCGCGCTGTTTCGCGCGGGCGCGGCGCCGTGGCACGACGACATCGCGGTCTACGAGCGCATGGCGGCGCGTATGCGCCATCCGTCGGTGACGATCTTCGATTCGCTCGACATCTGGGACATCTGCGCGCTGATCGCGAAAAGCGACGGTTACGCGGGCAGCAGCCTGCATGGCCGGATCGTCGCGATGGCGTACGGCTTGCCGCGCGTGAATATCGCGCACGCGGACGCGGCCAAGCAGCGCGCGTACGCCTCGACGTGGGAGATCGCGGGCGCGCCGGGTGTGGTGAGCATCGCCGAATTGCACGCCGCCATGCACGAAGCGCGGGCGATGGATCGCGCGGCGCTTCGCGAGACGGCATCGGCGCTCGCGAAGGCGCATCGGGCGGGATTCGAGCGTGTCGCGCGATCGGCGCTCGGGCCATGAAGACGCGAAATCCGGATACGACCTGACGGCCGCCGAAAGCGGCGCGAAGGCTTCCGGAAAGACGGGATCGGCGCTGGCTGAATAACGCGCCCGGATGCTTCGGGCCGATGCGGGCGAAGGTAGGATGACGGCTTTCGTTCACGCGCCGCAGGTCCATTCCGAATGAATAGCATCACGAAACTCTTCAAGGTCGAAACGATCAATTCACGCGAGGTGACGGTCGAGTTCATCCGCGCGCTGTGGCATTTGCGCTCGCTGCTCGGCACGCTGCTGATGGCGTTCTTCGCGCTCTGCGCGGCGATGTTCTGGCTCGGCGCGCCCGTCGAAACCGCGACGCACGCGCGCGTTTCGTTCGGCGCAACCGTCTATTACTGCGGCGTGACGGCGCTGACCATCGGATACGGCGATGTCGTCGCGACGACGGGCATCGGGCGAGCCTTGTCGATGTTGCTGGGCTTGTATGGCGTGCTCGTCACCGGCACGACGACGGCGGTGGCCGTGTTCGCGGTCCAGCGCGCGGTGAAACGCGATCCGCGACACGCGCCCTGAAGATCGCCGCGTTCCGTCCTATGCTTCATCAGGCGCCATCGAAGGGAGCGACAACGTCATGAACAGCCTCGAAGGAAAGATCGTCGCCATCACGGGCGGCTTCGGCAGTCTCGGACTCGCGACGGCGCGCGTGCTCGCGCAACGCGGCGCGCGGGTCGCGCTGATCGGCCACGGCGCGGCGTCGGAAGCGTTGCCCGCGCCGCTCGGCGACGCCTGCATCGTGACCGGCATCGATCTGACGGATGCGAAATCGGCGCAACAAGCCATCGATACGGTCGTTCAGCGGACGGGCGGCCTCGATGCGCTCGTGAACGTCGCCGGCGCATTCGCCTGGGAAACGGTCGCGGACGGCAGCGCCGACACCTGGCAAGCGATGTTCGATGTCAACGTGAAGACCGCGCTCAACGCATCGAAGGCCGCGCTCGCGCAACTGGGCGCGAAGGAAGGCGGGCGCATCGTCAATGTCGGCGCGCTCGCGGCGATGAAAGCGGGCATGGGGATGGGCGCTTACGCGGCATCGAAGGCCGCGCTGTTGCGCCTGACCGAAGCGCTCGCCGAAGAGTTGAAGGACACGGGCGTGACGGTGAACGCGGTGTTGCCGTCGATCATCGATACCGCGCCGAATCGCCGCGACATGCCCGACGCCGATTTCTCCCGCTGGGTGCGGCCCGAAGCGCTCGGCGCGGTGATCGCGTTCCTGCTTTCGCCGGATGCGCAATGCATCACGGGCGCGGCGATTCCGGTGACGGGACGCGTCTGACGTTTCAGCGCGACTGCGCCTTGAAGCCTTCGCCCTGCATGCCCGCGCGATCCACCGCCGCAATGCGGTTGCGGCCGTTGTCCTTCGCCTGATACAACTGCGCGTCGGTCAGATTGATGAACGCCGTCACGTCCATGCGCTCGCCCGGAACGACGGTTCCCACGCCGAAGCTCGCCGTCACTCGCTGATCGTGCGGCGAGCGCACGTGCGCAATCGCTTCCTCGGCGATCAGCGCGCGGCAACGCTCCGCGACGCGTATCGCGGATTCGGCGTCGGTATCGGCGAGAATCAGCGCGAATTCCTCGCCGCCGAACCGGCCGAGAAAGTGCTGCGGACCCGCCGCCTCGCCGAGCACGCGCGCAATGCGCTTCAGACACTCGTCGCCCTGAACGTGGCCGTAGTAATCGTTGTACGACTTGAAGAAGTCGATATCGATCATCACGAGCGACAGCGGCTTGCCCGAATCCTTCGCGGCATGCCATTCGCGCGCCATCACGTCGTCGAAGCGGCGGCGGTTGCCGACGCCCGTCAGGCTGTCGCTGAACGACAGGCGTTCCAGTTCGCGCTGCATTTGCGCGAGCTTTTCTTCGGTGCGCTTGCGTTCGCTGATATCGAACATGAAGCCGATCAGCGCCTCGACCTCGCCTTTCTCGTTGCGCTCGACGTGCACGACATCGCGCAGCCACACGTAGCCGCCGTCGCGGGTGAGCGCGCGGTAATCCGCTTCGTGATCCGTGCCCGCCTTCGATTGAGAGACGCAGAAGTTGACGACTGCTTCGCGGTCGTCGGGATGCATGCGCTCGGCCCAGTCGTTGACCGTTTTCCACGACGACGGCGCCCAGCCGAGCAAGGCCTCGATCTGCGGGCCGATGTAGGCGAATTCCATCGTCGCCCAGTCGATCTTCCACGGAATCGCCTTGGTCGATTCGAGCAGCGTGCGATAGACGGCGTGATCGTCCTCGCCGAGCGCGCGCTCGGGCGGCGCGAGTGTGTCTTCGTGCCGCAGGAAAGCGGCCTGGAGCGAACTGTCGGATGGGGCGCGATTCATCGTGTGCGGTGGCGGCGATGCCTGGTGGACGTGTGCGTGTGTTATCGGCAACGTCCGCCGATTCTGAAGTCGCGCGTGAGGTTTCGGACTTTACTGGTGGGAAGTGCGCGCGCAGTCGCCTATGCTCGCCGGGTAGCTGCAACGCTACAAGGTGGTCTCGTACCTTTGCCCCGACAGGGTCGGGGCTTTTTTTCGCCCGATCGACGTCCTCACCCCTCCCCCCACACCACAAAGTGCATGACATCGGTGCGCGCCTCGTCGAAGCCCGCTTCGCAATAAGCCAGATACAGCCGCCACGTCCGCACGAAGGCTTCATCGAATCCTTGCGCGCGGACTGCATCGGCGTGCATCTCGAACGCGTCTCGCCAACACCTCAGCGTCCTTGCGTAATCCGCGCCGAACGAAAGCGTCGCGCGTGCATCGAGCCCCGCGCGCCGCGCCGCGCGTGCGAAGCGCTCCGGGCTCGGCAGCATGCCGCCCGGAAAGATCGTCTCGCGGATGAAGTCACTGGACGCGCGATACGCGGCAAAGCGCGCATCGTCGACGGTGATCGACTGCACGAGCGCCTTCGCGCCCGGCGCGAGACAGCGGCGCAGCACGCGGAAATACGCCGGCCAGAACCGTTCGCCCACGGCTTCGAACATTTCGATCGACACCACCGCGTCGTACTGTCCATACACATCGCGATAGTCGCGCAGTTCGATATCGACAAGCCCGCTCAAACCTTCGCGCGCTACGCGTTCCACGGCGAACGCATGCTGCGCGGTCGAAACGGTCACGCCGTGCACGCGTATGCCGAGACGCGCCGCGTGCCGCGCGAAGGCGCCCCAGCCGCAGCCGATCTCCAGCACGCGCATCCCCGCCGTGAGTCCGAGCGTATCGACGATGCGCCGATACTTCCGTTCCTGCGCCGCTTCGAGCGGAAGACCGGCGTCGCCATCGAACCATGCGCTCGAATACGTCCACGTCGGATCGAGCCAGAGCCCGTAGAACGCGTTGCCGATGTCGTAATGCGCGTGAATGTTGCGGCGGCTCCCCGCGCGCGTGTTCAGGCGCAGACGATGCCGCACGTTGTGCCAGCACCGCGCGACAAAGCCGCCCGCGACCGTGCGCGCGAGCGCCGTCTCGTTGCGGATCGCGAGCCGCAGCAGGGCGCACGGATCGGGCGTATCGAGCCATTTCGCCCGATACGCCCGCGCGAAGCCGATGTCGCCCGCGCGCAGAATCGCCCGGCACGCGCGCCAGTCGCGGATGAAAAGAAGCGCGGCTGGTTGCATCAGCGGATCGCCGAACACAGAGCGCCCGCCATCCGGCATGACGAGCACGAGATGTCCGACGCTGATGCGACGCAGAAGGCCGAGAAAGATCCGCGCGGACATCGGCATCGCCGATGTCGCGGAGAAAGATCGCAGCAGGTTCATGGTCCCGTCTCGTCCCTCGTCGGTGGATGCTTGCCGTAAAAAGGCACGCGCTTCATCCACAGCCGCAGCGCCTGCCAGTGAATGCGCGCAATGACGCCCGCGGCGAAGAGCGGCGCGCACAAGAGCGTGCGACACGCGAGCGCGCCGGTGAGCGGCCGCGCGACGAGACCGATCGCGGTGCGCAGCAGCAGCCCGTCGCGGTCGCGATAATCGATCGAGATGCTCAAGCGGTCGCCACGCTGCCGCACGCGAAACGCGTAGTCGCCGGCGACATCGCAAAAGGGCGAAACGTGCAGCGTCTTGCGGCAGACGAGCACGGTGTCTTCGACGATCGGCGCATGATCCTGCGCGCTCAGCATATAGCCGCGATGCTCGCCGAAGGTGTTGCGCACATCGGCGTAAAGCGCGCGCAACGCGCCTGCGCGGTCATGACAGAACCAGAAGCTCACCGGATTGAACGCGTAGCCGAAGACGCGCGGAATCGTCAGAAGATGGATTTCGCCGTCGGCGGGAATGCGCGACTGCGCGAGGCACGCGCGCATCCATAGATCGAGATCGCAGTGTTCGCGCGCGCCGTAATCGCATCGAAACAGCGCGAGCGGCCGAATGCGGTCGATGCCGAACCACGCACAGCGCAACGCGTCGAGACGCGCGACGTCGCAACGCACGTAGCGCACCGGATACTCGAAGCGATGCCGCGCCGGACGCAGCCGCTCGTGCATCACGCGGCCCGTCAGCCATTGCGCCGTCTTCATGGTCGCGCCCATGCCGGCTGGACGCCGAAATCGCGCGCGACGCGCAACGCCGATTTCAGGCCGTCTTCGTGAAAGCCGTAGCCGGTCCACGCGCCCGCGTGCCACGTCCGGCGCACGCCCTGAATGCGCGGCAGACGCGCCTGAGCATCGATGGCGGCGAGATCGAAGAGCGGATGTTCGTATTCGTAGCGGCCGAGTTGCGTGCGAGGCGCGGGTTCATCGACGGGATTGAGCGTGACGATGACCGGCATCCTGAAAGGAAGCGGCTGAAGCTGATTGAGCAGATAGCTCACGCAGACGGGCGCGGCCGCGTCGCGCGCAAGCGCCGCACGCGCGCCGATGTAGTTCCAGGCCGACCACACGCGGCGGCGGCGCGGCAAGAGCGCGCAATCCGTATGCAGCACCGCGATGTTGCGCTGATACCGCACGGCGCCGAGCACTGCGCGCTCATCGGCGGATGCGTCGTCGATGAGGCGCAGGCTCGTCGGTGCGTGCGTCGCGAGCACGACGGCATCGAAGCGCTCGGGACCGGCATCGTCGGTCATCACGGTGACGCCGTTGTCGTCGCGGCGCACGCCTCGCACGGGCGCGCGCGTGCGTACGTCGTCGAGCGTGGCCGCGATGCGCCGCACATACTCGCGCGCGCCGCCCGCGACGGTCTTCCACGGCGGCCGGCCGTTCACCTGCAATAGCGCGTGATTGAGACAGAAGCGCAGGAACGTGGCGGCGGGAAAGCGCAGGATGTCGTGCGCGGCGCTCGACCAGATCGCCGCGGCCATCGGCAGAAGATAGTGGCGCTGAAACGGCGCGCCGTATCCGCCCTCGACGAGCAGTTCGCCGACCGAGCAGCGCGTCGCGCTCACGCGTTCGAGCTGCCTATGAGCCGATGCATTGAAGCGCAGAATGTCGCCCAGCATGCCGATGAACGACGGCGAGAAGAGATTGCGCCGCTGCGCGAACACGGTGTTGAGGTTTGTGCCCGCCCATTCGAAGCGTCCGCCGTCGAGCGAAACGGAAAACGTCATGTCGCTGCGATGCGCCGCGACGCCGAGTTCATCGAACAGCGCGATGAGATTGGGATACGTTCGGTCGTTGAACACGAGAAAGCCCGTATCGACGGGATGCTGCACGCCGTCGAGCGCGACATCGACGGTATGCGTATGGCCGCCGAGATAATCGGCGGCTTCGAAAAGCGTCACGCGATGCGCGCGCGAGAGCAGATACGCGCTCGCGAGACCGGCGATCCCCGCGCCGATCACCGCGATGCGCTGCTGTCTTTCTTTTGTCGATGATTCCATGACGGGCGGTCTCCTCGCGCCAAAAGGTCTCCTCGCGCCGCGTGGACGTGGCTGTTCCAGACGAGTGCGAGATCAAATACGAGAAAGACGCGCGCGCGGATGCACGCGCGCCGCGCTGCTTCAGTCGCGCTGACCGGGACTTTGGAATCCCGGCTGACCGATCTGCTCCGGCGATTGCGGCACGCGGCTAAAACGCGCGGTGTCGTAGCCCATCGCGTCGAGGCGCGCGAGCATCGAGCGATAGATGTCGTCGCTCATCGCCGGCTCGCGCGAGAAGATCCAGCCGAGCTTTCTGTTCGGATAGCCGAGGATCGTGTAGCGATAATCCGGATCGACGTAGAGCGTGAGTTGCGTCACGCGTATCGGCCAGAAGAGTTGCACGCTCCATTCGCCGCCGTTGCTGCCGGGCTTCACGGTATCGACGAAACGATGCGTCGTTTCCTCTTGCTCGAAGCCGTTCTTGCGGCCGAAAAAGACGTCGTCGATTTTTCCGTCCGCGCGCAGCGACCATTCGACATGCGTGCCCACGAAATCGCGTTCCGCGAAGTACGGAATATTCGCGATGACATACCAGCGCCCCATGTAGCGCGGCACGTCCACGGCAACGGTTTCGAGCGGTCGGTTCGCTCGCGGATTCGGATTCGGCGGACTCGAACAGCTCGCCACCGCCACGACGACGCCGGCCGCCACCAGCGCCACGATGAGCGCCCGCTTCGTGTTTGTCATGACATCACCTTTATCGGACGCTTCTCGAACAGATAGTGCGCGACGCCCCATTCGCGGCCGCGCGCGTAGCCGAACAACTCGGCCACCGCCATGTAGAACATGCGCCAGCGCTGAAACCAGATGGCGGCCGCATCGCCATAGACGTCGCGCAGCATCGGCATGACGCGATCGCGAGCGGCATCGAGATTCGCGAGCCATTGATTCGCCGTGCGCGCGTAGTGCGTGCCGTTCATCCACCAATGACGCGTGACGCGCAAATCGTCCTGAAAGTGCAGCAGCAAGGACGCGGATGGCATCGTGCCGCCGGTGAAGAAATAGCGCGACATCCAGTCGCCGCCGTCGCGCGATGTGAAGTGATACGCAAGCGTCGCGTGCGCGAAGTGGTGGACAAAAAGTCGTCCATCATCGGCGAGCCAGCGCGCGATCTTCGCGAGCAACAGGCCGTAATGCTTCATGTGCTCGAACATTTCGATCGACAGAATGCGATCGAACGGCGTCTCGTCGTGCGCGAAATCGAAATCGACGACATCGCCCGTCACGACGCGCAAGTTGCGAAGGCCGCGCTGCCGCGCCCGCGCTTCGATGAACGCGCGTTGCCCGCCCGAATTAGACAGCGCGACGATTTGCGCGCGCGGATAACGCTCCGCCATCCACAGCGCGAGCGAGCCCCAGCCGCAGCCGAGATCGAGGATGCGTTGACCATCGGCGAGTTGCGCGCGCTCGGCATAGCGTTCGAGCATCGCGAGTTCGGATTGCGCGAGCGTTTCGTCGCCGAGCGGGTACAGACCGCACGAGTACTTCAGGCGCGGGCCGAGGTGCGCTTCGAAGAACGCATCGGGCAGCTCGTAATGCTGCGCGTTGGCGGCGTGCGTATCGATCGCGATCGGGCTCGCGCGCAGTTCGTTCAGAAAGCGCTCGAACGCCTGCGTGCGTTGTGCGTTGTCGTTCGCATATTCGTCGATGAGACGCTGACGGATCAGCAGGCGCATGCCGGCGCGCACGAGCGCATCAGGCACGAGGCCGCGCTCGCACGCGCGAATGATGCGGCTTTCGTCGAGCGCGGGCATGTCGGCGGGTGCGGCGGGCGCGGATGAGGTATCGCGGGCGGTGATGTTCATCGGCGTGTCCTTGCTTTGTTCATGCGCGTTTACGCGGCCACGGAATCAGCGCGCTCGTCGTTCGCATGTAGTCGCGATAGCCGTCGCGCGTATCGGCGAGATGCGCTTCGAGAATCGGAATGCCCGATACCTTCAGCAGCAGCCACGCCATCAGCACGGGCGGCGCGAGCGTCGCCCAGCCCCACGGCATGCCGATCGAGAGCACCGCGTACGCGAGCCAATGCACGCATTCCAAGAAGTAATTCGGATGACGCGAATAGCGCCACCAGCCATCGCGGCACACTTTTCCGCGATGCGCGGGATCGGCGGCGAAGCGCTTGAGTTGACGATCGGCCGCCGCTTCGCCCGCGACCGCGACGATCCACACGGCGGCGAATCCCGCGATGCACAGCGGACTCGCCGCCTCGCGCGCATAGGCGGGCACGAAGAACGCGATGGCAAGCAGCATCGAAATGAACGCCTGCAACTGGAAGAAGCCGAGCATGTTGCGCGCGGCGTGTTCGCCCCAGCGTTCGCGAAACGCGCGATAGCGCGTGTCTTCCGGCTTGCCGCGATTGCGCCGCCACAGATGCCGCGCGAGCCGCGCGCTCCAGAGCCCGCCGCCCGCCGCGACGCATACGCGATTGACCGTCGCGCCTGTCCCGCACGCGGCGATGACGAGCGCGGCCGCGCCGAGCGAAGCGGCCCAGAGCGGATCGACCATGCCCGCGTTTTCCGTGCGCAACTGCCAGAGCCACGCGGCAAAAAAGACCAGCACGAATCCGCTGACGACGACGAGCACGGTGACGATGAAAGGCATGGCGGCTCCGCGAACAGGCGTTCACCGAGTCATACGGATGCCGAGTGCGATTGGATGCAGCGAACGAAAGATGGACGTTCGCTATGCGAGAGTCGCGATGCGATCGATCGTCAGGTCGAACGCATCTGGCCGGTTGCGAGCACGGGTCCGGTCGGGGCGCCCGTCGGCGAGCCGCCGGGGGGTTCGTCGGATACGGCGAGCACGGCCTGCGCGCTGAGTTGCGCGACGATCTCGGGCGGCAGCGTCATCGTCGCGGGACGATCGGGCGGGAAGACGCCGAGGGCAATCGGCTTCGCGTTCGGCGGAATCAGCCACAGTTCCGTCGCGCGATTCGCGGGGATCGTGACGTGCGACGCGGGCACGACGACCATGCGCGCGCGCCGCACATCGACGGTCGCGGTCCAGTGCACGACGCCGTCCTTGCGCGCGATCGACGCGACCATGTACTCGCCGGAGACGGCTGCCGTCGTCGGCGTTTGCGGGGCTTGCCGCAGCAAGGTGAAGGTCACGCCGAGCAGGACGAGCGCGGCGACGCTCGCGCCGATCGTCAGCCAGCGCCACACGTTCAGGCTGTCGCGCCAGCGTTCGCGTTTCGGCTGCGGCGCGATGAATCCCAGATCGCGGCGGATGCGCGTCCACACGCGCGGCGGCGGCGCGATCGCGCGGACATCGTCGGCGAGCGGGGCAAGACGTCGCTGCCAGTCATCGAGCGTGTGCCGCAACGCGGGATCGCGCGACACGTCCGCTTCGAGCGCTGCGCGTTCGTGCGCGTCGAGCACGCCGAGCGCATATTCGGCGCAGCGCAGATCGTCGTCGTCGCGAGCGGGCGTGTTCATTGTTCGAGGCAGGTCTTGAGCTGCATCAGGCTGCGGCGAATCCAGCTTTTCATCGTGCCGAGCGGCACGGCGAGCCTTTGCGCCAGTTCGTTGTACGTCGCGCCGGTGAAGAACGCCTCGCGGATCGCGCTCTTCTGCTGCGGCTCCAGCCGGTCGAGACACGATTCGAGCCGCCGCCGTTCCTCGCTCGATTCCGCCGCGGCCGCGGGCGTGGGCGCTTCGTCGGCGATGTCGGGCGCATCGCCTTCGCCAAGCAGTTCTTCGCGATGCTGACGCATGCGGTCGATCGTGCGATTGCGCCCGAGCGCGACGAGCCATGTCATCGCGCTGCCGCGTGCCGGATCGAAGGTATCCGCGCGACGCCAGGCCGTGGCGAACACTTCCTGCAGCAGGTCTTCGGCTTCGCCGCGATCGCGGATCATGCGCACGATCACGCCGAACACTCGCGCCGATGTCGCGCGATACAACTCGGCGAACGCCTGTTCGTCGCCCTTCGCGACGTTCGTGAGCATCTCGTCGATGCGCTCGCGGGGCAGGCGTTCGATATCGCCGGAGTAGGTGTCCGTCATGTGCAGGCCAGGTGTCTCGCGGTGCAATCCCTATTTGTGCGAAAGCATCGTTCCACGGCAACCCGACGCGAGACACCGGCACGCATAGAGCCGCTTGAGCGCCGCGGTGCGCCGGCCATCGACGGTCAGGCAATAGTCGATGAACAACTCCTGGCCTTTGCCGATCGGCCGGATCGCGCGGATGAACACGCGCTCGCCGTCCTGCTCCGCTTCGCAGTTCGGCGCGCAACTATGATTGAGCCAGCGCGCGGAATTGCCGCCGCGCGCGCCGTCGATGACCGTGCCGTCATCGAGACCGAAGAGGAAGGTATGACCCTCTTCCGCGTTCGATTTCGCGTGCATGCGCTGCGCCTCCTTCCACGACAGGCGCAGACCCTTGTATTCGAGCAGCAGCGCGCCCGTGGGAAGGTCGGCGAGAGCGAAAACGCCCCGGCCATGAACGGGCGATGTCCGGACAGTGATTCGACGCATGGTGTGGCGGGCCGCAGTGAGGAGGTTGAATATTTGAGTGCAGGCGTGAGCATCGTTATGATGTGGCCGTCATAAATCGTTGTCACGTCCATGCCCGCAGTTTCTCCCCGCAAGAGCAGGAAGCGCAAGCCATTACGCGGCTCGCTTGCGCGATATCGCAACCGGATCGTCGAAGTTCTCGGGGAGGCGCGCGGCCAGCGCGTGATGATACGGTCGATTCATGACGACGGCGTGGAGCGGCGCACCGCCGTGAAATGGATCAACCTGCTCCCGCTCGAAACGGAGTTGTTCTAGCGCTACCGGATGTCGCGCTTCTGAACGATGCGGCTCACCACCACGAGACAAACCGCGAGCAACACGCCGACATAGCCCACGACGGCCAGCCATCCGCCGTGCTGCCAGAAAGATCCGCCGATCGATCCGAGCACGCTCGACCCGACGTAGTAAGCGAGCAGATAGAGCGATGCCGCGTGACCCTTGGCACTGCCGGCGAGTTGCCCGACCCATCCGCTCGCGACCGAATGCGTGACGAAGAAGCCGATCGTCACGAGCACGATGCCGACGATGATCGTCACGAGCGCGCCCGAAAGCGTCAGCGCGAGACCCAGAGCGAACAGCACGACACCGCTGACGAGAACCGGCGCTCGTCCGAACCTGTCGGCAAGCGCGCCCGCCGTCGACGACGACACCATCCCGAACAGATACGCGCCGAAGATCAGGCCGCATGCGGTCGCGCTCAGGTTGAACGGCGGCGCGACAAGACGGAATCCCGCGTAGTTGTACACGGTCACGAACGCACCCATCGCGAGAAAGCCGATGGCGAACACGAGCGGCAGAAGTCCGTGAAGCAATTGCGCTTTCCACAGCTGAAAATGATGCCGAAGCGTGAGATCGGTGCGTTTGACGAAACGCCGTGACGGCGGCAGCAGCATCACGAATGCGATGGCCGCGATCAGATCGATGACGCTGATCGTCCACATCGCCGTGCGCCACGAGAAATATTCCTCGAGCGCGCTCATGCCGATCCGCCCGATCATGCCGCCGAAAGCCGTGCCGCCGACGTAAAGGCCCATCGCGAAGCCGAGCCCTTCGGCTGCGATTTCTTCGGCGAGATACGCCATGGCGACGGCGGGCACGCCGCCAAGCGCGAAGCCTTCGAGCGCGCGCCATACGAGCATCGCGTCCCAGTTCGACGCGCTCGCCGCCAGCAGATTGAACACGGCCGCCGATGTCATCGATGTGAACATCAGCCCGCGCCGCCCGACGCGCTCGGACAACGCGCCCGCGCACAGAATGGACACCGCGAGAAATCCGGTCGAAACCGACAGCGACAGCGAACTCGCCGCCGCGCCGATATGAAACTCGCGCGCGAACGCCGGAAGCAGCGGCTGGACGCAATAGAGCAGCGAAAACGTCGAGAAGCCCGCGAGAAAGAGCGCGAGCGCGATGCGCCGATACGCGGCCGAAGCAGGAGAAATGCCGCTGGGAAGCGGGCGCGTCGCGGCGGTGCGTTCGTGGGTCGCCGACGGTGAAATCGAAGGGGAGGACATGGGCGTCGCCGGTTGAGAAGTAACCGGATTCATTCTTGCCAATGCGCGCTCATATGTCCAATATATGAAAGTATGCCCGGCAATATCTTTTAGCACTGGCTCGATCGTGTTCATGCAAAAGGAACAAGAAAATGGAGCTTCGGCATCTGCGTTATTTCCTGGCCGTGGCCGAAACCGCGAATTTCACGAAGGCCGCCGAGATGCTCGGCATCGGCCAGCCGCCTCTTTCCCAGCAAGTGAAAGCGCTGGAGCAGGAACTCGATGTCGTGTTGTTCAAGCGCACCGCGCGCGGCGCGGAACTGACGCTGGCCGGACGCGTGTTCGCCGACGAAGCGCGCCGCGTGCTCGACGACGCGCAACGCGCAGCGCGAGCGGCCCAACGCGCGGCGCGGGGTGAAACCGGACATTTGCGCGTCGGGTTCACGGGCACGGCGGCGTTCAACGAGCGCGTGTCGGCGCTGATCCGCAAATTTCGCGAAGCGTATCCCGATGCGGAACTGACGCTGCACGAAGCCGCTTCCGGCGTGCTGCTGGACGAGATCGAAGCGGGGCAGCTCGATGTCGCCATCGTTCGTCCGGAGCGTCGCGTCGCGGACGTCGTGCAGCAGCATGACTGGGACGACGAGCCGATGTTCGTCGCCTTGCCTGTCGGTCATCGGCTGGCTTCGCGCCGGCGCATCGAGTTGGCGGAACTGATCGACGAACCCTTCGTGCAAGTGCCGCGCGCGGCGGGCGGCACGCTGTTCGACGACATCGTTGCCGCATGCGCCGCGGCGGGTTTCGAGCCGCGTCTCGCGCAACCCGCGCCGCAGATGGCGTCGGCGGTGACGCTCGTGGCGGCGGGGCTCGGCATATCGATCGTGCCGAAGGCGATCACGCAGGTGCGCGTCGCGGGCGTCGTCTACCGTCCGATCGTCGCGCGAGGCTTGCGCGCGCGGCTCGCGCTGGCGTCGCGGCGCGACGATCCATCGGCGGTGGTGCGCAATTTCCTCGCGCTTGCGTAGTTCAGTTCGTCAATAGTCCGCGCGCCTGTTCGAGCAACGCGGCGGCGGCGAGAAATTCCTTGCGGCCCGCCATCGTGAGCGCGGCGATCGCCGTGTCCTTGAAAAGCTCGTCGTTCGACGTGACGAGCGCGCCCGCTTCCCCGATTCGTCCCTGACGCAGCCGATAAAACGCCAGCATCTCGAACGCCTGCGCGCGCCGATCTTTATCCGCGCCCGACGCAACCAGTTGCGCCGCGCCGACCAGTTGTGCCAGCGCGCTTTCGTAGTCTGCCCGTTCCATCGTCGCGTTTCTCCCGAATCGTTGCCAATAATTCTCGCGCGTTTTGGTTCAAACTATCGCATCCGATACCGAACCGAAACAACGAAGGAGACGACGCATGGCAGTAAGCGAAGCAGTGATGGCATTGCGTGAAGCGCTCGGCGCACAGGTCGTGGCGCTGCCCGACGAATTCGGCGACCGGCGCGTCGCCGACTGGAGCGGCATGCCCGGCGCGACGCCGCTCGCGATCATCCGTCCGCGCGATACGAATGAAGTCGCGCAGGCGCTCGCCATCTGCTCGGCGCACAAGCAGCCGGTCGTCACGCAAGGCGGATTGACCGGACTCGTCGGCGGCGCGAATCTGCTCGGCGGCGAAGTGAGCCTGAGTCTCGACCGCATGAACCGCATCGTCGAGATCGACGCAATCTCGGGGACGATGACCGTCGAAGCCGGCACGCCGCTGCAAGTCGTGCAGGAAGCGGCGAGCGCGGCGGGCTTCTACTTTCCGCTCGATCTCGGCGCGCGCGGCAGTTGTTCCATCGGCGGCAATCTCGCGACGAACGCGGGCGGCAACCGCGTCATCAAGTACGGGATGATGCGCGATCAGGTGCTCGGCGTCGAAGCGGTGCTCGCGAGCGGCGAGATCGTCGGCGGGCTCAACAAGATGATCAAGAACAACAGCGGTTACGACTTGCGCCATCTTCTGATCGGCAGCGAAGGCACGCTCGCCATCATCACGCGGGTCGTGCTGCGCTTGCGTCCAAAGCCCACGGCGACCGCGACCGCATGGTGCGGCCTGCCCGATTTCGCCGCGGTGACGACGCTGCTCACGCGCGCGCAGGCGAGCCTCGCGCCGGGCGTGTCCGCGTTCGAAGTGATGTGGGCCGGCTATCACGATACGGTCATCGCGAATCTGAAAAACCTGCGCGCGCCGCTCGCCGATGCGCATCCGTTCTACGTGCTGCTGGAAAGCGTCGGCACCGATCCCGCGCGGCACGGCGAAGCGTTCGAGGAATTTCTCGGCGGCATGCTCGAAGCGGGCATCGTGACGGACGCGGCCATTGCATCGAACGAAGCGCACGCGCGCGATTTCTGGGCGATCCGCGATGCGCCCGGCGAATACGATCGCTTCATCCCGAACTACGCGGCGTACGACGTGAGCTTTTCGATCGCGCAAGTCGGCGATGCGGCCGCGCAATGCGAAGCGCGTCTGCGCGCGCGCTGGCCGGGCGCCATCGTGATGACCTACGGCCATCTCGGCGACGGCAACATTCACATCGTCGTGGATATTCCCGGCCGGGGAAAGCAGGATCACGACGATGTCGATGCCGTCATTTACGACGTCACGCGCGAGTTCGAAGGATCGATTTCGGCGGAGCACGGCATCGGCGTGAAGAAGCGCGAATACCTTCATCTCGCGCGCCGCGCAGCCGATATCGCGGCGATGCGCGCGATCAAGGCATCGCTCGATCCGCACGGCCTGCTCAATCCCGGCAAGGTGTTCTAGCCGCGCTTGTGCGAATGCCGGTGGTGAATGTCGGGGAAGTGCGCGTGCGAGTGCGTGATCGGCAGATGCGCGTGCGGATGCGTGTGCGGTTCGTCGCCGGAATACGGAAAGTCGTGCGTATGCCGATGATGCTCGTCATGCACATGCCGATGCGTATGTTCCAGGCGCTCGTGCGTGTGCTCGTGCTCGTGCCGTTCGCGTACGTGCAGCCACACGCCGAGCGTCATCAGCGCGGCGGCGATCCAGAACGGCATGCCCGGCGTTTGCGGCCAGACCGCGAGGGAGAGCGCGACGCCGAACACCGGCGCGACCGAGAAGTACGCGCCGGTGCGCGCCGTTCCGAGATGCCGTAACGCGATCACGAACAGCACGAGGCTCACGCCGTAGCCGCCGAAGCCCGTCGCCATCGCGGCGATGACGATAGGCGGCGCGGGCAAGTGCGCGCCCATCGCGAATGCGATGCCGAGATTCGTCGCGCCCGCGACGAGCCCTTTCGCGCAGGCGATGACCATTGCGTCGGCGGTCGAGATCTTGCGCGTCAGATTGTTGTCGATGGCCCAGCACAGGCACGCCAGGGCGATCAGGATCGCGCCGGTCGTCGCATGGGCGGCGCCCGGTTCCCACGCGAGCACGACGCCGCCCGCGACGATCGCGGCCATGCCGAGAAACACGGATACATCGACGTTTTCCCGAAAGACGATCCACGCGATCGCCGCCGTCAGCACGCCTTCGAGATTGAGCAAGAGCGAGCTCGTCGCGGCGGGCGTGCTGGTCAGGCCGAGCATCAGCAAGGCCGGCCCCGCGACGCCGCCGAACGCGATCGCGCCGCACAGCCATGCGATTTCCCGAGCGCGCATGCCTTCGGTTTTTTCGCGCCAGATTCCGCGCGCGAGCAGAATCGCGCCGAGGCCGACGCCGCTGCCGAGATAGAACAGGCCCGCGACCATGAACGGCGGCATCGGGCCGAGCAGCGCTTTCGCGATGGGCGTGGTCGCGCCGAAGAGCGCGGCCGCGGTGAGGGCGACGAGAATCGCGGTGAATCGGCTTTGCATGAAGGGACCGTGGAACGCATCGTGACGTCTCGAAAGTGTAGTTCACATGGTCTGACGCCCGCCGCGCTCTCATTCTTTGCTCATTTTCGCCGCGCAGAATGCCTCCATCGACGAACAACGCAGCGCGGGAGACGAGAAATGAAGACGATCCGACATGTGATGGTGGGCGTGAAACTCCTTGGCCTCGTGACGGTGGCGCAGGCGCATCCGTTCATCGGCGTGGGCATTGTGGGCGGGCCGCTGTTCCCGGTCGCATCGAGCGCGCAGAGTGCGCCGCCGCTGCCGGTCTATGCGCACGCGACGGATTCCGGCCCCGCGCCGCTGCCGCCCGATGCGCCGCCGGTGCGGTACGCGCAACCGGCCATCGGCAATATCTCGGCGATCATGGGGCACGCGAACGCGGCAGGCGTGTGAATCGCGCTCACATGAAAGTCAAAACGATTCGTTTGTGCCGATTCGCGCGCGGCGTTAGCCTGAAACGATGAACAGCACAATCGACTACGCAGCCATCGCCGATGCCGCGCGCGATGGCTACATGAATCGCGTCATCGCGAACGTCAACGATCACGACGTCCATATCAGCGTGATGGACGCGCCGTATCGATGGCACTTTCATCCGAACTCCGACGAGACTTTCGTGGCGGTCGAAGGCACGCTCGTCATCGAGTTCGAGGAAGGCGCCGTCGAATTGCGCGCCGGGCAATTGCTGACCGTGCCCGCGGGCAAGCCGCATTGCACGCGCCCGGGCGGCGCGCGTTCGGTGAATCTGACGATCGAGAAAAAGGACACGCAAACCGTGTTCTGCGACGCGCCCGCCTAACGCGCCGCACGCGTTTCGAGATGCTCGACGAGCCGCCTCGCGGCCGGCTGCAAGGCGTCGAAGTCGCGAAAACATACGACGAAGCGGCGCTTCGCGAACGCATCGGAGAGCGGCACGGCTTCGATGCCGAGCGCCTGCCGATACGTTCCGGCGACTTCCATCGGCACGACGCTGATGCCGAGCCCCGCCGCGACGACGCGAAACGCCGCATCGAAACTCGACACGATCACGCGATACGACATCGACTTGCCCGCTTGCGCCGCCGCGCGCTGGAGCATCGTATGCACGGCGGTCGCGGGCGGCAGACCGACGTGCTCGAATTCCAGCGATTCCTCGAAGCTCACCGAACGCCGCTTCGCGAACGGATGATCCGCCGGCACCGCGAGCGCGAGCCGGTCGTGCCGATAAGCGCGATGTTGCAGCCCGTGCAGATCGACGCTGTCCCAGCACACGCCCACCGACGCCACGCCTTCGCGCAACTGCCGCACGAGATCGTTCGATAGCCGTTCTTCGACATCGACCTTGATGTTCTTGTTGGACGGCTCGCGCATGAACGACGCGATATCGTCGAGCAACGCTTCCGCAATCGCCGATGCCGACGCGCAAATGCTCACGCGCCCCATGAGACCGCCGCCGAACGCGGCGACGTCGTTGGCGATGCGTTCCATCGTGAACAGCACGCTGCGCGCGTGTTCGAGCAGCGCGATGCCCGCGGGCGTCGGTTCGACGCCGCGCCGCGAGCGCGACAACAACGGCACGCCGAGCGATGTTTCCAGTTGCGCGATGCGCTTGCTGATCGCGGATGGTTCGATATGCGCCTCGTGCGCCGCGCGCGCGATGTTCTGGTGCTCGCAGACCGTCACGAAGAGACGCAGCGTTTTCAGATCGATATCGCGCATGTGACTGGATTCCTCTGACGTTCCGAACGGGAAGCATGAGCTTTCCAAATTACCGCTTTTAGGCCATTTGCGGAATCTCTAAAGTCGAGACCATACACATAAGACCGGAGACAAAGCCATGCCCGCGTTCCCGCAGAACGCCGTAATCCGCGAAGTCGGCCTGCGCGACGGCCTGCAGAGCATTCGCACGATCGTGCCGACCGAACGCAAGATCGAATGGATCGGCGATGCCTACGCCGCCGGTCAGCGCGAAATCGAAGTCGGTTCGTTCGTGCCCGCGCGCCTTCTGCCGCAACTCGCCGATACCGCCGAACTCGTCGCCTACGCAACGACGCTGCCGGGCCTGCTGGTTTCGGTGCTCGTGCCGAATCTGAAAGGCGCGGAGCGCGCCATCGAAGCGCACGCCGATCTGATGCTCGTGCCGCTTTCCGCGAGCCGCGCGCACAGTCTCGCCAATCTGCGCAAGACGCCCGAGGAAGTCGTCGATGAAGTCGCGCGCATGCGTGCGGCGCGCGATGCGTCGGGCGCGAAGACGCTGATCGAGGGCGGCATCGGCACGGCGTTCGGCTGCACGATTCAGGGCCGCGTCGATCACGCCGATGTGCTGCGCTACATGCAGGCGCTGCTCGATGCGGGCGCGGACCGCGTGAGCATCGCCGATACGGTTGGATACGCCGGTCCGCGTGCGGTGCGCGAGCTCTTCGAGAAGGCGCGCGACATCGCCGGCGAGCGCTTCTGGTGCGGCCACTTTCACGACACGCGCGGCCTCGCGCTCGCCAATGTCTACGCCGCGCTCGAAACCGGCGTCGCGCGTTTCGATGCGACGCTCGCGGGCATCGGCGGCTGTCCGCATGCGCCGGGCGCGAGCGGCAACGCGTCGAGCGAAGACCTAGCGTTCATGCTCGCCGATATGGGCATCGAGACCGGCATCGATATTTCAGCGTTGCTGGACGTGCGCGCGAAACTCGCGCGCTGGCTCGACGGCGAAACGCTGCACGGCGCGCTCGCGCTCGCGGGCTTGCCGGTCAATCACGAATCGAAAACTGCAATCGAAGCCTGAGGACGTCATGAGTCATTCAACCCTGCCGCTCGAAGGCGTGCGCGTGATCGAGTTCACGCATATGGTGATGGGCCCGACCTGCGGCATGATCCTCGCGGATCTCGGCGCGGAAGTCATCAAGATCGAGCCGCCCGGCGGCGACAAGACGCGCAATCTGCCGGGTCTCGGCATCGGCTTCTTTCGCTCGTTCAATCGGAACAAGAAGAGCGTCGTCATCGACATCAACACGGAAGAAGGGCGTGACAGCGCGCTCGAACTGATCGGCGCATGCGATGTGCTGCTCGAAAATTTCCGCCCCGGCCTCATGACGAAGCTCGGTCTCGACTACGAAACCTTGTCGAAGGCGCATCCGAAACTGATCTACGTGTCGCACAAGGGCTTTTTGCCGGGGCCGTACGAAAAGCGTCTCGCGCTCGATGAAGTCGTGCAGATGATGGGCGGCCTCGCCTACATGACCGGTCCGGCGGGCAGGCCGCTGCGCGCGGGAACGTCGGTGAACGACATCATGGGCGGCATGTTCGGCGCGATCGGCGTGCTCGCCGCGCTGCGCGAACGCGATCTCACCGGACGCGGCCAGGAAGTGCAGAGCGCGCTCTTCGAGAACTGCGTGTTTCTCTCCGCGCAACACATGCAGCAATACGCGATGACGCGCGAAGCGCCGCCGCCGATGCCGTCGCGCGTATCGGCATGGAGCGTGTACGACGTATTCACGCTGGCCGAAGGCGAGCAGTTGTTCATCGGCGCGGTGAGCGACAAGCAATTCGTTACGCTTTGCGATGTGCTCGAACGTCCCGATCTCGCGCAAGCGCCCGAGTTCGCGACCAATGCGATGCGCGTCGCGGTGCGGCCGCAATTGCTCGCGCGGCTCGGCGAGATTCTCGCGGATCACCGCGCCCACGAGCTCGCGCCGAAGCTCGAAGCGGCCGGCATTCCCTACGCGCCGATCATGCGCCCCGAACAGTTGCTCGACGATCCGCATCTGAAAGCGAGCGGCGGACTCGTGCCGATGCAGACCGACGACGGCGGCACGACCGACGTGGTTTTGCTCCCGCTCACGATGGGCGGACGCCGCCCCGGCGTGCGGCAGCCGCTCGCGCGCGTCGGCGAGCACACGGACGAAGTGCTCGGGCAACTGACGAAACGCGTCACGGCATGAGGCATTGCGACAGGCGCATATAAAAAACACGCGCCGTCGCCAACACAGGAGACAGGACAATGCAGCCCACTTTCAGCGCGGTCGCCGAGCCGCTCGCAACGCCCGACGTTCGCGTCGCCACGACGCCCGGCGCGCAAATCTCCGCGCGCATGGATCGACTGCCGATCACGCGGCATCTCTGGATGCTCGTGTTGCTCATCTCGCTCGGCGGCTTTTTCGAAATCTATGATCTGATCTTCACCGGCTATATCGCGCCGGGCATGGCGAAGAGCGGACTTTTGCAGACGACGACGCATGCGTTCTTCGGCTTCACCGGCATTGCGGGATTCATCGCGGCGACGTTCGCGGGCTTGTTCATCGGCACGTTCTTCTTCGGCTGGCTGCCGGACCGCTACGGGCGGCGCAGCGTGTTCACGTTCTCGCTGCTGTGGTACTCGATCGGCTCCGCGATCATGGCGTTCCAGACGAGCCCCGAAGGCGTGATCTTCTGGCGCTTCGTGACGGGCATCGGGGTGGGCATCGAAATCATTACGATCGACAGTTACGTGACGGAACTCGTGCCGCAGCACATGCGCGGCCGCGCGATGGCCTTCAATCAGATGGTGATGTTCGCGGCGGCGCCCGTCGCCGCGCTGCTTTCATACTGGCTCGTGCCGGAAACCGTGTTCGGTCTCGATGGATGGCGCGTCGTCGTGCTCGCCGGTTCGGTCGGCGCGGTGATCGTGTGGTTCATCCGGCGCGCGGTGCCGGAAAGCCCGCGCTGGCTCGCGATGCATGGCCGGCTCGAGGAGAGCGAACGCGTCGTCGGCGACATCGAGCGCGTGGTCGAGCGCGAATCGGGCGCCGCATTGCCGCCGCCCGCGCCTGTCGTCGAGCGGCCGGCGCATCGGCGGGCGTCGCTCGGCGAGCTGTTCGTCGCGCCGTATCGCTCGCGTCTCGTGATGCTCATCGTCTTCAACTTCTGTCAGGCGATCGGGTACTACGGCTTCGCGAACTGGGTGCCGACGCTCTTGATCGGGCAGGGCATTACCGTGACGAAGAGCCTGCTGTATTCGTTCATCATCGCGTTCGCGCTGCCGCTCGGACCGCTCTTCGCGATGTTCTACGCCGACCGCGTGCAGCGGAAGTATCTGATCGTCGGCGGTGCGCTCGTCGTGATCGCGAGCGGTATCGCGTTCGGGCAGATGAAATCGCCCGTTGCGCTCATCGCGCTCGGCGTGCTGATCTCGCTCGCCGGCCAGACGATCTCGGTCTGCTATCACGCGTATCAGACCGAGCTTTTTCCCACGGCCGTGCGCTGCCGGGCGAGCGGAATCGTCTACTCGGCGAGCCGCGCGGGCGCGATGATGTCGGGCTTCATCATCGCGTCGCTGCTGAAGGATTTCGGCGTGCCGGGCGTGTTCATCGGCATTACGGTTTGCATGCTGCTCGTGGCGCTGGCAATCGGCTTGTTCGGTCCGAAGACCAACGGGCTGCGGCTCGAGGAGCTGAACCGGTGAATCAGGTGACGCGCGCGCGTGCGTTCGAAACGCAGTGCAATCGGACATACTTTCCGGGTCGCGGCATCCTATGCTGAAGCGGGATCAACTCCTGCTGCGCGTCGCTCCAGGCGAGCGACGCGGGCTTGAGTCAAATGAACACGCAACTCAGTGAACAATGCAGGGCGCGGCTGTATCGGCTGAAGTTCGAGACGCCTCTGGAAAGCGTCGCTTTCGTGCTCGCCGATAGCCGCGAGGCCGCTTGGCGCATCGGCAAGACGGTGATGGCGGTGGTGCACGGCGTCGGCATACAGAACGTCTCGCTGCACGATATTCGATCGTTTCGCGAACTCGTGAGCGCTGGCGTCAGCGATGACCAGGACATGCGTATCTTCGAGTTGGCCGTCGCGGGCGGAAAGGTCGCCCATTGGACGCACGCGCCTTACTTCTTCACCGACGACGCCACGCTGCTCGGCAAATGGGCCGAACTGCGCGCCGATCTCGCCGCCGACATCGCGCGCACGGCGCTTCGACGCGCGAAGTAGCAGCGCTTCGAACGGGTATATCTCATGCTGGAAGCATGTCATATCCACGGCGCGTACGGGGTGTCCGGATGATACGGTCGTACAACCACAAGGGCTTCGTGCTCGAAGTCGCGATCGAAACGAGCAGCCGGCTCGTGCCGCCGCCGGGCGAATTGCGCTATCTGGCGATCGTGACGATCAGCCGTTCCGGAAGGCCGGTCACTGCGTTCTCGCCACTCCTGATCGAGAACACACGCTATTCGAATTTCGCATCCGCCGAGGACGCGCTGATGAGCGCGCACACGCAGGCGCGCACGCTGGTCGACGAATGGGTGCGGGCGGCACTATAAATCAGCGCCGCGCGACGAACCCGGATCAGGCAGCGACGCGCCGGTTCTGTTGCCCTTCCTGCGCGTCGGCAGCGGTGGCGAGCGCGTTGTCGAGTAACGCGAGTTTGCGTTGAAGCGATGCTACACGCTGACTTTGCGACGGGACGAGGTCGTACTCCGCGTCCAGTTGCGAAATCCGCATATCCCAATAGCTGGCGGGAAGGCGATCGGAAGCCGAGTTCCCTTCGACGACACTCGAGAGAATCATTTCCAGATGCAGAAGCTCGCGTTCAGCGAGCTGAGCGGGCCGCCGCTGTCGAAATGCTGGGACGGTCGTGGCATTGGCGCTTCTTTTCATGTGGCTATATCCGGCTAAATTTTACAGAGGCCTCTATTAAAGCAAGCAGCGTTCCGCAGAGGCGATTCAAGCTCCTTCAGATTGTTTCGAAATGAAACGAGCAGAACGCCCGGTCCCGTTCTGTGCGGTAGCAAACGTTTGCGCGACGGTTACATTTAGTGAAGAACTTGTTCGCGAATTTCCGAAATTTGCCGTCACAGGACGTAATTTCGTCGCCTGATTTGCCCGTCTATCTCGCGCAAAATTTTCAAAACGTCGAGATATTTAGCGAAACATATCGCGTTACTCATTGATTCGATTCATCTAAATGCGATTCTTCCGTTCGCGGTGGGCGCGTAACCTTTACGGTCGGCATCAAGAATCGGGAAAATCGTTCGGGTACTTCGGGTAACTGAGTGATTTCGACGGCCGCTGTTCGGAGACCGTCTAAAGCGCCCGGATTAATCGCCGCGTCGGGAATAAAAACGGAGCGGCTCCCTCTCGCGAAACCGCTCCGTGTCCTCGAGATATCTGCGTGGAGATCTTCAGACCCGGGAAGCTTAGCAAAACGCCTCCGCCGCTATAAACCGCATGCGACGCAATGGACTTCTCCAGAATGCGCAGTAATAACGTCGTCGATGTGCAACAGCCATTTGGATTATCTGAGCTCCGAATCGCCGCTAAGCACTTGACCTTAAAAGATTATGAAGGGATCTGCACGCCGGTTCGCAGAATCAGCAAATGATTATTGCGCCGGATACGCGGTCACATTCAAGCGCCCGTCGCATACAGTGTGTCCCAGTTTCCCGGGCTCTTTCAGTCCCTGGAAGCTTTCGCATTAAACAGGACACAGAGAACCATGAAAAAAACCCTTCTCATCGCGGGCATTCTCGGCACCTTCGCAGCAGCAGCCCACGCTCAGAGCAGCGTCACGTTGTACGGCACGCTGGATGCCGGTCTCGTCTATACGAACAACGCCGGTGGCCATAACAATTGGCAGCAAGGCAGCGGCGCGGTTTCGAATACTTACTTCGGCCTGAAAGGCAGTGAAGATCTCGGCGGCGGGTTGCACGCGCTCTTCAAGCTGGAGAGCGGCTTCAACCTCAATAACGGCCGCTATACCGAAAACAGCACGATGTTCAACCGTCAGGCATATGTCGGCCTTCAGCACGATCAATTCGGTACGATCACGCTCGGCCGTCAATATGATTCGATGGTCGATTATCTGTCGCCGCTCGCCGAAGCAGGCGCGGGCTATGGCAATAACCTGACGGCGCATCCGTTCGACAACGACAATCTCGATCACTCGTTCTCGATCCGCAATTCGGTGAAGTATCAGAGCGCGAATTACGCGGGCTTCAAGTTCGGCGGCCTGTATGGCTTCTCGAACGACGCAGGCCAGTTCGCGAACAACCGCGCATGGAGCGCCGGCGCGTCGTACGGCAACGGCCCGCTGAACTTCGCCGCGGCCTACTTGCAGACGAACAACTCGCGCAACAACGCGAACACGGGCGGCGCGGTGTCGGCGGGTCAGGGCAACAACGCGAATCTGACGGCTGAACTGCAGCGCACGTTCGGCGCGGGCGTGAACTACACGTACGGCCCGGCGACGGTCGGCTTCGTGTGGACCAACACGCACTACGACAACCTGCTCGCCGCATCGCAAGGCGGCACGACGTTCGCGCTGCCGGGCAACTCGAACCTGCACATGAACAACTTCGAGCTGAACGGCCGCTATCTCGTGACGCCGGCATTGAGCCTCGACGCCGCGTACACGTACACGGACGGCAAGGTGACGGGCGCGAACGGCTCGGGCGATCCGAAGTGGCACACCGTTTCGCTGCAGGCTGACTACTCGCTCTCGAAGCGCACCGATGTGTACGTCGAAGGCGTGTACCAGCATGCGTCGGGCGAGCTGGGCAATGCGGGCGCCAACGTCGCGATGATCAACACGCTGTCGCCGTCGTCGACGCAGAATCAGGTCGCGGCGACCGTGGGCCTGCGTCACCGCTTCTAAGCGTAGCGTCGTAGGGAAAAGAACGGCCGCGATCCACAAGATCGCGGCCGTTTTGCATTGCGCGTTACTTCTTGTCCTGCTCCGAACGTTTGATGAGCTGGCCGATGTCGTGCCCCGCGCCGCCCGTGCCCGCGGCGAGCCGCGCCAGCGCGGTCGCGGCCGTATCGCGCCGCACGCCGCTTTCGGGGCGGAACTGCTTCGGCAGCGCCATATAGAAGGTCGCCCCGCCATCGGGCGCGCCTTCCGCCCATGCCTTGCCGCCATGCCGCTCGATGATGCGCCGCACGTTCGCGAGCCCGATGCCGGTGCCGTCGAACTTCTCGTTGACGTGCAGACGCTGGAACACGCCGAAGAGCTTGTCGACATAACGCATATCGAAACCGATGCCGTTGTCGCGCACGAAATAGACGACATGCCCGATCAGCTCGCCGACGCCATCGTGCGCGCCGACCTCGATCGTCGGCTCTTCGCGTTGCGCGCTGAACTTCACCGCGTTCGACATCACGTTCGCGAACGCGACATGCAGAAACACGTGATCCGCTTCGACGCGCGGCAACGCGTCCACCTTCCAATGCACGCGTGCGGACGATTGTTCGTCGATATCGTTCTGAATCACCGTATGCACCAGCGCGTGGACGTCGACCGTGTGCGGACGCAGCGCCGCGCGGCCGAGTTGCGCGAACGACAGCAGATCGTCGACGAGACGCCCGCCGAAACGCGCCGACGTCACGATGCGCTCCAGATAGCCGCGCCCGCGCTCCGACAGCTTTTCGCCGTCCATCTGCTTTAGCAGGTCCGCGAAACTCACGATATGCCGCAGCGGCGCGCGCAGATCGTGCGACACCGTGTATGAAAATCCTTCGAGTTCGTGATTCGCGCGCCCGAGTTCCGTCGCGAGCTGCGCAATTTCCTCCGCGCGCCGCAACACGATGCCGAGCACGGCGGCGCGAAATTCCAGCGCGATCTCGCGCTCGGCGGGTCGCCACGGCAGCGAGCGGCCGCGCACGACATCGGTCCAGGTATCGAAGCTCACGCGCGGCGAAAGCGACGCGGCGAGGCCCGTCAGCTTCGCGCGCGGATCGCCCGCCCATTCGATCGTCTGCACGACTTCGCGGCGAAACCAGATCACGTAATTGCGGTAGATCTTCGAGATCGACACCGCGAGAAAGCCCGCGACTTCGGGCGAATCCGCGAGCGCGGGGCAATCCTGCGAAGCGCGGTCGGACATCACGACGTCCTCGCTCTGATTGTCGAGCCAGTCGACGAGCGCCGTGACGCTGTGCGCGTTCGGCGTCACGCCGATGAGCGACGTGCGTCCTTCGAAGATCACCGCCGCGCCCGACGAGCGCGTGAAGCCGAGCAGATCGGAGGCGTCGCTGACGAGCGCTTCGACGAAGCTGTCCGTGTTCGCCATCGACGACAGCAGCTTCGAAAGCATGCGGCGCAATTCGAGCCGGTAATGCGCTTCGGCCTGCGTCTCGCGCGCTTCGATCTGCAGCGAGACGATCTGCGCGACGTGCTCGCACGCAGTGCGGACTTCGAACGGCGGCAGACGCGGCGTCGCGTGATGACAGGAAATGAGGCCCCAGAGCTTGTCGTCGACGAGAATCGACATGGACATCGACGCGAGTGTGCCCATGTTGCGCATGTATTGCAGATGCACGGGCGACACGCTGCGCAAGGACGCGTACGTGAGGTCGGTCGGGCGGCCCGTCGCCGGATGCAGCGCGGGCACGAGCGGCGCGGCTTCGTAGTTCGCGTTCGATATGAGCCGAATGCGATTCTTGCGATACAGCTCGCGCGCCTGCGCGGGAATGTCCGATGCCGGAAAGTGCTGCTTCAGATACGACGGATAGCCCGGCTCGACGCTTTCCGCGAGCACGTTGCCGTTGCCTTCCTCGTCGAACTGATAGACGAGCGTGCGGCCGAAACCCGTGATGCGCGCGATCTCGTTCGCGGCGAACTGGCAAATCTGCTCGACGGTGTGCATCGATTGGACATCGCTCACGAAGGAGCGCACGAGCGGATACATCGTCGAGAAGACGTCGGCGGTGTCGCGCGCCGGCTCCACTTCGACGAACAACAGCCCGTCATGCCGATGCACGACGATCGCGACGGGACCGTCCGGCGTCCATCCGTCGAGCACGACGTTGCCGACGTGGATCGCCGCGCCGTCGCGCGTGAGTTGCTTCAGTCCCGCGCTCGCACGTTCGGCCGCGTGCTGGCCGAGCACCGTCGAGAGCGCGCGGCCGAGACACGCTTCGGGCGCGATGTGCGCGAGCTGCGCGACGTTGGCGCTCGCCTGCAGGATGTGGCAATGCGCGTCGACGCTGAAGAGCACGCCGTGAGGCTGAATGCCGCCGGGAATGTGGATCGGCTCGCGCGCGCATTGCGCGTAGACCGATGCATCGAGCGAAGCGGAATCGGTGATTTCTGCGTTGGAGGTTTTGTCCATCCTCGTCCTGACAATGCGGTTCGGCTGCTCATCGCGCCGATCATCTCCGAATCATAGATGCGTTGCGCGGTCGGAAGAAAGGCCAATGTCGCTGCGGTGTTTTCTACTGGCTCGGCCGTTCACGTCGAGTCATTTCTACGCGCGTTCGCGACGCTAACAGGTACGGTGCGAGCATCTTTCTCTCGCGACCGGTCATGCGCGCCCGACGCATGAAACGTTCCGCTCCGTGCGCTGATAACATGCGGGGCCAACCTACGCGGCCGGCGCCGAGGAGACATGATTTGAACCGCACACGCGTCGCCGCGACGGTGCTATCGACCGCGATCGCCTGCATCGTTGCCGAACGCGACGCCGCCGCGCAGTCGTATCGCGATGTCGCGCCGATTGCGCCGCCCGCCGAGCAGCGTCCGCGCGCGTCGCCGTCGCCGCCCGAGCCGAGCGACGACTCGCACAGAATCGCGCTTCAGGATCTGCGCGGCATCGCGTTCGTGCGTGCGGATGCTACATCAGATGCGACGCAATCGGGCGCGAACGGCGCGATCACGTCGACGGGCGCGCCTTTTCTCACGCCCGATTTTCTCGACAGCTTCTCCGCCGATCTCCACAAGCCGCTGACCTTCGCGCGTCTCGCGGAAATCCGGCGCGCCGTCGTGCAACGTTATCGCGCGGCGGGCCAGCCGCTCGTCGATGTGTACGTGCCCGAGCAGGACGTGAGCAATGGCGTCGTGAAGATCGCCATCGCGGAGTTTCGCGCGGGGCGCGTGATGCCGAAGGGCAACCGCCATTTCTCCGATGCGCTGCTCGCCCGCGAGATGCCGCTCGCGCGCGGCGAGCCGATCCGCGAAGCCGATGTCGCCGCGGGACTCGCGTTGCTCAACGCGAATCCGTATCGGCGCGTGGACGTGATTTATGCGCCCGGCACCGCGCCCGATACGACCGACGTCGTGCTGCAAACCGAAGACCGCTTTCCGTTCCGCATTTACGGCGGCTATAACAACGACGGCGTGCGCGACCTCGGCCGCGATCGCATTCTCGCGGGATTCGATTACGGCAATCTGTTCGGCATCGATGCGCGCATCGGCTATCAGATGACCGCGAGTAACGATCTGTTGAGCGGCAATCCGGATATCGAAGGGCGGCCCGATCGTCCGCGCTACATCGCGCACGCGTTCAATGCCGTTGCGCCGTTGCCGTGGCTCGATCGCATCGAGTTGTTCGGCGTGTTCGCGCAGAGCACGCCGCGTTTACCCGACAGTTACGGACAAACGGGTCTCAGCGCGCAGCTCAGTTTTCGTTATGACTGGCGTCTGCCGCCGCTCGACAACGCGGGCGCGTGGCAACAGCAAGTGCAACTCGGCTACGACTTCAAGCGCTCGAACAACGATCTCGAGTTCGGCGGCTTTCAGGTGTTCAATGCGAACACGCATATCCATCAGTTAGTGATCGCCTACGATCTTTCGAATAGCGATGCATCGGGCGATACGCATCTGAACGCAGCGCTCTTCGCGAGTCCCGGTTACTTCGACAGCAACAGCAACGACGAAGCCTACGATGCCGCTCGTCTCGGCGCGAAGCCGCGCTATCAGTACATGCAGTTGTCGGCGCAGCGTGACATGCCGCTCGGCAAGTCGGGATTCTCGATATCGGCGCGCGGATTGTTGCAGTGGACGGGCAGCACGCTATTGCCGAGCGAGGAACTCGGACTCGGCGGCGATGCCACCGTGCGCGGCTACGAGCCGTATTCCGCGCAGGGCGATCGGGGATGGAACCTGCAAACCGAATTGCGTGCGCCGGCGATATCGGCGGGAAGCGCGGGACTCGCGGGACTCGCGGGATTGGCGGCGATGCAGCCGTTCGTGTTCTTCGATGCGGGTCACGTGTGGAATCGCATCGCGGAATTCGGCGAAGTGAACAATGCTTCGCTGGCGAGCGTCGGTGTGGGCGTGCGTGTGCAGGTCGGAAGGTTCGTCAGCTTTCGCGGAACGTATGGGTTTCCGTTGAAGGCGGTCGTGCCGAACGGATCGAAGGCGCCGGTGGGGGAGATATTCCTCGTGATCGGAAGCTGACGATCCGCTCGGCACGCCCCTCAAGGCTGCGCCTGCTGCCACTGCAAAACGGGATGCGTCGCGCCGGTAGGCATCGCCCAGACGCCGCCCGACGGAATGCCCCAATCGAGGAAATTCGACGCATTGCTCATCTGCGCGGTCGTGAGCCCGTTCGAGTCCGGCGGCGTCGTGCCCGAGTTCGAACCGGCCGCGCTCGTGCGGATCGTCGTCTCCTTGTTCCAGTAGACGTTGTTGTGAATCGCGCCCTCGTTGTACGCCGCGATACCGCCGTATGCGTCGCCCGGAGGCCCGCCGCCGCCGACTTGCCCCACGGCGAAGGACTCGTTGATGACACCCGTCGCGCCGTTGTCGAACACGAGCCCGCCGCCGCCGAAGCTGCCCACGCCGCCCGTCGCATACGACTGCATGATCAGTCCGTTGTTGTACGCGACGAGCCCGGCGGTCTGGCCGTGATTTCCGGCGTACGTCGTGCCGGTCGCATACGACTGCACGATGGTGCCGTTATTCACGCCGACGAGCCCGCCCGCAGGAATCTGATAGCCGACATCCGCCGTGCTCGACGAGCGCTCGATGATCCCGTTGTTCACGCCGACGAGCCCGCCCGCGCCCGCGCCGCCGAAGCCGTTCTGTCCGACGCCGCCCGTCGTGTTGACGTACGTGACGAGGCCGTCGTTCTGGCCCGCGAGCAAACCGTACGCGCCCGACGCGTAGCCGCCCGTGCTCGAGTTCGTGAGATTCAGATCGCGCACGACGCCGTTCGCGCCGATCACGCCGAACAGGCCCTGACGGTCGTCGTTGAGATTGGGCGTCGACGCGAGCCTGTCGATCGTGTGGCCGAAGCCGTCGAACTGTCCGGTGAACGGCGTCGTCTTCGAGCCGATCGCCGTGAAATAGTTCGGATACGACGTCGCGCTCGCGTCGATATCCTTGCCGAGCGCGTAGTTGCCCGCGAGATCCTGCGTCACGTTCGAGAGATCCGCGAGATTGTTCACGAGCCGGTACGCGGTCGCCTGCGTGCGCACGCCGCTGTACGGCGCGGCGGTCCATCCGCTGTTCGTGAGCAGCGTGCCCGGCGCATAGCTGCCGTTCATGTCGTAAAGCGCGCTGACGATGCCGCCGCTCTTCGACCAGTCGATCGTGCCGCTGTTCGCCACGCCGCCGCCGTTGTCGATGCCGCCCGAATCCGCGCGCAGCGTGAGATTGCCGTTGCCCGTGTTGCCGATGGTCGCGCCCGCGCCGATGGCCACGCTGTGCGCCGCGCCGAGCGTCAGCGACGCGTTGCCGTTCCACTGGACGTTGCCGCCGACGTTCAGATCGCCGCTGCTCGCTTCGACATCCACCGATGTGCCGTTGGCAAGGCCGCGCGCGAGGGAATCCGCGTTCGCCTGATCGACGGTGAACGACGGCGCGCCGAGTTTCCATGTACGCGCCGTCACGTTCGCGCCCGCGACATCGAGCGTATTCGCGCGCGTTTCGACCGTGCCGCCGCTGCCGTCTGCGTTCGTCGCGGCGAGCGTGCCGTTCGCGTGGACCGCGCCCTGATCGGCGACGAGCCAGACGTGGCCATCGCGCGTCGCGGTGCCGGTCGCGCGGATCGCGCTGCTGTTGCCGGCGAGCGCGTACACGTTGCCATCGGCGGCTTGGAGGCTCGCCTGCGCCGCCCGAATCACGCCGCCGTTCATCGCCGTGCCGCCGCTGCCCGTCTGCACGGAAACCTGCTGTCCACCGGATGAATCCTGCAGAAGCACCTGATTGCCGCTCGCGATTTCGACCGTGCCCTGCGGCGCGTTGATGCTGCCGCCATTCACCGCCGCCGTGCGCGACACGAGGAACACGTCGCCGCCGCTCGATCCGATCGTGCCCAGATTGATGACCATGCCGTTGCCGCCGCCCGAAAGCGTGAGCGGGCCGCCCTGCATGAACGCATCGTTGCCGATGTCGAGCGCCGACGCAACGAAGCGCCCGCCCGTCGCGACGACGCCGCCCGGCCCGACCAGCACGCCCTGCGGATTGACGAGATACACGCTGCCCGTCGCGTTGAGCTGGCCGAGAATGACCGAAGCATTGCCGCCGGTCACGCGATTGAGCGTCGCGCCGCTGCCGTTGTTGAACGTGACCTGCCTTCCGCTGCCGATGGAAAAGCTGTTCCAGTCGATGACACCGCGCGTCGTCGTCTGATTGATGGTGAGCGTCGAACCGGTGCCGCCGCCGCTGATCGCGCCGCTGCCCGCGACGAACTGGCCGCCGGCGGGCAGCGGCGGCGCGGCATCGGCGATGCTCGCGCAAGTCAGGCCCGCGACGATCGGCACGAGGATCGCGAGCGGGCGCAGGCGCGCACGACGAATCGCGGTTTGAGAAACAAGCGGACGAATGCTGCGCTGCATGGCGACCTCCAGTCGGTGTCGATTGTTGTCATCGTTTTTGGCCGCTGACGGTGTAGCCGCTTTTCAGCCCGGCGATTGGGGACATCGGCGGGAGGCGCGAACATCGACGTGCGAGCAGGCGCGCCGATGGTATCGCCGCGCCCTGAGCGCCAATGTGGGGTTCCGCACATTCCGCCAGCGCAAAAAAATGTCCGTGCCCGCGCGCGAGACGCGCCAAGGCACGCGCGCGGCGCGGCACGGAAATTGATCGGAGGAACGCGTTAGTGCGACGGCTTTCGTCCGCTCGACAACTCGATCCAGCACTCGTGATAGATGCGCTGCACGAGCACGCTTTCGTAGTCGAGATCCTCGCCTTCGAGAATGCGTTCGATGTCGCTGCGCGAGGCGTCGGCGTCAAGCATCGTCGAGAAGCGCGCGGCGAGCGCGTGCGCCGCCACCGAAAGCCGCGCGGTCTCGATCCAGTCGGCCGCGCGATGATGCCGGTCGAGCCAGCGATGCGCGGCGCGCACCTGAAACGACGTATCGGGCCATTCGCCTTCGATGTAGTACGCGCCGAGCAATCCGCACGTGAGCCAGCAGAGCAGATGCACGCGGTCATCGGGGCCGAGGGGATAGCGCACTTGACTCATGATGGCGGCATCGGAATGCCACGTCGGAATGACGCATCGACGATAGCACGCCGCGCGTGCGCCGGACACGCGCGGGCGCGTATGGTCCGGCGCGTCGTGCATGTCGCTTCAGGCAGCCGACGCCTTCAGATCGTGACGGTCACGACGAGCCCGCGCGGCGCGGCATCCGCGAGTTCGATCGTCGCGCCGATGCGCGCCGCGATCGTGCCGACGATCGAGAGCCCGAGGCCCGAGCCGTTCGCGTCGCCGCCGAGCACGCGATAGAACGGATCGAAGACGCGCGCGCGTTCCTCGGGCGCGATGCCCGGCCCGCTGTCCGCCACGCGAATCCACGGCCGCGCATTCGAAACGCCCGCCGCGAGATCGACGCGGCCGGCCGCCGGCGTATAGCGAATCGCGTTGTCGACGAGATTTTTCACCATGATGGTGAGATCGGCTTGCGGCGCGTGGATGAACACGTCGTCGCTCGTCGATACGCCGATGTCGATGTCCTTCGTCTCCGCGAGCGGCATCAGATCTTCGAGAACATTGCGGAAGACGTCCTGCACGCGCAAACGCGCGGTATCGGCGTCGGTGCGTTGCTGCAGGCGCGCGAGCGTCAACAGTTGATGCAGCAGCGAGCGCGTGCGCGCAAGGCCGCGCCGCAGCGCGTCGAGCCGTTCGCGCGCGCTGTCGGGCAACTCGGCGGCGTCGAGGCGCTCGGCCTGCAGCGACAGCGCGGTCAGCGGCGAGCGCAGTTCATGCGCGGCATCGGCGACGAAGCGGCGCTGCAGCGCCACCGACGCCTCCACGCGCGCGAGCAGCCGGTTGATCGCGACGACGAAGGGCGCGATCTCGCTCGGCAGCGCGTCGCGGGAAAGCGCGGAGAGATCGTGTTCGGGCCGTGTGTCGAGACTCGCCGACAGCGCGCTCAACGGCCGGAACTGGCGGCGCACGATCAGATGCAGCGCCGCGAGCAGCACGAGCGCGAGCGCGGCGAAGGGCATCACGGTGGCGAGCGCGCCGTTGCGGGCGATCTCGTCGCGGCCCGCCGTCTGCTGGCCGATCACGACGCGCGTGCCGTCATCGAGCGTCTTCACGACGAGTCGCCAGCGCGTGCCTTGGACGATGGCGTTCTGCAGGCCGTCGCGCAGATCGGACGCGACCGGCAGCGGCGCTCGCTCGCCGATCGTCTGGATGACGAGCTTCGACTCAGGATCCGCGCCGTCGACGCGGCCGAGCGCTTCACGCTGCATCGTCGCGAGCGTGCGCGGCGTGACGAGCGCGGCGACCTGCTTCAACTGGCCGTCCTGCAATTCGTTGGCCTCGTGGAAAGCCGTCTGGAACGCGATGACGCCGCCCGCCGCCGCGATCGCGACGATCAGCGCCGACAGCCAGGCCGACAGCCTGAACTGAAGCGAACGCGTCATGGCTGCTTCGAGACCATCCAGCCGACGCCGCGCACGTTCTTGATGGCCGTCGCGCCGAGCTTCTTGCGCAGCGAATGGATCAGGAATTCGACGGCGTTGCTTTCCACTTCCTCGTTCCAGCCGTAGATGCGGTCTTCGATTTCCGCGCGCGAGAGAATCGCGCCGGGGCGGATCATCAGCGCTTGCAGCAGCGCGAATTCGCGGCTGGAAAGTCGGATCGCGATGTCGCCGGAGGTGGCTTCGCGCGTGGCCGGATCGAGCGTGAGCACGCCGTTCGACATGATCGGCGCGGCCTGCCCGCCGCGGCGGCGGATCACCGCGCGCATGCGCGCTTTGAGCTCGGAGATGTCGAAGGGCTTGATGAGGTAATCGTCGGCGCCTTCGTCGAGTCCGCGAATGCGTTCATCGACGGAATCGCGCGCGGTGACGATGATGAGCGGCACGTGATTCGCCCCGCTGCGCACGGCGCGCAGCACCGCGAAGCCATCGGCGCCGGGCAAGCCGAGATCGAGCAGGATCGCGTCGTAGACGTGCGTGTTGAGCGTCGTGAGCGCGAGCTTGCCGTCGCGCACCCAGTCGACCGCGTAGCCGCCGTCGCGCAGTTCGTTCTGAACCGATTCGCCGATCATGCGATCGTCTTCGACGAGCAATACCCTCATGGCGTGTCTCCGGGCAGTCATGGCGTCCGACGGCGGCGCGCGGGGGCTGGGGCGAGCGTGTGATTCATCTTGCGGCGTCTTGGCGTTCGGGAAAGCCGCAAGATTAGAAGACGAAAGCTTAGGAAATGCTTAGGAATTTTCTGTCCGCGTTTAATACGCGGACAGCGATTTCATCGATTCGACCGTCAGAACGCGTGCCGCAACGCGACGCGCGCGACGAACTGCTCCGAATTCGACGACACACCCTGCGTGCCGGGAATGAACGCCTGATCCATCACCGAACCGGTCGAACTGCCCGCGATCTTCTGATAGACGCCCTGCACGTACACATCGGTGCGCTTGGAGAGGAAGTAATCCGCCATCAGACCGGCCGAATGGATGTGCGGCTTCACGGTGCCGGCGGTCGAGTCGTACGTTTCCATCGAATAGACGTACTGACCGCCGACGAAGAACGCCGGCGTGAACTGATACTTCCCGTTCACTTCGAAGTTCTGATAGCGCAGGTTGTTGAGCGTGTTGCCCGCCGATGCCAGCGACCCGCCGATATAGCCGTTCGTCACCGGATCGCGATAACTCGAGTTCGTGTACGCGAAGCCCGCCGTCGCCTTGCCGAACGTGTAGTTCACGCCCGCGCCGAAAATCTGCATGCGCTGCGCGATGAAGCTCGCGTCGTTCGTGGCGATTGCGCCGTTCGGGTTCATGCCGACGCCATCCGCGCGCAAGTAAGCCGCGCCGATCAGAAGGCCGCTGTTCGCATACGACGCGCCGATGCTGTACTGCCGGTTGTTCGCGAAGTTCGTGTCGTTGCTGAAGCTGTACGTGCCGCCGAACCTGAAGCCGCCGAACGACGGGCTCGCGTACTTGACCGTGTTGTTCACGCGGAACGAGTTGTCGGTGTTGTCGTTGTCGAACGGATGCGCGAAGAGATAGCCGGCGAAGTTGCCGTTGGCCGTCGTCGGCGCGAGATAGTCGACCACCGAATCGTACTGACGGCCGAGCGTGACCGAGCCGAGACGGTTATCGGTGACGCCGACGTAGGCCTGCCGCCCGAACATGCGTCCGCCCTGGCCCGCCGCGCCGTTGCTCAAATTGATGCCGCTTTCGAGCTGGAACACGGCCTTCGTGCCGCCGCCCAGATCTTCGACGCCGCGCAGGCCCCAGCGGCTTCCCGACGCATAGCCGCTCGTCAGCTCATAGACACGATTCCCGCCGACATTGCTCGTGTAGTCGAAGCCTTCATCGAGGACGCCAAACAGGGTGACACTGCTTTGAGCATGAGCTGAAGTCACGATACAGGCGAGCGAGGCGAGGGCGATTACTTTGATTCTCATGAAAGTCTCAAGTCTTTTACTTATTCGTCAAGAAGTCCTAGCCATGAGGCTCGGCGAGGACGGCGAGCGACGGATTGTGCGCGATTAAAGGGACGCCGCAAAAGGATTTAGTCGAACAGCGAGCGCGAGTTTTTTGAATGTTTTTCCAGCGAATTCTTCGCTTGTCGTTGCAGCGCGAGGCACGAAAGAATGGCCCGCAAATGCGTTGCCTTGTCGCAGCGGTCGTCCGATTTCCCGGCGGCCGGGCGTCGTGGCGCGCAGCGATCAAGGAAACCGCCACATGAAGCCAGAACGCAATTTTGTGAACGGACGTTTCATCGAGCCCGTGAGCGATGACGTCACCGCCGTCCTGAATCCCGCGACCGAAGAGGTGCTGGGCCACGTTCACAATGCGTCGCGCGAGCAGGCGCTGCTCGCCGTCGATCAGGCCGCCGACGCGCAACGTCTGTGGCGCGCGATGCCTGCCGCGGAGCGCGGCGCGCATATGCAGCGCCTCGCGGATGCCATCGTCGAAGCCTCCGCCGATATCGGCGCGGCGCTCGCGGCCGAGTCCGGCAAGAGCCTGCTCGACGCGACCAACGAAGCCGTCTACGCCGCGCAGATCACGCGCTATCACGCGGAATGGGCGCGCCGCATCGAAGGCGAAGTCATTCCGAGCGATACGCCGAACGAAAATCTCGTGCTGCATCGCGAGCCGATCGGCGTTGTCGCGTGCCTGATCCCGTTCAACTTCCCCATCTACACGCTGATGCGCAAGGTCGCGCCGGCGCTGATCGCGGGCAACACGGTCGTCGTGCGTCCGAGCAACAACACGCCGCTGTCGGCGTTCGAACTGGCGCGCGCCGTCGAGCGTGCGGCCTTGCCCGCCGGCGTCATCAATGTGCTCGCGATGGATCACGCGACCGCCGGGGTCGTCTGCACGCATCCGAAGGTCGGCATGATTACCTTGACGGGCAGCGTCAACGCGGGCCGCAAGGTGCTCGAATATTGCAAGGCGAACATCGCTAAACCTTCGCTGGAACTGGGCGGCAAGACGCCCGCGATCGTCGAGCCGGACGCCGATCTGCAGAAGGCCGCGCGCGAACTCGTCGCATCGAAGCTCACGCACAGCGGTCAGCTTTGCACGGCGATCGAACGCGTCTATGTGCACGAGCGCATCCACGACGAATTCGTCGGCCTGCTGCGCGAGCAGATGAAGGCGAAGGCGATCGGCGATCGCTACGAGGACGCGAGCCACATGGGTCCGCTCGTGAACAAGGCATCGCGCGACGGCATTCACGCGATGGTCCGCCGCGCGATCGAAGCGGGCGCCACGCTGGAAACCGGCGGCGAAGTGCCGGATCGCAAGGGCTTTTTCTATCCGCCGACGCTGCTGTCGAACTGCCGTCAGGACATGGAAATCGTGCAGGAAGAGACGTTCGGCCCGGTGCTCGCGGTGCTGAAGTACGCGACGATCGACGAAGCGATCGCGATGGCGAACGATCATCAGTTCGGCCTTTCGTCGGTGCTCTACACCGAGAACTACCGCACGGCGATGAAGGTCGCGAATTCGATCGAAGCGGGCGAGTTGTACATCAACCGCACGCCCGCCGATCCGTATCAAGGTTTTCACGCCGGCTGGAAGCGCTCCGGCATCGGCGGCGACGACGGCAAGCACGGCATGCTCGAGTTCACGCAGACGCGTCTCGTCGTCATGAAGTACTGATTCTCGCGGCCGTTTCCGGCCGCATTCCTTTTCTCACCCTCCACAAAAACATAGTGAAGGCCCAGCCGCGCGGCGTCCGCACGCCGCGCGCCGCTGCCCTTCGAGGAGCACGCCTGTGTCATCGAATCCCGCTCAATCCGGCCAAAGCGTGGCGACGCCGCGCGAAGGCACGCGCGCCGACCGCTATATCCAGCTCGCGCTGCTCGTCATCGCCGCCGGCGCCATCTATCCGATTCTGTATCTGCGACAGGTGTATCAGCCGACGATGCTCGAAGTCTTCCATATCACCGAAGCGCAACTCGGCTATCTCTACTCCGCGCTCGGCACGATCTTCCTCGTGTGCTATTTGCCGAGCGGCTGGCTCGCGGATCGCGTCGCGCCGCGCCTGCTCATCAGCTTCTCGCTGATCGCAACGGGCGCGCTCGGGCTGTGGTATTCCACCGCGCCGTCGTTCGCCTCGCTGATCGTGATCTTCGGCGGATGGGGCCTGACGACCGGCCTCACGTTCTGGGCGGCGATCATCAAGCGCGTGCAGACGATCGCCGCCGCCGACGAGCAAGGCCGCTTCTTCGGCTTTCTCGACGGCGGGCGCGGCCTGATCGAAGCGCTGCTCGCGACCATCGCGATCGGGCTGTTCGCCTGGGTCACGCAGACGCGCGGCGATTCGACGGTCGCGGGCTTCCGGCTCGTCGTCTACATGTACGCGTTCCTGTGCATCGGGCTCGGCGTCGTGCTCGGCCTCGTGCGCGATCCGCAAGGCGCGCAGGCGGCGGCTGCGGCGAAGCGCGAAAAGCGCAATGTGCTGCGCGATCTCATCTCGCTGATGAAGAATCCGCAACTCGCGCTGCTTTCCGCGATCGTCTTCTGCGGCTATCAGGTCTTCTGGTCGACTTACAGTTTCTCCGCTTATCTGCATGAGAAGGAGATCGGGCTGTCGGTGGTTCTGGCCGGCTTCATCACGACGCTGAAACTCTGGATGCGCCCGATCGGCGGCATCGGCGGCGGCTTTCTCGGCGATCGCTTCTCGAAGACGACCGTGCTCATCGTCGCGCTCTTCTCCGCATCCGCCGCGCTCATCGTGCTGATGGCCGCGCCCGGCATTTCGAGCCATGTGCTCGTCGCGGTGCTCGTGCTGTTCATCGGCGTGATGACGTACGCGATTCGCGGGCTTTACTGGTCGCTGCTCGATCAATGCAAGGTGCCCGCCGAAACGATGGGCCTCGCGATCGGCCTCGTGTCCGTCGTCGGCTATTCGCCCGATGCGGTGCTGCCGCTCATCAACGGCTATCTGACGCAGAACTATCCGGGCGTGTACGGATATCAGCTGTACTTCGGTTATATCGCCTTCATGTCCGCGCTCGGCGGCGTGGCGGCCATCATGTTCAAACTTCGACTCAGGAAGCTGGGAGCGCAACAGTGAAGATCGCCGCACTGGAAACACATATCGTCGCCGTGCCGCCGCCGCATATCGGCGGCATGTACTGGATTTTCGTGAAGCTGCGCACGGACTGCGGCATCGAGGGCGTCGGCGAGATTTATTCGGCGACGTTCCATCCGAAAGCGATGGCGCCGATCATCGAAGACGTGTTCGAGCGCTATCTGCTCGGTCACGATCCGCATCATGTCGAGCGCTTCTATCGCGAGGCGTATTCGAGCGGCTTCACGCAGCGCCCCGATCTCACGATGATGGGCGTCGTCAGCGGCCTCGAAATGGCGTGCTGGGACATCATCGGCAAGGCGGCGGGCAAGCCCGTCTACGAACTGCTCGGCGGACGCGTGCATGAACGTCTGCGTTCGTACACGTATCTTTATCCGAAGAACGCGCGCGGCGAATACGACTACGACGATCCCGATCTCGCCGCCGAATGCGCCGCGCACAACGTCGCGCTCGGCTTCACGGCCGTCAAGTTCGATCCGGCCGGCCCGTACACCGCGTATTCGGGGCATCAGATTTCGCTCGAAGTGATGGACCGCTGCGAGACGTTCTGCCGCAAGGTGCGCGAGGCGGTCGGCAGCAAGGCCGATCTGCTGTTCGGCACGCATGGTCAGATGGTGCCGTCGTCGGCGATCCGTCTTGCGCAGCGCCTCGAGAAGTTCGATCCGCTGTGGTTCGAGGAACCGGTGCCGCCGGGACAGGAAGACGCGATGGCGCAAGTCGCCGCGAAAACCAGCATTCCGATCGCGGCCGGCGAGCGCCTCACGACGAAGTACGAGTTCTTCAAGCTGCTCGAAGCGAAAGCCGCGTCGATCCTGCAATTCAACGTGGGACGCGTCGGCGGTCTGCTCGAAGCGAAGAAGATCGCGAGTCTCGCCGAGGTGTACTACGCGCAGATCGCGCCGCATCTTTACAACGGTCCGGTCGGCGCGGCGGCGAGCATTCAGATCGCCGCGTGCTCGCCGAACTTCCTGATTCAGGAAAGCATCGAGACGTGGGGCGGATTCCACGCGGAAGTGCTCAAGACGAAGATTCGCTGGGAAGACGGCTACATCATTCCGTCGACGGAGCCGGGCCTGGGCGTCGAACTGAACATGGACGTCGTGCGCGCGCATACGCCGTACACGGGCGAGCGTCTGCATCTGCAGATGGCCGCGAAGCCCGCCGACGTGAAAGATCTCGCGCCCGCCAAGGGCTGAACGGAAAAGCAGAAAACATGGAATTCGATTACATCATCGTGGGTGCGGGATCGGCGGGCTGCGTGCTCGCCAATCGTCTCACCGAGTCCGGCGAGCATTCGGTGCTGCTGCTCGAAGCGGGCGGCAAGGACGATTCGTTCTGGTTCAAGGTGCCGGTCGGCTTCACGAAGACCTACTACAACCCGCAATACAACTGGATGTACTACAGCGAGCCGGAAGCGCAACTGAAGGACCGCTCGCTGTATTGCCCGCGCGGCAAGGTGCAGGGCGGCTCCGGCTCGATCAACGCGATGATCTACGTGCGCGGCCAGCCGCACGATTTCGACGACTGGGCGCGCGCCGGCAACGCGGGCTGGGGCTATCGGGACGTGCTGCCGTATTTCCGCCGCCTCGAATCGCACTGGGCCGGCGACACGCCGTATCACGGCGCGAACGGCAAGATCAGCATTTCGTCGATGAAAGAGGGCGCGCACGCGATCTGCGGCACGTTCCTCGAAGGCGCGCGGCAAGCGGGCTTTCCCGTGACCGGCGACATCAACGGCCCCGATTACGAAGGCGCGACCGTGTATGACATCAACGCGCGCAATGGCGAGCGTTCGTCGAGCAGCTTCGAGTATCTGCATCCGGTGCTCGGGCGCAAGAATCTGCGCGTGGAGCGCAATGTCAGCGTGAGTCGCGTGACGTTCGACGGCAAGCGCGCGACCGGCGTCATCGCCACGCGCAACGGCGAATCGCTGCAGTTCCGTGCGAAGCGCGAGGTGATTCTGTCGGCGGGCGCGGTCGATACGCCGAAGCTCATGCAGCTTTCCGGTCTCGGCGACGCGGCGCTGCTCGCGAACCACGGCATTCCGGTCGTGCACGAGTTGCCGGCGGTCGGCAAGAATCTGCAGGATCACTTGTGCGTGAGCTTCTACTATCGCGCGACGGTGCCGACGCTGAACGACGAACTCTCCTCGCTCTTCGGCAAGGTCAAGGCGGCGATGCGGTATCTGACATCGCGCAAGGGCCCGCTCTCGATGAGCGTGAACCAGTCGGGCGGCTTCTTCAAAGGCGATGACGACGAGAAAGAGCCGAACCTGCAGCTCTATTTCAATCCGCTTTCCTATCGGATTCCGAAGAGCAGCAAGGCGCAGCTCGAACCCGAGCCGTATTCGGGCTTCCTGCTGTGCTTCAATCCGTGCCGTCCGACGAGCCGCGGATCGATCGAAATCGCTTCGAACCGCGTGGAAGATGCCGCGAAGATCAGCATCAACGCGCTGACGACGCCGAAGGACATCCGCGAAGCGGTGCAGGGCAGCAAGCTCGTGCGCAAGATCATGAGTTCGGCCGCGCTGCAGGCGATTACGGCGGAAGAGATTTCGCCGGGACCGCAAGTCGAAAGCGATGCCGACATGCTCGAGTATTTCCGCGAGCAGTCGGGCTCGATCTATCACCTGTGCGGTTCCTGCGCGATGGGACCGGACGCGCGCACCTCGGTCGTCGACGAGCGCCTGCGCGTGCATGGCATGCAAGGCCTGCGCATCGTCGATGCGTCGATCTTTCCGAACATCACGTCGGGCAATCTCAACGCGCCGGTGATGATGGTCGCGGAGAAAGGCGCGGACATGATTCTCGACGATGCCCGCACGGTCATCGAACAGGTGTCGGCGCCTGCGGAGCCTGCCGCGATCGCGTGATGCACGCGGGCGCGAGACATGAAACGTCTTCGCGCCCCGAAGCGGCATAATTTGCCTCGATTCGTAAAATGTCGCCCAAGAGCGATACGTTCCGGCGCGGATACGTGTTCAATGCGCCCGTCGAACGCCAGGAAGAGGAGACGGAATTGAAGCGAAAAATGCCTGCCCTGAATGCGCTCAGGGCTTTCGAAGTCGCCGGGCACACCGGCAGCTTCACGCGCGCGGCGGAAATGCTGCATGTGACGCAAAGCGCGGTGAGCCGGCAGGTGCGTCAGCTCGAAACGCAGCTCGGCGAACCGCTGCTGTTGCGCCGCCATCATTATCTGGAGTTGTCGGCGACGGGGCGGCTCTTGCTGCAGGCGCTCAGAATGTCGTTCGATCGCATCGAACTCACGGTGCGCAGCATTCAGGAAAAGACTCATCTGACGCGCTTGCGCGTCAATGCGCCGCCTACCTTCGCGCGCCGCTGGCTGATGCCGCGGCTGCAATCGCTGCGCGCCGCCGCGCCGGAACTCGAAATCACGCTGACTACGCGCCTGAAGGACGATCTCGTCGAATCGGGCGCACTCGACTGCGCCATCCGCTTCGGCAATGGCGAATGGGACGGCCTCGACAATGAGTTGCTGATGAACGAGCGGCATATCGCCGTGTGCTCGCCCGCGCTGCTCGCCGAGTGCGATACGACCGGCATCGATCTGAACGCGTTCACGCTGCTGCATGTGCTGGCGGCGAGCGATCAGCGCTATCTGACGTGGCAGCACTGGCTCAAGGCGGCGAACATCGACAATGTCGATACACGCGGCGGCTACGAGTTCGATCTGCTCGACAACGCGATTCGCGCGGCCACCGACGGCCTCGGCGTCACCATCGCCGATCGCCACATGATCGGGCACGAGTTGCGGCAGGGGACGCTCGTGCCGATCGTCGATGTCGAAGTGGACGGGCATCAGTCTTACTGGCTTGTGACGCGCACCGGCCAGGACGACGCGCCGCAAGTCGCGCTGTTTCGTGAATGGCTGCGCGGCGAGATTGGGAAACAGACGCAGGCGCTCGGCGGCAAGCGTAGCGCGTTCGTCTGAGGGAGCCGACCGTGCGGCGCTTGCCATCTCTGACCGCGTTGCGCTTTTTCGAGGAAAGCGCGCGCCACATGAGCTTCAACAAGTCGGCGGCGGCGTTGTGCGTGACGCCGGGCGCGGTCAGCCGTCAAATTCGCCTGCTCGAAGATGCGCTCGGCACGAAGCTTTTCGATCGCGATCACAAGGGCATCCGGCTTACGAAACAGGGCGCGGAATTGCTTGCTTGCCTGTCGGAGGCGTTCGATTCGATCGAGCGCGTCACGCGTTCGCTTTCCAACGTGCAACGCAGCGAGCGCAAGCGTCTGACCGTGATCGCGCCGCCGACTTTCGCGACGCGCTGGCTCTCGCCGCGACTGGGTTCGCTAATGGACGCCGTGCCCGACATCGATCTCTCCGTTCGCACCGATGCCGTCGAAGACCGTCAGTGCAGCATTCGCTTCGGATACGAGGCGCGGGCGGATCATCGGTCGGAGCTGCTGTTCATCGAGCGGCATGTGCTCGTCGGCGCGATGAAGTTGGCGGGGCAGCCGGTCGAAGCGCTGCTGAAGCGGCTGCCCGCGCTGCATGTGCTGCACAACGATGCGCGGCTCACGCTCTGGCCCAACTGGCTCGATGCCGCCGGTTTGCCGCGCGCGTTCGGCGAGAACGGCATCGAGTTCTCGACACTCGATCAGGCGATTCACGCGGCGCGCGCGGGATCGGGGCTGGCGGTCGTCGATCGCAACATGATCGCGGATGAACTGCATGACGGGTCGCTCGTTCTGCTGTCGCCGGTGGAGTCGACAGGGCCTTACGGATATTGGCTGGATATCGCGCCTTCGTTCGCCGGGTCGGATTCCGTGCAGGCGTTCGCGGAATGGCTGCGCGGGGAGGGAGCGAAGGCGGCGCGGGATTGAGTGCGCGGCCTTCGCCTTCGCGTTACGTGCAATCGAGTTCGGCGGATCCTGGCTCGTCGATCCGATATCGGCACTCATCGACTCGCTTCTCAAGGGTGAAGTCCCGCGTTTCCTTGTTGGCGTAGACGCACTGAACGGTCACCGAGCGGCCGTGATCGTAGACGTAGCCGAGTTTCCAATAGCCCCGCTTGGCATCGCCATGATCCGCAATGAGCCGGACGTGTTCTTCCGGCTTTCCGTCGAAGGCCGCGACGTATTGGAGATGCGTGCCCGGCAACGCAGGACACGCGATCGCTTCCGCCTTCGCGAGTCCGCTGACGCTTGCGGCGAGGAGCAATGTCGTCAGACAGGCGAGCGTCTTACTCGACGACATAGAATTTGTCTCCGTTGTTGACGTCGGAGCCTTGGCCCCAGCGCAAGATGCGCGGTCCAATGGGCTTGGGCGGATGCGCGTATTGGTCATATACCGTTACGCCGACGGGACTCTGACTGACATAGATTGCAGCGTGCCCGTGGAAGTGTCGGTGATTGTCGAATGTGGCGATGACGGTCCCCTCAACGATGTGCGGGTTGTTTTTAACAGCAGCTCCTTTTTTCCATGCAATCGTGGCCGGCAGCGACGGACATACTTGCTTGACATAGGAGACGCATCCGCCGCAATAGTCCGGGTGGCCAGTGCGACCATCGGGTGGCGCATCGTCGTAAGGACCGTGTGCGGATCCTGGGGCGCATACCCAAGTGTTCAGCCGCGCCGAGGGTGAGTTCTTGTAGTTTGAACTGATATAGCTCATGGCGAAAACGATCGAGATGTTCAGAATGACGAGACTGTCAAATGACAGGAAAATCTCTGTCGGCAATGACGCGAGTCAACGTCCCGCTTCGCGCCTTGTCCTCTCGGCGCTCACCTCAAAGGTAACAACTATGTCGGACGGCCTCGACGCGTTTATTCCGAATCTGCCATGAAACGCGGCAACGTTTCCGTTGCCGCGCGTTACTGCACTTGGCCTCACCCCCCACTCGCCTCACTCAACGTCAGATGCTTCGTCTCCGGCGCCCACGCGATCGACACGATCATCCCGACGAGCAACACCGCCGCAAGCGCGAGCATCGTCATCTGCACGCCGGCCTGCGCGATCCCGATAGGCAAAAGAAACGTCCCCACCGCCGATCCCAACCTGCTGCACGCGATCGACAGTCCCACACCGCACGCCCGCGCCTCGGTCGGAAAGCACTCCGGCGGAAACACGCCGACGAGATTCGAGAATGCCGACATCGTCAGCGTGAAGACGCCGAACGCAACGATCATCCCCACATTCGCCGACGACGGCAGCACGCTCAACGCAAACAGCGACAGGCAGCACACCGCGAACGACCCGATCAGGAACGAGCGCCGCGACAGCTTGATGGTCAGCCAGATGCCGATCAGCGCACCGAGCACGAGAAAGCCATTGAGCAGCAGATCGGCGCCCGATCCTTCGGGCAGACGGATCGCCGTGAGAATGCTCGGCAGGAACGTGTAGATCGCAAAGTACGGAATCACGAGGCACACGAAAAACGCGCAATTGAAGATCGTGCGGCGAATCAGATCCGGCTTGAAGAGCCGCGCGAAGCCGCCCTTGCCCGCGAAATGCTCGCCCGTATCGGCTTCGAGCGTGACGTTCGGGCCGAAGTGCTTGCGCACGATGCGCATCGCCTCATCGACGCGGCCTTTGCCGAGCAGCCAGCGCGGCGATTCCGGCGTGCCCACGCGCATGATGAGCACCAGAAACGCCGGCACGCCGGCGGAGGCCAGCAGCCAGCGCCACGCATCGGGCGTCGCGTCGGCGTAATGCATGCCGAGCACGTTCGCGATCACATAGCCGATCGTCCAGATCACGCTGAACGAGCCGAGCAGCACGCCGCGATGCTTGCGCGGCGAGAACTCCGCGAGAATCGCATGACCGACCGCGAAATCGCCGCCCATGCCGAAGCCGATCAGCACGCGCAAGCCGACGAGCATCGCGGGCGTCGTCGCATAGAACTGCGCGAACGCGGCCGCCGTGATGATGATGAAGCTCAACAGGAAAATCTTCTGACGTCCGAGCTTGTCCGAAAGCCAGCCGAACACGAGACTGCCGAGAAAAATGCCGATCAGCGCGGATGAACCGAGCAGGCCCATCCAGAACGCGTCGAGCGGAATCTGTTTGTTGAGCGACGACAGCGCGTAACCGATCGTGCCGAGCGCATAACCTTCGGTGAAGTGCGCGCCGAACGTGAGGCCCGCGATCTTGATGTGGAAACGGTTCAGCGGCACATCGTCGAGCGCGACGCGATTGCGCGTCGTATCGAAGGGCGCGGCGGCGCCCGGGGCGAGCGGCTGCGCGCTCAGGCTTTGCATGTCCAAGAGTATCTCCTCCACCTCGAGTGGAGCGGCGCATCGACGCCGCAAGAAAACCGCGCACGCGATAGCGTTATGTTTCGTGCATGCGCGGTATGGCGATGATTCAGCGGCCGAGTCCGGCCATCATCATGTACTTGAGTTCCGTGTATTCATCGAGTCCGTACTTGGAACCTTCGCGGCCCAGTCCCGACTGCTTCACGCCGCCGAACGGCGCGACTTCCGTCGAGATGATGCCTTCGTTGATGCCGACCATGCCGCTCTCCAGCGCCTCCGCGACACGCCACGCGCGGCCCAGATCGCGCGTGTAGAAGTACGCGGAAAGGCCGTACGGCGTGTCGTTCGCAGCGGCGATGACGTCTTCTTCCGTCGCGAAGCGGAAGCACGCGGCGACCGGACCGAAGGTTTCCTCATCGGCGATGAGCATCGAAGGCGTGGCGTCCGCGAGCACCGTCGGCTCGTAGAACGTGCCGCCGAGCGCGTGCGGCTTGCCACCCGTCAGCACCTTCGCGCCTTTGCTCACGGCATCGGCGACATGGGCTTGCACCTTCGTCAGCGCGGCTTCGTTGATGAGCGGCCCCTGATCGAACTCGCCTTCGAGCCCGTTGCCGACGCGCAGCTTGTGCACCGCGCGCGTCAGCGTTTGCGTGAAGGCATCGTAGACGCCGTCCTGCACGTAGAAGCGGTTCACGCACACGCACGTCTGCCCGGTATTGCGGAACTTCGACGCGATCGCGCCTTGCACGGCGGCGTCGATATCGGCGTCGTCGAACACGATGAAGGGCGCGTTGCCGCCGAGTTCCAGCGACAGCTTCTTCAAGGTATCCGCCGATTGCTTCGCGAGCAGCTTGCCGACGCGCGTCGAGCCGGTGAACGAGAGCTTGCGCACATCGGGCGATGCGGTCAGCGTCTCGCCGATGGCGACCGCATCGCCCGACACGACGTTGAACACGCCTGCCGGAATGCCTGCTTGCTCCGCGAGCACCGCCAGCGCGAGCGCGGACAGCGGCGTTTCCTCGGACGGCTTCAGCACCATCGTGCAGCCCGCGGCCAGCGCGGGACCGGCTTTGCGCGTGATCATCGCGAGCGGGAAATTCCACGGCGTGATGGCGGCGACGACGCCGACCGGCTCGCGCGTCACGACGATCTTCGCGTTCGGCTTCGGACTCGGGATGATGTCGCCGTAGCTGCGCTTCGCTTCTTCCGCGAACCATTCGAAGAAACTCGCCGCGTACGCGACTTCACCGAGCGCTTCGGCAAGCGGCTTGCCTTGTTCGCGAGTCAGCAGTTCGGCGAGGGTGTTGCGATTGGCGAGCATCAGTTCGCCCCAACGCTTCACGCGCGCGCTGCGTTCCTTCGCGGTCAGCGCGCGCCATGCGGGGAAGGCGCGCTTCGCGGCATCGATCGCCTGCTGCGCTTCGGCACGACCGCCGCGCGCGACGTTCGCGATGGACTCGCCCGTCGCCGGATTGCGCACGGGATACGTGCTCGCGCTTTCGCGCCATGTGCCGTCGATGTAGTGATTCGTCCGCATCAGATCGATCATGCCGCGCGCTCCATCGCTTGTTCGAACACGCCTTGCGCCGCACGCGCCTCGCGCGCGATGCGCCGCCCCGCCGTGTAGTCGTTGATGAGATCGCACGGCGTGTAGTTGCGCTCCAGCTCGTGCAGTTCGTCGTCGTCGAGCTTCGTGTCCAGCGCGGCGAGGGCGCTGTCGAATTGCGCCGGCGAATCCGCGCCGACGAGCATGGACGCAATCCCGGGACGGCTCAACACCCACGCCTGCGCGATCTGCGCGGCCGGCACGCCGCGCCGCGCCGCGACGCGCGCGACCGATGCCGCGATGTCCTGCGACGCGCGATCGCCATACATTTGCGCGGTGAAGAAATCGGTCTGGTTGCGCGTGGATTTTGCGTCGGATGTGAGCAGGCCGCGCGCGAGCGGACTGAACACGGACACGCCGACGCCCTGATCGATGCAGTACGGAATCATCTCGCGCTCTTCCTCGCGATACGCGACGTTCAACTGCAACTGCATGTTGATCGGCTTGTGCCAGCCGTGGCGCTCGCACGCCTGCATGATCTTGGCGAACTGCCACGTATACATCGTCGATACGCCGATGTAACGCGCCTTGCCCGCGCGCACGATGTCGTCGAGCGCGTGCATCGTTTCTTCGACGGGCGTGTTCACGTCGAAGTAATGCAGCATGTAGATATCGACGTAGTCCATGCCGAGACGCTTCAGGGAGCCGTCGATGCCGTCCATGATGTGCTTGCGCGAGTGGCCGCCCGCGTTCGGATGGCTCGCCATGTCGTAGCCGACCTTCGTCGTCACGACGACTTCCTCGCGCGCAACGAGCCGCTTCAGAATGCGGCCGACGACTTCCTCGCCGACGCCCGTCGAATAGAAATCCGCCAGGTCGATGAAGTTCACGCCGTGGTCGAGCGCGTGCTTCACGATCGGCTCGCTTTGCGCTTCATCGAAAATCCACGGCTTCCATTGCGGCGTGCCCATGTTCATCGTGCCGAGGCACAGGCGCGAAACCTTCAGGCCGGACTGGCCGAGACGCACATATTCCATTGTCGAAAACTCCTTACTTCTTCGGCGTGTAGAACGGATTCGACACATCGCGCGCGGCCTTGAACACGGCTTCCTTGCGCGGCAGGCCTTCCATCGCGGCGATGATCGCGTTACGGCACGCGCGATAGTTGTTCTCGAATACGGCGTCGAGATCGTCGGTTTTCGGATTGACCCAGTTCGCCGACACGACGACCCAGTCGTTCTCCGCTTCCGGCGGCAGCGTGCCGTTTTCGAGCGATTCGGCGACCGCCTTCGCGATGCCCGCCTGCGATGCGCCCCACGTCGCGTTGCCGTGGAAATCGCCGTCGATCTGCGCCTTGTTGACATAGAGCGTGAGCGGCTTGGTCGGCACGCCCGGCTGCGCGATCACGACGAACGGCGCGTGCCCGGCGGACGGCGTCGCGAGCGCGGTCGCGAAAGCCTGACCGGCCGGGCCGTTGCGCGGGCCGACCAGCACGTTGATGTGCGCGAGATTGACGCCCGGCCCTTCGAAGCCTTCGCCGATGAACAGATTCTTTTCCATTGACTCCTTCCTTGTGTCCGCGTGATGTGTGCAGTTCAACCACCGTTGCGGTGGATGTGAGGCATTCTGCGGCGGGCGTCGCGCGGGGAGGAATCGACGATTTTTGAGGACCGGATTGATGAAAGCTCAACTCGGGAATCACCCGTAGGCGGGATAAGCGTCCCATAAGCTTCCAACGCCCAAAATGTGAGTTTGTTCTGAATGCGGATTATTCCGGCGTGAGCGCGCCGCCGGGTCCGCTGACGCACATGTCTTCCATCGATCGCATCTCCCCGCTTCCCGTCACCGATGTCGCGTGGCGCTACTACGATCTCGCCAAATCGCGCGTGCAGATCCACGAAGCGCCCGCGCCCGGCGAAGTCTTTCTGTGGCTGGTGCCGAGCGAATTCCGCTTCGCATCGGCATCGAATATCGGGAACTGGCTCAGTCCCGCCGAACGAAAACGCACGCGGCTGCATCCGAATTCCGCGCTCGGGCGGCGCTTTTCCGTCGCGCGCGCGACGCTGCGGCTCGTGCTTTCGCACATGTTCCATTGCGAGCCACACGAAGTGGGCGTCGAGGACGAACCGGACGATCGCATCGTCGTGACGCATCCGCATGACGACGGCCCGGTTCACGTCGATGTCGCGTATTCGGGCATCTGGATCGTGGTCGCGGTGGCATCGGCGAGAATAGGGCTTGGCTTGACGGTCGAATCGACGGGCGCGCATGACGCTGCCGCCAGACAATCGATGTGGGACGAAGCGGCGCGCATCGGCAAGTCGCGTGCGCAGCGCGGCGACACAGACGCCGACACAGACGCCGACTGGCACGGACTTACCTTGCCGATGCCCGGCGGCATCTGCGGCGTGCTCGTCCTGGACAAGCCCGTCGCGCGCGTGCAGGCGTTCGGCTGGGAACGGCCGCTCGAAGCGGAGGGCAACGCAGCCGCGTCCTGAGCCCGCGAGCGCCGTGTAATCACGGATCGGGATCGGGAGAAAACAGGACATCATGGAATACACGGCGCTCGCACAACGCCACGCGGCCGCGATCATCGCGATCGCGCTCTTCGCCGGCCCGGCGCTCGCAGCGGTCGCGTGGGCCTTCGCCGCGCGCGGACGGCGCGCTTCCGGCGCGGCCGTCGCGGTTACGGCGGGCATCGTCAGCGCGACGGGCGCGGCGGTGTTCATCGCCATCGCGACGCGCATCGCGCATGGCACGGCGTTTTCATCGGCGGATCAGCGCATGGTCGACGCTCTGCGCGACGGCACGCCCGCATTCGCCGCGCGAGGATTCGCCGCGCTCACGCATCTCGGCGATCCCTGGTTCCTCACGCTGCTGTCGGCGCTCATGTGCGCGTGGCTGCTGCTGACGCGGCGCTTCGGTCTCGCTGTCTATTTCGCCGCGGTCACGAGCGCGGGCGGCCTGCTCAATCAGGCGCTCAAGTCGATGATGCGCCGCGACCGTCCCACCGGCGCGACCGTGCCGTTGCCCGAAAGCTTCGCGTTCCCGAGCGGACATACGTTCGGCTCGATCGTCTGCTACGGCATGTGCGCCTATGTGCTGCTGCGCCTCGCGCCGACGCGCCGCGATCCGCTCATCGTCGCGCTCGCGTGCTTCATCGTGCTGACGATCGGCGTGAGCCGCGTGGTGATGGGCGTGCATTTTCCCGGCGATGTGGTCGGCGGTTTCGCGTCGGGCGGCGCGTGGCTCGCGGCGTGCATCGGCGCGGCGGAATTCGTGCGGCGACGTAGCCGGACGCTTTAGGATTAGTTCGATTGTTCCGCGCATCCGTAGACGTTAGTTTCAGACCTTTTGCGAGGCTGAAACGATGCTCGAATCGAAAGCGTATGGCGCGGTGGCCATGGCCCTGGTGCTGATCGGTCTGAACGGATGTTCGGCCTTCGTCAAGGATCCCGATCCGCAGGAATACATGAGCCGCGTGAAGGTCGGCATGACGCGCGCGGAAGTCGAGGACAGCCTCGGCCCGCCTGACGGAAACTGGGGACCGTGGCATTCGCTGTGCACCGAATACGCGTTCAAGAAGCACGGCACCGACCGCTGGTCCGTGTATTACAACAATCAGAATCGCGTGGTCTATACGGAGCACGCGGGCTGCAACGTCAAGCGGGCGAAGGAAGTCGGCCTGCGCTGAACGCCAGAAAAGACAAACCCCACGCGCCGTGGGGTTTGTCGTTTTATGAGCCTGAAATTCGACGCGTCAGTTCGCCGTCGGCCGCCACTTCAACAGACGCTGCTCGACCGCCGTCAGCAGATAATCCGCCGCGAGCGCGACGACCGCGAGCACGATCATCGCCGCGAACACGCCGCTCGCGTTGAACGCGCCCTGCGCGGTCGAGATCAGCAAGCCGATGCCCTGCTTCGATCCGAGAAACTCGCCGACGACCGCGCCGACCAGCGCGAAGCCGAAGCTGACGTGCAGGCTCGCGAGAATCCACGAAAGCGCCGACGGAATCACGACCGAGGTCGTCACCTGGCGTCGCGATGCGCCGAGAATCTGCGCGTTCGCGATCATGTAACGGTCGGCTTCGCGCACGCCCTGGAACGCGTTCGCGAACACGACGAAAAACACCATCACGACGGCGAGCGCGACCTTCGACGCCATGCCGAGACCCAGCGCGATCACGAACACCGAGCCGAGCACGACGCGCGGAATCGAATTGGCGATCTTGATGTAGATGCTGAACACATCCGACAGCAGCTTGTTGCGGCCCAACACGATGCCGCAGAAAATGCCGCCGGCCGAACCGATCAGAAAGCCGAGAATCGTCTCTTCGAGCGTCACCCAGACTTGCGTGAGCAGCGGTCCTTGCGACGTGCCGTCGACGAACCATTCGACGATCTGATCGAAGATCGCGGACGGCATCGAGAAGAAGAACGGATCGATCCAGTGCAGGCGCGCCGAGAGTTCCCAGCCGCCGAGCACGAACACGAGCACCGCGATACGCAGCCCGATGACGAGCGCATTGCGCTGCCTGATGCGCTTTTGCGCTTCGCGTTCGACTTGCGCGAGCGTGCCGGGATCGATGCCCGAGGGCATCGTTTGTTGAGGCGTGGACATAGTGATGTTCCTTTGAGGCAGGTTCAACCGATCTGCACTTCTTCGCGCAGGTCGTGCCAGATATCGCGCGAAATTTCGATGAAGCGCGGGTGATAGCGAATCTCCGACGTGATGCGCGGACGCGGCAGGTCGATCTCGTAGACCTTCTTGAGCGTCGCGGGGCGCGCGGTCAGCACGAACACGCGATCCGCGAGCGCGATCGCTTCTTCGAGATCGTGCGTGACGAACACGACCGAGCCCGCATTCGCCGACCAGAGCTGCAGCAATTCGTCCTGCATCAGCGTGCGCGTCTGCATGTCGAGCGCGGAGAACGGCTCGTCCATCAACAGGATTTCGGGCTTGTTGATGAACGTCTGCGCGAGCGCGACGCGCTTTCGCATGCCGCCCGACAACTGATGCGGATAGTGCTTGCCGAACTTGTCGAGACCGACGCGGCGCAGCCACGACTGCGCTTCGTCGTAAGCGGCGGACTTCGAGCGGCCGCGATACAGCGGGCCGGCTGCGACGTTGTCGAGCACCGAGCGCCACGGAAACACGGCATCCGCCTGAAAGACGAAGCCGATGCGGGGATCGATGCCATCGACCGGCTGGCCCATCACGCGCACTTCGCCCGTCGTCGGCTTGAGCAGACCGGTAATCATGCTGAGCGTCGTGGATTTGCCGCAGCCGGTCGGCCCGACGATCGCGACGAATTCGCCCTTCGCGACCGACATGCTGAAATCGCGCAGCGCGACCGTCGCCTTGCCGTCCGGCGAGATGAAGCGGCACGATACGTGGCGCAGTTCGATCGCGGGTTGATTCGATTGATTCATCGTGAAAGCCTCACTTCGACGCGGTCGCCGTGCCCGACACGTACTCGTTCGAATACGTGCGCGCGAGATCGATATGCTTGCCCTTCACCGACGGATTGAACGCGGCGAGCACCTTCAGAACGGTTTCGGGACCGTCGGCGGGCATCTTGCCGTCCTTCGTGAACATCGGCAGCGAGGCTTTCAGCGCGCCCACGTACAGGTCCTTGTTCTTCGCGTAATAGTCCTTCGGCATCTTCTCGGTGATTTCTTCGGCGCTATGCGTCGCGATGAAATTCAGCGTCTTCGCAAACGCGCGCGCGAGCTTCGCGGCTTCGGGCTTGTGCGCTTCGGCCCACGCGCGCTGCACGTAGAAGCTCGACGCCGGATACGTGCCGCCGAGCGCGGCGCGCGTGCCTTCGAGCGTGCGCATGTCGACGAGCACCTTCGCCTCGCCGGTCTTGAGCAACTGCGAGACGGTCGGCTCGGTCGTCATGCCCGCATCGATGCGCTCCTGCTTGATCGCTGCGATGAAGCTCGCGTCCGCGCCCACCGGCAGCAGCGTGTATTCCTTCGACGTGACGCCCGCGCGCTGCGCGAGATACTGCGTCAGAAAGCTCGTCGACGAGCCGAGGCCGGTCACGCCGAGCGTCTTGCCTTTCACGTCGGCCATGCTCTTGATCTTGTCGGCCTGCTTCGTCGAGACCAATTCGACTTCGCCCGGCACCTGACCGAAGATCACGAGCGCCTGGACTTCCTTGCCCTTGCTTTGCAGATCGATGGTGTGATCGTAGAAGCCGACGACGCCTTGCACCGCGCCGGCCAGCAATTCGTTCTCGGCATCGACGCCCGCGGGTTGCGACAGGATCTCGACGTCGAGCCCTTCGTCCTTGAAATAGCCGAGTTGCTCGGTGAGCTTCGCGGGCAGATAGATGATCTTGGTTGCGCCGCCGACCATGATCGAAATCTTTTCGGCGTGAGCGGATACGGAAGCGGCGGCGAGGGCGAAAGCGATACCGGACACAGCAGCGATCTGGCGCAGAGTACGCATCAGGAGTCTCCTTAATGTGGGCCGTGAAGTTGGGAATGGCCCGCTTTTTCAGTTGTGCGGCGATTATAGGAACGCGAAACCTTCTGCCAGCTTTCTGCGACGATGCGAAATCATGGGTGTTAACCCGATGCTTCATCCGTTCGTCGAAGCCAATACAATCGCGCCACCATGAAACTGCTGTTGATCGAAGACAATCCGACGCTTTCGCTCTGGCTCGCGAAGATGCTGGAACAGGAGTCGTTCACGCTCGAAACCGTGCAGGATGGCGAATCCGCCGATCAGCTCCTGCGCGCAAATCTGTACGACGTCGTGCTGCTCGACCTGAACCTTCCGCGTCTTTCCGGCAAGAACGTGCTGCGCCGCATGCGTCAACGCGGCGACGCAACGCCGGTGATGATCCTCACGGCGAGCGGTTCCATCGACGAGAAGGTGGAGTTGCTCGGCGCGGGCGCGGACGATTACCTGGTGAAGCCTTTCGAAGTGCGAGAGCTCGTCGCGCGCGTGAAGGTGATGATCCGGCGGCGCAGTTCATCGACGGCGAACGAGGTGTCGTGCGGCGATCTCGTGTTCGATATCGACACGCGCCAGTTCACGCTCAAAGGCGCGCCGCTCAACGTGACGCCGCGCGAACGCAGCGTGCTCGAAGCGCTGATCCTGCGTCTCGGCAAGACGGTGTCGAAGGCGTCGCTGCTCGATACGATCTTCACGCACGAAGACAGCCCGAGCGAAGACGCGCTCGAAATCTACGTCTCGCGGCTGCGCAAGAAGCTCGATGGCAGTTCGGCGGCGATCGTCACGCTGCGTGGTCTCGGCTATCTGCTGCGCAAAAAGGACGATGACCAATAGCCTGCGCGTCCGTCTTCTATGGTGGCTGCTCGTGCCGCTCGCGATCTACGTGTTCGTGACAGGCAAAGCCGCCTACGACAACGCGCGCCACACCGCCGATCTCGTGCAGGAGAACACGCTGCTTGCATCGGCGCGGATGATCGCGGGCGAGGTCGAATGGTCGGACGGACGCTTGCTCGTCGATATTCCGCCGGCCGCGCTCGAAGTGTTCGCGTCGCCGCAGGGCGATCAGGTGTTCTACAACGTGAGCGTCGACGATGGCCGTCTGCTCGCCGGCGTGCCCGATTTCCCGACGCGCGACGCCGCCGGCCACGACGCGCCCGATTACTACGACGCCGATCTCCACGGCAAGCCGATACGCGCCGTCGGCTTCGTGCGCCAGATGTACGACAACGGCGCGATTCGCCGCGTGCTGGTGTCGGTCGGCAAGACGCAGGCTTCGCGCGATGCGATGGTGCGAGAGCTATGGCGTCCGCAGCTCGTGCGGCAGATCGAGATGGTGTTGCTGGCCGTGGCGCTCGCCTGCATCGGACTGACGTTCGAGCTGCGGCCGCTTCTGAAGGTGAAGAAAGAAGTGATGGACCGCGATCCGATGCAGCTCGAGCCGCTGCGCGTGGAGCGCTTGCATACGGAGTTGCGGCCGATCGTCGATGCGATCAATCAGTGCATCGCGCGGCTCGGGCTTCAGGTCGCGGCGCAGCGGCGTTTCATCGCGGATGCGGCGCATCAGTTGCGCACGCCGCTCACGCTGCTGGAGACGCAATTGCAGTTCGCGCGGCAGCATCGCGCGATGGAGCCGTCGCTGAATGAAACGCTCGCGGCGATGCAGCGAAGCAATCGTTCGATGGTCGGTCTCACCAACAAGCTGTTGCTGCTCGCGCAGGCCGAAGCCGCGGACTACGCGCAACTCGCGCGGCAGAAGGTGGATCTTGCCGCCATCGCGCAGGACGTGATCGAGGATCTGGCGATGTTCGCGCAGAAGCGCGAGATCGATCTCGGCGCGGAGCTGGTTGAATCGGCGTGGATCATCGGCCATGAAGGATTGTTGTCGGCGCTCGTGTACAACGTCGTCGAGAATGCGATTCGCTATACGCAGCCGGGCGGGCACGTGACCGTTGCCGTCATGCGCGATGCGCAACGCGTGACGCTCACCGTCATCGACGATGGCCCCGGTATTCCCGCCGAAGCGCGCAGTCGCGTGTTCGAGCCGTTTTATCGCGCATCGGCGGATACGGAAGGAACCGGCCTCGGACTCGCGATTGCGAAGGAGATCGTGCAGGCGCATCGCGGGCAGATCGTGCTGGCGCAGCGCGAGCATCCGGATCGTGGGGTGGTCGTGACGGTGCGCTTCACGCATCTTTCGTAAATGCTATGGAATGACCAAACGAATTTCACCGCTGCTTTGAAAATATACTTCTCGTTTGCAGCGAAACTATCGCAGCAGGAGAAGAAGATGAGACGAATCGGCGCGTGCCTATTCGCATTATTGTTAGCAATGCTGCTTGGCGCATGCGGCGGAGGCGACGGCGCATCGGATGCCGTGAATGCATCCGCGAAAGATGCCCAGATGAATGGGACGAACAAGGGTTTCGCATTATCGACGGTCATCTGGAAGCAGTTTCCGATCAACGTGTGCTGGGATCTGAGCAACGCCGATTTCGCCATGTACGCCAATCAACGCAGTTGGAGTCAGCTCGCGGTTCAGCAAAGCTGGGAGGCGCATTCGGGCGTCGTATTCGCGGGATGGCAGCAATGCACCAACGCGCCGAACTATTACGGCATTCGGATATCGGTCGAGGATAGCGCCAAGACGGGACCGCATACGCAAGGTCTGGGGACGCAGATCAACAATGTCGTCGGCGGCATGGTCTTCAACTTCACGTTCAGAAACTGGAGTACGAGTTGCATCGGACGCGAGGAGTATTGTGTTCGCGCCATCGCCGCGCACGAGTTCGGTCATGCGCTGGGATTCGCGCATGAGCAGAATCGGCCGGACACGCCATCGACGACATGCAAGGAGCCCGCGCAAGGCACTTACGGCGACACGATGATCGGCGCGTGGGATCTGGCGTCGATCATGAATTACTGCAATCCGCAATGGAACGGTAACGGACAGTTGAGCGCGACGGATATCGCCATGGCGCAGATGTTTTATGGGGCACCGGCCGTCACGCAGACCGTCGCGGCGCAGACGGCGCGCTGAAAGCCGACGGGTCGCCAGAAAATCCGGCGGTTTGCGGGCTTCGATTTTGGATCCAAAATCCTTGATTCAATTTTGACATGGGCGCACAATCACCCCCACGCCGCACCCAACGCTGCCGACGGAGCCCCCATGACCGACCGAGCCAATGCCGTTGCGAACCCCTATGCCGCGAGCGACAGCCCGCGGGTCTCATCGAAAACCAGCCGTGCAGTCACCGCCGCCGTCGTCGGCAATATCCTCGAATGGTTCGATTTCGGCACGTACGCGTTCCTCGCGACCGTCATCGCCAAAGTGATGTTCCCCACCGGCGACGACTTCGCCGCCATGCTCGGCACATTCGGCGCATTCGGCCTGGGCTTCGCGGCGCGTCCGCTCGGCGCGATCATCTTCGGCTGGCTCGGCGACAAGAAAGGTCGCAAGTGGACGCTCACCTTCGTCATGCCGCTCATGGCCGCCGCGACGCTCTTCATGGCGCTGCTGCCGTCGTATGCGGCCATCGGCATATGGGCGCCGATCCTGCTCGTCGCGGCGCGCATGCTGCAAGGCATTTCCGTCGGCGGCGAGCTGGGCAACGCGGTCGCGTTTCTCGTCGAATGGGCGCCGCCGAACAAGCGCGGCTTCTACGGCAGCTTCCAGCAATGCAGCACCCTCGGCGGCATGCTGCTCGGCTCGGGCGCGGCCGCGCTCATGACGACGCTGCTCTCGCCTCAAGCGATGCTCGATTGGGGCTGGCGCGTGCCGTTCATCATCGGTGCGATCGTGATCGGGCCGATCGGCTGGATCATCAGAAAGCGCAGCGAGGAGACGCCCGCGTATCAAAGCGCAAGCGACGAAGCGCCGAAGACCAAAGGCCGCGCGCCCGCGCTGCTCGGTCTGCAGGCGTGCGGGCTCGTGATCGTGTGGACGGTCTCGCTCTACGTGCTGCTCAACTATCTGCCGTCGTTCACGACGAAATACGTCGGCATGCATCCGTCGACGGCGCTTTGGCTCAACACGGCGGGCCTCATCGCGATGACCGCGTCGATTCCGTTCTGGGGCGCGGCGTCGGATCGCTTCGGCCGCAAGCCGATCTATGCGATCGGCTGCATCGCGTTTCTCGTGCTGCCGTATCCGATCTTTCACTTGATGCTCACGTACAAGTCGGCGGCGATCGTCGGCGCGGTGCAGGTGCTGGGCGGCGTCGTCATCGGCATATTTTCGGGTGTGGGGCCGGCCGTGCTCTCCGAACTTTTCCCGACGAAAATCCGCACGACGTGGATGTCGATCGGCTACGGCATCGCCAACGCGGTGTTCGGCGGTTTCGCGCCGATGATCTCCATCGCGCTCATCAAGGCAACCGGCTCGCCGCTTTCGCCCGCGTATTTCGTGATGCTCGCGGCGTTGCTTTCGACGATCACGGTCGCCACCATCAAGGAGACGGCGCACGCGCCGCTGCAATAAACATGCGCTGGAATCGCACGCTTACCGTAGTGAACTGCCACGCCGAAGGCGAAGTCGGCAATGTCGTGACCGGCGGCGTCTTCGACGTGCCCGGCGCCACGATGTTCGACAAGATGATGCACCTCGAAGAAGTGCGCGACGACTTGCGGCGCATCTGCATATTCGAGCCGCGCGGCTCGGCGAATCAGACCGTCAACTTCATCTTGCCCGCGACCGATCCGCGCGCGCAGATGGGCTACGTGATCGCGGAATCGACCGAATATCCGGCGATGTCCGGCTCGAACACGATGTGCGTCGCGACCGTGCTGCTCGAAACCGGCATCTTGGCGATGACCGAGCCCGTCACCGAACTCGTGCTCGAAGCGCCCGCGGGCCTCATCCATCTGCGCTGCTCGTGCGCGAACGGCAAGGTCACGAAGGTCGAGTTCACGAACCAGCCCGCGTTCGCGAATCATCTCGACAAGACGATCGAGGTCGAAGGCATCGGCAGTTTGACCGTCGATGTCGGCTATGGCGGCATGACGTATGTGATCGTCGATGCGGAGAAACTCGGCTTTCGCATCACGCCCGATGAAGCGCGCGAACTGTGCGAGCTGGGGCAAGTCATCAAGGCCGCGGCGGGGGCGCAGTTGCCTTCGCCGCATCCGCTCAATCCGCTCATCAAGGGCATCACGATGACCGAGTTCGTCGGCCCGATTTCGCGCGAGAACGGCGTGCTGAAATCGCGCAACACGGTGATCGTGTCGCCGGGACGCTGCGATCGTTCGCCGTGCGGCACGGGCACGTCCGCGCGGCTCGCGGTCATGCACGCGAAAGGGCTGATCGATGTCGGCGAGACGTTTCTGCACGAGTCGATCATCGGATCGGTGTTCGAAAGCCGCATCGAGTCCACGACGCGTCTAGGCGATGTTCCCGCCGTCGTGCCCGTCGTCGCGGGACAGGCGTGGATCACGGCGATCTCGCAGGTCGGCGTCGATCCGACCGATCGCTTCCAGACCGGCTTCACGCTCGCCGACACATGGTGCGAAGCCGTCGACGACAAGCTCATCAAATCGCGCGTGAGTTCGCAACGTGGCGAGTGAAGACATGACGGACGTCATCGTGATCGGCGCGGGCATCGTAGGACTCGCGTGCGCGTGGGCCGCGTTGCGCGAGGGCGCGCGCGTGACGCTCGTCGATCGCGATTTCGAAGCCGATCGCGCATCGCACGGCAATGCGGGCGGCATCGCGGTGACGGAGAGCACGCCGATCGCCGTGCACGGCATGTTCACGAAGGCCGCGAAATGGCTGATGGACCCGCTCGGGCCGCTCGCGCTCGACTGGAAGCATGTGCCGAAGGCGCTGCCGTGGTTCATGGCGTTTCGCCGCGCGAGCGAGCCGGCGCGCTTTCGGGCGATCTCGCATGCGCTTTCGCTGCTCAACAACCGCGTCTACGACGACATCCTGCCGATGTTCGACGATATCGGCGCAAGCGCGATGCTGTATCGGCGGGGCGCGCTCACGGTCTATGAAACCGATGCAGCCTTCGCCGCCGATCAGCCCGAATGGTCCTTCAAGCGCGAACTCGGCGCGCGCTGGCACGCGTTGAGCGCGCAGCAAGTGCGCGAATGCGAGCCGTCGCTCGCGCCGGTCTTCAGGCATGGCGTGTTCCTCGACGACTGGTCGCATATCGGCGATCCGCGCCGCATCGTCACGCTATTGCGCGAGCGCGTGCGTGCGCTCGGCGCGCGCTTCGTGACGGGCATCGCGCGCGCCATCGACGCGCCGGAATCCGTCGTGCTAGACGACGGCACGCGCGTCAACGGACGACGCATCGTGATCGCGGCGGGCGCATGGTCGGCGGCGCTCGCGAGGTCGATCGGCGATAGCGTGTTGCTCGAAAGCGAACGCGGCTACAACGCGACGCTGCCAAAGCACGGCGTCGCACTGACGCGCGAAGTGATCTTCGCGGAGCGCAAGTTCGTGGCGACGCCGCTCGATATTGGCTTGCGCATCGGCGGCGCGGCGGAGTTCGCGGGCATCGACGCGCCGCCGAACTATCGTCGCAGCGACGCGTTGCTCGAACTGGGCAAGCGCTTCATCCAAGGCATCGACGATACGGATGCCGTGAAATGGATGGGCCATCGCCCCGCGACGCCCGACTCGCTGCCGGTGATCGGCGCATCGCCGCGCATGCCGTCGGTCGTCCATGCATTCGGGCACGGTCATCTCGGCCTCACGCAATCGGCGACGACCGCCGCGCTCGTCGCCGATGTACTCGCGGGACGCACGCCGCGCGTGCCGCTCACGCCTTACTCGATCGCACGTTTCTAAATTGGAGGAGCAAACATGCAAGTGAACTGGAAAGGCGTATTCCCCGCCGTGACGACGAAGCTCAAGCAGGACGGCTCGCTCGATCGTGACGCTATCGTGAACGGCCTGAACCGTCTGATCGACAACGGTGTCGGCGGCGTCGTGATGATGGGCATGGTCGGCGAGAACGCGCAGCTCACGCCCGAGGAAAAGCGCACGGTGCTGAAGATCGCGGTCGAAACCGTGAACGGGCGCGTGCCTGTGATCTCGGGACTGGCGGAACTGAACACGGCCAACGCGATGCAGTTCGCGAAAGACGCGGAAGCCATCGGCGTGCAAGGGCTGATGGTGTTTCCGGGCCTCACGTATCGATCGGACGATCGCGAGACCGTCGAATACTATCGGTCGATTGCGCGCTCGACGAAGCTCGGGCTCATGATCTACAACAATCCGCGCGGCTATGGCGTCGATATGCGGCCGGACTTGCTCGCGCAACTCGCGGATGAACCCAACGTCGTCGCGATCAAGGAAGAGACCTACGACACGACGCGCGTCACCGATCTCTACGCGCGCTTCGGCGACCGCTTCGTCGTGTTCTGCGGCGTCGACGATCTGATCGTGGAATCCGTCGCGCTCGGCGTGAAGGGCTGGGTTTCCGGCATGGCCAACGCGATGCCGAAGGAATCCGTCGATCTGCTGAATTACGCGGTCAACGGCGAATACGACAAGGCGCGCGCGCTCTATCGCGCGTTGATCGACTTGTTCCATCTCGACACGCACGTCAAGCTCGTGCAGTACATCAAGCTCGCGGAGAACATCACGGCGGGTTATCCGGAGTACGTGAAAGCGCCGCGCCTCTTGCTCGAAGGCGCGGAACGGCAGCGGACCATCGAGATCGTCGAGAAGGCGATCGCCAACGTGCGGGCGCTCGCGCAATGAAATCGACGTTCTTCTGCATCGACGGACACACATGCGGCAATCCGGTGCGCGTCGTCGCGGGCGGCGCGCCGCCGCTCGAAGGCGCGAACATGATCGAACGGCGCGCGCACTTCCTGCGCGAGTTCGACTGGATACGCACCGCGCTCATGTTCGAGCCGCGCGGCCACGAAGTGATGTCCGGCAGCATTCTCTATCCGCCGACGCGCGCCGACTGCGATCTCGCGATTCTCTTCATCGAAGTGAGCGGATGCCTGCCGATGTGCGGGCACGGCACCATCGGCACGGTGACGACGGCCATCGAAAACGGACTCGTGCGGCCGCGCGAGCCGGGCGTGCTGCGGCTCGACACGCCCGCCGGTCTCGTGATCGCGCGTTACAGGATGAACGGCGAGCATGTCGATTCGGTGCAGCTCGTCAACGTGCCTTCGTTTCTGCATTCGCAAGACTTGTCCGTCGACGTCGAGGGCCTGGGCGAGATTCGTTTCGATGTCGCGTATGGCGGCAACTTCTACGCGATCGTCGAGCCGCAGCGCGACTACGAAGGGCTGCACGCGCTGAAGCCATCGGACATTCAGCGTCTGAGTCCGATCCTGCGTCAGAAGGCGAACGAAAAGTACGCGTTCGTGCATCCGGAAAACGATGCGATACGCGGCCTCAGTCACGTCATGTGGACGGGCGAGCCGACGGTGGAAGGCGCGAGCGCGCGCAACGCGGTGTTCTACGGCGACAAAGCCATCGACCGCTCGCCGTGCGGCACGGGCACGTCGGCGCGCATGGCGCAGCGTGTCGCGAAAGGGCAGTTGAAGATCGGCGAGCGCTTCGTGCATGAAAGCATCATCGGCACCTTGTTCGAAGGCGTGCCGATGGAAGCGGCGCGCGTCGGCGAATACGATGCGATCGTGCCGGCCATCGAAGGATGGGCGCGCGTGACGGGCCACAACACGATTTTCGTCGATGACCGCGATCCGCTCGCGCACGGATTCCTGCTGAAATAACGGAGAAAACGCATGCTGATTCTGAAGAACGCCCGCGTGCTCGACGCCGACCACGAACGCGACGACGGCCGCTATTCCATCGTCATCGACGGCGATACGATCCGCGAAGTCACGCGCGAACCGGTCGAGGCGAGCGGCGCGCAAGTGATCGATGTCGGCGGCAAGACGGTGATGCCCGGCATGATCGATTGCCATGTGCATGTCATTGCATCGGTCGCGCATCTCGGCAACAACAGCCGTCTGCCGAACACGTTCGCCGTGCTGCGCGCCGTGCCGATCCTCGCGGGCATGCTCGATCGCGGCTTCACGACCGTGCGCGATGCGGGCGGCGCGGACTATGCGCTGTCGCGCGCGATCGAAGACGGCGTGATCGCGGGGCCGCGCTTGTTCGTCGCGGGCAAGGCGCTTTCGCAGACGGGCGGCCACGGCGATTTTCGCGAGCGCTTCGACAACGCCGATCCGGACCCGTGCGGCTGCAATCGCAACATGGGCGCGATCGGGCGCGTGGTCGACGGCGTCGACGAAATGCGCAAGGCCGTGCGCGAGGAGATGCGCGCGGGTGCGAATCACATCAAGATCATGGCGTCGGGCGGCGTGGCTTCGCCGACCGATCCCATCGGCAATCTGCAATTCTCCGTCGACGAAGTGAAGGCCGCCGTCGAAGAAGCGGAATCGCATCAGACGTATGTGATGGCGCATGCGTACACCGCGAAGGCGATTGCGCGTGTCGTGAAGCTCGGCGTGCGCACGATCGAGCACGGCAATCTGATCGATGAAGATGCCGCGCGCGTGATGGCCGAACACGGCGCCTACGCGGTGCCGACGCTCGTCACCTATGACGCGATGTCAAAGGTCGGCGCGCAAATGGGCCTCGCGCAAGACACGCTCGACAAGAATGAATCGGTGCGCAAGCGCGGTCTCGAAGCGCTCGCGATGCTGCACGAACGCGGCGTGAAGATCGGCCTCGGGAGCGATCTGCTCGGCGACATGCATCAGTATCAGAGCGATGAGTTGTCGATACGCGCGAATATCGTCGGCGCGTTCGAGGCGATTCGTCAGGCGACGGCCATCGGCGCGGAGATCGTCAACATGAAGGGCAAGCTCGGCGTCGTCGCGGCGGGCGCGTACGCGGATTTGCTCGTCGTCGATGGCGATCCGCTGAAGGATATTCGCGTGCTGACAGGGCAGGGCGAGCGCATCGCGGGCGTGATGAAAAACGGTGCGTGGGTACGCGAGAAGTTGCTGTGAACACGCGTGTTACGATGCCGCACCTTCACGCCTAAGCCGATAAAACATGTCTCCGGTCGCCGCCAAATCCCTTCGAAAAGAGAGCGACTCCACGCACAGGATCGTGCGCACCACGACGGTCGAACTCGTCACGACCGCGATCCGGCAACGCATTCTGTCGGGCGATCTCGCGCCGGGCGAAGTGCTGCGCCAGGAAGCGCTCGCCGATGAACTCGGCGTGAGCCGCGTGCCGATCCGCGAAGCGATCACGCGGCTTACCGGAGAAGGGTTGCTGACGAAGGTGCCGCACAAGGGCGCGTATGTCGCGGAGCTGTCGATCGAAGAAGTGCAGGAGACGTTCGAAATCCGCATTCGGCTGGAGCCGTGGCTCTTTTCGCAGGCGATCCCGCATATCACCGATGCCGAGATCGCGAAAGCCGAGACGCTCGTCGCCGAAATGGATACCGCCGATTCGGGCGTCTGGGGCCAGTTGAACTGGCGTCTGCACGAGACGCTTTATCTGCCGGCGCGGCGCGACATCACATTGCAGATGCTGCGCGTGCTGCACGATCGCAGCGACCGCTATTTCCGCTTTCAGGTGGTGCAGGTGCCGATCCGCGAGCAGTCGCACGAAGAGCACATGAACCTGATAGACGCATGCAAGAAGCGCGATGCGAAGCTCGGCGCGAAGCTGCTGGAACAGCACGTCAAGACGGCGGCGCAGCAGATCATCTCGGTCGTGGAGACGATCATGTCGCGTCAGGGTTGAGGACGAGCCGCACGCTCGCCGCATCGCGCGCATCGATTTCGATGTGAGCATCGCCGGCGGCGGCGATGTGCGCGAACGCGGTTTCATCGACCATCACGACGGGCACGTTCGACGCATAGAGTTCGTTCGCGACGATCGCGCCGATCGACAGAATCAGATCGCGCTCCGCGAGCACGATGCCCGCGGGCCCGGTGCCGTTGCGCAACGCTTCGGCGAGCACGCTGCTGCTCGAACTCGATCCGCGCGCACGCGGCATCACGAGAATGCGCGACGCGAGACTTTGGCCGTGACCGGGATGCGTCGCATCGACGATCAGGCCGCGCTCAGCGTCGTAACCGCCCCAGAAGCTGAGCGGCGGCAACGCGATTCCCGGCGCGCGCGCGTGGCCCGGAACGAGCGTGACGGCCTCAAACGTGTTCATCGATGCACACCTTTCCTTCGAACGCCGATCGCACGCATTCGCTCATGCTGCCGAACGCGACCGTCACGCCGATATTCGCCGGCGCGTAATGCGCCCATTTGCCCGAGTTGGTCATCACGAGGCCGCTCACCTGCTTCATCACCGGCGTGATGTACGTGCAGGTATCGACGACGATCTGCACGCCGCGTGCCGCGAGCTTCTGCGCAATGCCTTCTTCCTCGAGTTGCCACAGCACGAAGCGGCTCGTGTTCACGTAGATATCGCAGCGCGGCGCGCCGTCGTGACGCCCCATGAGCGCGGCAAGCGTGCGAAATTCATCGACGGAAAAGTGCGGCGTGCCGAGGCTCACCGCGGCGAGCGCATCGCCGGGTTTCGCGTGCGACCAACGCGCGCGCACGTCGTGAAGATCGGCTGCGCTGACGGCAATCGTGCGTTCGGGCGCGCGGCCCTGAAGCGCGGCATCGAGCGTGGCGGCTTCCGGCGTGATGCCGACCGCATGGAACAGCGCCACCGATCCGCTCGATGCCGCCGCCGCGCCTAGCGCTTTGAGTTCGTCTTCGGTGGTGTCGCCGGGCAGGCCGGTGATCGCGGCGACCGTCGCGCCGGCAATGCCGCCGAGCAAAAAGCCGAGCGCGGCGAAATCGGCATCGCGATGCGGCGACGCGCGCAGATCGGGCGCGGCGATCACGATGCGCGCCGCGCGATTCGCCGTCACATGCAGGCCCGCATCCGGCACGCGCGCGGTGATGGCGGCGGCGAGATCGAGGAAATCGCCGTAACGGCTCGTGCGCGCGCCGAGCACGGAGTTCGCGAAAACGATCGCATTCGATTCGGCCCACGCGATCTGATCGCCCAGCTTCGGACGATGCTTCAATTGATACGGCGCGCAGGTGAAGCTGGCTTCGCATCCGAGTTCTAGATGCGCCTGCATGAGCCGCTTGCCAGCGCTCGCGATACCGGCGTCGCCGCGAAAGAGTTCCGGGTGAATGAGATCGAGCGAGCCGACATTGAGCGTGGTCGGCACGGCGACCTTCGCGCCGCTCGCGACGAAGCGCTCGACGAAATCGAGACTCGCCGCGCCGTGATACAGACAGCCGTCGATATGCGCGCCCGAGATATCGATGAGCGCATCGGCATCCATGACGCGCGCCGTCGCCGCGACGATACGCATCGCGAGCGCGAGGCCATCGCCGAAATCGCCGTTGAGCATGGCGGTGTCGCGTGGGGAAAGTGTGAGCATCGGATTCGCTGACGCAGCGCGGAGGGATGTCAGCGCAGTCTACCCGAAGCGGGTGGCGCGGCGCGTTCGCGCGTCTGGCCTACTGGCAACATTGCAAAACTTCTAAATGCGGAGGCGGGCAGTCATGGGCGTATTGAGCGGGATAAAGGTTCTGGAATTCGAGGCGATCGGTCCTGCGCCGTTCGGCTGCATGTTGCTCGCCGATATGGGCGCGGACGTGCTGCGTATCGATCGGGCTGTCGCGCCCGGCGATCTCGGTCCGAAGGTCAGCGGCAAGCACAAGAATCTGACAGGGCGCGGCCGGCGCTCGGTCACGCTCGATCTGAAAAAGCGCGAATCGGCCGATGCCGCGCTCGAACTGATGTCGAAGGCGGATGTCGTCATCGAAGGATTCCGTCCGGGCACGATGGAGCGTCTCGGCCTCGGCCCAGACGCCGCGCTCGCGCGCAATTCGAAGCTCGTCTACGGACGCATGACCGGTTGGGGACAGACGGGGCCGCTCGCGCAAAGCGCCGGGCACGATCTGAACTACGTCGCGTTGTCGGGCGTGCTGTCGGGAATCGGCCGCGCGGGCGAAGCGCCGGTGCCGCCGCTCAACCTCGTCGGCGATTATGGCGGCGGCGGCATGCTGCTCGCGCTCGGCGTCGTGGCGGCGCTTCTCAACGTGCAGCGCGGCGGCGCGGGTCAGGTCGTCGATGCCGCGATGATAGAAGGCGCCGCGCAACTCGGCACGACCGTCTGGGGCTTGATCGCATCGGGCAACTGGCGCGAGACGCGCGAAAGCAATCTGCTCGATGGCGGCACGCCGTGGTACGACAGCTATCGCACCCGCGACGGGTATTACATGTCGGTCGGTGCAGTGGAGGCGCGCTTCTATGCGGAACTGCTGCAGAAGCTCGGGCTCGCCGATGCGGGTTTGCCCGCGCAGCACGATCGCGCCGGATGGCCCGTGCTGAAGGCGCGGTTCACGGCGGCTTTTGCCGAGCGCACGCGCGACGAATGGTGCCGCGTGTTCGATGGCAGCGATGCGTGCGTCGCGCCCGTGCTCGGCTTCTCGGAAGCGCCGGCGCACGCGCATCATCGGGCGCGCGGAAGCTTCGTCGAGTTCGATGGCGTCGTACAGCCCGCGCCCGCGCCGCGCTTTTCCGCGACGCCATCCGCGATCTCGCGCCCCGCGCCGCAACGCGGCGAAGGCGGGCGCGATGCACTTCGGGATTGGGGGTTGAACGACGCGGAACTGACGCGTTTGCGCGCGAGCGGATTGGGATTCAACGCGGAAGATTGATCGGCGGGACGAGCGGCCGCGTGGAGCGCGGCCGCTGTGGCAGGATTACCTTTGTCCGAATCGCCGGACGAAGCAATAGAAAATCCACGGATGAATCTTCAGCATCGCCATGACGATCGACAGTTTCGGCCGACTGTCCGAATACATGCCGAGCAAATGCGCCATGCGCAACTTTTCCGACACGCTGCGTAGAATCGGCTTCGCCGAACCGTAAGTCGGCGCCTTCATCGCCGCCTGAAACGCAATCGTGCGATACGCATAGATGTACTTCAACCGGAACAGCAGACGCCGGTAATTCGGTATAGGCATCGACGCCGTGAGTCTCTCCACGCGATCGACAATCGCAAAGAGATCCACGATCTTCGGATTGAAGCGCGTCGAAATTCCCGCTTCCCGATACATATACGCGTACAAGGTATCGGGCATCAGCCGCACGATTTTCGACTTCCCGAGCGTCTGGACCGAGACGACGATATCCTCGTAAATCAGTCCGGTCGGATGTTCCACGGCGAGAAAAATCGAACGGCGCACGAGTTTGTTGCAGCAATACGCCTGCAAGGACAAATCGAGGATTTTCTCGACCGCCTGCATGCCGCTGATAACGGCGTCGCCCGTCTCGATGCGGTAATTGACCTTGCCATCCGGCGTCAGATTCTCGGCGGCGAAGACCACGACGTCTGCATTGTGCTTGTCGGCTTCCTGGATGACACGGCGAATGGTGTCGTGATGAATGTGATCGTCACTGTCGACGCACAAAACGTATTCGCCACGCGCCGCCATTGCGGCGATTTTGCGGGTTTCGGCCAGTCCTTTGTTCTTGAGATTCTTGATGAGTTTCCACGATATTCTGCTTTGCTTTTCCAGAATGCGTGAAGTCATTTCGCCGGATCGATCAGGACTGCTGTCGTCGACGGCAATAATCTCAAAGTCGGTGGAGGTTTGTGACAATAGCGAGTCGAGGCATTCTTCAATGTACGGCTCGACTTTGTACACGGGCAGCAGGACACTGATTTTTGGCGGTGCTTGCATGTATTGTCAGTCCCAGCTTCGAGACCTTTTTTAGTAGAACGGCTTAGGGATTCTACTTGGTGCATCGCATGCACGCATCAGGGTCATTGACTATTGCCAAACCGGTGCATGGTTCAATTCAGCAGATTTTCCCTGTTATATCTTGTTTCAACAAGAACTTAATACTTCAGTTCTCCTGCTATTCACGAATTAATGACCGGGCTGACGCGAAGGCGGTCAATTATGGACTTCGAAAACTTATCGCGTTCCCATGGCGATAAAAAGCAAAAAGGCACGTTCGGCTCTATCCGAACGTGCCAAAGAGAAGCAGCCACTCCAAGGAAAATCGATCGCTCTACTGCAAGTTGCCCGCAACCGCCACCGTCTGGCCGGTAATGTAATTCGACTCGGGCGAGCAGAACAGATAAACGCCGCCCGCGGCTTCTTCCGGCGTGCCGCCACGACCGAGCGGATTGCGCTGTGCGTGCGTCTTCAGCATGTCGGCGTTGAGGCCGACACGGATGTCGCGCCCGTCGATCTTCACGGTCTGCGCCTGCTCCGTGCTCACGGTCATGCGCGTATGGATGAGCCCGAAAGCCACGGCGTTGACGTTCACGTTGAAGCGGCCCCATTCGCGCGCCAGCGCGCGCGTCATCCCGATCACGCCCGCTTTCGCCGACGAGTAATTCATCTGACCGGCGTTACCGTTCAGCGCGGACGTCGACGAAATGTTCACGATCTTGCGGTAATTGTCGCGTCCGGCTTCCTTGTCGGCGGCGTGCAGCGCCTTGATGTGCGGATACGCGGCGCGCAGGATGCGAAACGGCGCGGTCAGATGGCAATCGAGCACCGCGTACCATTGCTCGTCGGTCATCTTCTGCACGACGTCGTCCCAGGTGAAACCAGCGTTATTCACGATGATGTCGATGCCCTTGAACGAATTCATCGCCGTGCCGATGAACCGGTCCGCAAAATCCGGCGCGGATACGTTACCGACACACGCCACCGCTTCCGTGCCTTGCTTGCGCAGCAGTTCCACGGTTTCCTGCGCGGGTTCGGCATCGAGATCGTTGATGACGAGGCGCGCGCCTTCGCTCGCGAGCTTCATCGCGATCGCCTGACCGATGCCGCGTCCCGAGCCGGTTACCAATGCCACTTTGCCTTCGAGCTTTCCCATGATGTCTTCCTGATGATTGAAGTCAGAGCGCGATCACCGCGTCGCCGAGCACGCGCGGTTCGCCATATTGATTGACGGTCTGGATCTCGAGCCGCACGCGGCGTTCGCCGTCGGCTTCGAATTTTTCGGTGACCTTGCCCGTGCACGTCACGACATGCCCGAGCTGCGTGATGCCGACAAAGCGCACGCCGAACGCACGAAGCTGCCGTTGCTCCACCCACGACGTCAACAGCCGGCCGAGCCAGGCCATCGACAACATGCCGTGCGCGAACACGTCCGGCACGCGGGCGCGCCGCGCATAGTCGGTGTCGATGTGAATGGCGTTGTGATCGCCCGATGCGCCCGCGAACAGCGCGAGCATCGTGCGGTCGACGGGCGGAAGGGTGAGCGGCGGCAAGCTGTCGCCGATCTGGATCGAATCGAAATTGATGGTGCTCATTCGCATTTCCCCGCTTATCGCTGAACGACGACGCTGCGCAGATCGGCAACGTGCTCGCCGCGCTGGTTCGTGACACGCGTTTCGCGCACGATGAACCACAGCGCGCCGTTCTTCTTGTCGTAGATATCGGCGATGCGGCTCTCGAAGCGCAGCACGTCGCCCGCATACGCCATGCGGTGATACGTGAACGACTGCTCGCCGTGGAGAATGCGCGACGAGACGATGCCGATCGCCTCGCGCCACGCCGTCGACGGCTGCTCGAATTCGAGCGAGAACAGGAACGTCGGCGGCAGCGGCAGCGCCGGATAACCGGCGTCGTGAGCGGCGGCTTCGTCGAAGTAGACCGGATTGGTTTCGCCGATCGCCTTCGCGAAGAAGCGCAGACGCCACGCGTCCGCCGTCGCGGAATAGACCGGCAACTTCATGCCGATGTGTTGTTTGTCGATCGCCATTACGCAGTCTTCTTGTAGATGGTGACGACGCCCGCGCCGCCCAGCCCGAGGTTGTGCTGCAATGCGATCTTCGCGTCCTTGACCTGACGGTCGCCGGCCGTGCCGCGCAACTGATGCGTCAGCTCGTAGCATTGCGCGAGACCCGTCGCGCCGAGCGGATGCCCCTTGGAAAGCAGGCCGCCCGACGGATTCGTCACCCATTTGCCGCCGTAGGTGTTGTCGCCATCCATGACGAGGCGCTCGCCTTCGCCTTCCTTGCACAGGCCGAGTCCTTCGTAGGTCAGCAGTTCGTTCTGCGCGAAGCAGTCGTGCAGTTCGATCACGTCGATGTCTTCGGGACCGACGCCCGCCTGCTCGTATGCCTGCTGCGCCGCGTTGCGCGTGATGTCGAAGCCGACGACGCGGATCATGTCGCGCGCTTCGTACGTGCTCGGCAGATCGGTGGCGAGCGACTGGCCGGCGATCAGCACGTCGGTGCGCAGGCCGTGCTTGCGCGCGAAGGCCTCGGACACGACGATCGCCGCCGCGCCGCCGCATGTCGGCGGGCAGGCCATCAGGCGCGTGAGCACGCCTTCCCAGAGCATCGGCGCGTTCATCACGTCTTCGGTCGTCACGACGTTGCGGAACACCGCGAGCGGATTGCGTGCCGCGTGCTCGCTCGCCTTCGCGCGAATGCGGGCGAACGTTTCGAGCTTCGTGCCGTACTTGCGCATGTGCGCCTGGCCCGCGCCCGCGAACTGGCGAATCGCCGTGGGCACTTCCGTGTTGTCGACGAGTTCGTTCGTCAGGCTGATCGCACGCTCGAGCGCGGCCGCGCGATCCGGCCATTTCGGCAGCAGCGGTCCCGGCTGCATGAATTCGAAGCCGAAGGCGAGCGCGCAATCGACCGCGCCGCTTTCCACGGCCTGGCGCGCAAGCCAAAGCGCCGACGAACCCGTCGCGCAGTTGTTGTTGACGTTGATGACCGGAATGCCCGTCATGCCGACGCGATAAAGCGCTTTCTGGCCGCACGTCGAATCGCCGTACACATAGCCCGCGTAAGCCTGCTGGATGGCCTTGAAGTCGAGGCCGGCGTCGGCGAGCGCATCGCGGATCGCGATTTCGCCCATCACGTCGTACGTCTCGCTTGCACCCGGCTTCTTGAACGGAATCATTCCCACGCCCGCGACATACACCTTGCGACTCATGTGCTTCTCCTTCAGTGATTGAGGATTCGATGGATTCAGAGCTTGCGCGAGATGAGGTCTCGCATGACTTCACTGGTGCCGCCGAAAATGCGCGAGACACGGGCGTCGACGAATGCGCGCGCCACCGGATACTCCAGCATGTAGCCGTAGCCGCCGTGCAGTTGCACCATCTCGTCGAGCGCCTTGCCGAGCGCTTCGGTCGAATAGAGCTTGGCGATCGCGGATTCCTCGAGCGTCAGCCGGCGGCGCGTGTGCTCGCCGATGTAGTGATCGATCATCAGACGCACCGCGATCGCCTGCGCCTTGACGTCCGCGAGCTTGAACTTGGTGTTCTGAAAGTCCCACACGGTCTGTCCGAACGCGCGACGGTCCTTCACGTAATCGATCGTGTGCTGCAGGCAGGTTTCGAGACGCGCCGCCGCGCTCACCGCGATCGAGAGCCGTTCCTGCGGCAATTCCGCCATCAGATAGGCGAAGCCCTTGCCTTCGTCGCCGAGCCGGTTCGCGACGGGCACGCGCACGTCGTCGAAGAAGAGTTCGGCGGTGTCCTGCGCGTGCAATCCGACCTTGTCGAGCTTGCGGCCGCGGCGAAAGCCTTCGCGCGTCGCTTCGACGACGATCAGGCTCACGCCCTTCGCGCCCGCGGCCGGATCGGTCGTGCAGACGACCACGATCAGATCGCAGTTCAGACCGTTCGTGATGAAGGTCTTGCTGCCGTTGATGACGTACTCGTTGCCTTCGCGCCGCGCGGTGGTTCGCACGGCTTTGAGATCGCTGCCGACGCCGGGCTCGGTCATCGCGATCGCGAGAATCTGCTCGCCTGCGCAAATCGCGGGAAGCCATTTCTGCTTCTGCTCTTCATTGCCGATGCGCGCGATATACGGTGCGACGATGTCCGAGTGCACGCCAAAGCCCGGTCCGCTCACGCCCGTGTGCGCCATCTCTTCGACGAGCACGGCGACGTGCCCGAAGTCGCCGCCGCCGCCGCCGTACTCCGACGGAATCGACGTGCACAGCAGCCCTTGCTTGCCGGCCTTGAGCCATGTTTCACGATCCACGCAACCGGCCTTGTCCCATTGCGCCTGGCGCGGAACGCATTCGCGCTCGAAGAATCTGCGCGCAGTAGTCCGAAGCATTTCATGATCGTCTCTGAAGACGGTTCGATTGATGTGCATTGCAAGCTCCTCTTGTTTTGTTATCGGCGCGCGCGGACGATGTGCTGGCCCGGTTCGGTCCCGTACAGCTCGTCGATCAGATGCGCCCGGCGCGCGCGCGTGGTCGCCTGATTGACGTAACCTTTGTCGGCGATTTCGTTGGCATCGAGCGATGGCGGTTCGGCCATCAGCATGAGCCGTTCGATGACGAGCGTCGCGCCGGCGGGCTTTTGCCGCACGAGCCGTTCGCGCAAAGCTTCGATGACGAGCGGATGCGCGATGAGCGACTTCGCATCCAGCGACGCGAGCTCGGGCGCGAGGCGCTGGCATGCCGCGACGTTCGGCCAGGCGAGCGCCGCGAGATAGTCGCGGTCGTGACCGCAGATCACGGCGTCGGAAACGAGCGGCGCGCAGCAGTCGACCAGCGCGAGCCGCAACGCGCCGACGCGCACCCAGCTGCCGTTCGCGAGCTTGAAGTCTTCGACGGTGCGGCCCGCGAACTCCATGCCCCTCGCCGGATCGGCGGGATCGGCGAGGCGCACGGCATCGCCGAAACGGAAGAAGCCTTCTTCGTCGAAAGCGGCGGCAGTCAAATCCGGCTGGCCGATGTAGCCGCCGAACACGTTCGGGCCGCGCATGCGGATTTCATAGCGTCCGTCGCCGCCCGGAAGCGGCAGCAGCTTGACTTCGGTGCCGAGCGACGGCGTGCCGATATTGCCCGGTGTGTCGGTCGCCCAGCCGCAGTACGTGCCCATTCCCGACGTTTCCGTGGCCGCGAGTCCCGAGCAGAACGTCATGCGCTCGCCGATGGTCTTCTCCGCGACGGCCTGAATGCGGTTCCACACTTCGACCGGCATGCTCGCGCCGCCATATCCGAAGAAGCTGGCTTTGCCGAAGAGATTCTGTGCGAGCAGCGGATCGCGTTCGAGTTCGTTCGACAGCGCGGCCCAGGCGGACGGCACGCTCGTATAGATGGTCGGCGCGACGTCGCGAAGATTGCGCAGCGTGCGCTCGATCATGCCGGGAAGCGGCCGGCCATCGTCGATGTAATGCGTCGCGCCGAACTGGATTGCGCGCCCGAGATGCAGCACGCCGCCCAGGCCGTGATGCCACGGCAGCCAGTCGAGGAACACGGGCTGCGATTCGCGCAGCCACGCGAGATTGTCCGAATAGTAGGCCGCCACCGCGCCGAGATTGCGGTAGGTGAGGCGCACGCCCTTCGGTGCGCCGGTCGAGCCGGAGGTGAAGAGCACGCGCGCGGTGTCGTCGTTTTGGATGGCCGCATGCGCTTGCTCGACCGTTTGCAGCCGCGCGTCCGATAGCGGAAGAGCGGTCAACGCGTCCCATGCGATGTGTCCTGCCAGCGCCTGTTTCACTGCGATGACAGGCGCGCCGTTCAGCGGCAGCGCCGCGAGCGCCCGCGCGAACGGACCGGTTTCCTGCACGAACACCGCGCCGGGCGGCACGCGTTCGCAAATCGCCTTGAGTCGCGCGAAGTCCTTGCTGAGCAGCGCATAAGTGGGCGAAATGGGCGCGCTCGGAATGCCCGCGTATTCGGCGGCGAGCAGCACGACAGCCTGTTCGATCGAGTTGCCGGACAGCAGCATCAGCGGACGTTCCGCGCCGAGGCCCATTTCGAGCAGCGCGGCGCCGACCGTGCGGACTTGCCGCCACAGTTCGCTCCAGCTCAACGCGCGCCACGCGCCGTCTTCGCCGCGCTCGCAGAAGGCGGGCGTGGCGCCGCGTTCGGCGGCCCAGAGCGGAATGAAATCGGCGAAGGAACGCTGCGCGATGTCCGGCAACGGACGGTCGCAGCGAAGAATCAGCGTGCCGTCGGCGCGGCGCTCCACGAGCGTGCGGCGTTGCGGAAACCGCACGGGACGATATCGCGGCTTCGTCGCGTCGCTTGCTTCTAACGTACTCATTACGCCTGTCTCCTGAGCATGTTTGGCTTCTTTCCGATCGGGCTTGGGTGCCTGATTCGAGCGCTCTGCACTTTTCAGAAGCATACGGCTTGCGCGCAAGGCGGCGACCACCCGAGGTGGGTGGCGGCTCCTGTGGCGCCGCAGCGTATCTTCATTCCACGATGCGGCACAACGCGAAGTCGCTGAAAACGCGCATCGGTGAAGCCATCGAATCAAAGGGAGACGTCATGGATCTGGGTATCGCCGGGAAGGTCGCGCTCGTCACGGGCAGCGGACGCGGCATTGGAGCGGAAGTCGCGCGCATGCTGGCGGCGGAAGGCGCGCGCATCGTCGTGTCCGATATCGACGCCGCCGCCGCAGACGAAGTCGCAAGCGGTCTGCAAAAGAGCGGCGCGCAGGCGATCGCGGTGCGCTGCGACGTATGCAGCGAGGACGAAGTGCGGCACGTCGCGAACGCGGCGGACGAAGCCTTCGGCGGCGTCGACATCCTCGTGAACAACGCGGGCTTCAACAAGGACCGCTATCTGACGAAGATGACCGAGCCCGAATGGGATTCCGTCGTCGACGTGATCCTGAAAGGCGCGTTTCACAGCAGCCGCGCGGTGTTGCCCGGCATGATGGCGCGCAAGTGGGGGCGCATCGTGAACATCTCTTCGCGCTCCGTGTTCGGCAATCCGGGGCAAACCAACTACAGCGCCGCCAAACTTGGCCTGATCGGTTTCACGCGCGCGCTCGCGCTCGAACAGGCGAAGTTCGGCATCACCGTGAACGCGGTCGCGCCGGGCTTCGTCGAGACCGAACTGATGCGCGCCAATCCCACGTACGAAACGCTGCGCGACTCGGCGATCGCCAAAACGCCCGTCGGCTTTCTCGGCATGCCCGGCGACATCGCGTCGGCGGTTGCGTTCATCGCGTCGGAGCGCGCGCGTTACATCTCCGGCGTCACGTTGTACGTCACGGGCGGGCGCTTCTCGTCCTGAACGCGCATTCATTTACCCATCATTCGAAGACGCAGGTGGCACATGGATTTTGATTTCGACGCGGATCAGGTCGCGCTGCGCGACAGCATCCGCCGTTATATGCGCAATGAAGTCGTGGCGCGCATCGACGAATGCGAGAAGGCGCGGCGCATTCCGCTCGACCTGCTCGCGGGCGTGAGCCAGTTCGGCTATATCGGCGGCCTGCTGCCGGAAGAAGACGGCGGCATGGGCCTCGATTTCGTCACCTGGGCGATGATGCTCGAAGAATGCGGTTATTTCTGGGGCTCGCTGCGCACCATCGTCAATATCACGAACGTGTTCTGCCGCCTCGTTTCGCATCAGGGCAACGACGAGCAGAAGGCGCGTTTTCTCGCGCCCGTGCTTGCGTCGCAAAAGGGCGCGTGCGTCGCGTTCAGCGAGCCGAATCACGGCTCGAATCCGGCGGGCATCGAAACGCGCGCCGAAGATCGCGGCGATCACTACGTGCTCAACGGCACGAAGCTGTGGATCACGAACGGCGTCGCGGCCGATTACGTCATCGTGCTCGCGCGCACGCACAGCAAGACGTGCGACGGCGGCCACTCGCTCTTTCTGGTCGACAAGTCGCAGACGCCCGTCGAGGCGCGGCTCGTCGACAAGATGGTGCTGAAGGCGTCGGGCACGTCCGAGCTTTTTCTCAACGATCTGCGCATTCCGAAGGAAAACCTGCTCGGCGCGGAAGGCGGCGCCCTCAAGGTGATGGCGATCGGACTGAACTACGGCCGCATGAATATTGCGATGGGCGCGGTCGGCGCGGCGCAGGCGGCGCTCGATCTGTCCGTCGAATACGCGAAGACGCGCAAGCAGTTCGGCAAGCCGATCGGCCAGTTCCAGCTCGTGCAGAAGCATATCGTCGACATGATGGTGCGCACCGAAGCTGCGCGCGCGCTCGGCTACAAGGCGGCCGTCGCGTTGCAGAAGGGTTTGCCCGCGCGCATCGAATGCTCGATCGCGAAGCTCTATGCTGCCGAAGCGGCGCATGAAGTGGCGAAGATCGCGATCGGCGTGCACGGCGGCATCGGCTATTCGACGGAGTATCCGCTGGAGCGCATATTCCGCGACACGAGCGGCGGCACCATTCCCGAAGGCACCGCCGAAGTGCAGACGCTGATCGTCGGGCGCGAAGTGCTCGGCATGTCGGCCATCGTGTGAGGCGCGCATGAACCAGGAAAACATGCTCGCGCCGCGCGACCTCCACACCGCGCGCTACTACTGGGAAGACCTGGAGCCGGGCTTCTCGTTCGAAACGGCGAGCCGCACCGTGACCGAAGCGGACGTCGTGAGCTTCGCCGCGCTTTCCGCCGATTACAACCGCGTGCACGTCGATGCCGAGTACGCCGCGAGCACGCCGTGGGGCGCGCGCATCGCGCACGGCATGCTCGTCGCGTCGATCGTGTCGGGACTGAACACCCGCACGGTGGTCAATCAACTGCTCGAGCCGTCGCTGATCGGCATGCTGGAGACGCGCATCCGCTTTCCGAAGCCGACGCTCATCGGCGACACGATCAAGGCGCGCATCGAAATCAGCGACAGGCGCGAGACGTCGAACCCGGCGCGCGGCATCGTCGATTTCAGGCGTGTGGCGGTCAATCAGCGCGGCGAGACCGTCTGCGAATGCGACGTACGCATGATGGTCCTGCGCCGCGCGCAGAACGATTCATAAGGAGACAGCATGGTCAGCACCGAAATCGGCTACACGACGATCGACAGGATCACCGTGCGCGGCAAGGATCTGTCGAAGGACATTCTGGGCAAACTCGACTTCGTCGAAACGATGATGTTGACGATCCTGAACCGCGTGCCCGACGAGCGCGAAAAGCGCATGGTCAATCTCATTCTCGTGACGGCGTGCGATCACGGCCTGACGCCTTCCGCGATGAGCGCGCGTCTCACGTATCTCGGCGCGCCCGAGGCGATGCAGGCGGCGGTCGCGGCTGGGCTCCTCGGCGCGGGCAGCGTCTTTCTCGGCACGACGCAGAACGCGGCGGAGATGCTCATCAAGGCCGGTCGCGAATTGCGCGACGACGCGAGCGAGGACGACATCACCGCGTGCGCGCGCGAGACCGTGCGGCGCGCGAAGGAAGCGAAGCAGCCGATCTACGGCGTCGGGCATCCGATCCACATCCACGGCGATCCGCGCGTCGCGACGCTCGCGCAGGCATCGCGCGACAACGGCTATTTCGGCAAGCACTGGCGGCTCGTGTTCGCGATCGAGCGCGTGCTGCGCGACGAGCACGGCAAGAACCTGCCGCTCAACGCCGTGGGCGCGATCGGTGCGATCGTCGCGGACATGTCGCTCGATCCGCTGCTCGCGCGCGGCTTCATGCTCGTCGGGCGCGCGGCGGGGCTCATCGCGCATCTGTACGAGGAGCGTCAGAACCCGGTCGCGCAGCAAATCTGGGATCTTGTGTTGACGCAGGACGAGCGCAACGAAATTCCGGCGCGCTCACGCACGCGCTGAGCCGCCAGCCGACGCTAACTCAGGCGCTCCGCGAAGGGGCGCCTCCAGAAGGAAGTGCCATGAACCTCAGCTATTCAAGCGCGGATCTCGCGTTCCGCGACCAGGTACGCCGCTTTCTCGCAGAGAACCTGCCCGTGGATCTGCGAGAGAAAGTGCTCAATCATCGTCACCTCGATGCCGACGACTTCGTGCGCTGGCAGCGCATTCTGTATCAGCATGGCTGGGGCGCGCCCGGCTGGCCGGCTGAGTTCGGCGGCACGGGCTGGAGTGCGCTGCAGCGGCTGCTGTTCGACATCGAATGCGGCATCGCGGGTGCGCCGCGTCAGCTTCCATTCGGCCTCAACATGATCGGCCCGGTGCTGATGAAGTTCGCGAGCAAGGCGCAGCAGGCGCGCTTCCTGCCGCGCATTCCGACCGCCGAGGACTGGTGGTGTCAAGGCTATTCCGAACCGGGCGCGGGTTCGGATCTCGCCTCGCTGAAAACACGGGCGGTGCGCGACGGAGACCATTACATCGTCAACGGGCAAAAGACCTGGACGACCTACGCGCAGCACGCCGACTGGATGTTCTGTCTCGTGCGAACCGATCCCGGAGCGAAGCCGCAAAGCGGCATCTCGCTGCTGCTGATCGACATGAAAAGCCCCGGCATCACCGTGCGTCCGATCCGCACGCTCGAAGGCCTGACCGATGTCAACGAAGTCTTCATCGACGAAGTAAAGGTGCCCGTCGAAAACCTCGTCGGCGAGGAGAACTGCGGCTGGACCTACGCGAAATACCTGCTCGGCCACGAGCGCACGGGTATCGCGGGCATCGGCAATTGCAGACGCGAGCTGAATTACGTGAAGGCGCTGGCGCAGCGCGAGCGCCGCCACGGCAAGCCGCTCGCGGACGACTTGCGCGTGCGCGAGAAGATCGCGTGCATCGAGGCCGAAGTGCTGGCGCTCGAAATGCTGCTGATGCGCGTCGCGTCGCAGGCGAGTCAGCGCGGCGCGGGCGTGGAATCGTCGATCCTCAAGATTCGCGGGTCCGAACTGCAGCAGTCGTTGTCGGCGCTGCAACTCGATATCGCCGGGCCGAATGCGGTGCCGTTCTCGCCCGACTGGCTCGCCGACGGCTTCGACGGATGGACGCCCGATCCCGGTCATGGCGCGAGCATCGGCAGCTTCTATCTGGAGATGCGCAAGCCGACCATCTACGGCGGCACGAACGAGGTGCAGAAGGAAATCATTGCGAAAGCGGTCATCGAGGGATGAGATCGGACATGGACTTTTCATACAGCGAAGAACAGCGCCAGCTCGCGGACAGCCTGAGGCGCTTCACGGAAGAGCGCTATCCGCTGGAGGCGCGCCGCAAGGCGAACGGTTTCAGCCGCGACGCGTGGCGAACCTACGCGGAATTCGGCGTGCTGGGGCTCGTGATCGGCTCCGAGCACGGCGGTTTCGATGGCCAAGCCACGGACACATTCGCCATTCAGTTCGAAGCGGGCCGCGCGTGCTTGCCAGAGCCGCTCATTCCGTGCGCGGTCATGGCGGCCGGGCTGATTCAGCGATACGCCACCGAAGCGCAACGCGAAGCGTGGCTGCCGCCGATCGCCGAAGGCCGCGAGATCGTGACGCTCGCGTATCAGGAGCCGTGTGCCCGCTACGACTTCGCGCGTCCGTCGACGGTAGCCGAAGCGCGTGACGACGGCTTCCTGCTCGACGGCGAGAAAGTTCACGTATGGCATGGCGCCGTCGCGCAATCGCTGATCGTATCGGCGTGGAACGCGTCGGCGCAGGCGATGTCGCTGTTCGTCGTGCCGTCGTCGGCTGCCGGCGTGACGATTCGCGCCTATCCGACGCTCGACGGCACGCACGATGCGCAAGTCACGCTGAAGGCGGTGCGCGTGCCGAAAAGCGCGCTCATCGGCGATGCCGCGCGCGGCGAAGCGATGCTCGAAAGCGCACTCGAACTCGGCATCGCGGCGCAATGCGCGGCAAGCGCGGGCGCGCTGGAACGCCTCGTCGAGATGACGGCCGAATATCTGAGCACCCGCAAGCAGTTCGGCCAGCCGCTCGCGCGCTTTCAGGCGTTGCGCCATCGCGTCGCGGACATGGCCGTGCAAAAGGAACTGGCGTTGTCGATGGCGCATCTGGCGGCATCGGCCATCGATCATCCGAGCGTCATCGAGCGGCGTCGCATGATTTCGTCGGCGAAGCTGATCGTGAGCCGCGCGGCGCGTTTCGTCGGCGAGCAGGCCGTGCAGTTGCACGGCGGCATGGGCGTTACGGCGGAACTGGCTGTCGGCGATTACTTCAAGTCGCTGATGGTGGCGTCGCTACGTCTGGGCGATGCCGAATTTCACGCCGACGTGCTGGCGAATCTGCCGATCGAGCCGGAGGCACGCGCGCGCGCCGCGTGAGACGCGCGCGTCCGGGATCACGCGCCGTCGTTCAGCGCGAGGTCCCGCGAGCGCGCGACGGCTTCGTCGCGGCTCGACACGCCGAGCTTGCTGTAGATGTTCTTCAGATGCCATTTGACCGTCTCGGGCGATATGCCCATCGTCCGGGCGATCTTCTTGTTCGGCAACGCCTGCGCGAGCAGGCTCAACACCTTCGTTTCCCGCACGCTCAGGATTTCCGGCGCCTTCGCCTCGCCGGCGCGCACGCCTGATCCTGGCGCGCCCGGCCGCTTCGCCGTCGCGCGCGCTTGCGCGCTGCGCAGACGATCGGCGTAGAACTGCAACACCGCGCCCTGCGGTTCGGTCCGGACGGCGGCGCCGATCAGATCCAGCGCGGCGGGATGCGCATCGAGCAGCGTGCGCACGAGGCCCAGGCGATGTCCGTGGCGCACGGCGTCCAGCATGACCTGGCGCGCCGAATCCGCGTCGCCGCGAACGTGCGCCGTGACAGCCCTGCGCACTTCCAGAGACACGGTGCGTCGCTGCCAGCCGCGCGCCCGGCACAGTTCGATGAGCGGCGCGAGCGCATGCGCCGCCGCGTCGTGATCCTCGTGCGCCATGCGCCAGTCGATATGCGCCTGCTGCGCGACGAAGCGGAAATCGGCCGCGTGCGCGAGCGAGCCGGCGCGCGCGGTCAGTTCGTCGAGCCGCGCGAGGCCCGCGTGCGCGGCGTCGAACTGGCCGCCCTGCAAGTCGCGCCGGACGCGCTGCGCGACGCAATGTGCGAGCGCGCGCCGCAGATCGTGCTTCGCGGCGTAATCCTCGAGCCGATCGAGACACGCGATCGCATCGAGCCGATGACCCGCGAGCCAGCGCGATGACGACAGCACCGTGAGCACGCTCGTCACCGCATCCGGAAACGACACGCGCTCGATGACGTCGAGACGTTCTTCGAGCAGCTTGCACGCCTGATCGGCATCGCCGGATTCGTAGAGCACTTCGCCGAGCAGCGCCGCGGCGAGCGCGGACGCCTCCGCCGCGGCGCTGCCACGCGGTTCGGCCTCGTGGAGCACGTCGCGGCACACGCGCTCGGTGCGCAGCAGATCGCCTTCCAGCAGATGACCGAAACCCACGAGCGCGCGCCCGCTCAGCACGCCCGCCGACGTGCTCATGAGCGGCGTGCCGTCCGCGAGCACGGGCGCGCGGTCGGTCTGCGCGCGGCGCGCTTCGTCGAATTCGCCGCGCAGCGTATGCGCCCAGGTCAGCAGATTGTTGTGCGCGCCGATGGTGATGCCTTGCGCGTCGTCCGGCAGCGTGCGCAGCTGCGGCAGCAGTGTGCAGGCGGCGTCGAGATCGTCGCGCTGGACCGCGAGCGCGGCTTCCAGCAGCGTGACGCGATAGCGCGAGTGCGTGTCGTCGTGCGCGAGATCGGCGCGCAGCCGTTCGATCTCGCTCGCGCAAGCGTCGAACTCGCGATTGTAGAGATGCAGATGGATCATCCAGAGCCGCAGCCCGACGCGCGCCTGAATCTCGGCTTGCGGCAAGAGACGCATCAGCGCGACGATCCGGCGCAGTTCGCCGCGCGGCTGCAGGGCGCGCGCGATCTGCGCGACGAGATCGGCGGCGGCGGCGGGTTCGCCGGCGAGCACGGCGTGACGCACGGCTTCATCGGCGTAATCGTGCTCGCGGAACCACTGCCATGCCGTGTGATGCACTTGCCGCTGCTGCGCCTCGCTGCGTGCGCGAAAACGCTCCAGCAAGGTCTCGCGAAAAAGCGGATTCAGGCGATACCACACATTGCGTGCATCCTGACCGGCGGGCGCGAGAAAGAGATTGTCGCTTTCCAGACGGGCGAGCAGCTTGAGCACGCTGTCGGGATGATCCGCGCCGCCGATCAGCGCGACGCACAAGGGCGCGCAGAGCCGCTCGCACACGGCCATCCGCATGAGCAGCTCGCATTCGCTCGCGGCGAGCCGCGACAGCACTTCGCGTCCGAAATACTCCGCGAACGTGTGGATGTCGAGCAGCGGAGCGTCCGCGAACGCTTCATCGAGCGCGAGCTGCTTCGGCGCGACGTTCCCGCGCTTCGCGCCGACCACCATCAGCTGCAGCCCGGCGATCCAGCCATCGGTCATTTCGTGCATGCGGCGCGCGTCGCGCGGGGCGATGTCGCGAAGCTGCGATTTGAGAAACGCGAACGATTCCGCCATCGAAAAGCGCAGATCGCGCATGTCGAGTTCGAGCAGCAGACCTTCGTCGCGAATGCGGCCGACGGACAGCGGAATCGCGCCGCGCGACGCGATCGCGACATGCAAATTCGGCGGCGCGTAATCGAGCAGCCATTGCAGCGATTGATGACAGCGCCGATCCGTCAGCCGATGCAGATCGTCGAGCACGAGCACGAGATCGCCCTGACGGCCCGCGATGCCGCGCACCAGCGCGATGATCGTGCGTTCGACCGCTTCGTCGTCGAGGCCGCGGCCGCCGAGCAGGGCGGCGTCGCCGGCGATCGACGGATCGACTTGCGCGAGGCTCGCGGCCAGTGCGTCGAGGAACCGGGCGAGGTCGTCGGTTTCATCGGATAGCGTGAGCCACGCGACCTGAAACGCGAGCGGATAAAGCGCCTCGCGCCACGCGATGAGCGCGGTCGTCTTGCCGTAGCCCGCCGGGCCTTGCATCACGATGCAGCGCTTGCGCCGGGCTTCGACGAGCTGAGCGACGAGCCGCTCGCGGCCCACGATGCGCGTCGATATGCGCGGCGATGCGCAGGCCGGATCGGACGCGGATGCCCGCGCGGTGTCGTCATCGGAATGATTCGGATAGCGAAGGAGGATCGTTTCAGTCATCAAGCACCTGCGTCTTTCAAGGTGGGACAAAACTCCGATGCCGGCGATTCTAGCGTTCACGACGCGCCGTGCCCGCTAGGGAACACGCGTAGTCCGGCGCGGGAACTATCGGAGTACGGCAATGGTTCGCTCGACGAACGAACTGGGGTATTCCCGCGCCTACTCGATTCGGGTAGTGGTGACGGGAAGACGCCCTGCAACACTGAATCGGACGGGATCGGAGGGGCGTCGGCGTGCGTCGCGTGCATCGGACAAAGGCGCCGGGGAGACCAAAAACCCATAACGAGGAGACAGCTATGTGTATCGTCAGGAAGAGCGTTGCCGGTGCGGCCCTTGCGGTCGTGGCGAGCGGCGTGGCGGCCCAGTCCAGCGTCACGCTTTACGGCGTCGCGGACGCATTCTTTCAGTGGTACGACAACGGCGGCCAGCATTCCTGGTCGATGCGAAGCGGCGGCAACAGCGGTTCGATGGTCGGTCTGAAGGGCAGCGAAGATCTCGGCAGCGGCCTGAAGGCCGTGTTCACGCTGGAGAGCGGCTTCAACATCAACAACGGCACCGCTTTCGCCGATTCCTCGGTGATGTTCTATCGTCAGGCGTGGGTCGGCCTGTCGCACGAAAAGTACGGCTCGCTGACGTTCGGCCGGCAGTATCAGCCGACGTTCTGGTCGCTCTATCCGACCGATCCGTTTCGCGCGAACGAAGTGCTCTCGCCGCTCGCGGCATCGGCGAATTCCATCGACCGAAACACGATCGCCACGCAGACGGGCGGCGGCCGTTCGAGCAATGCGATCGTCTACAAGTCGCCGAATCTCAGCGGATTCCAGCTTTGGGGCATGTATGCGCTCGCGGCGTCCGTGACGCAGCCGTATCCGCAGAGCACGGGCAACATGCTCGATGTGGCCGCCACGTACTCCGGTTACGGGCTGTACGCAGGCGTGTCGTATCAGTTCCAGCATCCCGGATCGAAGACCTTGCCGGGATTGCCGGCTGCGGTGAACACGGTGTCCGTCGAGCATTACACGGCGGCGCTCGCGTATCGCATCGGCATCGTGAATCTGCAGGCCAACTACACGTATCACAAGCCGGAGAATCCGGCCGCGGGTTCCGTCGCGGCGCGGCTGAACGCGGCGCATCCGTTCAGCGTCGCGGAAATCGGCGCGACGATTCAGGCGACGCCCGCCGACGCCATCGAAATCGCCGGCTTTCAGCGCCTCGCGCGCGGCGTGCATGACAACACCTGGGGCGTGCAGGTCGGCGCGGATCATAGCCTCTCGAAGCGCACGACCCTTTATGCGCGCGCGGGCTTCATGAAGAACAACGGCCTCGCGACGACCGCCTGGCCCGGCTACACGACGACCGCGGGCGAGAATCAGACGCTCGTCGGCGTCGGCATGTCGCATCGCTTCTGATTGACAGCGGGCGCGCTTCGTCCGAACCTGCGGGCGCGGCGGAGTGCGCCGTTCGGCATTCATCGCATCGAGCATCGTTACAACAAACATGGCGGCAAATCACACTATGAAATTACTTCGAACTGCAAAGCTGATGATCGGCGTCGCCGCCGTCAGCGCATCGTTTTATGGCAACGCGCAGAGCGGCGCGTCGGCGCCCGTGAGCGCGTCCGTGCCGGCGATGGCATCGGCGGCGAATGGCGGCAAGACTTCGTCGAAAGCGGCGGATCGCGCGCTGCGCCGGAAGATCCTCACCGCGCTCGCCGACGCAAAGGGAATGCGCGCGGCCGGCATCACTGTGCGCGCTACCGACGGCGACGTGCTGCTCGAAGGCTGGGTTCCCGAAGTCGCGCAGATCGAGCAGGCGACGCGCGTGGCGCAGGGCGTGCCGGGCGTGAAAACGGTGCGCAACACGCTGACGCTCTCGACGTTCTGATAGCGCTTGAACGTTCCTTCGTCGCCCCGCGCCGGTTTGCGCCGACGCGGGGCGTTTGCATTACGCGCAGCCGGCGATCGACTTCGTTTCGAGGAACTCGGACAAACCGTGCTCGCCGAACTCGCGACCGTTGCCGGACGTCTTGTAGCCGCCGAAAGGCGCGTTCAGGTCGAGCGTCGCGCCGTTGAGCATCACCGCCCCCGCGCGCAGATGATCCGCGACGCGACGCGCGCGCGCCGCGTCGGATGACGACACGTAGGCGGCGAGACCGAAGTCGGTATCGTTGGCGATGTCGATGGCTTCGTCTTCGCTCGAATACGGAATCATCACGACGACCGGACCGAAAATTTCCTCGCGCGCAATGCTCATGTCGTTGCGCACGTTGGCGAACACGGTCGGGCGCGCGTAGAAGCCGCGCGTGAGCGTATCGGGCCGGCCGGGGCCGCCGGCTGCGAGCGTCGCGCCTTCGTCGATGCCGCGCTGGATCATCTGCTGTACGCGCTCGTACTGACGCCGATTCGAGATCGGGCCGAGTTTGGTATCGGGATGCGCCGGATCGCCGACCGTCAGCGCGTTCGCGGTCGCGGCAGCGATTGCAACGGCGTGGTCGTGCAGACGCTTCGGCATCAGCATGCGCGTCGGCGCGATGCACGTCTGGCCGGAGTTGAGCATGCAGAAGATCACGCCGTTCGATACGGCGCTCTTCAGATCGGCGTCGTCGAGGATCAGGTTCGGCGACTTGCCGCCCAGCTCCTGCGTGACGCGCTTCACGGTCGGCGCCGCTTTCATCGCGACATCGACACCCGCGCGCGTCGATCCGGTGATCGACACCATATCGACACCGCGATGGCTCGCGAGCGCCCCGCCGATGTCGGCGCCATCGCCGTAAATCATGTTGAACACGCCGGCTGGCACGCCCGCGTCGTGGAGAATCTGCGCGAAAAGCTCGGCGTCGAGCGGCGTGATTTCCGATGGCTTCAACACGATGGTGCAGCCCGCCGCAAGCGCGGGCGCGACTTTCGCCGCGATCTGATTGAGCGGCCAGTTCCACGGCGTGATGAGCGCCGCCACGCCGATCGCCTCGCGCACGATCTGCGTGCGTCCGCGCGTGGCGACGAACGGGAAGTCCTGCAGCGCGGTCAGCGTGCCGTGAAACTGGCCGAGTCCGGCGGGCGCCTGCTTCTCGCGCGCGAGCCATGCGGGCGCGCCCATTTCCGTGGTGATCGCGTCGGCGAGCGCGCCCATGCGTTCCTTGTACAGCGTCATGACGCGGCTCAGCAACGCCGCGCGCGTCGCGACGCTCGTGCGCGACCACGCGGGAAACGCGGCGCGCGCCGCTGCGACCGCGGCGTCGACGTCGGCGCTCGTGCCCATCGCCACGCGGCCGATGACGTCTTCCGTCGCGGGATTGACGATGTCGGCGAAATGCGCGCCGGCGGCCGGCTCGACCCAACGTCCGCCGATATAGAACTTGTTCAACTCTTTCACGGTTTCTCCATTGCGTGATGACGCGCTCAGACCGGGCGCTCACCGATGATCGTCGCGCGCATCATGCGGCGCACGGCGGGATAGTAGTCCTGAACGGCATAGTGCTGCGTGGCGCGGTTGTCCCAGAAGGCGATCGTGTGCGGCTCCCATTTCAGGCGCACTTGATATTCCGGCGCGGCCGCTTGCCGGAACAGATACTGAAGGAGGTCCATTTCGGCCAGCTTGAGATCGAAGCCGAAGCGATAGCCCGCGATCTCCGCGTAGTTGGAGAAATGCGTCGTGAATGCCTCGTTGACGAAGAGCAGCTTCTCGCCGGATTCGGGATGCGTGCGGACCACCGGATGCGTGACGGCCGGGTTTTGCGCGCGCACGGTGATGCGCTGTTCGGGCGGCAGCATCGAGCCGAAGAGCGGCATCAGATCGTGCACGGCGATGAGGCCCTCGAGACGCGCTTTGACTTCGGCGGGCAGGTTCTCGTAGGCGAGCGCCATGTTCACCCAGATGGTGTCGCCGCCGGTTGGCGGACATTCGGCGCAACGCAGGATCGAGCCCATCGACGGCACTTCGCGCCACGAAACATCGCTGTGATAGATGTTTTCGCGGCCGCGCTTCTTGTCGGACTTGTCGAAGACGACGAGCTCCGGATGATCGGGATGATGCGCGATGACGGGATGCACTTCCAGCTTGCCGAACCGCTGCCCGAGCGCGACGTGCTGCGCGGGCGTAATGTCCTGATCGCGGAAGAACAGCACCTTGTAGCGGATCAGCGCGCGGCGCAGCGCGAGATACGTCGGCTCGTCGAGCGGCTGGCGCAGGTCGATGTCGCTCACGTAAGCGCCGATCGCGGGCGTGGCCAGCGTGACGGTGAACGGCCAGATTTCGCCTGGAGCCGAATCGGAAGTGCGTGCTTCGATGGTCGAACCGGCTTGCTGCATGTCGATCTCCCGTTGATGCGGCGTCGCCAAAAAAGGCGCCCGAGCCGCGATGCTCGCGAGCATGGTCGCACAACCTGTCATAACAGGTGTACCGGTTAAAACCCGTAGCCTGTCATGACAGCTACAATCGCCGTCAGTGTTTCGATCCACCGGACAAGATAAAAGGGCGCCATGACACAAACTCGTTTCAGGCAGATCGAAGAAGCGTTGCGGCAGCAGATCATCGCCAACGATCTCGCGCCGGGCGTCAAGCTGCCGTCGGAAGCGGAACTCGTCGAACAATATGGCGCGAGCCGCATCACGATCCGGCAGGCGCTCGCCGGGCTGCATGCGAGCGGGTTGATCGAGAAGATCAACGGGAAGGGAAGTTTCGTCACGCGTCCGTCGGAGCGCTCGGATCTCGGACAACTGACCGGTTTCTACGAAGCGGCGCGCAAGCGCGGCCAGACGGCCAACGGCGAACTGCTGTCGGTGCGGACGATCACGCCGCCGCCGTTCGCGATGGAAGCGCTCGGCTTAAGCGAAGGCGACACGCTCGTCTGCGCGACGACCTTGCGTCTGTGGGACGCCGCGCCCGTCGCCATGTTCATGGTGATGGCCGACCCGGCGCTCATGGACGCACTCGTCGCCGAAGACCTCGAAACGAACGACGTCACGAGCATTCTCGAAGAACGCCTCGGTTATCGGCTGAAGCATTTGGAAACCGAGAGCGCCGCGATCGCCGCCACGAAAGAGCACGCGCGGCGGCTGAAGGTGGATCCGGGCGCGCCGCTTCTGCGCGTCCGGTGCACGCCTTTCGACATTCAGGGCAAGGCGCTGTGCTGCGCCGAACTGCTGTTTCGCGGCGACCGCTTCGCGTACAAGGCGAAGGTGTCGCGCTAGCCGCGCTCAGGCGGCGCTCGTCGCGACCGGCTCGGTCGAAGCGCGCGGCGCGCGATCCGGATGCATCCAGCGCAGCGCGATGAGCGTGGCGACGATCAGCATGGCGGCGGTCGTCGCGAAGCCCAGTTCGTAGGCGTGGGCACTCGTGCTGCCGTGCGCCTGCACGATGCGGCCGATGACCATCGGCGCGATCGCCGCGCCCGTGCTCGCGAGCGCGGTGTGGATGCCGATGAGCGCGCCGCGCTGCGCATCCGGCACGACTTCCGACAGCACGGCGGGCGCGAGCGCGAAACACACGGCCGGCAGCGCGCCGGCCACCGCGAACACGGCGACCTTCTGCGCGGAGCTGAGGCCCGGCAGCATCAGCGCGAAGAAAAGGCACGCGGATATCGCGAACGCGGCGCACAGCAAACGCACGCGTGCGCTGCGAGACGACGCCCCGCGAGCGAGCATGCGCTGCGACAGCCAACTGAGCCCGAGGCTGAACGGCGCCGCGGTGGCGATCACGAGCGCGAAGCAGCGTCCGGACGCGATGCCGGAGAAGCCGAGCGCTTTTTCGAGGTAACTCATCAGCCAGGTCGTGTTGGCGCCGAGCATCCAGTAAGCGGCGAAACCGAGCATGAACACGCTGAGGACGGTCGGATTGCTCAGGAGCTTGCGATACGGCACTTTCTGAGGCGCGGCGTCGGCACTGGCGTTGCCGCGCGGACGCCGCGCAAGATTGCCCTCGCGTCCGACGAACAGCCACACGACGCTCCACAACGCGCCGACGATGCCGAGCAGGATGAAGTTCATGCGCCAGCCCCAGTGATGCGTGATCACCGGAATGAGCAGGCCCGCGAGCAGCAGGCCGACCATCGCGCCCTGATTGAGCAAGGCGACCGGCATGTTGCGCTTTTCGTCGGGAAACCATTTGTAGAGCGCGTGTACGGAAACGGGATAGAACGGGCCTTCCGCCGCGCCGAGCACCATGCGGCTCAGGAGAAACGCGGCCATGCTGCTGAAGAGCGCCTGCGGAATCTGCAGCACGGCCCACATGACGCCCATCGCGAGCAGCAGCCAGCGGGTCTGGATGCGGTTCGACAGAAAGCCGACCAGCACCGTCGATACGGCGAACAGCCAGAAGAAGCTTCCCGCGACGACGCCGAATTGCGCCGGCGACAGGTTCAGATCGCGCATCAGCGGCACGGCCACCATGCCGAGCACGATCTTGTCGAGGAAATTGATGAGGGCAAGCGCCGTCAGCATCAGCGTCGTCAACCACGCCGCGCGTGGCCTGTAACCGTCGAGTGAGTTCATGGGTCGGATCGGCTCAAAAATGCGGCGCCCGTTCGGGCCGCGGGGTGCGTTGTAGGTTTCGCCGCGCGCGCTCGCGCGGAGTGCAAGCTGCACGTCGCCACGTTAAGTGCGCGTGACGAACCGCACCCCCACCCGAAACAGGGAGGACAGGGAAAACGCCGTCCCGCACAGTGTGTCACGCGGCGGGCGCAGACTGTTCGCCGCCTCGTTGCCTGGATTGCCGGCGCGCCGTGCATCACGCGGATGGCATCGTCCTTGCAAACGGTTCTTCCTTCGGACTATCGAACCATCGTTCAGCCCTGAAAGGAGAGTGCTCATGAGTCTGGATCTGACCTTCCGCGCAGGCGAAGCAACCGTGCTGGCGGCGCCGGGACAAGCGACCGACGCGATGCCCGAAATTCTCATCGGCCGCGTCGACGGGCCGGTCGGCCACGCGTTCGCCAACATGATGGCGCAATCGAAAGGACACACCGCGATGTTCGCGATACGCGCGTGCAATCAGATGGTGCGCCCGGCGACGATGATCGTGCCGAAAGTGACGCTGAAGGACATGGCGAACATCGATCTGTTCGGCGGCGTGGTGCAGTCGGCAACCGCCGATGCGGTCGTCGATTGCCTGATAGAAGGCATCCTGCCGAAGGATCAGGCGAACGATTTGTGCATCATCAGTCTGGTGTGGATCGATCCGCGTTGCGCGACGGACGCGAACATCGACAAGAAGGACATGTACCGCACGAATTACGAAGCGACCAAGCTCGCCATTCAGCGCGCCATGAGCAACGAGCCGAGCGTGGAGGAACTCATCGCGAATCGCCACACGATCAAGCACGACATGGACGACTGGAGCTGAATTCCGCTGTTCAGCGGTTTCCCGCCGGACGCGGCTCGCGCTTTCGTGGCGCCGCTCGCCGACGCGGGCTGTGCGGCGACGGTGCGCAATCTTCGCCGATGGCGGTGCCGGCGGATTTGCGCTGCGCGGCGGGCGGCGCGAGATCGGCCGCTTTCAAGGTGAAGTTGACGCGCACGGTGTCGTACGGAAACACGATGGCGCCGTGCTCGTCGTGTTCCAGCAAGCCGGCTTCGAGAAGCGCTTGCACGTCGCGATGCACGCCTTTCACGTCGCGTTCGAGCCGGCGCGACAGCTCGCGGATCGACATCGGGCCGGCGCCGGTCATCGCACGGATGATTTGCCAGCGGGGCGTGGTGAAGGTGCGGAAGAGGAGTTCGGGCGTGGCGTAGGAGAAGAACCTTCCTGGGAACTTGCCGCTCTTGACCGTGGCAAGAACGCGCTCGCTGAACTCTTCCAGCGACGCGATGCCGATCGTGACGGTCTTCATCATCTTGAGCTCCATCTGTTCCAGACTTGCACATTCGTGAAGAAGTCGGCGCATAACTGCTCGACCGACGTAAATTCATAAAGTGTCTCGACGTTCGCGAAGTGACGGTGATCGCCTTTGCCTCGCTCGTTGTCGTAACGCAGCACGCACTCGCCAGCGACGACATACGCAAGCCTGTATTTATATGAATGTGCATCCCGGAGCAGGCTCAGGGACATGCCATATCGTTAGTTCGACGAAACCACCGGAAGGCATCTCCTCTCGCGCACCCAGGACGAGCGGAGCTTTTCTGTTGGACGTTCTGACAACGCCATAGTGTGTTGTCAAATACTCCAACACCCGGCCGCCGCCCGCCATTCCCCGAACGGACGACTTGACACACCTTCGCTGCCAAGCTCGCGAGACGCTGCTAGACTGACACGCGCGTCGAGCTGCGCGCTTTCATGACGAAAAGAAGTCAGACGCGCCGCCCGCGATTCCGCACTGCAACATGCCCGCGCGACAAGAACGCGCCACCACCTTATAGCCGTCACCTATCGGCGGCATTGCAAAAATCGCATTCTATTGAGCGCCGCTCTCACGTATTTTTTAAGTTGCACAAGGCTGTCGGGATGAACCACGCATCGCCGGATGCACGCCGCGAAATCCCTTATCGGACCAGGTTCGTGCAGCGCCTCGCATGGATCTGACGCCATGGTAGTCAGTAGCACAAGAACTAGTACTAGTGGGTACGTCCTCGCAAGGAGATAACGCATGTCAAACGAATCGAAGTGCCCGTTTACGCATGCCGCCGGCACCGGAACGACCATCCGTGACTGGTGGCCGCGGCAACTGCGGGTAGATCTGCTGAGTCAGCATTCCGACAAGTCGAATCCGCTCGGCTCGGGTTTCGACTATGCCGAAGCATTCAAGAGCCTCGACCTCGCCGCGGTCAAGAAAGATCTCGCGGAGGTCATGACCGATTCGCAGGAATGGTGGCCTGCCGACTTCGGCCACTACGGTCCGCTGTTCATCCGGATGGCGTGGCATAGCGCGGGCACGTATCGCATCGGCGATGGCAGGGGAGGCGGCGGACGCGGCCAGCAACGTTTCGCGCCGCTCAATAGCTGGCCGGACAACGTCAGCCTCGACAAGGCGCGCCGCCTGCTCTGGCCCGTCAAGCAGAAATACGGACAGAATCTTTCATGGGCCGATCTGATCATCCTCGCCGGCAACGTCGCGCTGGAAACGATGGGCTTCAAGACGTTCGGCTTCGCGGGCGGACGCGAAGACACATGGGAGCCGGATCAGGACGTCTACTGGGGCAATGAAAAGACCTGGCTCGGCGGCGATGTCCGCTACGGCAAGGGCGCGGCCGGCAACGATGAAGATCAGGGCGTCATCACCGCCGACGAACAGAAGCACGGCGAGGAAGTCAGCCGCACCGACGGCGGCCGCAATCTGGAGAATCCGCTGGGCGCGGTGCAGATGGGCCTGATCTATGTCAATCCGGAAGGCCCGGACGGCAATCCCGATCCGCTCGCGGCGGCGCATGACATCCGCGAGACTTTCGCCCGCATGGCGATGAACGACGAAGAAACCGTCGCGCTGATCGCCGGCGGCCATACGTTCGGCAAGACGCACGGCGCGGGGCCTTCCGATAACGTCGGTCCGGAGCCGGAATCGGCGGATCTGGAAAACATGGGCCTCGGCTGGAAGAACAGCTACGGCAGCGGGAAGGGCGCGGACACGATCACGAGCGGCCTCGAAGTCACCTGGACCACGACGCCGACGAAGTGGGGCCAGGGATTCTGGGAGAACCTTTTCGGTTACGAGTGGGAACTGACGAAGAGTCCCGCGGGCGCGAATCAGTGGATCGCGAAGGATTCGACGGAAACCATCCCGCACGCGCACGACCCGTCGAAGAAGATCAGGCCGACGATGCTGACGACGGACCTGTCGCTGCGCTTCGATCCGGAATACGCGAAGATTGCGAAGCGTTTCTGGGAGAATCCAGACCAGTTCGCCGACGCCTTCGCCCGCGCGTGGTTCAAGCTGACGCATCGCGACATGGGTCCGAAGGCTCGCTATCTCGGGCCGGAAGTGCCGGAGGAAGAACTGCTGTGGCAAGACCCGATTCCGGCGGTGGATCATCCGCTCGTCGGTGATCAGGATGTCGCGGGGCTCAAGCAGAAGGTGCTGGCGTCGGGGTTGTCGATTACCGATCTGGTGTCGGCGGCGTGGGCATCGGCATCGACGTTCCGGGGCTCCGACAAGCGCGGCGGCGCGAACGGTGCGCGCATTCGTCTCGCTCCGCAGAAGGACTGGGAGGCGAACAGGCCTGAACAGCTCGGCAAGGTCTTGTCGACGCTCGAAGGCATCCAGAAAGAATTCAACGGCGCGCAAGTGGGCGGCAAGAAGATCTCGATGGCCGATCTGATCGTGCTGGCGGGCAACGCGGCGATCGAGAAGGCGGCGGAGAAGGCGGGCCACACGGTCACGGTGCCGTTCACGCCGGGCCGCATGGACGCGTCGCAGGACAAGACAGACGTGCTCTCGGTCTCTGCTCTCGAACCGGTCGCCGATGGCTTTCGCAACTTCGTCAAGTCGAACGTGCGCGTGCCCGTCGAGACGCTCTTGATCGACAAGGCGCAATTGCTGACGCTGACCGCGCCGGAGATGACAGCGCTCATCGGCGGTTTGCGCGCGCTCAACGTGACCGCCGCAGACAACGCGCACGGCGTCTTCACCGACAAGCCCGAAACGTTGACGAACGACTTCTTCGTCAACCTGCTCGACATGAATACGGAGTGGTTGCCGATGTCGTCGCGCCGCGATGTGTTCGAAGGGCGCGATCGCAAGTCGGGGCAGCGCAAGTGGACCGCCAGCCGCGTCGATCTGATCTTCGGCTCGCATTCGGTGCTGCGCGCGCTCGCCGAAGTCTATGCGAGCAGCGATGCGAAGGAGAAGTTCGTCAGCGACTTCGTCGCGGCATGGACGAAGGTGATGAACCTCGACCGCTTCGATCTGAAGAAGTAAGCGGCCAGGCTGGTAGAATCTGCAGGCAACGCGGCGGTCCTTCGGGGCCGCCGTTTCTTCTTGCAACGCGCTTCAATGCGCGACGCGCGCGGGCCGCTGCTTGAAGAGAAATCCGCACACGACGATGAACATCGCGAGCGCGATCGACGCGCCGTAGCGGCTCATCGCGAGACCGCCGTTCGCGACCGGCTTGTCGAGAAAATCGCCGACTACGGCGCCGAGCGGCCGCGTCAGGATGAACGCGCTCCAGAACAGCAGGGTGCGCGAAACGTTCGTGAAGCGATACGCGAGCACGATTAGCAACAGCGCGCCGCCGAAGATCGTCGCGGCGCCCGTGTAGCCGAAGCCCGCGGTGTCGGCGGTCCAGTCGCCGAGCGCGGTGCCGAGGGTCTGCGAGAACATGATCGTGACCCAGTAGAAGGCTTCCGCTTTCGGCGATGCGATCGTCGATACCGAGACCGATCCCATCGCACGATGCCACACCGCGAGCGATGCGATCAGCAACGCAAGCAAGATCGCGCTTCCGCCTGCATAGCCGATGCCGACCGAGCGGTCCGCGAAGTCGGCGAGCGTGGTGCCGACGGTCGTCGTCGCGATGATCGTGATCCAGTAGAGCGCGGGCTGGAATCGCTCCGCTTTGACTTGCGCAATCACCGCGACGACGAACACGGCCGCGAAGATGAACGTGCTCACCAGATAGCCGAGGTTCATCGACATCGAGAGTGCGTCGCCGCCGGTTTCGCCGAGCGTCGTCGCCGCTATCTTGATGATCCAGAACGCCAGGGTCAGTTCTGGGACCTTGGCGAGTGCTTTTTCTGTTCGCTCCATGTCGTCTCTCATGCGAGGAAAGACTCGAGCGTAGGGGTAGGGGCTTAGGAGCGGCTTAGTACGAGCACCATTTCGCCCCTTCGCGTATCGTCGACCTTCCGACCCGTTCATCCACAAGGAGCCACGCCATGCCCCGCACCGTCGCCGAGAAACGCGCCGCTTTTCGCGCGCTGCACGAATCCGGCTGCTTCATGTTGCCGAATCCCTGGGACGTCGGTTCCGCCCGCTATCTCGCGACGCTCGGCTTCAAGGCGCTCGCGACGACGAGCTCGGGCTTCGCATGGTCCAAAGGTCACGCGGACAATCACATGCAGCGCGACGCCGTGCTCGCTCATCTGCGCGAAATCGTCGAGGCGACGGATTTGCCCGTGAACGCCGACTTCGAAAGCGGCTTCGGCGCGACGCCGGACGAAGTGGCTCAAAGCGTGATGCTCGCGGTGGAGGCGGGCGTCGCGGGCTTGTCGATCGAGGATTCGACCGGCGACGCATCCGCGCCGCTCTTTGCGCTCGATGTCGCCGTGGCGCGCATGAAGGCGGCGCGGCGCGCGATCGACGCAAGCGGCGGCGACACCTTGCTCGTCGGCCGCGCGGAAAACTTCTTCGCGGGCAAGCCCGATATCGACGATGCCATCGCGCGTCTCAAGGCGTATTCCGATGCCGGCGCCGATTGCCTCTACGCGCCCGGCATCAAGACGCGCGAGCAGATCGAAGCCGTCGTGAAGGCGGTCGCGCCGAAGCCGGTGAATATGCTGATCGGCGGCGTGTCCGAGTTCACGCTGAGCGACGTCGCCGCGCTCGGCGTGCGGCGCGTGAGCGTCGGCGGAGGGCTTGCGCGCGTTGCGTGGGGCGGGTTCATGCGCGCGGCGCAAGGACTTGTCGATGGCCGCTTCGACGGGTTCAAGGACGCCGCGGCGGGCAACGATCTCAACGCGATTTTCGACGCGCGCGCGTAACGTACCCGGCTACTTCTTGCGCTTCGCCATGTAGCCGAGATACGCGATGACCGCATCGAGATCGCTATCGCTGATCGCGTTCTTGTCGAAGCCGGGCATCTTCATGTCGGCCCACGCGCGAATCGACTTCGGATCCCGGATGTATCCCTTCAGCGCCCACGGCTGAAAATATTCGGTCGGATTATGCGGACGATTCAGGTCCGGGCCGACCGACGCATCGCCCGCGCCGTTCAGCTTGTGGCAGACCATGCATTGCGTCGTGAAGACGGTCATGCCGCGACGTATCGGCGAATTCGCGGGCACGCTCTTGTCGACGGCGATCTGCGGGAAGCGCGCGGCGAGCGTCGGCGCAATGCGAATCGCGTCGACCTTGAACGGCCACTGCTCGCTCGTGACGCCCGACGCGGCGGGATCGATCCACACGACATAGAACGGACCGACATCGCCGCTGCCCGGCACCTGTGGCCAAGGGTCGTCCGCCGGCTCGATCGCGAGCCACGGTTCGGCGCGCTTCTTCGCATCGCCGAACAGCAGCTTCGCGGAAAAGTGCGTGACGAAACCGTCGGTGGCCGTGACCTGAAGCTCCTTGCCCGCGGGCAGTTCCGTGATGCCGAGCAGCGCGCGCAAGGGCACGGCGCGATACGTCATGCTGCGATGAAACGTGACGTCGTTCGGCACGCGGATGATCGCGGCATCCGGGCGCGCGAGCAATTGATCGGCCGTGAGCGAGCGCTCGCCGCCGACGTTGATCGTGAGCGATGCGGCCATCGATGACGCGCAGGCGAGCATCAGGCTCGCGAGCGCCAGGGCGCGTTTGAACATCATCGTCGCGGTCCTCCTTTGCGTGCGGTGATGATACTGCCTCACGCCGTTTGCCACGATGCGTGGCATGCGGAGTGCTAAGGGAAAGAGGGCGCGATGATAGACTTGAAAGTCTCGCGGCGCTGGCCATCGGCGCTGCCCGAACGTCACGAAAACAGAAACGAATGAAAGCCAAACGATTCTCGATGATCCGCGATTTCCATCTGGCCGACTGGTTCACGCTGGGCAACGCGGTGTGCGGCACGGGCGCGCTTTTCTCGTCGATGTCCTATCTCGACGACTCCGATGTGCTGCATATCTATCTCGCTTGCGCGCTCGTGTTCGCGGCGCTCGTGTTCGACGTGCTCGACGGCCGCATCGCGCGCTGGCGTCAGAAGGCGTCGCTCTTGGGCAAGGAGCTGGACTCGCTGGCCGATGTGATCTCGTTCGGCGTCGCGCCGGCGATCATCGGCTATGGGTTCGGCATGCGCGGCCTCTACGACCGCGTGATCCTGGCCTATTTCGTCGCGTGCGGCGTGTCGCGGCTCGCGCGCTACAACGTCACGACCGAAGAGATGTCGGGCGCAAGCGGCAAGGTCACGCACTTCGAAGGCACGCCCATTCCCACATCGTTTCTCATCGTGCTGCTGCTGACCATCGGCGCGTGGTCCGGCGCGATCGGCGAAAGCATGTGGCTCGGCACGGTGCGTCTCGGCGGCTTCACGCTGCATCCGCTCGTGCTGATCTACGCGATCTCCGGCTCGCTGATGATCAGCCGCATCCGCATTCCCAAGCCGTGAGGATCAGGCGCTGGCCGAAGCCGCGTGATGCCGCCCGATCAGCAGAAAGTGCGCGAGCGCGATGAGCGGAAAGCACGTCGCGACGCTCGCGACGAGCGTCCAGCCGCCGTGCTCGTAAAGCTGGCTCGCGAACGCCGAGCCGAATGCGCCGCCTATGAAAATGCTCGTCATGTAAACGGCGTTCAGCCGGTTGCGGCTCGCGGCGTGTAGCGCGTAGATTTCACGCTGGCCGAGCACCATGTTCATCTGCACGGCGAAATCGAGCACGATGCCCGTCACGACGAGCGCGCCCACGCCCCACGCGGGATGAATCACCACGGGAAGATACGCGATCGCCGCGAGAATCAGCGCGATGAAGGTCGCGCGCACGGTGTGGCCCGCATCGGCGAGACGCCCGGCGATCGGCGCGGATGTCGCCCCGGTCGCGCCGATCAGCGCGAAGATGCCGATGGCCGTCTGCGAAAGCCCGTAATGACGCGTCAGTTCGATCGGAATGCCGGTCCAGAAGAGACTGAACGATGCGAACATCAGCCCTTGATAAAGCGAGCGATGACGCAGCACCGGCATCGTTCGCACGAGATGCCCGAGCGAGCCGATGAGCTGAAAATACGTCGCCTGATGATCTGGCTTGCGGCTCGGAATCGTGAACGCGAGCACGCTCGTGATGCCGATCATCAGCACGGCGGCCGCGCCGAACATCGCGCGCCAGCCGAAGTGGCCCGCGACGAGACTCGATATCGGCCGCGACAGCAGAATGCCGAGCAACAACCCGCTCATGATCGTGCCGACCACTTTGCCGCGCGATTCGTCCGGCGCGAGATGCGCGGCGAGCGGAATCAGAATCTGCACCGCCACCGACGAAAAGCCGATCACGAGCGAGATCAGGAGAAACCAGCCGGGCGTGTGCGTGAACGTGGCGGCCGTGAGACTCGCGATCGAAACGAGCGCGGTCGCGATCATGAGCTTGCGGTTTTCGAGCAGATCGCCGAGCGGCACGATGAAGAACAGCCCGAGCGCATAGCCGATCTGCGTGAGCGACACGATCAGGCTCGCCGTGCCGCCCGCCATGTGCAGATCGGGCGCGATGAGTTCGATGATCGGCTGCGCGTAATACAGATTCGCGACGATCGCGCCGCAGCAGAAGGCGAAGAGCGCAATGAGGCCGCGCGTGAGTTCGACGTGCTTGCCGCCGTCGCGTGTGGTCGAAGCTGAAGCCGGCATGTAAACAGACCCTGAGGTAGCAGAACGGGACTATACGTTGTCGGCGCATTTCCCGCAGAAAGGGCTCACGCCGTTTCATCAGATGAAAGCGGGCGCTTCGGACCTATACCTTCATGTTATTTCGCGGCACGAGGCGCGTGCGTAAGATGGCTTCCAATCAGGCGTGGATCAGTTCATTGCGCGCCGAAACAGGACAACGCCCTTGCAATCGCCTTCCAGAGTTTCCGTGATCGACGATGACGAATCCGTCCGCGTCGCCTCTTCCAGTCTGCTGCGCTCGCTCGGCTGGGAGGTCAGCCTGTACGCGTCGGCGGAGACGTTTCTCGACGCAGATCCGCTCGACGGCCTCGCGTGCATCATCACCGATCTCAACATGCCCGGCATGTCCGGCCTGCAACTTCAGCAACGTCTGCACGAGCTGAATCTGAACGTGCCGGTCATGTTCATCACCGCGTTCGCATCCGATGCCGCGCGCCGTCAGGCGCTCGACGGCGGCGCGGTGTGCTTTCTCAGCAAGCCCGTCGATGGAACCGCCGTCGCCGATTGCCTCGAACGCATTCGGCAAGGATTTTTGAAGGATTAGAATGCTTCGCGTAATCTGGCGCGGGCCCGGACCTTTCCAACGAACGCCGATGATTGATTGATGGAGACATTCCAGAGCGCGCCGCGCGCGGTGCGTCACGATACGCGCATCGTGTCGATGCTCGCGGCGGCCATCGCGCTCGCCGTGTTTCTGATCGACGCGCTCACGCCGCTCGATATCGCCATCGCGGTGCTGTATGTCGTCGTCGTGCTGCTGATCGCATCGACGGGCAATCGCACCGCGACGGTCGCGACCGCGTGGGGCTGCGTCATCCTCACGCTCGTCGGCTTCATTCTTTCGCACGACGAGAACGTCTCGGGCGGCGCGCTCGCACGCTGCGCGGTGAGCCTGCTCGCAATCGGCACGACCGCCGTTCTCTCGCTGCGCATTCAGGCCACGACGATGCAGCGCAAGCGCATGGAAGCCGAGTTGCAGCGTCAGCGCGATGCATTGAAGCGCAGCGAAGCGTTCCTGCTCGATGCGCAGCGGCTTTCGCTTACCGGCAGCATCGCGACGCGTCTGCCCGCCGGCACGATGTGGTGGTCCGACGAGGCGTATCGCATCTTCGATTATCCGCGCGACATGACGCCTTCCATCGATGCAATTCTCGCGCGCTCGCATCCCGACGACATCGCGATCGTGCGCGGCGCGCATGAAGCGGCGCTGTCCAGCGTGCGCGATATCGATGTCGAGCATCGGCTGCTGCTGCCGGATGGAACCGTGAAGCACGTTCATTACGTGGCGCATCGTGCATCGAGCGAAAACGACGGCGGCGAATACGTCGGCGCGCTGATGGACGTCACCGAAACCAAGCTCGCGCAGGAAGCGCTCGCGCGCTCGACCGCCGAACTCGCGCATGTGACGCGCGTGACGATGCTGGGCGAGCTGGCCGCGTCGATCGCGCACGAAGTCACGCAGCCGATGGCCGCGATCGTCACGAGCGGCGGCGCCGCCTTGCGCTGGCTCAATCGCGCGCAACCGGATATCGCGGAGGCGCAGCAATCGATCGCGCAGATGGTCCGCGACGCCAAGCGCGCGAGCGAAGTCATCGCACGCATTCGCGCGATGGCGAGAAAGCGCGACAGCCAGCCCGCGACGCTCGAAGTCACCGAGATCGTCGGCGAGACGATCGAGCTCGTGCGGCGCGAACTCGCGCGTCATCGCGTGGATGTGCGCGCCGATCTCGCGACGCCGTCGCCGACGGTGCGTTGCGACCGCGTGCAGTTGCAGCAGGTGCTCATCAATCTGATGATGAACGCGGCGCAGGCGATGTCCGCCGTGAACGGGCCGCGTGTGTTGCGTGTGGCGACGCGCGAGAGCGACAGCGATCCCGGTTACGCTCAGATCGTCGTGCAGGATTCGGGCACGGGCATCAGCGACGAGAACGCGCGGCGTCTATTCGATGCGTTCTTCACGACGAAGGCCGAAGGCATGGGCATGGGCTTGTCGATCTGCCGTTCGATCATCGAGGCGCACGGCGGCAGGATATGGGCGGAATCGCCCGATGAAGGCGGCGCGCGTCTGCTTTTCGTGCTGCCCGAAAACGAGAGAAGAGACGATGAGCAATGACAAGCACGCCGCGATGGTCTACGTGGTCGACGACGACGAATCGATGCGCGATGCGCTGCGCATGCTGCTGCGTTCGGTCGGACTGAACGTGACGACGTTCGCGTCCGCGCACGAGTTCCTTGCGCACGACATGCCCGAAGTGCCGAGCTGTTTGATCCTCGACGTGCGGCTGAAAGGGCAGAGCGGTCTCGCCGTGCAGGAGCAGATGGCCGCGAGCCAGCTCGGCTTGCCGATCGTCTTCATGACGGCGCACGGCGACATAGCGATGACGGTGAAAGCAATGAAAGCGGGTGCGAAGGATTTTCTCGCGAAGCCGTTCCGCGATCAGGACATGCTCGATGCCGTCGCGCAGGCGCTCGAAGCCGATGAAGAACGGCGCGCCGCGAGCCGCTCGGTCGCGGACTTGCGGCGCGCGTATGAGTCGCTGACGCCGCGTGAGCGCGAGGTGATGGCGTTCGTCGTGTCGGGTCTGATGAACAAGCAGATCGCAGCGGAGATGAATCTGAGCGAGATCACGGTGAAGATTCATCGCGGCCAGGCGATGAAGAAAATGGCCGCGCGTTCGCTGGCCGATCTTGTGCTGAAGGCCGAAGCGCTCGGCGTGAAGATGCCGCAAGGCGCATCGACGCCGCCGCGCGCCTAGCGGTCTTGCATCATCGAGGGCGCGGTTTCTTCGCTCAACGCGATGCGTTCGAGCGGCAACTGCGTGTCGTAACCGGCGCGATCGAGCGCGCTCCAGTCGTGCGGCGCGCTCAGCGAATACCACGTTCCGAACGCCAGAACGGCGGCGCAAGCGGATAACAGCCTGCGTGTCGATGTATCGCCCATGATGCGCTCCCGATGCGTGACCATGACGTCAGCTTAGAGAAGCGCATGCGCGCGCGCCATTCTACGAACGGCTCGGCGTGCTTATACGAACGTTTGATGCAAGCAAGGCAGGTCTTCGCCATTTCGAAATCGATCGATATATCGGCGCCCGGATCGCGCGTAATCTCCCGTCGTAGTTTTAAGTCTGCCCCCGTTCAGCCGCCGTTGCGTTAGCCCGGCGGCTTTTTTTCGTGTGTACGTCCGCTATCCGCAATACGGCGATGCGCCTTGCTCGGCAAACCATCGGCTTTCATGACGCAAGTCGAACGTTTCGTCCTTCCCGGTTCGTTTCAAAGTCGTTCTATATCGAGCCGAAATCCCGGTCGATATTGTTCATCCGGATCGTTATCCATATTCAGTACGGTTGAGCTAAGCAGATTTCGGGGAGATGAAACGATGGCGAAAGACATTCGAGTCGCAATAGTCGACGATCATCCGATCGTCCTGTGCGGCCTCAATAAAGCATTACTTGAAGCGGGATTCAACGTACGTGGCGTGGAAAGCAGCGCCGACGGTTTGATGAACGTCCTTGAAAATGAAGCGTGCGATGTGGTCGTGGCCGATTATTCGATGCCGGATGCTTCCTCGTTGGACGGCTGGCAATTTCTGACCGCCTTGTCGAGCAAATACCCGAAGTTGCCCGTCGTCGTTTTCAGCGAATTCGACGATCCATTTCTCGTGGGAAGTCTCGCGCAACGCGGCGTCGCTGGCGTGGTCAGCAAGCGCGAAAACATGTCTGAAATGCTTGTCGCGATCCATACGCTCTTCGCTGGCGGGCGCTATTTGTCTCCCGTCGCGCAATCGGCAGTAGAGCGCTTCAATGTGTCGCCCGAGCTGAGCCGCTTCACCGCGCTCACGCGTCGGCAGATGGAGATCGCGGGCTTGATGCTATGTGGTCTTTCTGTATGCGAAACGGCGCGCCTGCTCGATCGCCGAATGAATACGATCAGCTCTCAGCGTGCGGCGGCTTGCAAGCGACTGGGGTTTTCCCGGGAATCCGAGATGTATCGCTTCGCGGCGAGTCACGGATTGTCGTTGGAGCGTTCGCAAATCGGCGTCGAATTCGACGCGATCCGGGGGTAAATGTCATGACTGGCAAACGCGAGAAGCTGAAGGTCGTTATCGCGGATGATCATCCACTCGTCGCATTTGGTCTCCACAAGGCATTGGATGAGGCCGGCTGCGATGTGGTCGGCACGACGCACGACGTCTCCGATCTGATGGATTTACTGGCACACCGCGAATGCGATATTTTGATCGCCGACTATTCGATGCCGGGCAGAGGATCGCCAGACGGATGGCGATTCCTTTCCATTGTTTCGCGCGAATTTCCCGATCTGCGGATTCTTGTCTATACCGAATTTCATGAGCCGTTTCTCGTTGGATCGCTCGAGCAACGCGGTGTGGCAGGGATCGTGAGCAAATCCGACGAGATGTCCGAGGTGTTGACTGCGGTGCGGGAGCTCGAGCGCGGCGCGTCATATCTGTCGGCGACCGCGCGCGCGGCTTTGTATCAGTACCGGAGTAATCCGGAGCTACAGCGCTTCGGGATGCTGACGGCGCGCCAGATGGAGATCGCCGGGCTCATGCTGTGCGGCATTTCAGGCCGCGAGATAGCGAGTTTGATGCAACGTCGCAAGAGCGCGATCAGCTCGCAGAGTATCAAAGTACGCAGCTTGCTGGGCTTCGACCGGCTTTCTGAGCTGCATCGCTTCGCATCGAACCTTGGATTGAAGCTGGACCGGTTCGGTCCGGGCGACCTTTCTCACGCAGCCTGATTCGGGCGGCGTGCCGATGCCCGGTCTATCCAGACCGGGCGCACGCGTTTCGGCGTCGCGTACAGAAACGGCGCGTTTCTCCCACGATCCCTTATCGGTGTACCGGGCTGGATGGCGCGCATCGAGGTGCGCGCGCCGCTAACTGCCGGCTGTCTCGAAGTTCACGCTTTGTCGATTGGGGAACATTCTGAATTCCATCGACGCTTGGCCCGCCGGGCCTTTGATCCACGGTACCCGCTCGGGCAGCCGTGAGGGCATTCGAATTTCTTCTATATGGCGACGCGGCGTCGATCAATAGCATTCGATCCGTGGAGTTGGTCTGCTTTCTGGCACCGGTTCCTGAGTGTGTAAAAGGTGCGCGACCGCGCGTGCGTCGAGCTGAGCGAATTCCTGTCACACGTTGCGCCGTACTCGATATCCGGGACGGCTAAATCTCATTTACTAGGTTTATTTTCGGATGAACAAGAATCGGTTTCGTCGTGTTTTCAGTAAGCGTCATGGCATGCTGGTCGCCGTTGCGGAAGACGTAACAAGCCAGGGCAAGGCGCCCGGCGAAGGCAACGCTTCCTCCTCCTCTTCTCCTCAAAGCGCGAAAATGGGCGTCATTGCAACGATGACGGCCTTTGCGCTCGCGATGTTCGCATCGACCCCTGCGACGAGCTTCGCGCAGGCACTGCCGACCGGCGGTCAAGTCACCGCAGGTCAGGCTTCGATCTCGCAGAATTCCAACACGATGACCATCAATCAGGGCACGCAACGTGCCGTGATCGACTGGAACTCGTTCAACGTCGGCCAGGGCAACACGGTCCAGTTCAATCAGCCGAACGCACAAGCGCAGGCGCTGAACCGCGTGACGGGCGCGGGCGCTTCCAACATTCAAGGTTCGCTCTTGGCCAACGGTCAGGTGCTGATCCAGAACGCCAACGGCGTGCTGTTCGGCAAGGGCGCGGTGGTGAACGTCGGTTCGCTGCTGGCGACGACCAAGTCGATCGACGCGAACCAGTTCATGTCGGGCGGTCCGCTGAAGCTGTCGGGCACGGGCAAGAACGCGAGCGTGGTCAACGACGGCACGATCAACGCGCAAGGCTATGTCACGCTGATGGGCGATCAGGTGCGCAACACCGGTTCCATCGATGCGGGCAAGAACGGTCAGGTCGCGCTCGCCGCGGGCGACAGCGCGACGGTTGTCGTAATCAACGGTGATGTGAACACGGACAGCGGCTCGACCGACATTTCGGGCAATGCTGCGAACGGCGACGGCGTGGTCATCAATGGTGACACGAACACGACAAACAACGGCTCGCTGAACATCGACGGCAATTCGTCGACGAATGGTGACGGCGTGGTCATCAACGGCGATGTGAATACCGACGGCCACAGCTCGACGGACATCAACGGCGAAGCCATCGACGGCAACACGAGCGTGATCGAGAACGGTTCGCTGAACATCGACGGGAATTCGTCGAAGAACGGCAATGGCGTTGTCGTGAACGGCGATGTGGACGTGTCGGACAATGGCCACGCGAACATCGACGGGCATGCGAACAACGGTTTCCGCTCACGTCGCCATGTTCCCGAAGATGCGCAACGCCGCGTCTTATCCTTCGTCGCAGGGCGATCTCACGAAGATGGAGGGCGTGAAAGAGTCGACACTGGACTTCCTACATTCCAGCCATAGTCTCGCCGAGCTCGATAATCCTCATAAGGCGTTGTCGCGCTGGCTCGAGCTGCTGAAGCCGGGCGGCCATGCGGTCGTGACCGTGCCGGACGAGGATCTCTACGGTAAGGGCACATGGCCGAGCCGCTTCAATCGCCGCCATAAGTGGAGCTTCACGGTCCACAAATCAGACAAGCGCTTGCCGCGTTCCGTCAACGTGCTGGAACTGATTCAGACGATGTCGCCGGTCGCGCACTGTGAGCGAGTCACGCTCGTGCGCAACGGCTACGACGAGCGCGACGCGAATGAGGACCAGACCGCGAAGGGTCTTGCGGAATGCGCGATCGAGATCGTGTTGCGCAAGCGCGCTGTGGCGTCGCCGCGTGAACTGGCGCAAGCCGCGTCGCGTGCGCGCAGCGTGCAGGAAGGTGTCGCTGCATGCAGGGAAGCGCTGCGTACGTATCCGTATCACTTCGATCTTTATCGATACGTGTTGCTGGAACTGCTGCGCTGGGACGCATTGGAAGAAGTCGACTCGATGTGGGAATGAAATGAGCGCCTCCCGCCCTGCGCCGACGCTATAACTACAACAGCGGCGGATTCTCGATTTCGTTTGGGAGGATCATGGGTCTTCCCAAACCGGTTCGGAGAACACCCATGAAGCTCACGCCCGTCGGAATCGACATTGCAAAGAACATTATGCAAGTGCATTACGTTGATGCGAATACAGGTGAGATCGTAAATCGGTCCGTGAAGCGCGCGAAGTTCTTAGAACACTTCGCAAACCGTGCGCCGTGTTTAATCGGAATGGAAGCGTGCGGTGGCGCGCATCATTGGGCCCGGCAACTCACCAAGATGGGACACCAGGTCAAACTGATGCCGGCGGAGTTCGTGAAGGCTTTCAACATCAGGAACAAAAACGACAGTGCGGATGCGCGCGCAATTTGGCTTGCGGTACAGCAGCCGAGCAAACCAGTTGCAGTCAAGACTGAAAGTCAACAGGCGATGCTTGCGCTTCATCGTGCGCGAGAACAACTGGTAGCTTTCCGCACGATGCAGATAAACGGTCTTCGTGGGATGTTGACCGAATACGGCGAAGTGATGAACAAAGGCCGTGCTGCTCTGATTGAAGCTATACCGCAAGTTCTCGCCCGCGTTGCAGCGCGATTGCCAGCAGTTCTGATCGATACCTTACGCGAACAATGGAGCCGGATTGCCGAACTCGATGAGCAAATCGCCCGAATCGAACGACGCATGCGGGACTGGCGGAAGGATGATCCTGCGGTCAAAGCGATATGCGAGATTCCGGGCGTTGGCCTGCTCACAGGAACGGCGGCGGTCGCGATGATGGGTGATGTCAAGGCATTTAAGTCCGGCCGCGAGTTTGCTGCTTGGATCGGGCTTGTCCCGAAACAAACGGGTTCAGGCGGGAGGGTGCAACTTCACGGTATCAGTAAACGCGGAAACGGATATCTCCGAATGCTGCTCGTGCATGGTGCACGTAGTGTACTGAACAACGCAAAAGACCCCGGTCTTTGGGTCGAACAACTGAAAAAGCGGCGGCCAACGAATGTCGTTGTCGTTGCACTGGCAAACAAGTTGGCCAGAACTATCTGGGCGGTTCTCGCACACGGCCATCCGTATGAGAAGGGATATGTGAGCGAGAAGCCGATCGTGAAGGTCGTATAGCGCAGGAACGAAGAAGGAATGGTTTAGAACAAAGGTTGCGCGGGCAGCGTATGTGATGACATGACAGGTCGGACCGGGATTCGCTAAACCTGAAAATTCCATGGAGCTTCGAGCTCGATGTGGGAGTGAGGTGCGAGTCAGCGGATTTCATAGGGGGCCGCAGCAGGTTGAATCGCTGCCACAAGCCCGGATATAGAGCAGCAACCCATCCTGTCACGGAGTGAGCATATCGATGCTTGTGCAAAGGGAGGCGCTCATATAGAGGAATGCGTGAAGCGCCTGCCTGGGGAACATCACCCGCGCCTTTATCACGTGCTGCACGAGATCGCACGCGGACGGCTGCAGAAGGGCTTTCGCATGCGCGAGGAATTGATGGCACGCTTCGGCTGGAAGCGCCGCACGACCGTCGAGCCGCCGCGTCATGTAACGGAGTGGAGCGGCCAGTCGCTTGAGGGGAAAGCGATTGCGATCTGGAGCGAGTTCGGCCTCGGTGACGAAATCTTCTTCCTGCGTTTCGCGAGATTCTTCCGCGAGCAGTGCGGGGCAAAACGCGTCATCGTCATGTGTCAGCCGCCGCTCGTCGAGCTTTACGAGGCGTCGGGCGAGGCGGACGAAGTCGTGAGCACCGAATCGGCCGCGAATCTTCCGGACATCGATTACTGGGTGTATCCGCACGCGATTCCGGCTCATTTGACGCTCGATCTCGAAGCGTTGCCAAAAGCAGTGCCGTATCTTCGTGCGCCGTCCGCTGTGCCTTCGAAGCTGCCGATCGTCGCGCCGAACAAGCTGAAAGTGGGATTGGTGTTCAAGGGCAATCCCACGCATGAGAACGATCGCGCGCGCTCCTTGCCCTCGCTTGCCGTGCTCGACGATCTGCTCAGGATTCCGGACATCGAGTTCTTCAGCCTGCAGAAGGGCGCCGGAGCCGACGAAGCCGCCGACTACGCGCAGAAGCACGCGAACTTCCACGATGTAGGCGCGCAAATCACGACGATGGCGGAGACGGCGAAAGCCATCGAGTCACTCGACGTCGTGCTCACGGTGGATACGTCGGTGGCGCACGTCGCCGGTGCGATGGGCAAGCGCGTGTGGATGATGCTGCCGTTCTACGGCGACTGGCGCTGGCACTACACCCGCGAGGACAGTCCCTGGTATCCGACGATGCGTCTCTTCCGCAAGCGTCACGGTTGCGACTGGTCGGAAGTGGTCGCACGCATCGCCGGGCATCTGAAGATGCTAAGGGCCGATACCACGTGCGTCTGAGAAATTCATAAGACATCCTCAAGACGCGAGTCTGCGGGATGTCTTGCATCCTGTGCCCAATCACCGAAGACTCCGCGATAGACCCTCTCGCGCTTCGTGTTTTCGTCTTCGGAGATGACGAAAAGAACGATCTCCCTACATAAGTTCGCAGATCGAAGCAAGACCATTCCCGCATGAATCGTGCGGATATTTTGACCATATCGGGCTTTCGATATTTTTCTATATCGAGCGGAGAGCCCGTCGGCTAAATTCGACCATCGTTGTGGCAGGGCGCAAGTCACGAGCGATGGGCACTCGCTCTGCCTGCGTGCTGGCCTGAGTAAGCACTGTCTTCCTTCGGATCCTGTATGAGCCGGGGTCGACCGTCGTGCCCTTTGCACTGAATATCGCCATGTCAATTCTCGAATTTCTGAGCCGAAAATTTCGGCATTACTGCGCAATGGCCGGGCGCGCGTCGTCGATTCTCACGTCGGTTTATTTCGGCTTGTCGTTTCTGCTTCTAGCAGCGCTAGGGGTATCGAGTTGGAATTTGATCGTGCCGATTGCTTTGGTATTCAGCCTTTCGATGATCATCTTTGCTTGCATGCTGCTATCCGAAAGCCGTAAGTACGAACGTGAGGCCAGGCCGCCGGTGACATCGATTCCGCTCGACCAACTCGCGAGTTCGCTTCGTGGAAGCAATGAGCATGAGCAGCGCGGGTCAGGATGCACAAACGTCCGCGCTGCAGACAAAGTGCGTGCGGAACGTGAAGCCGGTGTCGCTGGGAAGATTCGTTTCGCCGGGCGAAACGCACTTCTGACACCGCCGATGTTTCTCCCGGATTGAGCACGTCCTAAAATCCGATAGGCTTCCTTTGCGGGATAGCTCAGGCCCGCCCGACATTCGTGAGTTGCTTTTACATCAATAAATGAGCCGTACGTTTCGGGTTTTGACTCGAAGAGCGGCAACTCAAAAAACGGTTGTTATATGAACGCACGAGGGGACAAGATTCGGATGGTTTTGGCGGACGATCATCCGATCGTGCTGTTGGCTGTAGCCGACCAATTCTCGAAAATTCCGGGTTTTACGATCGCCGCCATGGCTCATTCCGGCGCCGAGTTGCTTCGCGTACTCGAAAAGGAGCCCGTCGACCTTATCATCACCGATCTCGTGATGCAGGGAGAAGACGAGACGGACATAGACGGCTTGCGGCTGATCAGCAAGCTCAAGCGGTCCTTTCCGAACATACCCGTCATTGTGCTGACCATGATGACGAGCGGCGGCATCTACCACGAATTGTGCAAGCTGGGCGTCGCTGCGATCATGAGCAAGGAGGAGCCCGCCAGCGAGCTCAGCCAGGTCACGCTTCGTGCATTGAGCACGAAAGAGACGATCATTTCGCCTAAGATTCAACACCGTCTGGCGCGCGATGGATCGACCCTGCAGGACCTCGCGCGCGAGCAGCCGCTTTCGCCCCGCGAACTGGAAGTGGTGCGCCTCTTCGCGCAGGGCCTTTCGGTGACTGAAATCGCGCGCACGCTGAACCGATCCGTGCCGACCGTCGCCACGCAGAAGCGATCGGCCATGCGCAAGCTGCATGTGGAGAACCACGTCGATCTCGTCAAATACGCGGCCAGAGCAGGACTAGCCTGATGGAGCATGTTTTCGCCGCATCGCGAGATTCTCCTCTGCAGATGCTGCGAATGCTCGAGGACAATCTCAAACGGGAGCGACGCATTTTCGCGGTCGCCATCGGCTTGCTGATTTTCTCTTCGATGTGTGCCGCTTTCGCGGCCATCGTTTTTCTGGTCAATAGTACGCTCAAGACCGAGCTTGCCGACGTCCAGTCCGTCATGCGCGGCGTGAATATCGGTATCTTCAGTCGTTACAACATGCTGAAGACGGGCGAGCTACTCCTCGAAGTCACCCCGCAGGACTACCATCCATCGCCCAACGGTCCTCGGGCCGCGCTGCCGTGCGCGCCCTTACCTTCGGACAGCGAAGACGCATCGATGAGCCGGATTTGCAGCGCGGCACTGCGTGCTATTCCCGACGGGAGCTTGCCGTTCTCCCTGCAATTCGCACGGTTCGACGGAAGCGCGTCGTATGGTTTTGAATTTTTCACCAAGCGCGACGCCGATGAGGGACCCGGCACCGAACGATTGCGCTCACTCGTCGATACCGCCAAGGCCACCATGAGTTCTCGCGGCCTCGATCCCGTAAGCGTCGCACGAGAACATAGCGTTCTATGGTTCCGTGCACCGGCCCTGCTGGGTTTCGAGAGTTCGACGATCGTTATGTTCATGGTGGTCGAGAAGAACGATCGACCCGTTGCGTTTGTCTTCACGAAGGTCGATGTCGAGCGTGTGCTGAAATTGGTCCGGCCCGCCGCCCTCAATTCGGAAATAACGATCTTTAGCGACGATGGCACGGTGCTGGCGGGCGATGCATCGGGAGACGCGCGATTCGTCGACAAACATCTCGAGAAGGGGCCGCCTGGCGTATCCCACTGGATCATGGGACACGGATGGGGCGCGCGAATGGAACCGCTTGCGCTCGGCGTCGGCCACATCGTCGTTTCCTTGCCGACGGCGACCAATCTCGCTGTCAAGCGTACGGAAGTGTCGGTTATCGTTCTGGTGGAAGCGGCGCTCTCAACTATGCTCGTGGCGTTATACCGATACTGGAACTACCGCTTCCTGACGCGTACCTATGAGCAGGCTTGCCGCGCGGTGGAAGGCGAGATTCTAAATCATCTTCAGGTGCAGGTGACGCCGGTCGGTTTGTGCATTGCGCTGCGTAGCGATTTCAGCGCCATTGCCGCGAATCAGGTCGCGCGTAACCTGCTCGACCTCGATGCCAGCGCGATGCATCTGCCCGCCGCGCTATGTGTGGCCTTCCATCAACATGGCATGAGCTTGCCCGCAAAAGGCGACGCCGCCGTGATCTGGCAATTCGAATGCACGCTGGAGAAAGCGGACCAGTCGTCGCGTCACCTGAAGATTTCCTACACGTCGGCGGTCGTCAACAAGACCGATGTGCTGTTCTGCGCCATTGCCGACATCACGGAGCATCACGAAGCCGAACGCCTGCTGCGCGAAGCGAAGGAAACCAGCGACGCCGCCGCCAAGGCCAAGCTGAATTTCTTCGCTTCGATGAGCCACGAGATCAGAACGCCGCTGTCGTCGCTCGTCGGCAATCTCGAACTCGTCGCCAGGGGCCCGCTGGCGGCGGAACAGGAAGCCCGCGTCGGTGCGATGCAGGCGTCGGCGGGCGCGCTGCTGCAGGTCGTCAACGATGTTCTCGATTTCTCGAAGATGGACGTCGGGGAAATGCGTCTCAGCGAAGAGCCGGCGTCGATACGCGACATCGTCATGCGCGTGATGGTCGGTCATTCGCCCATCGCGAATCGCCAGGGCTTGCGTTTGTTCGTCGTGATCGACCGCGAGTGCCCGTCACGCTTATGGCTCGATCCGATTCGCGTCGCGCAGATACTCAACAACCTCCTTGGCAACGCGCTCAAGTTCACGTATTCGGGCAAGGTCGTCGTGCGTGCGCGCTGGGTCGACGGCGCGCTCGCACTGAGTGTGGCCGATTCGGGCATTGGCATTCCGGAAGCGCAGCGTCAGATGCTCTTTCAGCCGTTTGTCCAGGGCGACGCGCACCGGCTGACTCAAGCGCGCGGCACCGGGCTCGGGCTCTCGATCTGCGAGCATCTGTGCCGGCTGATGAAAGGGCGCATCGCGCTTGAAAGCACGGAGGGCGTCGGCACGCGCATCACCGTCACGCTGCCGTTGCAAGTGGCTGAGTCGTCGCCGGACGAAGCCGATGCCTTGCTCGTCGGCCGGCCCGCCATCCTGTATCGGGCGAACGAGCATCGCGAGTGGTTCGACGCACTCTTCAATGCAGAGCGCAGTTCGATTACGTACATCACGAACGAGGGCGCGGCGGCGAACGTGGAGGGTTGCGACTGTCTCATCGCGACCGACGAAATCTCGGATGACGAGATCGATGCGCGATGGACAGATCGCGCGCGCGTCATCCGCGTGACGCAGGACGGCCCGCTCGTGCCGGTGGCGAGAGAGAACGGCGAAATAGCCGTCAGCATCTTCGCGGCCAAGGAGTTCCGGGAAGCGGTGCAGATTGTCAGAGACGGGAGGCATCACGCGATCTCCGCGTCGCCCATTCGGTCGGCGCCTCTGCAACCCGCTTCGGCGAATCCCGGCGCGACAGTGCTGATCGCCGAGGACAATCGCCTCAACCGAGGTTTGTTGCGCGACCAGTTGCTGACGCTCGGCGCATCCGTGATCGAAGCAGCCGACGGCGAGGAAGCGCTCGATCTGCTGCGCAAGAACCGCGTGGACCTCGTGCTGACCGACATGGACATGCCGAAGATGAACGGCGCGCAACTCCTGGCGGCCGCGCGTGCCCTCGATCCGTCGATGCGTGTCTATGCGGTGAGCGCGAGTGCGAGCGCGACCGATGTTCAACGTGGTCGCGACGCCGGTTTCACCGACTATCTGACAAAGCCGGTTGCGCTCTCCGTGCTCGCTGACGTGTTGCGCACGTTAGCCGTCGATGAAGGAAACGCATCGGCCGATGATGCGTCGCCGCCACGATTGCCGACGGTGCCGGCGCCGTATGTCGCCGCCTTCGTCCAGCAGATCGGCGAAGACATCGCCGCGCTCGACGCGATCTGCTCGCAGCGCGACGCGCCGGCGCTGCGCCGCTGGGCGCACAAGCTTGCGGGCGGGCTGTCGGTGCTCGGCCCGTCCATGCTCTTCGATGAGTGCGAGGAATTGCGCGCGACGCTGAGGGAGGCGGGCAACTGGGTCGAGGACGTCGAGACATACGTCTCGCTGATTCGCTCGGACCTTCTCGAACTGCGCGACCTGCATCGCGACACGATCCACGGTTAGGCCGACGCGCTGACCCATCCCGGATTGCAAACGTTCGGCCCGCAAAAACTGACGAACGGCCGTCAAGTTCGACCGTCAGCGGCCGTTTACACGCATATGAAAAGGCGCCGCCTACCTGGCGAGTGACCTTCCCAGAGCGCCTGGCTCGCCGCGACGCGTCGCGCGGCACCCCGAGGCGGCGACGGCAACCCCGACAACCGCTCGATGTCTCCCGCATGCGTCAGATTTACTCAAAGATGCGCCTCGCCAGTCTGGCCGTGGCGTCGCTCGTTTCGTTCTCGTCGTCCGCTTTCGCCGACGATCCGCCCGCCGTGCCGCTCACCGGCGGCAAGCTGCTGCTGACGGGCGGCGTCTCGGAAGTCGAAGGCGCGGCGGGCGGCGGCCTCACGCCGTGGGCCGTCATCGGCGGATACGGCACCGCGCGCCAACTCGGCGCGAACGCGCACGGCACCTACATCCGCACGCAGGATTACGCGCTCGGCACGTGGGGCCTGACCGTCGGCGTCGCGAATCGCGTCGAGCTGTCGCTCGCGCGTCAAAGCTTCGATACGCGCGATGCCGGCGCGAAACTCGGCCTCGGCGAGAACTTCAAGTTCAATCAGAACATCTTCGGCGTGAAGGTGCGGCTGCTCGGCGACGCCGTGCTCGATCAGGACACGTGGATACCGCAAATCGCCGCGGGGCTGCAGTTCAAGCACAACGAACAGGGCGATATCGTGAAAGCGGTCGGCGCGGCGAGCAATTCCGGCACCGATTTCTATCTATCCGCGACGAAGCTGCTGCTCGCGCAAAGCCTCCTCTTGAACGGCACGCTGCGCTTCACGAAGGCGAACCAGTTCGGCCTGCTCGGGTTCGGCGGCGACAAGTCGAACGCGTATCACCCGGAATTCGAGTCGTCGGTGGCGTATCTGCTGACGAAGAACGTCGCGATCGGCGGGGAATATCGGATGAAGCCGAACAATCTCTCGTTCGCGCGCGAGCAGGACGCGTACGACGCGTTCGTCGCGTGGGCCCCGAACAAGCACGTCTCGCTGACGGCGGCGTATGTCGCGCTCGGCGACATCGCGACGGTGAAGAATCAGCGCGGCCTCTACGTTTCGATGCAGGCGGGGTTCTGACGATGAACATCCGCCACGCCGCATTGCTGGCTCTCACGCTCGCCTGCGCGAACGCGCACGCCGACGACGCGCTCTACGAACAGTTCGGCGAGCGAGCAGGGCTGACGAAGATCGTCGACGACATGTACGACAACGTGCTCGCCGATCCGCGCACCGCGCCGTATTTCGACAACGCGCCCGTCAAGCGCATCAAGCAGAAGCTCGTCGAGCAGATCTGCGTGCTGCTCGACGGCCCGTGCGTCTACACCGGCCGCCCGATGCGCCGCACGCACGAAGGACAGAACATCGACCGGGCCGCGTTCAACGCGCTCGTCGAAGACTTGCAGGCCGCGATGGACAAGAACGGCGTGCCGTTCCACGCGCAAAACAAACTCCTGGCGAAGCTCGCGCCGATGTACCGCGACGTGCAAGACCGCGAATGAACATGCTCAAATTTCTCATCACGTTGCTGGCGTTCGGCGCGACGATTGCCCACGCCGGGAGCGTGCGCGTGCAAGTGGTCGATCAGGCCGGCGCGCCCGTGCCCGACGCCATCGTCTATGCGCTGCCCGTCAACGGCAAGCCGCCCGCGACGAAGCCCGCCAGCGCGGTCATCGATCAGATCAAGCGGCGCTTCGTGCCGATGGTCTCCGTCGTGCAGACGGGCGCGTCGGTGGCGTTCCCGAACAAGGACAACATCGAGCACGACGTCTATTCGTTCTCGCCGCCCAAGCGCTTCGAGCTGAATCTGTATCACGGCATTCCCGCGAATCCGGTCGTGTTCGACAAGCCCGGCCTCGTCGTGATGGGCTGCAACATCCACGATTCGATGGTCGCATATCTGCTGATCGTCGATACGCCGTGGTTCGCGAAGACCGACGCGCACGGCGCCGCGACCATCGACAATCTGCCCGCCGATGCGTACAAGGTGATCGCGTGGCATTTCCGCCAGAGCGATCCGAACGCGCAGCCGACGCAGAAGGTCAACGCGGACGGCGCGGTGAAATTCGCGCTGCAACTGCGCCCCGCCGAATAGGACGCCCGTCACGATGCTCTTTCACAGCCTGCGCGCGCGAATCGCGCTCGTCTTCGTCGTGCTGATGCTCGTCGCGCAGGCGGCGGCGTTTCTCGTCATCAACTCGGTGATTCTGAAGAACGCGCATCGCAACGCCGAAGAGCAACTGTCGGTGGCCGAGCGCGTATTCGCGCAGATTTTGCGCGGCAATAGCGAACAGTTGACGCAGGCGGCGAGCGTGGTCGCGCTCGACTTCGGCTTTCGCGAAGCGGTCGCGACGCACGACGGCAAGACGGTCGCGTCCGCGCTGCGCAATCACGGCGACCGCGTTCATGCGGACGTCGTGATGCTCGTCGATCTCGACGGCAAGCTGATCGCCGATAGCGGCGGCGTCGGGCGCGAAGGCATGGCGTTTCCGTTCCCGAAGCTCATCAGGACCGTCGCGACGAAGGGCGATGCGTCGTCGTTCGGCATGATCGGGCCGCGCGCGTATCAGCTCGTCGCGGTGCCGGTGAAAGCGCCCATCGCGATCGCGTGGGTCGTGATGGGCTTCGCGGTCGACGATGCGCTCGCACGCGATCTGAGCTCGCTCACGTCGCTCGACGTGTCGTTTCTCACCGTCGGCGACGACGGCAAATGGGGCGTGCTCGCAAGCTCGCTCCCCCACGACGCACGCGACGCGCTGACGGATCAGGCGCAACTCGCCGCGAACGGCTACGCGACGCGCGTCATGCGGCTGCACTCCGAAGGGCGCACGGTCGCCGTGCTGCTCGAACGCTCGCTCAACGAGGCGCTCGCGCCGTTCAAGCGCCTGCAGACGACGCTGCTGCTCATTACGCTGCTCGGCGTGCTCGTGTCGATCGTCGGCAGCGTGCTGATGGCGCGCTCGGTCACGCGGCCGATCGCGGCGCTCACGCAGTTTTCGAAGCGCATCGGGCAGGGCGATTACGCCGCGCCCATCGAGATTCGCCAGAACGACGAGATCGGCGAGCTGGCGCGCGCGTTCAATCAGATGCGCGACGGCATCTCGGAGCGCGAGAAACGCATCACCGAGCTCGCGTACATGGATCGGCTCACCGGCCTGCCGAATCGCGCGCTCTTCAACGACCGCCTGCAGCAGGCGATCGGCGCGGCGACGCGGAGCAAGCGCCCGCTCGCGGTGATGATGATGGACCTCGACCGCTTCAAGTACGTGAACGACACGCTCGGGCATCCGATCGGCGACATGCTGCTGTGCGAAGTGGCGAAGCGCCTGCGCGCGGCGCTGCATCGCAAGACCGATACGGTCGCGCGTCTGGGCGGCGACGAATTCGCCGTCCTTCTGCCGACCGACGATCTGGCGTCCGCGCGTCTTCTCGCCACGCGCATGCTGAACGCGCTCGAAGAGCCGATCACGATCGAAGGGCAACTCGTCGATGTGGGCGCGAGCATCGGCATCGTCACGTTTCCGCAGAACGGCACGGACATGAACGTGCTGCTGCGCCGCGCCGATATCGCGATGTACGTGGCGAAGCGCTCGAATCTCGGCTACGCGCTCTACGACGAACGTCACGACCAGAACAACGCCGAGCGTCTTTCGCTGATGAGCGAGCTGCGGCAGGCCGTCGAGCACGATCAATTGACGCTCTACTATCAGCCGAAGGTCGATCTCGCGACGCATCGCGTGAAATATGTCGAGGCGCTCGTGCGCTGGGATCATCCGACGCGCGGCTTCGTCTCGCCCGACCAGTTCATCCCGTTCGCGGAGCAGACCGGCTACATCAAGACGATTTCGCGCTGGGTCGCCGACAAGGCCATCGCGCAATGCGCCGCGTGGCGCCGGCAGGGCATCGAGCTGGCCGTGTCGGTGAACGTGTCGGCGCGCGAGCTGATCCAGTCGACGCTGCCCGAAATCTTCCAGGGACTGCTCGACAAGCACGGCGTCGCGCCGGAATCGATCTGGATCGAGATCACCGAGAGCGCGATCATGGACGACCCGAATCACGCGATCGAGACGCTCGACCGGCTGCACGCGCTCGGCATTCGCCTGTCCATCGACGATTTCGGCACTGGGTATTCGTCGCTGTCGTATCTGAAGCGCATGCCCGTCGATGAGCTGAAGATCGACAAATCGTTCGTGATGGGCATGTTCCAGCACAAGGACGATGAAACCATCGTGCGCTCGACAATCGATCTCGGGCACAACATGGGACTGAAGGTCGTCGCGGAAGGCGTCGAAACCGAAGAGATGCTGGAGCGGCTGAAGGCGCTGCGCTGCGATCTGGCGCAGGGCTATCACCTGAGCCGGCCGCTGCCCCCCGCGAAGCTCGAAGCGTGGCTCGACGCGTGGCGCGCGTCGAACGAGCAAGCGCTGATCGCCGGGCCGGAAGAGGCGTAGGCTCGCTTACCAGGCGCGGCCGCGGTCGTTCGCGACGGCTTGTTCGTCGCTCGCGATGGAGTCGCCGTCGCGATCGGCGAAGCGATAGGTGCCGCGTTCCTCCGATTTCGCTTCGTACAGCGCGGCATCGGCGCGCTTCAATGCGCTTTCGAACGACTCCGCCGGACGCGCCAGCGCGATGCCGACGCTCACGCCCACGCGCACCGTCTGCCCGGATTCGAGCGTGTACGGCGCCGACAGCTCGCCGATGATCTTGCGCGCGAAAACCACGTTGGCCGCGTGCGCGATATACGTGGCGACGATCGCGAACTCGTCGCCGCCCAGACGCGCGACCAGCTCGCCGCGGCGCATCGCGTTGCGCAGGCGGTCGGCGACGAGCTTCAGCAGTTCGTCGCCGGCATTGTGGCCGTGCGTGTCGTTGACGTGCTTGAAGCCGTCGAGATCGACGTACATCACCGTCACTTTCTCGCGGCCCGCGCCGCCCGCCATCAGACGTCCGGCCTGGTCGCCGAGATAGCGCCGGTTCGGCAGGCCCGTCAGCGAATCGTGATGCGCCCATTGCAGGATTTTCGCTTCGGCTTTGCGGCGCTCCGTCACGTCCTCGATGATGATGACCGCGCTGCCGTCGGGCACCGGATTGCGGCTCAGTTCGAGATGCCGTCCGTCGCGCAAGGGCAGGTCGAGCGTCGGATGGCCGCTTTCGAGCCATTGCGCGCATCGCTCGGCAAGCTGCGCGCGCGGTGTCTCGCCGAATTTCGCGAGCGCGGCATAGCCGATGAACTCCGGCAGCGACACGTTCAGCCGCAGCATGTCGATGGTCGCGCCGAACAGCTCCGCCGCCTTGCGATTCGCGATCACCACCCTGCCCGACGCATCCACGGTGCAGAGGCCGTGCGGCATGTGCGCGAGCGCCGCGTCGAAGCGCGTGGCGATTTCGGCGTGGCTTTCCTTGGCGGTCATCAGCGCGACGAGGCCGCGATAGTGCCGCTGCACGACCGCGCACATCGCGGCGATATAGAGGACGAGCGGCGGCACGAGAATCCAGTAGCCGGACGGCCCGAACAGCCCGCCGACGCCGATCGGCAGCGCGCCGAGGCACACCTGCGCGATCGCCAGATGCGGCGTGCCCGCGTTGCGCGACGCGACGCCGCCGAGCAGGCCGGCCGTCACCATGATCGCGAGCGACGCGAGCACGGCGTCGCCCGAGATCACGCAGCCCATCGCGCCGAGGCCCGTCACGAGACAGGCCAGCAGCCCGAACGGCGCATAGCGCGCGGCCCACCGGCCGGGCTGCGGCGCGTCCGTGCGCCTCAACGCGCGATATCGGCCGACGATCGAAAGGCGGGTGGCGAGCAGAAGCGCGTCGGCGGCGAGCCAGAGCATCGTCCAGAGGGACGGCTGGCGTCCGAGCGCGATCATCGCGACGAACGCGCCGGAGATGCCGGACAGCAGCAGCGGGCGGATGTCTTCGACAAGCGTCGACAGCAGCGATGCGCGAACGGCAGGCGTGATCCGTCCGTCCGCGGTCGCCGGCGTGGCCAGAATCGAATCGATCAAGGACGGATTGCCTGACATACGCAAGACCGGGCCGGCGAGAGGATGAATACGAAGGCGGCGGTGATGCGATCACCGCCGGTAATCGTGTATACGGCGGCGTCTGCGTGTTCTTTAGGCAAGACTTAGCGGCGGCTCAGGCGTGGTGAGCGTCGATTATTCGCTGAGAGCGCATTCTGACTTTCCTTCGAGCCGGATTATGTTTTCGCGCGGACATAGTAATTTAGGGCTCAAGTCTTTCAACCTGGCCTGACGCCGGGTTTTGCCTCATCGAAAGCTTTCGTTTCAGAGACGATCATGTTTGATGTCCTGCGCGCCATGCCGCGAAGGCGTCGTCGGTGAGGATGAAAGAAGCAGTTTCGCGGAAAGATGGCCACAGAAACCGTCGGGCGATTCATAAAAGGAGACGTCATGGACACGAACTCTCTCTCACCCGGTGCCAAAGGCGGGTCGCACGCCGAGCACCACAAGCAGACGAAGAAGGCGACCGCGAGCGGCTGGATCGGCTCCGCGCTCGAGTACTACGACTTCTTCATCTACGCGCAAGCCGCCGCGCTGATCTTTCCGCAACTCTTCTTTCCTTCGGGCAATCCGAAAGTGGCGATCGTCGCGTCGCTCGCGACCTACGGCGTCGGTTACGTGGCGCGTCCGATCGGCGCATTCGTGCTCGGTCATTGGGGCGATACGCACGGCCGCAAGACCGTGCTCGTGCTGTGCATGTTCCTGATGGGCTTCTCGACGATGGCCGTCGGACTTTTGCCGACGTATCACAGCGTCGGCATGCTCGCGCCGACGCTGCTCGTGATCCTGCGGCTCGTCCAGGGCTTCGCGGTCGCGGGCGAAATCTCCGGCGCGAGCTCGATGATTCTCGAACACGCGCCATTCGGACGCCGCGGTTTCTTCGCGAGCTTCACGCTGCAAGGCGTGCAGGCCGGACAGATTCTCGCCGCCGCCGTGTTCCTGCCGCTCGCGTACTACATGCCCGAGGACGCGTTCAATTCATGGGGCTGGCGCATTCCGTTCCTGCTTTCGGCGTTCGTGCTGGTTGCCGGCTACATCATCCGGCGCGAAGTGCACGAGACGCCCGCGTTCGAGAAGGAAGGCGAGAAGGGCGCGGTGCCGCGCTCGCCAATCGTCGACGCCTTCAAGTACAACCTGCCCGACATGATCCGCGTCGTCTGCATGGCGCTGATGAACGTGATTCCCGTGGTCGCGACGATCTTCGGCGCGGCGTATGCGGTGCAGGCGGCGTACGGCATCGGCTTTCACAAGAGCGTGTATCTGTGGATTCCGGTCGTCGGCAATATTCTCGCCGTCATCGTGATTCCGATCGTCGGCAATCTCTCCGACAAGATCGGGCGCAGGCCGCCGATCATCGTCGGGGCGATCGCCTCGGGGCTGCTGTCGTATCTGTATCTCTACGCGATCAGCATTCACAACGTCGGCATGGCGATCGTCGCGTCGCTCTTGATGTGGGGCATCGTCTATCAGGGCTACAACGCGATCTTCCCGAGCTTCTATCCCGAACTCTTCCCGACGCGCACGCGCGTCTCCGCGATGGCGATCTCGCAGAACATCGGCACGACCATCACGGCGCTGTTGCCCGCGCTGTTCGCGAGCGTCGCGCCGCCCGGATCGACGAACATTCCGGTCATGATCGGTTCAATCACGCTCGCCGTCACGATCATCTCGGCGATCGCCGCGTGGAGCGCGCGGGAGACGTACCGGATTCCGCTCAACCAGCTCGGCGAGCCGGACGCGCGGCCGGTCGAGAAGTCCGAGTACGACCGCCTGCGCGCGGAATCGGTCGCGAACGCGCGCACTTCCTGAAGCTCATGTCCTCTTTCCTTGCTCAGGCGGCGCGCGACAGCGCCGCCGGGGTGAACTCGCGCTTTTTCAACACGGTGAAATCGAAGTGAATACAGACTCAGGCAAGACGCGTATCGCGGTGGCGGGCGCGGGCTATATCGGTCAGGCGCACATGGGCGTCGCGCAGGCGAGCACGACGTGCACGCTCTCGGCCATCGTCGATCCGGCGCCCGCCGCCGTCGACATCGCGCAGAAGGCGGGCGTGCCGCTCTACAAAACGCTCGACGAACTGCTCGCGAAGGATCGCCCGGACGGCATCGTGCTCGCGACGCCGAATCAATTGCACGTCGGACATGCGCGCGTGTGCATCGCGGCGGGCGTGCCGATCCTGCTGGAGAAGCCGATCGCGCCGACGGTCGAGGAAGCGCAGATGCTCGTCGATGAAGTGGAGCGTTCCGGCGCGAAAGTGCTGATCGGCCATCATCGCGCGCACAGCCCGATCATGGCGCGCGCGAAGCAGGTCATCGACGAAGGGCGGCTCGGCAAGCTCGTCGCGGTGATGGGCAGCGCGGTGTTCTTCAAGCCCGACGAGTATTACGCCAGCGCGCCGTGGCGGCGCGAGCCGGGGGGCGGGCCGATCCTGCTCAACATGATCCACGAGGTGCACAACTTGCGGATGCTGTGCGGCGATATCGTCGCGGTGCAGGCGTTCGCATCGCACGCGACGCGCGGCTTTCCCGTCGAAGATACGGTCGCGATCAATCTGCGTTTCGCGAGCGGCGCGCTCGGCACGTTCATGCTGTCCGACACCGCCGCGTGCCCGCGAAGCTGGGAGCAGACGTCGCAGGAGAACAAGGCGTATTCCACGTATCCCGACGAAGACTGCTACGTGATCGCGGGCACGTTCGGCTCGCTTTCCGTGCCGACGATGCGTCTCAAGTCCTACGCGAAGGCCGAAGATCGATCATGGTGGAAGCCGTTCGACGAAGACGTCGTGGCGATGCAGCGCGACGATCCGCTCGCGCATCAGATGGAACATTTCGGGCGCGTGGCGCGCGGGGAAGCCGAACCTATTGTCAGCGCGCGCGACGGACTGCAGAATCTGCGGATCACCGAGGCCATCGTTCTTGCCGCCACGAGCGGCAGGATCGTCGAGACCGCCTGAATCTTTTCAATTCCCCTTCCAGTTCAAGGAAATCACATGGCAAAGATCCTGACGCTGCACGGCGTCAACCTCAACATGTTCGGCAAGCGCGACCCGAAGCAGTACGGCACGGCGACGCTCGCGCAAATCGACGAGCAGATGGCCGCGCTCGGCAAGGAACTCGGCGTCGAGGTGGAGTGCTACCAGACGAATATCGAAGGTGAGATGTGCTCGCGCATTCATCGCGCGTTCGAAGAAAACGTCGATGCGATCGTCATCAACGCGGGTGCGTGGACGCACTACAGCTACGCGATCCGCGATGCGCTCGCGATCCTGAAGGCGCCGATCATCGAAGTGCACATGTCGCACGTGCACGCGCGGGAGGAGTTCCGCCACAAATCGGTGTTCGCGGAAATTGCGCGAGGGCAAATTTCCGGTTTCGGCGTCGATAGCTACTTGCTGGGCTTGCGCGCAGCAGTCGCCGCGATCAAATAAGGCCGATGCCTTCACGGCGAAGCGTGTGGGCGCTTCGCCGTGTCATCGGGTCAGGCCGGGCGACTGAAATCCTTCGACGCGGGCGCGACCGGCTCGCGTTCGCTCTGCTTGCGCAGCGGTTCGTGATTGCGTTGCGCCGCACCGCGGATGAACAACACCGCACCCACCGCGCAAACAGCCCAGACCACCGCGATGATCGTCAAGTAGCTCATATCCTTCTCCCCGATGCTCCGAGCGCGGGCGGCTTTGCCGTCACCGCTGCCCGCCTTCTGTTGGCCCTGTTGGTCCGTTACGTTTGCGACGCGGGCAGCGCCAGCAAACGCCCGATCAGCTCTTGCGCGAACGCATGCTGCTCGGTAATGGTCTCTGCATCGTCGTCGGTGGCGTTCGGATCGCCGTGCAGCTTCCCGGCGAGACGCATGATGTTGTCCGACACCGACTGCAGCGCGCTCAGCAATTCCGCTTGTGTCGCCGCGCTGTCCTGCGATCCTTCGCCAAAACGCTGCGCCGTTCGATGCGGCCTGGCGTTTCCTTCCATCGTCTGATACATGGCGACCCCCGTCGTGAGTGGATGATGCGATTCTCACGCCGCGACGCCTCGAGTAATCCTCCGAACAAGCCCTGATTCCGGCCTCAATTCGTTTGATGTCCGTTTCCGCGATTCGGAGCACGGCTGCTATGCGCCCGCCCATCAAGGCTTTGCGGCCGCCGGGCGGTAAAATCGCAGATCCGTCCGCTGATAATCGGCCTTTTTTGCAGCGGCTTGTGGGGTTATCCGCACGAAAAAACAACAGTTTCTTACCAAAAAGCAGACTAAAAGGTCGGATCAAACGATACGCGCGATCGTTCGATCCATGAACGCAGTAATTTTTGCAGTGCAACAGACATCGACATGGCTTCACCCACGACGAACGAAACACCCTCGCCGCACACACTCAAGCGCGGACTCAAGAGTCGCCACATCCAGTTGATCGCGCTCGGCGGCGCGATCGGCACCGGGCTCTTTCTCGGCGTCGCGCAGACGATCAAGCTCGCCGGGCCATCCGTGCTGCTCGGCTACGCGATCGCCGGGCTGATGGCGTTCTTCATCATGCGTCAGCTCGGCGAGATGATCGTCGACGAGCCGGTCGCCGGTTCCTTCAGCCATTTCGCCGATAAATACTGGGGCCACGCCGCCGGTTTCATCTCCGGCTGGAACTACTGGGCCATTTACATTCTGGTGAGCATGGCGGAGCTGTCGGCCGTGGGCATCTACATGCAGTACTGGTGGCCGGGATTGCCGATGTGGATATCGGCGCTCGCGTGCTTCGTGATCGTCAACGCGATCAATCTGACGAGCGTGAAGTCCTACGGCGAGACGGAGTTCTGGTTCGCGATCGTCAAAGTGGCGGCGATCGTCGGCATGATCCTGTTCGGCGGCTGGCTGCTCGCGTCGGGCAAGGCGGGGCCGGAAGCGAGCGTCGCGAATCTTTGGCGGCTCGGCGGCTTCTTTCCGAACGGCGTGCACGGGCTCGTCATGTCGATGGCCGTCATCATGTTCTCGTTCGGCGGGCTGGAGCTCGTCGGCATTACGGCGGCGGAAGCGGAAGACCCGTCGCGCAGCATTCCGCGCGCGACCAATCAGGTCATCTATCGCATCCTGATTTTTTATGTCGGCGCGCTCGGCGTGCTGCTGTCGCTTTATCCGTGGGACAAGGTCGCGACCGGCGGCAGTCCGTTCGTGCTGATTTTCCGCGAGATGAACAGCACGGTCGTCGCGAACGTGCTCAACGTGATCGTGCTGACGGCCGCGCTCTCCGTGTACAACAGCGGCGTCTATGCGAACAGCCGCATGCTGTACGGCCTCGCGCAGCAAGGCAACGCGCCGCGCGCGCTGCTCAACGTGAGCGGACGCGGCATTCCGCTCGCGGCGCTGGCGGTGTCGGCGCTGGTGACGGCGGCGTGCGTCGTCATCAACTATGTGATTCCGGGGCGCGCGTTCGGCCTCTTGATGGGACTCGCGGTGTCGGCGCTCGTCATCAACTGGGCGATGATCAGCATCATCCATCTCATGTTCCGCCGGCAGAAGCGCGCGAACGCCGAAGCGACCTCGTTTCCGAGCTTTCTGCATCCGTTCACGAACTACGTCGTGCTCGCGTTTCTCGCGGGCATCGTCTGGGTGATGTACGAGATTCCGGATCTGCGCCTGTCCGTGTACCTGATTCCGGTCTGGCTGGCCGTTCTCGGAATCGGCTACTATCTCAAAACTCGGGCCGCGCGCGGAGACTGACGCGGCCGCGCTTGCTGATCTCTCGTCCTGTCTCGTCCTATAAGTCACCATGTTCGAACATATCGATGCTTACCCCGGCGACCCGATCCTGTCGCTGAACGAAAACTTCCAGAAAGATCCGCGCACCAATAAGGTCAACCTGAGCATCGGCATTTACTTTGACGACGAAGGCCGTTTGCCCGTGATGCAGGCCGTGCGCGAGGCGGAACTGTCGATCCTGAAAGACCTCGGCCCGAAACCGTATTTGCCGATGGCCGGTTTCGCGCATTATCGCGACGCCGTGCAGGCGCTCGTGTTCGGCAACGACAGCCCGGCGCGCGCCGATGGCCGCATCGCGAGCGTGCAGACGCTCGGCGGATCGGGCGCGCTGAAGGTCGGCGCGGATTTCATCAAGCGCTACTTTCCGAAGTCGCAAGTGTGGGTGAGCGATCCGACGTGGGAGAACCATCGTTTCATCTTCGAGCGCGCGGGTTTCGAAGTGAACACGTATCCGTATTACGACGAAGCCACCGGCGGACTGCGCTTCGATGCGATGCTCGACGCCATCGACAAGCTGCCCGCGAAGAGCGTCGTGCTGCTGCACGCGTGCTGTCATAACCCGACGGGCGTCGATCTCGATCAGGCGCAATGGGTGAAGATCATCGACGTGCTGCAAAAGCGCGATCTGCTGCCGTTCGTCGATATGGCGTATCAGGGCTTCGGTTCCGGTCTCGACGACGACGCGTTCGCCGTGCGCGAACTCGCGCGCCGTGGCGTGCCGGCGTTCATCGCCAGTTCGTTCTCGAAGAATTTCTCGCTGTACGGCGAGCGCTGCGGCGGCCTGCACGTCATTTGCGACGATGCCGCCGAAGCCGATCGCGTGCTCGGCCAGCTGACGAGCGCGGTACGCGCGAACTACAGCAATCCGCCGACGCACGGCGCGAAGATCGTCACGCATGTGCTGAACACGCCCGAACTTAAACAGTCGTGGGAAAAGGAACTCGCGTCGATGTGCCAGCGCATCGCGCGCATGCGTCAGGCGATCCACGACGGACTGAAGGATCACGTTGGCGGCGAGATGCTCACGCGGTATATCAAGCAGCGCGGCATGTTCACGTACACGGGTCTGGTCGCGGATCAGGCCGACCGGCTCAAGGAGGAATTCGGCGTGTACATCCTGCGCTCGGGCCGCATGTGCGTCGCGGGCCTGAACGACAGCAACGTGCAGATCGTCGCCGATGCCATCGGCAAGGTGCTGGCGGCGAAGTAAATCGCTACATCGCGGGACAGGACAGCACTTTCTGCGGCGGAAGGCTGCCCGGTCCCGTATCGACTTTCGTGCCGCGCGGCGGCGTCAGAATGAGCCGCACGGCACTCGTGCCTTCGTTCGCGAGCACGTAGATATCGCCGCTTCCTTCGGGCTGCCAGTACACGCGATACACCTCGCCGTCCTTGTACACATGCAGCGCGCCGTGCCGCACGGCGCCGCCCCGCCAAAAATTCACGCTTTCCCCTTCGCGCAGCGCGATCATGCCGTCCTGCCCGTTCGTGGCGCTTTCGAGCGTGCCGCAGACGGCGTCGTCGGCGCGTGCGTGCGTGCAGACGGCCAGCGCCGCTGCGCATAGAAACATCGTTTTGCGATTCATCGGCTATCGACTCCCGGAAAAAGCGCGTGCGCCGTCCCGCGCTCCTCGCAAGATACGCGCCGACGTTCCTCCGCGCGTGTGCTACTTTGAATGGAAGCAGCATTCGATCATGGAGGGCGACATGACTGTGATCGCGCCGGACGAAAGAGCGGATTTCCTCGCGATTCTCGCGCGCCATCGGCTCGACGAGAGCGATTTTCTGGTGCACGAAGGCGGCGCGTCCGATGTCGTGGACGATGTTTATCCGTTGCAGGGCGTGGTCACCATCACGCGACGTTCCACGTTGAAGGAACGCGAATATCGCATCGGACACGGCACGCAATGGACCGCCGCGTTCGAAAAAGACTTGAACAAGGGCGTGTTCAAATGAACGGGCACGCGCACGCAGTTTTTTCACGCACTTTTTTGAAGCGGAGCAGGCGATGAGACCGACCGAATTCAAATCGTTCAAGGCGCACGTCGCGATGATGCTGCGCGATCTGCCGCGCGGCGTGACGGCCGATCTCAGTGATGTCGCCGTCGCGTACTGGAACGGCACGCAAGTGGTCGGCGCCTATTTGCGCGACAACGGCCGCCTCGACGAAGACTTCGATTTCGACGAAAACGCCTGGGGCGTCTGGCGCGACGATTTCCTCGCGTGGTTCGATGCGCCGCGTTTCTCCGAACGCGCCGATCTGAAGGCCGCGTTCGTCGCAGGCGTCATGCCTCCGAGCGCACACGGCGGGCTCTGGCCGCGGGCGCTGTGATTTAGGCTTCATTCGGCAAGTCATCCGTCAGCACTCCTCGCACGCGCCCGTTCCCCGCCGAACGGCACAGCGATTGCTCCGTTCCTCCACGCGACAGCGTCCGAACCACGACCGCGCGACGGCCGTGTTCCGCCTTTCATCGTCACGGAGGATTCAGCATGGCTGGCAACGGCAGACTCAGTCCGCTCACGTTCTTTGCGGCCATTGTGTTTATCGTCATCGGCGTGTTGCTGGCGGCGGGCGGAGCGTATCTCGTTGCGCTCAAAGGATCGTGGTACTACGTGATCGCGGGTGCGGCCATCCTGCTGACCGGGCTCTTGTTGTTGATCCGGCGGCGCTCCGCATTGCTGCTTTTCGCGCTGTTCCTGTTCGCCTCGACGATCTGGGCCGTCGTCGAAGTGCGTTTCGATTTCTGGCAACTGATGCCGCGCCTGTGGATCTGGCTGCTGCTCGCGATCTGGCTGCTGATTCCCTTCGTGCATCGCGGCGCGTTGTTCGGGCCGCCTTCGACATCGCGCGCCGCGCGCACGCCGCTCGCCGCCGCGATCATCCTCACGCTGCTGCTCGGCGTCGGCACCTGGTTCAATCATCCTCACGACCGGCCGGGGCGCATCGACGTGAACGTCGCCGCCGACGCCAATCAGCCCGATGCCAACGCCGCGACCGGCCGCGCGGCGGGCGACTGGGTCGACTATGGCGGCTCGCCGCTCGCGCAGCGTTACGCGCCGCTCGCCCAGATCACGCCGGATAACGCGCATCGGCTAAAGGTGGCGTGGACGTATCGCACCGGCGACATGCCCGGCCCCGACGATCCGACCGAAACCACCGACGAGAACACGCCGCTCAAGGTCGGCGACACGATTTTCCTGTGCACGCCGCATAGCAAGGCGATCGCGCTCGATGCCGCGAGCGGCAAGGAAAAGTGGCGTTTCGATCCGCGGATTCAGAGTCCGATCGGGTTCAAGCATTGGGAGCACATGACTTGCCGGGGCGTCGCTTATTACGATGCGTCGATGCATCCGATGCCCGCTGCCGCCGCGCCCGAAGCCAGCGCGCCCGCCGAAGCCGATGCGGCCTCCGCGCCTGCCGACGCATCCGCGCCCACGGAAGCGTCCGCGCCCGTGCAGACGCCCGCGCAAACCACGGCGCAGGCCGAATGTCCGCATCGCCTGTTCCTTCCGACCGCCGACGCCCGCCTGATCGCGCTCGACGCGGACACCGGCAAGCCGTGCGCGAGCTTCGGAAAGAACGGTGCAATCGATTTGCGCGCGAATATCGGGCCGTTCACGCCGGGCGGCTATTACTCGACCTCGCCGCCGGCGGTGTTCCGCAATCTCGTGATCGTCGGCGGTCATGTGACCGACAACGAATCGAACAACGAGCCGTCGGGCGTGATCCGCGCGTTCGACGTCAATGACGGCCATCTCGTCTGGAACTGGGATCCAGGCAATCCGGACGCCACCGAACCGATCGCGGCGGGCGGCACTTATGTGCGCAATTCGCCGAACATGTGGTCGATGTTCAGCGTCGACGAAAAGCGCGGCATGATTTTTCTGCCGATGGGCAACCAGACGCCCGATCAGTGGGGCGGCGAGCGCACGCCACAGGCCGAGAAGTTCGGCGCGGGCGTCGTCGCGCTCGATGCCGCGACGGGCAAGCTGCGCTGGAACTATCAGTTCACGCATCACGATCTGTGGGATATGGATGTGGGCGGGCAGCCGACGCTCGTCGATCTGCAGACGGCGCAGGGCACGCAGCCGGCGCTGATCGCATCGACGAAGCAGGGCAGCATCTACGTGCTGAATCGCGAAACCGGCCAGCCGATCGTGCCGATCAGCGAACTCGCCGTGCCGGGCGGCGCGGCGAAAGGCGATCACACCGCGCCGACGCAGGCCGTTTCCGCGCTCAACTTCAACCCGCCGCGCGTGACGGAGGCGGACATGTGGGGCACGACGCCGTTCGATCAGCTTTGGTGCCGCATCAAGTTCAGGAGCCTGCGCTACGACGGGCCGTACACGCCGCCGTCGGAGCAGGGATCGCTCGTGTTTCCGGGTAACTTCGGCGTATTCGACTGGGGCGGGATTTCCGTCGATCCGGTGCGGCAGATTCTGATCGCGAATCCGGACTACATGGCGTTCACGTCGAAGCTGATTCCGCGTGACAAGATTCCCGAGGACAACGGCGAGAAGAAAGGCAGCGAAACGAGCGGCATCAAGCTCGCGCGCGGTACGCCGTTCGGCTTTGAGATCAGCGCGTTTCTTTCACCGCTCGGGATTCCGTGCCAGGCGCCGCCGTGGGGCTACATCGCGGGCGTCGATCTGCGCACGCAGAAGATTGCGTGGATGCACAAGAACGGCACCATCGTCGACAGCGCGCCGCTGCCGATTCCGATGCCGCTCGGCGTGCCGAGCCTCGGCGGGACGATCGTGACGGCGGGCGGCGTCGCGTTCCTGACGGGCACGCTCGATCAATACGTGCGCGCCTACGACGTGCGCGACGGCAAGAAGCTGTGGGAGGCGCGTCTGCCGGCGGGCGGTCAGGCCACGCCGATGAGCTACGCCGATGCAAGCGGCAAGCAATATGTGCTCGTGACGGCGGGCGGTCATGGCTCGCTCGGCACGAAGGCGGGCGATTATGTAATTGCCTATACGTTGCAGTGAATGCGAAAAAAAGCGCGGGAATTTTCTCCCGCGCCTGCACGTTACGTCCGGCGATAAGCCTCGGCCATGAGCGCGCTGACCTTCGCGCGCGCGCTCAGCGCATTGCGGACGGCGGCGACGATGAAGGAAACGAGGGCGATCGGCGTGGCAGCGATGATTCCCATGATGAACTCCGTACTGGGGTAACTAACTAGGTAATAACCCTAGGTTAGCACATTATGACGCATTGCAACAAATATCTTTCGGGGAATTGACCGTACGCAAAGGCGAAACGCTCTGAAGGAGCATCCAGATGAAGACGCACTTTCCGGCTCGTATCGCGGCGATCGGCGCCGTTGTGCTCATCGCGGCGATCGTCGTCGCGTGCAGTGGCGGTTCCGGCGATAGCGCCACTTCGTCTGCGGCGAGCGGCGGCGCGCCGGCGGCGGCATCGAGCCCGTCGGGGGCATCGAGCCCGGCGGGGGCATCGGCGCCTCTGGCTGCGGTGTCGAAAGATGTCGTCACCTGGCACAACGACATCGCGCGCACCGGACAGCAACTCGCGGAAACCGTCCTCACGCCGGCGAACGTCAATCAGCGTACTTTCGGCAAGCTCGCGCTCTTTTCCGTCGATGGCGCCGTCGACGCGCAGCCGCTCTTTCTGGCGGGCGTACCGATCGCGGGCGGCACGCGCAACGTGCTCTACGTCGCGACGGAAAACGCCAGCGTCTACGCTTTCGACGCCGACAGCGGCGCGGTGCTGTGGAAAGTCTCGACGCTCGGCAGCGGCGAGTCGCCGAGCGACGACCACAACTGTCATCAGATCACGCCGACAATCGGTGTCACGGCGACGCCGGTCATCGACCGGACGCGCGGCCCGAATGGCGCGATGTATGTCGTCGGCATGTCGAAGGATGCGTCGGGCGCGTATCACCAGCGCATTCACGCGCTCGATGTCGCGACGGGCGCCGAGCTCTTCAACGGCCCCACCGAAATCCGGGCGACGTATCCGGGCAACGGCGCGGGCAGCCAGAACGGCACGCTGACGTTCGATCCCGGCCAGTACGCCGAGCGCGCGGCGTTGCTGCTGCTGAACGGCGTCGTCTACACGGCGTGGACTTCGCATTGCGACTTCATGCCGTACACCGGCTGGGTCATGGGCTACGACGCCGCGACCCTGCAACAGGCGAGCGTGCTGAACCTCACGCCGAACGGCCAGATGGGCTCGATCTGGATGAGCGGCGCGGGCCTTGCATCGGACGGCCAGGCGATCTTTTTCCTCGACGCCAACGGCACCTTCGATCCGACCCAAAACGCGCAGGAGATGCCGATCAACGGCAACTTCGGCAACGGTTTTTTGCGGCTGGAAACGTCGCCGCTCAGGGTGCAGGACTATTTCGAGCCGTCGAACACGGTGCAGGAGTCGAACGAGGACGAAGATCTCGGTTCCGGCGGCGCGATGGTGCTGCCGGACTTCACCGATGCGGGCGGCACGGTCCGGCATCTGGCGATCGGCGCGGGCAAGAACTCGACGATCTACGTCGTGAACCGCTTCTCGATGGGCAAGTTCGATTCGAATGCGGACCACATCTATCAGGAACTCGTCGGCCAGATTCGCGGGGCGATGTTCGGCGCGCCCGCGTATTTCAACAACACGGTCTATTTCGGCGCGGTCGGCGACAGCATTCGGGCGTTCGCGGTCAGCAACGCGTTGCTTTCGGCGACGTCGACGAGTCAGACGTCGAATGCGTTCGGCTTCCCCGGCGCGACGCCGAGCATTTCCGCGAACGGCACGGCGAACGGCATTCTGTGGGCGGCGGAGAACGGCGCGACAGGCGCGCTGCGCGCCTACGACGCGGCCAATCTCGCGCGCCAGCTCTACAGCAGCAACGACGCCGGCACGCGCGACCAGTTCGGTGCGGGCAACAAGTTCATCACGCCGATGATCGCGAACGGCAAGGTGTATGTCGGCACGAAGAACGGCGTCGCCGTGTTCGGGCTGTTGTCGAAATAGGATCGGCGCGCGAACGCGGCGCCGGGCGTGACGCCGCGAGCGCGCCGCAACCAGCCGAAACGCCGTGGAACGGTCGCGAAGTCATGTTAAGCTCTCGGTTCTTCGCTGGGGAGTAGCCGGCTTTCCTGCACAGGGAAAGCGCTCATGTCAACACGCTCGGTCGTTCAGGCCGTGGCATGAGCAGCCATCAAAGGTTGGCAAGACCATCGACAGAATTCGCGACCGGTCGGGCGCGCGTTCTGTCGTTCCATCTTGCCCGACCAGAGCGCTACTCGATGAATCTCGCCTCCACAATTTTTCTAGCCTTCGCCATGTCCACCGACGCGTTCGCCGCAGCCGTCGGCAAGGGCGCGACCCTGCACAAGCCGCGCATCGCGGAAGCGTTGAAGACCGGCGTGATCTTTGGCGTGATCGAAGCCCTGACGCCGCTCGTCGGCTGGGCGCTCGGCAGGGCGGCCGCGCAGTATGTCACCGCGTGGGATCACTGGATCGCGTTCGGCCTGCTCTTCCTGCTCGGCGCGCGCATGATCCGCGAAGGTTTCAGCAGCGTGAGCCACGAAGCGGAAAAGCCCAATTCGCATTCGTTCTGGGTGTTGGCGCTCACCGGTTTCGCGACCAGCATCGACGCGATGGCGGTCGGCGCGGGCCTCGCGTTCATCGATGTCGATATCTTCTCGACGGCCGCGACCATCGGTTTCGCGACGATGCTGATGGTGACGGTCGGCGTGATGGTCGGCCGGCTCGTCGGCGCGACGATCGGCAAGCGGGCGGAAATCGTCGGCGGGCTGATTCTGATCGGCGTCGGCAGCGTCATTCTGGCCGAACATCTCGGCCATCTCGGCTGAGGATGCGCGCCTTGCCGCCGCGCGGCGTGAGAATCGCGAGCACGGCGGCGACGATGAAAAGCGCGGGCACGTCACCCGCCAGATGACCGAGGTGGCGCCCCGCGCCGCCGAACGACTGCACGGCCATGATCGCGCCGTGCACGACGCTCGACCACACCGTGAACCAGATGAGGCTCAGATGCCTCATCGGCTCGCGCGATGCGATCAGCAGGAAAACGCCGAGCGTCGCGTAGATGCCGACGATCATCATCGCGTATTCCGAATGGCCTTCGTGGCCGGCATCCCACGCCCATCCAGAAGGCCAGAGCAGCATGAGCGGATAGAAGGCGAAGAGCGCGATCAGCCCGACGACGGCGAGCACGATGCGCAGGCAGGCGAGGCGACGGGCGTCGTTCATGGCGGCTCCTTGGCGGCGCGACATGAGCGACAAGATACCGCGAAGCGCACCGCGAAAGCCATCGATGGCGGCAGGCGTTTCCACCAAAAATCGGCGCAAATAAAATAACAACGACTGCCATTAGGCCGATACGATTCATCATTCCACTGCCTTCAACCACAAATCCAGCACGTCATGCCACGTCCGATTTCCGCGCGCATCCATCTCGACGCCATCCGACAGAATCTTCAACTTGTCAAACGCACGGCGCCGTCGTCGCGCGTGTGGTCCGTCATCAAGGCGAATGCTTATGGTCACGGCATCGAGCGCATTTATCCGGCGCTCGCTGAAGCCGACGGCATCGCGCTGCTCGATCTCGATGAAGCCGTCCGCGTGCGCGAGCTCGGCTGGAAAAAGCCGATTCTTTTGCTCGAAGGCGTTTTCGAGCCCGCGGATGTCGAAACGGCGGATCGTCACCGGCTCACGGTCACGGTGCATTGCGACGAGCAGCTTGCGTTGCTGAAGGCGGCGCGGCCGAACGAGCGCATCGACATACAGTTGAAGATGAACTCGGGCATGAACCGGCTCGGCTATCGGCCGGGCGAATTCGTCGAGGCTTGGAAAAGGGCGTCGGATATCGCGGCGATCGGCTCGATCGGCCTGATGAGTCACTTCGCGAACGCCGACGAAGGCGCGATCGACTGGCAGATAGACGAATTCGAAGCGGCCACGCGCGATCTTCCCGGCACGCGCTCGCTGTCGAATTCGGCGGCGGTGCTGTGGCATCCGCGCGCGCATCGCGACTGGGTGCGGCCGGGCACGATCCTCTACGGCGCCTCGCCGACGGGCTGCGCGCGCCACATCGAGCATTTCCCGTTGCGCGCGGCGATGACGCTCGAGAGCCGCATCATCGGCGTGCAGACGCTCGCGGCGGGCGAGACGATCGGCTATGGCCGCACTTTCACCGCGGATCGCGCGATGAAGATCGGCGTGGTCGCATGCGGCTACGCGGACGGCTATCCGCGTCACGCGCCGACGGGCACGCCCGTCATCGTCGATGGCGTGCGTACGCGCATCGTCGGACGCGTGTCGATGGACATGCTCACCGTCGATCTCACGCCGTGTCCGGCTGCGGGCATCGGATCGCCGGTGGAACTGTGGGGCGAACGCGTCCGGGTCGATGAAGTGGCCGAACCGTCCGGCACGATCGGCTACGAGTTGATGTGCGCGCTCGCGCGGCGCGTGCCCGTCGCGATCGACGCGGGCGTTTCGAATCGGGCAGAAGCGCATTCGGCATGACGCTCACGATGACGCGTCTCGAAGGCAGTGCTTACGTTCGAAAATGCGCGATCACATCGGCGAGGATTTCGATGCCTTTGCGGATCTGCTCGACCGGCACGCTCGCATAGCCGAGGATGAGCCCGGCCGTCCGGTTCGACGTGCCGCCGCACGGCGCGACATGAAGCGGCGACACCGGATAGACGCCCACGCCCTTCGCATGCGCGGCGGCGACGAGCGCGGCTTCGTGCGCCGCGTCGATGAAGGGCAGCCACAGCGTGACGTGCAATCCGGCAGCCGTGCCCGTCGCGTGCGCGCGCTTCGGAAGAAGATCGGCGATGGCGTCGAGCAAGGCCGCGCGCCGCCGTTCGTATTCGCGCCGCACGCGCCGCACGTGACGCTCATACGCGCCGCTTTCGATTAGCGCCGCGAGCACGCGCTGATCGATGACGGCCGAATGACGATCCGCGAGCCGCTTCGCCTGACGGAACGCCGGCACGAGATCGTGCGGCAGGATCATGTAGCCGAGCCGCAGATGCGGCGAAAGCGCCTTCGAAAACGTGCCGATGTAGATCACGCGGCCATTCGTATCGATCGATTGCAAGGCGTCGATCGGGCGCTGGCCGTATCGGAACTCGCCGTCGTAATCGTCTTCGATGATCCACGCGTCGTGCCGTTGCGCCCATTCGAGCAATTCGAGACGGCGGCCGATCGGCAGCACGCCGCCCAGCGGAAACTGGTGCGATGGCGTCACGTAGGCGAGCCGCGCGCGTCCATCGGCGGGAAGGCGGCGCGTATCGAGACCGTTTTCGTCGACGGGCACCGGCAGCGCCACGCCGCCCGATGCCTCGAAGCAATGCCGCGCGATCAGATAGCCGGGATCTTCGAATGCGAAGGCGTCGCCGGGATCGAGCAGCAGCCGCGCGCAAAGATCGAGCGCCTGCTGCGTGCCGTTCACGACGACGATCTGATCGCTATCGCAGACGAGCCCGCGCGCGCGGCCGAGATACGCCTGCAACGCGCGCCTGAGCGACGCGTCGCCTTCGGGCGCGACGTAATAGAGGCTGTCCGGTTGATGCAGCAGTTCGGCCTGATACGCGCGTTTCCAGATCAACGAAGGAAAGTCGCGCGCGGACACTGCGCCGTACAGGAAGTTGATGCTGCCTTTCGTCACTTGCGCGAGAACGGGCATCGGCAGTGTAGAAACGCGCCGGCCATAGGCGGAAAGGGCGGGCGCGGTGCGTTCGGCGCGCGCGGGAATCGGCGGCGCGAGCGGCATCGGCGGCGTGGCGACTCGCGCCACGCGTCCCGCCGACGTGACGAGAAAGCCCTCCGCCGCGAGCTGTTCGTACGCTGCCGTGACGGTCGTGCGCGAGACGCCGAGATCGGCCGCCAGCGCGCGCGTAGAAGGTGCGGGAGCGCCGGCGGGCAACGTGCCATCGGCGATCTGGGCGCGCAGCAGATCGTAAATGCGCCGTCCGGTGCCGATGGCGTCTTTCAACTGGACCATGAAAATTGCTCGAAACTGGATCTTCTTATTGTGCCTGTTTCGGGCGATAGTGACGGGGTTCCGCCACTTTCCATCGGGCATCCAGGATGTATATTCCGCCGCATTTCGCCGAGACTCGCCCTGAAGAGCTGCATCGGATCATTCGTGGGCATCCGCTCGGAATGCTGGTGACGCACGACGCCGCCGGTCTCGACGCCAATCACATTCCGTTCGAGTTCGATCCGGCGCAGGGCGAGCATGGCTTGCTGACGGCGCACGTCGCGCGCGCCAACGACGTGTGGCAGCGTTGCCCGGGCGGCACGCCCGTCATGGTGATTTTTCGCGGCGCGGAGGGTTATGTCTCGCCGAACTGGTATCCGAGCAAGCATGAGACGCATCGGCAAGTGCCGACGTGGAACTACGAAGTCGTGCACGCGCACGGCGTGCTCACCGTGCGCGACGACGAGCAGTTCGTGCGCGGTCTCGTCGCGCGTCTGACGCGGCGGCACGAGGCGAACGAGCCGAAGCCGTGGAAGATGGGCGATTCCGAGCGCGAATTCATCGATGGGATGCTGCGGAATATCGTGGGCATCGAAATCGCGGTGACGTCGCTTGTCGGCAAGTCGAAGCTGAGTCAGAACAAGGAAACGCGCGATCGGATCGGTGCGGCGGATGCGCTCGACGCGCGGGGGAAAGGGGAGCTGGCACGGGTGATGGGGCGGGCGGGAGACTAGTTCATGGCTTTTATTGCTTTTCTGATCGCGGCGATCGCTCTCGCCATTACGCCCGGTCCGGGCCTCGCGTATGTCGTGGCTCGCACTGTCGCTGGTGGTCGTTCCGAAGGCATGGCGTCGTGTCTCGGCACGGCGGTGGGCGGTCTCGTCCATGTGGCCGCGGCGGCGCTCGGGCTATCCCTGTTGATCGCGCGCTCGGCGACGCTCTTTAGCGTCGTGAAGTACGTCGGCGCGGCGTATCTGATTTATCTGGGCGTTCGGCTTCTGTTTCGCGAAGGCGAAGCGGGCGGCGTCGCGCCGGTTGCATCGCACGGTGCGCGGCGTGCGTTTCGCGAAGGCGTCCTGGTCGAAGCGCTCAACGTCAAGACGGCGCTGTTTTTTCTCGCCTTTCTTCCGCAGTTCGTTTCGCCGGGGCATGCGCTGATTCCGCAACTGGCGATGCTCGGGAGCATTTGCGTCGTGCTTAATACGCTTGTCGACGTGGGCGCGGTGCTCGCCGCTTCGCGTCTGCTGAAGTCGAGCGCCGCACGCGTCGCGCGCGCGAGGATGCTCACGCGGACCTCGGGCGTCGTCATGCTGGCATTGGGTGGATATCTCGCGTTTGCGCGGAGGGCGATCCCGAGTTAGGGAACCGGCCTCACGCGATTATCTGTTCCTCGCATGACCTTCCCTGAAGAGGGCTTCTAATCAATACTGCCGTGACTTTCGACGGCAAGCACACGGCTGCCGCAGGCGGTCAGATGCCCATCCAGCGCGACGCCATTGCCGTTCGTGTCGATCAACATATCGGAACACTGAATGATCGGGTTCGTGCCGTGTTCGGGGCATGTCACCAAGTCGCCCATTCTCGCGGCCCCGCGGCCCTTGATGTCCATCGTGTCGGAGCCCGTGATGATGCGGCCGCCGTGGGTGGTCGCGTCGCCTACGCATGCTATTGAAGTCATTTTCGTTATCGTGCGGTTAGAGGTTTTTCCAGATCGGTTCAGCGCTTGCGCCGGACAATTCGAAGATGAAGAATTTCACCGCGTCGAAATAGTCGGTGAATATGCAAGGATTGAACGAGGCGCCTCGCTCGTCGACGCATACGACCCAGTAACCATCTTCCTCGGACAGGCGCAACTCTCCAAACCCGATATGCGGGTCGTCACCTAAGCGGTAGGAATCACGCCTGATACCGCGAGCGCCAAGTTCAGCGGCGATGGCGTCGAGTAGCCTTTGCTGGTCGATGCCTTGACCAACATGAATCTCGTACGCCTTCTTGAGATGAATATCCATCGATCAACTCCTTTGTTCATCGTCGTCTCAGGAAGGCCCGTAGCTTTTCTTGCTCGACGCTAACGACATGTTCACCCACGGCAAGACCACCGGGCAGACGTGTATCTTACGGACGCTCCGTCCTTCTGGCATGTTTCCATTGTCGAGTCTCTCTAGCGGCCTTCGATGATTCTTCGATTGCGACGATTCGATTCGTCTACCTTGACTTGAATATCCCGATCGGCGGCAACGGCGTTGAGTCCGCCCGTAAGGCCAATCAGGTCCTTCGATATGAATCTGCCCGTCGCCGGATCATCGTACGGATGCCGGTTGTAATGAAGCCCCGTCTGACTTCGCCTGGACACAAACTCCTCGCGCGCAGGCCGCAGTCCCTTATCCAGCAAGCCGTCCAGCTCGACGAGCTCATGCACGAGAGAATTATTTTTGTAGACGCGATTCTAGACGCTCATCGGTAGCCCGAACTATGCGACTCGTCCGAGTAACGCTTGCTCGTTACCCGCAGTGGCTGACGGCGGCCGCAGGCCGACCGCAGACGCGGCGGAACTTGGCCGAAGCACACCGATGCGCCACGTTCGCGCAAGTCTTCGCCCATCGCGCCCGAATCCGTCAAGGCCGCGCAGCGCCCGAAGGGCTTGGTCTTGACGGTCATCGGTTCACCACGCTCGTTTTTCGTCGCTCTTGGCGCGCGGATGGCGCAGTTCCGCGAAGCTAGCGAATCTTAAAGCACGTCCACACGATACGGAACGCTTCGTGACCGTTCAGCAGTCGCAGCGCGAGAGCCGCTCTACCAAACCCTACTGGCAGCGAACCGAGCCGCCGTGTTTTCCGTGGCTCAAACTCGCCGGGCGATGGATCGAGCAGGCCGGGTTCGCAGCAGGGCAGCGCGTGAGAATCAATGTTGAACACGGGCGACTCACCATTACCGCCGAGTAGACGCACAAAAGGCCGCGTATGTGGCCCTTTTCCTTACGTAATTAGAGTGTTATCAAGTTCGCGTATAAGTCAACTTGTCTATCATCTTTGATATACACGTGAATATCACGACCAATCACATAGCAGTCACCAATCCGCCGAACCTCTTCAATTGATTTCGGATCCTCGACATCTCCGTATACACCGTCAACATCCAAGCACCATAAGTCATCGAACTTCACCAGGTGCACACCCGTGCAAATCGAGTTCGGCTGATTCCCTTTCCACTGCGCGTTGAATTCCGCAACATCTTTGACGACGATTTTAACGGTGTCCCATCTATCGCCGGGAGCCGAATGGTTCTTCGCGTAAAAAATAGCTTGAGCTGCTGGTGGCTCGCCTACCGGATAAAAGAAACCAAACGACACTACAAGACCATCGTCGAAGTTGTGATAGTCATGCAGCAATTTTTTCAATTCTTCTTCAGACATCTTGGCCTCCTACTGTCCAATAGGTGTCGCCGGTGTCATACCCAGCGGAATTGCCTTCCATTCAGCAGGGACATCGGCTGGTGGAATATGAGGAGCACCGGGACCATGCGCCGCAGCCACACTCGCCGCACTGCCTGGCGGATGAAATAAATGGGCATGGCCAGAGCATGCACATCCACCGTGGTCTTTAAAATCCACTTGCCCAATTAGGTCACCATTGTGATCGTAGACCGAATTCTGCACTGCGACAGTTCCTGTCGCGTTGCTCTTCGTGTAAATCGAATTTGGTGCCGCACCTGTAAGTGGTGGTCTCGCAGTACCTGACGTATGGCGACTACCAGCCGCAGTCAACCCAAGCGGATCGATCCACCCAATCGGGTTGGGCGCGTATTGATAAACATTGATCCCACCCGCCAGCCCAATCGGATCCTTGCTGATGAACCGCCCGCTACCCGGATCATAGTACCGATGCCGATTGTAAACAAACCGCCAGGACACGCGCCCCGCGCACGCGGGGCGCTATCCCTTATCTGGCTTGCCTCTACAGCCAGAAGCGCGCTCGCCAACAGAATTTTTTTCCTAGACGTGATTCTAGCCGCTCATCGGTAGACCGAACTATGCGACTTCTCCGAGTAAAGCTTGCTCGTAGGCCGCCGTGGCTGACGGCTAACGGCGGCCGCAGGCCGACGACAGACGGCAGACTCGGCGGAACAGGGCGCTCGCAGACCGACGCTCCACTTTTGCGCAGGCGCATCGCCCGCTACCTCTTTAGCCGCTCGCTTTTGACTTGGATTTGCTTTTGATTTCGCCGCGTGAGCGGCGCTGGTCCCCTTGGGGGTGCCCGCGTGGCCGAAGGCTACGCCGGCGGGGCTGTACACACTCGCGCGTGCGCGCTGACTATGCTTTGTTCGTGCTCAACAGATTTGGCCGCGACGCGGCCACTGGAATATTCTTGTGCGCAGCGCGCACCCGGCAAGGCCGGGGGCGCAAGACATAGCGCGTATTAGCGCATTCTGGCGGGCTGGGCAGTGGCAAGCGTTCCTTGCTGCTAGACCAGCCCGCCAGAATGCGCTAATGCGCCTTTGCGTTATGTTAAATGTGCGCAGCGCATTTACCCCCGGCCCTTCGTGCGCTTCGGCCCGCAGGGCCGCACTTCCTTCTTTGGCTTCACTCACGACACCGCGTCGACGACGCCGGTTCTTCCTTCTCTGGATGCGCCTTTCTCGTTCTTCACTTTTATTCGGCGCATCACTCACGCAGTCCCGTCGATGACGCCGGTTCTTCGTCCTTCACTTTTTACTGCGCGTCCTCGTCCGCCTCGGCATCAATGGCAGCTAAGAGAGAAGCGGTCAGCTTCGCCGGATGCGTGGCCGCGTGAATCTCCTTGAGCTTGCCGATCGCCACCTGCGTGTAAATCTGCGTGCTCGACAGATCCGCGTGACCGAGCAGCGCCTGGATGAACCGCACGTCCGCGCCGTTCTCCAGCATGTGCGTCGCGCACGCATGACGTAACGCGTGACACGCGCCGTTGCCGATGCCCGCCAACTCCATGTACCGCTTCACCAGATCCGTCAACCGATTGCCGCTGTACGCCTCGCCGTAATCCGTCAGAAACAGCGTCCACGCCTCGCGCACCACCAGGTGCGGCCTGACTTCATCCAGATAACGCTGAACCCAGTAACACGCCCGCTCGCCCATCGGGATATACCGGTCGCGCCGTCCCTTGCCCTGGCGAATCATCACCGTGCGTCCTTCCAGATCGATCTCCGATACCGTCAGGTTCATCAGCTCCATGCGACGCATCCCCGTGCTGTACAACACCTCCAGCATCGCCCGGTCGCGCGCACCCGTGTTCCCGCTCACGTCCGGCTGCGCCATCAGCCGCTCCACCTGCACCACCGACAGCACCACGCGCGGCAGCAGCTTCGGCGCACGCGGCAACACCAGCTCCGAGGCCGCGTTGTACTGCACGTACCGCTCGCGTGCCAGCCACTTGCACCACCCGCGCAGCGGCGTGAGCATCGTCTCCTGCGTGCGGATCGACAGCGGCTTGCCATCCTTCTTCCGATACAGGTACAGATACCGTTGATACGCCTCCAGCACCGCCCGCGTGATCTCTTCGGGCTGACTCAGACCGCGCACCTCGCACCATCCAACGAACCGCTCAAGCCGCACCGCGCGGCCTTTTACCGTTTGTTCCGTGCGACCCGTCGCCTCCAGCCATTCCACATACAAGCGCACATAGATCATCAGCGCGTTATCGAGCGTCTCCACGCTGCTGATCGCCTCGCTGCGCTTTTTCCTCAAGCGGCGCTTGGCACGGCGCACCACCGGCTTGTGTTCTTCCGTCATCACGCGCGCGCCTCATGTAAGTACGGTACGACGCACTCCGAATTATTTTGTTCACAGATATGCGTTTTTGCGCCATTCACGCGATCATTCGACCTCGGCCTTGTGCCATCAGCGTTGACGGGATTTTCTGCACCCCGACCCCCCACCGACCACGGCCCGACCGCACCCCGACCGGGGGCCGACCGCTCTGCATTTACCCCCGACCGCTGCGCGTCGTACTTCAACTTCTCAACGTCGATCAGCCCCGACAGATGCAGCGCATCATCACTGCCACCGTCATAGATCAGCTCGTGTTCGAAGCCCTGACCGCGCGCCGCGCGATGGATCAACAGGTATTCCAGCTCGGCCAGCCGCGACAGATGTAGCTTCAGTTGCGTGTCGCTTTGCCCCGTCCACGACCGAACCTCACGCCTGCTAAACCTCACCGACTCGCGCGGCAACGGACTGGCCTTCGCCGCCCGCGAAGGCTATGCCGACCTCGGTATCGCGCAATAGCGGCAGGTGAAAGCCCGTCTGATTCGCGCCCGCGAACGGTTTCGCGAGCCGCAAGCGAACGCTCTCGCCGCCTCTGGGCCATTGATCGGTGTCGAAGTCGAAACGCACCGTGTAGTGGCCGTTCTCGTCCAGCTCGGCGTAATCGCTGTCGTCACGCGTGGTAACACGCGCGCTCAACGTGCCGACGATCTTCGGCCAGGAGTGCTCCTGCATCGGAATCCGGTAGGGGCGGTCGGCAGGAATGGCCCGGAACGTGTTGTGATACGACTTGTCGCGTCCGGCTTCGTGGATCACTTCCGACAGCACCATGCCATGCGGCGCATCGGGCAGCGTCTCGTCGAGCCGCACCACCAGCCCCGGACAGAACGCCGACACCGTGCTCTTGCCGTCAAAACGGATCTGTCCGGACAGCGCTTCTTCGTGCCGCAGTTGCGCTTCGAACTTGGCGGCGTCGGCGTCGAGATGGCGGCTGCCCCACGTATAGGACTGTCCGTAGGTGGTTTTATCGTCGCGCGCGAGATTGACTTGCGCTTCGATCGGCTCCCATGAACGCAGGGGGTTGTAGTCGCGAACGCGGATCGACTGCGCGACGGTCACACTCTGCTGCTGCAACGACAAGACCGCTTCGTGGCCCGTTTCCAGCCCTGAAGTCTCGCGATAGAGCACGTTGGCGCGCAGCGAATAGTCGTATCCATCGATGTCATCGGCGAAGATGACCTGATCGCCGAAATCGCCGGGGCGCGTGTAACAGAACAGCCCCGCCTGACGCATCAACAGATGAATGAACGCCCAGTCCGATAGCTGATGCTGCATGTGAAAGACGAGCTTCGGAAACTTGCGCCGCAGCTTGAACGCGAACTGATGCGTGAGGAAATCGTGATCGCGCAAGATCGTCTCGATGATCTCGGGCACGGTCTTGTTCTGATAGATGCGCGAGCGCTTGGTGATGCGCAAACGCGCAAGCGGCGATTCGACGACGACGCGATACGCGCAGAAGTCGCGCGTCTTGCGAGTTCGTGTGAAGCGCGTGATGTTGCCGTTCCACTCGCGCGGCGTGCCGTCGCCGGGTAACGGCTCGATGCTGAACGTCGCGTTGTGCCCGAGATAGTCGGCGCGCGCCAGTTCCACCTTGGCGGTCAGTTCAATCGTGATGTGATACGGACTGCCTAGCCGTTCGATCGCCTTGACGGAGATGATCGAGAGGCCATCGCTCGGCGGTGCGCCTCGCACCTTGAGATAGTAGTTCTGCCTGCCCGTGATCCAGCGCGCGAGGGCGGTGGATCGCTTTGATTGTGCTTCCATTGCGTGATCCGTGCGAAATCGGGGATGTCAGGCGGAATGCCTGACGATCGGCCGAGAGTTGACACTGACCACGACTTTTAGATGGACATCACAGTGAGCGCAAGGAGACTTATCTGAATAAAAGTAAGGACTCCGTCGACCAAGCGGTCCATCGACCGTCGTTACTCGCTCGACTGCGCAAGCCCACCCCTCACCACCGCGCCTGCGCCGTCCCCGGCGGCGCCGATTCCCTCGCATACCCCGCCGGCGTCCGCGCAAGTTGCGCGCTCGGCCGCACCGCCATCAACGCACCGAATCCCGATTCATACCGCTCCATATACGGCGCGAGATCCGGCTTTGCGATAGCGAACCCGCCGTCCACACGCCCGAGCCCGCGCAACCAATGTCCCGTCTGCGCGAGCGAAACCTCCACATGCCAGCTTCCGCCCTCACGCTGCTGCTTCCACAGCGCCGCCGCCGCGCCGAACGCCATCAAAAATCCGCTCGCCATGTCGAGCATCTGCATCGGCAAGACGCGCGGCTTGCTCTCGCCGGCTGCTTCTCCCTCCGCCGCGTTGAAGCCCATCGCGGTCTGCACGAGCGAATCGAAACCGCGTCGCGCGGCCCACGGTCCCTCGGCGCCATACGCGCTCAACGACGTATAAACGATGCCCGGCCGATGCCGCGCCACTTCATCCGGCCCGAATCCCAGCGACGCGATCCCGCCCGGCCGATACCCCTGCGCGAACACATGCGCGTCATCGATGAGATGCCAGAGCGTCTCGCGATCCGAAGGCGACCGAAGATCGAGCAGCGCCGATCGTTTTCCGCGGCTCGTATCCGCGATAGCCGGAATGTTCGGCAGATGCGGCCCGTTCACGAGCATCACGTCCGCGCCGAACGCGGCGAGCGCGCGCCCGCCGACCGGCCCCGCGAGAATGCGCGTGAAATCGAGCACGCGCAGGCCATCGAGCGGACGCGCATCCGCCGATAAAGAAGGCAACGCAAGCGCGGGCGCATCGCCGATGCGCGTGATCGTCATCAACGGCTGCGCGGCGATAGCCTGGCCCTGCGGCGTCGCATCCCATTCGTCGAACGTCCGCAGCATCGTCACGACGAGACCGCGCTCCGCCGCCGCGTTCTCGTAGTCGCCCGCGCGCCACGAAAGCAGCGCGCGTTCGGCGTCCTCACGCGTCGCGGTGCGCGGATCGAGCCCGAGCAGAAGCAGCGCGCCATCCTGATGATGTTCGAAGTTCGCATGAATCCGCACGTAGCCATCGGCGCATCGATAGAGACCGGAGAAGCGTCCCCATGTCTCCGGCTCCTTGCCGTCCACCGTGAACGCGCCGGTGCATTCGACCGCCGCGTGCGTCATGTCGACGGACACGCGCTGCCGCTCCACGCCGCGCGCGAAACCAAGCTCGCACGCCGCGAGCGCCGCCGCGCCGATGGTCGCCTGCGCCGCCGTGCCGACAGCGAAACTGGAAGGGAAAACCGGATCGCGACCCGGAAGGTCGATGAAAGAAAGCGCATCGTCGGGCAAGCCGGCGATGCGCCATAGGCTGCGCAGCGTATCGAGAGAGGAAGTCATGTCGGGCGCTCCTGAGTCGATGGAGCGCCCATTATCACGCCATATGCGTCATTGACGCCGCGTCGCCAGCTCCGCGCCCTGACGCAGCGCTTCGAGCATGCTGCCTTCATCGGCGATGCCCTTGCCCGCGATATCGAACGCCGTGCCGTGATCGACCGACGTGCGGATCACATCCAGACCGACGGTCACGTTCACGCCCGCTTCGAGACCGAGCACCTTCACCGGACCGTGACCCTGATCGTGATACATCGCGACGACGAGATCGAAGTCGCCACGCCCCGCGCGATAGAACAGCGTATCGGCGGGCAGCGGGCCGGTCACATCGAGGCCGCGTTCCTGCAAGAGCTTCACCGCGGGAATGATCTTTTCCTCTTCCTCGCCGTAACCGAACAGACCGTTCTCGCCCGCGTGCGGATTGATCCCGCACACGCCGATGCGCGGCTTCGCGATGCCCGCCTTCACGAGCGTCGCGTTGCCGCGCTCGATCGTGCGTTGCACGAGACCCGGCTCGATCTTGCGGATCGCATCGATGATGCCGATATGCGTCGTCACGTGAATCACGCGCAATTGCGGCGCGACGAGCATCATCGACACTTCTTCCACGCCCGTCAGATGCGCGAGCATTTCCGTATGGCCCGGAAACTTGTGGCCGCCCGCGTGCAGCGCTTCCTTGTTGAGCGGCGCGGTGCAGATCGCGTCGATCTGATTCGCCTGCGCCAGTTCCACGGCGCGCGCGATGTACTGGTAAGCCGCATCGCCCGCAACGGCCGACAGTTCGCCGAAGGGCAGGTCGTCGGGAATGAGACCGAGGTCGATGCAGTCGATCACGCCCGGCTCGTAGCGCGCTTCGGTCGCGTCCTTGATGCGCCGCACCGTCGCCTTGCCGCCGACGATTTCGTTGGCGCGTTCGAGACGCCGCGCATCGCCGATCACGAGCGGACGGCACTGCTTGTAGACCGCGTCGTGCGCGAGGCTCTTGACGACGACTTCCGGTCCGACGCCGCTTGCGTCGCCCATCGTGATGCCGATTACGGGGAGATAGTTGCTCATGATTTTCGTCTGGTGATGTCTGTTTTCAACGCGCTTCAACGCGCGAGGGGAATATCCGCGCCGCGCAAATGCAGGTACGCGCCGAGCAGCGCGTGCTCGCTGCCGAACGCGCCGGCCTTGGTGACGACCGACGGCCCTTTGCCGTTCGATGGCCGTCCGAGCGCGACGCCCGCTTCGATTTCGCGCACGAGTTCAAGGCTGCCGACGTTCGCGGCGGCGAGCATCGCGCGCGCCGTTTCGCCGCCGGTCGCGATCAGCCCGCCGAGCGCATCGAAATGCGGCGCGACGAGCGCGGCGAGCGCGTTCGACAAGCGGGCGCCCTCGGCGGGATCGAACGCGTCGTCGCGGCCGATTCGCACGATCGCGTCTTCCTTGCCGCGCACCGCGTCGCCGATGCGCGCGCTCCACGTTTGCCATTGCGGATGACGCGCGCCGTCGCGCAACACGGCGGGCGGCACGATCATTTCGCACACGCCGGCTTCGGCGCACAGCAGCGCGCATTGACGTTCGGAGATGGCCGACAGGCTGCCGACGAGCGCGAGAATCGGGCCTTGCGCCGGTTCGATAATGCTCGCCGACTGCGTGGAAGCGTCGGTATCGAAGAGATCGGGCAGCGCGGCGAGTTCGCGGGCGAGTCCGCCGGAGCCGACCCAGAAGAACGGCTCATCGACGGAAGCGCTCACGCGTGCGAGCGATGCGAGATCGTCGCTGGTTTCGGCATCGACGATGATCGCGTCGATGCCATTGCCCGACGCCGCCGCCGACGCGATCATCAGCGCGACTTCCTGCGGCGCGGCGCGGAACGCATCGAGCGGAACATGCGCGGCGCGCAGGCCGACCGCGTCCAGCAACTCGCGCAAGCCGGCATGCTGCCCGGCGTGTTCGAGCTGCCACGTTTCCGTGTCTTCGAGCGGCACGCCGCGCACGAACACGCGCGCATCGCGCACCGTGCGGCCCGTCGCGGGAAACGCGGGCGTGACGATCGCCGGACCGGCGACGCGCGTCAGCGCCGCGACTTCGGCGGCCCAGTTGCCGCGCAACGTCGAATCGATCTTCTTGTAGAGACGCCGGCCCGGCGCGCGCAACGCGTGCCACGCGTCGGCCGTGCGCTTCGCGGCGTCGGCGGGCGCGAGGCGGCGCGTGTCGGTGTCGGCGGCGACGACGGTCGCGTTCGCGTCCGATGCGCCCGCGTCGAGCGACACGACCGTCTTGCGGCCCGCCGCCGCGAACGCGATCGCGCAATCGGCCGCGCCCGACAGATCGTCGGCGACGATCAGCAAACTCTTCATTGCGTGGCCCCCCGAGCCTTCGCGGACGAACCCGCATCGCGCCGAGCGTTCACGCGTTTCGCGATGGATGCGGTCAATATCGGCGACACGATCGCCGTCACGACGACGCACGCCGCGACGAGCAGCGTCGCCGACTTGGCCGCCTCGTTGTACACCGGATTCGCCGCCGCGATCAGCGCCGGAACGGCCGCCGCGTTGCCCGCGGTGTTCGCTGCCGCCGCGCCCGCCACGCCCGTGCCGCCCGTCAGACGATCCGCGAAATAGAGCGGAATGCCCGTCACGATGACGACCGCGAAACCCAGTCCGATGCCGAGCAAACCGGCTTGCCAGACCTTGTGCAGATCGAGGCTCGCGCCGAGCGCCAGCGCGAAGAACGGAATCATCACCGGGACGGCGCGGCCGAGAAACTCGCGCATCTCGCGATCGAGATTGCCGAGCAGCATGCCGACCGCGAGCGGCAGAATGCTGCCGACGAGCGTCGGCCACGGAAACGCGGACAAACCGGCGACGCCGAGCGTGACCATCGTCAGGAACGGGCCCGATTCGAGCGACATGATCGTGTACGCGCCCACGTCTTCCGAGCGGCCGTACTGGCCCATCAGCGCCATGTAGAGGCCGCCGTTGGTGTCGTTCATCGCGGCGACGACGGCGAGCGTCGAAATGCCCGCGAACAGTCCCGATGAAATCGGCTGCTCGCCCAGGAAATGCCCGAGCACGATGCCCGCGATGATTGCCGTGCCGACCTTGGTCACGAACAGCGCGCCGCCTTTCTTCAGCAGATAAGGCGTCGCCTTCACGTCGATGCTGGCGCCCATGCATACGTAGAACACCGCGAGAATCGGCAGCGCGCCGGTGAAGAGCGCGTTCGTGAACGAGCCGAAGAACTTCGGCATGCCCGGCATGAACGTCGCGATCAGCGAGCCGATGAGCAACGGGACGATCATCATCCCGCCAGGAACGCGCTCGACGGCGCGCTTGATGTGAAGTTGAGCCATGAAGTCTCCTGAGTGGTCTTTGTCCGATTCGATCATCGATTGATCGAATCGATCAAAGCGCAGTGTAGTCCTCCCGTCGGTTTTGCGCAATTTGGTCGTTCTAGGCGTTTACTCTGATCGATGTCGATCATTCCGACTGTTCGAATGACCAAATCGATCAAAATATCGGCCGTGCGCTCGACACGAACCGCGAGCATTCGACGGACCCGGCCGGTTCGCTACACTGTGCGTCGCCGCCAGAACCGTCAAAAGAAAGGAACAGGATGAAAGTCGAGAAACGCCGCGAAGCCATGTTGAAGGCCGTGCTCTCCGGCATGAACGATGTCGCCGCGCTGTGCGAGCACTTCGGCATGTCGGAGGCGACGGTGCGCCGCGACCTGCGCGCGCTCGCCGACGAACGACGCATCGTGCGCACGTATGGCGGCGCGGCGTCGGTCGGGATGCACGAGCCGGAAGAATCGCTCGATACGCGGCGCGAGAGCTATCGCGAGCAGAAGGAAGCGATCGCGCGCGCGGCGGCGCGTCACGTTCAGGACGGCGACACGATCTTTCTCGACGGCGGCACGACGACCGCCGCGCTCGCGCGCTGCCTCGCCGGGCGCACCGAGATTCACGTCGTGACGAACAATCTGCTGGCGGTGAACACGCTCGCGGCGGCGGATGTGCGCGTGACGCTGATCGGCGGCGACGTGCGGCCATCGAGCATGAGCACGCTCGGACCGATCGCGCAGGTGGCGCTCACGCGCGTCACGTTCGACAAGGCGTTTCTCGGCGCGGATGGTGTCGTCGCGGGCCGCGGGCTGTGCGAGGCGACGGCGGAGCAGGCGTTTCTGAAGGAATGCATCGCGGGCCAGGCGGCGGGCGTGTTCGTGCTCGTCACGTCGAACAAGCTGGAGCGCGCGAATCAGCAGCACTGGACGCCGCTGGAACGCAACTGGACGCTCGTCACAGATGCATGGGCCGAAGCGCCGGTGCTCGCGCGCTTCGAAGAGCGGGGGAATGTGACGGTGGAGACGGCGCAGGTTACGTCGAAAGAATCGTGACCAGCGCGACGGCGGAATCGCCTGCGAGCTGACCGCCGTTATGCTCGGCGAGCGCGACTTTCGCGTCTGGCCGTTGCCGCGCGCCCGCCCGGCCGCGCAACTGCTGCGTCAACTCGACGATCTGCGCGAGCCCGGTCGCGCCGACCGGATGACCGCGCGAAAGCAATCCGCCGTTCGGCCGAAAGCGACGGCGGCGAGGGCAATCGCGGGCGCCGCGCCGGCGATGCGCGTCGACGAATTTCTCGACGACAGCGATTTCCTCGCCGACGTGCTCTCGTCCGCGCGCGATGCGAACGGCAGGTTCTGGCCTGTGCTGAAGCTGCCATATCGGCTGACGAAAACGCCCGCGCGCGCGCGCGCCCTGCCGGGCGCGCCGCAACGCGTCAGACGCGCCCCGCCAGCGCCAGCACGCGCTCCAGCTCCGGAAGATCTACCGGCTTGACGAGATGCGCGTCGAAACCGGCGGCGCGCGTGCGGGCCATGTCCTCGTCGGAGCCGAGGCCCGTCATCGCCGCGACGATGACGTGCTTGCCATCGTCACGCATGCGGCGGATCACGTCGAAACCCGTCAGGCCGGGCATCGACAGATCGAGCAGCACGACCTGCGGCCGCGCCGCTTCGAACGATTCGAGCGCGTGCGACCCGTCGTAGGCGGCGCGCGCGTTGTGGCCGAGCATGTCGACGAGCAGCGTCATGCTGTCGGCGGAATCGCGATTGTCGTCGACGACGAGCACATCGAGCTGACGTCCCGCCGTAGCGGCCGGCGTGCCGCTCGCAGGCGTTCCGCGCGCGGGCGGCTCGGCGAGCGGCAGCCACAGCGAGAACGCGCTGCCTCGTCCGGCGCCGCCGCTTTTCGCCTCGACGTGGCCGCCGTGCAGTTCCGCGATGGCGCGCACGAGCGTGAGGCCGATGCCGAGCCCGCCTTCGTCGGCATGCGCGCCCGGCGGATGCTCCTGCACGAACAGATCGAACACCGTGCCGAGCGCTTCGGGCGAGATGCCGCGGCCTTCGTCGATGACGCGCACCAGCACCGTGCCCCCGCGCGGGCCGACTTCGAGCGTGATGGTCGAGCCGTGCGGGCTGAATTTCGACGCGTTGTTGAGCAGATTGTTGAGCGCCTGCACGAGCCGCGTCGGATCGCCGTTGACGAAAAGCGGCTGGCCGCTGTCCTGAATGTCGATGCGCTGTCCGCGCTCGTCGAACGATGGCTGGCTCGCCTCGACGCTCAGGTGCACGACATCCGCGATATCGACGATGTCCGTCGAAAGACGGATCTTGCCCGAGCTGACGCGCCCCGCTTCGAGCAGATCGTCGACGAGCTTCGTCAGATGCGCGAGCTGGCGGTCGACGATCTGACGGCTGCGGATCACGTCGGCGTCGTCGGACGATTTCAGCTTGAGGATGCTGACCGCGTTGCGGATCGGCGCGAGCGGATTGCGCAACTCGTGGCCGAGCAGCGCGAGGAACTCGTTCATGCGCCGGCTCGACGCTTCGAGTTCTTCGAGACGCCGCCGCGCGGTCATGTCGCGCGTGATCTTGACGAAGCCTTGCGCGCCGCCGTTCTTGTTGGGCAGCGCGCTCAGCATGACGTGCGCCCAGAACTCGGTGCCGTCCTTGCGAACGTGCCAGTCCTCGTGTTCGACGCGGCCGCGCTTCGCGGCGAGCGCGAGATCGTCGGTCGGACGGTCGCGGCCGTGTTCGTCCGAGGTGTAGAAAAGCGCGAAATGCCGGCCGATCGCTTCGGCCGCCGTGAAGCCGTAGATCTCGCGCGCGCCTTCGTTCCACGAGCGCACGTAGCCGTTCTGGTCGAGCATGCAGATCGCGTAGTCGCTCACCGAATCGATGAGCAGGCGCAGCCGTTCGTTCGCCTCGTTCGCGACGTGCCGGTCGGTGATGTCGTGCACGAAGCACGCGAACTGGCGCTGGCCTTCGTACCAGACTTCGCTGATCGTCAGCTCGGCGGCGAACTCGGTGCCGTCGCGGCGCAGCGCGGGCAACTCGACGCGCGTGTTGATGATGCGCGCCTCGCCCGTCGCGAGATAGCGCGTGAGGCCCGTGCGGTGTGCGTCGCGAAAGCGTTCCGGCACGATGAACGACGCGAGTTCCCGGCCCGCGACTTCGCGATGTTTCCAGCCGAAAAGCACGCTCGCGGCCTCGTTCCATTCGACGACCATGCCGGCTTCGTCCATCGATACGAATGCGACGTGCGCGTTGTCGAGCACGGTCTGACGGCGGCGCAGGGCGTCGGCGAGCTTCTTCTCGTATTCGATGCGCAGCGACGACTCGACGGAGAGATCCGCGGCGACGCTGGCTTTCTCCCGCAGCAGCGCGCGATTTTCCTGCGCGATCTCCTCGCGCGCGATGGTTTCCGCGATGCACGCGCAAAACGCATCGAGGATGCTGATGTCCGAATGTCCGAAATAGTCGACTTCACCGGAGATGAGCTTCAGCACGGCGACCGAGCGGCCTTCGTAGACGACGGGCGCGACGACCATCGACACGGCGCCGACGGCTTTGCACGCCGCGCGGTCGACGCGATGATCCGTCGCCGAATTGCGGCAGATGAGCGCTTGCTGGCGCGTGATGCAAAGCCCGGACAGACTGCCGGCCGTGGGCAGCCGCACGCCGATGTGCGCCGCCGCCTTGCCGCTTGCCGCGCGGTAGTGGAGCGTGTCGCCCTCGATCCATTCCACGACGGCGGACGCGACGCCCGCGACTTCTCTCAGCGTGTCAGTGACTTTCTGCAGATAAGCGTTAAGCGGGAGCCGCGAATGGGCGAGGCTGGCGAACGTGGCGAACCATCGCTGGAAATGCGCCTGACGCGTATGTTCCGCCTTGATTTTCTTTTCCGGTGTCGACGCCTCGTATTGAGTCCGCATAGGGTATTTCCAATCGATGGATTCGCGATCTTCGAGTCGCGGAGATATCGGGTTTTTTGCGACGGATTAATCGCTCAATTGGAACACAAATACGGCCGCAATCGTTTGCTGTTCGAGAAGATTTTTAGAGGCTTGGGCCGCCGATGAAGCGCGTCGGGGCGGCATGCCGGGGATTATTGACTGGATCGTAAGCCGTTATGGGCATAAGTACGACAAATGACCGGTTGTGCATTCGCGGATTTATTGCGTGAGTATTAATTCCGTGCCGATGGGCGGATGGCGGTAAATTCGGCTTGCTTTCTTTCGCGCGTTCGGATTTGCGATGCGGGAAAGGACCCCTCGCGGCGGATAGTTTATTTCGTTATCCGGAAAATGCGGTTCGCCGAATTGGTTTATTGGGCGATTATTACGCTATTGCTTTTGCGGTTGCTTCAGGTTCAATACGCATACCTCGCCACGACTTCGGCGACGCGCCCCAACGCGTCGCCCAACGTCGCCACATCCACCGATCCCAGCGCCAGCCGCAGCGCATGCGGCACCTGCGCCGCCGTGCAAAACGGCTCGGCCGTCCATACCGAAATCCGCTCTTCCATCAGCGCCGCCGCGATGCGATCCGCGCGCACTTCCTCGGGCATCGGCAGCCACAGAAAGTACGACGCCGGATGCGTCACGCGCTTCAAACGCCCCAACGCACGCGCCGCGATGAGCTGGCGCATCGACGCATCCGCGCGCTTTTCCGCTTCGAGTCTCTCGACCGTGCCGTCCGCGAGCCAGCCGCACGCGATGGCCGTCATGACGCCCGGCGTGTTCCACGTCGTCACGCGGATGGCGCGCTCGATCTTCGGCACCCATTCGGATGGCGCGACGACATAGCCGACACGCAGTCCCGTCGCCACGTTCTTCGAAAAGCCGGATACGTACACCGTCAGTTCCGGCGCGATCGCGGCGAGCGGCGGCGGAGCGTCATCGGCGAGAAAGGCATAGGCCGCATCCTCGATGATGAAAAAGCCATGCCTGCGCGCAAGCGCTGCCAGTTGCCTGCGCCGCGTCGCCGTCATCACCCAGCCGAGCGGATTGTGCAGCGTCGGCATCGTGTAGACCGCGCGCACGCGGCGCCGCTTGCACAACGCCTCGAGCGCGTCGGGATCGGGGCCCGTGCCCGATGCGCGTATCGGCGCGAGTTCGATCCGGTGCGCGTCGGCGAGCAGCTTGAAGCCGGGATAGGTCAGCGTATCGACCGCGACCACATCGCCGGGTTTCAAGAGCGCCATGACCGTCGTGGCGAGGCCGTGCTGCGCGCCATCGACGAGCATCACGCGATCCGCGCTCACATCGAGACCACGGCGCGCGAGATGACGCGCGACCGTCGCCCGATCGCGTGCGCGTCCGCCATGCGGCTGATAGCGCAACAGCGCTTCCAGATCGCCCGCCGATGACAACTGCCGCAACGCACGGCGCAACAGTTCCGCCTGGCCGGCGAGCGCGGGGTAGTTGAAGTCGAGGTCGACCATGTCCGCGGCGATCGCGACCTGATCGATGCCGAGCGCTCGCGAAAGCGTCGTTTCCTTCACGAACGTACCGCGTCCCGTTTCGCCGCTGACGAGTCCCATCGCGTTCAGTTCGGCATACACGCGCGTCGCGGTCACGATGCCGAGCCGCTCGCGCGCGGCCAGCTCGCGATGCGTCGGCAGACGCGTGCCGGGCTTGAGGCGGCCGGAACGAATGTCATCGACGAACCTGTCGACGATCTGCTTGTAGCGCGGTGGTTTCGGCATGAGCGCCCATTCCCGATGTATCCATGACAATTGTTTGATTGTATTCGTCTCGCGCCGTAGCATGCACTCATGCGTTCCATGCGATGAAAGGAGAACATCATGCATATCGCCATTCTCACGTTCGACGGCTTCAACGAACTCGACTCACTGATCGCGCTCGGCATTCTCAATCGCGTGAAAAAGCCTGGCTGGAAGGTGTCGATTGCATGTCCATCGGACGAAGCGCGTTCGATGAACGGCGTCGTGCTCAAAGCGCAAGCCACGCTCGAAGACGCCGCGCATGCCGATGCCGTGATCGTCGGCAGCGGCATGCTCACGCGCGAAGTCGTCGCGGATCAATCGCTGATGGCGCGCATCAGGCTCGATCCCGCGCGTCAGTTGCTGGCGGCGCAATGCTCGGGCACGCTCGTCCTCGCGAAGCTCGGACTTCTTCGGGACGTCCCCGCCTGCACCGATCTGACGACCAAGCCGTGGGTCGAGGAAGCGGGCGTGCGCACGCTCGATCAGCCGTTCGTCGCAAACGGCAATGTCGCGACGGCGGGTGGGTGCCTCGCATCGCAATATCTCGCGGCGTGGGTGATCGCGCGGTTCGAAGGCGTCGAAGCGGCGCGCAGTGCGATGCATTACGTCGCGCCCGTCGGCGAGAAGGAAGACTACGTCGAGCGCGCGATGAAAAACATCGCGCCTTACATCGACGTCGCCTGGCTCGCCTGAGCGGCGAAAAATCGTGCACCGCAAAGCCCGTCGCATTGCGCGCGACGGGCTTTTTCATGCTGCACGTGCGCAAAGAAAGCCGCTTGTATAAAGCAGTAAACGCTTCGGGAAAGTCCCTACGGAAACATCAGACGTCTGATGTATATTTCATGGACTGTCATCCGAGAGAGCCTCATGCGACTGAGCGTCGAGCGATCGATGAGCGACAAGATCCAGGAGTCGCTCCTCGCCATGATCCGCGAGCGCAAGCTCAAGCCCGGCGACCAGATTCCCACTGAAATAGAGCTTTGCGAGCTGCTCGGCGTCGGACGGTCGAGCTTGCGCGAAGCGGTTGCGCAGATGATCTCGCATGGCTTGCTGTCGCGTCAGCAAGGCAAGGGCACCTTCATCAGACAAATTTCGCTGAAGCTGCACGGCGGACTCGATGATCTGATGTCGGTGACGGACATGATTCGCAGCGTGGGCGCAGTGCCATCGACGAGTCGCATCCACACGGACACCGTCGCCGCATCGGAAAGTCTCGCGGAAAAGCTCGCGATCAGGCCCGGCGATCCATGCGTGCGAATCGAGCGCGTGCGGCGCGCGGACGACGCCATCGCCGCGTATTGCATCGACACGATCCCGAAGCGCGTGTTCGATGCGGCCGAAGGCGATCTGGGCGAATCGCTTTTCGGCATGTTCGAGCGCACGGGACGGCGGCTGTCGCATACACATACGTCGATACAGCCGACCATTCTCACGCCGCGCGATCTGCCCGAACTGGGCGACGGTTTCGGTCTGTTTCTGCTGCTGGACGAAGTGGATTTCGATCAGAGCGGCGAGCCGCTTTGCTATAGCAACGACTACTACAACACGAGCATCTTCAAGTTCGATCTGGTGCGCAAGCGTCGCTGACTGGGATGCGCGCACGGGCAACATCGGAGGAGACACCGATGGAGTTTGAAGCTTTCACCGCGCAGGAACTCGCTGCCTATCTCGGCGGCGTGCCCGACGTGCGCGCGTTGCTGGGCGAGCCCGACGATCTCGAAGTCGTCGAAGTCGGCGATGGCAATCTGAACTATGTGTACTTCGTGACCAACGCGAAGACGCCGCAGCGCAGTGTCGTCGTCAAGCAGGCGCCGCCGTTCCTGCGGCTCGTCGGCAAGACGTGGCCGCTTTCATGTCAGCGCATGGAGCATGAAGTCGCGGCGTTGCGGCGCTTCGGCGCGCTGTGTCCGCAGCATGTGCCGAAGGTTTATCACGCCGACAGCAAGCGCTTTCTGATGGTGATGCAGCATCTCGCGTCGCATCGCATTCTGCGTCAAGGTCTGATGGATGGCACGACGTATCCGCGTCTCGCGAATCATCTGTCGAGCTATCTCGCGCATACGCTGTTCTACGGCTCAGATCTCTTTCTCGCGCCCGATATCAAGAAGCAGGCCGCGAGCGCCGCGGTCAACGCGGAGCTATGCAAGATCACCGAGGATCTCGTCTTCACGTATCCGTTCGAGGATCATCCGTCGAACATGTATAGCCCCGCCTTGCCGAAGGCCGCGATCGAAAGGTTGCGAACGCACGAGCCTTTGCGCATCGCGGCCGCCGACATGAAGTGGGCGTTCATAAATCACGCCGAGACCTTGCTGCATGGCGATCTGCATACCGGCTCGATCATGGTCAACGAAGACGAAACCTTCGTGATCGATCCGGAGTTCGCGTTCTATGGACCGATGGGCTTCGACGTCGGCGCGCTCATCGCGAATCTGCTGCTCGCATATTTCTCGCGCGACTGGCACGGCCGCATCGACGGACGCGATCCCGTCGCGTATCAGGAATGGCTGCTCGAACAGATGACGCGCATCTGGACCGGCTTCAGCGCGCAGTTCCTCGAACTGTGGCGCGATCACGAGAGCCGCAGCAAGCGGCGCTTCATCGGCGGGCAAGCGGAAAGCCGCGCGCTCAGCGCGTATCGCGCGCATTTCATGCGGCGTTTGCTGGCGGATACGCTGGGCTTCGCGGGCTGCAAGATGATTCGCCGCATCGTCGGCATGGCGAAGGTGGCGGAGATCACGCGCATTCCGGATGTCGAGGCGCGCGCGCGTATCGAAGTGCGTTGCCTGCGTTGCGCGGAAGCGTTGCTCGTTGGACGCGCAACGTTCGGCGATATCGAACACGTTGCGGTGCTCGCGCGCGAAATTCAGCGCGACACCGCGACGATGTGACAGGAGACTTCATGGCTTCGCAGCCCTTGTTCAGCACGCTTCCCCCGACGATCGAATGGCGCGACGGCGATCTGCTGCTGCTCGATCAGACGCGTCTGCCGCATGAGATCGTCGTGGAGAACATCGCCGACGTGAAAGCGGTATGGCGCGCCATCCGCGAGTTGCGCGTGCGCGGGGCGCCGGCTATCGGCGTGGCGGCGGCGTACGGGCTTTGCATCGCGATGCGTGATTCGACGACGCTTCCCGTCGCGCTGTATCGCGCGGAGCTGGAACGTCATGCGAACTGGCTCGAAGCGGCGCGGCCTACCGCGGTGAACCTGAGCTGGGGCGTGCGGCGCATGCTGCGTCACGCACGCGATATCGACGCGAAAGATAGCGCGACGCTTCACGCGGCGCTCGTCGAAGAAGCGAAGCGAATCCACGATGAAGATCGCGCGCTGTGCGAAGGCATCGGCGAGCATGGCATGCCGTTGATACGCGAAGGCATCGGCGTGCTCACGCACTGCAATGCGGGCGCGCTCGCGACGACGGGCATCGGCACGGCCACCGCGCCGATCTATGCGGCGCGTCGCGCGGGCCTCGCGTTCAAGGTCTACGCCGATGAAACGCGTCCGCTTCTGCAAGGCGCGCGGCTTACCGCGTTCGAACTGCAGCAGGCGGGCGTCGACGTCACGCTCATCATGGATAGCGCGGCCGCATCGATCATGTCGCAAGGGCTCGTCGATCTCGTGATCGTCGGGACGGATCGCGTCGCGGCGAACGGCGATTTCGCCAACAAGATCGGCACGCTCGGACTTGCCATCGCAGCGAATCACTACGGCATTCCGTTCTATGTCGCGTGTCCTTCATCGACGCTCGATCTGCAAACGGCAAGCGGATCGCGCATCGAAATCGAAGAGCGCGACGCCGAGGAAATCACGCATCTCGCCGGACGACGCATCGCGCCCGATGCGATGCAGGCGCGCAATCCCGCGTTCGACGTGACGCCGCATGCGCTCGTCAGCGGCTTCATCACGGAACGCGGCATCGTGCGCGCGCCGTTCGAGCGCTCGTTGCGCACGCTGTTCGACGCAGAGGGGACCGCCGCATGATCGCGGCCGATGAAAGCGCGTTGCGCCGCGCGATCGTCGATACGTCGCTCGAAATGGAGCGGCTCGGCATCAATCAGGGCACCTCGGGCAATGTGAGCGCGCGGTATCGCGATGGCTTTCTTGTCACGCCGAGCGGCGTGTCGGCGCGCGAGCTCGACGAGCAACAGATCGTGTGGCTGCCGCTCGACGTTACCGACGATGCCGACATTCTTCGTATCGCACGGCCGTCGTCGGAATGGCGCATTCATCGCGACATCCTGCGCGCGCGTGACGATATTCATGCGGTCGTGCATACGCATTCGATCGCCGCGACCGCGCTCGCCATTCATGGCCGCGACATTCCCGCGCTGCATTACATGGTCGCGGCGGCGGGCGGCAAGTCGATACGTTGCGCGCCTTATGCGATCTTCGGCAGCCAGGCATTGTCGGATCACGCGCTTGCCGCGCTGGACGAGCGTCGCGCATGTCTGCTCGCGCATCATGGCGTGATCGCGCTCGGCACCGATCTCTCGCGCGCCGTGTGGCTCGCGCATGAAGTGGAAGTGCTCGCGAAGCAATATCTGCTGGCGTTGCAGATCGGCGCACCGCCTTTGCTTTCCGATCAACAGATGGAAGAAGTGCTGGAGAAGTTCAAGACATACGGCAAGCGCAATACGGAGGATCGCTGATACGCGCGTGACGGGAAGCGATGCCTCATCGCAAGAACAAATCGCATTGAACAACTCGTACAACGGAGACAGTCATGGCCTGGAGCTCGGCAAGATTCGACAGTTGGGGAACGTTCGGCAAATCCACGGGCGCGGCGTTGCTCTGCGCGGCGGCCGCGTTGAGCGGATGCTCGAAGAGCGACAACTCGTCGTCGACAAGCAGCACCAACGCGGCATCGGGCGCGAACGCGGCGGCTAGCGCGCCGGCGAGTGCGCCGGCCGCAACCTCGGCGGGCGGCAAGACGAAGATCGGCTTTTCGATCGCGACTTTGAACAACGCGTTTTTCGTCGGATTGAAGGCGGGCGTGGAGCGCGGCGCGAAGGATCAGGGCTTCGAGCTCGTGCAGACCAACGCGAACGGCGACGCGCAGCAGCAGGTCAACGATGCGATCAATCTGCTGAGTCAGGGCGTGACGGCGCTCGTGCTGAATCCGATCGATTCGAAGGCGATCATTCCCGCTGTCGAGAAAGCCAACTCGATGAACATACCCGTCTTCACGCTCGATCGCGGCTCGGACGGCGGCAAGGTCACGTCCTTCGTTGCATCGGATAACGTCGCGCTCGGGCAGACGGGAGCGAAGTGGATCGCCGAGCAACTGAAGAAGCGCTATGGCGAAGAGAAGGGCAACGTGGTCGACCTGATCGGTCTTGTCGGCACGACCGCCGCGACGGATCGCGAAAAGGGCTTCAGCGAAGAGATCGCGAAGTATCCGAACATCAAGGTCGTCGCGCGTCAGGAAGGCGCGTTCGACCAGGAGAAGTCGCTCAACGCGATGACGAGCATCCTGCAGAAATTCCCGCAGATCGATGCGGTGTTCGGCGCCAACGATGACAACACGGTGGGCGCGGAAAAGGCCATCGACAATGCGGGCCGCTACAAGCCGCTGGGCGACAAGGAGCACATTCTCGTGATCGGCGCGGACGGCACCGCGCAGGCGCTGTCCGCGATTCGCGCGGGCAAGCAGGATGCGACGATCTCGCAGAACCCGATCCAGATGGCGGCGAAGTCGCTGCAGTTCATCGCGGATTACAACGCGAAGAAGGACGTGCCCGCGAACTATGCGTGGCCGACGATGCTCATCGACAAGTCGAACATCGATTCGGACGAAGTGAAGAAGTACGGCCTGTGGTCCGAGGAAGTGAAGCAGTAAGGCCAACCGGAACGCGCGACATGACAGTCGAAACGGCAGCACTCGCGCACACGGCTTCGCACGCGGCGAAGCCGTTGTTGCGCATGCAGGGCATCGTCAAGAGCTTCCCCGGCGTGAAGGCGCTGCGTGGCGTAAGCCTGGAGTTGCAGGCGGGTCACGTGATGGCGATCGTCGGCGAAAACGGGGCGGGCAAGTCGTCGCTCGTGAAGGTGTTGTCGGGCGCATATGAACCCGACGAAGGCACGATCGAGATCGACGGCATGCCGCTCGCGCGTGGCACGAATGCGGCAATCGATGCGGGCGTGGCCGTCATTTATCAGGAGCTTTCGCTCATCAACGACATGACGGTCGCGGAAAATCTGTTCCTCGGCCGCATGCCTTCGCGCAACGGCTTCGTGATGATGCGCGAGGCGAACACGATGGCGCGCGAAGCGCTCGCGCGCGTCGGCCTCGACAACGTGCCGCCCTGGATGCGGCTCGGCGATCTGCCGTTGAACAAGCGGCAACTCGTCGAAGTGGCGAAGGCGATTGCACGCGATGCGCGCATCCTCGTGATGGACGAACCGACTGCCGCGCTGCAAAGCCACGACATCGAGAATCTGTATGCGGTCGTGCGCCGCTTGCGCGCGGAAGGCATGGGCATCATCTTCATCTCGCATCATCTGGAGGAGGTGTTCGAGCTTGCGGATTCCGCTGTCGTGATGCGCGATGGCGCGACCGTCGGCGCGCGCCCGATGTCCGCATGGACCGAAGCCGATCTCGTGCAGGCGATGGTCGCGCGCAATCTCGAATCGTTCTATCCGTGGGAGCCGCGCGAGTATGGTCCGGTCGTGCTCGAAGTGCGCAATCTCGCGAGCGCGCCGCTTCTGCGCAATGCGAGCTTCACGGTGCGCGCGGGCGAGATCGTCGGCATTGCGGGCATCGCGGGTGCGGGGCGCACCGAGCTGCTGAAGACGATCTTCGGCGCGTTGCCGGTGACGAGCGGCGAGATCCTCGTCAAGGGGAAGAAGGTCAGCAATCATTCGCCGACGCAAGGCGTGCGTCATGGGCTTGTCTATACGTCGGAGGATCGCAAGCTCGAAGGGCTGGTGCTGGAGGCGAATATCGAAGAGAACGTCGCGTTGTCGAGCCTCAAGGCGCTGGCGAGCGGCGGCTTCGTGAGCCGCGCGAAGAAGCGCAGGCTCGCGCAGGAAGCGAGTGCGCGCTTCGGCGTGCGTGCGTCTTCGGTGTTGCAGATCACGGGAACGCTTTCGGGCGGCAATCAGCAGAAGGTGATTCTCGGCCGCGCGACGGCGACGAGTCCGGTCGTCATCATGCTCGATGAACCGACGCGCGGCATCGACGTGGGCGCGAAGTCGGAGATCTACGCGCACATGGTGACGATGGCGCGCGCGGGCGCGGCGGTCGTCATGGTGAGTTCGGAGCTGCCGGAGTTGCTGGGCATGTCGGATCGCGTGCTGGTGATGTATCGCGGCAGCATCGTGACCGAGATCGCGCGCGACAAGGCGGATTCGGAAACGGTCATTCAGTGGGCAACGACAGGAGCAGGCGCATGACCTCCACGGCAGCCGATCGTTCGGATACGGAGGCGCTGTCGCGCCGTGTGATCCGTCAGTTGAGGAGCGGCATCGGACCTTTGTTCGCGGCGCTCGTCATCATCTGTATTGCGTTGTCGATTGCATCGCCCGAGTTTCTTACGACGAGCACGCTGACCAACATCATGGTGCAGGTGTCTGTGGTCGGCATCGCGGCGGTGGGCGGGACGTTCGTCATCATCACGTCCGGCATCGATCTTTCTGTCGGATCGCTCGTTGCGTTGAGCGGGATGGTCGCGGCGACCGTCATGGCGGGGTCGAGTCCGGGCGCGGTCGGATTGGGCGTTGCGGGGTTGTGCGTGGCGCTCGCGGTGGGCGCGTTCGCGGGCGCGCTGAATGGGCTCGTGATTTCGTGGCTGAGGCTCGTGCCGTTCATCGTCACCCTTGCCGCGATGGCCATGGCGCGTGGCCTGACGCTCGCCATTTCCGATGGCCGCACCAAGTTCGATTTTCCTGACGCGTTCACGATGTTCGGTGCGCAGACCGTTGCTGGCTTGCCTATGCCGATGGTCGTGATGCTCGTCGTGTTCGTCGTCGGACATGTGTTGCTGCGCAAGACGACGTTCGGGCATCAGGTGTTCGCCGTCGGCGGGAATCAGGAAGCGGCGCGGCTTGCCGGGATTCCGGTTCGACGTGTGGTGTTCTTCACTTACATGCTTGCCGGTGCGACGGCGGCGATTGCAGGCATCGTGCTCGCCGGGCGGTTGAATTCCGCTTTGCCTTCGGCGGCTAATGGGCTGGAGTTGCAGGTTATCGCGGCTATTGTGATTGGGGGGACTTCGCTGGCGGGCGGGCGTGGGTCCATCGTCGGGACTTTTATCGGTGTCGTGCTGATTGGGGTCATCAATGTTGGGCTCTCTCTTCTTGGGGTGAATCCGTTCTGGACGCAGTTCATTCAAGGTGGTGTCATCTTTGCTGCGGTCTTGCTCGATGCGCTTAGTCAGCGGAGGAAGGTTTGATGGTTTCTGCTTTTTATCGCCGGATCCCGCTGTCGTGTCGGTCTATTAGCGTTGCCCCTGTGCGGGGCGGCAGTCACTTTCTTTGCTGCTGCAAAGAAAGTAACCAAAGAAAGCAGCTCGTCACCGCCCGCGGTCACACGCAATTTGGGTAGTTCTCTCGTCCACGGCGGCACTCGCCTAAAGAGTGCCCTCATAAGCCCCATCCGGCTTGGCTCGCGCACGGTCCGCCGCCCAATAACTTCGAGCGCGCCGGTTCAGCACGAAACAGCTCCGGCACAGCGCTACGCGCTGCCGCCGGGTATGCAAGGGAAACCAAAGGGCGGCGATTGCAGTGAGATGGAGACGTTAGCAGAGAAGCACATGCACTCCCGATTGACCCATCGGCCGCGAAGCGGGCCGGAGCTATTTGGTGCTGAACCCGTTTGGCGTGTGGTGCGATGAGACGGACCGTGCGCGAGCCAAGTCCGATGGGGCCTATGAGGGCACTCGTTAGGCAGCCCACGAAGGACGAGAGGACTACCCAAATTGCGTGTGACCGCGGGCGTATCGGAAGCTGCTTTCTTTGCTTACTTTCTTTGCAGCAGCAAAGAAAGTGAGTGCCGCCCCGCACAGGGGCAGTGCTAATAGACCGACACGAAATCAGGCTTCCACACAAACGCAAGCGAACAGAACAGAACCGAACCGAACCGAAACAAGGAGCAAACAAAGAGATGAAGAAGATCATCAACAACCCTGAAGCCTTCGTCGATGAAATCATCGAATCCCTGCTGATAGCGCATCCAAAATGGATCAAACCCGCGACAGAAGACAAACGCGCACTCGTCCGCGCTGACGCCCCGACGCAAGGCCGCGTAGGCATCGTCACCGGCGGTGGCTCGGGCCACATGCCCGGCTTCCTCGGCTACGTAGGCGAGGGCCTATGCGCCGGCGTGGCAGTCGGTAACGTCTTCTCATCGCCATCATCGGAACAGATATTCGAAGCGACGAAAGCAGTCAACGGCGATGCAGGCGTGCTCTACGTCTACGGCAACTACGGCGGCGACGTGCTCAACTTCGATCTCGCCGCGGACCTCGCGGAAGCCGAAGGCATCGACATCAAAACGGTCGTGCTGACCGACGATGTCGCCTCCGCACCGAAAGACCGCGCCGCCGACCGACGCGGCGTCGCCGGCATGGTCTTCGCATTCAAATGCGCTGGCGCCGCAGCAGAACGCGGCGATTCGCTCGACGACGTCGCGCGCATCTGCGCCAAGGCCAACGCGAATTGCCGCACGATGGGCGTCGGCCTCTCGCCGACCATCCTGCCCGCCGCAGGCAAACCGACGTTCACGCTGCCCGAAGGCGAGATGGAAATCGGCATCGGCATACACGGCGAACCCGGCACGCATCGCGGCAAGCTCGAATCCGCCGATGCCATCGCCGAGCGCATCACGAAGCAGATCGTCGGCGATCTCGCCGCGCCGAAAGGCTCGCGCGTCGCGTTGCTCGTCAACGGCCTCGGCGCGACGCCGCTCGAAGAGCTCTATCTGCTGTACCGGCATTCGGCGAAACTCATCGCCGATGAAGGGCTGAAAATCGCGCGCTCGTATGTCGGCGAATACGTGACGAGTCTCGAGATGGCGGGCGCATCGATCACGATCATGCTGCTCGACGACGAACTCGAGGCGCTGCTCGAAGCGCCCGCGCGTTCGCCGTTCTTCCGCGACGGCACCGAATCCTGAAAGGAGCGTGCAATGAGTGTGACGAGCAAGGAACTGCGGGACATCCTCACGCGCGCGCTGAACGCGCTTCCCGCACACGCCGATGAACTGCGCGATCTCGACGCGGCGCTCGGCGATGGCGATCTCGGCATCACGGTGCAGGCGGGATCGACGGCAGTCGTGAAAGCGTTGAACGCATTGCCCGACGAGGCGACGTTGAACGACATCATGCTGGCCGCGGCCAAGGCATTCTCGACGGCGAATCCGTCGACGTTCGCGGCGCTCGTCGGCGGCGGATTGATCGCAGCGGCGAAGACGGTGAAGGACAAGGACGCGATCGGCCGCGACGATGCGCTTGCGATCGGTCAGGCGGTGGCGGCGCGCATCATCGAACGCGGCAAGAGTCAGGTCGGCGACAAGACCGTGCTCGATGCGCTCGTGCCGAGTATCGATGTGCTGGCCGCATCGCAAGGCAGCGCGACGGACACGCTCGATGCCATGATCGCCAAGGCACGCGAGCAGGTCAGCGCGACTGCCACGCTGCAGTCGAAGAAGGGCCGCGCTGCATGGGTGCAGGAGCGCAGCATCGGGCACGCGGATCCCGGCGCGACGGCTTATGTCAGGTTTCTAGAGGCGTTGAGAGATGCGGTCGGGGGATGAATGCCAACGCCTTCACGCTCGCTTCCTCTGCACCACGACCTCACGCTCGCGCTTGCCCGCCGGCACCACCTTCAACTTCTTGCGCGTAAGAGCGAGCGCTTCGGCCTTCGTTGCGACGCACGGCCCTGAGCCGAGCAAAGGCTGACGCGCCGTCTCGCGCAACGCGAGCACGGACACCACGCCAATCACGGATGCCGCCATCAGGTAATACGCGGGCATCATCAGATTGCCGGTCGCATCGACGAGCCACGCCGTGACGAGCGGCGTCGTGCCGCCGAAGAGCGACACGGATACGTTGAAACCGATGGCGAGCGCGCCATAACGAATGCGCGTCGGAAAGAGCGCGGGCAGCGATGAAGGCATCACGCCGGTGAAGGTCGATAGCAGCGCGCCGAGTATCAGCAAGCCGAGAAACACCGGAAGCATCGCGCCCGTTTGAACGAGCAGCAACGCGGGAATCGACAGCGCGAAAAGCCCGATGCAGCCGATTATCATCACCGGCTTGCGGCCGATGAGATCGGAGAGATGGCCCGCGAAGAGCGTCATCGGGATCATCAGCATCATCACGAGCAACACGAGAAACAGGCCGTGCGTTTCATCGAAGTGCAGCGTCGCCGAAAGAAAGCTCGGCAGATAAGACAGCGCCATATAGTCGGTAACGTTGAAGATCAGCACGAGGCCGACGCATTGCATCATCGGCTTGAATTGCCGCGACAGCAGTTCGGCCAACGATTGTTTCGGACGCGACCGTTCATGCGCCTCGCGTGTCTCGGCTTCCTTCTTGAACGCGGGCGTCTCTTCGAGCTTCATGCGGATATACAAGCCGACCAGCCCGAGCGGACCCGCGATCATGAACGGCACGCGCCATCCCCATGAAAGCAGCGCGTCGTGCGGGAGCAGGGCGGTCAGCAACGCGACCGTGCCCGCGCCGAGGATATAGCCCGCGAGCGTGCCGACCTCCAGAAAGCTGCCATAGAAGCCGCGCCGCGCATCGGTCGAGAACTCAGCGATGAACGTCGCCGCGCCGCCGTATTCGCCGCCCGTCGAGAAGCCTTGCACGAGACGCGCGACGAGCAGGAGAACGGGCGCGAGAATGCCGATCGAGTGATAGCTCGGAATCAGGCCGATGCAGAACGTGCCGACGGCCATCATGATCATCGTCATTGCGAGCACGCGCTGGCGGCCGATCCTGTCGCCGAGCGGCCCGAAGACCATCCCGCCGACAGGACGCACGAGAAACGCAGCGGCGAACGTGCCGAAGGTCGCGATCAACTGCGCGGACGGACTGCTCGACGGAAAAAATACTTTCCCCAGCACGACGGCGATATAGCTATACACGCCAAAGTCGAACCATTCCATGGCGTTGCCGAGCGCCATCGCGCCGACGGCACGTTTCAGCAAGGCATGGTCGACTACCGTGATATCGCCCAGCGTGAGATGCGGCGACGTTTTGCTTCGGGCGTTGCGCTCGTGCGAGAGGCTCAATTGTCTCACTCCTGATTTCGCGGCGAACGCGAGGGACTGCGTTGCGTTCGCGCGGAAGGCCGCCGATGGGGCGCGGGGCCCTCGGCACGATGAATGATCAGAGTGTGCGGGTCGCGGCGCGTGCATGCCTTCGCTCACGCGTCCTTGAATCGGCAGAAAACGACACTCGCATCATTGCAATGTCGGATTGCATCGCACACGCGACGCGCAAGCGTTGGCCTCGGTCCGACAGGAGCGCCTTGACGCGATCATCGCTCAACGCGCCAATCCCTTTACGCGCAACGCTCACAGCGATTCAGCGCGTCATTGGCACGAGCCATGCGTTTGATGAAGCGGGCGCGATGCCGCCGGCACGATGATTTCATTCCGGGAACCCTGTCGACGGATCGCGCCTCTTTTTATCGACGGATTCACGGGGTTGCCATGAAAGCGAAGACCATCGCCGTTCTTCTCGCCGCGAGCGCGGCGTCGTCGGCCGTGCCTGCGTTCGCGCACGATTGCGGCGCGGCGAACATGCAGTGCGAAAGCGCGGTGAAGCATGTATCGCACAAGGAGAACAGCGCGCGGGCGGTTCATGGGATGCGCGCGAAGAGCACCGGACACGAAATGCCCGACGCTGCCAAGACGCCGCCAATCGAACACGAGCAGCACGACAGCATCGATGCGTGGTATCGCGGCGGCTGATCGCTCAATCGAACGTGATGCCGTCGAAACGATGTCCGCCGAGCGGACTGATCAGATAGCCATGCACGCGTTTCGATATCGGCTGGAAGATGTTGGCGTGCGCGAGCGGCGTGTACGGCACCTGATCCTTGAACACCACTTGCGCTTCTTCATAGAGCTTCGTGCGCGCGTTCTGATCGGTGACGAGACGCGCTTTCGCGAGCAGATCGTCGAACTGCCTGTTGCACCACTTCGCCATGTTGCTGCCGTGAACCGCGTCGCAACCGAGCGTCGTGCCGAGCCAGTTGTCTGGATCGCCGTTGTCGCCGAGCCAGCCGTAAAGAATCGCGTCGTGCTCGCCGTTCGTCTTCGCGCGCTTGTTGTACTCGGCCCATTCGTAAGTGACGATGTTCGCCTTCACGCCGATCTTCGCCCAGTCCGATTGAATCAGTTGCGCCATCAGACGCGCGTTCGGGTTATAGCCGCGCTGCACCGGCATCGCCCATAGCGTGATCGTGAAGCCGTTTGGAAAGCCCGCTTCCTTCAGCAGTTCCTTCGCCTTCGCGGGGTCGCGCGGTGCGTCCTTCAGCGCCTTGTTATACGACCATTGCGACGGCGGCATCGGATTCGTCGCGATGGTCGCTGCGCCTTCGTAGACCGTCTTGATGATCGCCTGCTTGTCGATCGCCATGTCGAGCGCGCGGCGCACGTTCACGTTATCGAGCGGCTTGTGCGTCGTGTTGTAGCCCACATACGCGACGTTGAAGCCGACGCCCGACAGCACCGTGAGCTTCGGATCCTGCTTCGCTGCGGCAATGTCGGCGGGACGCGGAAACGACGTCACCTGGCATTCTCCGCTCGATAGCTTCTGCTGACGCACGGCGGCATCGGGCGTGATCGAGAAAACCAGCTTGTCGATATGCACGTCCTTGCGGTTCCAGTAAGTCGGATTGGCGTCGTAGCGGATCGTCGCGTCCTTCTGATAGTCGCGGAACACGAACGCGCCCGTGCCCACTGGCTTCTGATTGAGGTCTTCCGGCTTGCCCTGCTTCAGCAGTTGCGCGGCATATTCCGCCGATACGATCGATGCGAACTCCATCGCGATGTTGCGCACGAACACGACATCAGGCGTCTTCAAGGTGAAGCGCACGGTGTAGTCGTTGAGCTTGTCGACGGATGCAATGTTCTTGTCGTAGCCGAGATCGGTCAGATACGGGAAGCTGACGGGATGCGCCTTCTGAAACGGCTCGTTCGGATCGATCATGCGCTTGAACGTGAATACGACATCGTCCGCGTCGAAGTCGCGCGTCGGCTTGAACCAGGCGGTCGACTGAAACTTCACGCCGCGCCGAAGATGAAACGTGAAGGTCTTCGCATCCGCGGACTCATCCCCACTTCTCGGCGAGACCCGGCACGAGATCGAGCGTGCCGCGCTTGAATTCGACGAGCTGATCGTAGACCGCATGCGCGCCCGCATCGAAGTCGGTGCTCGTCGTGTATTGCGCGGAATCGAAACCGGCGGGGCTGCCTTCGGAACAGAACACGAGCGTCTTGTTCGCCGCCGATGCGGCTTGCGACGTCAATGCGAATGCGGCAAAGAGGGAAACGGCAAGGAGTCGATGCGTCAGAACCATTTTTCTTGTTTGCTCGGAAGAGTGGGCAAGCCGCCTCGCGGCGGGCGTGAGCCATACTCTACCAAGCAAACGTTTTTCGAGCTTGCTACATCGAGCGCAACGCGAAGCGCTTGAGCTTGCCCGTCTCGGTGCGCGGCAACGCCGTTAGAAACGTCACGATGCGCGGATACTTGTAAGGCGCGACAGTGCGCTTGACGAACGCCTGCAATTCAGCAATGAGCGCATCGTCGCCGGTGAAACCGGGATTGAGCACGACGAACGCCTTTACCGCTTGCCCGCGCGTTTCATCGGGCACGCCGATCACGCCGCATTCCGCCACCGCTTCATGCTGCATCAGCACGCTTTCCACTTCCGGCCCGGAGATGTTGTAGCCCGCCGATACGATCATGTCGTCGGCGCGCGCCTGATAGAACACGTAACCGTCATCATCGATCACGACGGAATCGCCGGGCAAGTTCCAGCCGTCGCGCACGAATTTCGACTGACGTTCATCGGCGAGATAGCGGCAACCCGTCGGGCCGCGCACCGCGAGCTTGCCGATGGTTCCGGGCGGCACCGGCTGCATCGCATCGTCGACGGCCTGCACGATATAGCCCGGCACCGCGCGTCCGATCGCGTGCTCGCGCACGTCCGCACCCGCCGACGAAACGAAGATATGGATCATCTCCGTGCCGCCGATGCCGTCGATCATTTCGATGCCGCTCGCTTCGCGCCATGACGCGCGCGTGGAATCGGGCAACGCTTCGCCCGCCGACACGGTCTTCTTCAGGCTCGACACATCGAAGCCTTCGATGAGCGGCGCCATCTGCCGATAGAACGTCGGCGCAGTGAACATGATCGTCGCGCGAAAGCGCTGCACGGTTTGCAGGAGCGTTTCGGGCGTGAGCTTTTCGAGCAGGATCGTCGACGCGCCCACGCGCAATGGAAAGCACAGCAGGCCGCCGAGGCCGAACGTGAACGCGAGCGGCGGCGTGCCGCAGAACACATCGTCGGCCGTGGGCTTCAGGATGTGTCGCGGGAACAGATCGCACATCGCAAGGACGTCGCGATGAAAGTGCATGCAGCCTTTCGGCGCGCCGGTCGTGCCGCTCGTGAATGCGATGAGGCACACGTCGTCGGCGGCGGTGTCGCAGGCATCGAAATGATCGGGCTTGCTTCGAGCCAGCGATTCGAGCGACGCGGGTGCATCGTCGTGAAACGTCAGCACTTGCGCGAGCGCTTCGCAATGGAAGTCGTCGCCTTTCGTCGTGCAGCGCTGCAGTTCTTCCATGAGACGCACATCGCATAGCGCCGCCGATATCCGCGCCTTCTCGATGATCTGCTTCAGTTCTTTCGCGCGCAGCAGCGGCATCGTCGGCACGACGACGAGACCGGCCTTCAGCGCCGCGAAGAACGCGACGGCCATCTGCAAGGTATTCGGCCCGCGCAACAACACGCGATTGCCCGGACGCAAACCCATTTCATCGACGAGCACATGCGCGCTGCGATTCACGAGCGTGCGCAACTCGCGATACGTCGTTGCGTGCGGCTCGCCGTTCGCATCGGACCAGATTGCCGTGCGATCGCCATGTCCGCTCTCGATCGCGCGATCCAGCAATTCGGTCGCGCAATTCACGCGCGCCGGATAAGCGACGTCCGCATTGTCGAGCATGAGCACCGGCCATTGTTCCTGCGGCGGCAGATGATCGCGCGCGAAAGTATCGATGTGTGCCGAGCGTTCCATCGTGTCCTCCGCTTAGTCGGGGATAACAGCCGTGGCTTCGATCTCCACCAGCGCATCGTCTTCGATGAGCGCGACGACTTGCACCGCACTCATCGCGATGTCGTAATCGCCGATCAGCTCGCGGAATGCCGCGCCGATTTCCTTCGCCGCCGCGAGATACGCGCGCTTGTCGGTCACGTACCACGTCATGCGAACGAGATGCTCCGGCTTGCCGCCCGCTTCGCGCAGCACGGCCACGATATTGCGCAGCGCCTGCGCGGCCTGAGCGCCGAATGCGTTGCTGACGAAGCGCGCCTCTTCGTCCCAGCCGATCTGCCCCGCGATGAACACCTGCGTGCCGCGCACCGCGACGCCGTTCGCGTAACCGCGCGGCTTGATCCAGTCCGAAGGCTGAAGGGTCTTTTTCATGAGCGTGATTCCTCTTGAAGTGCGCGGCTCGTGCCCGGCGCGAACCGTTCGATCGCGAGGGCGATGTCGCCGGGAATGGCGATCGAGCGGCCATCGTCGAGCGATGTCGTCACGAGGACCTGCTTCGCGCGAAAGCGCACTTCGCCGTCGCAATGACAGACGATGTCGATGCGGATCGAGCGCTGTCCGACGGAATCGACCGCGAGCGACAGCGTCACCGTTTCGCCCATGCGGCTCGGTCGCGAGAACTCGCAATTGAGCTTGACGATGGGAAGTCCGACGCGGCGCCGCGAGATCATGTGCGCGTAGTCGATGCCGAGCGCATCGTCGAACCAGTCTTCGACGAGCATGTTCGTCATCACCAGGTATTGCGGAAAGTACACGATGCCCGCCGGATCGCAGTGCGCGAAGCGGATTCGCATCGGCATGTCGAAGCGTTGTGTCATCGTTGATGTGCTCCGTGCGCCTTGAGCAAGTCGCGTCCGACGATCAACTGCTGCACTTCCGTCGCGCCTTCATAGATGCGCAGCGCGCGTATCTCGCGATACAGCGATTCGACCGCCGTACCGCTCTTCACGCCGAGGCCGCCCCACAACTGCACGGCTGCATCGATGACCTGTTGCGCGCCTTCGCTCGCGTGCCATTTCGCCATCGCGGCTTCGCGCGTCACGCTCTCGCCCTGATCGCGCAGCCACGCGGCGCGATACACGAGTAGCGCGCTCGTGTCGATGGTCAACGCCATCTGCGCGAGCTTCGCCTGCGTGAGCTGAAAGTCGCCGAGCGTCTGGCCGAACATCTTGCGCGATGCGGCGCGTTCGAGCCCTTCCTGCATCGCGTGACGCGCGAAGCCGAGCGATGCCGCCGCCACCGACGTGCGGAAGATATCGAGCGTGCGCATCGCGATCTTGAAGCCTTCGCCCGCGGCGCCCAGCATCTGACTGCGCGGCACGCGCGCGTTCTCGAAGTGCAGGCGCGCGAGCGGATGCGGCGCGATCACGTCGATGCGTTCGGCGATCTGCAAGCCGGGCGTATCCGCATCGACGATGAACGCGCTGATGCCGCGCGAGCCCGGCGCTTCGCCTGTGCGCGCGAACACGACATGGAAGTCCGCGATGCCGCCGTTCGATATCCACGTCTTGTCGCCGTTCAGCACGTAGGCGTCGCCATCGGCGCGCGCATCGAGCGACATCGCCGCGACATCCGATCCCGCTTCCGGTTCCGACAACGCGAACGCCGCCAATGCAGTGCCGTTCGCGACGCGCGGCAAATAGCGCTCTTTCTGCGCATCGGTGCCGGCGAGCGATATGGCGCCCGAGCCGAGCCCTTGCATCGCGAAGGCGAAGTCCGCGAGGCCGTCGTGTTTCGCGAGCGTTTCGCGCAGCAGGCACACGGCGCGCGTGTCGATCGTATCGTTCGATGCGCCGTATCGGGTGCCGCCGATGCAATGCCTGAGCCATCCCGCATCGCCGAGCATGCGCACGAGGCGCTTGCAGGCCGCGTCGGTATCGGCGTGATCGACATGCTTCAGATGCTCGTTCGCCCATGCATCGGCATCGCGTGCGAGTTCGCGATGTCTCTCATCGAAGAAGGGCCATGCGAGCGCGCTGTGTGGATCGGCGTTCATTCAGTCTCCTTCGAACACGGGACGCGTCTTCCCCGCGAACGCGCGATAGGCGCGCTCGAAATCGCGCGTGCTCATGCAGATGGCTTGCGCCTGCGCTTCCGATTCGATCGCTTCGTCGATGCTCATGCTCCATTCCTGATGCAGCATCTTCTTCGTGATGCCGTGCGCGAAGGTCGGCCCGGCGACGAGTTCGGACGCGAGCTTCGCGGCTTCGTCGAGCAAGGTTTCGGGTGCGCAAAGGCGGTTGTAGAAGCCCCAGTGATAGCCTTCTTCGCCGCTTGCCGAGCGGCCCGTGAAGAGCAATTCGGCAGCGCGTCCCTGACCGATGATGCGCGGCAGAATCGAACACGCGCCCATGTCGCAGCCCGCGAGACCGACGCGCGCAAAGAGAAATGCGAGCTTGCTGCGCGCGGTGCCGAGACGCATGTCGGACGCCATCGCGAGGATCGCGCCCGCGCCCGCGCAGACGCCATCGACGGCGGCTATGATCGGCTGCGGGCAATGACGCATCGCCTTGACGAGATCGCCCGTCATGCGAGTGAAGAGCAATAGCTCGGGCATCGGTAGATCGATCAGCGGTGCGATGATTTCATGCACGTCGCCGCCGGAGCAGAAGTTGTCGCCCGCGCCGTGGATCACGACGGCTTTCACATCGGTCGCATAGGCGAGTTGCCGAAACAGATCGCGCAACTCCGCATACGATCCGAACGTCAGCGGGTTCTTGCGTTCGGGCCGGTTCAGCATGATCGTCGCGACATCGTTCGTGACGGACCATCCGAAGTGCGTCGCGCGATAGTCCGCGAGCGTTACGCGATTGCCGGCGAGAAGCGCATCGGCGCTCGATGAGCTCATCTGTGTCTCCTTAGTCCTTCAGCGTCTTCAGCAGATGCTGCTTCAGCTTGCCGAGCCGCTGATGCGTCTGCGATTTTTCGTTCAGTTCGAGACCGCCGAACATTTCGACGACCCATTGCTCATGCGCGGTCGCCATCTTGTCGAACGCGGCGCGGCCTTGCGGCGTGAGACGCACGCTCGTCGAACGGCGATCGTTCGGATCGGCATAACGCGATACCAGTCCTTCTTTTTCGAGCTGATCCGTGATGCCCGTCACATTGCCGCCGGTGACCATCATGCGGCGCGATAGCTCGGTCATCTTCAGGCCCTCGGGATGACGTTCGAGTTGCGCCATCAGGTCGAAGCGCGGCAAGGTCGTATCGAACTCGGTGCGCAGGCGCTTGCGCAGTTCGGCTTGCACGAGGTTCGTCGTGGTCAGCATGCGCAGCCATAAGCGCAGTCCCATGTGGCTGTCGGCGCCGGTGCTCATCTCGAGATCGACGACGTTGTCCGCCGGTTTCTCCACGCCCTTGCGCGGCGCTTTCTGCTCGGTTGCGGCGTTCGTCTTCTTGTTGCCTGCGATGTTGCTCACGTTACTTCTCCACCTGATACGGATATCGACTGGCCGTTCATCGCATCGGAACCGGGCGCGCACAGCCATAGCACGGCGTTGGCGACTTCTTCCGGCTGCACGAAACGGCGTTGCGGGTTGTTGCGCACGAGCGCATCGCGTGCGTCCTGTTCGCTGCGCGCGGTCTTCGACATGATCTGATCCAGCGATGCGCGCAGCAGCTCGGTTTCGGTATAACCGGGGCATACCGCGTTGACGGTTATGCCCTTCGTCGCGACTTCGAGAGCGAGCGCGCGCGTGAGACCGATGACGCCATGCTTCGCTGCGCAATACGCCGCGACATACGCATAACCGATCTGTCCCGCCGTGCTCGCGACATTCACGATGCGGCCAAAGCCACGCTCCAGCATCGACGGCAACACGGCGCGCGTGCAGAAGAACACGCCGGTGAGATTGACGTCGATCATGCGTTGCCACAGTGCCGCATCGGTTTGCGTGAAAGGCGCGGCTTGCGCGTGGCCTGCGTTGTTCACGAGGATATCGGCCGGACCGGCGCGCGAGAAGGCTTCGGCGACGGCGGCTTCATTCGTCACATCGACGCGTATGCACGCGACGTCGGCGTAATCGCGCATCGCGTCGCGCTGCGCTTCGAGGCGCGCGAGATCGCGGCCCATCAGCGTGATGCGTGCGCCGGCATGCGCGAGCGCCTCTGCGCACGATGCGCCGATGCCGCTGCCACCGCCTGTCACGACCGCGTGTTTGTCGGCGAGAGTCGTCATGATCAGACCGTTCCTTCAGCGCGTTGCGCGCGTTCTTGCGGCGTGAGGCGCGCATTGTCGGCGGCCAGTGCGCGCTCGCGTTCGAGATTGCGCTCCAGTTGAGATTTGGCGGCCGCGTATTGCTTCGGCCACGCGATATCGAAGTAGCCGATCTTCGCGGCCTCGTTCAATGTCCACGATGGATTCGCGAGATGCGGGCGCGCCACCGCGCACAAGTCCGCACGTCCCGCGGCGATGATGCTGTTCACGTGATCCGCTTCCGAGATCGCGCCGACCGCGATGGTCGCGATACCCGCTTCATTGCGTATGCGATCCGCGAACGGCGTCTGGAACATGCGCCCGAACACAGGCTTCTCCTGCTTGCTGACTTGCCCTGAAGAGACGTCGATCATGTCCGCGCCGGCGGCCTTGAATGCGCGCGCGATCTCGACGGCGTCGTCGGGCGTCGTCCCGCCATCGACCCAATCGTGCGCGGAGATGCGAACGGACATCGGCTTGTCTTGCGGCCACACGGCGCGCATCGCCTTGAATACTTCGAGCGGATAACGCAGGCGATTTTCGAGCGAGCCGCCGTATTCGTCAGTGCGATGATTGGTCAGCGGCGAGAGAAAGCTCGACAGAAAGTAGCCATGCGCGCAGTGCAGTTCGAGCCAGTCGAAGCCTGCAAGCGCGGCCATTTCCGTGGCGCGCACGAACTGCGTTTCGATCTCGCGCAATTCGTCGTGCGATGCCTCGCGCGACCATTGGCTCACGCCTTGCAGATACTGTTGTGGCGATGCGGAAACCAGCGGCCAGTTGCCATCGGGAAGCGGCTGATCGATGCCTTCCCAGCTCACGCGCGTCGATGCCTTCGCGCCCGCATGGCCGAGCTGCATGCCGATCTTCGCATCCGATTGCGCATGCACGAAATCGACGATGCGCTTCCACGCCGCGAGATGCTCCGGCGCATACATGCCCGGACATCCCGGCGTGATGCGCGCTTCGGGCGACACGCAGGTCATCTCGGTCATCACGAGCGCGGCGCCGCCCATCGCGCGCGCGCCGAGATGCATCAGGTGATAGTCGCCCGCGATGCCATCGACGGCGGAATACTGCGCCATCGGCGAAACGACCACGCGATTCTTCAGCGTGACGCCGCGCAATGTGAACGGCGTGAACATCGGCGGAACGGATCGTTGCCGCGCGTTGCGCTCGATGCCCGCACGCGCGGCCAGCCAGTCTTCGAATGAGGCGAGATATCCTGCATCGCGCTCGCGCAGGTTTTCATGCGAAATGCGCTGCGAGCGCGTGAGCAACGAGTATGCAAACTGCTCGGGCTCGAACGACGCGTATCGATCCACATGCTCGAACCACTCCGTCGAATTGCGCGCGGCATTCTGAATGCGCAATACATCGACGCTGCGTACTTGCGTGTAATGCGCGAGCGCGCCGTCGAGATCGCCGTTCTTCATCGCGAACGCAGTGTCGATGCTGTTCGCGAGTTCGATCGCATCTTCGAGTGCGAGCTTCGTCCCCGATCCGATCGAAAAATGCGCGGTATGCGCGGCATCGCCCATCAACACGACGGGCGTCCGTTTGCCGTTCGCGGATTCGCGCCAATGCACCCATTCGCGATTGACGACGCGCGGAAAGCGGATCCATTGCGCCGATCCGCGCAAGTGCGTGGCGTTCGAGATCAGCGCGTGGCCGTCGAGATGCTTCGCAAAAAGCTTTTCGCAGAACGCGATGCCGTCTTCCTTGCTCATGTCGGCGAGGCCGGCCGCACGCCATACGCGTTCGGGCGCCTCGACGATGAACGTCGACGTGTCTTCATCGAAGCGATAAGCATGCGCCTGAAACCAGCCCCATTCGGTTTTTTCGAACGCGAACGTGAATGCGTCGAAGCACTTGTGCGTGCCGAGCCACACGAAGCGGCAATCGCGCATGTCGATATCGGGCTGATACGTCGACGCGTATTTCTGCCGAATCGCGCTGTTCAATCCGTCGCTCGCGATGATGAGATCGGCGTCGTAGTCCTCGTCGTTCGTGACTTGCGTTTCGAAGACGAGCTTCACGCCGAGGTCTTCGCAACGCGCTTGCAGGATATTCAGCAGACGTTTGCGGCCGATGCCGCAGAAGCCGTGACCCGACGAGCGCACGGTGCGCCCGCCGATGTGGACGTCGATGTCGTCCCAGTGATTGAAGGCGTCGAGAATGGCATCGGCGCTTGGCGGGTCCGCCGCGCGCAGGTTGCCGAGCGTCTGGTCGGAGAACACGACGCCCCAGCCGAACGTGTCGTAAGGACGGTTGCGTTCGACGACGGTGATGTCGTAAGCGGGGTGGCGGCGCTTCATCAAAAGCGCGAAATACAGGCCCGCCGGACCTCCGCCGATGCAGACGATACGCATGCTTGCTCTCCGACTCGTGTCTTTCCTCGTGATAATTTAGGTTTGGATAATTTAGATGTCAAGTAAAAAGACGACGGAGCGCACCGCGCGTCCGTACTTTTCCCCGCTAGTCTTCGCGGATTTCCCGTGCGCAACGCTGCAAGCGGATGAATGCCCGATACCGCGCGTCGTGAAGGCGCGCGAGATCGCCCGTTGCCGGCGCGTAGGTTTTTTCGACGCGCGCCATGCCGCTCATCGCCGATCGAACGTCGCCGAACAGACCGCCCGCCACCGCGCCGAGCATCGCGGCGCCGAGCAGCACCGGCTCATCGACCTGCGTGGCCAGCACCGGCTTGCCGGTCGCATCGGCGAGCAGCTGCCGGACGAGATCGAGCCGGCCCGCGCCGCCGCTGATCATCACGCGCTCGATCGGCGCGCCGGCGTCCGCCTGCGCTTCGATGATCTGCCGCAGACCATAAGCGATGCTGCATACGCCGGCGACATACAGCGCGACCAGATTGTCGAGGCCGGCTTCCATGCCGAGACCGGCGATGACCGCGCGCGCGTGCGGATCGGCGAAGGGCGCGCGGTTGCCGAGAAACTCCGGGACGACGTGCAGGCCATCGGCGAGCTTCACCGCGTCCGACAGGCTGCCGGAGCCCTGAGCCGCCAAGCCGGCGAGCATGCCCGGCAGCGATTCGCCGCGCTCTTTCGCGCCAAGCGTGGCTTCGGCGGCGGCGGGATGCATCGCGAGCAGGCGCTCGATCGCCGCGCCGGCGACCGATTGACCGCCTTCGTTGAGCCACGCCTGCGGCACCATCGCCGAGAAGTACGGGCCCCAGACGCCGGGCACGAAGACCGGCTCGGCGGTCGTCGTCATCGTGCATGACGACGTGCCGAACACATAGGCGAGGCACGACTCCGGATCGCCCTGTGCGCCCACGGTGCCGATGCCGCCCGCATGGGCATCGATCACGCCCGCGCCGACCGGTGTGCCCGCGATCAGCCCGAGTTCCGCGGCGGCGCGTTCGGTCAGCCCGTTGCCGAGCCGCGTGCCCGGTTCGACCACCTGCTGGCCGATGCGCGCGAAGCCCTCGTCCGCCAGCGCGCCGAGACCGATGGTCCGGAAATAGCTCTCGTCCCAGCGCCGTTCATGCGCGAGATAGGTCCACTTGCAGGTCACGGTGCAGACCGACCGCGACGTATCGCCGGTCGCGCGCCATGTCAGGAAGTCGGTGAGATCGAAGAATTGCCATGCGGCGTCGAAGACGCGCGGACGGTTTTCCAGAAGCCACAACAGCTTCGGCGTCTCCATTTCCGGTGAGATCCTGCCGCCGACGTATTTCAGCACCGCGTGGCCGGTCGCGTTGATGCGCTCCGCCTGCCCGATCGCGCGATGATCCATCCAGACGACGATGTCGCGTTCCGCCTGCTCCGACGGTCCCACGGGCAGCGGTTTGCCGCCATCGCCGAGCACGACGAGCGAGCAGGTCGCATCGAAGCTGATGCCCGCGACGGACTCCGGCGCGATTGCCGCCTGCGCGAGCGCCGCTTTTACGGCGTGGCAGACGGCGCTCCAGATTTCCCCGCTCGATTGCTCGACGATGCCGCCGCTTTCATGAAACAGCGTGATGTCCTTTTTCGCCGATGCGGCCATGTTGCCGGCGGTATCGAAAATTCCGGCGCGTGCGCTGCCGGTGCCGACGTCGACGCCAACGACGTAGCGTTCGCCGGCGCTGCGGTTGCTTGCGTTCATCTCTCTGTCCGTGGTTCGGGATAGGGGCGTCGCAGATCGACGCTGTTCGGCAAACCTGCCGCCGAGTAGTATGCCCGAACCCCGAATTCCGAAGACGGCAACGCGAGGCGCTCGTCTAAAGCCGCTACTTGATGAAGCTGAGTTCCTTGCTGATCTTTTCGAGGATCGGCTTCTTTCTCTCGTTGAAGACCGCCTTGTTTTCCTGGATGAGATTGTTGCCCTTGGTATCGATCGAGATGATCAGCGGGCCGAACTCCTTCACGCGGTTGATCCACAAGGTTTCGGGCATGCCGAGATCCTGCCATTCGGCGCCTTCGATTTCCTCGACGAGCGTCGCCGCGAGCACCGCGCATCCGCCCGGGAAGATCGCATGAACCGCCTTGTGCTCCATGCAGCCCGCGGCCGTTTCCGGTCCCATGCCGCCTTTGCCGACGATCAGCTTCACGCCGGTCTGCTCGATGAACTCGCGCTCGAATTTCTCCATGCGCATGCTCGTCGTCGGTCCGATGGACACCATCTCGAACGCGCCGTCGTCCTTCTTGCGCACGATCGGGCCCGCATGAAAGATCGCGCCGCCGTTGAGATCGACGGGCAGATCGCGCCCTTGCTCGATCAATCGACGATGCGCGACATCGCGGCACGTCACCAGGCGCCCCGTCAGATAGACGACGTCGCCGACCTTCAGATCCTCGAGGTCTTCGCTTTTGATGGGGGTTGTCAGAACCTTCTTCACAGTACGACTCCTTCATGCGAGAGCACTTCGTAGGACATGTCTGCGTTGATGCGGATCTTGCCGCGGCGATGCGCCCAGCATCCGGTGTTGATGGCCACCCCGATGGTCGACGGATGCCGCGCCGACGATTCGATGTTGACGCCCATCACGCTATTGTTTCCGGTGAGCCCCTGAGGGCCGATGCCGACTTCGTTGAGCCCTTGTTCGAGCAACTCTTCCATCAGCGCGGCGCGCGGATTCGCGCTCTTCGAATCGACCGGACGAAGGATCGCCAGCTTCGACAGTCGCGCGGCAGTCTCGACCGAAGTGGATACGCCGACGCCGACGAGCAGCGGCGGGCACGCATTCACGCCGCGCTCGGTGATGACGTCCATCACGAATTCGGCGACGCCTTCATAGCCTTGCCCCGGCATCAGAACCTTCGCCGCGCCGGGAAGCGTGCAGCCGCCGCCCGCCATGTAGACGTCGATCGTGCAGCTGTCCTTCTCCGGCACGATGCGCCAGTCGAGCCACGGAATCTGCGTGCCGGTGTTCGTGCCCGTGTTCTTCTCGTCGAACGTTTCGACGGCGTTGTGACGCAAAGGCCCGAGCTTCGTCGCGCCGGCGGTGGCTTCCTGAAGGATTTCCTCGAGCTCGCCGAGCAGCGGAAAATTCGCGCCCGCCTCGACGAAATACTGGATCACGCCCGTGTCCTGACAGCTCGGACGGTTCAGCTTGTCGGCGGCGTCCTGGTTGCTGTCCATCGAATCGTAAATCGACTTGGCGAGCGGATTGGTTTCCATCGTGCGCAATTCCGCGAGCTTCGCCTTGACATCCTTCGGCAGGCGCTTGCCGATATAGGCGGTGAACTTCGCCATGGTGTCCGTGACGGACTGAATGGCCGCTTCCTTTTCCATCTTGATTCCTCTACGACGTGTTGAGTTGGGGGACGCGCGCGTGCTTTTTCAGTGTGCGGCGGCGTTGCTGGTCGATACCGAAGGCTTCTGCGAGCGGGCGAGAAGCAAGGTCAGCACGGCGGACATCACGAGAAGACCGGCGACGAAATAGAGGCCGCCCGCATAGCTGCCCGTCGATTCCTTGAGCCAGCCGATGACGACCGGACCGGCGAAGCCGCCCAGATTGCCGATCGAGTTGATCGTCGCGATGCCGGTGGCGGCCGCCGCGCCGGAGAGAAACATCGTCGGCATGGTCCAGAGCGGCGGCTTCGCGCAACTGATGCCGATGTTCACCAGCGTCAGCGAGGCGATCAGACCGACGACGCTATTGGCCATCGCCGCCACGATCAGGCCGACCGCCGCCGCGACGCACGCCAGCACGACGTGCCAGGTTCGCTCGCCGGTGCGATCCGAATGGCGCGACCACAGCACCATCGCGATGACGGACACGATCGGCGGAATCGCGTTGAGCAGGCCGACGGTCATCGACGACACGCCCAGTTGCTTGATGATCTGCGGCGCCCAGATGCCGAGCGTGTACAGCCCCGCCGACGTGCCGAAGTAAATCAGCGACAGCGCGATTACGCGGGGATTCGCAAGGCCGCTGATGATGCCGTGCTTCGCCGTGGTCGCGCGGCTGGCGGTTTCGGCGTTCATGACATCGACCAGCCAGTTGCGCTCGTCGTCCTTCAGCCATTTGGCCTTCTCGGGCTTGTCGGTCATGTAGAAGAAGACGACCACGCCGAGAATGAGCGCCGGCACGGCTTCGAGGATGAAGAGCCATTGCCATCCGTGCAGTCCCATTACGCCGTCCATTTCGAGCAGCGCGGCGGACAGCGGCGAGCCGAGCGCGGTGGAAAGCGGCGCGGCGGCCATGAAGAACGCGACGACGCCAGCGCGATGCCGCGCGGGAAACCAGTAGCTGAGATACAGGATGATGCCGGGGAAGAAGCCCGCTTCGGCCGCGCCCAGCAGGAAGCGGATGATGTAGAAGCTCGTCGGCCCGGTGACGAACGCCATCGCCGCCGAGATGATCGCCCACGTCACCATGACCCGCGCAATCCAGATGCGCGCGCCGACCTTGTGCAGCACGATGTTCGACGGCACTTCGAACAGGAAATAGCCCCAGAAGAAGATGCCCGCGCCGAAGCCGAGAATCGACGCGGTGAAGCCGAGGTCGGTCTTCATCGTGAGCGCCGCGAAGCCGATATTCACCCGGTCGATATACGCGATGAAGTACAGCAGCATGATGAACGGCACGATGCGCCAGCTGACCTTGCGCAGAGTGCGCTTCTCGATGTCCATTTCCATGGAACGTCTCCTGATTCCGATTGATAGGGTTCGAAACCGTCTGGTGCGGTTTTGATGCCGTCTTCGAACGTCGGCTCGAAGCGGTCGCCCTTTACGTGAGCTGACGCCTAGGTTAAAACCGTTGGAATCGCGTATGAATCGACTTAAACTTAATTCATCATTGCAAAAAAATCACGAATGGGCACCGACTCGGAACTGGGATTCTTCTGCCTGCTGGTGAAGCAAGGCAGTCTGGCCGCGACCGCGCGAGAGCTGAATCTGACGCCGCCGGCGGTCTCGCGGCGGCTCTCTTCGCTCGAAGACCGGCTCGGCGTGCGCCTGCTCAACCGCACGACGCGGCGCATCAGCCTGACGAGCGAAGGCGAGGTGTATTTCGCGAACGCCCAGCGAATATTGAGCGACATCGACGACATGGAGCGGACGGTCTCCAGCAGCCGGGCCGCGCCGAAAGGACTGTTGCGCGTCAATGCGCCGTTGGGATTCGGGCGGTCGTATATCGGTCCGGCGATCTCGGAATTCAGCGAGGCGTTTCCCGATGTCGAAGTGCAACTGCATCTGACCGATCGGCCGATCAGCCTGCCGGACGAGAGCATCGACGTGTCCGTGCGCTTCGGCGAGATGCCGGATTCACGGCTGATCGCGAAGAAGATCGCGTCGAATCGGCGGCTTCTGGTGTCGTCGCCGGGATATTTGCGTGTGGCCGGAGAGCCGGCGCATCCGCATGATCTGACTTCGCATCAATGCATCGTGCTGCGTCAGAACGAGGCCGCCTATGGCAACTGGCGTCTGACGCGCAGCGGGCGCACGGAGACCGTGAAAGTGCACGGCAAGCTCAGCACCAACGACGGCGAAGTGGCGCTGAACTGGGCGCTGGAAGGGCGCGGCATTCTCATGCGCGCGGAATGGGACGTCGCGAAGTATCTGCGCAGCGGAAGGCTGGTTCAGGTGTTGAGCGAATACGACACGCCGCCCGCCGATATCTACGCGGTCTATCCCGAACGGCTGAATCTGTCGCCGAAGGTCGCGGTTTTCGTCGATCATCTGCGTCACTATCTCGGCCAGCACGCCGATGGTCCGTCGCCCGCCGGCTCGCCGTGGTAGCGGCGCTTCACGCGTCGCCCTTCAGCTCCTGCGCGATGAAGTCGACGAACGTGCGAATGCGGTTCGACATCTGATGCCGCTGCGAGTAGACCGCGAAGATATCGGCGTTGGGCGTTTCGTGGTCGGGCAGCACGCGCACGAGCGAACCATCGGCCAGATACGGCTTCAAATCCCATTCGGCGCGCATCAGGATGCCGTGGCCTTCGAGCGCCCATTTCACGGCTATTTCGCCGTCGTTCGTCGTGAGCGTGCCGTCGATCCGCACCGCTTCCGTCTTGCGCGACGCGCCGCGTCCGGACGTGAGCCGCCACACGCCGTAGGCTTCGTCGCCCTGACGAATGCCGATGCAGTTATGCCGCGTCAGATCGTGCGGGACGAGCGGCATGCCATGCGCCTCGATATACGACGGCGCGGCGCACAACAGCCGCCGGTTTCCCGCGAGACGCCGCGCGATCACGCGCGTATCGGGCGGTTCGCCGAACCGGATGCAGACGTCGAACTTGTCGTCGGTGAGCGGCGGCGGCGTGACCGACAACTGCAACTGCACCGACACTTGCGGATACATCCTGCTGAAACGCGAAATCAGCGGCGCGACGTGACTGCGCCCGAAACCGAGCGTCGCGTTCACGCGCAGCAGACCTTTCGGGCTTTGCTTGGCGGCGCCGAGCAGTTCGGAGAGTTCGTCGATCTCGTCGAGAATCCGGCGCGCGTGTTCCAGATACAGCTCGCCTTCCGGCGTGAGCATCATCCGCCGCGTCGTGCGATTGACGAGCGCCACGCCGGCGCGCGCTTCCATCTGCGAAAGACGCTTGCTGACGGCCGCCGCCGTGAGGCCGAGCTCGCGCGCGGCCGCGCTCAGACTGCCTGCCGCCGACAGCGTGGAGAAGAAGCTCAGATCGGCGGGCTGGACGGCATCGGGCATCGGTTCATTCGTAACTTCAGGTTAAAGATGCTTTGAGTCTAGCACCGGTTTTGGAGCCGGAATGCGGTTAAAGTTCGCCCATACCCGACAACATCGAAGGACGGAGACATGAAGACCTATCGCATTGCAACGATTCCCGGCGACGGCATCGGCAAGGAAGTGGTTCCGGCGGGCCAGCAAGTGCTCGAAGCGCTCGCCGAGTCCACGCAGGCATTCGCTTTCGAATTCGAGAATTTCGACTGGGGCGCGGACTATTACCGTCAGCATGGCGTGATGATGCCCGCGAACGGACTCGATGCGATCCGGGACAAGGACGCCATTCTCTTCGGCTCGGCGGGCGATCCGGACGTGCCCGATCACATCACGCTGTGGGGCCTGCGTCTCAAGATTTGCCAGGGATTCGACCAGTACGCGAACGTGCGTCCGACGCGCATCCTGCCGGGCATCGACGCGCCGCTGAAGCGCTGCAAGCCCGAAGACCTGAACTGGGTGATCGTGCGTGAAAACTCGGAAGGCGAATATTCCGGCGTGGGCGGGCGCGTGCATCAAGGTCATCCGATCGAAGCCGCGACCGATGTGTCGATCATGACGCGCGCGGGCGTCGAGCGCATTCTGCGGTTCGCGTTCCGCCTCGCGCAGTCGCGTCCGCGCAAGCTGCTGACCGTCATCACGAAGAGCAACGCGCAACGTCACGCAATGGTCATGTGGGACGAGATCGCGAACGAAGTCGCCGCCGAATTCCCCGATGTCAAATGGGACAAGGAACTCGTCGACGCCGCCACCGCGCGCATGGTCAATCGTCCGCAGACGCTCGATACGATCGTCGCCACCAATCTTCACGCCGACATTCTCAGCGATCTCGCCGCCGCGCTCGCGGGCAGTCTCGGCATCGCGCCGACGGGCAACATCGATCCGGAGCGCCGCTATCCGTCGATGTTCGAACCGATTCACGGCTCCGCGTTCGACATTATGGGCAAGGGCCTGGCGAATCCGGTCGGCACGTTCTGGTCGGTCGTGATGCTGCTCGAACATCTCGGCGAGTTCGACGCGGCCAAACGCGTCATGCAGGCGATCGAAGCCGTGACATCCGACAAGTCGCTGCACACCGGCGATCTCGGCGGAACCGCGACGACGGCGCAAGTCACGGCCGCCGTCTGCGCGCTGGTCGACAAGCAGGCGGCTAACGCGGCCTGAATCGGTTGCCCGATGACGTCCCGCGAGCGCGTCTATTTCTCCGCGCCGATGGTCGTCACGGGCTGCCATTTCATCGACTTGACCTGATACAGCGTCGATGTCGGGTTGTTCAGATCGCCGAACTTGTCGAACGAGATATTTCCGGTGATGCCGTTGTACTGGATCGTGCGCAGCGTCTCGATGATCGCGGCGGGCTTCACGGAATTTGCCTTCTTCATCGCGGTGATGGCGAGCCACGCGCAGTCATACGCGAACGGCGCGTAGGTGAGCGTCTCCGCGCCGAAGCGCTTCTTGAATTTCGCGGCGAATGCGCGGCCTTCGGGCAATGAATCGACGGGCCGGCCGTATTCCCAGGCCATCGCGCCTTCAGCCGCGTTTCCCGCCGAACTGATGAACACACTGTCGGCAATCCCGCCGCTGCCGACGAACTGCGCGCGGATGCCGAGCTGCTTCATGCGCTTGACGATCAGCCCGGCCTGACCATCGAGTCCGCCGAAGTACAGAAGATCGGCGTTGGCGGCCTTGATGTTCGTCAGTTGCGCATTGAATTCGACGGCCTTGTCGTTGGTGTATTCCTCCGACACGACCTGGCCGCCCGCCGCCTGCACCGCCTTCCTGAACTCTTCGACAGCGCCTTGCCCGAAGGCGGTCCGGTCGTCCATGACCGCGATCCGCTTCGCCTTGGTGACCTTCACGGCATACGTGCCGGCGTTGCCGGAATTCTGCGTGTCGGTGGCGATGATGCGGAACACGTTGTTCAAGCCCTGACGCGTAATCGCGGGATTCGTCGCCGCGGGATCGAGCAGCGGAATGCCGGCCTTCCCGAAGATGGGCGCGGAAGGCAGCGCGACGCCGGAGTTGTAATAGCCGACGACCGCAACGACGCCATCGTCGACGAGCTTCTGCGCCACCTGAACGCCGATGCGCGGATCGCCCTGATCGTCGACGGATGCGAGCTCGAACTGGACCGGCTGTCCGTCGATGCTGATGTGCTGGGCGTTGGCTTCTTCGATCGCGAGCCGCACGCCGTTTTCCAGATCCTTGCCGTTCGCGGCGCTGATGCCGGTGAGCGGCGCGGACAGGCCGATCTTGACGGTCTGCTGCGCGCTTGCAATGAGCGGAGCCAGGCAGAGCGCGGAGGCCGCGAAGAGGGAAACGAACGTTTTCATGACAGGGCACTCCATCAAGTGAAGGTCATACGCGGTTCGGGCGTTCGCTTAACGCGGGCGAAGGCCGTCATTCGGCTTGTCGTATCGTTTCGGGACTTATTTTCTGTCGAATTCCGGCGGTTCGTATTCGGGGGAAAATACTGATGTCTCCGCGAGCGAACGATTGTTCTGCGGCGCGCCCATCATGAGTCGAGGATTTGCAGATGAATCGGACAGAGAAAGAAAAGATGCTGGCTGGCGAGCTGTACACGGCCAACGACGCAGAAATTCAGGCCGATCAGGCAGCGGCGCGCGCATGGATGGCGCGCTTCAATGGCGCGATGGACATGCCGCTCGCACAGCGGTACGGGTTGCTCGGCGAACGGTTCGCCGCCATCGGTCCGGACTCGATGGTCCGGCCGCCGTTTCATTGCGACTACGGCTACAACATCACGCTCGGCGCGGGCGTGTTCTTGAACTACAACTGCACGATTCTCGATGTCGTCGCCGTGGAGATCGGCGACATGACGCAGATCGCGACGGGCGTGCAGATTCTGACCGCCGATCATCCGCGCGATCCTGCCGTGCGCGCGACGGGCCTCGAACTGGGGCGTCCCGTGCGGATCGGCCGCAATGTGTGGATCGGCGCGGGCGCGATCATCCTGCCGGGCGTGACGATCGGCGATGACGCTCTGATCGGCGCAGGCAGCATCGTGACGCGCGATGTGCCCGCCGGCGCCACGGCGGTCGGGAATCCGGCGCGTGTTCGTCCTGCTGTCCGCGACTAGAAGTCCCGATCGCCGTTACCAGTTCTTCGATGCGAGCAGCGCCTTCACCTGTCCGGCGACGATGGTATAGCCGGCGTCGTTGAGATGGATCGCGTCGGAGCGCAGTGAAGACGGCGGAATGTCGTGGCTGTGATCGATGACGTCCTGAGGAAGGCTCGGATTGTAGGCATTGACGAGCGCAGACTCGACGTCGATGAAATTGTCGGGATACGCCGCCTTCAGGGACGCGTTGAGATCGTCGAGATATTTCGCGACTTCTCCGCCCGCATACTCGCCCGTGAAATCGCCCTTGATGATCGAAAGCACCGCGAAGTGCGCGCCCGCGGGCTTGAGCCACTGTACGATGGACTTCACGTCCGCGAGGACGGTCTGTGCGTCATAGCCATTGTTGCGGCCGACCCAGATGATCGCGGTCCATGTGTCATAGCCTTCCGAATCGCCGAGAAATGCCGATCCGGCGGCGCAAGGCACTGCCGATCCGGCGCTGTCCCGCACGAACGTATAGGTTTCGGTCGTCGATGGCGGCCCGCCGTCCGCTGTGCGCTGGAGCGCGCCATGCACCGAGCAGAGCGTGCCCGGCTTGCTCCGAGCGACGTCATCGGCGGGTGTCGACAGCATGTCGATCGACACGCTCGAAAGATGGACCGCCGTGTTGCCCGCCGGCACGGCGTCGCCATCGACCGTGACCGTCGATGGCAATGCTCCGACGCGCGCCGCGATCTGCGTCGATGTCTGCCCGCCGATGCCGAGATTCGCAAAGGTCCGATTATTTAGCATGCCGGACAAAATTGCCGGGTAGCCGCCGATATCCGATCCGACTCCCTGCGTCAGGCTATCGCCGATGGCAACGATATTCGGCGACGAACCCGCGGGCGTGGCAGCGGGAGCAGGCTCTGAAGCCGGCGTAGGCGCGGTCGCGGTGGACGTGCTTTGAACGCCCGAAGAACTGTCGCCGCCGCCGCCGCAAGCCGCCAGCAACGAAGTGGCGGCCAATGCCGCCAAGCGTGCCTGAATCCGGTTCATGTCTCCCCCAAGTCGACTGGACGTCGTTGTCATTGCCTGCGAGGGTACTGTCATGAAACCGGGGACATGCCGGCCGGACGGAAATCGCCAAGACCTTGTCGGCCTGGAACCTGTCCGGCGCGCGCATCCGCATGTCGCGTTGCGACTAACTGCTTACTCAAACTTCGCGATCGGGCAGCAACGCCGCAAGCAGCCGCCGTAACTCCAGACATTCCTTTTTCGTCAGCCGCGCGGTGAGAATGCGCTCGACTTCCTCGACGCGCGGACGCAGCGCCGCCAGTTGCTTCTTTCCGGCCGGCGTCAGGAAGAGCACGTAACTGCGCTTGTCGACGGGATCGTCCGAGCGTTCGATGAGACCGTTGCGAACCATGCGCGCGACGAGATCGGCGATCGTCGAACGGTCCACATCGAGTTCATCGCCGAGCTGGCGCTGATTGACGCCGGGCGTTTCGTGCAGGACTTCGAGCGCCGCGTACTGCACGCTCGTAATCTCGGCGGAAACCTCGGCGAGCCACACCGCGACATGGCGCTGCTGCGCGCGACGCACGAGGCTGCCCGTGTATCGCGACAGCGCGCGGTCATCTTCTTTATTCGGCAATTTGATCAGTTCATGAGCGGGTTGAAGCACGCGGAAAGATCGGATCGAAAAAGGCGTTCAGTTCCGCGTACGCGTCCAGGGGCAGGACATGCGCGACGTATTGATCCGGACGGACCACGACGATCGCGCCCCGTTCGCGATCGATGCCGCGCTCGTGGAAAATATCAGTCGCCGCATCGTTGGTAAATGCTTTCTCGTAGTCGACCAGACCATAGCGCCCCTTGCGCGGCAGGAGAATGCCCGGCAGTTCATTCAACGCGACGTCGCGATGATCCCGCTGCAACACCGCGCGCAGATCGAGAACGCTGTCCGGATCGGCGCCTTCCGGCGTCACGCGCCGCAGAACGGAATCGGGCGAAGCGCAAAGATGTTCGCACAGCGCATGCAGCGCGCGGCCGTTCCCATCAGCAAACGCATACAGACGCCAGCGGCCATCGGCGCGCGCGACGTGTCCGAGATGCATCGGCTTGGCATCGGCCAGACGAATCACGGGCGACGAGTGAAAGCGCGTGCCGATCGCGAAGCCGCTCGCGAGCGCCTGATGCGTCGGCTCGCCCGTCAGCATGGCCGGACGGTAGCGCGTCGCGACGCCCGCTGTGTAGCGGCCCGCGCGCACGAAGTACGCCTGAAGCTCGGCGGGATCGACGCCGCCCGCTTCGGGCCGGTTCGGGTCTTTGGGCGGTGCGGCCATCATGGCCGACCATTCCTTGTCGAAATCGATGAGCTCCTGCGCGATCGGCTGACGTTCGTCGGAATAGGTGCGCAGCAGGTCGGCGTCGCCGAGTCCGCGCAGCACCGCGCCGAGTTTCCAGCCGAGATTGAAGCCGTCCTGCATCGAGACGTTCATGCCCTGGCCGGCCTTCGCGCTATGCGTGTGGCAGGCATCGCCCGCGATGAACACGCGCGGCTCGCGACTCGTGCCATCGGCGGCGATGGCATCGTCGAAACGGTCCGTCAGACGCTGCCCGACCTCGTACACGGAGAACCACGCGACTTCCTTCACGTCGAGCGAATAGGGATGAAGGATACGTTGCGCGGTCTGAATGATGCGATCGACCTTGATCTGCTTGATGGTGTCGCGATTGTCCGCCGTGACCTCGCCCAGATCGACGTAAAAGCGCACCAGATACCCGCCTTCGCGCGGAATGATGAGCAGATTGCCTTCGCTCGCGGATTGAATCGCGACCTTCAGACGAATGTCGGGGAAGTCCGTGACAGCGAGCGCATCCATCACGCCCCACGCGTGATTGGCCGCATCGCCACGCAGCGTTTGCCCGATGGCCGTCCGCACGCGGCTGCGCGCGCCATCGCAACCCACGACATAACGCGCGCGCACGGTGACGGTCTCGTCGAGCCGCGCCGCATCGGTGCGCCGCAGCGTGACTTTCACCGGATGATCGCCGTCGCCGTCGCCGTCGCCGTCGCCGTCGTCGTCGCCGTCGTCGTCGCCGTCGCGCTCGACATCGACGACTTCGAGATCGTAGTCCGGTTCGAGACGCAAGGCGGAACGCCGCATCACACCGAGCAGATAGTCCTGCACGCGCGCCTGATTGACAATGACGTGCGGAAACTCCGACAAACCTGTTTCGGTATCCTGAACGCGGCCGGTACGCCTGATCGCGCCGCGATCTTCGGCATCGGGCCGCCAGAAAGCCGTTTCGTTGACCCAGTACGCCTCGCGCTGCAGGCGATCGCTCAGGCCGAACGCATTGAACATCTCGACAGTGCGGCACGCGACGCCGTCCGCCTGGCCCATCAAGAGCGGTCCGGAACGGCGCTCGACGATGCGCGTATCGATCGTCGGAAACTGCGAGAGTTGCGCGGCCAGCACGAGTCCCGCAGGCCCGCTGCCGACGATCAGGACATCGACCGTTTCGGGCATGTCGACGCGAGGCGCGTCGCTGGCGGCAGGTTCGATCGTCGGATCGCCGACGCGGAAACCGTCGAGATGAAATTGCATGGTGTCTCCCTCTTTGACTGGATGTCTCGATGGCCTGAAATATACTCCGTACACCAACTATATCAAAGCGATTCCGACGAACTGGATGTTTACCCCTAGATCGGCGCGTCTCGTGCAGCAAAGCATGACGGGTTGCGTCGGCTGGCTCGGGCCGCAGCGTGCGTTATGCGCGCGTGGCGGCATCGACGAATGCGGATATATTCAATTGCGTGGCGGCGGGCGATCGGCTCGTACATCTGATTCGCTCGGATCGGCGACGGCGATCTGGATCGTCAGCCGCACGGGCGGCTGAGCCGCGCATGTGATGGAGCAGCGCACGCAGACTTTCCTGCTGCGTCCGCGGGCGAAGTATGAGATGACGCCGTCATCCGAAAACGCGACCGGTTCGCAGGAATCGCGTGCGGCGGGAAACGATCAACCAAGGAGGCATCCATGGTCATCACGAACTCGCAGTCCGGCACGAACGTCGAGGAAATCGCCGCTGGCGTGTATCGCATCAACACGCCCGTGACGCTGCCCGGCGATGCGAGCGGTTTTTCCTTCAACCAGTATCTGATCGTCGATGACGATCCGCTGCTCTTTCATACCGGTCCGCGCAAGATGTTCCCGCTCGTGCGGGAAGCGCTCGCGAGCGTGATCGATCCGGCGCGCTTGCGGCACATCGCGTTCTCGCACGTCGAAGCGGACGAGTGCGGTTCGCTCAACGAGTGGCTTGCGGCGTCGCCCGATGCCACGCCGCTGTGCGGCACGGTTGCTGCGATGGTGTCGATCACCGATCTCGCCGATCGCGCGCCCGTCGCGCTCGCCGACGGAGAATCGATCCCGCTCGGACGTCATCGCGTGCGATGGATCGACACGCCGCATCTGCCGCACGCCTGGGAGTGCGGCTTCATGATGGAAGACAGCACGCGCACGCTCTTATGCGGCGATCTGTTCACGCAAGGCGGCGCGACGCTGCCCGCGTTGACCACCGGGGATATTCTGGGCCCGAGCGAAGCGTTCCGGCGCAGCATGGATTACTTCTCTCACACGCGTAACGCCGACGCGATGTTCGAGCGCCTCGCGCAACTCGCTCCGACCACGCTCGCCTGCATGCACGGCAGCGCGTGGAGCGGTGACGGCGCTGCGTTGCTGCGCGCATTGGCGCAGAGCGTGAAGCAATGAAACGTCCGACGTCATTCGATAACGAGTTTCGTCAGACACATTCCTTTCGCCCCGACGACACAGCCCGTCACGACATCGAAACGCAGGCCGTGCGCGGGGCATTGAAGGATATGTCCGTCGAGCCGGCCGTTCGCGAGCGAAGCGCCGTTGTGCGGACATGAATTGTCGATCGCGTGAACGACGCCTTCGATATTGAAGAGCACGACGCTGCGTCCATCGACGAACGTGAGCGTGCGCGCGCCGGTCTGCGGCACGTTCTCCGGCGCGATCGATAGTTTGTGTGTCATCGCGGATTCAATGCCACGGACTCAGGTCATCGCACGGCGTGTGCGCGTCCATCCAGTCGTAGGGGCCGTATGACGCTCCCCACGCCCATGTCCGCGTGGACGTCGAGGTCGACGGGACCTCCGGCTTCGATTGTTCGACGGTGTCGGCGGTTTCGGTCGACGAAGCCGTGTGCAGGCGATCGGTCATTGCGGTTTCTCCTTGAAGTGGCGTGAATTTATCGGCTGATTTCGGTTGCTTGCTGCTCTGATGCACGTCCGCGCAGCGCGTCGATCTTGTCGAGATCGCGTGCATATCTCGCTCTGCCGAGCGCGAATGCGACCATTGCCGCCACGCCGACGAGCGGAATCACCTGTAACGCGCCCAACAGACCGATGCGGTCGGCGATCGCGCCCGTCACGAGCGGGCCGGGCGCGAGGCCGAGCAGGTTGTTGGCGAGCGTGAGCGTCGCGAATGCGGAGGCGTGGATCGTCGATGGCGTGAGGTTGGCCACCATCGCGCCCGCCGGCCCCGACGTACCCGCGACGACCAGAATGCCCGCGCCGAGCAGCACGAGCTGCAATGCGCCTGGCGCAACGCGGAAGCCGATGGACAGCAGCACGATCGAGATCAGGCAATAGGCCAGCGCCGTGATCCACTTGCGCGACGGCGCGTTGCGGCAAATCTTGTCCGTGACGACACCGCACGCGACCATGCCGATTCCGCCGAGCAGCACGAAGACGGCGGCGCCTGCCGCGGCCTTGTCGGCGGGCATCGCGTAGTAGCGGTTGAGGAAGCTCGGCATCCACGCGATCACCGCGCCCATGATGAAAAGCTGCAAGCCGCTGCCGACGTACGCGCAGACGACGGAAACCGTCGAGAAGAGTCCGGCCAGCAGCGCGCGCAGACTCGTGCGGATGCCGTCCGCCTGTCGCGTGGCGGGTTGCGCGTCGCCATATCGCGCGGCGATGCGCTTGTCGGAAACCGTCAGACGATAGACGATCACGAGCACGATGCCGAAGATCGCCATCGCCGCGAACGAGGCACGCCATCCGAAGTGCATGGCGACGAAGCCGCCGAGCGCCATGCCGAGCACCGAGCCGAACGCACCGCCGGCCATGAACGCGCCGGTGAGCGTGGAGCGCAAGTGCGCGGGGAAAATGCTGAGAATCAGCGCGATGCCGACGCTGCCGTAAGCCGCCTCGCCGAGACCGACGCAGGCGCGCGCCACGAGCATTTCGCCGTAGTTGGTCGCGATCGCACAGCCGAGCGTCGCGAGACTCCAGAGCGTCGCCATCAGAACGAGGCTGCGCACGCGGCCCCAGCGGTCGGCGAGCACGGAAAGCGGAAAGGTGAGTAGGCCGACCATCAGCGCGACGACGCCGCTCAACGAGCCCAACTGCGTGTCGGAAAGGCCCCATGCCTGCTTGAGCAGCGGAAACACCGCGTTCAGCACTTGCCGGGACATGTAGTCCGATAAAAGCAGACCGAAGGTCAGCGCGAAAACGATCCACGCGTATTTGCGTGATTTGGCCGTGGCGGTGTTGTCGTCACACTTCGCCGGCTCGATGCAATGAATATCCAAGATTGTCTCCTCCGATGTCCGGCTTCCGGCAGGACGCGTGAGCATCCCGCCATCGCCGTGGAGTGTTGATGTCAGGCCGCGCGCAGCGGCAGATTGACCTGGCCGGCCTTGCGGTTCGGCGCCATACCGTTGGCGGCGAGCGTTTCGTCGATGGTTTCGTATTGCACGCCGATGCGATAGATCTCGCGCGCTTCCTTGCCGCTCGCGATCTCGCGTCCCAGTTCGCGCGCCACGCGCACGCACTGCTCGATCTGCTGCACCGACGTGAAACGGTTGCCGTGCTGATCGATGATCGTATCCTCGATGCCGCAGCGCGGATGCAGGCCCATCGACATCGCCATCATGTTGAACGGCAGCACGTTCTTCAGCAGCGACTCCGCCGTGAGCGTGCAGCCGTCCGGCGCGCGATGCACGAAGTTGAAGAAGTTGAACGGATTCGGACCGTCGAAGCCGCCGCCGATGCCGATCCACGTCAGATTCAGCGGCCCCTTGTACACGCCCTTGCGCACGAGGCGTTCGAGCGTCTCCAGCGCGTGGATGCCGGTCAACTGGAAATGCGGCTGGATGCCGGACGCCTGCAGACGGCGCAGATGCTCCTCGACCCATGCGGGGCCGGCGGGAACCGTCATTTCCGCGTAGGCGGCCATGAACGCCGGGTTGGAGAGCGAAGTGCCCGCCAGATACTCCGGATACAGCAGCTCCATGATGTTCATCTGCGTCGTGTTGATCGCGACGGTCACCTGATCGGGCTTCGGATCGAGTTCGGCGAGCATGTGACGCGTATCGTCGGAGAGCCACTTGGCCGCCTGACCGTCGTCTTCCGGCGCGAACGAGATCGAACCGCCGACCTGGATGATCATGTCCGGCACCGCCGCGCGCACGCCGGCGATCAGCTCGTTGAACTTCGAGAGGCGCTTGCTGCCCTTGCCATCGAGTTCCCGCACATGCAGATGGAGAACGGTCGCGCCCGCGTTGTAGCAGTCGACGGCTTTCTGCACCTGCTCTTCCATCGTCACGGGGATATCTTCAGGGAAATCTTCCGGCATCCACTCGGGACCGTAAGGCGCAACGGTGATTACGACCTTGTCCTGGTTTTCGGGGTGCAGGGAATCGTCGAGGAATTGCATGTTCGCTCCTGTGAATTGGATTCGTTGACCTGAACCCATCGTAGTGGAGAGATGTCTCGTGCAACCCTCTCGCGTCGGGAGGGGAGGGCGCGATATTGAGGGCGCGATCTGCAGCCGTTGCCCCTCCCGCCGCGAGAGGGGTTTTGACCGCGCGCTTTCCGTATTCTTGCAACATGACTTCACGCGCCGTGAAGCGGCCGATTACGCGGCTGCCTTTTCGATCACGACGTCCGGAAGCAACAAGATACGGAGACCTTATGAAACTCGGAAGAATTCCATGCTTCGCCGCGTTGCTCGCGTGCTCAGGCGCTGCGGCGGCACAAGGTTCGGTGACGCTTTACGGCGTCGTCGATGCAGGCTTGCTTTATCAGAGCACGTCGGCCGCGTCGTTCGCGCCGAACGCGCCCAATCTGGGCAAGGTGTATCGCTACAAGGACGGCGGCATCTACGCCAGCTACTGGGGCCTTAAAGGCTACGAGGATCTCGGCGGCGGATATCGCGTCAACTTCAGGCTGCAGGGCACCTTCGATTCGGGCAGCGGCCGCTTCGGTCTGTCCGACACACCCGGCGTGCCCGCGCAGTTCAACCAGTTCGCGACGCTCGGCATTTCCGGCCCGTTCGGCACGTTCAACGCGGGCCGCCAGATCGTGCCGATGGTCTACGCAATGTTCGATACCGACGTGCGCGGCGCGCAGTACTTCGGCAGCATTCTCACCGCGTGGCTCGGCATGAACCAGGCCGCCGGCTGGCCGGGCACCAGCACGAACGGTCCGATCGGCGCGCTGTACGACAGCAACGCGCTCGTCTACGAATCGCCGAAATTCTATGGCGCGTCGCTCGCGCTCGAATACGCGCCGGGCGGCGTACCGGGCGAATTCCAGGGCGGCACGCGCGAGTCCGCCGTGGTCAAGTATTCGAACTTCGGCCTGAACCTCGCGGCGGTCTACTACAACGGACACGATGCGAACCCGCTGCCCGGCGTCGCGGCGACCGGCCTCAACAACAACCGGCTCGTCTACTTCGGCGCGATGTACACGTTCAGCGACATTTCGGTGTCCGGCTCGTACAGCCACGGCAAGAATCCGGCGAACGCGGGCCGCGCGGACTACGACCTCTATTCGGCGGGCCTCGGCTATCGCTTCTCGCCGGTGTTCAAGATGACTTCGGGCTTCTATTACCTGAAGGACAACAACAACTCGACGAATCATTCGAGCGAATTCGCGCTCGGCGCGGAGTACAGCCTGTCGAAGCGCACGCTCGCTTATGCGCAAGTCGGCTATGTCGACAATCACGGCACGATGAACCAGACGATCGTCTACGGGCAACCCGTGGCTCCGGGCGAGTCGACCACCGCGGCGATGATCGGCCTGCGGCACAACTTCTAAGACGATAAACGGAGCAACCATGAAGAAAATCATGTCACGCAATGCGGTGGGCGGCGCAGCGATCGTGATGGCGTCGATGAGCGCCGGCCTCGAATCGAGCCAGTCGATCGCGGCGGCGAGCGCGCCTTCGATGGCCTCGGCCGCGAGCGCGCCTGTCGCGACGCGCAAGGAGAATCGCGCGCTGCGCAAGCTCGTGTACGCGGCGTTCGCGAAGGACAAAAGCATCGATGCGGGCGATATCGGCGTGAGCGCGAAAGACGGCGCGGTGACGCTGACGGGCACCGCGGCCGACGCGGCGCAGATCGAGAAGGCTGCAACGCTGGCGAAAGGCGTCCCGGGCGTGACGTCTGTCACGAACAAGCTGACCGTCCGGCGCAATTTCGCGCAATAACGGAGATTGCATGAGAACGATGGAATACAGCATGGCGACGATCGATGAATTCGTCGGCCAGGAATTGGGCGTGTCGGACTGGGTCATCGTCGATCAGGCGCGCATCGAGGCATTCGCGCAATGCACGGGCGACATGCAGTGGATTCACGTCAACGAGGAACGCGCGAAACGCGAGAGCCCGTTCGGCGGAACGATCGCGCACGGCTATCTGACGCTGTCGCTCCTGGCGACGCTCGCGATCGAAGTCGGCCTCATTCCGCCCGATGCATCCGCCGCGCTGAATTACGGACTCGACAAGGTGCGCTTCATGACGCCGGTGCGATCGGGCAAGCGCGTGCGATGCCGCGTCGTGCTCAGTGCGGTGGAGCGCAAGGACGGCGGACGCATCCTCGTGAAGACGGACAGTGAATTACAGATCGAAGGCGAGACGAAGCCGGCGCTGATCGCACAAACGCTCGCAATGCTCGTCGCGTAACGGCGGCGCGTGGAAGGAATTTCAAATGATCAACGAGAACGAAGGCCTCACGGCCAGCGCCGCCGACGGCATGCTCGGACCCAACCCGTTCGTCGGATTGCGCGCGGTCGACATGTTTGCGGCTGCGGGACAGATCGGCGCTCAGGCGATGCTGCATCCCGCGTTGCTGATGGGACAGACCGCGGCGCTCGTCCGCGATCTGAGCTCGGCGGTCAACGGCGCTCACGCGCCTTCGCCGCAGCAAGGCGACAAGCGATTCGCCGATCCGGCATGGCGCGAACAGCCGCTGTATCGCACGACGCTGACGGGGTATCTGGCATGGCGCGATGCGCTCGCCGGATTCATCGATCGGTCCGCGCTCGACGATGCCAGCAAGGAGCGCGCGCAGTTCGTGATGTCGCTCCTGACCGATGCGCTCGCGCCGACCAACACGCTCGCGGGCAATCCGGCGGCGCTGCGCAAGCTCGTCGACACGCGCGGTGCGAGCGTCGTCGCCGGCATGCGCAACATGCTCACCGATACGCTCAACAACAAGGGCATGCCTTCGCAGGTCGACAAGCGCGCGTTTCGCGTCGGCGGGAATCTCGCGACGACGCCGGGCGCGGTCGTCTTCCGCAACGAAGTGCTCGAACTCATCCAGTATGCGCCGGCGACGCCGAACGTCCGCGCGCGTCCGCAGCTCATCGTGCCGCCGCAGATCAACAAGTTCTATATCTTCGATCTGTCGGCGGGGAAGAGCATCGTCGAATATCTGGTGCAGAGCGAGTTCCAGGTGTTCGCCGTGAGCTGGCGCAATCCGACCGAGGCGCAGCGCGACTGGGACATGGACACGTATGTCGCCGCGCTCATCGAAGCGATCGACGCGGTGCGCGACATCACCGGTCACGCGGATGTGAACCTGCACGGCGCGTGCTCCGGCGCGATGACGATCTCCGCGCTGCTCGGCCATCTGGCGGCGCGCGGCGACAAGACGGTCCACGCGGCCACGCTGATGGTCGCCGTGCTCGACAGCAGCGCCGATTCGCAACTCGGTCTCTTTACGACGCCCGAAGCCATCGAAGTCGCCAAGCGCAGCAGTCGCGCGAAGGGCGTGCTGCCCGGCGAGGAAATGGGCCGCGTGTTCGCATGGATGCGGCCGAACGATCTCGTCTGGAGCTTCTGGGTCAACAACTATCTGATGGGCGAGGCGCCGCCGGCCTTCGACATCCTCTACTGGAACAACGACACGACGCGCCTGCCCGCGAAGCTGCACGGCCAGTTGCTCGACATCTTCACGCGCAGCCTGCTCAGCGAGCCGGGCAAGCTGACGGTGCTCGGCACGCCGGTCGATCTGTCGAAGGTCGAGTGCGACACGTATGTGATGGCCGGCGTGACCGATCACATCACGCCGTGGAAGGGCGTCTATAACACGGCGCGCGCGTTCGGCGGCAAGACGCGCTATGTGCTGAGTTCGAGCGGGCATATCCAGAGCCTCATCAATCCGCCGGGCAATCCGAAGGCGAAGTTCTTCCGTAACGACGCATTGCCCGAAGACGCCGATGCATGGTTCGCCGGCGCGCGCCCGGAAGCGGATTCGTGGTGGAACGACTGGCGCGACTGGCTTGCGCAACGCTCGGGCGAACTGCGTCCCGCGCCGCGAGCCCTCGGCAACCGGCGTCACAAGCGACTGGCCGACGCGCCCGGAACGTATGTCAGCGAGGCCTGAAGCGAAGCGTCCAAACGGAAAACAAAGATGAAAAACGTGCGCGCACCGGAAATACAGACTGTTTCGCTGGATGGCCAAACGCTTCGCGTGGGCATCTGGCGTGGCAACGAGACTTCGCCGCCGCTCGTCGTGTTCAACGGCATCGGCGCGAATCTCGAACTGATTCAGCCATTCGCCGATGCGCTCGGCGATGTCGAAGTCGTCGTCTTCGATGTTCCCGGCGTCGGCGGATCGCCCGCGCCGCTCGTGCCGTATCGCTTCGCGACGCTCGCGGTGATGACCGACAAGCTGCTCGGGAAGCTCGGCTACGAAGGGCCGGTCGACATTCTCGGCGTGTCGTGGGGCGGCGCGCTGGCGCAACAGTTCGCGTATATGTATCCGTATCGCTGCCGCAGGCTGGTGTTGGCCGCGACATCGCCGGGCGTCATCATGGTGCCGGGGCGGCTATCGGTGCTGTCGAAGCTCGTCGGCGCGCGGCGTTACCGCGATCCGGACTATCTGCGGGAAGTGGGCGCGGAGATTTACGGCGGCGCTTATCGGCGCGATCCCGCGCTGCTGGCGGAACATGGCCGTCACATTCGCGCGCCGGGCGGACGCGGATACATGTATCAACTGCTCGCGACGTGCGGATGGAGCAGCCTGCTCTGGCTCGGCTCCCTGCGCCAGCCGACGCTCGTCATGCACGGCGACGACGATCCCATCGTTCCGCTCGTCAACGCGCAAATCCTTGCGCGCCGCATCCGGCGCGCGACGCTGCATGTCATCGAGGACGGGCATCTGTTTCTCATCACGCGAACATGCGAAGTCGGGCCGCTGGTGCGCAGTTTCCTGGCGAGCGAATAGCGAAAGAAACGCGTATCGTGTCGGATACCTCGGACTCGCATCGTGCTTCATGAACCTCATTCGCCTCGACATGCGGCGCGCGATCGTCATCGCCGCCGCCAGCTTCATGCTCGCGCTGACAGGATGCGCGTCTTCTTCACGCGATGCGCAATCGTCGCTCGATGCCGCCATTAACGGATCGCAACGCAGCGACAAGGCGAGGGCGCGCGACGTCTATCGTCATCCGAGAGAAACGCTGCAGTTCTTCGAGCTGACTCCGACCCAGGCGGTGCTCGAAATCGCGCCGGGCGGCGGGTGGTACACGGACATACTCGCGCCCTATCTGCACGATTCGGGTCAGCTTTACGAGGCGCAATATCTGAGCATATCCGCCGATCTCGCCGCCGAGGACAGCGATACCGACGCCGCTTATCGGCGCAAGCTCGCGGCTGCGCCCGCGGTGTATGGAAACGTCGTCGTCGGCACGTTGCACGCGGGGCGCTTCATCGGCTTTAACGCGCATGAGCGGTTCGACCGCGTGTTCACGTTCAGGAACATCCATAACTGGATCAAGGACGGCCAGATCGATGCAAACCTGCGCGCGTTCAATGACGCGCTCAAGCATGGCGGCGTGCTCGGCGTGGAGGAGCATCGCGCGCGGCCGGGAACGACCGTGCAGCAAATGATCGATTCCGGCTACGTGACCGAAGCATTCGTGATCGAGCACGCGCAAGCAGCGGGTTTCGTGCTGGTTGCGCGCAGCGAGATCAACGCGAATGCAAAGGATACGAAGGACTATCCGAACGGCGTGTGGTCCTTGCCGCCCACTTACCGGGGCGGCGATGTCGACCGGTCGCGTTACGCCGCCATCGGCGAGTCGGATCGCATGACGCTCAGGTTCGTCAAGCCTTAGTGAGGTCTCAGACCTGAGCGATGCCGCCGTCGACGAAGAATTCCGCGCCCGCGACGAAGCTCGATTCATCGGATCCGAGGAACAGCACGACCTTCGCGACTTCGTCCGGATCGCCGACGCGTCCGAGCGGCACGTTCGACGCCATGTAGTCGAGCAGGCCTTGCTGCTGCGCCTGATCGGGGCCGGCCAGCTCGACGAGACCAGGCGTTTTCACCGGCCCCGGGCTGACGACGTTCACGCGAATTCCGCGATCCTTCAGGTCCAGCGTCCAGCTACGCGCGAGGTTGCGCACGGCCGCCTTCGACGCGCTATAGACGCTGAACGCGGCGGTGCCCACGCTGCCCGCCGTCGACCCGGTCAGGATCACCGATGCGCCGTCGCGCAGCAGCGGAAGCGCCTTCTGAACGGTGAAGATCGTGCCCTTCACGTTGCGCCCGAACGTGTCTTCGTAGTGCTCTTCGGTGATCGCGCCGAGCGGCAGCATCGAGCCGCCGCCGGCGTTGGCGAACAGCACGTCGATGTGCGAATGCTTCTGCTGAACGGCATCGTAGACGCGGTCGATATCCGCGAGGTTCGACATGTCCGCGCGGATGCCGACGACGCGGCCCTTCATCGACTCGACAGCCGCGTCGAGCTCCTTCTGACGACGGCCGGTGATGAACACCGACGCGCCTTCCGCCGCGAAACGCGCCGCCGTTGCATAGCCGATTCCGCTGGTGCCGCCCGTCACGACCACGACCTTGTTTTCGAATTTGCCAGTCATTTGAGTTCTCCGTTGGTTTCGCGTCGCACGTTGCGTCGCGTTGAAGACATCATGCCGATGAGACAATCGGCGCGGTAGACTGCGAAACTGGGTTTGATAGTTCCAAAAATGGGTCAATCGAGGCAATCGGCATGGCGGACATCAACGATTACGTTCTATTTGCGGAAGTCGTCGGGCATGGAGGCTTCGCGGCGGCGAGCCGCGTCCTGCGCACGCCTAAATCGACGATCAGCCGACGCATCGCCGGGCTCGAAGCGCGGCTCGGCGTGCGCCTGATCGAACGTTCGACGCGCCGCTTTCGCGTGACCGACGTCGGACAGGCGTTCTACGAGCGTTGCCGGACGATCGTGCTCGACGTGCAGCAAGCCGATTCGGTCGTCTCCGAAGCGCTCAGCGAACCGCGCGGCGTGATCCGCTGCAGTTGTCCGCTCGGTCTCATGCCGACTTTGTCGAAGGCATACAACACGTTTCTGACGCGCTTTCCGAAGGCGCGCTTGCAGGTGATCGCCGTGGATCGTCCCGTCGATCTGATCGAGGAACGCATCGACATTGCCATTCGCGTGCGCGTCAGGCTGGACACGGACGCGTCGTTGATCGTGCGGACGCTGGGGCATTCGAGCCGCATTCTGGTGGCCGCGCCCGTCGTCGCGTCGCTTTGCACGAGCGGCGACATTGCGGTGTTATCGACATTGCCGACGCTCGCGACCACCGATCAGATGGGCGAGATCGAATGGCAATTCACCGGACCGGATGGCGCGTCGCATACGATCCGCAGCGAGCCGCGCATGACGTGCGTGGACTATATCTCACTGCGCGATGCGACGATGGCTGGGCTCGGCGTCGCCTTGCTGCCGGATCACGTTTGTCGCGAGCAGGTCGCGAGCGGCGAGCTCGTGCATGTATTTCCGTCGTGGAAAACCGAAACCGGGATCGTCCACCTCGTCTTCACGACCCGTCGCGGGCTGCCGCCTGTCGTCCGCGCGTTCATCGATCATGTGGCGTCCATCTTTCAGCTTTGAATCTCGCTCACGGAATGCGATAGCTGCCGGTCTTCTTGCCGACGTAGTTATATGTCCCTTTGTCCGAGGGCAGGGCGACGACTTGCTGCCAGTCGAACTGACCTTCGATGCCCTTGTATTTTCCCGTGCCCGAGCCGATCGTTCCCTTGCCCTTGGGCGTGCCGCCCTGATACGTGTAGGACTCGATGAACTTGTCGCCGTCCTTGTCCGAATAGACGCAATATCCGGTCGCCGTGCCCGCGCTGAAGCCAGCTTCGACGCAGCGCGCGGTGACGTTTTGCATCAGCGGCGATTTGTTGTTCGTCATCAGGAGCGTGGATTCGAAGAGATACACGGCGTCATCGCCGCTCACGCTGATATTGCGCACATCCGCGCCGGATGCGGTGTACGTGGCTTCGATATTGCCTTGCTTCGGAAGCGTCTGCGCCCAAGCGGCGGATGCGCCTGCCATCAGGCTCAGAACCGGCAACGCAAGGAGTTTCGTTGAACAGGGGAAACGGGTCATGATCAACCTCCAAAATTTTCTTCAGAACATATGGTTCGAGTTCCTAACTAATTCGAGCGAGCTTCGTCGCGGACGGATGCCTTTCGGACGGCGCTTGCACATCCCGTTATAGAAGTTTCAATCTGAAAGGTCCAGCGATTCGTCCGCACCGCTCTGGACGTTCGCGATGAAGCACGAACGTACGCGTTCCGCGCTACGCCGCCCGGCGGCTATGACAAAATCGGCCTCATGAGGCCTCCTTCCCCAACCGTTCCCATCTCGGTCGTCAACGGCTTCCTTTCGGGCGCCGACCGCGCCGCGGTCATCCGGCTCGCGGAACATTCCGGCATTCCGCACGAATTACTCGGCATGCCAGCCGCGCGCGTCACACAGGAGCAGTTTTCGACGCTTTATCGCCTGCTTGCGATGGAACTTGACGACGAGATGCCGGGAATCTTCGCGCGTCCGCTGCGCAACGGCACGCTCAAATTTCTGTGTTTGAGCCTGCTCGACGCGCCGCGTCTGGAGGTCGCGCTGCATCGCTTCGGGCAGTTCTTCCATCTGGTGCTCGATGAATTCCAGCTCGTGTCGCGCCGCGAGGGACCGTATGCGACCGTCGAATTCGTCGCGAATCCCGCTGGACCGCCCGCGAGCGCGCTCGCGCGGGAACTCGTGCTGAAGCTCGTGCACGGCGTCGCGTCGTGGCTGATCCGCGCGAAGATTCCACTCATCGAAGCGGCGTTCGAATTCATGCGGCCCGCGCAGTCCGGCGATCTGCTGTACCTGTTTCCGGGGCCGGTGCGTTTCGGCCGCGACCGCACGCTCATCGCGTTCGATGCGCGCTATCTCGACCGCCCGATCCGTCAGCGCAAATCCGATCTCGACGCGTTTCTTCAGCGCGCGCCGGAGGACTGGATTTTCGTGTCGTTCACGGAAGAGATGGTGTGTCATCGCGTGCGGCAGTGCATCGCGACGGGCCTGCCGTCGACGCCGACCGTCGATGCCGTCGCGCAGCAGTTGCACTATTCGATGCGCACGCTCTGCCGACGTCTCGAAGCCGAGGGCACGACCTTTCAGGCGATCAAGGACGAAGTGCGCCGCGACATCGCGATCCAGCGTCTCACCCGTTCGAACGATGCCATCGCGGCCATTGCATACGACGTCGGCTTCGATAATCCGACCGCGTTTCATCGCGCGTTCCGTCACTGGACCGGCAGCACGCCCGCGGCGTACCGGCAAAGAAAAGGCGAGTGACGCGCCCAAAAGCGGCCGGCGCGTTTGGCAGATTTTGTCAGTGAAAGGGCAGATTCCGGTAGCTAAGGATTTCGGCGGCGTTGATACCATGCATCGCAACACATCAACGTTTGTTTGCCACAGCGCGCGTTTCGTCGAAAGGCTGTGGGCCCAGGAGTCATCGATGAATTACACGCCGCCCGTCAAGGAAATGATGTTTGTCATGGAAGAGCTGGCAGATATTGCAAGCATCAGCCAGCTTCCCGGACTTGCCGATTCGAACGCGGACACAGCGCTTGCCATTCTCGACGAAGGCGCGAAACTCGCCGCCGAAGTCATCGCGCCGCTGAATGCGCGCGGCGACCAGCAGCCGAGCGAGTGGCGCGACGGCGAAGTGACGGCGACGCCCGGTTTCGCCGATGCCTTCCGTCGATACACGGAAGGCGGCTGGCAAGGCATCAGCCATCCGGCCGAATTCGGCGGACAGGGGCTCGCGAAACTGATCGCGTCGCCGTGCATCGAAATGCTGAACGCGTCGAACCTTTCCTTCGCGCTGTGCCCGCTGCTCACCGATGGCGCCATCGAAGCGTTGCTGCTCGCGGGCTCGGACGAACTGAAGGCGCGCTATCTGCCGAAGCTGATCGAAGGCGTCTGGACCGGCACGATGAATCTGACCGAGCCGCAAGCCGGCTCCGATCTCGCGCTCGTGCGTTCGCGCGCCGAACGGCAGGGCGACGGCACCTACAAGGTGTTCGGCACCAAGATTTTCATCACCTGGGGCGAGCACGACATGGCCGAGAACATCGTCCATCTCGTGCTGGCGCGCACGCCGGACGCGCCCGAAGGCGTGAAAGGCATCTCGCTGTTCGTCGTGCCGAAGTTCCTCGTCAACGACGACGGCAGCCTCGGCGCGCGCAACGACGTGCATTGCGTGTCGATCGAGCACAAGCTCGGCATCAAGGCGAGCCCGACCGCCGTGCTCCAGTACGGCGATAACGGCGGCGCGACCGGCTATCTCGTCGGCGAAGAGAATCGCGGCCTCGAATACATGTTCGTGATGATGAACGCGGCGCGCTTCGGCGTCGGTTTGCAGGGCATCGCGCTGTCCGACGCCGCTTATCAGAAGGCCGCCGACTATGCGAAGGAACGCGTGCAGAGCCGTCCCGTCGATGGTTCGAGCGCGGGTTCCGTCGCGATCATCCGTCATCCCGACGTGCGGCGCATGCTCGGCACGATGCGCGCGATGACCGAAGGCGCGCGTGCGCTCGCCTACGTCGCGGCCGCGCACGCGGATATCGCCCATCATCACGACGACGCCGACACGCGCGCCCGCCATCTCGCGCTCAACGAATTCCTCGTGCCGGTCGTGAAAGGCTGGAGCACCGAAATGGCAAACGACGTGACGAGCCTCGGCGTTCAGGTTCACGGCGGCATGGGTTTCATCGAGGAGACCGGCGCGGCGCAGCTCTATCGCGACGCGCGCATCCTCGCGATCTACGAAGGCACGACGGCGATTCAGGCGAACGATCTCGTCGGCCGCAAGACGCTGCGCGATCGCGGCGCGACGGCGCAGGTGCTGCTCGCGCAGATCGACGAGACGCTCGACGCTCTGAAATCCGTCGATGCCGGCGATGCCGCGCGCGTTTTCGATTCGATGCATCGCCGTCTCGCCGATGGCCGCGACGCGCTCGCGAACGTCGTCGCCTACGTGCTCGAATCCGCGAAGCGCGATCCGAACGCGGTGTTCGCGGGCAGCGTGCTGTATCTGAAGCTCGCGGGCATCGTGTTGTCGGGCTGGCAGATGGCGCGCGCGCTGCTCGTCGCGCAAGCCAGACGGGCCGACGATCCGGCGTTCCACGGCGCGAAGATCGCGACCGCGCACTGCTTCTCCGAATACGTGCTGACGCAGGCGCGCGCGCTGGAAACCGCGATCGTCTCGGCGCACGGCGACGATCCGCTGTTCACATTGAGCGAGGCGCAATTCTGACGCCTGCGCGCGAAATCAACAGGAGCGATGCAATGCGTGAAGTAGTGGTGGCAAGCGGCGTGCGAACTGCGATCGGCGACTTCGGCGGCAGCCTGAAGGATTTCTCTCCGACGCAACTCGGCGCGATGATCGTGCGCGAAACGCTTCAGCGCGCGAACGTCGCGGGCGACGACGTCGGTCACGTCGTCTTCGGCAATGTCGTGCATACGGAACCGAAGGACATGTATCTCGCGCGCGTCGCGGCGATCGACGGCGGCGTCGCGCAGCACGTTCCGGCGCTGACGGTGAACCGGCTGTGCGGATCGGGCTTGCAGGCCATCGTATCGGCTGCGCAGACGATCATGCTCGGCGACGCGGACATCGCGATCGGCGGCGGCGCGGAATCCATGAGCCGCGCGCTGTACGCGTTGCCGGGCGCGCGCTTCGGGCAGCGCATGGGCGACGGCAAGCTCGTCGACATGATGCTCGGCGCGCTGCACGATCCCTTTCAGACAATCCACATGGGCGTGACGGCGGAAAACGTCGCGCGCAAATACGGCATTTCCCGCGAGGCGCAGGATGCGCTCGCGCTCGAATCGCATCGCCGTGCGGCGCGTGCGATCGCGGAAGGCCGTTTCGGCGAGCAGATTCTGCCGATCACCGTGCGCGCGAAAAAAGGCGATGCCGTCTTCGACACCGACGAGCACGTCCGCCACGACGCGCGCCCGAGCGACTTCGAAAGCCTGAAGGCCGTGTTCGTCAAGGAGAACGGCACGGTGACGGCCGGCAACGCATCGGGCATCAACGACGCGGCGGCGGCCGTGCTGCTGATGGAGCGTGGCGAAGCCGAGCGGCGCGGCGCGAAACCGCTCGCGCGGCTCGTGTCCTACGCGCACGCGGGCGTCGATCCGGCGTATATGGGCATCGGTCCCGTGCCCGCGACGCGCAAGGCGCTGGAACGGGCGGGTCTGTCCGTCGATCAGCTCGATGTCGTCGAGGCCAACGAAGCGTTCGCCGCGCAGGCGTGCGCGGTGACGAACGAGCTCGGACTCGATCCGCGCAAGGTGAATCCGAACGGTTCGGGCATTTCGCTCGGGCATCCGGTCGGCGCGACGGGCGCGCTCATCACGGTGAAGGCGCTTTATGAACTGAAGCGCATCGGCGGGCGTTACGCGCTCGTCACGATGTGCATCGGCGGCGGTCAGGGCATCGCGGCGATCTTCGAAAATCTTCAGTGAATCAGCCGAACGCGGGGACGACCTGCAGGAGCGGCTCGGGCTTCACCGCGATCTCGCCGGAGAATGGGCGGTCGTGCGAGAGAATCAGCAGCATGGTCGTCGCGAGACTCGCGCAGAAGAGCCCGATCGCGACGGCCGATGTCAGCCGGTTTTCGCCATGAACGAGCGCGATCGCGAAGACGAGACACACGGCGAGAAAGCCGAGGCACAGCCATTTGATGCCGCTGACTTCGGACCGGCTCACCAGAATGCGCTCGCGGCGCGCTTCGAGCGCCCGTTCCAGCGATACCGCTACCTGCCGCTGCGCGGTCTGCTGTCCGGGGGTTATCGCGGGCAGGGCGAGCGCGAACTGAAGCGCCTTGTTCAGCGTCGGCGGACTGATTTTCAGCGTGACCGCGCCTTGCGCCATCATCGGCCATTCCGTATTGACGGTGTATTCGATGTATTCGCGGATCAGCTTGCGCAACTGGATCTGCGCGTCTGGCGGAAAAGCGGCGGACAGCACGACGACGGATCGCAGCGCGCCGGCTTCGGCATCGACGGCGCCGTTGGCGCGCGCGGTGTCGTTCCAGACCTGCGCGGCGGTGAACGCGATGAGCAAGCCGAAGATGACGCCGATCGGCGAAAGCAGGCCCGGCGAAAGCGTCGTGAAGGCGCGCCGATGCGCGCTGGCCGCGAGCCGGCCCGTTACGAAGTGGATCGCCGCCCCCGCGACGCCCGTCGCGCCGAATACCACGAGCGTCATCTGCCAAAGCGGAAGGTTATGCAACCAGGTGCTCGTCATCGGATGCGCTCCGTGGACCCGAACGGAGCACATTAAATCACAGTCGATGGGGGGCTTCGAAGGTGCCCGTGCGCATTTCGCCGCTGGGCTGATAGCGGGTGATAGCCGCTTCCGAACGTCAGCACATTCGCGGCGCGCGGAAATCGACGCGGCGGTGAGTGCGGGCCACGCGCTAGCGAATTTTCTGTTGGCGGTCGAGTTCGCCGAGGTTCGCGAAGAATTCGTCGCCGTCGACGTGGTCAGCGCGATCGATTTGCGTATGCCCGATGGCAAGGATATCCAAGAGCGCGTTCGTTATTTGCGCGGTCGCGCCGCTTTGCGCCGCTTCGCTCTCAAGATTGATCGTCGGTTTCATGGGGTCGGCTATGTTCACGGTCAATTCAGTCAAGGAATGAACAACCGAATCTCGACCATATTCAGTCCCGCAGCAACGCGATTCCGCCCAAAATCGCCCCACTCACCGCCCGAGCCCGCTCGCCGCGATCTGCTGCTCGACATACTGCGCGAAGAGCGCGTGCATGCGCGTCGTCGGATGCAGTTCGTCGGCGAACATGTACGTCTGGTCCGCGTTCGACGTCACGTAGGTCGCCGGCGAGCACAGCAGCGACGTATCGTGCGGCGTCTTCGACGGATCGCACGCCTGCGCCGTGTTCGACACGGTGAATCCGTTGGCCTGATAGTTCGCGATGGTCTGCGTCGTCCACGTATAGGAATCGACGACGATGACCTTGCCTTGCAGCCCGTTCGTCTGCAACGCCGAGGTCAGCGTCGCATTGAAAAGCTGCGACAGTTGCGTGAGGTTGCCGCCGCCATCGGACTGGCGGAGGCCATCGGGCGAGAGTCCGATATTCGGCACGTTCACCACCACCACATGCGTGGCTCCGCTCTGCACGATCTTGCCGACGAGTTGCGCGAGCGTCGTCGCGGCGGTCTGCACGGTCGTGTTGGCGGCGGGCGGCGTGCCCGCGCGCAGAACATCGTTCGCGCCGGCCCAAACGAGCACGAGCTGATTCGAATTGAAACTTCCGTGCGACGACAGATAGCTCGAAATCTGCTGATTGACCGGCATTTCGATATCGCCGATCACATCGGTCAGGAACTGGTTCTGATCGGCCGGCGTGGCGACCGTGGAACCGCCTTGCGCGTAGCCCAAACCGCTTTGCGGCTTCAACTCGTGTCCGAGGTCGATCGTGAATGCCGCCGTCAGCGTGTCGCCGTAATACTGCGCGACATTCTGCGTCCAGACCTGGCCCGGATTGGTCGTGAAGCGCCCGCCTTTGACCGCGCTCGCGATGGGCGCGTACGTGCCGACATCCGACAAGCTGTCGCCGAACGCGACGACCTGCAGCTTCACGCCGCCCGCCGGCGCGGACGGACTCGTTCCGCCCGAGTCGCTATCGCTGCCGCTGCCGCCGCCGCATGAGGTAAGCAGTGCAATCAGCACGGCAGAAATTGCGCGGCGAATGCCGGGCGTGATTCCGATCTGGCGCATCGCTCCTCCGTCTCATCCTTGTCCGGGGCGGCTTCGCGCGCGTCGACGGAATGTCGTCCGGCGAGGAAGAACTCGCGGCTCCGGGTATCGATGGCAACGTCAAGCAAGAAAGATGCGCTTCCCACTCCAGCGTCAGTAACCCGCTTATTCCGTCCCGCAGTCGTTGCAGGTGTTGTCGATGTACCTCGCCGGTTTGCCGTGCGTGGGCGGGCTGATCTGCATATAGCCGCCATCCAGGATGTTGTGACGCACGACGTTCCCGCTATAGTCGACGCCGCCTTCGCCATTCGCCCCGCCCGTGATGTTGCCCCCGTTGACCATGCGGTTGCATTCGAGCACGTTGCCGCCGGTGTCCTGCGTGGCGTCGTTGTTCTCGGGGCCCATGCGGCAGTTGTCGGCGAGGTTATAGGCCACGCGCCCGTTCACCGAGCCGACGAGCGCGATGCCGTACAGCGGGCAGTTGGCGAACGAGTTGAACATCAGCACGGCGCCGGTGCCGCCGCCCTGGCCTTCGGTCTGGAACATAGACTGGCCGAAGAAATCGCGGAAGCTGTTGCCCGCGAGGACGAAGTTGTCGACCGCGCCATTGGTCTGGACGGGAATGTCGTATTCGCCGGGGCGATCCCATTCGCGGATACGCGTCGGATTCGCGCCCACGAAGTTGCAGCCGACGAGACTGTTGCCCGTCGACGGCCCTTCGTAATTGAACATGTTGCCGTTGTTGCGGATCGTCTTCCTGAGCGTCACGCCCGGCTCGCACTGTAGATGCCGGTTGCTGGCCGTGACGACGACCGTGTGATTGAGCAGATACGTGCCGGCGGGCACCAGCACATCGCCGGCATCGATGGCGGCCTGGAACGCCTTGGTGTCGTCGGTCTTGCCGTCGCCGGCCGCGCCGAAATCCTTCGGGCTGCGCGGATCGACGAGCTTCGGCGGCGTGAACGACGTCAGCGGACAACTCGGCGTCGCCGGGACCGGCGAACTCGTGAGCGTGGCGCGATGCGCGCCGCCGTAGTTCTCGTTCCTCAGCCGATGCCACCAGCGCACGAAGGTTTGCCAGTTCAGCCGGTTCAGAACCCGGCCATCGTCCCAGACTGCGTAGACCGCCTGCACATGCTGCGTCACGCGTGGCGTGTTTATCGCGAGCACGGAAACAACAATCATTATTACAACAACCCAAATGGATTTCTTCATTTGCCTTCCGTACGCGCATTGAGATTCACGATGACGAGGCTCCGATGACGCCGCGCGCAGCCGCCACTCTCGCACGTTATGAACGTGGACTTCTGCACGGTAGCGCACCCGGCAAGCGCGCAAACTGCCCGGGCGTGCCAGCATGACCGTGCAGAATCGCGGGGTTCGCGCATGGCATCGGCGCGCGCCGTGCTGTGGCGAACAGTTCGCGCATGCCGTTTGATGCACTCTCCCCCGGTGCGCAAGCAAGCATCCGTCTTGCGCGGATCGAGGTCAATTTGCCGGAGGGAGAGTGCTGACCGCAACAGTGCAATCGCTAAGAGAACGTCTGCTCGGGGTTCATCAGGATCACAAGCGCATCGCGAGGAGCGCCTTCGTCCTGCTGCTGTTCGTTCTTGCCGGGAAGCTGATCGGCGCATCGAAGGAAATGGCGATCGCGTATCGATACGGCGTCAGCGGCACCGTCGATGCCTATCAGCTCGCGCTCACGATCATCACCTGGCTGCCCGCGACGATCACGAATCAGTTGAGCGTGCTGCTCGTGCCCGCGCTCGTCGCGCTCAGGAACGACAAGCACCGGCAGAACCAGCTTCTCAGCGAGCTCGAGGGCGCGGGGCTTGCCATCGGCATCGTGGTATCGCTGCTGCTGTATTTTTTGTGGCCGCACATGGTCGGTCTCTTCGCCGGAACGCTCTCCGAATCGACGCGCGAAATGTGCCGGCAGATGGTCGTCGGGATGACGCCGGTCGGCGTGCTGGCCTTCACGATCTGCATTTCGGCGGCGCGGCTCCAGGCATCCGAAAGGCACATCAACACGCTGCTGGAATGCGTGCCGGCCATCGCGCTGCTGGTGTTCGTGCTGAGCGCGCGCAACAACACGTCGATCATGCCGCTCATCGTCGGCACGACGATCGGCATCGTGATTCAGGCCGTGTGGCTGCGCATCCTCGCCCGGCGCGCCGATGGCGTGCCCGCGCGCCCGCGTCTCTCCGTGCGCGCGCCGCATTGGCCGGGCATGACGCGCTCGCTCGGCATGTTGCTGATCGGCTCGGTGGTGGCGAACCTGTGGCTTCCCGTCGATCAATACTTCATGGCGCATATGGGCGATGGCGCCATCGCGACGCTCGGCTACGCGAACCGGCTGCTGTCGCTGCTCGTGAGCATGGGCGCGATCGCGATCAGTCGGGCGACCTTGCCGATTCTTTCGGAAATCCTGCATCGCGGCGATCACGCGCGGGCGCGCAGCACGGCGCGCAAATGGTCGTTCGTGATGCTGGGCGTGGGAACGGTCGGCGCGATGATCGCCTATGCGCTTGCGCCGTACGCGATCAAGCTGCTGTTCCAGAAGGGCGCGTTCACGAGCGAGGACACGATCGCGGTCACGAGCCTGTTCCGCTGCGGGCTTTCGCAGATTCCGTTTTCGTTCGGGATGTGCGTGCTCATTCAGTCGTTCGCGAGCGAGGCGCGCTACAAGGCGATCACGGTCATTTCCGTGCTGGGATTCGCGACCAAGCTAGCGGCCACGGCGATTCTGATCCGCTTTTTCGGATCGCAGGGCGTGCTGCTCGGGACCGGCGTGGGCGCGGCGAGCGTCTTCATCTGCTACTTCTTCCTCACCAGCTTCGCGCCGACCGCTACCGCACCGCGTTCCGATAGCCAGTGATTCATCGGCAGTCAGCCGCTCCGTTCGCGCGAGCGGCTGACCCGCTGGCAAGTCCTACGCGCCCCGCACCATCACGCCATGACCGCGACGCTGCATTTCGGTGTCGTCCTCGGCGCTGTAGTCGCGGTCGAGCGCGGCAGCCGCCGCATACACGCCCGGTTCCTCGATGACGCCCGCATGGTTGCCCGGCACTTCCGCGACCGTCAGCCCACGGCGCGCAATCTTGCGCCAGAGCGGCAGCGGATCGCCCCGGTCTTCCTCGCGCGACGCGGCCCGTACGTAGACGATCGGGCCGCCTTCGTACGGCTTCGGCCGATAGTTGTTCATCGCGGCGCGGAACGTGTCGCGCATGCGCCGCAAAACCGGCGGCATCGGATCGGCGGATGCGACTTGCGCCGGCGTCTGCGGCACGCGGCCGAGGCGCATCGCCAGCTTGTTCCCGGCGGCCGACAACTTCGCGCCCGCAAAACCGACGCGTTCGCGCGGCGACATCCGCGCGAGCGTCTTCCATAGACGGCTCGCGTAATCGCGGCGGAATTCGAGCAGCGCGAACCACGGCAGCCAGCGTTCCTGCACGTAGGTGTCGAGCAGACACACGAACTCTGTCTGCTCGCCTGCGCCGAACAACTGCTGCGCGATTTCGAGCGCGACCAGTCCGCCGAACGAGAATCCGGCGAGCGCATACGGGCCGTTCGGCTGAACCTTGCGAATCTGCTCGACGTAAGTCTTCGCCATGTCCTCGACGCGGCGTTGCGGCGCCGTCTCGCCATCGAGCCCGAGCGCCTGAAGGCCGTACACCGGGCGCTCCTTGCGCATATTGCCGATCAGGCGCGTGCATTCGAGCACCGATCCCGTCACGCTATGCACGAGGAAGAGCGGGACGCCTTCGCCTTCGCGCATCGGCACGAGCACTTCCGATGTCTGCGGCAGCGCGCCGTTGTCGATGACATCGGCGAGCTTCGCGATGGTCGGCGCGCGCAACATCGTCGAGAGCGGGATTGGCCGTCCGATGATCGGTTGCAGTTCCGCCAGCAGACGCGCCGCAAGCAGCGAATGTCCGCCGAGTTCGAAGAAATTGTCGTCGCGAGCGATCGGGGCGAACGCGAAGAGTTGCTCCCATTTCGTCTGCAACAGCCGCTCCAGTTCCTCGCGCGTCGCGTAGCTCTGCGGCACGTCGCCGGATCGCGGCTGCAACGCGGGATGATGACGGATCGCATCGAGCGATGCCGGATTGCGCAGCGCGGCGGCGTTGGTCACATCGAGCCCGTTGACGGCATTGCGCACTGCGGCTTCCGTCAGCTTGCCGCTATGCGTGACCGGCAGATCGTCGACGGCCGCGATCACGTCGGGGACATGGGCGGCGGACGTGCGGCTCACGAGATCGCGCCGGATGCGCGCGATCAGCGTGCCGGTGAGCCGCGCGCCGGCTTTCAGCGTCACGAGCAGCACGAGCCGTTCGCCGACCGGATTGCCGGGCGCATCGGCATCGGCATCGGCGGCGCGCACGCGCTGCTGAACGACGATGCCCTCCCGAATCTCGGGAATGTCGTTGAGCACGCGATAGATCTCGCCCGGCCCGACATTGATGCCGCGCACGACGAGCACGCCGTCGCTGCGTCCGTGCAGACGCGCCGTGCCTTCCGGCGGAAACTCGATCTGATCGCCGTGCGTCCACACGCCCGCATTGGCGCTGAAATACGCCTTGTGAAAGCGCTCGCCGTCCGGATCGTTGAGAAATCCGAGCGGGCGCGACGGGAACGGGTTCACGCACACCAGATCGCCGACGCCTTGCGTGCGCGCGCCGTCGCGCCACGCCTGCACATCGAACGCGAGGCTCTTGCATTGCGCCTCGCCCGCATAAACCGGCAGGTCCGGGTTGCCGAGCACGAAGCAGCCGAGGATGTCGGTGCCGCCGGAAATCGACTGCAATCGCAGCGGCTTCACGTTGTCGCGGACCCATTCGAACTGCGCGTCGAAGAGGATCGCGCCGGTGGACATCATCGCGTGAAGGCCGCCCAGATCGAATTCGCGCGACGGCACGAGCCCGGCGTCCTCGCACATCTTCAGATACGCGGGACTCGTGCCGAACACGTTGACGCGTTCTTCGGCGACGAGCCGCCACAACGTATCGACCGATGCGATCGGCCCGTCATAGGTAACGATTTCGACGCCCGACGCGAGCGCCGACAACTGCCAGTTCCACATCATCCACGCGCAACTCGTGTGGAAGAACATGCGGTCGCCCGGCCGGAGATCGCAATGCAGCCGATGCTCCTTCAGATGCTCGATGAGGCTGCCGCCCGCGCCGTGCACGATGCATTTGGGCTTGCCGGTCGTGCCGGACGAGAACATCACGAAGAGCGGGTGATTGAAGTTAAAGCGCTTCCATTCGACCCGCGCCGGATCGCCGGCCGCGAGCAGCGCGTCCAGCGAGTTGACGGGCGGCGCGGCGTGCACGGCCGACGGATCGCCATCGAGACTGACGATGCCCGCAAGCGTTGGGAGCGCGTCGGCGAGCATCGATATCTTCTTGTCGAGCGGCGTGCCGGTGTCGAACGGCTTGGCGGCGGTATGCGCGAACAGGAAGCGCGGTTCGAGTTGCGTGAAGCGGTCGAGCAGCGTTTCGATGCCCATTTCCGGCGCGGCGGTGGACAGCGTCGCGCCGATCGCGGTCACGGCGAGCGCGGTGACGATCGCATCGGCGTCGTTGCGCATCACGCCCGCGACGCGGTCGCCTTCGCGCAGGCCGAGTTGCGTGAGCGCGTCGGCGAGACGAGCCACGCGCGCACGCAATTCGCCGCGCGTAAAGCGCACGCGGCGGCCATCGGCGTGACAGGCGGTGAGCGCGGGCGAATCCGCGGGCGCAATCGAGAAGCCGAGCAGATTCTCAGCGTAATTGAGCGTGACGTCGGGAAAGAACCGCGCGTGTTCGCAACTATCGCCGACGCATACCGGCTCGGCTTTGCCCGACCACGTCAATCCCGGCGTCCATTGCAGAAAGGACTTCCAGAAGCCGCGGTAATCGCGGATCGAGAAGTCGTGTAACTCGCTAAAGTCTTTTAATGGCTGGCCGGATTGCGCTCGCAGCGCCGCGGTGAATGCGGATATCTGCGATGGTGTGGTTTGGACGGTTTCCTGGACAAAAATCGGCAGACGCGACCTCGCCTCGCCGGGCGATTCCGAACGATCCATGAAGTGGCTCCCTCAGCAGTTATGGCAATACCTTTGGGCACTCGGTTTGCCTTCTTTTTTTAAATCTCTGGATTGTCTGCGGCGCTTTTTCGCGCTCTCGAATAGGTCCGATTCCGGCGGACATGTGCCATCGACGATTAAGCGTATCCAGACAGATCGCCCGGTAATGTGCGGAGAGAAACACAAGTCGTTCGCTGATTAATGAAGCGCGTTGGGAGTCGGTAGGAATGACGCGAATCGTCGGCTGGTCATGCCATATTATTTAATCAGGGGCTGAAGAGTTAATTCGCGACCTCGCGCGACCGAAACAATGCGATTTGCGATGCGTGAATTCGACACGCTTATAAACATCGAATAACCGGTATGCGTGGCATTCCTAATTGGAAAGATTATGAAAGATTCGTGATGCTATTCGTCAGGCCGCCGTAAGTGTGTGCGGTTCCTGCTGCTCTAAGATGATGCACGCAACGATATTTCCAGCACGGACAATAAGCGTCGTGCATCATGTCATGTCGCCTGAAAAAATACTCCGAACGCAACATGCATTTTCCGGCAAGAAGAAAGTTCATTGCCCTCGCGCTGGCGGCATGCGTGGGCGGCGTCATAGCGGCGCGCGCGCTCGAACACGATAGCGAACGAGCCGACGGTATCGCGTACGGCACGGATCCGCGCGAGCGGCTCGACGTCTATGCACCCGATTCGGGCACGCCGGGGAATCGCCCGGTCGTCGTGTATTTCTACGGCGGAGGCTGGCAAAGCGGCCATCGCAAGGACTCGCGCAATATTGCCGAGGCGCTCGCCGCGCACGGCATCGTGACCGTCGCGCCGGATTACCGCATTTATCCGCAAGCCGTTTTCCCCGGCTTTCTCGATGACGCCGCCGCCGCCGTGCGCTGGGCACGCGATCACGCGCACGAATACGGCGGCGATCCCAATCGCATCTTTCTGATGGGGCATTCCTCCGGCGCGCACTTGGCCTCGATGCTCGCAACCGATCCGCGCTATCTCGCCACGCAAGGCATCGCGAATACTTCGCTGCGCGGGATGATCGGACTCGCCGGCCCCTACGCCGCGATCCCGACGAGCGATCCCCACATGGACGAGATCTTTCCGGCGGCGTTGCGCGCGGGTGCGTTGCCGATCGCGTTCATATCGGGAGACGAACCGCCGATGCTGCTCGCCGCAGGCACGGCCGACACCGATGTCGATCCGCGCAACAGCGATCGCTTCGCGGAAGCGCTGCGCGCGCATCATGACGCTGTCGTGCTGAAGAAATACGCGGGATACGGCCACGACACGATCATCGACACGTTCTCGGCGTCGCGCCGCAAGGATTCGCCCGTTCTCGCCGACGTCGTCGCGTTCATCGGCGCGCATTGAACGAGGCCGCGTCGGTTCGCCGCACGCGTGCTCCGGTGGATTGCTTGATGCAAGTCAATCGAGGATCGCGCAGCGCTCCTTAGAGTGATTCAGGACGCGTATGCGCGACCTTATTCATCGACCTCCGGAGCACATGATGCAAGCACGCGATGTAATGACTTCCCCTGTCGTTTCCGTCACGCCCGAAACGAGAGTGCATGACCTGGCGCGGCTCCTGGTGCAGCACCGCATCAGCGCTGCGCCCGTCGTCGATCAGGATGAGCGCGTCGTCGGCATGATCAGCGAAGGCGATCTGCTTCATCGCGAGGAAATCGGCACCGAGAAACGCAACCGCCGCTCGTGGTGGCTCGACATGCTCGGCTCCGATGGCGGCGCGGCCGACTACATCAAGTCGCATGCCCCGACGGTCGGCGAGATCATGACGCGCGAACCCATCTGCGTCAAAGAGGACACGTCGCTGGCCGATATCGCCGCGGTGCTCGAAAGCCATCACATCAAGCGCGTGCCGGTGCTGCGCGATGGCCGCCTCGTCGGCATCGTCAGCCGCTCGAATCTGGTGCAGGCGCTGGCGTCGGCGCTCGCCGTCGAAGCCGCGCCCGAGGCGCTCGCCAGCGATGCCGAAATCCGCGCCATGCTGATGGGCGATCTCGCTGGACGCGGCTGGGCGTTTCCGGGGCGCAATATCGTCGTGCGCGATGGCGTCGTGCATTTGTGGGGCACGGTGTGGTCGAGGGATCAGCTCGATGCCATGCGTATCGCGTCGCAAAGCATTCCGGGCGTGAAGCGCGTCGAGGATCACACGATTCCTTATCCGATCATGCCGGGGCTGTGAAAGTCCAAAGCCGATCAACGACAGGCGCGTCGCGGCGTAAGTCGTCTCGATCGGCCGATTTCTCCCACTATCCGGGACGACCCGAATTGCCGCGAACGGGCATCCGGTCCTACTATCGAATCCCGCTGCTATCGCGGCCAGAGGTACCCCCGGGTCATGCGTCCGAAGCGCATGCCTACATCAGCTAATCAAACGATGGGGAGACAGGTATGCTCAGCGCACACGAATTCGCAACCCTCATGCTCGTCAAGGATGCCGCCGATCAGATCATCGACCGGCACGAGCTCGACACGCTTCTCGAACGTCAACTGATCGCGATGGAACAACTCGTGAGCGGCGCGCAACTGCCGCGCATCACGGAAGATGGCGATTGGCTGCTGCGCGCCGTGCGGCGCACTCACTGAGTCGTCGGGACGTGTGCAGACATACTGAGTCACGTCGGTACGCATCGGCCTGACCGCACTATCGATATCACGATTTCTCGTTTAGCCCGCGAGGCATGCGTTGTTAGCATTGGCATCGGTAAAGATGCCTTCGCTCAACGAGGAAACACGCATGTCCGACCGCAAGAACACGCCTTCCATTCCCGCGCGCCGTCGCACGCTCTTCACGCTCGCCGCGCTCGGTGCGGGGCTGTCGGGCGGGCTCGCCACGCGCATCGCGCAAGCCGCCGATGCGCCGAAGACCTTGCGTATTGGCTATCAGAAGTACGGCAACTTCGTCGTGCTCAAGGCGCGCGGATCGCTCGACAAACGCCTTGCGGCGCAAGGCGTCACGGTGCAATGGCTCGAATTCCCGGCCGGGCCGCAACTGCTCGAGGGACTCAATGCGGGCGCGGTCGATATCGGCACGGTAGGCGAGACGCCGCCGATCTTCGCGCAGGCGGCGGGCGTCGACTTCGTGTATATCGGCCACGAGCCGCCCGCGCCGCACGCCGAGGCGATCGTCGTGCCGAAGGATTCGACTATCCGTTCGGTCGCGGAATTGCGCGGCAAGAAAGTGGCGCTGAATAAAGGATCGAATGTTCACTATCTGCTCGTCGAGGCGCTCAAAAAAGCGAATCTCACGTGGTCGGATATTCAACCGGTCTATCTCGCGCCCGCCGATGCGCGCGCCGCGTTCGTGCAGGGCAGCATCGACGCATGGGCGATCTGGGATCCGTATCTCGCCGCCGCCGAAAAGCAGGCGAACGCGCGTCAACTGACCGACGCAGAAGGCATCGTGCGCAACGTGCAGTACTACCTCGCGACGCGCAAGATCGCGGCGGCGCAGCCGCAACTCGTGCATGCGGTGCTCGAAGAGCTGGATCAGGTCGATCGCTGGGCGCGCGACAACGTCTCCGCCGTGGCGGCGCAATTGTCGCCGCTCGTCGGGCTCGATACCGGCATCCTCGAAACGGCGTTGAAACGCACGTCGTACGGCGTGCAGCCGATCGATCCAGCCACGCTCGCGTACCAGCAGCAGATCGCCGATACCTTCACGAGCCTCAAGCTCATCCCGAAGAAGCTCGACGTGACCGAAGCGCGCTGGAACGTTGCCTGACGCGGCGACCGGCGTTAGCACGATCACGCACATCCTTAGCGCGAATCGATGGTTCAGCCGCGCGCGACGCGTCGTTAGACTCGTTCGAGCGCCGCTGCATTCCTGCGCGCGGCAAGCCCTCTCTCAGACACGACGAACATGAATGTTTTCTGGTTCATCCCCACGCACGGCGACAGCCGCTATCTCGGCACGTCGCAAGGCGCGCGCGCCGCGAATTACGATTACTTCCGTCAGATCGCGGTAGCCGCCGATACGCTCGGCTACGAAGGCGTGCTGCTGCCCACGGGCCGTTCCTGCGAGGACGCGTGGGTGGTCGCGTCGAGCCTCATTCCCGCGACGAAGCGCCTCAAGTTTCTCGTCGCGATTCGCCCTGGCCTGAGCTCGCCGGGATTGTCGGCGCGCATGGCATCGACGTTCGACCGGCTCTCGAACGGGCGTCTGCTCATCAACGTCGTGACGGGCGGCGATCCGACCGAACTCGCGGGCGACGGCGTCTTTCACGATCACGACACGCGCTACGAAATCACCGACGAATTCCTCACGATCTGGCGCGGCCTGCTCGAACAGTCGCACGACAACGGCAGCTTCGATTTCGACGGCAAGCATCTGCAATCGCAGGGCGGCAAGGTGCTGTATCCGCCGGTGCAGAAGCAGCATCCGCCGCTGTGGTTCGGCGGTTCGTCGGCGGCGGCGCACGATATCGCGGCGAAGCACATCGACACGTATCTCACGTGGGGCGAGCCGCCCGCGGACGTCGAGAAGAAGCTCGCCGATATCCGCAGCCGCGCGAAAGCGGAAGGGCGCGACATCAAGTTCGGCATTCGCCTGCATGTGATCGTGCGCGAGACCGAAGAGGAAGCATGGGCCGACGCCGACAAACTCATCAGCAAGCTCGACGATGAAACCATCCGCCGCGCGCAGGCCTCGTTCGCGAAGATGGATTCCGAAGGCCAGCGACGCATGGCCGCGTTGCACGGCGGCAGCCGCGACAAGCTGGAGGTGTATCCGCATCTGTGGGCGGGCGTCGGGCTCGTGCGCGGCGGAGCGGGCACCGCGCTCGTCGGCAATCCGGAGCAGGTCGCCGGGCTGATGAAACAGTACGCGGAACTCGGCATCGATACGTTCATCCTGTCGGGTTATCCGCATCTTGAAGAGTCGTATCGTTTCGCCGAACTGGTGTTTCCGCTTCTGCCGCGCAAGCAGCGCGAGCAGGCGAGCGGGCCGCTCTCGGGGCCGTTCGGGGAAGTCATCGGCACGTCGGAATTGCCGCGCGCATCGGCATCATGAAACTGGCATTCATTGCCCGCCGCGCGCTGCCGTGGCTCGTGCCGTTGATGATCCTCATCGCTTGGGAAAGCGCCGCGCGCACGGGCGGACTGTCGTCGCGCGTGCTGCCCGAACCGCTCGCGGTGGTGAAGGCGGCGTGGGCACTGATCGAATCCGGCGATCTGTGGGCCAACGTCAAGGTCAGCGCGGGCCGCGCGCTCGCGGGCTTCGCGATGGGCGGCGGAATCGGCTTCGTGCTCGGTCTCGCGACGGGTCTTTTCAAGCCCGCCGAAATCGCGCTCGACTCGACCGTGCAGATGATCCGCAACATCCCTGCGCTCGCGATGATTCCGCTCTTGATCCTGTGGTTCGGCATCGGCGAGGAAGCGAAGCTCGTGCTCGTCGCGCTGGGCGTGTTCTTTCCGGTCTACGTCAACACGTATCACGGCATCCGCTCGGTCGATCGCGACCTGATCGAGATGGCGAGAAGCTACGGCTTGTCCGGCTTCGCGCTGTATCGCGATGTGATTTTGCCGGGCGCGTTGCCGTCGATACTCGTCGGCGTGCGCTTCGCCTTCGGGCTGATGTGGGTGATGCTGATCGTCGCCGAGACCATTTCCGCGCAGTCGGGCATCGGCTACATGACGATGAACGCGCGAGAGTTCCTGCAAACCGATGTCGTGGTCGTCGGCATCCTGCTGTACGCGCTGCTCGGCAAACTCGCCGACATGGCCGCGCGCGCGATCGAACGCGCGACCTTGCGCTGGCATCCGGCGTATCAAACGAAGGCGCAATCATGAATCTGATCGATATCGACACGCTGACGCCCGCGTTCAGGCGCGTCGAAACACATGCGCGCGCGCCGCTCGGCGGGCGCGATATCGCCGTGTCGCTGCGCGGCGTGGAGAAGCGCTTCGGCGAGCGCACGGTGCTGGATCGGCTGGACTTGTCGATCGAGCGCGGCAGTTTCGTATCGATCGTCGGGCGCAGCGGCTGCGGCAAGTCGACGTTGCTGCGGCTCATCGCCGGTCTCGATCAACCGACCGGCGGCATTCTGCAGCGCAACGCCGCCGCGCGATCGGACGAACTGCAAGTGCGGATCATGTTTCAGGACGCGCGTCTCTTGCCGTGGAAGGGCGTGCTCGACAACGTGATGATCGGCCTGCCGCGCGACAAGCGCGACGAAGCCCGCGCGACGCTTGCCGAGGTCGGCCTCGCGGAACGCGAGAAGGACTGGCCGTCGCGTCTGTCGGGCGGGCAGCGTCAGCGTGTGGCGCTGGCGCGCGCGCTCGTGCATCGGCCGGATCTGCTTTTGCTCGATGAACCGCTCGGCGCGCTCGATGCGTTGACGCGCATCGAAATGCAGGGCTTGATCGAGCGTTTGTGGCGTGAACATCGGCTCACCGCGCTGCTGGTCACGCACGATGTGCAGGAAGCGGTGTCGCTCGGCGATCGCATCGTGCTGATCGATGCGGGGCGCATCACGCTCGATACCGACGTCCCGCTGCCGAGGCCGCGCACGCGCACGGCGCCGGGGTTTGCCGAACTCGAGGAACAGGTGCTTTCGCGGGTGCTTCAGCGAGGCTCGACCTGATCCTGGCGTGAGCGCCGCCCTCACTATCCCTCCAGCGGCACCGCGCTCACGCACTTCAACTCGTCGAGACATACGCTCGACTTCACGCCGCTCACGCCGGGAATACGCATCAGCGTGTCGAGCAGAAACTCCGACAAGCCCTTCAGGTCCCGCGCGATCACCTTCAGCATGTAATCGATATCGCCGGTCACGGCGAAGCATTCCTGAATCTCCGCGAGCTTGCCGACGACGCCCTTGAACTTCGCGAGGTCGCGCACGTGCCCGCGCTCCATCGTCACCTGAATGAAGGCGACGACGCCGAAGCCCAGCGCCTGCGCATCGAGCCGCGTCTCGTAGCCCTTGATGACACTCATCTCTTCCAGCCGCCGATGCCGCCGCAACGTCTGCGCCGGCGACAGGTTGATCGCTTCCGCCAGTTCGAGATTGGAGATGCGTCCGCGCGACTGCAGTATCCCGAGCAAACGCAGGTCGATACGATCGATCTCGATAGTCTGCAATTTTCTTTCTCCGATGAACCAATCGATGAAATCCGGACGCGCAAACTAGGGTTTGTCTGCGCGCGTTAGGAAATCATATTGTGCCGTAACAAATTTACACTGATTCCCCTAAATCGAGCACAAGGAGAGAGACACGTGACACATGAGGGACACGGCACGCTCAAGCGCGGCCTGAAGAACCGTCACATTCAGCTGATCGCGCTCGGCGGGGCGATCGGCACCGGGCTTTTTCTCGGCATCGCGCAGACGATCAAGTCGGCGGGACCATCGGTGCTGCTCGGCTACGCGATCGCGGGCATCGTCGCCTTTTTCATCATGCGGCAACTGGGCGAGATGGTCGTCGACGAGCCGGTCGCGGGTTCGTTCAGCCACTTCGCGGACAAATACTGCGGACAGTACGCGGGCTTTCTGTCGGGCTGGAATTACTGGGTGCTCTACATTCTCGTGTCGATGGCCGAGCTGTCCGCCGTCGGCATCTACGTGCAGTACTGGTGGCCGGGCATCCCGACGTGGATCTCCGCGCTCGTCTGCTTCTGCATCATCAACGCGATCAATCTGACGAGCGTGAAATCGTATGGCGAGCTGGAGTTCTGGTTCGCGATCGTGAAGGTCGTCGCGATCGTCGGCATGATCGGCTTCGGCGGCTGGCTGCTGTTCTCGGGCAGCGCCGGGCCGGACGCGAGCGTGACCAATCTCTGGCGTCACGGCGGCTTCTTCCCGAACGGCGTCTCCGGTCTCGTCATGGCGATGGCCGTCATCATGTTCTCGTTCGGCGGGCTGGAGCTGGTCGGCATCACCGCGGCCGAAGCGGACGATCCCTCGCACACGATTCCGCGCGCGACCAATCAGGTGATCTATCGCATTCTGATTTTCTACGTAGGCGCGCTCGGCGTGCTCCTTTCGCTGTATCCGTGGCAGAAGGTCGTGACCGGCGGCAGCCCGTTCGTGCTCATCTTCCATGCGATGAACAGCAACTTCGTCGCGCATGTGCTCAATGCCGTGGTGCTCACGGCGGCGCTCTCGGTCTATAACAGCGGCGTGTATTGCAACAGCCGCATGCTCTATGGTCTCGCGCAGCAGGGCAATGCGCCGCGCGCGCTGCTCAAGGTCAACCGGCGCGGCATTCCGCTCGCCGCGCTCGGCGTCTCCGCGCTCGCGACGGCCGTCTGCGTGCTCATCAACTATCTGATGCCGGGCAAGGCATTCGAGTTGCTGATGGGGCTCGTCGTGTCGGCGCTCATCATCAACTGGGCGATGATCTCGCTCATCCATCTGCAATTCCGACGCGTGAAGGCGCGCAACGGCGAAACGACCGTGTTCAAGAGCCTCGGCTATCCGCTCACCAACTATCTGTGCCTCGCGTTCCTCGCGGGCATTCTCGTGGTGATGTGCCTGATCCCCGATCTGCGCATCTCGGTCTATCTGATTCCCGTGTGGCTCGCGGTGCTCGGCGTCGGCTATGCGATTCGCAATCGCCGTCGCGCGAGTGCGGCCTTGTCGCGCGTCTGAAGGAGACGGTCATGTTCGAACACATCGATGCCTATCCCGGCGATCCGATCCTTTCGCTCAACGAAGACTTCGCGAAGGATCCGCGCGCGGACAAGGTCAATCTGAGCATCGGCATCTACTACGACGACGAAGGCCGTCTGCCGGTGATGCGCGCCGTGCGCGACGCGGAAGCGCAGTTGCTCGCGGAACCCGCTGCGAAACCGTATCTGCCGATGGCGGGCTTCGCCGCGTATCGCGATGCCGTGCAGTCGCTCGTATTCGGCGACGATTCGCCCGCGCGCATCGAAGGCCGCATCGCGACCGTGCAGACGCTCGGCGGCTCCGGCGCGCTCAAGGTCGGCGCGGACTTCATCAAGCGCTATTTCCCGGCGTCGCACGTCTGGGTGAGCGATCCGACGTGGGATAACCATCGCTTCATCTTCGAGCGCGCGGGCTTCACGGTCGGCACGTATCCGTACTACGACGAAGCGAGCGGCGGCCTGAAGTTCGACGCGATGCTCTCGGCGATCCGCGATCTGCCTGCGAAGAGCGTCGTGCTGCTGCACGCGTGCTGTCATAACCCCACGGGCGTCGATCTGAACGATGCGCAATGGGCGATGCTCATCGATGCCATCAAAGCGCGCGACTTGCTTCCGTTCATCGACATGGCGTATCAGGGCTTCGGCGCGGGACTCGATGCGGATGCGTTCGCGATTCGCGAGCTGGTTCGCCGCAACGTGCCCGCGCTGATCGCCAATTCGTTCTCGAAGAACTTTTCGCTCTACGGCGAGCGTTGCGGCGCGTTGTCGGTGATCTGCGAATCGGCGGAGATAGCGGCGCGCGTGCTCGGTCAACTGACGAGCGCCGTGCGCGCGAACTACAGCAATCCGCCGACGCATGGCGCGAGGATCGTCGCGCGCGTCTTGACGACGCCCGCGTTGCGGCAATCGTGGCAGGAAGAACTGGCGTCGATGTGCACGCGCATCGCGCGCATGCGTAGCGCGATTCACGCGCGTCTTTCCGGCAACGTGCCCGATGCGATGCTTGCGCGTTACGTCGAGCAGCGCGGCATGTTCACGTACACGGGGCTTTCCGCCGCGCAGGTCGACGTGCTGCGCGAACGGCACGGCGTCTATCTGATCCGCTCGGGCCGCATGTGCGTCGCGGCGCTGAACGAGCGCAACGTCGATGCGACCGCGCGCGCCATCGGCGAAGTGCTGTCGAAAGCGATCGCGTAGCCGCTCATTTTCGCCTCATTGTGCGCGGGCACACTGCATCCATCGCTGATGAAGGAGGGATGCAGTCATGGAAACGTTTCGCTCTTATGTCGATGGGCTGCTCGACCAACTCGACGCGCACGCCGATCGCACGGTGCTGCGCTATCTCGACGACGACGTGACCGGCGCGGCGTTTCGCGCATCGATCTATCGATATGCGCGGGCGCTTGCGTCGTTCGGCGTCACGCGCGGCGGGTTCGTCGCGATGTTCGCGCCGAACTGCCCCGATGCGCTCGCGATCCGCTACGCGACCGGCCTGCTCGGCGCGACGACGATGTTCCTGCCCGCGATCACGCGCGCGGAACAGCGCGCCGCGTTCGTCACGCGCATGCAGCCGACGTTGCTCATCGCCTTCGAACAGACGAAGCATCTCGTGCCGGCGCATAGCGGCGCGCGTCTCGCGTATGTCGGAACGGGGCCGGCGCGTTTGCGGCTGGATATCCGGGCGCGCGTGCAGCACGATCTGCCGGTTGAGAGCCGTGCAAGACCCGACGATCTCGCGGTGGTGGTGTCATCGGGCGGCTCCACCGGCGTGCCGAAAGCGAGCCGCCGCAGCTTCGCCGCATATTCGACGATGGTGAGCGCGCCGAGCCCCGAGGATCGGCGGCAGCTCGTCAACGGCGCGCTTGCGTATCTGTCGCAAGTGCTCGTCGATAACACGTTGATGGGCGGCGGCATCGTCGTGCTGAAGCCTGGCTACGATCCCGCCGAAACGCTCGCGACGATCGAAGCCGAGCGCATTACGGACGTCTTGCTCGTCGAACCGCAACTGTTCGAAACGATGGATCATCCGGACGTTCATCGGCGCAATCTGTCTTCGTTGCGCTCGGTCGCGCATATCGGCGGATCGGCGCCCGCGATTTTGCGGCGGCGCGCGATCGAGCGCCTCGGCCCGGTGCTCACGCACATGTACGGCGCGAGCGAAGCGGGGCTCGTGAGCGTGTTGACGCCGTCGGACTATCTCGTCGATGCGAGTCTGCTCGAGAGCGCCGGGCGCATCCGGCCGGGCGTCGAGGTGCGGATTCGCCGCGCCGACGGCACGTTCGCGCGTCATGGCGAGCACGGCGCGATCGAGGTGAAATCGAAGGCGGTGGCGCAGAGCTATTACCGGCAGCCGATCGAAGCGGCGCAGAAGTTTCGCGATGGCTGGTGCATGACGGGCGATATCGGCTTCATCGACGGGAGGGGTTATCTGCATGTGATCGGACGTGGAGGGGATGTCGCCGAAATCGATGGTGCCGTCGTCGGTCCGGCGCAGATCGAAACGCCGCTTTGTGCGTTGCCCGATGTGCGCTATGCGCGCGCTGTTGCATCGGCCGATGCTGCGCGCGGTTATGTGTGGGATGTCGTAGTGGTGCCGTGGACAGGAAGGCGTGTGGATGTCGCGCGTTGCATGCGGGCGCTTGAATCGGCGTGTGGGGTCGCAGTGGCGAAGGTTGTGCGGATGGCTGCCGTGCAGCGCGTGCCGCTTACCGAGCAAGGGAAGGTGAATCGGGCGGCGATTGGGTTCTGGTGTCGGGAGGCCTTAAGTACCAGGTGTACATTCGGCCAAGCGCGTGCGATGCCGGCTGCAGTCAGTTGAAATATTGTCCTTGGTAAGTAAGCACGCCGATCGACGACGTAAAGCTACCGCCATCGACAAGTCCCTCACTCATGCTCCGGAGCACGATCAACGCATTTGCCGAATTGAGCGTGCCCGAAGATCGAACGCAGCCGTAATGACACCATTGCTACCGCCCTGCGCATTTTGAGTGGTGTATTCCTGTTTAACGCTCGCAAACGGGAGTTAAACATTCTCGGCATGGTAGCCACCCGATCCAATAGGATCGACGCCGCTAATACGCACGTCTTCAAGCGTGAACTTCTGGAAGTCGAGCGGCGTCCCGCCTGACTTGCGCATCGTGAGGATGGCTCTCGGGATAACCGTGCGTTTTGAAGGCATACACGCAAAGTCCGAATTAGCCCCTGTGCCTCGCCCGCCCCAGCACCAAATGCGCCATCGTCCCCAGCACGATCCCCCAAAACGCCGACCCCAACCCGAGAAAACTCATATTCGAAGCCGTCGCGATAAACGCGATAAACGAAGCTTCCCGATGCGCCTCATCCTGCACCAGCCCCACGACGTTCGCCGCGATCGCGCCGAGCAGCGCGAGACCGGCGAGCACCGCAACGAACGCATTCGGCAGCGCGGCGAACAGCATGACGACCGTCCCCGCAAAGCATCCGCCGATCAGATAGAAGACGCCATTGGCGATGCCCGCAACATAACGATTCGCCGGGTCGCGATGCGCATCGGGCCCGGTGCATAGCGCCGCCGTAATCGCTGCGATGACGATCGTGATGCCGCCCGAAAACGCGACGAGCATCGATGCGAGGCCCGTCGTCATGAGCACGGGACGCGTCGGCGTCTGATAACCCGACACGCGCAAGATCGAAAAGCCAGGCAGGAATTGCCCCGTCAGACTGACGATGACGAGCGGCAACGCAAGACTCACGGTCGATTGCCAGGACCAAGTCGGCATCGTGAATACGGGGCGCGTGAGATGAAGGCTGACCGACTCGAAATGCGTCAGGCCGAGTGCCATCGCCAGCGCGCAGCCGGACGCGAGAACCAGAATGAGGCAGTAGCGCGGCGCCCATCGGCGAAAAACGAGGAAGCTCGCGATCATGCCCAACGCGAGCCACGGCGTAACGGCAATCGACTTGAATACGTTCGTGCCGAACTGAAAGAGAATGCCGGCCATCATCGCGCAGGCGATGCCCTTCGGTATGCGCTTGACGATCTCATCGAACCATCCCGACAAGCCGAGCACGAAGATGCACGCGCCCGCGACGATATACGCGCCGATCGCCTCGCTCACCGGCATGCCCGGAAACAGCGTGACGAGCAGCGCCGAACCGGGCGCCGACCACGCGGTGATGATCGGCTGCTTCAGCCACACACTCAGCGCGATGCCCGAAACGGCCGCGCCCATCGAGATGGACCAGACCCACGACGCGATCACGTCGTTGCCGACATGTGCCGCGTGCGCGGCCTGGAAGAGAATCGCGAGCGGTCCGGCATACGAGATGATGACGGCAAGCAACCCGGCGCTCACCGCCGATACCGACCCGCTTCCTTCCCGCGATACCGGAATCGACATGCGCGGCTTCAGCGAATCGACGACGGATGATGCGCGAGCGCCGTCACTTGCATCGTCATGTACGGGAAGAGCGGCAGGCCGGACAAGATCGTGTGCAGTTCATCGTGCGAATCGACATCGAAGACGCTGTAGTTCGCATATTCGCCGACCACGCGATGCAACTGCTGCCATTTGCCTTGCCGCTGCAGTTCCTGCGAGTATTCCTTCTCGCGCGCCTTGATTTCATCGGCTTTGGCGGCGGGCATGTCGTGCGGCAGATGAACGTCCATTCTGACGAGATAAAGCATGATGTCCCCAATCGTTGTTGATGCGTTGATTCGATGATTCAAGCGCGCTTGTCGCGACGATAAAACGCGAGCTTCGCTTCATCGATCTGAAGCCCGAGGCCCGGTCCTTCCGGCAAGTGCAGATCGAAGTCGCGATACTGCGGACGCGCCGTGACGATGTCGTCCTTCAACAGCAGCGGCCCGAACAGTTCCGTGCCCCACGCGAGCTGCGGCAACGCGCTGAAACCATGCGCCGATGCAATCGAGCCGATGCTGCCTTCGAGCATCGTGCCGCCGTAGAGCGAGACGCCCGCCGCATCGGCGATGGCGGCCGTGCGCATCATTCCGTAGATGCCGCCGGACTTCGCGATCTTCAGCGCGAACACATCGGCGCATGCGTGACGCACGAGTTCGAGCGCGTCCTCGGGGCCCGTCACCGCTTCGTCGGCCATGATCGGCACGATGAAGCGCGCCGCGAGCCGCGCGAGCGTGCCGCGCTGCTCGCGCGGAGTCGGCTGTTCGATGAGATCGATGCCCGCTGCCTGAAGCGCTTCGATGCCGAGCGACGCATCGGTCTCGCTCCATGCCTGATTCACGTCGACGGTGACTTTCGCGCGATCGCCGAGCGCGGCCTTGATCTTCGATACATGCGCGACGTCATCGCGCACGCCGCGCCGGCCGATCTTCAGCTTGAATGTGTTGTGACGGCGTTCGGCCAGCAGCATTTCCGCTTCTTCGATATCGCGCTGCGTGTCGCCGCTCGCGAGCGTCCAGAGTACCGGAAGCGTCTTGCGCACCGCGCCGCCGAGCAACTCCGACACCGGCACGTTCAACCGCTTGCCTTGCGCGTCGAGCAGCGCCGTTTCGAGCGCGCACTTCGCGAAGCGATTGCCGCGCGCGACCTTGTTGAGCTTCAGCATCGCCGCGTTGATGTTGCTCGCATCCTGTCCGATGAGCGCGGGCGCGAGATAGGTATCGATCGTCAGCTTGATGCCTTCGGGGCTTTCATCGCCGTAAGACAGGCCGCCGATGGTCGTGGCTTCGCCAATGCCCTCGATGCCGTCGCTCGTGCGCAGACGGACGATGACGAGGGTTTGCTGCTGCATCGTCGCCATCGCGAGTTGATGCGCGCGAATGGTCGGGAGATCAACCAGAATCGCTTCGACGGAGGTGATTTGGGCGTTCATGCCTGAAATGTCGGAATGGAGAGGTTGATGCAGTATTGCGCGCCCGTTTGCCGCCTGTCCAAGACCATTCGCGTCTAGTGCGATACCCCCCAGGTATGACGCGCGTCATCGCCCCCGATCCGTGCGCGCCGTGTAAGGAATCTTCTCCTCGTCATACAGCCGGTAAATGAGTTCGAGCATTTCCTTGATGTCGCGCGATTCGTCGAGCGCGCGCATGCTCATGATGACCGGCGAAACGAGCGTGGGATCGTCGAGTTCCTTGTAGCTCACGTCGTCGCGCTTCAGGCCGTGGACGCTGCTCGGCACGACGGAAATGCCTTCGCCCGCCGCGACGAGCCCCAGCGCGATCTGCAATTCGCGCACTTCGTAGATCTTGCGCGGCGCGAGCCCGCGATCCTGAAACGCCGCGAGCACCTGATCCGCATAACTCGGGCGCGGCGACTTCGGAAAGATGATGAGCGTCTCGTTGACGAGATCGCGCAGCGAGAGAATGGGCTTCGCGAGCGAGAGCGGGTGCCCGAGCGGAAGCGCGACGATCAGTTGCTCTTCGCGCAAGATCACGCGACGGATGTTGGCATCCTCATGACGAATGCGCCCGAAGCCCACATCGATGCGGCCATCCTTGAGCGCGCGGATCTGGTCCATCGTCGACATTTCGTGCAGGCTCAGTTCGACGGTCGCGTTCTCGTCGCGAAAGCGCCGGATGATCTTCGGCAGCATGCCGTAGAGCGTCGAGCCGACGAATCCCACCGAAAGACTGCGCTCGATATTGCCTACGCGGCGCGTCATCGATTCGAGTTCGGCGGTCTGCGCGAGCAACTGCACCGCATGCGAATAAAAGAACTTGCCGGTCTCCGTGAGCTTGAGCGGCCGCGAGTTGCGTTCGAAGAGTTGCACGCCGAGCGTTTCTTCGAGTTGCTGTATTTGACGGCTCAAAGGCGGTTGTGCGATATGCAGCCTTTCGGCCGCGCGCGTGAAGTTTCTTTCTTCCGCCACCGCCACGAAGTAACGCAGGTGTCGCAACTCCATTCAATACCTCCTGGATATGGCCCGATACTAAATCAGTGTTGGACTGGGCTTCTTTACGTCCATTATCCTGCCTTCACGCTCTGTTTCAACACCCGACTATACCTTCCGAGCATATCTGCACAGGTGATGAAGCGAGGGTTAACCCCCACCAGAAAATTGCGAGATTCAGGAGAAGACATGAGCATCAAAGTGTTCGATACGAAGGAAGTGCAGGACCTGCTGAAGGCCGCTGCGAACATCGGGAGTCAGGACGGCAATGCTCGCGCCAAAGAGATCACGCATCGCCTGTTGAGCGACCTCTTCAAGGCGATCGACGACCTCGACATGACGCCCGATGAAATCTGGGCCGGCGTCAATTACTTCAACAAGCTCGGTCAGGATGGCGAAGCGGCGTTGCTCGCCGCCGGCCTGGGTCTGGAGAAGTATCTCGACATCCGCATGGATGCCGCAGACCGCGAAGCCGATATCCACGGCGGCACGCCGCGCACCATCGAAGGCCCGCTGTATGTGGCCGGTGCGCCGGTGCGCGAGGGCGTGTCGAAGATCGATCTCGATCCCGATGCGAACGCCGGCCCGCTCGTCATTCGCGGCACGGTCACGGGTCACGATGGCAAGCCGGTTGCGAATGCGGTCGTCGAATGCTGGCACGCCAACTCGAACGGCTTCTACTCGCACTTCGACCCGACCGGCGCGCAAAGCGATTTCAATCTGCGCGGCGCAGTGAAAACGGGCGCGGACGGCAAGTACGAATTCCGCACGCTGATGCCGGTCGGATACGGCTGCCCGCCGCACGGCGCGACGCAGCAACTGCTGAACTCGCTCGCGCGTCATGGCAATCGTCCGGCGCACGTGCACTTCTTCGCGACGAGCGAGAAGCATCGCAAGCTGACGACGCAGATCAACATCGAAGGCGATCCGCTGATCTGGGATGACTTCGCTTATGCGACTCGCGAAGAACTCGTTCCGCATGTCGTCGAAAAGACGGGCGGCACGGCGCTGGGGCTGAAGGCCGACGCGTACAACGAAATCGTGTTCGACATCCAGTTGACGCCGCTCGTGCAGGGCAAGGACAACCAGCTCGTCCAGCGCCCGCGCGCATCCGTCACCGCGTAATTACGCAACAGCGGCGGTCAGCCCGCCGCCGCCCGAATCTCCGTACGACCCCTTCGATACCGATGCATGCGCTCCGTCGCCGGAACGCGCATAGGGAGAACTCATATGTCCGCCATCACCGACAAAGCCACGCAGCTCGATGAACTGCTGCAAAACGCCGTCCAGGACGACAAGGAGAGTGGCATCTTCCGTTGCCGCCGCGACATCTTCACGAACGCCGATCTGTTCGATCTCGAGATGAAACACATCTTCGAGAGCAACTGGGTGTATCTCGCGCACGAAAGCCAGATCCCGAACAACAACGATTACTACACGACGTGGATCGGCCGTCAGCCCATCGTGGTGACGCGCGACAAGACCGGCGAGTTGCACGCGGTCATCAATGCATGCGCGCACAAGGGGGCGATGCTCTGCCGCCGCAAGCACGGCAACAAGGGCAGCTTCACCTGTCCGTTCCATGGCTGGACGTTCTCCAACACCGGCAAGCTGCTGAAGGTGAAGGACGAGAAGACGACCGAATACCCGATCCAGTTCAACACGCACGGCTCGCACGATCTGCGCCGCGTGCCGCGTTTCCAGAACTATCGCGGCTTTCTCTTCGGCAGCCTGAATGCGGATTCGATGCCGCTCGAAGACTATCTCGGCGAGACGAAGGTCATCATCGATCAGATCGTCGATCAGGCGCCGAACGGCCTCGAAGTCTTGCGCGGCAATTCCTCGTACATCTACGACGGCAACTGGAAGATGCAGATGGAAAACGGCTGCGACGGTTATCACGTCAGCACCGTGCATTGGAATTACGCCGCGACGATGGGCCGCCGCAAGATCGAAGGCACCAAGGCCGTCGATGCGAATAGCTGGAGCAAGTCGGTCGCGGGCGTGTACGGATTCGATCATGGCCACATCCTGTTGTGGACGAAGACGATGAATCCGGAAGTGCGGCCGGTGTATCAGCATCGCGAAGAGATCAAGGCGCGCGTGGGCGAAGTGCAGGCGGATTACATCGTCAATCAGACGCGCAATCTGTGCCTCTATCCGAACGTCTTTCTGATGGATCAGTTCAGCACGCAGATTCGCGTGGTGCGCCCGCTTGGCGTCGACAAGACCGAAGTCAGCATCTTCTGCTTCGCGCCGAAGGGCGAGAGCGCCGAAGATCGCGCGACGCGCATCCGTCAGTACGAAGACTTCTTCAACGTGACCGGCATGGGCACGAGCGACGACCTCGAGGAATTCCGCGCGTGCCAGTCGGGTTATGCGGGCATCACGGCGATGTGGAACGACCTCTCGCGCGGCGCGCCGCTTTGGGTCCACGGTCCTGACGAGAACGCGCAGAACATGGGTATCAAGCCGCTCATTTCGGGCGAGCGCAGCGAAGACGAAGGACTCTTCGTCGTGCAGCACGAATACTGGGTCAACGTGATGCGCGACGCGTTGAAGAAGGAACAAGGGGAGGCACTGGCATGAGCTTCGACTACCTGAAAATCTGCGCGACGCTGTATCGCGAAGCGCGTCTGCTCGACGATCGTCAATGGGACGAATGGCTCGGCTGCTATGCGGAAGACGTCACGTACTGGATGCCCGCATGGGACGACGACGATCAGATCACCGATGACCACGAAAGTCAGATCTCGTTGATGTATTACCCGGATCGCGGCGGCCTCGAAGATCGCGTGTTCCGCATCAAGACCGAGCGCAGTGGCGCTTCGATGCCCGAGCCGCGCACGAGCCACAACGTCACCAACGTGGAAGTGCTGGCCGAGCGCGAGAACGAAGTGGATGTGCGCTACAACTTCGACACGCTCAATCACCGCTACAAGATCACCGATCATTTCTTCGGCACGATCTTCGTGACGCTGCGCAAGGTCGACGACATTCTGGTGATTGCGCACAAGAAGATTGTGCTGAAGAACGACTATATCCGCCAGGTGCTCGACGTCTATCACGTCTGACACTCGCGGTGACGAGACAGGAAGTAGGAGGCAACATGTCCAGCTACAACATTGCACTGAATTTCGAAGACGGCGTGACGCGTTTTGTCGAATGCAAGGCGGGCGAGAAAGTTCTCGACGCCGCATTCCGCGCCAAGATCAATCTGCCGATGGATTGCTCCGACGGCGTGTGCGGCACCTGCAAATGCCGCGCCGAAAGCGGCAACTATGATCTCGGCGACGACTACATCGAAGACGCGCTTTCCGACGACGAAAAGGAAAGCGGTCTCGTGCTCACCTGCCAGATGGTGCCATCGAGCGATTGCGTGATCGCGGTCCCGGCATCGTCGACGGCATGCAAGACCGCGCAGAGCAAGTTCGCCGCGACGGTCACGAAGATCGAGCCGCACAACGACGCCGCCGTCGTGCTCGAACTGGATGTGGATGCCGCTACGCCCGCGCCGGTTTTTCTGCCGGGCCAGTACGTGAATATCGATGTCCCGGGCAGCGGACAGCATCGTTCGTATTCGTTCTCGTCGGCGCCGGGCGCGACGAAGATCAGCTTTCTCATCAAGAAGATTCCCGGCGGCGTGATGAGCACATGGCTCGAATCCGCGCAGGCCGGTCACACGGTCGAGCTGACCGGTCCGCTCGGCAGTTTCTATCTGCGCGGGGTGGAGCGTCCGCTGCTGTTCCTCGCGGGCGGCACGGGTCTCGCGCCATTCCTCTCGATGCTCGAAGTGCTCGCACGCGCGAACTCGCAGCAGAAGATTCACCTCATCTATGGCGTGACGCGCGATCTCGATCTCGTGCAAGTCGAAGCGATCGAAGCCTATACGGCGCGGTTGCCGAACTTCACGTTCAGCACCGTCGTCGCGGATGCGGATTCGAACCATCCGCGCAAAGGCTGGGTGACGCAGCACATGCCCGCCGAACAGCTGAATGACGGCGATGTCGATGTGTATCTCTGCGGCCCGCCACCGATGGTCGATGCCGTGCGCAAGCACTTCGACGATAGCGGCGTGAAGCCCAACAGCTTCCACTACGAGAAGTTCACGCCCAACGCCGCGCCGGTGACAGCATGAGCACGCAACGATTTGCCGGCAAGGTGATGGTCGTGACCGGCGCGGCGCAGGGCATCGGGCGCGGCGTGGCGCTGCGTGCGGCGGCGGAAGGCGCGAAGGTGGTGCTCGTCGATCGCGCGGACTTCATCGGGGAAGTGGCCGCCGAAGCGCAGGGCGCGGATACGGCCGGCTTCGTCGCCGACATGGAAACGTATGAAGGCGCGGCATCCGCGATGGCGTTCGCAGCGCGCACGTTCGGCGGCATCGATATCCTGATCAACGGCGTCGGCGGCGCGATTCGCATGCGTCCGTTTGCCGAGTTCGAACCCGCGCAGATCGACGCCGAAATCCGGCGCTCGCTCATGCCGACGCTCTACGCGTGCCATGCCGTGTTGCCGCATATGCTCGAACGCGGGCGCGGAACCATCGTGAACGTGTCTTCGAACGCGACGCGCGGGATTCGTCGCGTGCCGTATTCGGCGGCGAAAGGCGGCGTCAACGCAATGACGCAGGCGCTCGCGATGGAATACGGCGAGCGCAACATCCGCGTGGTCGCAGCCGCGCCGGGCGGCACGGAAGCGCCCGCGCGACGCGTGCCGCGCAATGCGAGCGGCGACAGCGAGCAGGAAAAAGTCTGGATGGGCGAAGCGGTGAAGCAGGTCACCGAATCGACGTTCTTCAAACGCTACGGCACGCTGGACGAACAGATCGCGCCGATTCTCTTCCTCGCATCGGACGAAGCGAGCTATATCACCGGCGCGGTATTGCCCGTCGCCGGCGGCGATAACGGCTGATCTCACGGGAGACGCAATCATGAGTGAACGCAAGGCAATCGTTCCCGCGGGAATGGAAGCGGTCTACGAAAAGATCCGCTATGCGCCCGCGATCAAGGCCGGCAATACGATCTACGTGTCCGGGCAGATTGGACGCGATGCGAACATGCAACTGGTCGAAGACCGCGAAGCGCAGATCGTGCAGGCTTTCGACAATCTCGAGCTCGTGCTCGAAGCGGCGGGTGCTTCGTTGAGCGATGTCGTCGACGTGACGAGCTTTCATACCGACATGCGCGATCTGCCGTTGTTCATGCAGGTGCGCGAGCGTTATCTGAACACGCATCCGCTGCCGGCGTGGACCGCGATCGGCGCGCATATGCTCGGTGGTTCCGCGGGTTATATCGTCGAAATCAAGGCGGTCGCCGTAGTGACGGCGAGCGCGTCGTAACACGCAAGAAACGTCAACGTAAAAAGAACCGACCTTGCTGCGCCATGCACGCAGCAAGGAGAACGCGCGCGCGTTCATCGTTCCGCCTGATCAATACATTAAAAATCGCGGAATCAAAGCAAGTCCTACATCCTTGGAGACACCCATGCGGCAAATAGACGTGCAAAAGCTATGCGACGATGCCCGGTTCAGCAAGTTTCATTTGCTGCTTCTGTTCTGGTGCGCGCTCATCATCATCTTCGACGGATACGATCTCGCGGTCGTCGGGATCGCGCTTCCGTCGATCATGAGCGACATGGGCATTCAGCCGACGAGCGCCGGATTCATGGTGAGTTCCGCGCTGCTCGGCATGATGATCGGCGCGGTGTTTCTCGGCACGATTGCCGACAGGATCGGCCGCGTGCCCGCCATCGTCATTTGTCTGCTGCTGTTCAGCGTATTCACGGCCGCGGCCGGATTGACGCGCGATCCCGTGACGTTCGGCATCGCGCGCTTTCTCGCGGGACTGGGCATCGGCGGCGTCATGCCGAATGTCGTCGCGCAAATGACCGAGTATTCGCCGCGCAAGATCCGCAGCACGATGGTGACGCTGATGTTCAGCGGATATTCCGTCGGCGGCATGCTCGCGGCGCTCGTCGGCAAGGGGATGATCGAGCGCTACGGCTGGCAATCCGTCTTCATCGCGGCGGGCCTTCCGGCGCTGCTCGCGCCTGTGATCCTCAAGTACATGCCCGAGTCGCTCGCATTCCTCGTGCGAAACGAACGCGCGGCGCGCCTGAAGGACATTCTTTCGCGCGTCGATCCGCGCTATGTGCCGCAAGAGGCCGACCGCTTCGCGCTTTCCGATCGCGAAGCCGCGCCCGGTTCGCCGATCGCGCGACTCTTCGCCGAAGGACGCGGCATGAGCACCGTCATGTTGTGGATCGCGTTCTTCATGTGCCTCTTCATGGTCTACGCGCTGAGTTCGTGGCTGACGAAACTGATGGCTGGCGCGGGGCACAGCCTCGGCTCGGCGCTCACATTCGTGCTCGTTCTGAACTTCGGCGCGATGATCGGCGCGATCGGCGGCGGATGGCTCGCGGACCGCTTCAACATCAAGTACGTGCTGATCGCCATGTACGCGCTCGCCGCGATTTCCATCAGCCTGTTGGGCGTGAAGGTGCCGGTCGGCGTGCTGTTTTTCCTGGTGGGTCTCGCGGGCGCATCGACGATCGGCACGCAGATCGTCACGTATGCGTTCGCCGGTCAGTTCTATCCGACCGCGATCCGCTCGACGGGCATCGGCTGGGCGTCTGGCATCGGGCGCAGCGGGGCGATTCTCGCGCCTATCGTGATCGGCTTTCTCGTGAGCAAGGCGTTGCCGCTGCAGCAGAACTTCGTCGCCATCGCGGTGCCCGGCGTCATCGCGATGCTTGCCGTTTGTCTGATCGATGCGCGTCGTTCGCGCAATGACGCCATCGCCGTGGCCGCCGCCGATCCGGCGTAACGACGCGTGCGCCCGGCAATCACTCCTTCGCGGGCTTCGGTTGCCGGGCCTTCTGCGGCTCGGATGGAGCGCCGCGCTGCGTCGGCGCGCGCGTGCAGGCATCGGGCGGCGTGACATAAGGGACGTCGTGGCAGCAGCACGCATAGACCGGAAAGCCGTACGCGTTCGTGCGGACGATGGTCGTCGGTCCATGCAACGGACACACCGCTTTCATGCAGCCTCCTGAAAATGAAAACGCAGTCAATCAGGTGGTTTCATGTTACTCGCGATATGCGCGTGCGCTTGATTCAAGTCAATCGGAGCCGTGAGCGTCCCGATAGAGTGAGAGCGTCGATTCACGTCACGCGCCACGCAACGGAGTTCGCAGATGAAAGCACTCGTCTATCACGGCCCCGGCATCAAGTCGCTCGACGAGCGGCCGAAACCCGCGCTCGCCGCCGCCACCGATGCGATCGTTCGCGTGACGCGCACGACCATCTGCGGAACCGATCTGCACATTCTCAAGGGCGATGTTCCCACCTGCGAGCCCGGCCGCGTGTTGGGTCACGAAGGCGTGGGCGTCGTCGAGGACGTCGGCGCGGCGGTGTCGACGTTCAAGCCGGGCGATCGCGTGCTGATCTCGTGCATTTCGTCGTGCGGAAAGTGCGAGGCGTGCCGGCGCGGCATGTATTCGCATTGCGCGACGGGCGGCTGGATTCTCGGCCACAAGATCGACGGCACGCAGGCCGAATACGTGCGCATCCCCCACGCGGATACGAGCCTCTATCCGATTCCGGCAGATGTCGAGGAAGAGGCGCTCGTCATGCTCTCCGACATTCTTCCGACGGGCTTCGAATGCGGCGTGCTCAACGGGCGCGTGCAGCCGGGCAGCACGGTCGCGATAGTCGGCGCGGGGCCGGTCGGTCTCGCCGCCTTGCTCACCGCGCAGTTCTACGCGCCGGCGCAGATCGTCATGATCGATCGCGACGCGCATCGGCTCGAAATCGCGCGCACGTTCGGCGCGAGCGCGTGCATCGACATCGCGCGCACGGAGGCCGTCGCCGAGATCATGCGTCTGACCGATGGCGCGGGCGTCGATTGCGCCGTCGAAGCGGTCGGCGTGCCGGCGACCTTCGAGCTGTGCCAGCAGATCGTCGCGGCGGGCGGCACCATCGCGAATGTCGGCGTGCATGGCGTGAAGGCCGATCTGCATCTCGAATCGCTCTGGGATCGCAACATCAGCATCACGACGCGTCTCGTCGATACGGTCAGCACGCCGATGCTGCTCAAGACCGTGCGCGCGGGGCGGCTGCAGCCGAAGCAGCTCATCACGCACCGCTTCACGCTCGCGCGCGCGCTCGACGCTTACGACACCTTTGGCCGCGCGGCGGAAACGAACGCGCTGAAGGTCATCATCGAAATTTGAAGTGGGCGGCCTTCAGCGGGAAGCCGTGCGGGCCGAAAAACGATGTACCGCAAAATCCTGGTTGCGCTCGATGGCAGCGAGTGCTCGCAACGCGCGCTCGACGAAGCGATCCGCATCGGCGCGCGTGCGCGAGTGAATGTCGTGTACGTGATCGACGTGGCCGCGCTTTCGTCGTATCCGGCGCAGTATCGCGTGAACGTGCGCGAGGAAGGCGGGCACGCGCTCGATATCGCGTATGCGCGCGTGATCGATGCGGGCATCGAATGCGAAACGGAACTCGCGGAGACGCGCAATGTCACCGATACGATCGCGAAGTGCCTGCAGCGCCGCGCGGTGCACATGCCCGCGGATCTCGTCGTGATGGGCACGCATGGCCGGACCGGGTTGCGCAGGCTCGCGCTCGGCAGCGTCGCGGAAGCGTTCGTCAGACGCTCGACGTGTCCGGTGCTGCTCACGCGCGCACCGAAGCATGTCGCGAAAGACGCGTGAGCCACGACGAGTGAGGCGCGCCCGCGCGATGGCCTGACCGGAGAACAATGACATGGGCCTCGGAATGCAGATCGCCTGCCTCGGCTTCGCGGGCTCGAGCGCGATCGAACGCGAAGCGGGCGTCGAACTCGTGCGGCTTGCGGGCGTCGCGAAAGACATCGTCGATTGCAGGCTCACGATCAAGGCGTCGCTCGATCGCGCGGGACGCACCGTCTTCGACGCGCAACTGGTTCTGCTCACGCGCGATTCCGAGCAGGTCACGGTGCAACGCTGCACACACGCCGACGTGAACGCGGCGCTGCGTCATACATTCGATGACGCCGTTCAGCTGCTGCTTCAGCGCGGCGCGCCGGATGCGATTTGATCCAGATCAATACGCGCTCCGAAACCGTGGCCAAGACTAAGTGGATATGCGCTGCGCCGGCTCGCGTCGCATCAACGTTCCACGAGGTATCGGCATGATCGTTACGTTTCCGAGTCAGCCGCCCGTCTATCAGGGCGATGTCCCTTCGCTCACTTTCGCCGCCTTCGCGGACGGTGAGCCGATCGAGTGCACCATTTCGGCCGAAGCGCTGGAGGATCACTTCGGCGCGGCGTCGTGGCGTGAGGAAGATCTGCAGCAGGCGTTCGAGAGCCATCGCTCGTCGATAGAAGGCGCCGCCGAACATGTGCTGAGCCGCGTCGGCGGCACGTCGGTGATGCTGCGCAGCGGATTTTTCCGCTTTCGCGAAGCGCGCGCTCAGACTGCTTCGAGCCGCGCCTGATCGAGGATCCGCACGTCCTTGCCGCGCGCGTCGATCACGCCGGCCTTTTGCAGCCGCGAGAACATGCGGCTGACCGTTTCGATCTTCAGCCCGAGATAGCTGCCGATTTCCTCGCGCGTCATGCGCAGCACGAATTGCGCGGGCGAATAGCCGCGCGCCTTCATGCGCGTCGACAGATTGAGCAGGAAGGCCGCGACGCGCTGCTCCGCCGTCATCGTGCCGAGCAGCATCATCAGATTGGATTCGCGCACGATCTCGCCGCACATCATGCGATGAACGTGATGCTGCACCGCCTTCACTTCGCGGCACAGCAATTCGAGCAGATCGAACGGAACGATGCAGACGACGCTGTCTTCCAGCGCGATGGCGTCGCACGCGTGGCGGTCGGTGCTCACGCCGTCGAACCCGAGGGGCTCGGCCGCCAGATGAAAGCCCGTGACCTGCTCGTGTCCTTCGCGATGCATGACGACGGTCTTGAAGCAGCCGCTGCGCAGCGCATAGAGACTCTGGAAGGGATCGCCGCTGCGGAAAAGCGTTTCGCCGCGCCGCACGAAGCGCGTCGAGCTGATCATCGCGTCGAGACGCTGATAATCGACCGGCGACAAGCCGGACGGCATGCAGATGCGCTTCATCGAACACGTCGAGCAACGCGTGCTCGGCGGCTTCGCGTCGACGTGCATGCCGGGACTGTCTGCGCTCGCGGAAATCATGCTGCGCCTCCTGTCGAACCGGATCGCGCATCGACGCGCGATCCCGCATGTCACGTGTCCAATTATGGAGTGCGCTGTCTCGAAAAAATGTCGGTGCTGGCTGATCGTGCCGTAGGCATTCGGGAAGACGTGTAGGGAAATGCCGACACGCGCCGCTTCGATTCAGGCGCTGTCGTCGTCGAAAAGCTGATGGCGCACCGCGTAGCGCACGAGCGCGGCTTCGTGGGGAATCTGCATTTTTTCGAGGATGCGCGCCTTGTAGGTGCTGATGGTCTTCGCGCTCACGCACAACGCCTCGCCGATATCGCTGATGGATTCGCCCGCGCACAGCCGCCGGAACACTTCGAACTCGCGGTTCGACAATCGCTGATGCGGTAGCGCATCGTCAGGTTCGGTGAGGCTTTGCGCGAAGCGTTCGGCCATCGCGAGGCTCACGTACGCGCCGCCCGACGCGACCTTGGCGACCGCCGCGACCAGCTCCGCGCTCGCGCTTTCCTTCGTCAGATAGCCCGACGCGCCGGCCTTGAACGCACGCGCGGCGTATTGCTGCTCGGCGTGCATCGTGAGCACGAGAATGCGCAGCGCGGGCTTTTCGTCCTTGATCTGCTTGAGCAGGTCGAGGCCGCTGCGGCCGGGCATCGACAGATCGAGCACGAGCACGTCCGCCTCCGTTGCGCGCACGAGCGCGAGCGTGCCCGGCCCGTCGCTCGCTTCGCCGGCGACCTCGAAGCCGTGCGCGTTCGCGAGGATATGGCGCAGGCCGTCGCGCACGAGCGCGTGGTCATCGGCGATCAGGACTTTCGTCGTCATGGATTCGGTTCTTCCGTTTCGCGGCCCGGCACCAGCAGAACGGGACACCGCGACAGCCGCGCGAAACCTTCCGCGACGCTGCCGAGCACGATCCGCCGCAAGCCGCGCCGCCCGTGCGTGCCCATGACGACGAGATCGGCGCGGAAATCGTCGGCGCAATGACGGATGCGCTGCGGGATGTCATCGCCGAGATACTCGACTTCGCACACGCGCGGCGTGCCCTTGACGCCCGCTTGCGTCATGCGCTCCGTGGCCGTCGCAGCGAGCCGCCGGCCTTCCTCCAGCAATGCGTCGCGCAGGCCAGGATAGAACGCGCTCGTGGCGTCGTAGGAAACGGGCTGCATGTCGACGACGAAGAGCGGCTGAATTTGCGCCGCGCTCGCGCTTGCGATCCTGATCGCCTCATCGAGGGCGTGGAGGGAAGTCGGGCTGCCGTCGATGGGCACGAGAATGCGGTTGTACATGACGATCTCCTGATCCGGTGTGTTGGCGCGTCGCGGGTGTGCGATCGAGTCTACGGACGGCGTATGCAAAACGGTTGACGCAAGTCAAGGAACGGAATCGTCATCGGCGGGGGCGATGAAGCGGAATGTCCACGACGACGCGAAAGCCTTCGCCCGGCGCGCTGCGAAACTCGATGACGCCGCCCAGTTGCCGCACGCGCTCGCCCATGCCGAGCAGGCCGAACGTGCCCGCCGCGCGCGGCCGTTCGATATCCGCGCCGCGGCCGTCATCCTCGATCGTCAGCGTGCAGCGCGCATACGCGCAGCCGATCGCGATGCGAACTTCCGATGCCCGCGCGTGGCGCACGACGTTCGTCAGCGCTTCCTGCACGAGCCGGAAGAGCGACGTGGACGCAGTCGCCTCGAAGCCGTCCTCGTCGCCTTCGATATCCAGATGGATCGTCAGATCGTAGCGGCGGCGGTAATCGCAAACGAGCCAGTCGATTGCGGCGAAAAGGCCGAGATCGTCGAGCACGGGCGGACGCAGGCCCGCCGCGATGCGTCGCAGCGAACCGATGATCGTGTCGATTTGCGTGAGCGCCTGCTGTTTGAAGCGCGCGTTCGGCGCGGTGCTGTCGAGAATCGACAACTGCATTTTGAGCGCGGCAAGCTGCTGGCCGAGATCGTCGTGCAACTCGCGGGCAATCGACGCGCGCTCGTTTTCCAGCGCCGTCTGTACGTGCGCGGAGAGCTCGCGCGCATGCTGCAGTTCCGTGAGCCGCAAGCGGTCGGTCATGTCGCGCGTGACTTTGGCGAAGCCGATCAGACTACCCGACGGATCGTGCAACGCGGTGATGACGACGTTCGCCCAGAAGCGGCTGCCGTCTTTGCGGATGCGCCAGCCTTCGTCCTCGACGCGGCCCACGCGCGCCGCCGTCGAGAGGGCGTTGTGCGGCTTGCGCGCGGCGATATCGTCGCCCGGATAGAAGACGGAAAAATGACGGCCGACGATATCGCTCGCGTCATAGCCCTTGATCCGCCGCGCGCCGTTGTTCCAGGTCGCGACGTGGCCGTGCGCGTCGAGCAGGAAGATCGCGTAGTCCTCGACCGCTTCGACCAGCAGACGGAAAGGTGCGTCCGTCAGCAGCGAAGGCGTGTTGCCGGGTTCGGTCGCGGAGCAGTCGATCATCGTTGCAACGGGCGGATGCGCTTGCAACGTCGACGCGTTGCGGCGCTATTGCTTCATCATCTGAAAGGGCGGCAAGGGCAGCTCGTCGCCGTCGAGAAACGCGGTCGCGCAGCGCACCGCGAAGCCGAGCGCGCCGTCCTTGCTTGCGAATGCGCCGAGATTGCCGAGCGAGGTGGCATGGCCGTCCTCTTCGAGAATCGACGCGGTCGCGACGAACGCGTTGCCTACACGAGTGGCGGAGGGCTTAAAAGCCGCTCCCCGATGATAGATGATCATAGATTTGACCGGTGGAGATGATCGAAAGGCTTATGCGGCAGGCATGCCGCGGCGTGAGAGCGAATGCGCGCGGATCAGCGCGGATCAGCGCGGGTTCTGCACTGACTGTCGATAGTCGATCTCGGCCATGCCGTAAGCGAACGCGTAGCGCACCGCGCCCGTTTCGCTGGCGAATTCGCCGAGCATTCCGCTCGAACGGCGCGTGCCGTCCGGTTCTCGCACGATGAGCATCGCCGCGTATCTGTCCTGCTCCGGGACGGCGGTCGCGCTCAGTACGTGCCCTTTGTAGATCACGTCGTCGGGTCGATTCATTGCTCTCTCAGGTTCTAATGTTTTGCCGGCGTGGCAATTCTGACGTTTGCCTACATTCCGTAAGCAGTAAGCCTAACCGTTCAATTTTTGTCGCTTAATCCGATTTAAGCTTTTTTACTTTTCCCATGCAAATGCTTAAGTCCGACCAATCGGGCGGGCATCGGGTCGCGCCTCTGCGCATCGCGTTGAACAGTCTCGATACCGACTTCGCCGCGACGACGTACATCGCGCCGGAGAGCCCCGAATCGGAGCGCATCAGCAGATCGGCTGCGAAAAGCGCCGCGATCGCGACGAGCGGGTGGCACATCACCTGAGCGGTCAAGCGTTTCATCTGCGTCTCACCTCGAAAACATCTGTCGAAATCGGGCAAGACCGCACAGTGCTGCGATAGCGATACGAACCGGGTCCCGTCCTGAGCCTTACTGTGCCTTTAACGTCCGCTTGCAGTCCTGCCCGCACGTCCGCGCTGGCTGCCCGATCGTCCGGGTTTTTTTCCGCTGTCTGCGAATTCGTGAGACGCATACATACAGCCCGCCGACCGTTCCGCCAAAGCCTAGCGTTCAGCCGACCGTCGTCCACTTTTTTAAGCCGTTGCAGACAATAATCGCGACTGCACCGGGGCCGGCCCCTCCTGAACGGAGATCGCAGATGAAAGGGCATTTATCGGTTGGCGTGATCGCAGTCGCTATCGCAGCAATCATCGGTGGATGCAGCGGAGGAAGCTCCTCCGATCCGTCCTCGACATCCGGCGGCTCCGCGTCGGCATCCGGTCCCGCGTCGGCGTCGAGCCCAGCGTCGGCATCCAGTCCTTCGGCCGCATCGTCGGCAAACGGCGCGAGCGCGCCCGCGAGCGCAAGCGCTCCCGCGACGAACTCGCCGTCCGCATCGACTCCGATGGATGTCACCACGTATCACAACGACATCCGCCGCACCGCGCAGCAGCTCGCCGAGACCCGGCTCACGCTCGCCAGCGTGAAGTCGTCCACGTTCGGCAAGCTCGGCTTCTATGCCGTCGATGGCGCCGTCGATGCGCAACCGCTCTTTCTCGCCAACGTGCCGATCGCGGGCGGCACGCATAACGTGCTGTACGTCGCGACCGAGAACGCGACCCTCTACGCGTTCGATGCCGACACCGGCGCCGTGCTCTGGCAAGTCTCGACGCTCGGCGCGGGCGAAGTGCCGAGCGACGATCACGGCTGCGACCAGACCACGCCGAAAATCGGCATCACGGCGACGCCGGTCATCGACCGCTCGCGCGGGCCCAACGGCGTGATCTATGTCGTCGGCATGTCGAAGGACAGCGGCGGCGCGTATCACCAGCGCATCCACGCCATCGACATCGCAACGGGCGGCGAACTGTTCGGCGGCCCGACCGAAATCACCGGCTCGTATCCCGGCACCGGATCGGGCAGCGTGAACGGCGTCGTGCCGTTCACGCCGGGCCAGTACATCGAGCGCGCGTCGCTGCTGCTGCTGAACGGCGTCGTCTATACGGCGTGGAGCTCGCATTGCGACACGCTGCCGTATACCGGCTGGCTCATCGGCTACAGCGCGGACACGCTCAAGCAGACGGGCATCCTCAACGTCACGCCGAACGGCGAGATGGGCGGCATCTGGATGGGCGGCGCGGGCCTGGCATCGGACGGCACGTCGATCTATTTCCTCGACGGCAACGGCACGTTCGACGCGACCATCAACGCGCAGGACATGCCCATCAGGAACAACTTCGGCAACGGCTTCCTCAAGGTCACGCCGAGCGCGACGTTCGCGCTTCAGGTCAACGATTACTTCGAGCCGTCGAACACCGTGGTGGAATCGAACCAGGATCTGGATCTCGGCTCGGGCGGCGTGCTCGTGCTGCCCGATGTCACCGACATCAACGGCAACGTGCAGCATCTCGCGATAGGCGGCGGCAAGACGCGCGTCCTCTACGTCGTGAACCGCGATTCGATGGGCAAGTTCGATTCGAACGCGGATCACATCTATCAGCCGCTTTACTCGACGATCACCGGTCCGATGTTCACCGCGCCGGCGTTCTACAACAACACGATCTACGTCGGCCCGGCGGGCGATCATCTGAAGGCGCTGCCCGTCGTCAACGCGATGGTCGCGACAAGCGCATCGAGCCAGACGACGAGTCCCGCGGGCAACTGGAATTTTCCGGGCCTCGCGCCGGTCATTTCCGCGAATGGCAATACCGACGGCATCGTATGGGGCGTCGAGAACACCACGCCGACCGCCGTGCTGCATGCCTACGACGCGAGCAATCTCGCGATCGAGCTTTACAACAGCAATCAGGCGGGCACGCGCGATCAGTTCGGCAACAACAAGTTCATCTCGCCGACGGTCGCGAACGGCAAGGTCTACGTCGGCACGGAGACGGGCGTGATGGTGTTCGGTCTGCTCGGCGGATGACTGGCGCGGGTCGGGGCCGCATCGATATAAGATCGCGTTACCTCGACCCATGGAGCTTCCGATGCAACTGACCCGTCTTCTTGTTCCGACGTTCGTGCAGACGTTGAAGAACCTGTCGGCGTGGCTCGATAAAGCCGCTGCATTTCAGCACGAGAAAGGCGCGAATCCCGACGCGCTGATGACCTTGCGTCTCGCGCCCGACATGTTTCCGCTCGCCGCGCAAGTGCGCTTCGTGTGCTTTCAGGCACAGGAACCGGTGTACCGGCTGCGCGGCGAAGACCTGCCGCAGACAGTGCTGCGCGTGCGGAAAGAAGGCGCGCATTCGAACGAAGCGCCGGGCACGTTCGCCGATGCGCAAGCCTGCATCGCCGATGCGATCGCATTGCTCTCGAACCTCACTTCCGATGCGCTCGACGCCGGAACCGGCGAGCCGATCGCGCTCGATCTGCCGAACGGCATCGTCTTCGACATGACCGGCGAGCAATACGCGCGCGACTGGTCGCTGCCGCAGTTCTATTTCCACGCGATGACCGCTTACGCGATCCTGCGCAACCACGGCGTGCCGCTCGGCAAGCCGGATTACGTGGCGCACATGTTCTCGTATATCCGGCCCGGCACGCTGCCCCAATCGGGCTGAATCCGCGCGACTTCGGCACAATGCTTGCGCAGACACGAACTACGACCTTGCGCCATGCGACCCGCCGACCCGAACGTTTCTCCCGCCCTCGAATGCCGCCGCCTGACGAAAACCTACGGCAGCGGCCGCATCGTGCTCGACGCGCTCGACTTCGCGCTCGGCGCGGGCGAGTTCGTCGCGATCATGGGCGACTCGGGCGTCGGCAAATCGACGCTGCTCAATCTGATCGCGGGCCTCGACACCGCCGATAGCGGCGACGTGCTGATCGACGGCGCATCGATCTCGACGCTTCCCGACGACGCCGCCACGCGCCTGCGCCGGCAAAAGCTCGGCTTCGTGTTCCAGGCGTTTCACGTCCTGCCGCATCTGACGCTGTATCAGAACGTCGCGGTGCCGCTGCTGCTGAACGGCATGCCGCCCGCGCCCGCGCGCGCCATGCTCGCGGCGGTCGGCCTCGACGGACGCGGCGACGACATGCCGCGCCAGCTTTCCGGCGGCGAGTTGCAGCGCGTGGCGATTGCGCGCGCGCTGGTGCATCGGCCGCGCCTCATTCTCGCCGATGAACCCACCGGCAATCTCGATCCGCAGACCGCGCACGAAGTGCTCGAATTGCTGCGCGCCGAAACCAAGGCGACGCGCGCCGCGACGGTGATGGTCACGCATTCCGAAGCGGCGGCCGCGTTCGCGGATCGCGTCGTGATTCTGCGCGACGGCGCCTTGCACGCCGCGACGCTCGCCCGATGAGCGATATCGCCGCCGGATGCGGATTCTTCGACACGCTCACGCGCTGGCTGCTCGGCGCGCAATGGCGCAGCCATCGCGGACGCGCGCTCGTCGCCATGCTGACGATCGCGCTCGGCGTCGGGCTCGGTTATGCGGTGCAGCTCATCAACGGCGCGGCGTTCAACGAGTTTTCCGCCGCCGCGCGCAGCCTTTCCGGTCAAGCCGACTTGCAAGTGCGCGGCGCGCAGCCTTTCATCGACGAGAACGTTTATCCGCGGCTCGCGACGCGCGCGGGCGTGGCCGCCGCGAGTCCGGTGCTCGAACTCGATGTCGCCGTGCCCGGCAAGAACGCGCCGCTCAAGGTGCTCGGCATCGACGTGTTCCGCGCGAAGCGCATCGCGCCGGACCTGACCGGCGTGCCCTCGCCGGAAGCATCGTTCGATGTTCTCGCCGATGACGCGATCTTTCTTTCGCCCGCCGCGCTCGCCTGGCTCGGCGCGCGCGATGGCGGACGCATCGAATTGCAAAGCGGCACGTCGCCCGTGACGTTGCGCGTCGCGGGCGGCATCGCGCGAACGCGTCCCGGCCAGCGCATCGCGGTGATGGATATCGCCGCCGTGCAGAACCGCTTCGGCATGGCGGGCAAGCTATCGCGCGTGGATGTGCAACTCGCGCGCGGCGTCGATCGCGATGCGTTCCGCGAGACGCTGCAACGCGAACTCGGCGCGCGGCTCGTCGTGACCGGCACGCAGGATATCGAGAGCCGGACGGACCGGCTGTCGCGCGCGTATCGCATCAATATGAACGTGCTCGCGCTCGTCGCGCTGTTTACCGGCGCGTTTCTCGTGTTCTCGACGCAAGCCGCGGGCGTCGTGCGCCGTCGCGCGCAATTCGCGATGCTGCGCGTGCTCGGCATGACGCGCGCATCGCTCGTGCGGCAGATCATGCTCGAAGGCGCGCTGCTCGGCGTGGTGGGCGGCGTGCTCGGCATCGCGCTCGGCTTCACGGTCGCGGCGCTCGCGTTGCGCTTTTTCGGCAGCGATCTCGGCGGCGGATATTTTCCGGGCGTCGAGCCGCGCGTCGTCTTCGATCCGCTAGCGAGCGCGATCTTTCTCGCGCTGGGCATCGGCGTCGCGCTCGCGGGCACGCTCGTTCCCGCGCTCGAAGCGGCGCGCGCCCGGCCCGCGCCCGCGTTGAAGGCGGGCAGCGAAGAAGCCGCGCTCGCACCGCTCGGCACGCCGTGGCCCGCGCTCGCGTGCCTCGCGGCAGGCGCGGCGCTGACGCAGGCGCCGCCCGTTTTCGATGCGCCCATCGGCGGTTATCTCGCCGTCGCGCTGCTGCTCGTCGGCGGCATCGCGCTGATGCCGCGTGTCACGGCAATCGTGTTCCGCCGCGCGATGAAACCGCGCAACGCCGTCGCGACGCTCGCGCTCGCGCGTCTCGCGAATGCGCCCGGGCAGGCATCGATCGCGATGGGCGGCGTGCTGTCGAGCTTCACGCTGATCGTCGCGATGGCGATCATGGTGACGAGCTTTCGCGTGTCCGTCGAAGACTGGCTCGCGCATCTGCTGTCGGCGGATCTTTATGTGCGGATCGCATCGAGCGGCGACACGGGCGGCTTGCAGCCCGATCAGCAAACGCAGATCGCAGCAGTCGATGGCGTCGCGCACGCGGCGTTCACGCGCGCGACGAAGCTGACGCTCGATCCCGCGAAGCCGCCGGTCGCGCTGATCGCGCGCGAGCTCGACGCCGCCGATCCCGGCGCGACGTTGCAGATGACCGGCGATGCGTTGCCGCCATCCGCGTGGCGCGCGGGCGAAACGCCCGTCTGGGCCTCGGAAGCGATGGCCGATCTGTATGGCTATCGCGTGGGCGAGCGCGTGAGCTTGCCCGTCGGCGGCGCGGGCGAGCGTTTCGTCGTCGCGGGCATATGGCGCGACTACGTGCGGCAGACGGGCGCGCTGCAAATGCGTATCGCGGACTATCGGCGGCTGACCGGCGACACGGCCGCCACCGACATCGCCATTACGTTGCGCGCGGGTTCGGGCGCGGCGCAGGTCATCGACGCGATCAAAAAGCTGCCCTTCGGCGGCGCGCTCGAATTCTCGCAACCGGGCGAGATCCGCGCGCGCACGCTGACCATTTTCGACCGCAGTTTCGCCATGACGTATCTGCTCGAAGCGGTCGCGATCGTCATCGGGCTGTTCGGCGTCGGCGCGACGTTTTCGATGCAGACGCTCGCGCGCTCGCGCGAATTCGGCATGCTGCGGCACGTCGGCGTGACGCGCGCGCAGATTCTCGGGCTGCTCGCTTCGGAAGCGGGCTGGCTCACGCTGCTCGGCATCGCGATGGGCTGCGTGCTCGGCTTCGCGATCAGCCTGATTCTCGTGTTCGTCGTGAATCCGCAGTCGTTTCACTGGAGCATGTCGCTGCACATTCCGTCGACGATGATCGCGGCGATCGCGTGCGTGATGATGGTGTCGTCGTGCGCGACGGCGGTGCTGTCGGGCCGGCGCGCCGTGTCGGTCGATGCGGTGCGCGCCGTGCGGGAGGACTGGTGATGCGCGCGCTGCTTTTCGCGTTGATGCTCATGTCGATGACCGCATTCGCCGGCGAGCCGAAGTTCGCGCCCGTCGCGCCCGGCCACGTCATCGACTGGCCGAAGGACAGCGGCGCGCATCCGCCGTATCGCACGGAATGGTGGTACGCGACCGGCTGGCTCGAGACGGCGGAGCACCAGCCGCTCGGGTTTCAGATCACGTTCTTTCGCTCGAACACCGGCAAGAAGCACGGCAAGAGCGCGTTCGATCCGTCGCAACTCGTCATCGCGCATGCGGCGTTGTCCGATCCCGCGTACGGGCGGCTCGCGCACGATCAGAACATCGCGCGGCAGGGCTTCGGTCTGGCGTACGCGAAGGAAGGCAACACCGACGTCAAGCTCGACGCATGGCGCATGTCGCGCGCGGCGGACGGCAGCTACACGGTCATCGCCGATGCCGCCGGATTCGCGCTCCATCTCACCTTCACGCCGACGCAGCCGCCGATGTTCCAGGGCGAAGGCGGCTACTCGCGCAAAGGGCCGTCGCCGGAGCAGGCGAGCTATTACTACAGCGAGCCGCAGCTCAAGGTGACGGGCAGCGTCGTGCGGCCATCGGCATCGGCAAAGGCGAATGCGGGCGTCGCCGTGACGGGCCGTGCCTGGCTCGATCACGAATGGTCGAGCACGTTGCTGCCATCCGATGCGGCCGGCTGGGACTGGCTCGGCGCGAATCTCGACGACGGCTCCGCGCTGATGGCCTTCAAGGTCCGCGCCCGCGACGGCCATTCGGTCTGGGCGCACGCCGCATTGCGCGATCGCGACGGCCGCACCCGACAATTCGGCCCCGGCGATGTGGAATTCACGCCCGAGCGCGAGTGGCGCTCGCCACGCACGAACACGACGTATCCGGTGGCGATGAACCTGCGCGTCGGCGGAATGCGTTGGCGGCTGACTCCGCTCATGGACGATCAGGAACTCGACTCGCGCGATTCGACCGGCGCGCTGTACTGGGAAGGCGCGGTCACGCTCGACGGCGACGGCGGAAAAGGACGCGGATATCTCGAACTGACGGGATACGCAAAGACGATCGAGATCGAAAAGCGGTGAAGTGGCGGCATCCTCGTGCAACTGCAGCGAAACTTCGTACAAAAGCGTAAAAAGGGGCAGCTTAAGCTTCGTTTAAGAAAAGTCTCATAGTCTCGCTCGACACGCCTCCGCCGTCTCGCCTTTCCATGTCAGCGCGCCTTTTTGTCCGAAGTTCCCCGACGATTTGCCCGCTTTCGCGGCAGATCGAATGACACGCGCGTTTTCCCGACACTCGCGGCCCGCGCCGCGCCTTCTGATCCTTCGACCGATGCGCCCTAAGCGCGCGTCGCTCGATCCGCCTCCCGCCAATGCCTTTATCTTCTTCCAACGCCTTGCCCGGCAAGGCAGGCCGACTGCTTTTCACTTGCGCGATCGGTTCCATCTGTACGGTCGTGATCTGCAACGCGCTGCATCGTCCGACCGCGCCTTCGGCCGATAAGGACTACACGCCCGCCGTATCGCTGCCCCAACGCGCCGCGCCGAAAACGCCGCCCGCGCCGACACGCACCACTGAAAGCGCGACCGTCGACGAGACGTTCTCCGATGCCGCGCAAAGCCTCGGCATCGACCAAGGGACGATCGCGACGCTCACCGAAGCGTTCGCGAGCAACGTCGACATGCGGCGCGATCTCAGAAAAGGCGACACGCTCAGCGTGGTCTATGACCGTCCGCAAGGCAGCGCAACCGCCGATGACCCGCCGCTCGCCGTGCGTCTGACGACCGGATCGTCATCGCACGACGTGTTCCTTTATCGCGATCCGAACGGCGAAACGCGCTATTACGCGAAGGACGGCAAGAGCACAAAACCCGCGTTCTCGCGCTATCCGGTTGCGTTCACGCGGGTATCGTCGGATTTCTCGCTGCGAAGGTTCGATCCGGTCGTGCATCGCTGGCAAAGTCACGACGGCGTCGATCTCGCCGCGCCCATCGGGACGCCGGTGCACGCGACGGCGCAGGGCAAGGTGACGTTTGTCGGCAGGCAGACGGGTTACGGCAAGGTCGTCATGCTGGAAAATCCGCCGCCGTATTCGACCGTCTACGCGCATCTTTCGCGTTTCGCGAAAGGCATCAGGACTGGCGGAACGGTGCAGCGCGGGCAGGTGATCGGCTATGTCGGCGAAACGGGTTGGGCGACCGGACCGCATCTGCACTACGAAGTGCACGTCGATGACGTCGCGATGGATCCGCTCACCGTCGATCTTCCCGGCGACGATCGTCTGCACGGCGAAGAACGCCAGCGATTCGCGAGGGAAGCGGAAGCGCTGAGCGCCGAGCTCAACGGCTGACGTTCAGACGGCGAGACCGGCCGATTCCCGCACGCCCGCCAGAACGCGGCGGCTCTTGCCTGCGCGCTTGGCTTCGTAGAGCGCGTTGTCGGCGTCGCGCAGCACGCCGTCGAGTTCGTCGTGATGATGATCGAACATCGCGACGCCGATGCTCACGCCGATCTCCAGCATCGCGCCGGCATCGGTGACGAAGGGCTTCGACAACTCGCGCACGATGACATCCGCGAGCGCGAGCGGATCGGCCTGCGGCGGCGTGACGATCACGAACTCGTCGCCGCCGAGCCGCGCGACCAGCGATCCTTCGCCCGACAGATGCCGCAAACGGCGCGCGACCAGCGCGAGCAGCGTATCGCCGATTTCGTGGCCGTGGGCGTCGTTGATGGCCTTGAAGCCGTCGAGATCGAGATAGAGCAGGGCGGTGTGCTCCGGCGCGCTCGACCGGACCGCCCGGAAAAGACCCGCGCGGTTGAGGAGCCCGGTCAGTTCGTCGTGGCGCGCGCGGCGATCGTTTTCCTGTTCGGCTTTCATCGTGGAGACGAGCATGCCGTTCAGACGCCACGCGGCGGCGCTCATCGCAAAAAGATAAAACGGGATTTGCAAAAGCGTGAGCCAGAGCGTCGGCTCGCCCGAGAGCACCGCGCCGATGCAGCACGGCCCGAGCGACAAAAAGATCATCACCGCGACGAGACGCGGCGCGCCGAAATTGCGGAAGCAGATGCCGCCGACCATCGCGGCGGCGGACAGAAACGACAGTGTCGCGGCGACCCAGTCGCCCGACAGCACGGAGACCAGCGCGCCGTAGCCGACGGTTGCGCCCCAAAGCGGCGCGAGAAGCACGTAGGTATCCGTCAGCGTCGATTCGCGCTCGCGCGCGCGGCGTCGCGCGACGACGAGCACGACGAGCCGCACGAGACACACGGCGATTTCGAGCGCGAGCCAGATGTGGAATGCGGGCGTCGGATGGCGGCCGTCCAGCACCCACGCGACGGCGACCGTGTTCAGCACGCCGCCCGCGAATATCGGCAGCGTGCCGAACAGGCTTCCGACGAGGGCGACGCGGATCGCGCGGGGAATGTCGGCTCCCGCGTGCAGCAACCACGTCGCCGCACGTCCGCGCGGCAGGGTGAACACCTCAGTTTGTTGTTCCATATCGGGCTTTTCGCGTCACGGTCGGGCCGGACCACACTGCGGATAACGGTCGTTCGCATCGAAACTTTAGTAGGCCGCCGCTTAACAACGTCGTGCAATCGGTTGGGAATAGGCGATAAAAAATAGTTATACGCGGCGTGTTCTTGACTTTTTGTCCGCTTCGCGCGCGTCCATATCCGCTCAGGGAATCCGTCCGAATCGCGCGAAACCTTACGACCTGCTGTCATGTAGGGCTTTATTGAGAACGATTCGCGTTTACGTTAGCTTCGCGACTCCTACGGAAGTGGAGCACGATTTATGGCTTACATGCACATACAGCCGGCATCGTCGAAGCGTTCTTCGACCTCGCCGCCGCCTTCGAATCTGCCTCTCGATGCTTACTGGCATCGGCGCGAACCCGCCGTCGCGCGTCCGGCGCCGCCCGAGCGCGAAGCCACCGGGCGCAGCCTGCTCGATCTCGCCATCGCCAACCGGCAGATGCTCGTGAACATGGCGCGCGGCGTCGTCGGTTGCGCGAGCCGTGCCGAGGACGTGGTGCATGACGTCTTCGTCAGTCTCATCGACTTGCCGCAGCAGGACGCCGTGCGTCAGCCGATGGGCTACATCGCGCGCATGGTGCGCAATGCGTCGATCGACGCGTGCAGGCGGCAAAGCCTCGAAAACATCTATCGCGCGGACGAGGAGGACGGCCTCGACGTGCCCTCGCACGAACTCTCGCCCGAAGCGCGCGCGCAGGCCCGCGACACGCTGCACCGCGTCTGCGATGCGCTCGCGCAGTTGCCCGAGCGCAATCGCGCCGCCTTCGAAATGGTGCGGCTGCGCGACGAGACGCTGCAAAGCGCGGCGCGCGCGCTGAACGTCTCGCAGACGCTCGTGCACTTCATGGTGCGCGACGCCCAGCAGCATTGCGCCGCTTGCCTCGACGCGCGCGAACGCAATGTCGCGTGTCCGGCGTTCGTCGGCGGTAAAAAAGCGCGCCGCTCATCCGTCTAGTCGATATAGGCCAACTCGCAGAGAGAGACATCACCATGTCGCAACAGCAGAACCACGCAGCCGACGATCTCGTCTACACGGTCGTCATCAACGACGAAGAGCAGTATTCGATCTGGCCGACGTTCCGCGACGTGCCCGCGGGCTGGCGCGAAGCCGGCAAGCGCGGCGCGAAGGCCGATTGCCTCGCGTACATCGAACAGGTCTGGACCGACATGCGCCCCGCGAGCCTGCGCCGTCACATGGACGCCATCGCCACACAAGCCCGCGCGAGCCTGAACTGATGAGCGCGCTCTCCGTGACCGCGCCCGCGCTCGCCGATCTGCGGATCGAGCCGGGCTTGCCGGTCGTCGTATCGCCGCGCGCGGGCGTCGATCTGTCGCTCGCCGATGCCGCGCCGCTGCTGCATTCGATCGTCGCGGAATCGCTCGAACGCGCGGGCGGCGTGCGCTTCACCGGCTTTCGCGTCGAGTCGATCGAGGCGTTCCAGCAATTCGCCGCGTCGTTCGGCGATCCGCTGATCGGCTACGAATTCGCCTCGACGCCGCGCAGCCAGGTCGAGGGCGCGGTGTACACGTCGACGGAATATCCGCCGCATCGCTCGATTCCGCTGCACAACGAGCAGTCGTACACGCGCGAATGGCCGATGCGCATCTGGTTCCACTGCGCGCTCGCGGCGCGTGCGGGCGGCGCGACGCCGATCGCCGACAGCCGCGCGGTGTATCGCGCGCTCGGTCCGGCGCTCGTCGAACGCTTCGCGAAGCGCGAGCTGCTGTACGTGCGCAACTTCGGGCAAGGACTCGATCTGCCGTGGCAGAACGCGTTCGGCACGGACGATCCGCGCGAGGTCGAGCGCATCTGCGCGGCGCGCGGGATTGCCTGCGCGTGGCGCGACAGCGACGACGGCGAACTGCTGCTGCGCACGGAAGAGCGTTGTCAGGCGGTCGCGCGGCATCCGCGCACGGGCGACATGGTCTGGTTCAATCAGGCGAATCTCTTTCATCTTTCCGCGCTCGACGACGACATGCAGGAAGCGCTCGTCGATGCCGTCGGATTGGAAAACGTGCCGCGCAACGTCTTTTACGGCGACGGCGCGCCGCTCGAAGCCGATGCGCTCGCCGAGATCCGCGCGGTGCTCGACGAAAAGCGCATCGCATTTCCGTGGCTCACCGGCGACGTGCTGATGCTCGACAACATGCTGACCGCGCACGCGCGCGATCCGTTCGAAGGACCGCGCCGCGTCGTCGTGGCGATGGCGCAGAGTTACCGCGAGGCGCGATGACATTGTCCGTGGCGCTGCGCGCGCGTTCGTTGACGGTCGCCTATCGCGACGACGTCGTGCTGGAAAACCTCGACATCGATATCGCCGAAGGGCGCGTCACCGCGTTATGCGGACCGAACGGCTGCGGCAAGAGCACGTTGTTGCGCACGCTCGCCGGTTTGCAGGCGGCGCGCGCGGGATCGGTCGACGTGAACGGCAAGCCGCTCGCATCGATGCGCCGCCGCGCGCTCGCCCGCACGCTCACCATGCTCGCGCAGTTCAATCAGATTCCGGCGGGACTCACGGTGCGCGAACTCGTCGCCTACGGACGCTACGCGCACGGCGGCTGGATGCGCGGTCTCACGCGCGCGGACCACGCGGCGATCGATGCGGCGCTCGACGCGAGCGGACTCGTCGACGATGCCGCGCGCGATGTCGCCGCGCTTTCCGGCGGCGAGCGTCAGCGTGCGTGGATCGCGATGGCGCTCGCGCAGGAAGCGCCGATCGTGCTGCTCGACGAGCCGACGACGTACCTCGACATCCATCATCAGCTCGACATCCTGCGGGAATTGCGGCGGCTCAATCGCGAGCGCGGACTCACGATCGTCTGGGTGCTGCACGACCTGAATCAGGCGGCGGCGTTCTCCGACGAAATCGTGCTGATGCGCGCGGGGCGTATCGTCGCGCAAGGCTCGCCCGAAGCGATGATCGATCCGCGTCATTTGCTGGAGACTTTCGGCGTTCGCATGCTGCGCGTCACGCATCCGCAGACGGGCGCGCCGATGTGCGTGCCCGCTTACGATGGCGTCGAAGAACGGAGCATCGCCGCATGACGACGCTCGCGACTCGCCGCCGCCTGCATCGCGCGCATTCGTTCTGGGCGCGCGTGTCGCTCGCCATCGATCTGATCGCCGGACGCCGAACGACATGACGACGCTCGCCACGGCAAACGCATCGCGGGATCGCGTGGCCGCGCCGAATCGCGCGGGCGCGATCGCGTGTGCGTTGATCGCGCTGATTCTCGCGCTGGCCGCGCTGCGTCTCTATCCCGAACTGCGCGCGTGGCTCGATGCGCCATCGGGCACGGATGCCGCGCGTCTCGCGCATGTCTTTCTCTTCGATCTGGGCGCGCCGCGCGTGGCCGCCGCGCTCGTCGCGGGCGGCTGTCTCGCGGTCGCGGGCACGCTCTTTCAGGCGCTGACGCGCAACCCGCTCGCCGCGCCCGATCTGCTCGGCATCACCGGCGGCGCGCAGCTCGGGCTGCTCGCGGCGATGATCGCGCCGGAGGTGGTCGGCGCGGCGTCGGTGCCGTTGCTGTTCGTCTGCGGGCTCGCGGCGGCGGGTTGCGTCGCGGCCGCGGCGGGCGGCTGGCGCGCGACGCCCTTGCGCCTCGTGCTCGCGGGCAGCGTGTGCATGCTGCTTTTTTCCGCGATCTCGACGCTCTTGCTCGCGTTCTTCGAGCAGACGGTCGTCGGCGCGTCGCTGTGGGCGAGCGGCAGTCTGTATCAGCCCGGCGCGACGGGATTGATGTCGGCGCTGCGCTGGCTCGTGTTGCCGCTTCTCGCGCTGCCGTTCGTGATGCGCCCGCTCGATCCGCTCGCGCTCGGCGACGATGCCGCTGCCTCCGCCGGCGTGAACGTCGATGCGACGCGCCTCTTCGCGATGACGGTCGCGGTCGGCTTCGCGAGCGTCGCGGTGGCGATCGCGGGCCCGCTGTCGTACGTCGGGCTGATCGCGCCGAATCTGCTGCGTCACCTGCGCGGCGCCAAAGCGTCGAAGCTCGCGGCGCTCGTGCCGCTCTCCGCGCTCGCGGGCGGCGCGCTCGTGCTCGCGACCGACAGCGCCGTGCTCGCGCTCGATCTCGATTCGACCTTGTCGACGGGCGTCGCGATCGCATTCGTCGGCACGCCGCTGATGCTCGCGATGATCAGGAGCGGCGCGGCGTGGTCCGGCGCGCTGCACGCGGGCCAGGCGCGCGAATCGGCGCGGCGCGGCATGGGCGCGGTGCGGGCGTTGTCCGCGTGGCCGTCGCCTGCGCTCGCCGCTTTGCTCCTCGCCATCGGATGCGCGGTGCTCGCGATCGGCGCATCCGTCGGCCCGACGATGCTCGGCCCCGCGCGCTGGATCGATGCGCTCGCGCACCGCGACGACATCGCCCGCATGCTGCTCGAACTGCGCGTGCCGCGTCTTTTGTGCGCGTTGCTCGCGGGCGCGCTGCTCGCATCGAGCGGCGTGCTGATGCAGAGCATCGTGCGCAATCCGCTCGCCGGACCGGAAGTGCTCGGCGTGACGCAAGGCGCGGGTCTCGCGACGCTCGCCGCGCTGATGATCTGGCCGCTCGCCGGGCATCTCTTTCTCGCGGCGGCCGCGTTGACCGGCGGCGGCGCGACGCTCGCCATCACGCTGCTTTTCAATCGGCGGCATCGATACGCGCCGCTCGCGGTGGCGCTGACGGGCATCGTCATCGGCACGTTATGCACGACGCTCGCGCAATGGCTCATCACGCAGCAGAGCGTGCAGCCGGCGCGTTTTGTCGTGTGGCTCGTCGGCGGCACGTATGGGCGAAGCTGGGGCGAAGTCGCGACGATTCTGCCGTGGTGCGCGCTCGCGCTGCCGGTGCTGGCGTTGCTCGCGCGTCCGCTCGATCTGCTCGCGCTCGGCGACGAACAGGCGCTGGCGCTCGGCCTGCCGATCGCGCTCCTGCGTCCGCTCGTGCTCACGGTCGCGACGCTCGCCGCGTGCGCGGCGGTGGCGGCGGTCGGGCCGGTCGGCTTCATCGGCCTGATGGCGCCGCATCTCGCGACGATGCTCGGCGCGCGCACGCACGGCACGCGGCTCTGGCTCGCGGCATTGCTGGGCGCGCTCGTGCTCGCCGCCGCCGATCTCGCCGCGCGCACCCTGCTCGCGCCGCGCGAGATTCCGGCGGGCGTGCTGACCGCGCTGATCGGCGCGCCTTACATGCTGGCGCTGCTCGTCATCGAAACGCGTCGCGAGAAGGGTCGCGCGCGATGACAGAGCAAGCGCGTTCCTTCGCTGAATTCGCGCCGCCCGAGCTTGCGCCGTATCTGCAGAACGTGTGGCTCGGCAAGCCGGACGACGATGCACAACGCATCGCGCTGACATCGCTCGCCGATCATCGCGATGCATTGCTCGCCGCGATGATCGCGCTCTATGGCGGCGATGCCGCGCTTCATGCGCGCGCGCTGCTGTCGCAATGGAGCAAGTACTACTTCGGCCTCGCGGCGCCCGCGGGCGTGGCGGCGGCGAGGCTGCTCGGGCGTCCGCTCGATATGTCGCCCGAACGCACGCATCTCGTGCTGAAAGAGGGCATGCCCGCCGCGCTTCATTTCGATGCCGATGCATTGCGCGCACCCGATGCCGATCCCGCGCGCCGCTATGCGAGTCTCGTCGCGCATCTGGACAGCGTGATCGGCATGATCGCGGGCATGACGAAGATCGCACCGCGCGTGCTGTGGAGCAACGCGGGCAACGTGCTGGACTATTCGCTCGCGAATTGCCGGTCGATTTTCAGCGATGCCGATATCGACGCGGCCTGGCTCTTTCGCGCCGGCGATGCGAATCCGCTGCGCACGCCGATCCGCGATGCGACGCCGCGATCGACGCTTCTGCCCAACCCGTTTCGCGCGCGCCGCGTATGCTGCGTGCGCTATGAGATTCCCGGAGAGACGCAACTGTGCGCAAGCTGCCCGCTGCTTTTGACGATGCGCGACGAAGAACTCGCTTTGCAAGACGCCATCTCTCGATAGCGCTTGGAGCGTGTCTGTGCATCGCGTTCTCCGGTCAGCGCGCGCTCGCCTGCGCGCCGCTCGCCGGCAATCCGACCGTGTCGCAATTCAGCAAGACGATGCCTGCGCGCCCGTTGCGCATCGTCGTGCTCGAATTCATGTTCGCCGAAGACGTGGCCGCGCTCGACATGACGCCCGTCGGTGTCGTCGATCCCGAGTATTACGACGGCTGGATCGGCTACGACAGCGCGCGCTTCGAAGGCGTGCCGGCGGTCGGCACGCGTCAGGAACCGAGTCTGGAAGCGATCGCATCGACGCGGCCGGATCTGATCATCGGCGTGGGTTATCGACATGCGCCGATTTTCGCGGCGCTGGATCGCATCGCGCCGACGGTGCTGTTTCAATTCAGCCCGGATGTGCAGAACGGCAAAGCCGACGGCGCGCGCACGCAGCTCGAATGGACGCGCAGCATCTTTCACACGATCGCGTGCATGACAGGACGCGAAGAGCAGGCGCGCATCGCCGATGCCAAGCTCGATGCGGGACTGGCTCGCGATGCCGCGCGTCTGAAGGAAGCGGGTTTGACGGGCACGCGCTTCGCGCTGTTGCAAGACCTCGGCCTGCCCGACCGATACTGGGCTTATACGGGTAACAGCACGGCGGCGGGCGTCGCGCGTGCGCTCGGCGTTCATCTGTGGCCTGAAAAGCCCACGCGCGAAGGCACGGTGTATGTGACGTCGGCGGACTTCCTGAAGCGGCCGGATGTGGCCGTGCTGTTCGTGACGACATCGAATGCGGCGACGTCCGTCGATGCCACACTCGATTCGCCGATATGGCGCTTCGTGCCCGCGAAGAAGGCACAGCGCGTGACGCTCGTCGAACCGAATATCTGGGGATTCGGCGGGCCGATGTCGGCGTTGAAGCTCGGCGACATGATTACCGAAAAGCTGCTTGCGTTGCCGAAGCATTGAAAAAACGGGGCCTTGCGCCCCGTTCATCGTTCAACCCGATGTGCCATTCGCCTGAACGCCGAGCGTTGCCGCTCTCACGCCGCCGCCGCGCGTCTCGTTCACGACCATTCCGTTCTCCAGCTTCAGCACGCGATCCGCGATGGAGAAATAGCGGTCGTCATGCGTCACGACGATGACAGTCTTGCCACGCGCACGCAACTCCGGCAACAACTGCTCGTAGAACACCGCTTTGAATGCCGGGTCCTGATCGGCGGCCCATTCATCGAAGAGATAGAGCGGACGGTCTTCGAGATACGCGACCACCAGCGCAAGCCGTTTGCGCTGACCTGTGGAAAGCGAGCGCGTCGAGAACGCGCCATCGACGACCTTCACCTTGTGATCCAGCGACAGCTTCGCGACGAGCGCATTCGCGCGGGCATCCGCGGCCGCGCGCGACGCATCGTTCGGATCGACGATGCCGAGCAGCGCATCGAACAGATGGAAGTCGTTGAACACGGCAGTGAAACGCTCGCGATATGCAGCGCGATTCGTTGCATCGACCGCGACGCCATCGACTTCGATCACGCCCGATTCAGGCTCATAAAGCCCTGTAAGCACTTTCGCAAGCGTGGTCTTGCCGCTGCCGTTTCCGCCGACGATGAACACGAGTTCACCCGGCCTGAACGTCAGATCGACGGGACCGATGCGGAACATGCGCTCGTCGCGTTCATGGAAATACGAGTGCGCGACGCCGCGCATGGTGAGCGTGTGAAAGCCCGCATCATCGGCGGAGGAAACAGAAACAGAAGACACGCGCAGACTGCCGAACTCCGCCATCACCTTCTCGATGCGCGCCAGCGAAACGCGCGCCGCGTTCAGCGTGGGAATGTTGTTGAGCAGACCATCGAGCGGCACCAGCATGAACAGAAACACGACAACGTAGCCTGCTGTCGCGCCCGCATCCGCGCGCACGCCGAGCGATGGCCAGAACGCCGCAGCACCGAGAAAGCCGTAGAACAGAAAGATGATCCAGCCCACGCCGATCGCATAGGCGCTGAACGCGCGCCGCCGATGATCGCGCACTTCGCCGATTGCCGCGCCGAGTTGTCCATCGACGAACTGCTGCGAGCGCGCGCGATGCAGCTTCAATTCCTTCGCGCCCGCAAAGAGCGCGCCGAGATAGCCGAACAGCTTGTCCTGCGATTGCCCGGCCGCTTCGAGCGAAGCGATCGCGCGCTTGTCGCCGAGGTGATAGCCGAGCGATCCCGTGATGATCGCCGCGAGCGCGAGCAGGCAAACCGGCCACGACAGCCACGCGAGATAGCCGAGGCAGCCGAACACGATCGATCCGTGCATCACGATGTTCGGCAACGCGAAGAAGAGCATGGAGACATTGGTGGCGTCGTCGGTCAATACGGACTGAACGGGCGCCGCGCCGATGCGCTCGACATCGCGCAACTCCGCCGCCGCCACGCGCCGCGCGACATGCTCGCGCAGTTGCGCCATCGTGTCCTGCGAGAGCCGCGCGAACAGCACGCCCGATACGACGCGCGTGAAGAGCGCGATGACCGCGCACAACGCAAAGCGCCAGGCGAGCGCGCCATCGGCGGATGAAGGCGTCGATAGCGCGCGATTGAGCGTCGCGACGAGCATCACGCTCGCGATGCCGTTCATCACGCAGGCGACGAGCGCCACCGCGAATGCGCCGCGCGAGCGCTTGAGCAGCGCGAGGATGAGGCGCGCAGCGGGCTTCTGCGTGGCGGAAGAATCTAAAGGCTCGTGGATAGCAGTCATTGGCAGGGCATCACTGAACTGAAGTCGGAAAGCGGCGCTGAACGCACCTCTACATAGAGACGTTTCAGCACGACGAATCTTTAGCGCATGAAAAGCGGTAAAAATTTTTTCGCGCGAATCGTCATCCCGAATGAAGCCGCATTTTCAGCGGCCCACGTTCGTGCCGCAGCTTTTCCCGATGCGGCCGGAACCCGAAGGAATTCATGCCGATGACGAGTTTTCCGACCGCGCTGCATCTTCGTATCAAGGCACTCGCGCGCCTTCAACCGGATGCGCCCGCCCTCGCATTCAATGCACATGACGACGCACGTCTCACACGCGGCGAACTGGATGCCCGCGCGTCGCGGCTCGCGGCGCGTCTGCGCGCTGCGGGCGTCGGCGCTGAAGTGCGCGTCGGCGTATGCGTCGAGCGTTCTTGTGAATTGTTCGTCGCGCTGCTTGCCGTGTTGAAGGCGGGCGGCGTATTCGTGCCGCTCGATCCGCATCATCCTGCCGCGCGTCTCGACTGGATCGCGAACGATGCGCGCCTCGCGCACGGCATCGTCGATCGACACGCCGACGATGCGATGCGCGCGCGCTTCACGCGATGCTTCGACGCAGAGCAAGACATCGCCGATGCACCCGCGCTCAACGACGCTGCGCCCGTGCATCCGCGCGCAGCCGCGTACATGATTTACACGTCGGGATCGACGGGCACGCCGAAGGCCGTCGTCGTCGAACATGGCCCGCTCGCCGCGCATTGCGATGCACTTGTGGCGGCGCTCGGCATCGGCGAGGGCGACAGCTTGCTGCACTTCGCATCGGTGAACTTCGATGCGGCGCACGAATGCTGGCTCGCGCCGCTGGCCGTGGGCGCGCGCGTCGTCATCACGGCGCCGCCGCCGTTCGCGCCCGAAGCAGCGCATACGTTGATCGAACGTGAACGCGTGAATGTGGCCGCGTTTCCGCCTGCTTATCTGCGCGAATTCGCTTCCGTTGCCGAGCGCAAAGGCGTGCCGGCCTCGTTGCGCGTGCTCGCGTTCGGCGGCGAGGCGCTGTCGCGTGAAGCGTTCGCGCGCGTGCGTCGTGTATTCGCGGCGCAGCGCCTCATCAACGGATATGGTCCGACGGAAGCCGTCATCTCGCCGATGCTCTGGCCCGTCGAGCCGCACGTCACGCCCGATCTCGACGATGCCGATGCGTATGCGTCGCTGCCCATCGGACGCGTGATCGGTCCGCGTGTCGCGCGCATCGACGATGGCGAGTTGCTGCTCGGCGGCGCGTGCATCGCGCGCGGCTATCACGGTCGCGCTGCGCTCACGGCGGAGCGTTTCGTGCCCGATGCTTCCGGCGAGCCGGGCGCGCGCATCTATCGCACGGGCGACCTCGCGCGCGAACGTGCCGATGGCGCCTACGACTATCTCGGCCGCATCGATGACCAAGTGCAGATTCGCGGCGTGCGCGTCGAGCCTGCGGAAATCGCCGCGTGTTTGCGCGCGCATCCATCCATTCGCGACGCAGCCGTGCTCGCCGATTCGACGAACGGACGCGTGCAACTAACCGCCTGTTTCGCGCCCGCACATGAAGCTGTAAGCGATGCCGCGTTGAAGGCATATCTCGCGGAACATTTGCCCGCAGCCTGGCAGCCGCATCGGTATGTGAGGCTCGCGCGCCTGCCCTATACGTTGAACGGCAAGCTCGATCGCGATGCGTTGAAGAAGCAGGCGGATCGCGCAACGTCGATGTCGCGCGACGCGGATTACATCGAGCCGGCGACCGATACCGAACGCCGTCTCGCGCAAACGTGGCAGCGCATTCTCGACCATGCCGCGCCCATCGGACGTGCTGATCGCTTCTTCGAACGCGGCGGCGATTCGCTCGCGGCGATGCAGTTGCAGGCGGCGATCCGCATCGACTGGCGCGTGAATCTGCGGCTCGATACGATCTTCGACGATCCGCCGCTGCAAGCACTGGCCGCATCGATCGATGCGAGCGAGAAGGAGGCGAGCGATCCGGTCATCGTGAGAAGCGTGGTTTCGTCGGATGCGCCTTATGTCGATCGCGCGGCATCGTTCGCGCAGCAGCGCTTCTGGGTGCTCGCGCAAACGCGCGACGCGGGCGCGGCGTATCACGTCGCGGGTCGTTGGGACATCAGCGGCAGGCTGGATGCAAACGCATTGCAACGCGCGCTGGATCATTTGATCGAACGCCACGAGGCATGGCGCACGACGCTCGTCGAGAACGAAGACGGCGTCGTCATGCAGCGCATTCACAAGTCCTTGCCGGTGACGATTCAGCGTGTGAATCACAGTTCGAATGCTGATGAAGAACGTCACGCGAGCGAAGCGTTCGACTTGTCGAATGGTCCGCTGTTGCGCGCGACGCTCGCATCGTCCGGCGATGAATCGCACCGGCTGATGCTGGCGGCGCACCACGCGATCACGGATGGCTATAGCTCGCGCATCGTCTTCGATGAACTCGCGCATGTTTATAGCGCGTACGCGCAAGGCCAAACGCCTTCGCTTGCCGCGTTGCCGATTCAATACGCGGATTACGCGCAGTGGCAGCGCGAACTCGTCGCGGGTGAAGAGGGCGCGCGTCAGCTTCGCTTCTGGCGCAAGGCGCTCGATGCCGCGCCTGAACCGCTCGCGCTTCCTTTGGATCGCGCGCGTCCAGCCGAACGCGATCATCGCGGGCAACGCGTAACGTTGCGCTTGTCCGCCGATACGTCGAACGCATTGCGTCAGCTTGCACGCACGAAGCACGCGTCGCCGTTCGTCGTGTTGCTGAGCGCGTTCGACGCGTGGCTTCATCGGCTTACGGGCGCAAACGATTTCGTTGTTGCGACGCCGGTCGCGCATCGGCAGCGTCCCGAGACGGCGGCGCTCATCGGCCTGTGCCTGAACACGCTGGCGTTGCGTGCGCGCGTCGATGCGGCTCAAACGTTTTCCGATCTGATGGAAGCGACGCGCATTCATGCGCTCGATGCGTTCGCGCATCAGGACGTGCCGTTCGATCGCGTGCTCGATGCAGTGAAGCCGCCCGTCGCGCGTGGCGACGAGTGGCTGCGCGTGAAGCTCGCGCAGCAGTTCGATGCAGCGTTGACATCGGCGTTGCCGAACGCATCGGCGATTGCAACGCCCGGCCCCGATCTCGCGGCGCGTTTCGATTTCGCGCTCGACCTCACCGACGATGTTCGCGGCATCGAACTCGTCGCGGCTTACGCGTGCGATTGCATCGATGAAGCCACCGCGCGCGCATGGCTTGCGAGCTTCGCGACGCTCGTCGCGGATGCGGTGCGCGATCCGTCGCGCCCGATCGCATCGCTCGATTGCATGCCCCAGCGCGACGTGCAACGAGGCCGCGCACTGAACTTCGAAGCCGACGATATCCTCGCGTTGATCGCGCATCACGCGAGCGCGACGCCTCATCGCATCGCGCTTGCGGACGCGCATACGCAGATCAGTTACGCCGAACTCGACGACGCATCGAACCGCATCGCGCTCGCGTTGCGTCATAAAGGCGCGAAGGCGGAGCAGGCGGTCGCGGTGTGCATCGAACGTTCGGTGCGCTTCGTCGTTGCGTTGATCGGCGCGATGAAGTCGGGTGCTTATGCGGTGCCGCTCGATCCGTCGATGCCGCACGCGCGCATCGATGCCGCGATCGACGCATGCGGCGCGCGTTTCGCGCTCGTCGCGATGAACGACGACAACGCGCCGCGCGCGCTCGGCAATGCTCAACTGCTCGATGTCGATACGCTCGCGCACGATGCATCGCTCGCGAATGCCGCCGTGCAGCGCGTGCAGCTTGCGCCTGCGCAGACCGCTTATGTCATCTTCACGTCGGGCTCGACGGGCACGCCGAAGGGCGTAGCGGTGCCGCATCGCGCGCTCGCCGACTACGTGCAAGGCATGCTCGATGAACTCGCGTTCGCGCCTGGCGCATCGATGGCGATGGTCTCGACGGTCGCCGCCGATCTCGGTCATACGACGCTCTTCGGCGCATTGTGTTCGGGACGCACGCTGCATCTGTTGCCTGCTCGATGCGCGTTCGATCCGGATCGCTTTGCCGCAGAAATGCGCGTGCGCGAAGTGGGCGTGCTGAAGATCGTGCCGAGTCATCTGCACGCGCTGCTCGAAGCGCAGCATCCTGCCGATGTGTTGCCGTCGCATGCGCTCGTGACGGGCGGCGAGTCGTTGCCGTGGGCGCTGGTCGATCGCGTGAAGGCGTTGAAGCCTTCGTGCCGCGTCATCAATCACTATGGTCCGACGGAAGCGACTGTCGGCGCCATTGCGTGCGAAGCGTCTGCATTCGCCGACGATGAACGCAATGCGCAGAGCGTGCCGCTCGGACGCCCAATGCCCAATGCCGAGGCTTATGTTCTCGATACATCCGGCGCGTGCGTGCCGCCGGGCGGCATCGGCGAGTTGCATATCGGCGGGCCGGGCGTTGCGCGCGGTTATCTCGGACGCGCCGCGGCGACAGCGGAGCGCTTCATGCCGCATCCGTTCGTGCGCGGCGAACGCCTTTATCGGACCGGCGATCGCGTTCGTCTGCTCGCGGATGGACGTATCGCCTTCCTCGGCCGTCTCGACGATCAGGTGAAAATTCGCGGCTATCGTGTCGAGCCGGGCGAAGTGAGCGCGGCATTGCGCGCGATCGAAGGCGTGGCTCAGGCCGAAACATTGCCCGTCGATCGCGATGGGCGTCTTCAGCTTGTCTCGTTCGTGACCGGTTCCGCGCAAGACGATTCGACGTTGCGCGATGCGCTCGGCGCGCGCCTGCCCGACTACATGGTGCCCGCGACGATCGTCATGCTCCGCGCGTTGCCGATGACCGCCAACGGCAAGATCGATCGTGCAGCATTGCGCAGCATCGCATCGAAGCCGGTCGAATCCGTCGTAACGAGCGATACGCCGCGCGGCGACACCGAGGAAGCCATCGCCTCGGTATGGCAGGACGTGTTGAAGGCGAAGCACGTCGGGCGCGATGACAACTTCTTCGAGCTTGGCGGCGATTCGATTCTCGTGCTGCAAGTAATCGCGCGTCTGCGCAAGCGAGGCCTTCGCGTCACGCCGAAACAGGTTTTCGATAACGCGACAGTCGCGCAACTCGCGCTAGTCGCGAAGCCTGTCGACACGAACGAAGCGAAAGCGCCTGTCGTCGCGACGAAACAGGCGGATGGAAGCGCAGCGTTGACGCCCGCGCAATTGCGCTTCTTCGCACTCGACATTCCGCAGCGCGGGCATTGGAATCAATCGGTGGAATTCGACGCGAATGCATCGTTCGATCTCGACGCCTTTGCGCGCGCGTTGGATGCGCTGCTTACGCATCACGCTATCTTCAGGCAACGCTTCGAGCGCGATGGCACGACTAACGCATGGCGCATCGTGCAGGCATCGAAGGCATTCGATACGCTGCCGCTCGCAGCCGTCGCCGCGAACGATGAAACGGATGCGCTTGCGCAGTTCGATGCGATTCAGCGCACGCTCGACATTTCGCACGGGCCGCTCGCATGCGCGCTCGTTGCATCGCTTGCGGACGGACGCACGAAGCTCTATCTGGCAATTCATCATCTGATCGTCGATGGCGTGTCGTGGCGCATCCTGCTCGACGATCTGTCGAGCGCATATCAAGCGGCGCAGTCGCGCGGCACCGCGAGTCTTGCGCGTACCGGCGCGACGGCGTCGCAATGGGCCGCGCGCCTTGCGGCAGCCGCGCGTGACACACACTCTCCCTTCGCAGACGAGGCGAAATACTGGATCACCACACTCGCTGCGGGCGATGACCTGCGTCTCGATCATCCGCAAGCGAAGGCAACGAACGCAGACGCCGCGGTCATCGAACAGACGCTCGAAGTCGATCTCACGCGTGCCGTGCTCGCCGATGCCAACCTCGCCTATCGCACGCAGACGATCGAACTGCTGATCGCGGCGCTTGCTCATGCGACCGGCGCGACGTGCCGCATGGAGCTGGAAGGACATGGCCGCGAACCGCTCTTCGACGATATCGACGCAAGCCGCACGCTCGGATGGCTGACGAGTCACTATCCGGTTTCGATTCCGGTGCAGGCATCGCCGATCGAAACGCTCGCAGCCGCGAAAGACACGCTGCGCGCAGTGCCGAACAAAGGTCTCGGCTTCGGCGTGCTGCGCCATTTTGGCGACGATGCGACGCGCGCTTCGCTCGAAGCATTGCCGCGGCCGCGCGTGACCTTCAACTACCTCGGTCAGTTCGATTCGCTCGATTCGCGCGACGCAGCGTTCACGCCGCGCTTCGGCGGCGCGGGTTGCGAGCGCGATCCTTCCGGTCCGCTCGGCAACGCGCTCGCGATTCACGCTTATGTCGCCGATGGAGCGGAGCGCACGCTCAGGCTGCATTGGGTCTACGGCGCGACGCAATTCGAACGCGCGACGATCGAGGCGCTTGCGCAGCGATTCGAGGGCACGCTCGCCGATATCGTCGCTGCATGCGCCGGGCGCATCGCGATGAAAGGCGCAGGCGCGACGCCGGGCGATTTCCCGCTCGCCCGCGACGGCGGTTTGACGCAAGCGGCGCTCGAACGCCTGCCTGTGGATCTGCGCAGCATCGCCGATATCTATCCCCTCTCGCCGATGCAGCAGGGCATCCTGTTCCACTCGCTGTTCGCGCCTGGGCAGTCGACGTATGTGAATCAGTTTGCCGCAACGTTGATCGCTCCCGATGTAGACCGCCTGCGCGCGGCCTTCGAGGCTTCCGTGCCGCGTCACGACATCCTGCGCACAGGCTTTACCGCCGATGAAGCCGCACCGATGCAGATCGTGCATCGCCAGGCGCGCTTGCCTTTCGATGTGATCGACTGGCGCGAACGTAGCGATGCATCGGCCGCCTTCGAAACGTGGCTCGCCGACGATCGCGCGCGCGGCTTCGATCTTGCCGCGCCGCCCCTGATGCGCGTCACGCTGATTCGCGTCACCGACGATGAATGGCGCATCGTGTGGACGCGTCATCATCTGCTGCTCGATGGCTGGAGCACGGCCCGCATGTTTGCGGATGTCCTGCGCGACTACATCGAGCCGCCGCGCGCGCAGCCGTTCGTCGCGCACGCGAAGGCGCGTTATCGCGACTTCATCGAATGGCTCGCGACACGCGATGCGCAAGCCGACCAAGCGTTCTGGACCGACCGTCTCGCACGCCTCGGCGAACCGACGCGCATCGCGCAGCGCGAAGCGAGCAAGGCGCCGACACTCGACGATCATCGCTCGTGGCGCGCGTCGCTCGACCCTGCGATGACCGCGCGTCTCACCGACGCCGCGCGCCGTCTGCGCGTGACGCTCAACACGCTCGTGCAAGGCGCGTGGGCGCTCGTGTTGCAGCGCATGACGCATAAGGCGAGCGTGGCGTACGGCGCGACGGTCGCAGGCCGCCCGGACTCCCTCGCCGATATCGACGGCGTACTGGGACTCTTCATCAACACGTTGCCGGTGATCGCCGAGCCGCTGCCGCAACGCGCCGCGTCCGCATGGCTGCGCGAATTGCAAGCGGATAACGCCGCAGCCCACGAACACGCTCACACGCCGCTCGCGGATATTCAACGCTGGGCAGGTCAAGGCGGCGGTGCGTTGTTCGACACGCTCGTCGTATTCGAGAACTATCCCGTCGATGAAGCATGGGCCGGCCGCGACGAACGCGCGCTAAAAATGCGCGCGTTGCGCAACATCGAAGCGACCGACTTCGCGTTGACGCTCGTCGTGGAGGCGGGCGAAGCTATCGTCATCGACTATGGATACGACGCGGCGCGTCTGGATGAATCGCGTGTGGCGGCACTGCATCGCGCGCTATCCACATGTCTCGACGCATTTGCGACGAACCCCGATGTGCCGCTCGGCACGATCGCGCTCGCGGATGACGTCGCGCGTTTCAATGCGACAGCGCGCGCATGGAGCGATATCGAAAGCCTGCCACTGCATCGGCAATTCGAACGCATGGCGAACGCCGCGCCCGATGCCATCGCGCTTGAGATGATCGCGGTCGACGGCATTGTGAATCGCATCACGTATGCGCAGTTGAACGAGCGCGCGAATCGCGTTGCCGCTGCGTTGCTTGCAGCGGGCGTCGCGCACGACACGGTGGTCGCGCTGTGCGTCGAGCGTTCGTTCGACATGGTCGTTGCACTGTTCGGCGTGTTGAAGGCGGGCGCGGCGTATCTGCCGATCGATCCGGATTACCCGGCGGATCGCATCGCCTATCTGCTCGACGATGCGAAACCCGCTGTCGTGTTGACGCAAACGCACTTGCGTGCGCGCGTGGAGTCGGTTGCTTCGACGGCGCGCGTGTTCGATGTCGATGCGCTCATGCAAGGCGACGCGACGCTCACTGCGTCCATCGACGTCACCGACGCGCATCTCGCGTATCTCATCTACACGTCCGGCTCGACCGGCAAGCCCAAAGGCGCGGGCAACACGCATGGCGCGCTGGCGAACCGTATTGCGTGGATGCAGGACGCCTATCGCCTGACGCGCGACGACGTCGTGCTTCACAAGACGCCGTTCGGTTTCGACGTTTCCGTATGGGAGTTCGTATGGCCGCTCGCGACGGGCGCGAAGCTCGCTATCGCCGCGCCCGGCGATCATCGCGATCCGGCGCGGCTCGTCGCAGCCATTGAGGCGCATCGCGTGAGCACGCTGCATTTCGTGCCGTCGATGCTCGCGGCGTTCGTCGCGCATATCGACGAGTTCGGCGATGCGAAGCGCTGCGCGAGCATCGAGCGAATCGTCGCGAGCGGTGAAGCGCTTGCGCCCGAGCTCGTCGCGCGCGTCGCGAGGCTCTTGCCGAACGCGCGGCTCTACAACCTCTATGGTCCGACCGAAGCCGCCATCGACGTATCGCACTGGACGTGCAGCGCGGGCGATATCGAATCCGCTTCTGTACCTATCGGTCATCCGATCGCGAACCTGCAACTGCATGTGCTCGATGCAGCGCTTCATCCGGTGGCCGCGGGCGGCATCGGCGAACTCTATGTCGGCGGTGCGGGACTCGCGCGCGGCTATCTCGGACGGCCGTCGCTGACAGCGGAGCGCTTCGTGCCCGACCCGTTCGTCGCGGGCGCGCGACTGTATCGCACGGGCGATCTTGCGCGCCGCCGCGACGATGGCGCGCTCGACTATCTCGGCCGCATCGACACGCAAGTGAAGCTGCGCGGACAACGAATCGAGCCGGGCGAGATCGAAGCGCTGCTGCGCGCCGAGCCGGATGTGCGCGATGCGGTCGTGATCGTGCGCGACGAGCAGTTGATCGGCTACGTCTCATGCGCGGCATCCGAGACCTTCGATGAAAGCGCCGTGCTGAATTCGTTGCGTTCGCAACTACCTGCGTACATGGTGCCCGCGCGTGTGATGGCACTCGACGCGTTGCCGGTCACGCCGAATGGCAAATGCGACCGCAACGCGCTGCCGGCCCCGGCGCGAACGCAACGCATCGTGACGGCGGCGCGAACGCAGACGGAACCCGAACTCGCCGCAATCTGGCAGCGCGTGCTGCGAGTGGAGGCCATCGGCCGCGACCACGATTTCTTCACGCTCGGCGGCCACTCGCTGCTCGCGACGCAAGCGAACGCTCAGGCCAATCTGCACTGGTCGCTCACGTTGCCGCTGCGCACGCTGTTCGATGAACGCACGCTTGCGCGCTGCGCCGCCGCGATCGACGCCGCGCTGGCTTCACGCGATGAAAAGGGCGGCGCGCATGACGCCGCGAGCGTCATCGATGCCTTGCTCGATGAACTGGAGACGCAATGAAAACCGCAAGTCAAAGAGGACACGCATGACGCAGGCCAAACCCGATCTGCTTTCGCTCGCGACGCGCTTCGCGCAGTTGCCCGATGCGCAGCGCAAGGTGTTCGTCGCGCGACTCGCCGATGCAGGCATCGACTTTCGTACGCTGCCGATTCCGCCGCGCACGCGAGGCGATGCGTGCGAAGCGAGCGTGCCGGCATCGTTCGCGCAGACGCGTCTGTGGCTGCATGCGCGCATGATCGACGAGCCCGCGGCGTATCACATCACCGAGCGCCTTCAGCTCGATGGCGCACTCGATGCGAATGCGCTGCGCCTTTCATGCGATGCGTTGATCGCGCGTCACGAAGCGCTGCGTACGACGTTCAGCGAGGGCGCGGACGGCGTGCTGCAAACCGTGCACGCGCCCATGCGCTGTCCGTGGAATTCGGTGAATCTCGAGCATCTTCCGGTCGCCGAGCGTGAGGCACGCGCCACGGCGCTCGCGCTCACGGATGAATCGCGTCCCTTCGATCTCGCTCACGCCCCGCTCGTGCGCGCGCATCTGATCAGACTCGATGCGAACACGCACTGGCTTTCTCTGACGACGCATCACATCGTGTCGGACGGGTGGTCCGCCGATATCGCGCTTGCCGAGCTTGCTTCGTTCTATCGCGCGTATGCGTGCGGCGAAGCGGTGTCAGTCGGGCCGTTGCCGATTCAATACGCGGATTTCGCGCTTTGGCAGCGTCGCTGGCTCGATGCGGGCGAGCGCGAACGTCAACTGGACTTCTGGCGCGCACGGCTCGATCCATCGCGCGACATATTGATGCTGCCCGGCGCGGCAGCGCGTCCCGGCGAGCGCAGCGCGCGCGGTGCGCGCCATCTTTTCACGCTCGATGCAGCGCTTGCGGCGCGATTGCGCGTCATCGCAAGCGAATATCGCGCGACGCCTTTCGCCGTTTTGCTCGCCGCGTTGAGCGCGCTCTTCGCGCGCGCATCGGGCGAGGCGCATATACAAATCGGCGTGCCCGCGGCGAACCGCGAGCGTGCTGAAACGGCAGGACTGGTCGGCTTCTTCGTCAACACGCTGACGCTCGCTTCGCGCGTCGATGCAACGCAGTCGTTCTCGATGCTCGTCGATACAACGCAAGCCGCGCTCGTCGATGCGCAGTCGCATCAGGATGTGCCGTTCGAGCAGGTCGTGGAAGCGCTCGGCGTCGTGCGCAGTGCGAGTCATCATCCGTTGTTTCAGGTCATGGCGGCATATGGCGCGCGCCGCATGTTGCCTTCGTTCGCCGATGTGCGCGTGACCGAATTGCCTTCGGGCGCGCCGTTCGCGAAGTTCGATCTGACCGCGAACTTCGAGGAACGCGCGGACGGATCGCTTGCGGCCGCTTTCGTCTACGCGCTCGATCTCTTCGAAGCCGATGCCATTGAACGCCTCGCGCGCCGCTTCGTCGAGTTGTTGAGCAATGCACTCGACGCACCGCCAACGCTCGTCGGCGATCTGCAATGGTTGCCGCAAGACGAACGCATGCAGCTCGACGCATGGAATCGCCATGCGCCTGAACATGCGCCCGAATTCGTCTCGGTGCATGAACGTATCGCACGCCATGCGCGTGCGCGACCGGATGCGCGCGGCGTCGCGGATATGGAGCGCGCCTTCACGCGCAGCGAAGTGGATGCACGCGCGACGCGCATCGCGCAGCGTCTCATCGATGCGGGCGTGCGCGCTGAAATGCGCGTGGGCGTCGCGTTGAGCCGTTCGGTCGATCTGCTCGTCGGCCTGATCGCGGCGCTCAAGTCGGGCGGCGCATTCGTGCCGCTCGATCCAAGTCATCCGCGTGAACGTCTCGCGCAGATTCTCGACGATGCGCGCATCGAGCACATCATCACCGAGCGCGCGAGCATCGATGCGTTGCCCCTTCCAGCGAGCGCACGCGTCCTGCTTCTCGACGATGAAACCCTCTACGCCGACGATGCAACATCGCGCATCGCACTGCCCGATGTCGTCGCGGAGCAAGCGGCGTATGCGATCTACACATCGGGTTCGACGGGCAAGCCCAAGGGCGTGATCGTCGATCACGGATCGTTCGCGCGCCATTGCGTCGCCATCGCGCAACGTTATGGCGCGACCGAGCGCGACACGTTCATGCTGTTCCAGTCGGTTAATTTCGACGGCGCGCACGAAGGCTGGTTCTCGCAGTACATCAGCGGCGCGGGGGTCGCGATCACCACCGATACGCTATGGCCACCCGCGCTGATCTGCAAGCTCATGCGCAAAGAGGGCGTGACGATGACCTACGTGCCGCCCGGTTGCGCGACGCAGCTTGCGGAATGGGCGCTCGTGCACGGCGCGCCACCGACGTTGAAGTCGATCACGGTGGGCGGCGAAGCGACATCGCGTGAAGCCTTCGCGTTGATGCGCCGCGCGTTTCCGAATGCGCGCATCGTCAACGGATATGGTCCGACGGAGACCGTCATCACGCCGATGCTGTGGATGTTCAATCCCGGCGACGATCCCGCGAAGCTCGCGGATTGCGCCTATCTTCCGATCGGCACGCTTGTCGGCGCGCGCACCGCGCATGTGCTCGATGAGCGCTTGAATCGGCTGCCCGTCGGCGTGATCGGCGAACTGTATCTCGGCGGCGACGGCGTGGGCGTCGCGCGCGGCTATCTCGATCGTCCTGCATTGACTGCCGAGCGCTTCGTGCCCGATCCGTATGGCGAGCCGGGCGCGCGTCTGTATCGCACCGGCGATCTCGTGCGGCGTCGCGCCGATGGCGTGTTCGATTTCATCGGCCGCGTCGATCATCAGGTGAAGCTGCGCGGCTTGCGTATCGAACTCGGCGAGATCGAAGCGCAACTCGCCGCACACGACGATGTGCGCGAAGCGTGCGCGGTCGTGCGTGGCAAGGGCGCGCACGCCGCGCTCGTTGCCTATGTCGAATTGAAAGCCGATGCACGCGAACGCGCCGCGCTGGGCCGCGCCGCCGATGCCGCCGAACTCGATGCGCATCTGCGCCGCACGCTGCCCGATTACATGGTGCCGGCGCATATTGTCGTGCTCGATGCGTTGCCGCGCAACGCAAACAGCAAGGTCGATCGTGCGGTGCTTCCCGAACCGCCGAAGAAGGAGCGCATCCACGAAGCGCCCGCTGCGGGCACGGAAGCCGCGCTCGCCAAGATCTGGCGCGACGTGCTCGATGTCGAACGCGTGGGCCGCGGCGATCACTTCTTCGAACTGGGCGGGCATTCGCTCGCGGCCGTGCGTGTGGTGACGCGCATCGCCGAAATGCTCGGGCGCGATGTGCCCGTGCGCGCATTGTTCGAAACGCCGGTGTTGTCGCAGTACGCAAAACGCGTGTTGCAGGCGGGGCTGTGCGAGGGCGCATCCGATGCAGGCCAAAGCGTATTCGAGGCCGACGAACACGGCGTGTGGCCGCTTTCCGCGGCGCAACTCGGCCTCTGGTTCTTATGGCGCGCGCAGCCGAAAAGCGCCGCATACAACATTCCGGTCGCGTTGCGGCTGCACGGATCGCTCGATTCCGATGCGTTGCGCGAAGCGCTTGCGCAAGCTGCCGCGCGTCATCCGGCGTTGCGCACACGACTGGTCGAACGCGATGGCGCGTTGCCGGGTCAGCGCATCGTGCCGATGTGGCGCTTCGAGTTGCCTGTGATCGATGTTGCCGGCAGCATCGACGAAGCGAAGCGCATCACCGATGAAGACGCGCTCACGCCGTTCGATCTCGCCAGTGCGAAGCAACTCTGGCGCGCGCGTCTCGTGCGTCTCGCCGATGACGATCATGTGCTCTCGCTCGTCGTGCATCACATCGTCTCCGATGGCACTTCGATCGATCTCTGGCTCGACGATATCCGCGCAACGTATGTCGCTTTGCGCAAGGGCGCATCGGTTGCAAAGCGCGCATCGAATGCGCTGGTGTTGCCTTCATCGGCGACGGGCGCGCGGCTCGCGTACTGGCGCGATGCGCTGAAGGATCTGACGGCGATTGCATTGCCCGCGCCGTCAGCGGGCCGTATCGAGAATCCGCAATGGCTCGCGAGCCGCATCGGATTCGATCTCGATGATGCGCTCATCGAACGCGCCCGCGCGCTCGCCGTGGAATGCCATGCCACGCTGCCGATGCTGCTGCACGCCGCACTCAACGCGGCGTTGCATCGCGTGACCGGCGTGCGCGATCAGCCGGTCGGCGTGCTCGCATCGACACGCGAATCGACGGGCGACAGCGCGCGCGATGCACTCGGACTCTTCATCAACGCAGTCGTCGTGCGCACCCGCATGACGCATGACGATACGCCCGCGACTTTACTCGCGACCGTGCGCGATGCGGCGCTCGCCGCCTACGCACACGCCGACGTGCCGTTTGCCGATGTCGTGTCCGCGTTGAACGCGCAGCGTTCCGGCGCGGGCAATCCGCTATTCCAGGTGATGTTCAACTATCTGCGCCCCGCCGCGATGGCGACGCGCGACTGGGCCGGCCTCGCGATCGAAGGTTTCGACGATGTGCGTCATCGCGTCGTGTTCGACCTCGAACTGGACGTGACGGAGTATCCGGATGGCCGCGTGAGTTGCGCGTTCTCTTATGCGAACGAGCGCGTGGCTGGGGCGTTCGTCGAAACGCTCGTTACTCGTTTTCTCGCGACTGTAGAGCTGTTTGCGCACGCGCCGCATGAGGTATTCGACTCATGCGACGCCGCGTTCGAAGGGACTGAAGGACTCGCGGCATCGATGGCATCGGATGAAGAGACCGATGAAGCGCGAGCGCTCGCGAGCCTATGGAGCGAACTCTTCGACGGCCAGACGCCCGCGCTGCACGACGATCTCTTCGCGGCGGGCGCGACGTCGTTCGCGGTCGTGCGTTTCGTCGATGCGGCGCGCAAAGCGGGCTTCGACATCGTTATTCATGACGTTTTCGCCACGCCGCATTTCGCAGGCCTCGGCGCGACGCTCGCACGCCGCGTCTCGCTTGCATCGATCAATGACATCTGAGAGACACAGGGAAATGAAAAAAGAAACCGTATTCGATCTGATCGGCGTGGGCTTTGGGCCGTCGAACCTGTCGCTTGCCGTGCGTCTTGCCGAAGAGCGCGGCGCGTCGAACATGACGCATTGCTATATCGAACGGCAAGCGGAATTCGGCTGGCATCGCGACATGCTGCTCGACGATTGCCGTATGCAGATTTCCTTCCTGAAGGATCTCGTCACGCAGCGCGATCCGACGAGCCGCTTTACGTTCATCAACTATCTGTTCGAGCGCGGGCGTCTGAACGAATTCGTGAACCTGAAGAACTTCTATCCGACGCGCGTCGAGTTTCACGACTATCTGAGCTGGGTCGCGCAAGCCTTTGATGATCGCGTGCATTACGGGCAGAGCGTGACGGCGATCGAACCCGTGCTCGAAGCGAATGGCGATGTGAGCGCGCTGCGCGTCGTATCGCAGGAAGCGGATGGGCGCGAATGGCGTCGCGTGACGAAGGCTTTGTCGGTCGGCGTCGGCGGCGCGGCGCGTGTGCCTGAGCCGTTCGCATCGCTCGGACCGCATAACGTGATTCATTCGTCGGCGTATCTGAGTTCGATCGAGCGCGTCGCGGGCGATGGTCGCAACGGCAAGAAGCGCATCGCGATCATCGGTGCGGGGCAGAGCGCGGCCGAAGTTTTCGCCGATCTCACGCGGCGTTTTCCGCATGTCGATGCGACGCTCGTGATTCGCGCGAGCGCGCTCAAACCGGCCGACGATACGCCCTTCGTCAACGAGATCTTCAGTCCGGAGTTCACCGATATCGTCTTTGCGCAATCGGAAGATGGGCGGCGCTCGCTGATCGAGCGTTTCCGCGATACGAATTACGCGGTCGTCGATCGTCCGTTGATCGAGCAGATCTACGAAATGCTCTATTTGCAGAAGGTTTCCGATGAAGCGCGACATCGTTTGCTGGCGAATACGCTCATCGAAAATGCGGCGCGTCGCGCGAATGGCGAGATCGAGTTGACGATGCGCGACGTGCTGACAGGTCACGCGCGCGCCGAGCGCTTCGATGCGCTCGTGCTCGCGACGGGTTATCGGCGCGACACGCATCTCGCGCTGCTCGACGGCCTTGCGCCGCATCTGGGCGACGCGCTCGCGCAGCGCAATGTGGGCCGCGATTATCGGCTTGTCACGCCTTCGAACTTCAGGCCGCGCATCTATTTGCAAGGCTGCTGCGAAGACAGCCACGGTCTTTCCGATACCTTGCTTTCGGTGTTGGCCGTGCGCTCGGATGAGATCGCGGCATCGCTTGCCGATGCCGGACAGGAACACGCCGTGAAGCAAGCGGCGGAGACGAGCGGCAGCCGCATGGCCGTGGCGCTTTGAAAACTATTACTGGCGATGTTTGAAACGAGCGGCAATCAATGACGAAGCTAAAACTGGTCTACATCATGTCCTTGCGCAACGCGGCGGCGGATCGCGCGGGACAGCATATCGAATACAAGGGCGGCACGCGGTATATGAAGTCGCCGCTGGAGTATCTCGTCGAGCAACTCAATGGATCGCCGTTGGGCGATCTCTATTCGCTCGAAGGCGTGATCTACGACGATGACGAAGGCTCGCCGCGGGATCGCGAAAAACTGGCTGGATATGGTTTTCGTTATGCGCCGGGAGGGCAGTGGATTCATCCGCCGGAGCTCGCGGTGCGGGGCGTGCCGGTGACGAGTCTTCTTCATGCGATTCCTTCTTCTTATCGGCGGTTGGCTTTGGATGCGGTGAGCGAGCGGGCGGCGCAGAAGAGCGCGTTCGAGAAGCGTTTGCTGGAGAAGCTGCGTGCGCTCGATGCGGACTTCGTCGTGCTCGACGGGGTGCTCGTGATTCTCGATGAACTCGTTCGGCCCGGTGCGGAATTTTGCCGGCGTATTGCGAATATTCATCCTGGGATTACGCGGCTTGGTTCGCCGTTTGAACGGCGGGGGGCTTATGCGACGCTCGATGCCTTGCATGGGGCGCGTGGCGAGCGCGTAGTCGATTGGAACGCGATGCGCGTTGAACCGGCGCCGGTGATCGACCGGACAGGCGCTTCGTTTCATTACGTCGATAACGGGATCGATTCTGGTGAAGTCATCTTTGATGTGCTTGGCACTAGCATCGATCCTTTAGATTCCATTCTCGAACTGCGCTGGAATAATTTTCAGCGGAGTCTGTTTCCTGCTTTGGACGGCGGGCTGCTTGCCATGGCCGGGGTGTTGGCGCCGGATCCCGATTACGTGTCGGTTTGTTAGCGTTGCCCCTTTGCGGGGCGGCACCTACTTTCTTTGCTGTAGTCGCCGGATCCCGTATTCGTGTCGGTCTATTAGCGTTGCCCCTGTGCGGGGCGGCACTCACTTTCTTTGCTGCTGCAAAGAAAGTAAGCAAAGAAAGCAGCTTTTCAAGCCCGCGGTCACACGCAATTTGGGTAGTTCTCTCGTCCTCGATGGCACTCACCTAAAGAGTGCCCTCAAAGGACCAATCGGGCTTGGCTCGCGCACGGTCCGCCGCCCGAAAACGCTGAGGACACTGGTTCAGCACGAAAGAGCTTCGGCACAGCGCTACGCGCTGCCGCCGGGTATGCAAGGGAAACCAACGGGCGGCGAAGGCGGCGAGATCGAGGCGTTAGTAGGGAAGCACACGCGGTCCCGATTGACCGGTCGGCCGCGAAGCGGGCTGGAGCTATTTGGTGCTGAACCAGTTTGGTGTGTGGTGCGATGAGACGGACCGTGCGCGATCCAAGCCCGGTTGGGCCTATGAGGGCACTCGTTAGGCAGCCCACGATGGACGAGAGGACTACCCAAATTGCGTGTGACCGCGGGCGTATCGGAAGCTGCTTTCTTTGGTTACTTTCTTTGCAGCAGCAAAGAAAGTGACTGCCGCCCCGCACAGGGGCAGTGCTAATAGACCGACGCGATTACAGGATTCCACGAAAGCAGAAGCGAAGCCAGAAGCGAAACCAGAAGCGAAAGCCGAATACTTGAAGCAAATCCGGAGACTCACCGATGAACATACGTTTCGATCCCGAAGTAGCGGCGACTGTCGAACAATCGCCTGACCGCACGCTGACAGCGTGTCACACCGACGCGTTACTGACGGCCCTATGCGAAATCTACTGCAACGACCCTGAGCGCCGCACGGCAACGATCGCACTTCCACACGCTTCCAACGAAGCCCACCGCACAAGAACCTTCATCTCGCAAGCGCGAAATGAGAACCTGATCGACATCGCACAGCAGCACGAAGATCACCTTCTCCTGACGACATCACGCAAAACGTTCTGGCAAATCGCGCGCCCATGGCTCAAGGCGCCCGCATCGAGCGACACGCTGCTGCGCTATACGCAAACCAACGGCGTCACACATCCGCAAAGACCAACGAACGCCGAAGGCACGATCTACGAACGTCACTTCCCGCAGATCGACATGACCTTCAGCCTGCGCACAGCTGACCCCGACGCCGATTCCGAAGTCTTCAGCGAATGGATGAATCTCGATCGCGTCGCATACTTCTGGGATCAGCGCGGCACGCGCGCCGAACACGCCGCTTATCTCGCGGAACGCCGCGAAGATCCGCACATGCATCCGATGATCGGCTATTTCGACGACAAGCCCTTCGGCTACTTCGAGTTCTATTGGGCGAAAGAAGATCGCCTGGGCCCGTTCTATGATGCAGGCGACTTCGATCGCGGGCTGCATCTGCTGATCGGCGATGCGCAATTCCAGAGCGCAGGCAAGCTCAAGGCATGGTGGAGCGGCGTACTGCACTACATGTTCATCGACGATCCGCGCACGGAACGCCTCGTTGGCGAACCGCGCGTCGATCATGTGCGACATATCGCTTACATGCATCGCATGGGCTTTTATACGCTGAAGGAATTCGACTTTCCGCACAAGCGCGCCGCGCTCACCGTGATGGAACGCGAAAAGTTCTTCGACGATTTTCGCTTTTGACCGGCGTCGAGGGAAAGTTGTACCGGTAACAGCGCGCTCTTATACTGACGTCACCGCGCTGCCTCCGACCCTAACTTTCCCTCAGACACCCATGCCCCTCATCAACTACATCACGCAGATTCAATTCGATTTCGGCGCGGTGCGCCTGCTTGCGGGCGAGTGCGAACGCATCGGCATTCATCGTCCGCTGATCGTGACCGATGCCGGCATCCGCGCGGCCGGCCTGCTCGACAAGGTGCTCGGCGCGCTCGGTTCATCGTCGGCCGTACCCGTGTTCGATTCGACGCCGCCCAATCCGAACGAAGCCGCCGTGCGCGAAGCCGTCGCGATGTACAAGGAGAATCAATGCGACGGCGTGATCGCGGCGGGCGGCGGTTCATCGATCGATCTCGCGAAGGGCGTGGCCGTGTGCGCGACGCACGACGGTCCGCTACAAGGCTTCGCGGTCATCGAAGGCGGCCTCGCGCGCATCACGGCGAAGACCGCGCCCGTCATCGCCATTCCGACGACCGCGGGCACCGGCAGCGAAGTGGGCCGCGGCGCGATCCTGATTCTCGACGATGGCCGCAAGGTCGGCGTGATCTCGCCGCACGTCGTGCCGAAGGTCGCGATCTGCGATCCGGAACTGACGCTCGGCCTGCCGCCGATGCTTACCGCCGCGACCGGCATGGATGCCATCGCGCATTGCCTCGAAACGTTCATGGCGCCCGCGTTCAACGCACCCGCCGATGGCATCGCGCTCGACGGATTGTGGCGCGCGTGGCGGCACATCGAGCGCGCGACGCGGGACGGCTCCGATCGCACCGCGCGCTGGAACATGATGAGCGCATCGATGCAGGGCGCGCTCGCGTTCCAGAAGGGCCTCGGTTGCGTGCATAGCCTGAGCCACTCGCTCGGCGGCATCAATCCGAAACTGCATCACGGCACGCTCAACGCAATCTTTTTGCCGGCGGTGATCGCGTTCAACAGCAGCGCGCCGACGATGCGCGAAGAAGGCAAGCTCGACCGCATCGCGCAGGCAATGGGCCTGAAGTCCGGCGATGAAGTCGGCGGTGCGCTGCGCTCGATGACCGCGACGCTCGGCCTGCCACGCGGCCTCGCTGAACTCGGCGTGACGCGCGAGATGTTTCCGCGCATCATCGCGGGCGCGCTCAAGGATCACAGTCATAAGACGAATCCGCGCGAGGCGTCGAGCGCGGATTATGAGGCGATGCTCGAAACGTCGATGTGAAAAGGGCCGGAGCGCAACGACAGTAACGGCGTGTGATTTGCGGCATTGCAACAGTGAGATAGGGGAAAACCCTTAAGTCTGTTACAATGTCGCAAAGTTTGAGGAACAAATCATGCGCCGCCGCTACGAAGTGCTCGAAAAAATCGCTTTCGCCTTGCTTACGCTTTCCGCTGTCATGGACGCCAGCTACATCACCTGGGAAAAACATCCGAATTTCCGCGAAAACGTCACGGAGATCGTGAAGATCAGCGCCGATCTGTCTTTGGCGAACCCGGGTGTAGGCGATTCGACGCCGCTCGTCCCGATGGCGTTCAACTAAGTTTCGGTTTTACCCGGCGCGACACTCGTCGCGCCTTCTGCGTCAAGCCACATACAGGTTATTCGGCCCGCCGCCGCACGGCGCGCGCCGGCTGCTTTATGCTGGCGGCTTTCCATGCCGTCGCCGTCCAGCATGTCCACCGCTCTCCAATCGAACGCCGCCTTCGGCGATCAACTCCGCAGCTTCGCTCGCGCGATAGGACAGATCGTCCTTCAGCGCAACGCCGCGACCGGCGCGCTGCTGTTCCTCGCGGTGCTGAGCGCGAGTCCGCGCCTCGCGTGCGGCCTTCTGATCGGCACGCTGACGGGCAATGTCATCAGCGTGATCGTCGAAAACGACGACGCACCCGCGTTCCGCGACGATCTCTACGGTTTCAACGGCGCGCTCGCGGCGCTCGCCGCATTCACGTTTCTCGACGATGCATCGCGCGCCGCGGCCGTCGCGATCGTCGCGGCGATGTTCGCCACTTTCCTCGCCAACGTGCTTTCGCGCGTGCTCTCGCGCTACCGGTTGCCGATCTTCTCCAGCCCCGCCATCATCGTGACGTGGTGCTGGCTGCCGCTTTTGACCGAGCGCGGCGACACGGGCGCGATTCCCCAAGTCGCCGCCGGTTTCATTCCAATGCTTCAGGCCGCGTTCGCGGGTCTCGCGCCGATCACCTTCGCGACCGGCGCGCTCGCCGGCGCGCTGATCGCGGCGGGATTGTTCGCGTCGCGGCCCGCGCAGGCGGGCTGGGCGCTCGCGGGCAGTGCGCTCGGCGCCATGTTGCACGCACTCGGCGGTGCAAGCGATGCCGTCGTGCTCTCGGGCGCGTGCGGCTTCAATGCGGCGCTTGCGGCACTCGCGGCCGCGAAGCTCGGCACGCGTTATGCGCTCGTCGCGATCGTCGCGGCGGTGCTGATCGAGCGCGTGATCGATTGCATCGGCATCGCTGCGTTGACCGCGCCGTTCGTGCTTGCGTCCTGGGCGGTGATTCTGCTCGAGCGGCGTCTGTCCGGATCATCCAAACAAGGAGACTCGCATGTCGTTCACCCACACGCCTGAGCGCAGAATCGCGGAAAGCGGGCCGCGATCGGCAGCCGAACAGGCCACGCGCGTCGATCTCGCGGCAGCGTATCGGCTGGTCGCGCTCAACGGCTGGGACGATATCGTCTACACGCACATTTCCGCGAGCGTGCCGGGCGAGCCGGGGCGCTTTCTCATCAATCCGTTCGGGCTTTCGTTCGATGAAGTCACGGCGAGCAATCTCGTGAAGATCGATATCGACGGCAACGTGATCGGCGAGAGCGCGCATCCGGTGAACGCGACGGGCTTCGCGCTGCACGGCGCCGTCCATGCCGCGCGGGAGGACGCCGTGTGCGTGATGCATCTTCACGTGCGCGAGGCGATCGCGGTATCGACGCAACCGCACGGCCTGCTGCCCGCATCGCAACACGCGATGCGCTTTCATGGGCATCTCGCGTATCACGATTACGAAGGGCTCGCGTTCTCGCCCGCGGAAGGCGAGCGGCTCGTAAACAGTCTCGGCGCGCATCGTGCGATGTTGCTGCGCAATCATGGACCGGTCACGCTCGGGCGCACGATCGCCGAGGCTTATGTGCTGATGGATATGCTCGTCAAGGCATGCGATATTCAGCTTCGCGCGCTTGCGGGCGTGGGCAAGATGATCGTGCCGACGCCGGAAGTCGTCACGCGCACCGCGGCGCAACTGCATGACGATGACGCCGTCGAAGGCGCGCTCGAATGGCCGGCGCTATTGCGCAAGCTCGATCGCATCGACGCGTCGTATCGCGACTAATACCGCTTTCAAAAGGAGATCAACGCAATGCCGACATTCAACATTCAACTGTTCGAAGGCCGCACGGTGGAAGAGAAGCGCAAGTTCGTCGAAGCGATCACGCGCACGACGTGCGAAACGCTCGGCTGCGAGCCGGGCTCGGTGGACATCATTCTGACGGACGTGAAACGCGAGAACTGGGCGACCGCGGGCAAACTCTGGTCGGAGCAGTGAAAGACAGCGCGCGCACGCCGATTCGTGCGCGCGCTTTGACCGTTACATCGATTCCTTCGCGGCGAGACGGAACTTGTGCAGCAGCGGTTCCGTATAGCCGCTCGGTTGCGTGCGTCCTTCGAAGACGAGCGCGCACGCGGCCTTGAATGCGAACGAACTGTCGAACGCGGGCGACATCGGGCGATAGTACGGATCGGCTTCATTCTGCTTGTCGACGACGGCGGCCATGCGTTCGAGCGTCGCGCGAACCTGCTCTTCCGTGACGATGCCGTGACGCAGCCAGTTCGCGATATGCTGGCTCGAAATGCGCAGCGTCGCGCGGTCTTCCATCAGGCCGACATCGTGAATGTCCGGCACCTTCGAGCAACCGACGCCCTGATCGACCCAGCGCACCACATAACCCAGAATGCCCTGCGCGTTGTTTTCGATTTCGTTCCTGATGTCGTCTTCCGACCATGACGGCTTGTCGACGACGGGAATCGTCAGCAAGCCATCGAGCAACTCGTTCTTCTGACTTTCGTAGTCGACGCTTTCGAGTTCCTGCTGAACCTGTTGCACGTCGACCATGTGATAGTGCAGCGCGTGTAGCGTGGCCGCGGTGGGCGAGGGCACCCATGCGGTGTTGGCGCCTGCCTTCGGATGCGCGATCTTCTGTTCGAGCATCGCGTGCATCAGATCGGGCATCGCCCACATGCCCTTGCCGATCTGCGCGCGACCGCGCAAGCCGGTGTTCAGGCCGACGAGCACATTGCTGCGTTCGTACGCGGCAATCCACTTAGAGGACTTCATGTCGCCCTTGCGCATCATCGGGCCGGCTTCCATCGACGAATGCATTTCGTCGCCGGTGCGGTCGAGGAAGCCCGTATTGATGAATGCGACGCGCGCGCCCGCCGCCGCGATACACGCCTTGAGGTTCACGCTCGTGCGTCGCTCTTCGTCCATGATGCCCATCTTGATCGTGTGACGCGGCAGGCCGAGCAGGTCTTCGACGCGCGTGAAGAGCTCGTCCGCGAACGCCACTTCGGCGGGGCCGTGCATCTTCGGCTTCACGATATAGATCGACCCCGTGCGCGAGTTCATCTTGTTCTTGAGATCGTGCATCGAGCCGAGCACGGTCATCACCGCATCGAGGATGCCTTCGGGAATCTCGTTGCCATCTCGGTCGAGCACCGCGGGATTCGTCATCAGATGGCCGACGTTGCGCACGAACAGCAGCGAACGTCCGTGCAGCTTGACGGTTCCGCCGTTCGGCGCGGCGTACTCGCGGTCCGGGTTCATCGCGCGCGTGAAGGTCTTGCCGTTCTTCGTGACCTGCTCGGCGAGATTGCCTTGCATCAGGCCGAGCCAGTTGCGATAGAGCTGCGTCTTGTCGGCGGCATCGACGGCCGCGACCGAATCTTCGCAATCGATGATCGTGCTCACGGCCGCTTCCATCAGCACGTCCTTCACGTGCGCCGCATCGGTCTTGCCGATGAAGTTGTCCGCGTCGATCTGAATCTCGAAGTGCAGGTCGTTGTGCTTGAGCAGAATCGCGGACGGCTCTTTCGCGTCGCCCTGAAAGCCCGCGAACTGCTCGGCGTTCGCAAGGCCGGTCTTGCCGCCGTCCTTCAGCGTGACGACGAGCTTGCCTTGCTCGACGCTGTATTTGGTCGCGTCGGCGTGCGAGCCGTGATCGAGCGGGGCGTTGTCGTCGAGGAACGCGCGCGCATAGGCGATCACTTTCGCGCCGCGCTTCGGATTGAACTGCGCCGTGCGCTCGGCGCCGTCGTTTTCGTCGATGGCATCGGTGCCGTAGAGCGCATCGTAGAGGCTGCCCCAACGCGCGTTGGCCGCGTTGAGCGCATAGCGCAGATTCGAGAGCGGCACGACGAGTTGCGGGCCGGCCTGCTCGGCGATTTCGCGATCGACATTGGCGGTGCTGGCCTTCACATGCGCGGGCGCGGGCACGATATAGCCGATCTCTTCGAGAAACTTGCGATAGGCGCGTAGATCGCGCACGGGGCCGGGGGTGCTGCGATGCCAGTTGTCGAGCTCGGTCTGGAGGCGGTCGCGTTCGGCGAGCAGTGCGCGGTTCTTCGGCGCGAGATCGTGAACGATGGCATCGAATCCCTTCCAGAAGGACGCGCTATCGACGCCCGTGCCGGGGATGGCTTCTTCGTCGACGAACTTCGCGAGATTCGCGTCGACCTGCAGGCCGTGTTGTTTGATCATGTCGTTCATGGGCACTCCGGCTGAGATGGCTGCTACACAGGGGTTTGGGGAATGGGCTGGTGCCTATGGTAGCGCGTCTTGGGGGAGGGGCGAAGCGTGGGGGAGGTGCAATGCGCGTGCCTGGACGGGCCGCCCGTTTAGCGTCCCGTGAGGGCGGGGTAGCCGTCGACGGATAGCGTTCTCAGTGCATCGGCCCGGCCTCGCGCAAACAAACCGCGCGAAAAACCGGGCCGCTCGAACAGCGCGACGAGACCGACGCTACGCCTTCAACAAATCCTCGATCATCACCGGCAGCTTTCGCACACGCACGCCCGTCGCGTGATACACGGCACCCGTAATCGCCGCCGCGATGCCCGCCAGCCCGATCTCCGCGATGCCGCGCGCGCCCAGTTCGTTGAAGACCGTATCGGGATAATCGAGAAACGTGACGTCCATCTTCGGCGTGTCGGCATTGGTCGCGACGACGTAATCCGCGAGGCTGCTGTTCACCGGCGCGCCGCTTCGCTCGTCGTATACCGTGTGCTCGAAAAGCGCCATGCCGACGCCCATCACGACCGCGCCTTCGATCTGATTACGCCCCGCGCGCGGATTCAGGATCTTGCCCGCATCGATCACGGTCACGACGCGGCTCACGCGCAGGCGCGCGGTCGCCGGCTCCCATGTCACCTCGGCGAAATGCGCGCCATACGAATGGATCGACCAGTCCTTCTTGAGCGGATCGTCGAAGCCGCCTTTCGCGCTGCCGCTGCCCGATGCCGCATGCAGTTTCGCCGCGTCGAGAATGCGCGCGAACGGCACGCCGCTTTCCGGCGCTTCGTTCTTGCGATGCACATGTCCGTTGCTCATCGCAAGCTCGTCGGCCTTCGCGCCCGCGAATGGCGATCCCTCGATCTTCGCGGCGCGCGCCAGCAGCGTCTTGATCGCCTCGCGCACCGCATCCGATACCGCCGGAATCACCGATGCCGTCGCCGCCGATCCGCCCGAAACAGGACCGAGCGGCAGCGCCGTATCGCCGAGGCCGACTTCGATCTTGTCGAGCGGGATGCCCGTATGTTCCGCGACGATCTGCGCGAGGATCGTGTACGTGCCCGTGCCGATATCCTGCGTGCCGCACGCGACGCGCGCGGTGCCGTCCGCACGAAGATCGACCGTCGCGTCCGCCGAGAAGCGCAGCCCCGGCCAACTGCACGCGCCCACGCCCCAGCCGAGCGTGAGGCCGTCGCGCTTCATCGAGCCTACGTCCGGCGTGCGCTTCGACCAGCCGAATTTCTCCGCACCGGTCTTCAGGCATTCGACGAAATGCCGCGACGAAAACGGCAAGCCGCTGCTTTCATCCACTTCGGGCTCGTTGCGCAGGCGCAGTTCGACCGGATCCATCTTCAACGCAATGGCCAGCTCGTCCATCGCCGATTCGAGCGCGAAGAGGCCGGGCACCGCGCCGGGTCCGCGCATCGACGTCGGCGAGCCGACATTGCGTTTCACCGTGCCGCCCGTCACGCGCAGATTGGGCGTGCTGTACATCGAAGGCGTCGCTTCGCCGCAATCTTCCGTGTAATCGTCGGCGATGGCCGCGTGATTCACGAAGTCATGCCGTAGCGACACGAGCTTGCCGTCCTGCGTCGCCGCGAGCCGCACGCGCTGCTGCGTGGTCGGCCTGTGCCCGACGTTCTGGAACATCATCTTGCGCGAGAGCACGAGCTTGACCGGGCGCTCCAGTTGGCGCGTCGCGGCCGCGGCGAGCAGCGAATGCGGCCACATCCACAGCTTGCCGCCGAAGCCCGAGCCGAGATAGCGCGAAATCACGCGCACTTTCTCTTTCGGCAGGCCCATCATCTGCATCAGCGTGCCCTGATGATTCGCGACCGCCTGGCTCGTTTCGTAGAAGGTGTAGCTCTCGCCGTTCCAGTGCGCGATGGTCGCGTGCAGCTCGATCGGATTATGCGTTTCGACGGGCGTCACGTACGTTTCATCGATCTTCACGGGCGCATCGTCGAACGCCTTGTCGGGATCGCCGCGTTCGCTGTGCGTGTCGAGCTTGTCGCCGGCATCGAGCTTTGCGCTCACATCGTGCGGCGTCTTGTCGTAACTGACCTTGACCGCGGCAGCCGCGGCGCTCGCCGCTTCGAACGTCTCCGCAACGACGAGCGCGACATACTGCCCGTAATAGCGAATGATGTCGTCTTCGAAAGGCGGACGGTTTTCATCGACGTAGCCGGTATCGATCGAGTTGCCGGCGATGCGATAGAAGCGGCCGATATTGCCGCGATGAAGAATCAGCTTCACGCCGGGCATCGCTTGCGCGGCGGCGAACTCGAGCGACGTGATCCTGCCGCTCGCGATGGTGCTGCCGACCGGCACGGCATGGAGCATGCCGGGCAGATCGACGTCGGTCGTATAGGTCGCGCGGCCGCAAACCTTCAGCGGTCCGTCGATGCGCGACTGAGGCCGTCCGATGAATGCGGACGGTTTGATATCGGGCGCCGTGGACATGTCGCGATCCTCAGGAAGTTTGCGTGGTAACGAGCTTGAGCGTATGAACGATGCAGCGCTTGGACAACTCGACCTTGAAGCCGTTCTCGCTTTGCGGCTTCGCATCGGCGAGCGCAGCATCGGCAGCGCGTTTGAACGTGGCTTCATCGGGCGTCGCGTTCATCAGCTCCTTCTCCGCTTCACGCGAGCGCCACGGCTTCGTGCCGACGCCGCCGAGCGCGACGCGCGCATGCTCGATGCGCCCGTCCTTCACGCCGATCACGACACCCGCCGACGCCAGCGCGAACTCGTACGATGCGCGATCGCGCAGCTTCAGATAAGCCGAGCGCGCGCCGTCGACCGGCGGCGGCAACGTGACATGCGTGACGAGATCGCCGGCATCGAGCACGTTCTCGCGATCGGGCGTCGTGCCCGGCAACAGGAAGAACTCGTCGATGGGGATCGCGCGCTTGCCGCCCGTGCCTTCGACGTGGATCGTCGCTTCGAGCGCCTGCAACGCGACGCACATGTCCGACGGATTGCTCGCGATGCACGATTCGCTCGTGCCCATGATCGCCATCATGCGATTGAAGCCCTGAATCGCGGAGCAGCCGCTGCCGGGCTCGCGCTTGTTGCACGGCGAGGTCGTATCGCGGAAGTACACGCAACGCGTGCGCTGCAGGATGTTGCCGCCCGTCGTCGCCATGTTGCGCAACTGCACCGACGCGCCCGCGAGCACCGCTTGCGACAGCACCGCATAACGATCGCGGATCAGCGGATGATGCGCGAGATCGGAGTTGCGCGAAGTCGCGCCGATACGCACGCCGCCGTCCTTCGTTTCCTCGATCTTGTCGAGCGGCAAACGGCTGATATCGACGACGCGCATCGGCCGCTCGACGTTGAGCTTCATGAGATCGAGCAGCGTCGTGCCGCCCGCGAGAAAGCGCACTTCGGCGCCTTGCTGCGCGGTATGCGCGAGCGCGCCCGCATTGATCGCGTCGCGCATGTCGCGCGCGCGAGAGAGCTGGAACATATCCATGTCGCTCTCCTTATTTCGACGACGGCTTGTTCGCGCGCACCGACTGGATCGCGCTGACGATGTTCTGATACGCGCCGCAGCGGCACAGGTTGCCGCTCATCGCTTCGCGCACGTCGTCGTCGCTCGGGCCGATCGGTTCATCGAGCAGCGCGACCGCCGACATCAACTGGCCGGCCGTGCAGTAGCCGCACTGATAGCCGTCGCATTCGACGAACGCGGCCTGCAACGGATGCAGTGCCTCGATTTCGCCGATGCCTTCGATGGTCGTGACGGTGTCGCCCTCGCACGCGGCGGCGAAGCACAGACACGAGTTCACGCGGCGTCCGTTCACATGAACGGTGCATGCGCCGCATTGGCCGTGATCGCAGCCTTTCTTCGTGCCGGTCAAATGAAGATGCTCGCGCAATGCATCTAAAAGCGTGGTGCGGGGGTCGAGGGAAAGCGTTTCGCTGCGGCCGTTGACGGTCATGGTGAAGCTGACGGTCGAGTCGCCTGCGGGTGCGGCTTGAAGCGTCTTGTTCGGTGTATCGGCGTGCGTGGTTTTCGATTGGGGGATGGGACGTTGTGGCATCGGGCAATCTCCTGGAATTGCGCAGCAAGCTGCTGCACGAATGCGGCGATGAAGCGGCGGAACATGAGAGAGGCGAAGATGCGGCGAAGCGTGTCGCGCGCCGGTGGCGCGGAGGAACGGCGGCGAAAAGGGTCTGCGCGGCGGCGCAGGACTTTCGTGCGCCGGCAATGCGGCGAAAGACGACACTCAGCCAGTATAGGCATCCGCCGCGAAACTTTCTCGGTCGAAAGCCCGCGCGGGCCGCGAGATTCTGAAGGGGCACGAAGCATGCCCGCAGCCGATGAAAGCCTTCAGTGCGAAATCAGGCCGCGCGCGAAAACGGAAAGGATGGACACGCCGACCGTCGTGAAGAGAACGAGCACGACGAGGATCACGATCATGCGGAGAATCATCTGCATCGCGTCGCTCCAAAAAAAATGGCCGCTTGCGCGGCCGGAAGGAGGGTGGGTCGGTCAGACTTCAGATTAAGCGCGCTTCCTTAAATCAGACTTAAGCGTGCGCGACTTCCATGCGGGCCGTCCATTCTCCTTCCTTTGGGAACGGGATGCAGCGAACTTACCGCAGCGCCTCGCTGTATCGGTCGCGCAGCGGGAAGATCGTCACGAGCGCGACCGCGCTGCCGAAGATCACGTAGTAGCAGATCGACAGCGGATCGCCCGTGGTCATCGTGAGCCATTGCACGATCGCGGGCGCGAAGCCGCCGAAGATCATCACCGCGACGTTGTAGCTCACCGAGATGCCGGTCGAACGCACGCTCGAAGGAAGCAACTCGGAGATGAACGCGGGATAGCAGCCCTGAAAGATGCCGAGATAAGTCATCAAAAGCGCCTGACACACGATCAGCATCGGCAGGCTCGGATGCGCGGTGAGCACGGCGAAGATCGGATATGCGGTGACGAGCGACAGCGTGAGCGCGGTCGCCATCAGCTTCTTGCGGCCGATACGGTCCGAGAGCCGGCCGAATATCGGACAGCAGACGAGATAGACGAGCGCGCCGATCGTCGAGCTGATGAGGCCGTCGGTGAGCGCCATGTGCAGCACGCGCGTGGCGTGCGTCGGCAGATACAGCAGGAAGATGTACGTGCCGATGGTGCCGAACACCGTCAGGCCGAAGCCAGCGAGCACGGACATCCAGTGTTTCGTGGCGGTATCGCGGATCGGGCGTGTGCTCAGTTCGTTCTTTTGCGCCTTCTCGACGAAGACCGGCGATTCATCGAGCTTCGAGCGCAGATACAGGCCGACGGGCACGATCAGAAGACCGATCACGAACGGAATGCGCCAGCCCCAGCTATTCAGATGTTCGGGACTCAGCGTGCGCGTGAGCACGGCGCCGAAAAACGAGCCGGCGAGACTCGCGGCGGCCTGCGCGACCATCTGGAAGCTGCCGAAATAACCGCGCTTGTTGGCGGGCGCGTATTCGACGAGAAACGCCGTCGCGCAGCCGACTTCGCCGCCTGCGGAGAAGCCCTGAATCAGGCGGCCGAGCAGCATCAGCAAGGGCGCGGCGATGCCGATTGCCGCATAAGTCGGCGCGAACGCGATGATCGCGATGCCGACCGCCATCAGCGAAATCGTGAGCGTGAGCGCTGATTTGCGTCCGACGCGATCCGCGACCGCGCCCAAGACGATGCCGCCGAGCGGACGCGTCAGAAAGCCGACGCCGAAAGTCGCCCAAGTCGCGAGCAGTGAAATAGTGGGATTCGTTGCGGGAAAGTACAGCTTGGCGATGATGACGGCGAAGAAGCCGTAAACCATGAAGTCGAACCATTCGAGCGCGTTGCCGATGGTCGATACGACGATCGCTCGTCGGCCCGAAAGATTCGATGCGGCGTTTTGTTCGGCCGCGTGCGCTGCAGGTAGTACGGTGCTCATCGAATGTACTCCATGAGGTTTTCTCGTTGACGACATCCGCTTCTCGGATGACTCGCTTCGAGCGGAGCGAGCCGCTGCAACACGCAAACATTACGCCGAGTTGAAATAAGAAAATATAGAATTTCTGAACTGACACACAAGCAAACCTGATCGAACGATCCGGGATAACCCTCACGCACGATGAGCAATATCCGCTTTTTGCGCACGTTTATCGCTGTCGCGCGTTACGGTTCTTTCGCCGCCGCCGCGGAAAAAGTCGCGCTCACGCAGGCCGCCGTCAGCATGCAGATGCAGTCGCTCGAAGACGATCTGAAGCGGCCGCTGTTCGATCGCGTCGGGCGCACGAACCGGCTGACGAGCATCGGCAAGCAGGTGTTGCCGCAAGCGGAGCGCATCGTCGCGCTGTACGACAGCATGCGTCTCACCGGTCTCGATGATGAAATCGCCGGATCGGTTTCCATCGGCGCGGTCGATTCGGCGATGGGCGCGCTCGCATCCGTCGTCACCGAATTGAAAGGTCAGTATCCACGGCTCGATGTGCGGCTCTTCACCGGCAAGGCGCTCGCGCTCGCGCCGCAAGTCGAGGCGGGCGAGATCGATGCGGCGGTGATCGTCGAGATGGCGGGCAAGACGCCGGCGAGCCTCAACTGGACGCCGCTCTATTCGGAACCGCTCGTCGCGATCGGTTCGCCGGGCGCCGTGGCCGCGAATGCCGCCGAGATGCTGGCGAGCCGTCCGTTTCTGCGCTTCGATCGCGCGCAGCGCACCGGCGCGCTGATCGATCGCGCGTTGAAGCACAATCGCCTCGCGGTGAACGAGTTCCTCGAACTCAATTCCCTCGAAGTGATCGTCGAGCTCGTGCGGCAGGATGCGGGCGTCTCGGTCGTGCCGTTGCTCGAATACGGCTCGTGGGCGAGCGATCCCGCATTGCGCGTGATATCGCTTGCGAAGAACACGCCGCGCCGTGTCGTCGGCATGCTGGAGCGCAAGATCCACGATCGTCACGCGGTGATGAGCATCGTGCAGGAACGCATACGGATGCGTTCGCACGGCGCGATCGAGCCGAGTGAAAGCTAAAGCTTTCCTTAAGTCACGGACAAGGAATATCAGCTTTCCCTGTGAATTGCGGCCATCGACAATGCTTCGGTCACTCAACAACGCAAGAGGAAAGCATGTCGATCATTCCCGAGATCGCGCAGTCGCGCGACGAGATTCAGGCCATTCGCCGCGATATCCACGCGCATCCCGAACTCTGCTATGAAGAAGCGCGCACGGCGGAACTCGTCGCTCGGAAGCTCGAAAGCTGGGATATCGAAGTGACGTGCGGACTCGGCAAGACGGGCGTCGTCGGCGTGTTGAGGAAAGGCGCGAGCAAACGTGCGATCGGCCTGCGCGCCGACATGGACGCGTTGCCCATTCCCGAGCTGAACACGTTCGCGCACGCATCGCGCCACGAGAACAAGATGCATGCGTGCGGTCACGACGGACACACCGCGATGCTGCTCGGCGCGGCGCAATATCTCGCGAAGCATCGCGACTTCGACGGCACCGTCGTCTTCATCTTTCAGCCTGCCGAAGAAGGCGGCGGCGGCGCGAAAGCGATGATCGAAGATGGCTTGTTCGAGCGCTTTCCGGTCGATGCCGTGTTCGCGCTGCACAACTGGCCGGGCATGCCGGCGGGCGGATTCGGTGCGCGCGTCGGCGCGACGCAGGCATCGAGCAACGAGTTCGAGATTCGTATCGAAGGCGTGGGCGCGCATGCGGCGATTCCGCACGATGGCGTCGATCCCGTGTTCACCGCGCTGCAGATCGGCACGGGCCTGCAGAGCATCGTGACGCGCAACAAGCGGCCGATCGACGCCGCCGTGCTCTCGATCACGCGCATGCAGGCAGGCCACGCGGTCAACGCGATCCCGACGACCGCGACGCTCGCGGGGACCGTTCGCACGTTTTCCGTCGACGTGCTCGATCTCATCGAGACGCGCATGAAGGAGATCGTCGCGGCGACGGCGGCCGCGTATCGCTGCAAGGCCGAAGTCAGTTTCGTACGCAACTATCCGCCGACGGTGAACACGCAAGCGGAAACGGACTTCGCACTCGGCGTGATGCGCGATGTCGCCGGCGCGGACAAAGTGAACACGAACGTCGATCCGACGATGGGCGCGGAGGACTTCTCGTACATGCTGATGGAGCGTCCCGGTTGCTATGCGTATATCGGCAATGGACTGGGCGCGCATCGCGATCACGGTCACGGAATCGGACCCTGCATGCTGCATAACAGCAGCTACGATTTCAACGACGATGTACTCACGCTAGGCTCGACGTATTGGGTGCGGCTCGTCGAGAAGTTTCTCGCACGCGTCTGAGGAGGCGACATGTTTTCATCGACGTATCGCGAAGCGCGCCAGAGATTTCTCGATACCGCCGCCGCGCGAAAACTCGCTGTCGATACGCGCGTGCTCGAAGGCTTCGATGGTCTGGAAGGCGAGACGCTCGCAACCGATGTCGTTCGCATCGGTCCCAAAGATGCAAAGCGCCTGCTCGTGCTCACGTCCGGCACGCACGGCGTCGAAGGCTTTTGCGGCTCGGGCGCGCAGATCGCGTTGATGCGCGACGAAGTATTGCCGGCGTTGATGGACAAGCTCGACGTCGCAATGCTGCTCGTTCATGCGATCAATCCGTATGGCTTTTCCTATCTGAGCCGCACGACGGAGGGCAATGTCGATCTGAATCGCAACAGCGTGAATTTCGATGCGCCGTTGCCGCAGAATCCCGGCTACGCGGAACTGCACGACTTGCTGATTCCGACGAGCTGGCCGCCCGACGAAGCGAATATCGCGGCGATTCGCGCGTATATCGGCAGGCATGGACAGTGGGCTTATCAGCAAGCGGTCACAACCGGTCAGTACACGCATGCGCAAGGCATGTTCTATGGCGGCGCGGAAACGGCGTGGAGCACGCGCACCATGCGCAATCTGCTCGCGGAATACGGCGAGACGTGCACGGCGATCGGCTGGATCGATTTTCATACGGGACTCGGGCCGAGCGGCTTCGGCGCGAAGATATGCGTCGGCGATGTCGCGCGTGCGCGGCGCTGGTGGGGCGCGGACGTGACGAGTCCGTCGGATGGTACGTCGATCGCGGCCGATGTAGCCGGTCCGTTGCTCGATACGTTGCGGCAGACGTGCGCCCATGCGGCGATCGCATCGATCGCGATCGAGTACGGAACGGTGCCGCTCACCGACATGCTCGACATGCTGCGCGCGGACGTCTGGGTGCGTCATCATCCCGATGCGCCCGACGCATTGAAAGCCGGCATTCGCCGCCAGATTCGCGCGGCCTTCTACATCGACGACGATATCTGGCGCGGCATGATCGCGGGTCAGGCGCGCGCTGCCGTGTTGCAGGCGCTATACGGGTTGTCGCGCGAAGAGGGCGCTTAATGCAGTTCGAGCCACATCGGCTGATGATCCGATGAACGGCTCGACTGATCCGCTTCGCATCCGGCGATGCGCGCCTTCAGGTCTTCGCTCACGAAGATGAAGTCGCATGCGAACGGGCCATCGGGCCACTGGTCGCGATCGTACAGGCCGACGGTGGCCGCGCGCGGCTCGTTCGGATGCGCGCAAGTCCATGCATCGACGAACGCGGGCGCATCGGCAATCGGTTCGAGCATCGCGCGATACGCCGATCCATCGAACGCGCTGTTGAAGTCGCCGCAGACGATCGCGGACGCGGGCCGCGCGGTATCGGCGAACGGGCTCGCCTGACTCTCGGCCTTCGCGGGCTGACGCTCGTGCGCGCACGCTTCGGCGTGAAGCTCGCGCAGACGCGCGACTTGCGCGAGACGTTGCTTCTCCGAATAGAACTCGAGATGCGTGCTGACGATGCGCAACGGTCCGACGTCGGTCTCGATGACGGCTTCGAGCGCGACGCGAAGCATCGACGGCTTCGCGGGATCGGCAGGCCACGGCAGCGAATGGCGCAACACCTGGCGCACCGGCAGACGGCTCACGATCGCGTTGCCGAACTGACGGCGCGCGATGCCCGCACCGACTGGCGGAAGATCGGAGCCGATTCCGTCGATGACCGTCGCGCCGGGAATCAGCGCTTCGAGCTCGGCGAACTGGTCGGCGCCGGGGCCGCCTTTGAGTCCGCCGGCCTGCTCGCTTTCGTGAAAGCCGCGCGTCACTTCCTGCAGACAGAGGACGTCGAAGTCGTGCAGGGCTTTCGCCTCGGCGACGATGCGCGCGAGATCGACGCGGCCATCCACGCCGCGTCCCCATTGGATGTTCCAGTCGACGAGTCGCATGGTGAACCTCGACGGTAGCGTCGGATATTGACGTTCGCTATTCCGGCAGCAAGGCGTGTGCTTGCCCGGCAACGGACGCCGGAACCGCCAAATTCTGAAAATAAGTATTTCTTACCGTAGGCAGCGTGGGCGGCGATACAATCGGCGCCAAAGAACCTCACGTCGTCCGAATCATGAAAGCAAGCATCCGTTTTTCGCTGGCTGCGTTCCTGCTGATATCGAGCAGCATTACGTGCCACGCTCAGGAAACTCAATCTTCGGCGACTCGTTCGCTCACGAAGGAGCAGCAGGCCGCGCTCGACAAACAGGATCAGGACATCGCGCAGGTTGCGTCGCAGATCATCGCGTTGATCGATCAAAACCGGGCGGGCGACGTGTGGGACCAAGCCTCGCCCATCGCAAAGCAGATCATTTCCCGCGACGACTTCATGAAGAAGGTCGCGCGCGACCGTTCGCCGCTCGGCGCGCCGGGACTGCGCATGCCGATGGGCGTCAAGCACTACCGTTATGACGGCACGGGCAACATGCCCGCGGGCGCGTACATCAACATTCTCTTCGACACTCAGTTCGGCCAGGCGAGTCAGTCGTCGCGAGAAATGGTGACCTTCATTCTCGACTCGGACAAGGTCTGGCGTTTCGTCGGCTATTCGGTGCGCTGAAGCCGCGTCACATGTTCGTCCACGACGAGCACCATCCTTTTCCGGCTACCAGCTTGTCGCCGAAGAGCGTGCAACCGCCCCAGGCATCGCTCGCTTTGCCCTGATACAGCGAGCAGTTCGCGCAGGTTTGATCGGCCGCGAAGTTCGGGTACTTCGCTTTGTCCACTTTCGCGGCGTTCTCCTTATAGCCGACGGCGACCGCCGCCGGATCGGATTCGCTTAAGTGCGGCGCATCGGCGCGTGCTCGCGAGAGCCATAGCGCCGTGCCCGCGCCGATGCTGACAACCATGAAGTTGCGGCGGGACGTGTTCATTGTCGTGGACCGGTTGTTCGTATGTGGGATGTCGTCGCGCGCTCTCGGGCGCTAGTCGAACGATACGCCCACGTTGGCGAATCGAACGAGCGGTCGGTTTCCTCGGTCATCGCGCCGCCAACGTCGTTCATTGCATCGCGCTAAACCTTTGCGGGCGCGTGCCGTAAATCAGCCAGAACGTAGTTGCAATCGTGTGGATCACCCCTGCGGCGCCCCGGCCGCGGATCAATTCGAAGGAGAACAACCGTGAGTGAACTCGACTGGATGATGGCCGGCGTTTATATGGCAGCGCTTGTGTGCGGCACGCTTTTCATGAGCGTCCTCGCGCGCCGCAGCTTGAACAAGGCGGAGGATCGCGGGCACTGAGCATTCCGGAAGCGTCGGTGCACGACGTCCCCGTCGCTGGCGACAGGAAGCAAAGCTCGATGCGTTGCGCTCGGCGCTCGAAGCCGGCGAGCGCTCCGGCCCCGCCAAGCCGCTGGATTTCGATGCCTTCGTCGCTCGCAAGCGCAAGTCCGCTCGGTGAGGCAGTGCGTATTCACGCCTGCCGCCGTCCAGGATCTGGACGGCATCTGAGACTACACGTTCGAGAAGTGGGGGCCGGCTCAGGCGGAGCGCTATCTGCGCATGATTCAGGACACAGTCATCGGACTCGGTAAGGGCAGACAACGCAGCCTGTCCGCAGAACACGTTCGGCCCGGTTATCGCAAGGCGCTCGTCGGAATGCACGTGCTTTTCTTCAAGGAGGCCGCGGACACGATCCAGATCGTGCGCGTTCCCCATCAGATGGATTTGCCCGCTCATCTCGGCGAAGCCGAATAGCATTGACGTCAAGAAACAAAACGCGCGCCGTGAGCCGATTCAAACATCGGCCATCCGGCGCGCGTGGACTTCACCTACAGAATTACTGGAACAGCTTGACGGCCTGCGAGAGCGTATTGGTCACGCCCCATGCGAGCGGAATCAGCACGTAGGCCCAGAACACCAGGAGCAACCCCTTGTTCGACGGATGCACTTGCTGAGTTTCGATGCGGTCATTCATCGCGGATCTCCTCGTTGATTCCTAGATTGCGGTCTGCGCCGACGTGTTCATGTGATGCTTCTCATGCACGCGCGAGACGAGCAGATTGCAGACGAAGCCGATCACCAGCAGCGCCGCCATGATATGCAGCGTCATCGTGTACGCCTCTGCGCCCACGACGCCGTGCGAAACCTGGAACGCGCGCACGTAGTTGACGAGCACCGGACCCGCGACGCCCGCCGCCGCCCACGCGGTGAGAAGCCGGCCGTGAATGCCGCCGACGAATGCCGTGCCGAACATGTCGGCGAGATACGCGGGAATCGTCGCGAAGCCGCCGCCGTACATCGAAAGGATGATGCCGTACGCCAACACGAAAAGCGCGATATTGCCGGAGCCCGCGAATTGCGGCACAAGGAAATACAGCACCGCGCCGAGCGTGAAGAACACGAAGTACGTATTCTTGCGGCCGATCCAGTCCGACGCCGACGCCCACGCGAATCGCCCGCCCATGTTGAAGAGCGACAGCAGCCCGACGAAGCCCGCCGCCGCGCCCGCCGTGATCGACGCCTTGAAGCTTTCCTGAATCATCACCGACGCCTGGCCGAGCACGCCGATGCCGGCCGTCACGTTCAGGAACAGCACGAGCCACAACAGATAGAACTGCGGCGTCTTCAGCGCCTGATCGATATGCACGTGGTTCTTCGTGATCATCTTGTTGGACGTCGCGGGCGGCGTCCAGCCAGCCGGCTTCCAGTCCGCCGGCGGGATGCGGATCGCGAGCGCGCCGATCGTCATCGAGATGAAATAGAGCACGCCGAGCACGAGGAACGTCTCGGCAACGCCCGAGCTCGTCGCGCTCTTGAAGTGGTTCATCAGCGCGACGGAGCCGGGCGCCGCGATCATCGCGCCGCCGCCGAAGCCCATGATCGCCATGCCGGTTGCCATGCCGCGACGGTCCGGAAACCAGCGTATCAGCGTCGAAACCGGCGACACATAGCCGAGCCCGAGCCCGATGCCGCCGATCACGCCATAGCCGAGATACAGCAGCCAGATCTGATGCAGATAGACGCCGAGCGCCGAGACGAGAAAGCCGCCGCCGAAGCAGCAGGCCGCGGTGAACATCGTGCGGCGCGGGCCGACTTTTTCCAGCCACTTGCCCGCGAATGCCGCCGACAAGCCCAGAAACACGATCGCGAGCGAGAAAATCCAGCCGAGCGTGGTCAGCGACCAGTCATCCGGCGCGGACTTCGTGATACCGATAACCTTCGTGAGCGGCGCATTGAACACCGAGAACGCATATGCCTGCCCGATGCACAGATGAACAGCCAGCGCGGCGGGCGGCACCATCCAGCGCGAAAATCCGGGCCGGGCGATGGTCGCCTCCTTGGAAAAGAAATTTGTCGGGCCGTGGGCGGCCCCTTGATTGATTGTGCTGTTCATTGTGGTCTCCGTGGCGCGTCATGCATGCACGTGCGCGCACATCGTTTACTTTGACGTGCCGTCCGGGGTCGCCGGACAGCAGCCCGCCGTGGTCATGCGCTCGGCGATACGGTCCGCATCGCGCGCTCGCAAGGCCATTTCGCGCCGCTCACATGCGATGGAACCACATATAGATGCGACGCTTTGCCACGGTTGGGCATGACCATAGACAACTGCGATGCCCTTTGCAATATGAACACTCGTGCCATAAGCGTTTGCCCGCAGCGTGTCTGTGGTTTGCGCCACGCTCCGCGCGCATTGCGGAGGCGATGACGTCCGTCGATGCCACTGTACCGCATCGCTACAGAGCGGGGCAGGTGTTCTGAATGTGAACAGGTCCCATCGCCCTCGTACAAACCCTGACGATGTGCCGCGAAACCGCATGACGATGCGGCTCGCGCGGGCGTCGCATCGTGCCGCGCGCGATGGCATGGAACTCGCAAACAGAAGCGACCGGCGCCGGACATCGGCAGTGCCGGCCCGTTCACGTCGACATGCGAGGAGCACATAGAAATGAATCACGCGGAGATGCAGTTCCTGAGCACCGAATATCCGTACAAGAAGCAGTACGGCAACTTCATCGGTGGCAAGTGGGTGCCGCCGGCGGGCGGTGAGTATTTCGACAACATCTCGCCGATCACCGGCGAGCCGTTCACGTCGATTCCGCGTTCGCGCGAAGCCGACATCGAAGCCGCGCTCGACGCCGCGCACGCAGCGAAGACGTCGTGGGGCAGAACCTCCGTCACCGATCGCGCGAATCTGCTGCTGAAGCTCGCCGATCGCATGGAGCAGAACCTGTCGCGTCTCGCGCTGGCCGAATCGATCGATAACGGCAAGCCGCTGCGCGAGACGATGGCCGCGGACATTCCGCTCGCGATCGATCACTTCCGCTATTTCGCGAGCGCCGCGCGTTCGCAGGAAGGCGGCATTTCGGAGATCGATCACGATACGGTCGCGTATCACTTCCACGAGCCGCTTGGCGTCGTCGGGCAAATCATTCCGTGGAATTTCCCGATCCTGATGGCCGTGTGGAAGCTCGCGCCCGCGCTCGCGGCCGGCAACTGCGTCGTGCTGAAGCCGGCCGAGCAGACGCCCGCGTCGATTCTCGTGCTGCTCGAAATCATCGAAGACATCTTGCCGCCGGGCGTGCTCAATGTCGTCAACGGCTTCGGTCTGGAAGCGGGCAAGCCGCTCGCATCGAACAAGCGCATCGCGAAGATCGCTTTCACCGGCGAGACCACGACGGGCCGACTCATCATGCAGTACGCGAGCCAGAACCTCATTCCGGTGACGCTGGAACTGGGCGGCAAGAGCCCGAACATCTTCTTCGAAGACGTGCTCAACGCCGACGACAGCTTCTTCGACAAGGCGCTCGAAGGCTTCACGATGTTCGCGCTGAATCAGGGCGAAGTGTGTACGTGCCCGTCGCGCGCGCTCGTGCAGGAATCGATTTACGAGCGCTTCATGGAACGTGCGCTCAAGCGCGTCGCGGCGATCGCGCAGGGCCATCCGCTCGATACGAAGACGATGATCGGCGCGCAGGCTTCGCAGGAGCAACTGGAGAAGATCCTGTCGTACATCGATCTCGGCAAGCAGGAAGGCGCGCAGTGCCTCTCCGGCGGCGAGCGCAACACCTTCGACGGCGAACTGAAGAACGGCTATTACGTCAAGCCGACGGTCTTCAAAGGCCACAACAAGATGCGTATCTTCCAGGAGGAAATCTTCGGGCCGGTGCTTTCGGTGACGACGTTCAAGACCGAGGAAGAAGCGCTCGAGATCGCGAACGACACGCTGTACGGTCTCGGCGCGGGCGTGTGGACGCGCGACGGCACGCGGGCGTATCGCTTCGGCCGCGCGATTCAGGCGGGACGCGTGTGGACCAACTGTTATCACGCGTATCCGGCGCACGCGGCGTTCGGCGGTTACAAGCAATCGGGCATCGGCCGTGAGAATCACAAGATGATGCTCGACCACTATCAGCAGACGAAGAACATGCTCGTCAGCTATAGCGACAAGCCGCTCGGCTTCTTCTAAAGCGTGTGAGGCCGCCGCTGCTTCCCGCGGCGGCCGATCAAACCGACGGGGACATCATGAGCGAACAGGAAGTGCAGCGCGTGACCGCGACGCCCGCCGCCATCGACTTGATCGAAAGGCTCAAGGCCGAGCATGGCGAGGTGCTGTTTCATCAATCCGGCGGATGCTGCGACGGCAGCGCGCCGATGTGCTTTCCAGTCAGCGAATTCATGGTCGGCGGCTCGGACGTGAAGCTCGGCGCGATCGGCGGCGTGCCGTTCTACATGACCGAATCGCAGTACGAGTACTGGCAGCATACGCAGCTCATCATCGATGCCGTGCCGGGCAATGGCGGCATGTTTTCGCTGGAACGCCCGAGCGGTTTGCGCTTTCTTACGCGCTCGCGTCTGTACAGCGACGAAGAGAACGCGTGGCTCGACAGGCATCCGGTCGAGCACGTGAGCTGAGCGTCATTTCCAGCGCGGCGCGCGCTTTTCGATGAAGGCTTGCGTGCCTTCGAGCGTGGCGTCGTGCATCATGTTGCAGGCCATCGTTTCCGATGCGAGCGCGTATGCCGCTTCGATGCCGGTTTCGAGTTGCCGATAGAACAAGCCCTTGCCCGCCGCGACCGCTTCGCGCGGCTTGGCGGCGATGGTCGCGGCGAGCGTGCGCACGGTATCGTCGAGTTCGCCAGGCGATGCGACGCGATTCACGAGGCCGCGTTCGCGCGCGGTGGCCGCATCGATGAACTCGCCGGTGACGAGCATTTCGAACGCGGCCTTGCGCGATACGTTGCGAGACAGCGCCACGCTCGGCGTCGCGCAAAAGAGCCCGAGATTCACGCCCGATACCGCGAAACGCGCTTCGCTCGATGCGACCGCGAGATCGCACATCGCGACGAGCTGACAACCCGCCGCCGTCGCGATGCCTTGCACGCGCGCGATAACGGGCTGCGGCATGCGCTGGATCGTCAGCATGATGCGCGAGCAGTGCGCGAAAAGCTCGCGATAGTAATCGAGCGCGGGCTCCGCACGCATCTCTTTGAGATCGTGCCCGGCGCAAAACGCGCGGCCTTCTCCTGCGAGCACGACCACGCGCGCATCTGATTCGGCGATGTCCTTCAATGCGCGTTCGAGCGCTTCGAGCATCGATTCAGATAAGGCATTGAACGCATCGGGCCGATTCAGCGTGAGCCTGACGGCACCCTTGATGTCATACGCATCGCGTTCGATCAGAACGAGTTCGCTCATTGTCGTGGTCTCCATCAGACGTCGATCGCGGTGACGGACCCCGCGCGCTTGCGCAACTCGAACTTCTGGATCTTTCCCGTCGATGTCTTCGGCAGTTCGCAGAACTCGATCGCGCGCGGCACCTTGAAGCCGGCGAGATGCTTCTTGCAATGCGCGATCAACTCATCCGCGCTCGCGTGCGCGCCGCTTTTCAATTCGACGAAAGCGCAGGGCGTCTCGCCCCAGCGCGTATCGGGCTTCGCGACGACCGCGACGGCAAGCACCGCCGGATGCCGGTACAGCACGTCCTCCACTTCGATGCTCGATATGTTCTCGCCGCCCGAGATGATGATGTCCTTGCTGCGATCCTTGATGCGTACATAGCCGTCCGGATACGCGACGGCGAGATCGCCGGTATGGAACCAGCCGCCGCGAAACGCTTCTTCGGTCGCGGCCGCGTTCTTCAGATAACCCTTCATCGCGATGTTGCCGCGGAACATGATCTCGCCGATGGTCTCGCCATCGGAAGGCACGAGTTCCATCGATATCGGATCGCGCACCGTGACCGCATCCTGCAAGTGATAGCGCACGCCTTGCCGCGCATTCAATCGCGCGCGCTCGCCGATATCGAGCGCGCTCCATTCGGCCTGCTGCGGGCAGACCGTGGCCGGGCCATAAACTTCCGTGAGCCCGTACACATGCGTCAGTTCGAAGCCCATGCGCTCCATGCCTTCGATCATCGCGGCGGGCGGCGCGGCGCCCGCGACCATCGCATGGACTTTCTGATCGAAGCCGGTCTTCATGTCGTCGGGCGCGTTGACGAGCAGGTTCTGCACGATCGGCGCGCCGCAATAATGCGTGACGCGCTCGCTGCGAATCAGATCGAAGATGGTCTTCGCATCGACGCGGCGCAGGCACACGTTCACGCCCGCGCGCGCGGCGACGGTCCACGGAAAGCACCAGCCGTTGCAATGGAACATGGGCAGCGTCCACAAGTACACGGCATGCTTCGGCATGTCCCATTCGAGGATATTGCTCACCGCATTCGTATACGCGCCGCGATGGTGATACACGACGCCCTTCGGATTGCCTGTCGTGCCCGACGTGTAATTCAGACAGATTGCGTTCCACTCGTCGGATGGCGGCGACCATTCGTATGCGGGATCGCCGCTCGCGAGCAGCGCTTCGTATTCGATTTCGCCGATGCGCTCGCCCGCGCCCGCGTACTGCGGATCGTCGACATCGATGACCAGCACGTCCTGCGGCACGTCTTTCAGCGCGCGGCGCGTCACGTCCGAGAACTCGCGATCGACGAGCACCGCCTTCGCTTCGCCGTGCGTGAGCATGAACGCGAGCGTGGCGGCGTCGAGCCGCGTGTTGAGCGTGTTGAGCACGGCGCCCGTCATCGGCACGCCGAAGTGCGCTTCGACCATTTCGGGCGTGTTCGGCAGCATCGCGGCGACGGTATCGCCGAGGCCGATGCCGCGTGCCGCCAGCGCCGATGCGAGCCGCCGCGTGCGCGCGTAGGTGTCGGCCCAGTTGCGCCGGACATCGCCGTGCACGATAGCGGGAAGCGTCGGATATACGGACGCCGCGCGCTCGATGAACATGAGTGGCGTCAGCGCCGCGTAGTTGGCGGCAGTTTTGGGAAGGCCATCGTCGTACATGCTGGCGGTCATGATTATCTCCTCGGGCGCGAATCCATCGGATGGCGTCAGTGTCGCTCACGTTTCTTAGAAGATCGTTATCACGCGCGCAACTTACGTTAGCCTGACGCTCCGACTCATGGTTTGCCCTGATCAGCCGAGATCGTCGAGCTTGACTTCGAAGCCCCGCTTCACGCCCGGGCGCGCGAAAAGCGCCTCGTACCAGCGCTTGACGTTAGGGTAATCATCGAGCGAAACCTGATGACGTTCATGCCGCCACGCCCAGCCGAGAATCGCGAAATCCGCGACGGACATATCGCCCGCGACGCATTCCACTTGCGCGAGGCGCTTGTCGAGCACGCCGTACAGGCGGCGCGTTTCGTCGGAATAGCGCTTCAAACCATAACGCCGGTCGCTTTCCGCTTCGACCATGCGGAAGTGATGCACCTGTCCCGGCATCGGGCCGAAGCCGCCCATCTGCCACATCAGCCATTCGAGCACGGGCACGCGATCGCGCAAATTCGCGGGCAGAAACTTGCCCGTCTTCTCGCCGAGATAGAGCAGGATCGCGCCGGACTCGAACACGCTGATCGGCTGGCCGTCGGGTCCGTCCGGATCGACGATCGCCGGAATGCGATTGTTCGGGCTGATGCGCAGAAACTCAGGCGTATGCTGCTCGCCCTTCGTGATGTTCACCGTTTTCACGGTGTACGGCAGTTGCATTTCCTCCAGCGCGACGCTGATCTTGCGTCCGTTGGGCGTGTTCCAGGTATGCAGTTCGATGGTCATGGCAGTCCGTCCCGTTCAGGTCAATGCAGGCGAGACGTGACGCGCGAAGCCCGGACGCTGCGTGATGCCCACATACCAGCGTTCGAGTTCGGGAAGCGCGGGGCGAACCAGCTCCGCGATGCCGAACCAGCGGCGCGCATACGCGGCGACGACGAGATCGGCGAGCGTGAACGTGTTGCCTTCGAGATAGTCGCGGCCCTTCAGATGCGCATCGATAACGCGCCAGAGCTTTTCCACCTCGCTCGCGGCGGCGGCGAGTTGCTGCGCATCGCGATCCGCGGCGCTCGTGCGGATATAGCCCCAGAAAACCGGACGTTCGGCGGGCTGCAGGGTCGAAAGCGTCCAGTCGAGCCAGCGGTCCGCGCTCGCGCGCACTTTCGGCTCGGCGGGATAGAGCGTGCTGGCACCGCCGTATTGCATCGCGAGATAGCGAATGACCGAGTTCGACTCCCACAGCACGAAGTCGCCGTCGACGAGCGTGGGCACGCGGCCCATCGGGTTCATCGCGAGATAGTCGGGCTCGTTGTTGCGCCCGAATTGCAGGCCCGCGTCGATGCGCTCGTACGCGAGCCCCAGTTCATCGCAGCACCACAGCACTTTCTGCACATTGACCGAGTTGGCCCGGCCCCAGATCGTCAGCATTCGATGTCTTCCTCCGTACTTGTCGAAGGATCCATCTTAGCTGTGTTTCGCGTTTTGCCTCAGTCGATGTGCGCCGCGAAACCGGTCTTTCCGGCTGCGAGTTCGTCGCGCAGCGTGAGCTGAGGAATCGCGTAGTCGCCGTGATTCTGCTTGCGGAATGCAATGGGCGCATCGTCCCAGAGACGGTCGAGACGCCGGCCGAGGGCATCGTATGTGGCTTGCAGGCGCGCTTCATCCATGCGATGCGTTTCATAGAGAACGAACGGCGGCAGCACATCGAAGCCTGGATAAAAAAGCATCCCGTGCTGGATGTGAAAGAGAATATCGTCGATGGGTCCATTGATGCCGCGCGGACTGTAATGCGATTCCCAACCGCCCGTCGTGACGACGATCATCGCGCGCTTGCCCGCCATCAGACCTTCGCCGTAGCGGTCGCCCCAATGCGTGTCCGAATGCTCGCCGACGCCGTAGCCGAAGCCGTACGCATAGACGCGCTCGACCCAGCCCTTCATGATCGCGGGCATCGAGAACCACCACATCGGAAATTGCAGGATCAGCGCGTCGGCCCAGCGCAGCTTGTCCTGCTCCAGCTCGATGTCGCGGCTTTGCAGGCCGTTTTCGAACGCGTGCTTCGAATCGAGGCTCGCGTGAAACGGCGTATCGGCCTTGCGGTCGCGCACGTCGTTCGCATCGAGCGGCGCCTTCCAGTTCATTGCATACAGGTCGGAGACTTGCACGCTATGGCCGTTCGCGCGCAAACGCTCTACGGTGAAATCATTGATGGCGCCGTTCAGCGAGCGGCGTTCCGGATGGGCATACACGATCAGCACATTCATGAGGCTTTCTCCACTTCGTTTCTGGAATGGAGACCAGCTTAAGAGCCTCTCGGGTATATTGGAAATGAATATCTGAAATTGCAGGAATTGCCATGACTAATACCTTGAGAAGGCTCGATCTGAACTTGCTTCTCACGCTCGACGTTTTGCTTGCCGAACAGAACGTCACGCGTGCAGCCGAGCGCCTTCATTTTTCGCAACCTTCCGTGAGCGTGCATCTGTCGAAGCTGCGCGACATCTTCGGCGATCCTCTGCTGTTGCCCGGCCCGCGTGGCATGCGCCCGACAGCGCGAGCGGAAAGTCTGCGCGAGCCGTTGCGCGAAGCGCTGGCATCGCTCGAACGCGCGGTGTCGCCGGAAGCCGCGTTCGATCCCGCCATCGCCGACAACACATGGCGCATCGCCGCCACTGACTACAGCGAATCGACCGTGCTGCTGCCTGCGTTGAGCGGCTTGCGCGCCGCCGCGCCGCACACGCGGATCGCCGTGCTGGAGATGTTGCCGCCGCGTCTTGCGAAGCAGGCGGAGAACGGCGAGATCGATCTCGCGTTTCACATCACATCGCCCGAGATGGCCAATTTTCATCAGCAAGCGCTCTTCACGGAAAGCTATGTGCTCGTGGGACGCAAGGATCATCCGCGATTGAAGCGGCGTCCGACGCTCGCGCAGTTCTGCGCACTGGAGCATGTGATCGTGTCGCCCGATGGCGGCGGATTCTTCGGCCCGACGGATGACACGCTCGCAACGTTCGGCATGAAGCGGCACGTCGCGCTGTCGGTGCCGCACTTCCTCTTCGTGCGCTCCGTGCTCGCGACGACCGATCTGGTTTCGATGCAACCGGCGAGGCTCGCGAAGCGCTGGCCGGAGTTGCGCATCGTCGCGCCGCCCGTCGACGTGCCCGGCTACGAGATGTCGATGTACTGGCATGAACGCGTGCATCGCGATCCTGCGCATCGATGGCTGCGTGAGTTCATCGCGCAAGCTGTTTGAAAGAATGACGCTGCATTGATGATCTTTTCGCATGATCGTCTTTATCGTTATTACTGATTCAGTGCTCGAAAGGCGAGTGCTACTGTTTGTCGGCAAATCCTTAATTGCTGCATGTGTCATGTGTCTGGCTGGCGTCGCTCCATGATCGAATACACAGAGGAGACTGATGATGTCAAAGCGCAAGACGTGGCGGGGAATGAGTACCGTCATTGCAACGGGTACGGCGATGGCGGCCTTGAGTCTCACGGTCACGGCGCACGCGGCAGGGGAGCCGATCAGGATCGGCGTCATCAGCGAAGAGTCCGCGGTGGCGGGCGCTTCGATCAGCAAGGCCGCGCAACTCGCAGCGGAGGAGATCAACGCGAAGGGCGGTGTCGATGGCCGGCAAATCCAGATCATCGCGTATGACGATCACTCGTCGGCATCGGACGGCGTGCGTGCCTTTCAGCGCGCCGCGAGTCAGGACAAGGTGGTCGCGATCATCGGCAGCTACATCAGCGAAGTCGCGCTCGCGATGGAGCCATGGTCCGCGCGCCTGAAGATGCCTTTCATCACGCCGGGCGCGGCGAGCAACGAAATCTCGAAGCGCGTGCATGACGACTACGATCACTACAAGTACACCTTCCACGGCTGGATGACGTCTGCGTTCATCGCGCAATCGATCTGCGATTTCTCGCATGACGTGCTTGTCGGCGAGTTCAAGATGAAGACGACCGTCGTGATGAGCGAGGACGCCGCGTGGACCAAGCCGCTCGACGAGCGCTACCTCGAGTGCCTGCCGAAAGCGGGCCTCAAGGTGCTGGATCACATCCGCTTCAATCCGGACACGTCGGACTTCACGCCGATCTTCAACCAGATCGAAGCGAAGCATCCGGACACGATCACGACGGGCATCAGCCATGTCGGCGTGCAGCCGACCGTCCAGTGGCACGATCAGCAAGTGCCGATTCCGATGTCGGGCCAAAGCTCGCAAGCTACGACCACGAGCTTCTGGAAGGACACCAACGGCGCGACCGAAGGTGTGATCACCGCATCGGCGGCGGCGCCGGGCGTCGCGTTGACGCCGAAGACCGTGCCCTTCGTCGAGTCGTATCAGAAGCACTTTGCCGGCGTATCGCCCGCGTATGACGGCTTCACGAGCTATGACCTCGTGTACATCATCGCGGATGCGATTCATCGCAATCAAGGCTCGACCGATCCCGACAAGATGGTCGATGCGCTCGAAAAGACCGACTATGTCGGCACCATCGGACGCTGGCAGTTCTACGGCAAGAACGATCAGTTCACGCACGCGTTGAAGTACGGCGAAGGCTATATCACCGGCATCAACCTGCAATGGCAGAACGGCAAGCAAGTGGCGATATGGCCGAAGTCGGTGGCGAACGCAAAGGTCAAGTTTCCGGCCTTCGTGAAGGTGCAGGCAGCCGCGAACTAAGCGCGTTTGCGTCGTCGCGACGCGCGTGCGCTGCCGATAGCGCGCGCCTTGCGGCGCATGTTGCGGGGACCGGTTCCACGTTGGCATCGACATGGAAGACATAAAGGGCCGCTATGTTGCCACTGCAAATACTCATCGATGGCTTCGCGATCAGCTCGCTCTACGCGCTCGGCGCGATCGGCTTCACGCTGATATTCGGCGTATCCGGCGTGCTCAATCTCGCGCATGGCGGCGTGATGCTGGTATCCGCGCTGCTCGGCTGGGCGCTCGCGGGCGAAGCCGGATTGGGCACCTATCTCGGCACGCCGCTCGGCGTGGTCTGCGGGATGATTGCCGCATACGTCACCTATTTCATGGTGGTGCGGCCCATTCAACGCTCGACTGCGATCCCGCGTGAAGAGAAAGAGATCTTCGTGCTCACGGGCACGCTGCTCTGGGGCATCATGATCCAGCAGGGCATGGCGTATCTCTTCTCCGATAACCCCATCACGATGCGTCCGCTGATTCCCGGCGTCGCGAGCGTCGCGGGCGTGCGCGTGCCCTATAACGAGATCATGATCGCGGTCGTGTGCTGGGTCGTGATCGGATTGCTGTGGCTCTTCGTGAATCGCACGAAGGCGGGCAAGGCGCTGCTCGCGGCGTCGATGAATCCGCGCGGTCTCACGCTGCTCGGCTTCGAGCTGTCGAATATCTATCTGCTTGCGTGGACCATCTACGGTGTGCTCGCGGGCATCGCGGGCGTGCTGCTCGCATCGTTCCTTGGCGTGAGCACGAACAACACCGGACAGCTCACGGCGAGCGCGTTTTCCATCGTCGTGCTCGGCGGCCTGGGCAGCGTGTCGGGCTCGTTGATGGCCGCGTATGTCGTGGGTTATCTGGAGACCGTCACGGCGTACCTCATCTCGCCGACGCTGCGGCCATTGCCCGCGCTGCTGCTGCTCGTGCTCGTCGTATATGTGCGGCCGCAAGGCTTTCTCGGACGGCGCTCATCATGAAAGACATCGTTCGTTCGCGCTTGATCTGGGCTGCGGTCCTGCTCGCGATCGTCGGCGCGACGCTGCCGTGGTGGCTCACCGGGTATATCCTCGGCGTGCTGACGGTCGCGTATTACTTCGGCGTCTTCGCGATGTCGTGGGACTTGCTCTTCGGCTTCGCGGGCGAAGTGAATTTCGGACCGACGTTCCTGATCGGGCTCGGAGCGTATTCCGCCGCGATACTGAACGCGCACGCCGCCGCGCCGATACCGGTATGCGTGATGGCCGGCGGCCTCGTCGCGCTCGTCGGCGGCCTGCTGCTCGCCGTGCCCGCATTGCGATTGCGCGGACCGTACTTCGGTCTCGTCACGCTCGTCGCGGTGTTGCTGCTGCAGAACGCGATCGTGATCTTCGCGGGCGTCACCGGCGGCGAGATCGGCATGATGGTGCCCGACGTGATGTCCGTCGATGCGAGCCACAACTACTGGATCGCGCTCGCGTTCCTCATCGTCTGCGCGATCATTCTGTTCGGCTTGTCGCGCTCGGCCATCGGTCTCATTCTGCAGGCGAGCGGGCAGGATACCGTCGGCGCGCAGGCGCTCGGCTTCAACGTCGTGAAGCACAAGCTCGCGGCGTTCTGCATCAGCGCGGTGTTCTCAGGCGTCGCGGGCGCGATGCTCGTGTTCTATCAGGGCACGGCGTCGGTGAGCACGGTGGTCGATATCGGCATCGGCGTGCAGATCATCATCGCGGCTGTGCTCGGCGGCCGGCGCACGATACTCGGCGCGGTGCTCGGCTCGATCTTTCTCATCGTCGCGGGCGAATTCCTGCGTCCGCTCGGGCAGATCAATACGTTCGTGGTCGCGGCTGTCGCGCTCGCGGTCATCCTGTTCTTTCCCGATGGATTGCTCGGCAACATCCTGCGTGTGAGGGAGCGCGAATGAGCGATACACCTTTGCTTTCGGTGCGCGGCCTCACGAAGCGCTTCGGCGGTCTCGTCGCGGTGAAGGACATCGGCTTCGATATCGAGCCCGGCGAGATACTCGGCCTCATCGGTCCGAACGGTTCCGGCAAGTCGACGGTGATGAAGCTCATCATGGGCATCGAGCGGCCCAACGCGGGATCGATCAAGGTCGATGGCGTCGAGATGGCCGGATGGCTGCCGCATCGAATCGCGCGCGCGGGCGTGGGCATCGTGTTCCAGCATTCGCGGCCGCTGCATCGGCAGACAGTGCTCGAACACATCAAGCTCGCGCTATTGCCCGATTCGCTCGTGAAGCTCGCCGCCGATCCGCATGTGAATCGCCGCGCACGCGAGATCGCGGAGCGCGTCGGACTCGGCAAGGTGATGCATCGTCATCCGGCGACGCTGCCCTTCGCCGATCTGCGTCGCATGGAGATGGCGAAGGCGATCGCACGCGATCCGCGTGTCGTGCTCGTCGACGAGCCTTTCGCGGGTCTCACCGCTGCCGAATCGGAAGCGTTCTCCGAACTGATTCGCGGCTTTCGCGCGGAAGGGCGCGCGGTGCTGCTCGTCGATCACAACGTGAAGAGTCTCGCGGCGCTCGCGGATCGCGTGCTTGCGATGTATCTCGGCGAGTACGTCGCGGAAGGCACCGCCGAAGAAGTGATGCAGAACGAGACCGTGCGGCGCGTCTATCTCGGCGGCAAGATCGAGGCACGCGAGCGTGGCGCGGAAGTCGTGAGCAACAAGCCGTCGATTCTTCAGGTCGAGAGCGTCGGCGTGTTGTACGGCAAGGCGCGCGCGCTCGATAGCGTGGACATGCATGTGCGCGAAGGCGAATTCGTATCGGTCGTCGGATTGAACGGCGCGGGCAAGACGACGCTCTTCAATGCGATTTCCGGACTCGTGGCGTATCACGGAACCATTCGCTACGGCTCGCGCGATTTGAAAGGCATGAGCGGCGCGGCGATCGCGCGTGGCGGCATCGTGCAGTGCCCGGAGACGCGCGAGCTGTTCGGCGACATGACCGTGCGCGAGAATCTCGATCTCGGCGGCTATCATCTTTCCGACAAGATGCGCGCCGATCAGCTCAAGTGGCTCTTCGAACTCTTTCCGATACTCGAATCGCGTCAGGCGCAGACCGCGCGCACGTTATCGGGCGGCGAGCAGCAGATGCTCGCGATCGCGCGCGCGCTGATGATGCAGCCGAAGCTCCTCATCCTCGATGAGCCGACGCTCGGCCTCGCGCCGGTGATTCTCGAGCAACTGTCGAAGGCGATGGAACGGCTGCAGAAGACCACGCCGATCACCGTGCTGCTGGGCGAGCAGAACGTGACGTTCGCGTTGCCCCATGCGGACCGCGTGTATGTGCTCGAACATGCGCGCATCGTGTGGGAGGGCAGTCCGTCGCGCTTCGAGAAGGAGATGGGACGAGGCTTTCTCGAAGCGGTGCCGTCGGAGGCAGCGCAAATTGCGCAGGCGAAAGTTTGAAGCGTAGCGCGCGCAACTAAACACGCGCGCCTTGTTGCCTAAAACGCCACACGTATTGCACCGAATGGGCATCGCGTCATTTGATGTGTTAAAAAACCGCGAGCTTTCGATGCGTCGCGCCAAGCTGCTTTAGCCAAGACAGTTATCTGAAAGGCGACGCGTCGAAGCCATGAAAAACGGCTAACGAATACGCGCTCCCAATACATCATGAAGACATTCACATCGCGTGCCATCGCGGGCATCGGCGCGTCGGTCGTCGCGCTCGCGTGTCAATCCGCATTCGCGCAAAGCTCGGTCACGCTGTACGGCGTCGCCGATGTCAGCGTGCGTTACCTCACGAACGCCAACGCCAACAACGACGGCAAGCTGTTCATGACGAACGGCGCCATTACCAATAGCCGCATCGGCTTCAAAGGCGTCGAAGATCTCGGTGGCGGCCTGAAAGCGATCTTCCAGCTGGAAAGCGGCGTGGAACTGGAAAACGGCCAATACTCCGACAGCGCTCGCGCATTCAATCGCGCGGCTTTCGTCGGCCTGTCGAATCCATATGGCACGCTGACGCTCGGCCGTCAGAAGACGCCGCTCTTCGACATGCTCGGTGACGTCTACGATCCGCTCACGGTCGGCAATTACTTCGAGAACGCATGGTTGCCGGTTGCGTTGGGCGCGGGTCTCTATGCGGATAACGCCGTCAAGTACAACGGCACGTTCGCGGGCCTCACGATCGGCGCGATGTACTCGTTCGGCACGAACTATACGTCGACGGGCGCGGGCGGCTTCTCGGGCCAGGTTCCGGGTCATATGGGCGCGGGCAACATGTACGGCTTCACGGCGTCGTATGCGATGGGCCCGCTGTCCATCGGCGGCGGCTATCAGCAGAACAGCGACAACGCCGCGAACAAGCAGAAGATCTGGAACGCGAACGCGGTCTATGCGATCGGCGCGGCGAAGCTCTATGTCGGCTATCTGCATTCGACCGATGACACCGGCTTCGTCGACAGCATCCTGCAACAGCGTGGCCTCGTATCGGGCACGGATATTCTGAAAGGCTCGGGCCGTCGCGACGATGGCCCGTTCGCGGGCGTCACCTATCAGGTCACGCCGGCGCTGTTGCTCACGGGCGCGTTCTACTACGACCACATGAAGAACGCGGCCATCGGCGGCGGCGCGACGGGCAGCGGCAATCGCTATACAGGTGTCGCGCTGGCGGAGTACGCGCTGTCGAAGCGCACGGAAGTCTACGGCACCGTGGACTTCAACAAGGTGACGGGCGCGGCGGATGTCGAACTGCCGGGCCGCTCGAATCAGACCGGCGTGTCGATCGGCTTGCGCAATATCTTCTGATGACGCTTCAGCGCACGCGCAATGTATAGCGCGTGCGCTGACGATACACGTCGCCGGGCCGCAAGACAGCGCGCTCGCTGTCTTGCATGTTGATCTCGTTGGGAAAGCCGCCCGCTTCCAGGCACAGTCCCGCCTGCTTGCGATAACGCGAACCGCCGCGCGCGGGCACATCTTCCAGATAATTCCCCGAGTAGAACTGCAAGCCGCGCGCATCGGTCGACACGCTCAGTTCGCGTCCGCTCGATGGATCGAACAGCACAGCGACCGTGCGCGGTTCGTTCGCTTGGTCGCTCAACACGTAGCAATGATCGAAGCCGCCCGCGATCGCGAGTTGCGGATGAACCGCATCGAGACGCGTACCGATCGATGCAGGCCCGCGCAAATCGAACGCGCTGTCCCCGACGCTTTCGCGCGCGATTGGAATCGAGGTCGCATCGATTGCGAAGTACGTATCCGATGCAATCGATATCTCATGGTCGCGAATGCTCGCGCCGTCGTTCAAATTGAAGTACGCGTGATTGGTCAGGTTGATGGGCGTCGGCGCATCGGTGCGAGCTTCGTAGTCGATCGATAACGTGCCGTCGTCATCGAGCGCATAGCGCACGGTCACATCCACATTGCCGGGAAAGCCAGAAGCGCCCGCAGGCGATTGCAGCGTCATGACGAGCGCGCCGTTCGCCGCCTGCACACGCCACATCTGCCGATGAAAACCCGCCGAGCCGCCATGCAGAAGATTCGCGCCTTCGTTGCGCTCCGCCTGATGCGCGATGCCATCGAGCACGAAGCGCGCATCGCGGATGCGATTCGCCCAGCGCCCGATGATCGCGCCCATGAACGCGCTGCCGTTGCGGTAATCGTCGGGCATGTCGTGACCGAGCAGGACATTGGCGAGATGTCCATCGCGATCGGGCGCGAGCCATGAAACGAGCGTCGCGCCGAGGTCGCTGATATCGACAGACATGCCCGATGCATTGCGCAACGTGTAGAGATTCGCGTCGCCCCAGGGGCGAACGTCGATGGAAGAAGAGGTCGTCATGCGCGAGATCATCTCATGGCCGCGCCGCGACTTCATCGAGATGCAACAGTAAGTCCGCTGGATCTTCATACACGCGCAACGCGCCGGAGCGCTCGAGTTCATCGCTGCCATAACCGCCCGATAGCAAGCCGACGCCGAGCGAGCGGCAACGGCGCGCGGCCAGCATGTCCCAGATGCTGTCGCCGACGACGACCGTATGCTCGATCGGCACGTTCAGACGCTCGGCGGCGGCGAGGAACAGATCCGGATCGGGCTTTGCGTACTTCACCATGTCGCGCGTAACGACCACTTGCTTCGACGGATCGACGCCCAATGCTTCGAGATTGACCTGCGCGGTTTCCATGCGCCCGCTCGTCGCGATGGCCCAGCGCGTGCCGGCGTTCGTCAACGCTTGCAGCAATTCGCGCGCGCCGGGCAGCGGACACACCTGCGCGCGCAGCCGCTTGTACGCCTCCGCATGCAACTGACGCAGCCGCTCGACGCGATCCGCGCTGATCTCGCCGTGCGTCTCGCGCAGTAACTGATTGGTGAAGAGTCCGCCGCTCATGCCGATCTTGCGGTGAATGCGCCACACCGACAACTCGATGCCCTCGGCGTCGAGCGCTTCTTTCCACGCGAGCACATGTTGATAGACGCTGTCGACGAGCGTGCCGTCGAGGTCGAATAGAAATGATGTTTCGATGCGCATGGTCTGCTCCCTTTGATCGAGTTCGGGCGTGTCGTATCGCTTCATCATACGCACGATCGGGCAAACAGGCTGTTCCAGGTGCGATAATGGATGTTTGCGCCGCGAGCCGGTTATATCGCGGAATCGCCGCATGAAGTCCCTGAATTTTGCATCAATTACGCATCACGGAGCCTATCTTGACCCGCATCGACAATCCCTCCCGCGATCAGGAGGCAGGCGTGGCCGACTCCACGCAAGACACGACCCGCATCGACGATACGCGCATCGGCGCGGTGCGTCCGCTGATCTCGCCCGCGTTGCTGCTCGATGAACTGCCGGTCACGCCCGGCGTGCAGACCCTCGTCGAGGAAAGCCGCGCGGCCATTGCGAATATTCTGCATGGCCGCGATGACAGGCTCGTCGTCGTCATCGGTCCGTGTTCCATCCACGATCACGATCAGGCGATGGAATACGCAGAGCGTCTGAAGAAAGTGGCGTACGAACTGCGTAACGATCTCTTCATCGTGATGCGCGTGTACTTCGAAAAGCCGCGCACGACGGTAGGCTGGAAGGGCTATATCAACGATCCGCGTCTCGATGGCAGCTTCCGCATCAACGAAGGACTGCGCCGCGCGCGCGAACTGCTTCTCGACATCAGCGGCCTCGGTCTGCCCACCGCGACCGAGTTCCTCGATCTGCTCAGCCCGCAATACATCGCCGATCTCATCGCGTGGGGCGCGATCGGCGCGCGCACGACGGAGAGCCAGAGTCATCGTCAGCTTGCGTCGGGGCTTTCTTGTCCAATCGGCTTCAAGAACGGCACCGATGGCGGCGTGCAGGTTGCCGCCGACGCAATCGTCGCGGCGCGCGCGAGCCACGCGTTCATGGGCATGACAAAGATGGGCATGGCGGCGATCTTCGAGACGCGCGGAAACGACGACTGCCACGTCATTCTGCGCGGCGGCAAGAAGGGGCCGAACTACGACGCCGAAAGCGTCGCGGCGGCGTGCGGCGCGCTCTCCAAGCTCGGCCAGCGCGAACAGGTGATGATCGATTGCTCGCACGCCAACTCGAACAAGTCGCATCTGCGTCAGGTCGATGTCGCGCAGGACATCGCGCGGCAACTGGAGGCGGGCGAACGGCGCATTACCGGCGTGATGATCGAGAGTCATCTGGAAGAGGGCCGTCAGGATCAGAAGCCGGGCGTGCCGCTCAAGCACGGCGTATCGATCACCGATGCATGCCTTGGCTGGACGCAAAGCGAACCTGTGCTCGAACTGCTCGCTCAAGCAGTGAGAAAACGCCGCGCGGGGTGATGACAAAAAACGTGGGCGCGGCAAGGGAAGCGTTTCCGTTCGCCGCGTTCACGGCGACGACGGGCGATGCATCGAAGTTCGATGATCGCGTGATGTGACAAGCCCCTACCGCGCCACCGCCGCATTCAGCGCATTGAGCAACGCCAGCGGATCGAATGGCTTCTTCAACTGAATCGACTTCGGCAATGCGCGACGCTCGTCCTCGCTGAGCGCGAGGTCGTAGCCCGTCACGAACACGACGCCCAGTCCCGGCGTTTTGCGGCACGCCGCGATAGCCAGTTCCACGCCGGACTGCCCGGCAAGATCCACATCCGTCAGCAGCAATTCGAAGCGATGCTCGCGCATGAGCGCCAGCGCTTCATCGACGCTGCCCGCTTCCGTCAGATCCAGCCCGAAGGTGCGCAGCAATTCGGCGGTGCTATCGCGCACGAGTTCGTTATCTTCGACGAACAGCACGCGCATTCGCGAGAGCGCATCGTTTTGCGCGACGCTCGGCACGCTGACATCGGCGCTGGCAGGCGCGCCCGCCGATGCCCTCATGCGTTGTCCCAGAACCTGCCGCACCTTGCGCGCCAAAGCCTCATGCGTATAAGGCTTGCTCAGCAGATCGATGCCTTCGTCGAGCCGCCCCGCATGCACGATCGCGTTGTCCGTATAGCCCGACGTGAACAGCACCGCGATACCCGGCACGCGTTCACGCGCCTTGCGCGCCATTTCGTTGCTGCGCAGCGGGCCGGGCATCACGACATCGGTGAAGAGCAGATCGACGGGCACGCCGCTTTCGACGATCGCCAGCGCGCTCTGCGCGTCCTTTGCCCGCAATACGCGATAGCCCAGATCCGCGAGCATCTCGACGACGGTCGCGCGCACTTCCTCATCGTCCTCGACGACGAGAATGGTCTCGCTGCCGCCCTTGGCCGGACCGGCATCGATGGTCGTTTCGATATCCTCTTCCTCGCGCGCGCGCGGCAGATAGATACGCACCGTCGTACCGTGCCCTTGCTCGCTGTACACCTTCACGTGGCCGCCGGACTGCTTGACGAAGCCGTACACCATCGAAAGGCCGAGGCCCGTGCCTTGTCCTTCGCGCTTGGTCGTGAAGAACGGCTCGAACGCGCGTTCCTGCACTTCGGGCGACATGCCCGAACCGGTGTCGGTCACGGCGACCATCACGTACTGGCCGGGCGCGACGTCGGCGTTGCGCATCGCGTAGGTTTCGTCGAGCGATGCATTGCCGGCTTCGATCGTGAGCTTGCCGTGACCGTTCATCGCGTCGCGTGCGTTGATCGCGAGATTGAGCAGCGCGTTCTCGACCTGGAATGGATCGACGAGCGTATTCCACAATCCGCCCGACACGATGGTTTCGATCTCGATGCCATCGCCGAGCGCACGGCGGAACATGTCGTCGAGGCCGCGCACGAAGCGGCCCAGATTCACGACCTTCGGCGCGAGCGGCTGGCGTCGGCCGAACGCGAGCAATTGCGACGCGAGATTCGCGCCGCGCGCGACGCCCGCGAGCGCGCTTCGCACGCGCTGCTCGGGCTTGTCCTGTCCGGCGACGTCTTTCGCGAGCAATTGCAGATTGCCGCCGATCACCTGCAGCAGATTGTTGAAGTCGTGCGCGACGCCGCCCGTCAGCTTGCCGATGGCTTCCATCTTTTGCGCCATGCGCAGCGCTTCTTCGGCGTGGCGCAGCGCGTCGGCGGTTTCGCGGTCGGATGTGACGTCGCGGCCCACGCCATGAATGCGCCGCGTGGCCGGATCGAGCGATACGGTCCACGCGATCCAGCGCCAGCCGCCGTCCGAACGGTTCATCCGGCATTCGTAGCGCACCGGCAAGCCGTTCGCGCGCAGCTTGCCGAGTTCCTCGGCGGCGGCGGGCGCGTCGTCGGGATGAAGGAGGTCCATCACCGTGTGCGAATGCAGGCGCTGCGAGTCGAAGCCGAGCACCGTCGTCCATGAAGGACTCACGCGCAGCAGCGCGCCCTCGAAGCTCGCGACGAAGAACAGATCTTCGCTCAACTCCCACAAACGATCGCGATCCGCGACGGCATCCGCGACGCGGCGTTCCAGCGTTTCGTTCAGATCGCGCAGCGCGTCCTGCGCCTTCGTGCGCTGGGCGATCTCGTCCTGCGCGGCCTGAAAGAGCCGTGCATTGTCGATGGCGATCGCCGCTTGCGACGCGATGCCCGTCAGAATGCGCTCCGAGCGCTCCGTGAAGACGCCCGGCTCGGGATGCCCGAAGAACAGCCCGCCGAGCACTTCGCCCGTGCGCGAGAGGACCGGCGCGGCGAGATAGCTGCACACCGCGAGATGGCCCTTCGGCATGCCGTGATGCGGCGCGTTGTGTCCATAGCGCGGATCTTTCGTGATGTCGTCCGAGCGCACGATGCCTTCGCCCGCGAACGTCGGACCGAATACGGCCGTGTTGCGCGGCATCGGAAATTTGGCGAACGTATCCTTCGGCACGCCCGACAGGGTGTAGAGCGTGTAGCTGCCGCCCTTGTCGTCGAGCACGTTGTAGAAGAACGAGCCGAAGGCGGCGCCGGTCAGCTCCGTCGCGGCATCGACGACGACCTGCACCGCGCGGCTCAGATCGAGTTCGCCCGCGACCGCCGTGCCGACGCGATTGAGAATCTCCAGCGTGCGCGATTCGTCGCGCAGCTTCTGTTCGGTCGCGCGACGCAGCCGCGCGAGCCGCAGATTGCTCGCCACGCGCGCGAGCAGTTCGCGTGCGGAAAAGGGCTTGGTCAGATAGTCGTCCGCGCCCGCTTCGAGGCCGTCGACGCGCGCTTCCTCGCCCGCGCGCGCCGAGAGCAGCACGACAGGCGTTTCGCGCAGCGCTTCGTCTTCGCGCAGCGCGCGCACGAGCGCGAAGCCGTCGAGGCGCGGCATCATCACGTCGGAGACGATGACTTCCGGTCGCACGTCGCGCGCGATCGCGAGCGCGGCTTCGCCGTCGGCGGCGACGTTCACGTCGTGGCCCGCCGCGATCAGCATGCGGCGCATGTAGTCGCGCAGATCGGCGTTGTCGTCGACGATCAGCACGCGGCCCGGCAACGCATTGGCGAGCGCCGGGTCGTCGGCCGCGTCCGCGCCGAGCGGCGCGTCTTCCTCGCTTTCGACGACCGGCGGCTCTCCGTCCGGCATCCAGCGCATGGCGGCATCGACATACGAGCGCGCGCGGATGCTCGCTTCGGCATGGGGCGCGGCTTGCGCATCGAACGCCGATTCGCGCGACGAGGGCAGCGTGACGGTGAAGCACGCGCCTTCGCCGAGCGTGCTTTGCACGCGGATCATGCCGCCGTGCAGCTTGACGAGCTCGTGCACCATCGCAAGGCCGATGCCGCTGCCTTCCACCGAACGGCCCGCCGCGCCCGTCACGCGATGGAAGCGCTCGAACACGCGCGTGAGCTCGTCTTCGGGAATGCCGATGCCGGTATCGCGCACGCTCATTTCGATGCTGCGATCGGCGTTCGCGTGCAGCGAGATGCGGATGGCGCCATCGAACGTGAACTTGAACGCGTTCGACAGCAGGTTCATCACGATCTTTTCCCACATGTCGCGGTCGATGTCCGCGATCACCGGCGCCTGCGCGATATCGATCTCGAGGCGCAGGCCGGCCGTTTCGATCGCCGAGCGAAACAGCGACGCGAGCTCGGCGGTGAATACGGCGATATCGGTCGGCTGACGATGCATCTCGATGCGCCCGGCCTCGATGCGCGAGAAATCCAGCAGCGCGTTGACGAGCTTCAGGAGCCGCAGGCCATTGCGATGCATGATCTCGACGAGCCGCAAATCCTCGCGGCCTACGCGTCCGGGACTGGCCAGCAGTTCTTCGAGCGGACCGAGCATCAGCGTGAGCGGTGTCCTGAACTCGTGGCTGATGTTGGAGAAGAACGTGGTTTTCGCGCGGTCGATTTCGGAGAGCGCTTCGGCGCGGCGGCGCTCTTCCTCGTACGCGTGCGCATAGCCGATCGCCGCGCCGATCTGGCCCGCGACCAGATTCATGAACGCGCGATAGGCGTCGTCGAAAAGCCGGTAGGGGTTCAACGCCGCGATCAGCACGCCCGCGCGGCCCGTCTCGCCCGAAGGCGCGATGGGCGCGAGCACCGCGCTCGAAGGCGCGACGTTCCACGCGCCGGTCGGCAGCGGCGCATCGACGAGGCGTTCGAGGTTCGTCACCACGCGCGCCTGGCCGTCGCGCAGCACGCTTTGAAACGGCCACAGCTCCGCGTGCGACGCATGCAGCGTTGCGGGCGCGGCCGCGTGGCCCGGCGCGATGCCGCACGCGCCGGCGAGCGTCGCCATGTCGCCGCCCGGCTCGGCGATGTAGAGCAGCGCGAAGGGCATGTCGCGCGATGCGCCTGCGAGCGCGTTCATCGACAGTTCGCATGCCTCGCGCCACGAGCGCGCATCCGCCGCCGATGCGGCCAGCTCGCGCAGCACGTTAAGTTGACGTTCGCCGAGGACGCGCTGCGTGTCGTCGCTGTTCGCGCAGATGATGCCGCCCGCGCCGCCGCGGTCATCGGGAATCGGGCTATAGGAGAACGTGTAATACGTTTCCTCGGGAAAGCCGTTGCGCTCCATGATGAGGAGCTTCTGTTCGACGAATGTCCCTTCGATGCCCGCGAGCGCCGTGTCGAGCAGCGGGCCGATATCGTTCCAGATTTCGCGCCACACGACCGAGGTCGGCTGGCCGAGCGCATGCGGATGCTTGCCGCCGATGATCGACTTGTACGCGTCGTTGTAGAAGAAAAGCAGGTCCGACCCCCAGCCGACCCAGATCGGCTGGCGCGACGTCAGCATGATGCGGATGGCCGTCTTGAGACTTTGCGGCCAGTTTTCGGGCGAGCCGAGCGCGGTCTGCGTCCAGTCGAAACCGCGGATGAGCGCGCCCATTTCGCCGCCGCCCAGGAGGAAGCTCGGGTCGAGCCCGTTCATCCTCGTATCCGCGATCAGGTTTTCGGCTTTCATCGACGCTTGATCTCCTCGCCCGGCCTCTCGATAAGGCGATGCAGGTTTGTCAGGGACGCTGCCCGTCGTAGGGTTCGAATCGTTCATGTGCGCTTCCGGACGCGGGTGCGAACGATACCGGATTCTCGCACGGAAAACCCATTTTCTTGCAATGGCCGCACGCGCGTCAGCCCCGTCCTGCAAGGCGTTCGGGACAGTGCGGCACGGGATTTGCTGGACGTGTCGCTCAAATCGATAACGTGCGCGTGACCGTCAGGCGCCAGCATCACATCAAGCGAAACCATGTCCAGACCGATGCCTAAAGCCCCCTCGACATCAGGCGCAGGCGCGCACGAAGACTTCGATATCTACGCGTCGTATGTGGTGAATGCGACGGGCCTGCACATCGGCACGCTGAAGGTCGTGAGAAAGCGCGACAAGCGCGTGCTCTATCCGTTCGATGGCTGCGAGACCATCGGCCCGTTCGAATCGAGCGAGGACGCGCGGCGGGCGGCCGAAGCGCTCGGCCACCGCATCGTCGCGGCGGATCTCGCCAATCCGGAGCCATGATCCGCGCTCGCGCATTGTCCTATGACATGCGCTTTCGACGCAGGCGGAACGTCTCATCCCCGTGAGCGCGTCGAGGCTGCGAGCCGCGCGGTAAGAAGCCCCGGCGAGTCCACAGACGATCGGCAAGAATGGCCCGCGCGCTCGGGAAAACCCCAGCGCCGTCATCGTCCTAGGACATGCCAGGCAAGCGGCATGCGTCTGTATCTTGATCTCAAGGCGGTGCATGGCGCGCGAACTCGAGCGCAGCACCGGGTCCATGACGCATCCGGAAGACGACTATGAGTGACGTGCAACCATCCACGAGGCAGGGTCAACACGCGGCGCCCGATGAGACGCCCTCGCGCGCGCCGATTCGACGCGCCATGGCCGCCTCGGCAATAGGCAATGCGACCGAGTGGTTCGACTACGGCATCTACAGCTACGGCCTGACCTACATTTCGGCCGCGCTCTTTCCCGGCAGCACCGCGCAAGCCACGCTCTTCGCCCTCGCCACGTTCGCGATTTCGTTTCTCGTGCGTCCGCTCGGCGGCCTCTTCTGGGGACCGCTCGGCGATCGTCTCGGCCGCAAGCATGTGCTCGCGCTGACCATTATCATCATGTCGATGGCGACGCTGCTCGTCGGCTTGCTGCCTTCATATGGAAGCATCGGCATATGGGCGCCCGTGGCGCTCGTCGCGTTGCGCATGATCCAGGGCTTCTCGACGGGCGGCGAGTATGGCGGCGCGGCCACGTTCATGGCCGAATACGCGCCCGATCACAAGCGCGGCTTTTGCGGCAGCTTTCTCGAATTCGGCACGCTCGCGGGCTTTTCGCTCGGCGCGTTCCTGATGCTCGGCTGCTCGGTGCTGCTCGGCAACGACGCGATGCACGCGTGGGGATGGCGCCTGCCGTTTCTCGTCGCGGCGCCGCTCGGTCTCATCGGACTGTATCTGCGCTCGAAGATGGAGGACACGCCGGTGTTTCGCGAATGCGCCGAAGCGGCGGAGCGAGAGCATCAGACGGGTGTGTCGTTGGGCGAACTGTTCGCGAGCTACTGGAAGCCGCTCTTGCAGCTCGGCGGGCTCGTCGTGGCGCTCAACGTCGTGAACTACGTGCTGCTCGCCTATATGCCGACGTTCATGAAGAAGGAGCTCGGCATGAGCGACAACCTCTCGCTGCTGCTGCCGCTCATCGGCATGCTGTCGATGATGGTGCTGCTGCCGTTCGCGGGCGCGCTGTCGGATCGTATCGGACGCAAGAAGGTGTGGTGGCTTTCGCTCGTCGGCATCTTCGTCGCGGCCGTGCCGATGTTCTCGCTGATGACCCATGGCATTGCCGGCGCGCTGATCGGGCTTGCGGTGCTGGGGCTGCTGTATGTGCCGCAACTCGCGAGCATCTCCGCGATGTTTCCGGCGATGTTCCCGACGCAGGCGCGGTATGCGGGGATGGCGATCGCCTATAACGTGTCGACGTCGATCTTCGGCGGCACCGCGCCGATGGTCACCGATTGGCTGATCGGACGCACAGGCAGCACGCTGGTGCCGGCGTATTACATGATGGGGGCTTGTGCGGTTGGCGCGGTTGCGTTGGTGTTCGTTACCGAGACGGTCGGGTGTTCGCTGCGCGGGCGGGGGATTCCTGGGGCCGGGACTGGTGCTGGTGCCGGGACGCAGCGGGACGATATGGCGCATGACGTGTTGCCCGAGCATCGGCATGCTTGATGTTTTTTTCGCCGGATCCCGTTTTCGCGTTGGACTATTAGCACAGGGGCAACGCTAATAAGCCGAAAGCAAAACGGGATCCGGCGAAATCCACCGTAGAGAAAGCAAACCTCAGTGCGCCACTTTCACCTTATTGTTCCCACTCAAAACCCGCGCCTGCAGCAAGATCACGAGCAGTAGAAACGCACCGCGAATCACCGACTGCCAGTAGGCGGAAAGCGAAATGAACCCGAGCCCGTTCTCGAAGTTGAGCAGATTGAACACGAGCCCGAGCAACGCGACGCCCGCGACGGTCATCGCGATGGACCCATCGCCGCCGGTCAGTCGCGTGCCACCGAGGACGACCGCGGAAATCGCGAACAACTCCCATCCGACGCCTTCATTCGGCTGTCCCGCGCCGAACTGCGCGGCCAGAATCGCACCGGCGATGCCCGCAAGCAAGCCGCTCAGCGCATACACCATGACGAGCGTGCGGTCCACGTTCAGGCCCATCAGCCGCGACGCTTCCTCACTTCCGCCGATGGCGAGCGCATGCCGCCCGAAGCGCGAACTGCGCAGCGCGATCCATCCGGCAAACGCGGTCAGCGCCGACACGATGCCCGGTATCGGCAAGCCGAACAGATCGCCCTGACCGAATGCGGCGAAGTTCGAATCCGATGAAATGCCGACCGCGTCGTTATGCCCGAGCAGCAACGCAAGCCCATGCGCGCCGAGACTCGTCGCGAGCGTGACGATGAACGGCAGGATCCGCATATGCGTGATGACGAGCCCGTTGAGCACGCCCACCGCGAGGCCTGCGAGCGAGCCGGAAAGCACCGCGGCGAGCCCGCCATGCGGGCTCGCCAGCGCCGACACCACGCTCGCGAGCGCGGCCACCGCGCCGACGGACAGATCGATGCCGCCCGTGATGATGACGAACGCCATGCCGATCGAGATCAGCAGGAACATCGAGTTGTATCGCCAGAACGACGTGATGTTGTACGCGTCCGCGAAATGTTCGTAACGCATGACGCCGAGCACGAGCAGCGCCGCGAGCGCGATGAGAATCGGCAAGTTCTTTTTCATGTCGACGTTCAACCTCGCTTGCGTTGCACGTACACCGCGACGATGATGATCGCGGCCTTCAGCACCAGCGCGGCGGCATCCGGAATGCCGTGCGCGAGCAGCGTATAACGCAGCAACTGGATGATGAGCGCGCCGATCAGCGTGCCCGTGATATACGCCTTGCCGCCCGTCAACGCGGTGCCGCCGACCGCGACCGCCGCGATCGCATCGAGCTCCACGCCGAGACCGACGACATTCGCATCCGACGACGAATTCACCGAGATCGAAATCAGCCCGGCTAGCCCGGCGAGCGCCGCGCATACGGTGTACGCGATCATCTTCACGCGCGCGGTCGGAATGCCCGAGAGATACGCGGCGTCCTCATTGCCGCCCGTCACGAGCAGGAACTTGCCGAACAGCGTCTTGCGCACGATCCACGTAAAGAGTGCGACGAGCACGAGCATCAGGAGAATCTGGAACGGCACGCCCGCGATCTTGCCGAGCGCGATCCATTGAAACGCGGGATTCGTGAACGCCTGAAGGCTCCCATCGGTGACGACTTGCGCGATGCCGCGGCCCGCGATGAAGAGCACGAGCGTCGCGACGATCGGCTGCACGTTCAGTCGCGTCACGAGAAAGCCGTTGAAGACGCCGCATAACGCGGCGGCGACGATCGGCAGCGTGAACGCAAGCACGATGCCGAGCGGCCCGTCGATGTTCATGAAGAGCATCGGCGCGAGCGCACCGGCTATCGCCATCGACGCGCCCACGGACAGGTCGATGCCGCCCGTCGCGACGACGAGCGTCATGCCGATGCCGACGATCACGATCGTCACCACTTGCGTGAGATTCACGTTGAACGTCTGCAGCGAAACGAAGTGCTGCGTGAAGATCAGATTGAAGACGATCATCGCGAGCAGCACGGCGACTTCGCGCTGAATCGCCACGCCACGCTTCTTCTTTGCCGATGCCTGCACGATCGGCGCGGCCCGTTGCGTATCATCGATCATGTTTCGCTTCCTCTACCGCCTCGGCGAGCGTCGACTCGGCGCCCGCGCCATACGCGATCGCATCCATGATCGACGCCTCGTTCATCTGCGCGCCGTCTAGTTGCGCGACCGTTTCGCCGTCGCGGATCACGACTGCGCGATCCGCCACTGCCGTGAGTTCTTCCAGTTCCGATGCGGACAGCAGCACCGCCATGCCGGCATCGCGCAATTCGCGCACGATCTTCGCGACGTCGGCTTTCGCGCCCACGTCGATGCCGCGCGTGGGCTCGTCGAGCAGCAAGAGGCGAGGGTGCGTCGCGAGCCAGCGCGCGAGCAGCACCTTCTGCTGATTGCCGCCGGAAAGTTCGCGTATCGGCTGATCGGGCGAGCGTAGCTTGATGCCGAGCGATTCGATGAAGCCATCGACGATCTCGCGCTGCTTCGCGACATCGACGACGCCGCGTTTCGTCAGCGCAGGCAGGCAGACGAGCGTGAGGTTGTCGCGCACGGAAAGCTCCGGCACGATGCCTTCGGCCTTGCGATCTTCCGTCAGATACGCGACGCCGCGCGCGATCGCATCTTTCGGCGATTTGAACGATGCTGGCTCGCCGTTTATATCGAGCGTTCCTTTCGCCGGGCGATCCGCGCCGAAGAGCAGGCGCATCGTTTCCGTGCGGCCCGAGCCGAGCAGGCCCGCGAGGCCGACCGCTTCGCCCGCGTGAACATCGAGCGATACGTCCGTGACCTTCGCGCCCGCCGCGAGCCCTTGCGCCGCGAGCGCGACCGGACCGCGCTTCGCGAGATTCGCTTCCTTCACCGCGCTGTCTTCATGCACGACGGCGGCGAGCGTGCGGCCGAGCATCGTCGTGACGAGCTTCAGCTTGTCCATCTGCTGCATCGTGTTTTCAGCGACGGTCTGGCCGTCGCGCATCACCGTGACGCGATCGCACAGCGCATAGAGTTCATCGAGCCGATGCGAGACGAAGATGACCGCGCGCCCGTCGTCGCGCAAGCGGCGCACGACGGTGAAGAGCAGCTCGACTTCGCGCTCGTCGAGCGAGGACGTCGATTCATCCATGATGACCATCTTCGCATCCGACGACACCGCGCGCGCGAGCGCGACCATCTGCTGAATCGCGGTGGAATAGTCGCGCACGGGCTTTCTCACATCGATACGCAATCCGAACGATTCGAGCAATTCGCTCGCACGCCGTTGCACTATCTTCCAGTCGATGAGACCGAAACGGCGCGGCTCGCGCCCGAGAAAGATGTTTTCCGCGACGGAGCGGAAAGGCACGAGATTGATCTCCTGATAGATCGTGCTGATGCCCGCTTCGCGCGCTTCCTTCGGCGTGCGGAAATCGACTTCGCGGCCATCGAAGCGAATCGTGCCCGCGCTCTTGCGATACGCGCCCGTGAGAATCTTGATGAGCGTGGACTTGCCCGCGCCGTTCTGGCCGATGAGCGCGTGCACTTCGCCTGCTGCGACGGTCAGGCGCGCGCGCTTCAACGCAGCGACGCCGCCGAACGCGATATCGATGTCCTGCATGTCGAGAAGGGGAGTCTGAGCCATGCGTGATATCCGTCGAAATGAAAAAGCGAGCGCCTCCGATCAGACGCCCGCAAGTCACACACACACTTCGCTCAGTACCCGTACTGCATGCTTGCGTCGACGTTGCTCTTGTCGTAGAAGCGATCCGAGACCTTCACCCACGGCGGCACCGTTTCGCCCTTCGCGTACTTCTGCGCGACGTCGCATGCGAGCGGTCCGAAGAACGGGCTGGATTGCACGCTCGCGCCGAGCTCGCCCGCCTTGATCGCTTCGAGGCCGCCCTTGGTGCCGTCGATCGTCACGAGAACGATATCCTTGCCCGGCTGCTTGCCCGCCGCCTTGATCGCCGCGATCGCGCCGAGCGCCATTTCGTCGTTGTGCGCGTAGACCGCGGTCACGTCGGGATGCGCCTGCAAGAGCGTCTCCATCACCTGACGGCCCTTGTCGCGCGCGAAGTCGCCGCTTTGCGACGCAACGATCTTCATGCCGGGATTCTTCGCGATGACATCGTCGAAGCCTTTCTTGCGATCGTTCGCGGCGGACGCGCCCGTCGAGCCTTCCAGCTCGATGATGGTCGCCTTGCCGTTGGTCGCCTTCACGAGCCAGTCGGCGGCGCGCTGACCCTGATCGATGAAGTCCGAGCCGATGAACGTGATGTAGTCCTTGCCCGCCTTCGCCATCGACTGATCGATGTTGCGGTCGACCAGAATCACGGGAATGCCCGCTTTCTTCGCCTGCATCACGACCGGCACGAGCGGCTTTTCCTCGCGCGGCGGGAAGACGAGCAGATCGACGTGCTGCGCGATCATGCTCTGGATGTCCGAGACCTGCTTCGCCGCGGAACTGTTGGCGTCGGTCATGACCATCTGCCAGCCGCATTTCGCCGCGATGTCCTTGAAGCTCTTCGTCTCCGCGAGACGCCACGGATTATTGCTCTCGGTCTGCGCAAAGCCGACCTTCAACGGCTTCTTGTTCGGGATCTTCGGCAGGCCGTCGTCGGCGGCGTGGGCGGCGGTGAAGCCGGCCGCGAGCGTGAGTGCGGTCAGGGCGGTCAGTGCGGCAGCGAGCGGGCGCAGGCCCAGGCGCGATTTCTTATCTAATGACAGCATGTCTTCCTCCATTGAATGGTTAGGCTTTTTCTGATGACGCCGATGCTTGGTGTTGCCCGGTCTGCCTGCTGCGAGAGTCAAACTGCGTACCGCGTTCCGTGCGAATGCGGCGATTGCTTCAGCGCATTTCATTAACGATCAATCGCTAATATTATTAATGGCCAACTGTTTGGCCTCGGTGTTTTCCGCGACGGAGCCGCGCTCGATCAGCGGTCCGTCCAGCTTCACGGTGCGACGCCGAACGGGTGCGCCCGCGGCCCGGTTCTCTTCTTCCTGCAGCAGCGTCTCGACTGCCCAGCGCCCTAGCTCATAGTTCGGCAGCACGACGGTCGAAAGCGGCGGATGCGTATGCCGCGCGATTTCCTGATCGTCGTAGCCGAGCACGGATACATCGTCGGGCACGCGCAGTCCGAGCTGCTTCAACGCCTCGATCGCGCCGAGCGCCATCAGGTCGTTCGCGCAAAAGATCGCGGTCGGCGGATTCGGCTCGCGCATTAGCGAGAGCGTCTGTTCGAAACCGGTGTCGGGACTCCAGTCCCCTTCGCGCACCAGTTCCGGCGCGAACGGCAGATCGGCTGTGGCGAGCGCGGTCCGATAGCCCTTCAGACGATCGCGCGCCGCGTCCTGCCACGGCTCGCCGTTGATATAGCCAATGCGCTTGTGCCCCGCGGCCAGCAGATGATCCGTCGCGGTGTGCCCGCCCGCGACTTCCGCCGGCACCACAGAGGACACGCTCGCATCGCTCGTGTAGCAGTTGAGCAGCACGGTCGGCACCTTGGCGAGCACGGCCGGCAGCGTGACGCGGCGGGTATAGACCGTCGCGTAGATCACGCCGAGCACGTTCGGATTGCCGAGCGTCGCGTCGAGCACGCGCGCCTCGATCTCCGCATTGCCGTGCGTCGAATAGACGGCGAGCATGCGCCCGTTGGCGAAGGCCGCGTCCCGCGCGCCGTCGATGCTCACGACCGGATGCGGGCTCGTCGAAATTTCGTCGGCGAGATAGACGATCAGATTGCGCTCGCGCTGGCTATCGAGCGCGGCGACCGGTTCGCGCTGCGTCATGCGATAGCCGAGATCTTGCGCGGCGCGCAGCACCTTGTCGCGCGTGGTGTCGGAGAACTTCGCGCCGCTTGCGTTGTTCAGCACGAGCGAGACCGTCGATTGCGAGACTCCGGTGAGCTTCGCGATGTCGGTCATCGTCGGGCGGCGTTGCGTGGATTTTTTCATTGTGCGTGCCGCGCCGGGCGGCTGAACTCTGCGCGAAACCTGTCTCGCGGGCCGGAGAAACTTGCCACTAATATTAGTGATGAACGACGCGGAAAGCACGTTTTTATTGGTCATTTCTGCTCAGGGTTTTCACTGGTTATTACTAATAATATTGACGAGCGGATTACACGCATGCGATTCTGTTTTCGCACTCGCAACGAGGAGAAAGTGCATGGGCAAGTACGACGAGAGCGCGCGAGACGCGCTCGCCGAAGCGTTCGAACGAGACGGCTTCGTCCTGCTGCGCGATCATTTCCCGCGCGCGACGATCGACGCATGGCGCGATGCGTTCGCGCCGCTTCTGCAACCGCACGTCGATGCAGCGCGCGAGGCGTCGGCGAGCGGCAATCGCGGACCGGGCCGCTATTACGTCACGCTGCCGTTCGAAGGCGAGTTCGCGGACCCGTCGGTCTTCTGCGATGAAGACATCGTCGGGATCGTCGAACGCGTGGCCGGGCGCGATCCGGTGATGTGCCAGCTCGCCACCGACACGCCGGTGCTCGGTTCAGAGTTCCAGGACTGGCATCGCGATACGCCGCCGCTCTTCGACGATGCGCCGGAAACGCCTTCGTTCCAGCTCGCGGTGAATTTCCCGCTCGTCGATGTCGATGACCGCAACGGTCCGCTCGAAACGACGCGTGGCACGCATCGCATGTCGCGCGATGAGGCGCTGGCCGGTCTCGAAGCAGGGCGCTTCCCCGCCGAGCGCGTGCCGATGAAAGTCGGCGACGTGATGATTCGCGATGTGCGCGGCCTGCATCGCGGTACGCCGAATCTCATCGGCGAGCCGCGTCCGATGGTCGTGATCGGCTACAGCCGCGCGTGGTATTTCCGGCCCGAGGTGCATATCGACGTGCCGCGCGACGTCTTCGCCGCGTTGCCTCCGCGCGCGCGGCGGCTGCTGCGCTTCAATCCTCAGGTGGAAACGACGGCGCGCACCTTCGACGAAAGCTATCGGCAGTTTGCATATTGAGCGCCGCGCCGTCCGATCCGCTCGTCGAACTGCGTCATGGCGCGCGGCGCGTGCTGCTTGCGCCGCACGTGGGCGGATCGATCGCGGCCTTCGACGAAACGCGCGACGGACGTACGATCGACTGGTTGCGTCCCGCGACGCCCGCCGCGCTGGCCGCACGCGATCCGCTCGGCATGGCGAGCTTTCCGCTCCTGCCGTACTGCAATCGCATCCGCGAAGCGCGCTTCGTGTTCGACGGTGCGCTCATCGATCTTTCCGGCGACGGCAACGCCTTTGCGCACGCGCTGCACGGCAACGCGTGGCGCTTGCCGTGGCGTGTCGGCGATGTGTCGGACGCCCGCGCGCGTCTGCATTTTTTGCACGAACCCTCGCGCGATGCCGCGCGTCACTGGCCGTTCGCATACGAGGCGACGCAGGACATCGCGCTCGATGACCACACGCTAAGCGTGACGCTCTCCGCGCGCAACCTGTCCGATCGGCCGATGCCGTTCGGCATGGGACATCACCCGTACTATCCGCGCACGCGCAATACGCGCGTTCACGCACGCGTCGCGTCGATGTGGCACAGCACGCCCGATCTGCTGCCGACGCATGCGGGCGCGCATCCGTGCGTCGATGCGATGGCGTCGCAAGAAGGCATGTCCGCCGATGCCTTCGATCTCGACAACAACTTCGCCGGTTGGTCGCGCACGGCGACGATCGCGTGGCCCGACGAACGCCGCGCGGTCGCGCTCAGCGCGCAAGCGCCGTTCGATGCCCTGGTGGTGTATGCACCGAAGTCGCATCCCGATTTGCTCTGCGTTGAGCCGGTGAGCAACGTGGCGGACTGGGTCAATCTCGATGTCGACCGCGCCGCGAAGGGCGGCGCGGTGCTGGAACCGGGCGAGTCGGTCAGCGCGACATTCGCCTGGACGACTCACACGGAATAAGGCGTCGCGCCTACTGACCGAAGAAAACGTTGCAGTTCGCCGGGCTGCAGTCGCTATCGCGATGTCCGCTCGCGGAGGCGGGCTTCATGCCGCCATACGCGGAGTCGCCGCCGGAGGCTTGTTGCGGCGTCGCGGCGGTTTGCGTCTGAGATTCATCGGGCATGGCCTGCGACATGTACATCGGGCGCATCGTCTGGACGAGTTGCTGCGCATCGGCGGGCATGCCTTGCGCGTGCGCGACACCGATTCCTGACACGACCGCGCATGCTGCCATCATCGCGAGAAATTTCGGGTTGATCTTTGCCTTCATGTTCCAGCTCCTTGAAACGAATGCACAAGCAGCCGGGAACGCGAGTCTCGGACTCCTTGCCGCTTTGCCGATGGACGGATGAATGGATCGAGCGCGGGCTCGCTTCGTCCGACGCGACAAATGACGACGCACCGGGCGCGACGAATGGCGCTCGGGGATTACCTTACGGCGATGGGAAGGCGCGAGAAATCCCTATCTGGCAGGGATACCTTGGTGGGGATAGGCGTGCGGGTTTAAAGAAGAAGCACGAAAAACGCGCCCGGACTTGCGAAAGTCCGGGCGCGCCGAAATGCGGAAACTCAATACGTTTATTCCGACTTGCCGGAGGTGCCGCTCGACATGTTCGATCCCGAGCTGCCCTTCTTGTGCATCTTGCTGCTGCCCTTGGACGAATCCATCGTGTTCGAGCCCGATGCGCCCGACGTCGAGCCGGTTACACCGTTGCTGTTCGGCGTGCCCATTCCGGTGCCGCCCTGACCGGCCCCGTTGCCGCCCGCCGTGCCGCCACCCGCGCCTGCGCCACCCGCGCCGCCGCCGCCGGCACCGCCGCCCGCGCCTTGCGCGAATGCCGCGCCCGACAAGCCCAGAATCATGGCCGACACAATCAAACTTCTCTTTGCGTTCTTCATGGTTTCCTCCCGTTGATCAATGATCTCGATGCGCGCCGCCTTGCGCAAAGCTGCGGCGTCGCAGATTACATTGCGCAATCACCGTGCCGCGGGAAGAAATCGAATTGTCATGCAGTCGCCTCGTCACACCACTCGATGGCCCACGCCCGCGCGCAATGGACGGCATCCGACTCGCTCGCGAACGCATCCAGCTCGCCGGATTCGAATACTTCCGCATGCGCGGTGCGCTCGTCCGCCGGACGCGTGATGCGTGCGTGCGCGTAGTAGCTGCCGTCTTCGTCGTGATGGGCGGTGCAGTCGATGTGAAACGTCTTGTAGTCGAATCGCATGAAAGGCTCCGAAAGAGATTGCGAGGGCAGGCGCGAAGCGTGCGATGCCGTGATTACCTTTGACTCCGCGCCTCTCGTGAGATACTGTATAAACATACAGTATCATAATCAAGATGGATCTCTCCGAAAAGCTCGAAATTCTCGCCGACGCCGCCAAATACGACGCGTCGTGTGCGAGCGGCGGCGCGCCCAAACGCGAGTCGCGCGGCATCGATGGCCTCGGCGCGAGCACCGGCTCCGGCATCTGCCACAGCTTCACGCCCGACGGGCGCTGCGTCTCGCTGCTCAAGATTTTGCTGACGAACTTTTGTCTGTACGACTGCCGGTACTGCATCAATCGCCGGTCCAGTAACGTGCCGCGTGCGCGCTTCACGCCGGAAGAAGTTGTTACGCTCACGCTGGATTTCTACCGTCGCAATTACATCGACGGGTTGTTTCTCAGTTCCGGAGTGATTCGTTCGTCGAACTACACGATGGAGCAGCTCGTCCTCGTCGCGAAATTGCTGCGTGAGAAGCACGGATTTCGCGGCTACATCCATCTGAAGACGATTCCCGATGCCGATCCCGAACTCATCGCGCAAGCGGGACGCTATGCCGACCGTCTGAGCGTGAACATCGAATTGCCGACGGAAATCAGCCTCGAGCGGCTCGCGCCGGAAAAGAGCGGCCGCACGATCAAGCTGGCGATGGGCAACATCCGCGTCGCGCGCGAGGAATCGGAAGCGGAGCCGCGCGCGCCGAAGTTCGCGCCGGCGGGGCAGAGCACGCAGATGATCGTCGGCGCCGATGAAACCGACGACCGCACGATCCTCGGCACCGCCGAAACGCTGTACGGCTCTTATCAGCTAAAGCGCGTGTATTACTCGGCGTTCAGCCCGATTCCTGACAGCCCCTCGGGCGTGCCGTCGAAAGCGCCGCCGCTCTTGCGCGAGCATCGGCTGTATCAGGCGGATTTTCTGATGCGCGGCTACGGTTTCGCCGCCGCCGAACTGCTCGGCGATGCCGGCAATCTTCCGCTCGATGTCGATCCGAAACTCGCGTGGGCGCTTGCGCATCGCGAGCGCTTTCCCGTCGATCTGAACGCCGCGCCCGCGCGCATGATCGCGCGCGTGCCGGGCATCGGCATGCGCAACGCGAAGCGCATCGTGGAGTTGCGGCGCGAGCGGCGCGTGCGCTATCACGATCTCGTGCGGCTGCGCTGCGGCATGGACAAGGTGAAGCCGTTCGTCGTCACGGCGGATTACCGGCCGCCGCTCGACGAAGCGCCTTCGGACAGTCTGCGGCGCGCGCTCGCGACCGGCCCGGTGCAGCTTTCGCTGATCTGATGCACGTCATCGCCATCGACGACGAATTCGACGCCTGGCGCGTCGCCGCGCTCGATGCGCTCGCGCAAAAGCTCCCGCCCGAATCGATCGACTGGCGTACGGCTCAGGCGGAGCCGGCGTTGTTCAACGAGTCGGCGCGATCGGCGAAAGCGGCGAAGGCAGCGGATGCGCCGCCTATCCGCGTGTCGCGCGAACTCGCATCGCTGCTGAAAGACGCCGCGCATTTTCGCGACGCGCGCCGCTGGAGCTTTTTATATCGCGTGCTGTGGCGCTGGGCGCAGGGCGACCGCTCGGTGGCATCGCCCGCCGATGAAGACGGCGCGCGCCTCTACAAGATGGCGAAGGCGGTGCGCCGCGCGCAGCACGACATGATCGCGTATGTGCGCTTCCGGCAGCGCGACGCGTCGCTCGGCGCGCCGGAATTCGTCGCGTGGTACGAGCCGGATCACGACGTGCTCGCGTGGGGCGCGGAGCATTTCGCCGCGCGCATGGGACGCTCGACGTGGCTCATCGCAACGCCCGACGGCGCCGCGATGTTCGACGGCGAGCGCCTGCAACTGGAGCGCGGCCGCGCGCTGGCGTCGGATCATGCGGCGGTCTTGCCGGATGCCGCCGAAGCGCTCTGGATGACCTACTACCGCAGCATCTTCAATCCGGCGCGACTGAACGAATCCGCGCTCGAACAGCATATGCCGGTGCGTTTCTGGAAAGGGCTGCCGGAAGGCGCACTGATCCCGAAGCTCGTCAGCGATGCGCGCGGCGGCGCGCGACGCGTCGCGCAGGCGCAAAACGTCGGCGCGCTCGGCGGCAAGGCGGTTCAGGTCGATGCGCTCGCAGCGCAGCCGGAGCGGGACGCGCCCACATCGCTCGATACTTGCCGCCGCTGCGATCTGTGGCGCAACGCGACGCAGGCGGTGCATGGCGCCGGTCCGTCCGATGCGCGCATCATGCTGCTCGGCGAACAGCCCGGCGATCAGGAGGATCTGAAGGGCGAGCCGTTCGTCGGACCGGCCGGGCAACTGCTTCAGGACGCGATGCAGCGTGCCGGCGTCGTGCGCGAGCACGTCTATCTGACCAACGCGGTGAAGCACTTCAAATGGGAGCCGCGCGGCAAGCGCCGTCTGCACAAGACGCCCGCGCAGCAGGAGGTCGAAGCCTGTTCGTACTGGCTCGAACAGGAACTGCATGACGTCGGCGCGAAGGTGATCGTCACGCTCGGCGCGACCGCGTTGGCCGCGCTTTTCGGACGGCGCGCGACGCTTTCGGCGCATGTCGGGCGCGTCGTGCCGTATCGGGACAAGCTGGTCGTCGCGACGTATCACCCGTCCTACGCGCTGCGCCAGAACGACGAAGCCGCGCGCGAAAAAACCGTCGCGGCTATCGTTGCGGCGCTGGAGCTGGCGTCGTCGTTGAAGGCCTAGCGCGCTCAGAACGCCGCGCGCACGACGCCGCCATCCGCGCGCAACGCCGCGCCGTTCGTCGCCGATGAAAGCTCCGAGCACACGTACGCCACCATGCTGCCGATTTCCTCGGGCGTGATGAAGCGCTTGAGAATCGACGTGGGCCGCGCTTCTTCGAAGAACTGCTTCTCGAATTCGCCGAAGCTCTTGCCGCCCGACAGTTTCTCGACGAACTCGGTGACGCCTTCGGAGCTCGTCGGCCCCGGCAGCACCGAATTGACGGTCACGCCGGTGCCCGCGCAGGTTTCCGCGAGGCCGCGCGCGAGCGAAATCTGCGCCGATTTGGTCACGCCGTAATGAATCATCTCGACGGGAATCTGAATGCCGCTCTCGCTGCTGATGAACACGACGCGGCCCCAGTTCTTCTCCTTCATCTTCGGCAGATACGCGCGCGACAGGCGCACGCCCGACATCACGTTGGTGTTGAAAAAGCGCAGCCATTCGTCGTCGGGAATCTCTTCGAACGGCTTCGGATCGAAGATGCCCATGTTGTTCACGAGAATATCGACGTGCGGAAAGCGCTTCACGAGCGCGTCGACTTGCGCTGCGTCGGAGACGTCGCCGGCGAAGCCTTCGCCCTGTGCGTTGGGCACGAGTTCGCGCAGTTTAGCCAGCGCCGCATCGACAGACGCCTGCGAACGGCCGTTGATGATCACGCGCGCGCCTTCACGCGCGAGCGCCACGGCAATGGCATGTCCGATGCCCTTCGTCGATCCGGATACCAGCGCGAGCTTGTTGCCGATCTTGAGATCCATGTCTGCTCCTTCGATTGGGTTGGCGGAATGCGCCGGCGATTTCGCCACGACGCGTTCCGGGATGTTAGCCATAAGCGCAGTACGTTGCTGAAGCCGCGTCCGGCAAGCGTTCGCCGCCCGTGAAACCCCGCGACATAAATGCTCGATGGCTTCCGCCGCGGTCATCGTCCATAGTTGCGTCCAGCGTGAAACGAAGCAGATGCAGCAGCGAGAACCGAGCCGTGTCACGCATCCACGAATCCACACAGGAGGTGCAACATGTCCAGCTCGATCAACTTGTTCAAGAAAGTGCGCGGCGCGGCGCTCGCCGGTTTCGTCGTCGGCACGGCGCTGCTTGCGGGATGCGCGAGCAATCCGGCGCAGGCATCGAATCAGTACGGGCAGTACGTGCAGACCGTCGCGGCTGCGCCCGCCGTGCGCCCCGACGCGATCTACGTCTACGCATTCGCCAGCGATGCGAACGACGTCAAGCTCGACAATCACGGCCTGATTTCGAAGCTCGGCTCGGCGATGTCCGGCGATTCGCAAGCGCGGAAGCAGACGCAAGACGCCATCGCGGCGCGCGAGGAAGTCGCGAACGAAATCGTCGCCAAACTGCAATCGATGGGTCTCCCCGCGATCCGCGCCGACGTGCCGCCGCCGCAAGATCGGAGCGTGCTCGTCGTCGAAGGAAGCATCAATACGATCGATGCGGGCAATCGCCGCCGCCGCATGGTGATCGGCCTCGGCGCGGGCGAAAGCAAGGTCGGCGCGACGGTGCAGGTCGTCCTCAAGCCCGCGAACGGCGTGCCGCAACTGCTCGAACAATTCGACGCGAAAGCCGACAGCGGCCACGCGCCGGGCGTCGCGGAAATGGCGGGCGTCGGCGCGGCGGCGGGGCACGTCGCGACATCGCTCGCGGTGTCGGGCGGGCTGCACGCGGTGTCGGAGACGAAGCACGCGGATGTGTCGTCCGATGAAAAGCGCCTCGGCGACACCATCGCCAAGCAGATCGCCAAGCTCGGCCAGGAGCAGGGCTGGATGCCGGCGAAGAGCTAAGGGAAGCGGCGGCCGTTGCGCGGTCCGGAACGTGCTTGCACTAGAATCCGGACGAATGTTCGCTTCGCGAGGCCGCGCATGCCGACGATTGCCCTGATTGTCCTGACCGTTGTCGTGACGCTCGTCGTCGTGTTGGTGATCGCGAATCTGACGAGCGGCGAAAAGAAGATCGAGCACAGGATCGAACGGCTGTACGCGAGCGACGACCCGCAGTTTCTCCGTTCGATGGGCTTGCTGCTCGGTCCGCCCGTGGTCGGCGGCAACCGCTTCGAGGTGCTCGTGAACGGCGACGAGATTTTCCCGTCGATGCTCGAAGGCATTCGCGCGGCGCGAGAGACGATCACCTTCGAAACCTTCATCTACTGGTCGGGCGCGATCGGCGAGCAAATCGCGCAGGCGCTCTCCGACAAGGCTCGGGCGGGCGTATCGGTGCATGTGCTGCTCGACTGGGTCGGCACGTCGAAGATGGACAAGCGCTATCTGCGCATGCTGCGCGACGCGGGCGCGGAAGTGATCCAGTATCACAAGCCGCACTGGACCGGGCTCGGCCGCATGAACGACCGCACGCACCGCAAGCTGCTCGTAATCGACGGGCGCATCGGCTTCACGGGCGGCGTCGGCATTGCCGAGGAATGGACCGGACACGCGCAGGACGAGAAGCACTGGCGCGACACGCATTTTCGCGTCGAAGGCCCGGCCGTCGGGCAGATGCAGGCCGTGTTCATGGACAACTGGATCAAGACGACGGGCAACGTGCTGCACGGCCCGCGCTATTTTCCTGACATCGACGATGCGGGCGACGGCTTCGCGCACATGTTCAGCAGCTCGCCGTCCGGCGGCAGCGACGACATGCAGCTGATGTACCTCATGGCGATCACCGCGGCGACGCGTTCCATCCACTTGTCGAGCGCGTACTTCGTGCCGGACAAGCTGACGATCAACGCGATCGTCGAGGCGGCGCGGCGCGGCGTGCGGGTTCGCATCATCACGCCGGGCAAGCGCATCGACACGCATACGGTGCGCGAGGCATCGCGCGCGTGCTGGGGCGACCTGCTCGCGGCGGGCGTCGAAATGTTCGAATATCAGCCGACGATGTTCCACTGCAAGCTGATCGTCGTCGATGAGTACCTGGTGTCGGTCGGCTCGACGAATTTCGACAGCCGCTCCTTCAAGCTGAACGACGAAGCCAATCTGAACATCTACGACCGCGACTTCGCGCGCCAGCAAACGGCGATTTTCGATGACGACGTCGCCCGCGCGAAACGCATCACGTTCGAAGACTGGCGCCGCCGTTCGCTCACCGAGAAGCTGCTGGAGCGCGTGGCCGCGCTGCTCGATCCGCAGCTTTGACTTTCGCGCATTCCGTGTTGCGAATATTTCTCATCTTGGCCTAAAGATCGCCTGACGAAAGCCGATAAGACGCTCACGCAAACGGGTCTCTCGGTCTACGGCAATCATGCACGGCACCTATAACTTTTGGCTGGTCGCGGCATCGCTCGTAGTCGCCACGCTCGCTTCCTTTACTGCGCTCGATATCTCGGGCCGCATCGCATCGCTTGCGCAGTCGCGCACGCGGCACGTCTGGCTCGCGGGCGGTGCGGCGTCGATGGGCATCGGCATCTGGTCGATGCATTTCATCGGCGTACTCGCGTTCGAATTGCCTATCCCGCTCGGCTATGACCTGAAGATCACCGCCGGGTCGCTCGGCATCGCGGTGCTCGTGTCGTTCTTCGCGCTGCTCGTCATTACGAGCAGGCGTCTGACGATGAAGCGCCTCGTCGCGAGCAGTCTCTTGATGGGCGCGGGCATCGCGGCGATGCACTACACGGGCGATGCCGCGATGCGGATGCAGCCCGCGATCACGTACGATCCGCTGCTGTTCGCGGCGTCGATCGTGATTGCGGTGGTCGCATCGGGGGCGGCGTTGTGGATCGCCCATACGCTCTCGGATGCGAACCAGACGAACGTGCTCGCCAAGCGACTCGGGTCGGCGCTGGTGATGGGCCTCGCGATCACCGGCATGCACTACACGGGCAACGCGGCGGCGGAGTTTCTGCCGGGCTCGATCTGCGGCGCGGCCAACGACATCGACTCGCGCTGGCTCGCGACGACTGTCGTGCTATTCACGCTGACCATTCTGATTATCACGCTCGTGCTGTCGCGCTTCGATGCGCGCACGGCGCTGCTTGCAGGTTCGGTGTCGCGGCTGAACGGGCAGATCGTACGCATGGCGACCTTCGATACGCTGACGGACCTGCCGAACCGCCGCACGATGAACGAGCGCATCGATCGCGCGATCCGAAACGCGCGTCACAGCGACAGCCGTTTCGCGATTCTCTTCATGGACCTGGATGGCTTCAAGACGATCAACGACTCGTTGGGCCATACGGTCGGCGACGAAGTGCTGAAGGCATTCGCGCGACGTCTGCAGGAATGCGTGCGCGGCGGCGACACGGTGGCGCGTCTGGGCGGCGACGAGTTCGTCGTGATGCTCGAACACCTGCACGCGCCGACGGATGCCGAGAAGATGGCCGAACGCATCCTCGATACGATGAAAAAGGGACTCGTCGTCGGGAGTCATCCGTTGCAGGTGATGCCGAGCATCGGCATTGCGCTCTTTTCGCAGGATGGCGACAGCGTCGAATCGCTGCTCAAGCACGCGGACGTCGCGATGTACGAAGCGAAGCGCGGCGGGCGCAGCACCTATCGCTTCTTCGAGGCGAGCATGAACGAGGCGGCGGTGCGGACGCTGCAGATTCAGCAGGCGTTGCACGAGGCGCTGAATGGCGGCCATTTCTATCTTCTGTTTCAGCCGAAGTTCCGAGGCAAAAGCGGCGAACTGGCGGGCGCGGAAGCGTTGATCCGGCTGGATCATCCGGAGATCGGCACGTTGACGCCGCTCGAGTTCATCCCGATCGCGGAGCGTTCCGGACAGATCGTGCAGATCGGATACTGGGTCGTGCGCGAAACGTGCCGGCACATGTCGCGTTGGCGCGCGGAAGGGCGTCCGCCGGTGAAGGTGGCGATCAACCTGTCGCCGCGGCAGATGCACGAGGCGGATCTTGTCGCGAACATCATGACGATCGTGCGCGAGGAAGGCGTCGAGAGCGAGCAGATCATGTTCGAGATCACCGAGTCGGTGGCGATGCAGGACGCGCCGCGCACCATCGAGATGATTCGCGCGTTTCAGGAGAATGGTTTCGAGATCGCAATCGACGATTTCGGCACCGGATATTCGAGCCTCGCGTATTTGCAGCGGTTTCGCGCGAAGCAGTTGAAGATCGATCGGTTCTTCACGAACGGGCTGGATGAGAACGGGCAGGAGGGGCGCGCGATCGTATCGGCGATTATTGCGCTCGCGCATTCGCTCGATATGGATGTCGTGGCGGAAGGCGTCGAGACCGGGTCGCAGCTCGATCGCTTGCAGGACATGATGTGCGATGAGATGCAGGGGTTCTTGCTGGCGATGCCTTTGTCGGCGGATGCGTTTGGGGGGATGCTGGAGAAGGCTGCTGTCGGTGTTTGATTTTTGGTCGTGGAATCCTGTGAAATCAGGATTTCACGAAACGAGCCCGAGGGAAAGCCACACAAAAGACGCAAACACGAACCTCAATCCATCGCCGCATGCGCCACCGACTCCTCCGCCGCGGCCTTCTTCGCCGGCCGGATCAGCAGCAGCAACGGCACCACCAACAACGTCGCGACAAACATCAGCTTGAAGTCGTTGAGATAAGCAATCATCGAAGCCTGCTGCGTGATCGTTTGATTGAGCATCGCCATGTCCGTCATCGAGCCGCCGGACAGCATCGGCTGCATCGCCGGATTGAACGGCGTCACTTGCGCGGCGAGGTCCGCGTGGGCGACCTGCGTGTTGCGCGTCATCAGCGTCTGCACGATCGAAATACCGATACTGCTGCCGATATTGCGCATCAGGCTGTAAGTCGCGGTGCCATCCGCGCGCAACTCGGGCGTGAGCGTCGAAAACGTCAGCGCCGACAGCGGCACGAACACGAGTCCCAGCCCGAAGCCCTGAATCACGCCCGGCCAAACGATATCCGATGCCGACAGCACGATCGTGTAATGCATCATCTGCCAGAGCGCGAACGCCGAAATCAGAAATCCCGACAGCAGCAGGACACGCGCATCGATGTGCTTCAGCAGGCGTCCGGCGACGAGCATCGCGATCATCGTGCCCGCGCCGCTCGGCGCCGTGACGAGGCCTGTCGTCGCGACCGGATAGTTCATCAGGTTCTGCAACATCGGCGGCAACAGCGCGCGCGTCGCGTACATCACCGCGCCGATCACGAAGATGAAGCACGTTCCGGTCGCGAAGTTGCGGTCCTTCAGCAACTGATATTTGAAGAACGAGCGCGACCCGGCCGTCGCCGTATGCGCGATGAAGAACACGAAACTCAGCGCCGCGAGAATCGCCTCGATGCGGATTTCCATCGATCCGAACCAGTCGAGTTGTTCGCCGCGATCGAGCATCGCTTGGAACGCGCCGATCGCAAGGCCGAGCGTCGCGAAGCCGAACGCGTCGAACTTCACCGCGCGGCGCGCGATCTGCGCGGGCAGAAACGTCACTACGCCGAAGAGCGCGAACGCACCGATCGGCACGTTGATGAAAAAGACCCAGCGCCAGTTGTAGCTGTCCGTGAGCCAGCCACCGAGCGTCGGACCGAGAATCGGACCGACCATCACCCCCATGCCCCAGACGGCCATCGCCTGGCCCTGTTTCTCGCGTGGATTGATGTCGAGCAGGATCGATTGCGACAGCGGCACGAGCGACGCCCCGAACACGCCCTGCAACAGCCGCGACGCGACGATCTGCGTGAGCGTCTCCGACAGCCCGCAAAACGCCGACGCGACGGTGAAACCCGCAATCGAAATACACAGCAGCTTCTTCACGCTCAACTGGTCCGAGAGCCAGCCAGTGAGCGGCGTAGCGATCGCGGCGGCGACGATATACGAGGTCAGCACCCAGGTGATTTCGTCCTGGGACGCCGACAGCGTGCCCTGCATATGCGGCAGCGCGACGTTCGCGATGGTGCTGTCGAGCGTCTGGATCAGCGTGGCGAGCATGATCGAGACAGTCAGCATGCCGCGGTTCAATGGCGCTGCGGCGCGTTCCGTGGGGACTTCGAGGGACATGGACGTGGCCGCAAGGCGGCGGCTTTTGTAAGTACGATGATGATAAGCAGGCTTATTATAGAGCGGCCGCGATCTCGCGCAATGCGGTCAATTACCGGGTGTACACGAGATGCGCGCATCGAAAGGCGTTACATATAATCGCGCGATGGAAACCCAACTCGACAAACGCTTCGGCTTTCTGGTCGCGGACGTGGACCGCCTGTGCGGCAACCGCTTCGACGTGCTGGCGAAGTCATCGCTCAATCTGACGCGCGCGCAATGCCGCGTGCTCGCGTATCTCTCGCATTACGGCGAGGTCAATCAGGCGCGGCTCGCCGAGCTGCTGGAAGTCGCGCCGATTTCCGCCGGCCGTCTGCTCGATCGCATGGAAGAGGGCGGCTGGATCGAGCGCCGCCCGAATCCCGACGATCGTCGCGAGCGTCAGGTTCGCATGACCGCGAAGGCGGAGAAGGCGCTCGACCGCGCGCGGCGCGTCGGCGACGAGATCGCAGCAGAAGCGCTCGCGGGCTTCAGCCGGCAGGAAAGCGAGCAATTGATCGCGCTTCTGCAACGCGTGCGCGGCAATCTGAGCCGTATCGTCGATCGGTGATTCATCCGCGCTTGGATCGCCGATTGCTTTAACGTTGTCCGCAAGCGTCGTTGTCCAGCGCCGCCATCCATCCGGAGAAGATCGATCATGAACAAACGCACCGCACCGTTGGCCGTCCTCGCGCTGTCCGTCGCCGCTTTCGTCTCGATGCCCATCGCGCAGGCGCAAGACACGGCCGCATCCACGCCGAAGCAGATCAAGAAAGCCCAGCGAAAGGAAGCGCGCGCGAAGAAGAACGCCGAGCTGAAGCAACTCGAGCAGAACGGCTACAACCCCGCTGGCGAGCAGACCAACTATCCGCAGAATCTGCAAAACGCGCAGTCGAAGATCAATGCGCAGAAGGCGGGCAAGCCGGCGCCCGCATCGACGCCGTAATCGGACGCTTGTTCCGGGACGACGCGGAAAACGCCATCCGCGTCATTAAGGCAGTCGATACGACGAGATCGCGTTGATCGCAAAGCGCGCGACGCATGATGCGGCAATCGCGTGATGTCCGGGCTCGACGCCGACGGCGGGATACGGCAGTATCTCGGCATCAGGCGCAAGTTCCAGATATGCGACGAAGAGCCGGAATACGGCCGATGTATCGGGGAGGCCACGCATGCGATGGCGGTCATGGCTGTTGATCTTCGCCCTGTGCGACGCACACGCGGCATCGCGCTACTACGCGCCCGTGACGTTTTATCCGCACGACGCGGTGCGGGTATCGCGTTTCGCATCGAAGACCGGGGCGATGCAGGTGCCTTACGGCGCAGGCGCGAAAGTCGAGGAAGGCGACTTCTATATCGTTTCGAATGCAACTTTCAAGGCGCTGACCGCGCAAGTGCAACGCGATGGCACGATCGCGCTCGTGCAGTCCGAGTGGACGCCCGAACGCGCCGCGAGCCAGATCTGGACCATCGACAAGGAAGGCAGCGGCTTTCGTCTTTACTCGAAGCTATATGGACGTTACGTGACGCTCGGCGCGCGTGTCGAGCTCGAAGCGCCATCGGGCGATGCGCGGCAGAACTGGAGCATCGAAGCCGATGCGAACGTCGTGACCATCGCGGCCACCGGCACGAAGACGGGACTCGTCGTCGGGCATCATGCGTTGCGCGACGGTGCGTCCGTCGAAGTCAGTGCGCAGGCCGGACAGTGGCGTCTGTACAAGACCGGAAGCGATGGCGGCGATCATGCGTATCGCACGCTCGATGCTTCGGCGCGCTCGACTTACGACAACATCGGCAGGCGCTATCACTTGAGCGCGTATGCACCCGATGCGATCGAGGCCGAACGGCTCGGCGGTTTTCGCTGGACTGACTATCATCCGTCGGGGCTGTATGTGTCGAAGGGCGAAACCGTCGTGATCGATGTGAACGGTCTCGCCGACGATGGTCCCGATGGCCTCATCGTCATGGTCGGCAACAAGAACGGCTTCTATCGGCGGCAAGCCGCGGGCGATCCGCAAACGATCCTCGCGACCGAAGGACGCAACGCGTTCGTCGCATCGCGCGATGGCTTGCTCTACTTCGAATACATCGACAGCGGATACAACGAGCGGCCACGTACGTCGATCGATGTCATCGTGCGCGAAGGCGGCAAGCCGGTGCCGTTCTATGTCGAAGGTGCGACGACGCCCGCCGAATGGCGCGCGATGCTGCAGCGTCATGCGGATGCGCCGCTCGTCGAGATGGTCGGCAAGCGCACGATGTTCACCGTCGCGCGCGCCATGTACGACAAGTCGGGCGCAGCGGATCCGGCCGCATTGCTCGATTATGTCGAGCGCATCATGGGCTATCACGACGAACTGTCCGGACTCGATGGCACGGAAGCACTCGATGCGCCGTCGCCGTTGCGCGTGCATTTCGTGCAGGACGCGATTTCGACCCACGCCGAGTTGCAGAACACGTATCTCTACGCGACGTACTACATGATCGGCCTGCCGCTCAATAGCGCGGCCGAGACCTTGCTCAAGCCCGCGAAAGCCGACGAATGGGGCGTATGGCACGAGATGGGACACATGTATCAGCAATGGGACTGGACATGGCCGGGCGTGACGGAGACGACGGTGAACGTCTATTCGCTGCATGCGCTGGAACGCCTCGGCACGCCGATGCCTTCGCCGCTGCTGCAAGTCGTCGATGCGCGCGGCAAGAAGAATCGCATCGATCTCGCGGCGCAGTATTTCGCGCAGCCGTCACGCAATTTTCTCGACGATGCGTCGTTTCCGATGCCATCGGAAGCGCTCTGGATCAGGCTCGTCATGTACGAGCAGTTGCGCCGCGCACTCGGCAACGGCTTCTATGCGCGGCTGCACAAGCTGTATCGGCGGCATCCGCTGACGGAGGATGAAGGCGGCGACCAGAACGAAGTGCAACGCTTCGTGCTGCGTGCGTGCATGGCGGCCAATCTCGATCTGACGGATTTCTTCGAGCGATGGGGACTGCCGGTCGATGCTGGCACGCGTGCGGCGATTGCCGGGCTGAAGCTGAGCGCGCCGAAGACCGATTTGACGCGCACGCGGATTTAAGGCAAAAAAACGCCGACGCATGCACGCGTCGGCGAAGTCCTGGCTTTTACGAGGGCTGCCAGAAACGCTTCAGTTCCTCATGCTGCATCCGCGAGCCGAATGGTCTGCTGTTCTTTGCGCCGCGTCCCCGGCCGGCCGATGAGCGCGCCCGGCACATTACCGATGCCGAACGCGGGTCGCGCGAGAAAGAAACCCTGCGCGAGCACGTGCGGCCACTGCGCAATCCATTGCGCCTGCGCGGCCGTTTCCACACCTTCGACGACGATCGCCACCTTCAGCCGCGTAAGAAGCGTGAGCACCGACGAAAAGACCAGACACGCGTTCGGGCAGCGCGGCGCTTCGGCGAGCAGTTCCTTCGCGATCTTGACGGTGCCGAAGTCGATCGGTCCGAGCGCGGCGAGACATGAATAGCCGGTGCCGAAATCGTCCATCGCGACGCTCACGCCCTTGTTCTTGAGACGCCGCACGACCTTGCGCATCGCCGGCATGCGCGCGAGATCCTCGCTTTCCAGCAGTTCGAGTTCGATGCAATCGGGCGTGATGTCGTGCGCGCGGCAAATCGATTCCATCCGCTCGGCGAAGCCCGGCAACGCCGCGACCGATGGCGGGACGTTCACGGCGACCGAATAGTGTGCGCCGCCACTTTCGCGCCACTCGCCAATTTCGGACGCGACCGCGTCCAGCACGAACCATGTCAGTTCGCGCATGATGTCGGCGTCCTTGAACGCCTCGCTGAATGCGCCTGGCAGCAATACGCCGTATTCCGGATGACGCCAGCGAATGAGCGCTTCCATTTGCGCGAGTTCGCCGCCGTGGACTCGGTAGATTCCCTGATAGGCGATGCAGAATTCTCCGGCCTTTAGGCCTTCGAGTATGCGATGCCTGAATGCATGATCTGACTCCGGCGCGGCTTTCGCGACAGGCGAGCCGTGTGTCGTTCTTTTCATGCTCTAGCCATCCCTCCCAGTTGGTCGTGGAAGCGGTTGCACGAGTCGTGCCAGAAACTATGATCGCGCGTCGTCCAATCCAAGTAAATTCGGTGAGCCCCTTGGAGACAACGTTTGCCTCTTAAGGGGAGCGTTTGCGCTTGCGTGTGGACGCATCGTTCAGCCATCCCTAGTCACGTACGCAACCGTAACGCGTGATGGTCTGTGTGGGCTGGCGCACATAACGCAAGCACATATTGCGCTGCATCGGCATGGCGTTTTGCAGTTTTGTATATAGCGATTCCGGAACATTTGTAATCCCGACTAGTGCCGGCGCCGGGAAAATGATCGCTGCGAACGGCGGCGCGCACCAAAAATGGGACACGCGGCGCTTCCGCACAGGCGACCGCCGGTCGATGAGCATGGGTATGCCGCTGTCTTCGCTTACGACAGTCTTTCCGCGACGTCGACCGTCAGGCGGTCGCGGTTTCGGCGACAGGGCGCATGCGTTCCAGCGCGCTGCCATCCTCGCGGAACAGATGCACATGGCGAATGCTGAAGCCCGCGTTCAGGCGCTGTCCTTCGACGGCCGTCGATTCGCCCGAGCCTTTCACCTGAATCACGAGTTCGTTCGGCAAACGGACATGCAGCAGCGTCTCGCCGCCGAGATGCTCGATCACCATGACTTCGCCTGCAAGGCCGCTGTCGATATCGCCGCCGCCCGATTCGACGAAATGCTCGGGCCGGATGCCAAGCGTAAGCGTCTCGCCCGCGTGCACGGACGAAGCCGCGAACGGCAGCGTCAACGACTCGCCGCCCGGCAATTCGATGGTGACGCCCATAGCATCCACGCGCATCACGCGCACATCCATGAAGTTCATTTTCGGCGAGCCGATGAAACCCGCGACGAAGCGATTGTGCGGCGTGCGATACAGCTCCAGCGGCGAGCCGATCTGTTCGACGCGTCCATGATTCAGCACGACGATGCGATCGGCCATCGTCATCGCTTCGGTCTGATCGTGCGTGACGTAGATCATCGTCGCATTGAGCTGCTTGTGCAGCTTGATGAGTTCGAGGCGCATCTGCACGCGCAATGCGGCGTCGAGATTGGAGAGCGGCTCGTCGAAGAGAAAGACTTTCGGCTCGCGTACGATGGACCGGCCGATCGCCACGCGCTGACGCTGCCCGCCCGACAGCGCGCGCGGACGCCGTTCGAGCAACTGGCCGATCTGCAAGATCTCGGCCGCGCGATGCACGCGTTCCTTGATCTGCGCTTCGGGCAACTTGAGCATGCGCAAACCGAACGCGATGTTCTCGTACACCGACATGTGCGGATAAAGCGCATACGACTGAAACACCATCGCGACGCCGCGTTGCGAAGGCTCGAGTTCGGTGACGTCCTCGCCGCCAATCAGTACTTGCCCTGAGTCGCAGCGTTCGAGTCCGGCGATGGTGCGAAGCAAGGTCGACTTTCCGCATCCCGAAGGACCGACGAAAACCATGAACTCGCGATCGGTCACTTCTATGTCGACGCCCTTCAGCACGTCGACGCCAGCGAATGCCTTGCCGATCTGCTGCAAATGAACTGCGCTCATGCGTTGTCTCCCGTTTGCTGCTGCGGCAGCGCAGCATCCGATGCGTCGTCGAATTTGTTCTTGACAAGCTGTTCGCGCCAAAATATACAATTGTAAAACCGAAATTACAAGTGAAACGACGCGCACCAGGGATCACGAAGGAACGCACCAGAGAAGCCGTATCCGCTCGAAAAATACCAAGGAGACAGGCATGAAGAAGCGCTTCATTCCGGCCATGCAAGCCGGTCCGATCAAACACGCCGCGGCAGTCGCGCTCCTCACGGCGAGCGCGGCGTTCGCAACATCGAACGCGCAGGCCTGGACTCTGAAGGAAGCGGCGCAGCCGTATTCGGGCACCACGATCAAGGCCATCTTTCTCGATCGTCCCGGCTACAAGGCCGCGCAGCAACTCATTCCGCAGTTCGAAAAGGAAACGGGCATCAAGGTGCGCTGGGAAGTGATTCCCTATGAGAATACGCGCGAAAAGGAAGTGCTCAACTTCGTCGGCGGCGGCGACCAGGACATCGTGCTCGTGGACGTCGTGTGGATCGGCGAATTCGCGAGCAACAAGTGGCTCGTGCCGATCAAGAAGTTCACCGACGATCCGAAGCTCGCGGATCCGAATCTCAACCTGAAGGGCTTCTTTCCGATCCTGCTCGATTCGTTCGGCTCGTGGGACAAGGTCACCTACGGCCTGCCGTTCGATAACTACTCGGGCCTGATGTTCTACAACAAGTGCATGTTGAAGGACGCGGGCTTCGACGAGCCGCCGAAGACCTGGGACGACTTGCTCAACACCTACGCGCCGAAGCTCACGAAGGGCGACAAGTTCGCGTTCGCGCTGCAATCGCGGCGAGGCGAAACGCAGTCGGCCGATAGCTTCATGCGCGTGCTGTGGCCGAACGGCGGGTCGCTTCTCGATGCGAAGTTCAAGTCGAATCTGATGTCGCCGCAATCGCAGGCGGGCCTCGAATATCGGCAGAAGCTGATGAAGTACATGCCGCCGGGCATCGTCGACTTCGATCACGCCGAAGCGGTCAACGCGCTTGCGCAAGGACAGGTCGCGATGATTACCGAATGGTCCGCGTTCTATCCGACGCTCACCGATCCGAGCAAGTCGAAGATCGGCAACTGTCTCGCGATCACGACCGAACCGAAGGGACCGGCCGGACTTAAGCCCGCGCTCGGCGGCTTCTCGCTTGCAGTGAACGCGAAGTCGAATGCGAAGAAGCAGGCCGCGTCGTGGCTCTTCATTCAATGGATCACGTCCGAAGCCATGGCGAAGCCTTATCTCGAAGCGGGCGGCGTGCCGGCGCGCATGGCGATCTATGAGGACAAGGCCGTGCAGGACAAGTATCCGTTCGTGAAGCCGATGGTCGAATCGTGGCAGGGCGGCGTGCCGGATTATCGTCCGCGCTTCCCGGAGTGGCCGGCGATTTCAGAAGTTATCGGCGAATGGGGCAGCAAGATGATGCTCGGCCAGGTGACGGTGAAGGAGGGCGCGCAGACCATCGGTCAGAAGACCGAGGACATCCTGAAGAAAGCGGGCTATTACGACGGCAAGAAGCCTTTGCTGAAGTAATTCTGTTCACGGGACCGGAGGCGATCGAATGGCATCACCTGTAATGCATGCGCGCGGACCGCGCAAGCCCGCGCGCTACTTCGGCGTCCTGCCGCGTTCGCCCGCCTTCTGGTTCCTGATACCCGCGATCGCGGCGCTCGCGATCATCGGCATCTATCCGCTACTGCTTGCGCTCTATAACTCGTTTCATCAATACAAGCTCGCGGACCTGGCCTCGGGCACGCCGTTCGTCGGCGTCGATAACTACATCGCGACGCTGACCGATCCGACCTTCTGGGAAGCGCTCGGACGCACGGCATTGTTCCTGTGCGTGACCTTGCCGATCGAAGTCGCGCTCGGGCTCTTTGCAGCGCTGCTGTTGCATCGCACGGAGCTGCCGTGGATGCGCGCGGCGGCGCGCGTGAGTCTCGTCATTCCGATGGCGACGACGTATGCGGTGGTCGGGCTCATCGGCCGCCTGATATTCAATCGGCAGTTCGGCGTGGCGAACTATCTGACAGGTCTCATCGGCATTCCGCCGCAGGACTGGCTTGCGGACCCGACGCTCGCGTTCGTCTCCGTGATGATCATGGATATCTGGCAATGGACGCCCTTCTGCGCGCTGATCCTGCTTGCCGGGCTTTCGATGGTGCCGAAGGAAGCCGAAGAAGCAGCGCGCCTCGAAACGCCGAAGTGGAGCATGATTTTGTGGCACCTGCAGCGTCCGTATCTTCTTCCGGGTCTCACTGCGATTCTGATTCTTCGTTCCGCCGATATGCTGAAGATGTTCGACGCCGTCTTCACGATGACGCGCGGCGGGCCCGGCGCCGCGACGGAATTCATCAGCGTCTATATCCAGCGCGTCGGCTTTCGTCTCTTCGATCAGGGCATGGCTTCCGCACAGGCGATCATCCTGCTCATTCTGACGATCGTGCTGTCGCGTCTCTATATTCGCTTCGTGTATCGGGAGGCCGCGTGAGTTCGATAGGCATGCAAGGCACGCAACGCGCAAAGCGCGCACGCGCGGCAAGAAAACGCGCTACTGTATGGCACTTTCTGGGCCTCGTCGTAGTGTTCATGTCGTCGGTGTTTCCGTTCTACTGGATGGTCACGACGAGCCTCAAGAGTCAGGCCGATGCGCTCGCGTATCCGCCGAAATGGCTGTTCTCGCCGACGTTTCATCACTACTCGGCAGCACTGTTCGAACATGACGTCGCGAGCAGTTTGCTGAACTCGCTCATCATCGCGAGCAGCACGACCGTCCTCGCTATCCTGCTTGGCACGCCAGCCGCTTATGCGCTCGCGCGCTACGAATTTCGCGGCAAGGAAGACCTCTGGTTCTGGTTCATCTCGAACCGCATGGTGAGCCCCGTCGTGCTCGCGGTGCCGTTCTTTCTGATCGCGACGAAGCTCGATCTCGTCGATACGCATATCGTGCTGATCCTGCTGTATCTGACGTTCTCGCTGCCCATCGTCGTATGGATCTGCACGGACCAGTTCCGCAACATTCCCGTCGAGCTCGACGAAGCCGCGCGTCTCGATGGCGCATCGCCGTGGCGCGTGTTCTGGCGCATCAATCTGCCGCTCGCGATGCCGGGCATCGTCGTATCGGCGATCTTCGCGTTCATCTTCTCGTGGAACGATCTGCTCTATGCGCTCGTGCTCACGCGCAGCGACGCGATTACCTCGCCGGTTGCGGCAACGAGCTACATGAGCGGTTATGAATTGCCCTGGGGCGAGATCATGGCGACGGGCACGCTGATCGTGCTGCCCATGGTCGTGTTCGCGCTGGCCGTGTCCGGGCGATTGGTGCAAGGGCTCACGATGGGCGCGGTGAAATAAAATCGCGCGGCCTTTCATTGAACAACAGGACAACATGAGCAAGAGCGCACCGCCCATCGCCATCGCGGAAGCGGACGATTCCATCGATTCGGAAGAAGAACTGCAGGCGCGCGTCGCGTGGCATTACTACGTCGGCAATCTGACGCAGCAGGAAATCGCGCAGCGGATCGGAAGCAATCGCGTGCGCGTGAACCGGCTGCTTGCGGCGAGCCGCGAGTCCGGCCTCGTGCAGATCACGATCAATAGCAAGATCGTGCCATGCGTCGCGCTGGAAGAAGCGCTCGCGAAACGCTTCGGCCTCGAATGCGCGGTGGTCGTGCCGAGCGGCGCGAACAACGAGGCGAACAATGCGGCGCTCGGCATCGGCGCGGCGTCGTACTTCGCGAGGCAGATAGTTGCAGGGCAAACTATCGGCCTCGGCTGGGGCCGCACGATCCGCGCCGTGTTGCGCGCGCTGCCGCAGCGCACGTACGGCGCGGTGTCGGCGGTGTCGCTGCAGGGCGGGCTGTCGCATTGCCCGAGTATCAATACGTTCGATATCGTGTCGGACTTCGCGAACATCTGCCGCGCCGACAGTTATCTGTTCGCCGCGCCGATCTACGTGAGCAGCCAGAAAGCGCGCGACGTGATCCTGCAGGAAGAAACCGTGCGCGAGACCTATGAACTCGCGCGCAGTGCCGATCTCGCCTTGCTGACGTGCGGCGATCTGACGGAATCGCTCGTCGTGACATACGGCATCGACAATCCGGAGCAATTGCGCACGTTGCAGAAGGCGGGCGCGGTCGGCGACATGCTCGGCCACTTCATGGATGAAGACGGGGAGCTGATCGATCATCCGTTGAATCGACGCACCGTTGCGATCACGCTGGACGACCTGCGCAAGATCAAACGCGTGATTCTCGTGAGCGGCGGCAAGAAGAAATTTCATGTCACGCGCGCGGCATTGCGCGGGCGTTATCCATCCGTGCTCGTGACCGACGAGGACACCGCAAGACGCCTGTGCGACGAGCCCTGAAGACGACACCATGACGACCATCGACAGAAATCGCGAATTCGCGGGCAAGACCGTGCTCGTCACGGGGGCGGGCAAGGGCATCGGTCATGCAACGGTTCATCTGCTGATCGAGCGTGGCGCGCGTGTCATTGCATTGAGCCGCAGCGCAGCCGATCTCGATCTGCTGAAGAAGGAGACGGGTTGCGAGATCATTGCCGCCGATCTCGCCGATGCCGACGCCGCACGCGAAGCGGCGCGCGCCGTTCAGCCCGTCGATCTGCTCGTGAACAACGCGGGCATCGCGGTGTTGGAGCCGTTTCTCGATACGACCGTCGAAGCCTTCGATCTGACGATGAACGTCAACGTGCGCGCAGCGATGATCGTCGCGCAAGAGTGCGCGAAGAACATGATCGCGCGTGGCGCGGGCGGTTCGATCGTGAACGTATCGAGCCTGTCGGCGAATGTGGGCTTCGCGCTGCACGCGTCGTATTGCGCATCGAAAGGCGGACTCGACGCGATGACGCGCGTCATGGCCAACGAGCTCGGCCCGCACGGCATACGCGTGAACGCGGTGCTCCCGACCGTCACGATGACCCCGATGGGTGAAAGAGCGTGGAGCGATCCCGCAAAATCCGAACCGATGCTTGCGCGCATTCCGATGAACCGCTTCGTGGAGCCGGTGGAAGTCGCGCGCACGATTGCCTATCTGCTTTCCGACGATTCGAGCATGGTCAGCGGCGTGAGCCTGTTGGTCGATGGCGGATTTCAGGCGCGCTGAGATTAGCTTCGCGATTCAATCAACGACACCGGAGACTTGTAATGGCCGATTCACAGATGACCGCGATCGTATGCCGCGCGCCGAAAGACTATCGCGTCGAACGCGTGCAACGCCCGAGCGCGGCGAGAAACGAACTCGTGATCCGCATTGCGGCATGCGGCATTTGCGCGAGCGATTGCAAATGCTGGTCGGGCGCGAAGATGTTCTGGGGCGGCCCGAATCCGTGGGTCAAGGCGCCGGTCATTCCGGGACACGAGTTCTTCGGTTATGTCGAAGAACTGGGCGAGGGCGCGGAAGAACATTTTGGCGTGAAGAAGGGCGATCGCGTGATTGCCGAGCAAATCGTGCCTTGTGCGAAATGCCGCTATTGCAAGTCGGGCGAGTACTGGATGTGCGAAGTGCATAACATCTTCGGCTTCCAGCGCGAAGTCGCCGATGGCGGCATGGCCGAATACATGCGCTTTCCGCCGACGGCGATCGTGCATAAGATTCCGGACGGCATTTCACTGGAAGATGCGGCGATCATCGAGCCGCTTGCGTGCGCGATCCATACGGTAAATCGCGGCGATATCCAGTTGAGCGATGTCGTTGTGATCGCGGGCGCGGGGCCACTCGGTCTGATGATGACGCAAGTCGCGCATCTGAAGACGCCGAAGAAGCTCGTCGTGATCGATCTCGTCGAAGAGCGGCTCGCGTTGGCGCGCGAGTACGGCGCGGACATCACGATCAACCCGAAGACCGACGATGCGCTCGAAACGATTCGCGCGATCACCGATCGCTATGGCTGCGACGTATATATCGAAACGACCGGCGTTCCTGCGGGCGTTACGCAAGGACTGGAGCTGATTCGCAAGCTCGGCCGCTTCGTCGAGTTCTCCGTGTTCGGCGCGGATACAACCGTCGACTGGTCGATCATCGGGGATCGCAAGGAGCTCGACGTGCGCGGCGCGCATCTCGGACCGTATTGCTATCCGATCGCGATCGATCTGCTCGCGCGCGGACTCGTCACGTCGAAGGGCATCGTCACGCATGGCTTCACGCTCGACGAGTGGGACGAAGCCATCAGGATCGCGAATTCGCTCGATTCGATCAAGGTGCTGCTCAAGCCGTAACGACTGCCGGCGTGCGCGTCGCGATTCCGATGCATGCGTTCGCGCCGGAGACGTTCGAGTCGTTCAGGATCTGATGATGTGAAACCCATGCGCCATGCGTTGCATTGCATGGCGCATCGTTCACGAAAGCGACACGCCCAGCAACTTGCCGATTCCATATGTGCAAGCGGCCGCGATCATTCCGATCAACGCTTGTCGCACGGCGGAAAACAGCGCGCCCCGTCCATTGAACAGCGACGTGAACACGCCGATGCCCGCAAGCCCGAGTCCGCTCAAAACGATGCATTGCACGATGCCTTCCGTACCGCTTGCCCAAAGAAAGGCGATGGCCGGAATGATCGCGCCCACGGCGAACAACGTGAACGATGCGAGCGCGGCCGTCCAGGGATTGCCGCCCAACTCGCGCGGATCGAGGCCGAGTTCTTCGCGCGTCAGCGTGTCGAGCGCCTTGTCCTTGTCGCGCATGATTTGCGCGGCGACGCGTTTCGCTTCGGCTGCATCGATGCCCTTTGCCTGATAGATGAGCGCGAGCTCATGCCGCTCCGCGTCGGGCATATGATCGAGCTCGTCCTTCTCCCGCGCGATTTGCGTGCGCGCGAGTTCGCGCGCATTCGTGACAGAGAGCCATTCGCCGAGCGCCATCGATGCCGCGCCCGCGATGAGTCCCGCGAACGCCGTGAGCAGGACCGTTTTGCTATCGCTGCCTGCACCCGCGACGCCCATGATGAGGCAAAAGTTCGACACGAGGCCATCGTTCGCGCCGAGCACTGCGGCACGTAAATCGTTGCCCGATGCGACGCCGCGATGCCACGACTCGGCCGCTGCGATCGCACCGCCTTTACTCAGCCCTTTGCTGCGACTCGCGACTTCCTGCACGATATCCGCGTGATGCCGCTCTTCCGCCGACATCTGCGCGGCATCGGGTTGGCCGGCATATTTATCGCGATCGGCCATTTCGTTTGCGGCGACCGAGCGCAACACGAAGTCCGGTCCGAACGCGCGTGCGAGCGTACGCATGATCCGCGTTTTTGCGCTGATGCGATGCGTTCGAACGGACACGCCATTCGCGCGCAATTTCGCGGCCCATATGTCCGCATGACGGCGCTCCGCTTCGGCCAGCTCGGCATAGACGCGCCGCTTGTCGTCCTGCTTTTCCGCTCGTGCGAGCGTGTCGTAGAGCGCGGCGCTGTCGAGTTCGTCCGCGAGATTGGAGGTAAAGCGCTTGAGTTCCGTCTGGGACGCCATGACGTCACCTTTTTCGTTCGTCTCGTTGATTCAAGAGTAAAGACGAACGACATGTCGCGTTGCTAATAGCCCTACGATGCGCGCTGAGTGAGAATTGAATCGCGTCTCATCGTCGTCATTGTTTAGATGGGGCTTGATTGAATCTCGAATGGAGCGACGTGCGAATCTTTCTCGCGACTGCGCGAAGCGGTACGTTCGGCGCGGCAGCGAGGAGCGTGTTTCGCCTAAAGCGAAGATCGTTTTCGGCAGCAACAATCGCGATGCGCAGGCAACGATGTGCGCATCGGGTGCCGGCTATGCGGTATTGCCGTGTCCGTCAGGCGATGCCGATGCGCGCCTCAAGCGCCTCGATGTTGGTGTAGCGCCAGCCGGAAGAGACGTATGGTTGGTTATCACCGCGATCTCAGGCGAGTCGCGCGCTTGCGAGCTTTATTGAACGAAACGATGCCGACGCTAGGCGAAGGTATCAATCGGTATCAATCGATTAGCGATGCAACTAACTGTCCTTTGCACTTATCCACTTCGAATCCGAGCCCAGGCCAGCAAAAGAATCGAATGAGCGAGCAGTCGGAGTTTTAGGCAATCAAAGAACTACTTCAAGGCCGCGCACCAAATCGATGCGTATTAGCGAAGCTATCCGCAGGCGCTACACGATCCAAGCTCGATTTTTAAAGCGGCGCTACAATCCCGATGCCTAAAACCGACTGGCGCCCCACACAGTCGGCTATTTGCGATATCCGCTGAAACCACTCAAAAAGCCGGAGCGCTCATGACCACGCTTTCCATTAACGGCCAGAATCATTCGGTCGATGCGCCACCCGACATGCCGCTTCTCTGGGTATTGCGCGACATCGTAGGACTCACAGGAACCAAATTCGGCTGCGGCATTGCGCAATGCGGTGCGTGTACCGTTCACCTCGATGGCGTCGCGGTTCGTTCATGCGTTTTACCGATTGCCGCCGTTGGCGATCGCAAGGTGACGACGATCGAAGGCATCGGCGAAACACCCGCCGGCAAGAAAGTGCAAGCGGCCTGGCGTTCGCTCGATGTCGTGCAATGCGGGTACTGTCAGTCTGGACAAGTCATGTCCGCCGCGGCATTGCTCGCGACAGTCTCCGATCCCAACGACTCCGATATCGATGCCGCGATGGCGGGCAACATCTGCCGCTGCGGCACTTATCACCGCATTCGCGCCGCCATCAAGCAGGCCGCAAAGGAGGCGTGACATGTCGCAAGGATTGATCGAGGCGGGGCGTCATGCGGCTCGCGCGGGATTGTCGCGCCGCACGTTTCTGAAGTTCGGCGTGACCGCCGGCGTCGCTGCAAGCGGCGGATTGCTGATCGGCTTCAGCTTGCCGGCCGCGAGCCAGGATCAGGGCAAAGGCAAGTCGGTTATCGGAGGCGATGGCGTCGAGTCCGCGCAAGAAGGCGTATTCGCACCGAATGCGTTCGTGCAGATCGACAAGAGCGGCAAGGTCGTGCTCATCATGCCGAAGGTCGAAATGGGACAAGGCGTCTATACCGCGTTGCCCATGTTGATAGCCGAGGAGCTCGAAGTGCCGCTCGATAGCGTCACGATCGATCATGCGCCGCCGAACGAAAAACTTTTCACGGACCCGCTGTTGGGCGGTCAATTGACAGGCGGTTCGACGTCCGTGCGCTATGCGTGGGAGCCGTTACGCAAAGCGGGCGCGGCCGCACGCATGATGCTCGTCGCGGCGGCGGCGCAGGAATGGAAATGCGATCCATCGTCTTGCCAGGCGCAAGGCGGCAAGGTTATGCATGCATCGGGAGAACGTAGCGCGAGTTATGGCGAGCTCGCCGAAGCGGCCGCGAAATTGCCCGTTCCGCAAGACATCAAATTAAAGGATCCGAATAACTTCAAGATCGTCGGCACGCCGGCGAAAAGGCTCGATTCGCCAGAGAAGGTCGATGGCACTGCAATGTTCGGTCTCGATGTGCGCTTACCCGACATGGTGTATGCAGCGATCGTGAATTGCCCCGTGTTCGGCGGAACGCTCGCATCCGTCGACGACAGCAATGCGAAGAAGATTCCCGGCGTGCGTCAGATCGTAAAGTTCGACAATGGCGTCGCGGTGATCGGCGATCATACGTGGGCCGCCAAACGCGGCGCGGCTGCCTTGCAGATTCAATGGAACGAAGGCGCGAGCGCCAACGTATCGACGAAGCAGATCGTCGACGACATGGCCAATGCATCGCAGCGCACGGGCGCGGTGGCGCGTAAGGAAGGGAATGTCGACAATGCGTTTTCCAATGCGAAGACGCGCGTCGATGCGGTGTACGTTCAGCCGTTTCTCGCGCATGCGACGATGGAGCCGATCAACTGCACGGTGCACGTGCGCCCGGATGGTTGCGATATTTGGCTTGGCACACAAGTGCCCACGCGTATCCGCGATGCCGGAATGAAAGCGACTGGCTTGCCTGCGGAAAAGATTCATGTGCATAACCATTTGCTCGGCGGCGGCTTCGGCAGGCGGCTCGAATTCGACATGGCCACGCAGGCGCTCAAGATCGGCAAGGCGCTCGGCGTTCCAGTCAAAGTAACGTGGTCGCGCGAGGAAGACATTCAGCACGACATGTATCGGCCGTGCTATTACGACAAGTTATCTGCGGGACTCGATGCCAACGGCAAGCCGGTTGCATGGACGCATCGCATCGTCGGGTCGTCTGTGCTTGCGCGTTTTGCGCCGCCGGCAGTAAAGGATGGGGTCGATCCCGATGCCGTCGAAGTGGCATCCGATCTTCCGTACGACTTGCCCAATCAGCTCGTCGACTATGTGCGGCTCGAACCGCATGACGTGCCCACCGCATTCTGGCGCGGCGTGGGACCGACGCGTGGCACGTTCGTCGTGGAAAGCTTTATCGACGAATTGGCCGTGCAGGCGAAAGTCGACCCCGTCAAGTATCGGCGAGATCTGCTTGGCAAGTCGCCGCGCGCACGCAACGTGCTCGATGTCGCGACGCAGGCGGCGGGCTGGGGACAGCAATCCGTGCCGCAGGGACAAGGGCGCGGCGTTTCGGTGATGCACGCATTCGGCAGTTTCTTCGCCATCGTCGCGGATGTCGCTGTCGACAAAGACGGCGAGGTGAAGGTGAATCGCATCGTGTGCGCCGTCGATTGCGGCATGGTCGTCAATCCCAATACGGTTGAAGCGCAAGTGCAGGGCGGCATCATATTCGGCATTACAGCCGCGCTCTATAGCGAAATCACGATCAAGGACGGACGCGTCGAACAAAGCAATTTCACCGACTATCGAATGCTGCGCATTCACGAAACGCCGCCGGTGGAGGTGCATATCGTCAAAAGCACGGAAGCTCCTGGCGGCATCGGCGAACCAGGCACAGCGGCGCTTGCGCCGGCTATCACGAATGCGATCCATGCCGCAACGGGCAAGCGATTGAGGCGCTTGCCCGTAGGCGATCAATTGCGTAGCGCCTGAGGAGCCCGTCATGAAGAACGCATTCAAGCCTCTCTTTGCGATGCTGTTTGCATTGGCGTCCTCGGCTCATGCAGCCGACGATGCACTCGTCACGCGTGGCGCCTATCTCGCGCGAGCAGGCGATTGCGTCGCTTGTCACTCGACTCAAAAAGGCAAGCCGCTCGCAGGCGGTTTGCCGATGATGACGCCGTTGGGCGCGATCTATACGACCAATATCACGCCCGATCCGGACACGGGAATCGGCCGCTACACGGAAGAGGACTTCGCGCGCGCCTTGCGCGAGGGCGTTGCGAAGGATGGGCATAACCTTTATCCGGCAATGCCTTACCCTTCTTATGCAAAGATAAACGACGAGGACATGCATGCGCTTTACGCGTATTTCATGCATGGCGTCACACCCGTCAAGCAGGCCAATCGTGAGCCGGACATGAAATGGCCGCTCAATATGCGCTGGCCGCTTAAGCTATGGAACGCGGTCTTTCTGGAAAAGGGCGTTTATCAGAACAAATCCGGAAAGGATGTCGCGTGGAATCGTGGCGCTTATCTCATTCAGGGACTCGGACATTGCGGCTCATGCCACACGCCGCGGGGCATCGCATTTCAGGAAAAAGGACTCGACGAAAGCAATAGCGCCTATTTGACGGGCGGCTTGCTCGATAACTGGTTCGCTTCCAACCTGACGGGCGAGCACAATACTGGCCTCGGGCGCTGGTCGGAGCAGGACATTGCCAGCTTTCTCAAGACGGGCGCGAACGCGCACGCGTCTGCATTCGGCTCGATGACGAGCGTCGTCAACAACAGCACGCAGATGTTGAGTGACGACGATCTTGCCGCGATGGCGCGCTATTTGAAGTCGTTGCCCGCGTCGGGGGGCAATGGCGGACCGCGCTATTCATATGATCCCAAAGCGACGAAAGTGTCCTTGTCGCGTCCGGCCGCATCGGATTCGGGAGCGCGGGTCTATACCGCCTATTGCTTGCATTGTCATGGTGCGGACGGCCGTGGCTTCGCACCCATGCTTGCGCCGCTCGCGGGCAATCCAAACGTTCTGGAAAAGGATGCATCGTCGCTGATCAACGTGACGCTGAACGGCACCGGCGATCTGGTTATCGGCGGCGTGCCCGCGCCTTACCCGATGCCGCGCTATGCACCCGTGCTGAACGATCAGCAGATCGCGGACGTACTTACTTTCATCCGGGGCGCGTGGAACAACGGCACGCCGGCTGTGCAGGCATCGGACGTGACGAAGATGCGCAAGGCGACGCAGTGAGTGTATGGGTCAGGAAGAAAAATCGATGACATCCAGGTGAATCGAACTGGATGGATGCGCGAGGAATTTGCGATGCACACGTGCACTGATGCGCTCATAACCATCGCTCAGGGCTTTTAGCAAGCGCTCGTCGCTTGCTCCTGTCGGTGCCCAAAAGCACTGTTCCAACGCCTTGCGCGTGATGTTGCATTGAATGGCCTGCTCGCGAGAGAACGCGACGAAGCTGACGGAGGCGCGGTCCGCCGAAATAGTGGCATGGATCAGGAGCTTGCTCGTCATGGTTCGACAGGAGAGATACGTTTCGCTGAATTTTATTGTGTCAGAATTTGGTGAACTCGCGAATCCTCGAATGAGCGGGAAACGTGCGCAAACGGCCAGAAGCAGGCGTTTTTCGCTTCAAGGCGGTTCCAACGCGGGGACAAACTTCATATGAATGAATCGAACGTTCGTATTCGGCGTTCACCGACGTTAAAGATTTGCGGAGTAGTCTGAGGTGCAACCTGCGGGATTCGACGCCGCGCGAGATCCCATACCGGCAACAACGGCGGGGTTGTCCATGAATGTCCATGAAAAATGAAAAGAAAAGCATGCTCAGGTGTACTACTCTAGGAACGATCATCCGAAGCGGCGCGGCACACCGCATCAGCAAGCGGGTCGTGCGGCGCATTCCCGGAACTTCACCGGCAACGTCTACGCGGCTTCTGTTGCGGCGGGCGTTGTCGCCAGCAGGAGCGGAACATGAAGCATCCATCGTTGATGGATCCCTGGAGCCGTACCCTGGCAATGCTCGACAGCCTTCCGAACCGCCCTTCGGAAGCGAACGAGAAGCTCTCACTGATGACACGACCGCTCGTACGGAATGTCCAAGGCAAGACCGCATGCATCGGATCCACCGACGGGCATTGCGTCAATATTCGCGTGCTGGAGCGCTTGAGCGAATCGACGCTCTCGCTATCCTGGCACGATCCCACGTCGTTCAATTACTCGGAGCAGGTCTGGGCCCTTTGCACTGCCCGCAAGCGCGGAACGTGTGCCTTGAGCGGTCAGGCGATCAGGCGCGGACAGCCTGTTTATAGGCCGAGGCGTGTCGGCAGTTCGGTCCCGCTCAATAGCGGCGCAATGATTCTGGCGCTTGCGCTCACTCCGGCTGAACAGGAAGCGAGCCTCGTTTCCGAGTGATCGGCTTTCGTCCGCGAGACGCGTGCGCGAAGCACGCGTCTGTGGCCATGCGCGACCTGCCTTGATGATCCAAAGGGATGCGTTATCGCGTATCGTCTGATGAGCGGACGATGACCAAGCTCGTTCAAGTTCAGGTGTATCTGCGAGCGCGCTAACGACATCTGCGTTTTTCTTGCAAGAGCGCTTGGCTTGGGCGTTATCCATATAAGATCTGCAAAGGATGGCAATCGTGCGTCGCGCGGACGCATTACATTGCTCATTCCATTCGCCGCTTGCAGAAATCTATGGGAGGAGTTATGGCCACATTGGCACAGTTGGAAAGCCAGATTCAGAAATTGCAGCGTCGCGCGGATGTATTGCGGGAAAGAAAGTCGATCGAGGTCATCGCCAAAATTCGGGCAATGATGGACGAGTTCGGCTTGACCATTGCCGATCTCGCCAAGGCCGGTTCAGGCACGCGAAAAACACGCGGCCGTCCTGCGGGTTCTGGTCAATCGGCCATTTCCAGAAAAGGAGCGACCAAGTCCAAGTTGCCGCCGAAATATCGCGACCCGGAATCGGGCGCCACCTGGAGCGGACATGCTCGTCCGCCCGCTTGGATCAAGGATGCGCCTGACCGCAGCGTGTATCTGATCAATGGTGCTGCCAGCAAGAACGGCGCGCGCAAAAGAAAGAGTGCACGGAACGCCGCTGCCTAAAGGTAAGGGAAGGCTTAGGCGAGCAAGGGACTGCGCACGCGGGAAAAACCGCTTGCCCGATCATAAGCAAGCCCGATCTGCAATACGCCAAGTTCGCCTTGCGTCGGTCCAATGATTTGCAATCCGGCCGGCAAGCCGCCGGCACCCAATCCGGCTGGCGCGCTTAGCGCGGGCAGCGATGCCATCGTCGCCGGAACGACGGTCTCCATCCAGCGATGATAGGTATCCATCTCGCGGCCGTCGATAACATGCGGCCAGTCCAAGTCCGCATCAAACGGAAAGACCTGCGCCGAAGGAAACACGAGATGGTCAAAACGATCGAATAGCGCATTGATTGCCTGATACCAGGCCGTCCGATCGCGAATTGCACGGGACGCATCTTCTCCCGATAACTTCAGACCTCGTTCAATCTCCCATACCGCTTCCGGTTTGAGCAACTTTCTCTTGGCGGCGTCGCGATAAAGCGGCGCATTGGTGCCGGAGAAGGTAAGGCTGCGCAAATCGATCCAGGCTTTCCATAGACAGTCGAGATCAAAGTCGATATCGGCAGCCTCCACGATGCAGCCCGCCGTTTCGAAGTGACGCAGCGCCGATAAATACGTCTCCATCAAACCCGCTTCCATCGGCAGATGTCCGTTCAGGTCGCCGAGCCAGCCAATACGCGTGCCGCGCACATCGCGCTCGAGCGCGTTCGCGAAGTCGGCGGGCTTGTCGTTTCTGCGTGAAAGAGGCGCGCGGACGTCGAAGCCGGCCTGTACCGACAACAATAGTCCCAGATCGGGAATGGTTCGCGCGATCGGCCCGGCGACGCTGAATTGCTGGAAGAAGACGTCGTCGCTTGGCGCATACGGCACGCATCCTGGCGTCGTGCGAAAGCCGAAGACGTTATTGAATGCAGCGGGCGTGCGCAGTGAGCCCATCATGTCGGTGCCGTCCGCGAAGGGCAGCATGTGCAACGCGACGGAAACCGCCGCGCCGCCGCTGCTTCCGCCCCCCGAACGCGATTGGTCGAAGGCGTTGCGCGTGGTCCCATACACCGGGTTATAGGTATGTCCGCCCAAGCCGAATTCCGGCGAATTAGTGCGGCCAATGAATATCGCGCCCGCGTTGCGCATGCGCTCGAAGATGACGGCGTCCATCTTCGAAAGTTCGCCTGCATAGAGAGGAGAGCCTTTCGTCGTGACCATTCCCGCGACGGGAAGGATATCTTTGGGCGCTTGTGGAAAGCCATGCAGAGGTCCAAGGCTCTCTCCGCGGGATAGCTGTGCATCGCGCTCGGCGGCGAGAGAGCGTAGTGCATCGCGATCCTGCATCGCAACGATCGCATTCACGACAGGATTGAAGCGATCGATTTGCGCGAGATAGGCGTTCATCACTTCGACGCACGAGACGTCGCGCGCATGAATTGCTCGAGTCAGCGCGATAGCTTCGAGCGAAACAATATCCTTATCGGGCGTTGAGACGGACTTTGCGTCGAGTGCGGTCATGGCTATGTCGTGAATGGCAGACGGATTCAGCAATGAAACTCGGGAAGAACATGTGCGGCGACTTCTTCGATGATATCGCGCGCGGCTCGTCGTTCCGATGTGATGTTGAGCGTCACATGATGCGTTCCGTTCTCGCGCATCTCGCGCAAGAGCGCAACGAGCGCGCGACGTCCCGTGCGATAGCCGAGCGATATGTCGACAGCGGGTTCGTTCGCATCTTCGCTGAGATCGAGCCGCATTGCGACGCCGAATGCACGAAAAGCGCCGGACGTCGCGCGATCGACCGCAGCACGCCACATGCTATATCGCCCGCGCTGAGCTTGCGGCTCGCGATGATAAGTCATCCAGCCAAGCGAATGACGCGCAATCCAGTCGACGCTCTGACCGCCCGAACCGACGGCGAGCATTGGAATGGAAGTGTTATGGCGAGGCAAAAGATAGAAGTCGGGCGCGCCTCGAGGTGCATGATCGGGGATCACGCGAGAGGGCACGGTGACGGCAGCGGCGAGCGTTTCCCAATGTTGCCTGTACAGATCGCGCCGTGTATCCGGATCGCGGCCGAACGCGGCGTATTCCGGTGGACGATCGCCTGAACCGACGCCCAGTATGAAGCGTTGCCGAGACAGGGCGTCGACGGAGATTGCGCCTTTGGCGACATGAAGGGGATGTCTGAGCGTCAACACGATTGCGCCGCTGATGAGCGCAATGCGTTCCGTGTTCGATGCCAGCGCGCCGAGCAGCACCCAAGGGTCGAGATGTCCGACCGGATCGGGATACTCGATACTATTGAGCGGCACGTCGCGGACCCAGAGCGCACGAAAGCCGAGCCGGTCGGCCAGCCGCGCCAGCGATAGCTGTTCGCTGTAGTCGACGACGCTATCGTTATCGCGCGTGATCGGCAGCGTGATGCCGATAGAGAGCTTGTCTTGCGCGAAAACCGAGTTCGCGATCGGAGACGACATTGGAGTGTTTTCGCTAGCGTTCATGACACGCGTTGCGTCGAGGAAAGGGTCCGACGCTGATGGTATCACTGCCTTGATAAACGATGCCCGGCGCGATAAAGCACCAGGCATCGTTGAAGCGCGAGTCTTTAAGCAGCGGGCACTAGGCTGCGCCGAGTGACGATCGATACGACATACGTGACGATGACATTCACGACGAGTGCAATCAGGCCGATATAGACCGGCCACGAAGCATCACCGAGATGGACGACATAAACCGGCTTGAGGCCTTGCGAGATCGCGAGGCCGGTGCCCAGCACGATACCGAACAGCCAACCCAGAAATAGGCCGGGCGTGGTCAATCGGCGCGTATAGAGCGTGAACACGATGGCCGGGAATATCTGCAGAATCCATACGCCGCCGAGCAACTGCAGGTCGATCGCATACTGTGTCGGCAGGAACACGATGAATAGCAACGCGCCGAATTTCACGACGAGCGATACGAGCTTCGCCGTCGATGCTTCAGCCGTGGATGACATGTCAGGCGATACGAGTGGACGCCACAAGTTACGGGTGAACAGATTCGCTGCGCCGATCGACATGATCGCCGCCGGCACGAGTGCGCTGATCGCGATAGCCGCAGCCGCGAAGCCCACGAACCACGAGGGAAACAGCGTGCCGAACAACGCCGGCACGACATCCGATGCCGACTTCACATGCACGCCCGCCGCGATCGCCATATAGCCCAGCAGCGCGATCAAGCCCAGAAGCAGCGTATAGGCTGGCAGGAAGATGGCGTTCTTGCGCACCGTCATCGCGGATGAAGACGAGAGCACGGCCGTCATCGTATGCGGATACATGAATGCGGCGAGCGCGGAGCCGAGCGCGAGCGATGCATAAGCCGTGAATTGTCCCGGCTTGAGAATGATGCCCGTCGGGCCACCTTTCGCCTTGAAGTATTGATCGGCCGAATCGAATACATGCGCGTAACCGCCCAGCTTCAAAGGAATCAGCCATACCGCCGCGATCACGACGATATAGATCATGATGTCCTTCACGAAGGCGATCATCGCGGGGGCGCGCAGCCCGCTCGTATAGGTATAAAGCGCAAGAATCACGAATGCGATGATGAGCGGCAGTTCGCCCGTCACGCCGAGGCCCTTGATGACAACTTGCATGCCGACGAGCTGAAGCGCGATATAGGGCATCGTTGCGACGATGCCCGTGATCGCCACCGCAGCAGGAAACCATTTGCCGCCGTATTCGCCCTGCACGTAATCGGCGCCCGTGATGTGGTTTTTCGCATGGGCGATCTTCCACAGTTTGGGCATCACCGCAAACACGAACGGATAGACGATGATCGTATAGGGCAGTGCAAAGAAGCCATACGCGCCGACCGAATACACAAGTGCCGGCACGGCAATCACGGTATAGGCCGTATAGAAATCGCCGCCGACGAGAAACCATGAAATCAATACGCCGAACTGGCGGCCGCCGAGGCCCCATTCGTGAAGCTGTGTGAGATCGCCTCGCTTCCAGCGCGCGGCGAAGAAGCCGACGACGGTCACGAGCACGAAGAATGCGATGAAGATGGTCATCGCGACCGGATCGACTGGCGTGAGATCGTTCATTTCAGGCCCCTGTGCACGATGTAAAGCAGGAGCGAAGTGAGCGGCACCCACAAGAACTGATACCAATAGAAAAACGGAAAGCCCGCGAAGGAAGGCCGTGTGTCGTTATAGAACGGCAGCCAAAGCAGTGCGACGTAGGGTATAAAAAGCGCAACCCAAAGCCATGGGCCACGGGGCGCATCGTTATCGGATTCCAAAGCTATTCTCCTCGTGAATCGGCGCTGATAAGAACTTGCCGGCGCGCGGCCTCCGCGAATGTTCTGCCGATGGGAGTGAGCGCCGCGCCGCGAACGGCTGCGCATTATCCAACTAATTCGCTTTTATTGCCGGACGCCTAAGAGATGGAAAGGGCTTGTGCCAATCGATGCTTACGCAAGGCTTTCCGCGTCCGCCGAATTCGACGAATCGCCGATAGCTTTGGTCATTTCATGCCTTCAAAAACGCGCGATACATGCTTACGAAGTTATGACGCGCGGAGAACTCGCTCGCATGCCGGCGAGCATCGCGCGCTTGCCGCCGAAGCCTGCAAGCTTGCGATATTCGAATCCGCTTTCGATGAGTGCGCGTTTGACAATGCCCGCGCTGGTGAACGTGGCGAAGGTTGCGTCGTCTTTTGCCATGCGCGCCAGCGAAGCGAATACGGCGGGCGTCCACATGTCCGGATTCTTGGCTGGCGCAAAGCCGTCGAGATAGATGGCGTCCGCTGCAACGCCATGATCGGCCAGGCGTGGCAAGAAGTCGGCGGCGTCGCCATAGCCAAGCGTCAACCTGACCGCGCCGGCAACGAACGTTCGCCGATGCACGCCGCCTTCGAGCAGAGGCCATGCGCGAATGAGCGCGTCGGCCAGCGGCGCGATAGCGGCATCGTCGATGATCGCCGCGTGCGCCGCGCGTAGATCGTCTGCGCGGAATGGATGCTTTTCTATCGATACGTATTCGAGCGTCGGCGGCCGATGTGCATCGTCGAGCCACGCGGCCCACGTCGCAAGGAAATTGATGCCCATGCCGAAGCCGGTCTCGAGCACCGTGAAGCCATGCTTGCCGCGCCAGCGCGCGGGCAAGTCATTGCCATCGAGAAAGACATGGCGCGCCTGAGCCAGCGCGCCCGCCGCGCTGTGATATATGTCGTCGTGACGCGGCGAATACGGGGTTCCGTCACGGAACACGAGCGATGCCGGAATCAGCGGCGCTTCCATCGTTCAGGCATCGGGCGACGATTGATCGAGCGTGATGCCCAGTTCGCCTGCCATTTGCTGAACCATTGCGCGCAATTGCGTGACTTCATGAGCAAGGCGCTTTTGCTCGGACTTCAACGCTTCGAATTCGGAAAGGGAATAAGATTCGCCGCCTTGAGTTTCGCGCGAAGGCATATCGCTCAAGCTTACTTCGCCGCAAAGCAGATGCATCCAGCGGCTTTCGCGCTCGCCCGGTGTGCGCGGCAGCTTCACAACACGCGGCGGATCATTCGCGGCGAGTTCATCCAGAAAGCTCTCGACCGATGATATATCCGCGAACGAATGCAGCCGCGCACTGTTCGCGCGCAACTCCGCCGCGGTTTGCGGGCCCCGCAGGAATAGCGTGGCAAGTAGCGCAACTGACTGACTCGGCACGCCGAGCACGCGGTTCACGTTATGTTCGAAGCGCGGCACACGGCTGCTGCTGCCTTCGATGACGAGACTCAGGCGTTCAAGGCCATCGATCGTCGTCAGCACTTCGTCCTCGCTTACGCTCATCACCGGGGCGCGTGCGGTCTTCTGATTGCATCCCGCGGTTAGGGAATTCAACGAAAGAGGATAGGTGTCAGGCACGGTATGCTGTTTCTCGACGAGCACGCCGAGCACGCGGGCTTCAAGCGGCGTGAGTTCGCGCAGTGCGGGACGGGGTGTGGCTTCAGAGGGCGTGTTCATAAGCGTGATTGACGTGCAGTAAGACGCCTATCATACCGGCGCCGCAGGAAGCTTCTGTCATTCACGCACCTCGATGCAGCATGAAGTTCATCCAGCGCACGTGCATTGTCCGGCAGCGATGCGCTGTTTTGGTGCAAAAGATCGCGACGGCGTATTCGTAGCGTGCTTTATATAAGGAGGCGAACCGCTTTAATCATTGGCATCGAAGTTGCTTTTTCTGCATCGGCACTGGGCTGCCCGCGCAATCGATGCTTCACACAGCAATGGTGTGACGGATAAGTGAGCATCGCGCTTCGAGGTCGCCTATCGACGTACCATGCGGTCGGGTGCGTCGCGTCTTTCGGGCTCTTCAAGCGTTTGCGAGTGCAACCAGAAATACGAGCGAAGGGGAATCGACGCCCCGGCATGCACTTCATTTGGAAGACCGGCTATGACGCAAGCATTCTTCAACGAGATGTTCGAGCGCAGCGATCTGGAGGCGCGCGGGTTGCCGGCGGTGGCATTTCGCGGCGTGGGTGATCCACGCACGCATTACCGCGATTTCATGGCCTGGCTTTCCGCTCAAAGCGAGCAGCAGATCGATCTCAAACGCGCCGAAGCGGATCTCAACTTCAGGCGTGTCGGCATAACCTTCGCGGTCTACGGAACGAGCGATCTGCCCGGCATCATTCCGGAGCGCACGATTCCATTCGATGTCATTCCGCGCATCTTCCCCGCCGATGAATGGCGCGCGTTGGAGCGCGGCCTGCGGCAGCGCGTGAACGCGCTCAACCGCTTCATCCACGATATCTATCATCAGCAGGACATCATTCGCGCGGGCATCATTCCCGAGGCGCAGATACTCGGCAACGCTCAATATCGTCCCGAGATGCGTGGCGTCGATGTTGCGCGCGATATTTACGCGCACATCGCGGGCATCGATATCGTGCGAGCCGGGCAGGGTGAGTTTTATGTGCTCGAAGATAACTTGCGCGTGCCATCGGGCGTTTCGTACATGCTCGAAAACCGCAAGATGATGATGCGGCTATTTCCCGATCTATTCGCGCGCAATCGCGTGGCGCCGGTGGCGCACTATCCGGACTTGCTGCTCGATACCTTGCGCGCGGCCGCGCCCGCGGCAGTCGAAAATCCGACCATCGTCGTGATGACACCGGGGATGTATAACTCGGCTTATTTCGAGCACGCGTTTCTGGCGCAGCAGATGGGCGTCGAACTCGTCGAAGGGCAGGATCTCTTTGTCGAGAACGATTATCTGTATATGCGTACGACACAAGGGCCGCAGCGCGTCGACGTGATCTATCGCCGCATCGACGATGATTTTCTCGACCCGCTCGTGTTCCGGCCGGATTCCGCGCTCGGCGTGCCGGGTTTGATCGGTGCATACCGCGCGGGTAACGTCTCGTTATGCAACGCGGTGGGGACGGGCATCGCGGACGATAAATCGATCTATCCGTATGTGCCGGACATGGTGCGCTTTTATCTCGGCGAAGAGCCGATTCTCAACAATGTGCCGACGTGGATGTGCCGCAAGCCGGATGATCTGAAGTATGTGCTCGACCATCTTCCCGAACTCGTCGTAAAGGAGACGCATGGCGCGGGCGGTTACGGCATGCTGGTCGGCCCGGCTTCGACCGCGGCGCAGATTGCCGAGTTTCGTGCTGTGCTCGAAGCGCATCCGGAGAAGTACATCGCGCAGCCGACGCTCGCACTTTCCACCTGTCCGACATATGTGGAGACAGGAATCGCGCCGCGTCACATCGATCTGCGTCCGTTCGTGCTATCGGGCACTGAAGTGCGAATGGTGCCGGGAGGCCTGACGCGGGTTGCATTGCGGGAAGGTTCGCTCGTCGTGAATTCATCGCAAGGCGGTGGCACAAAAGATACGTGGGTACTCGAGCGCTGAGGTCAGTCATAAATAAAGCGCTGCGTCACCAAAGACAACGACAAACAACCGGGATCACCCATGCTGAGCCGTACCGCGGATCATCTCTTCTGGATGGCGCGCTATACCGAACGCGCCGAAAACACCGCCCGGATGCTCGATGCGAACTATCAGCTCTCGCTTTTGCCGCAGTCCGATGAGTATGCGGAACTGGGATGGCGCGCGATGTTGTCGATATCGGAATTGAGCGGAATTTATTCAGCCGCGCATCACGGCATGAAAAGCCGCGACGTGATCGACTTCATGGCCCGCGATCTGTCGAATCCTTCGTCCATCGTCAGTTGTTTGCGTGCTGCACGCGAAAATGCGCGGGCCGTGCGCAGTTCGACCAACAGCGAGTTATGGGAATCGCTCAACACGACGTGGCTCGACTGTCAGCGCATGCTTGCCGACGGCATTCTCGAGCGCGAACCCTATACGTTCTTCGAATGGGTGAAGTTCCGCTCGCATCTTTCGCGCGGCGTGCAGCTCGGCACGCTCGTAAAGGACGATGCGTTCTATTTCATGCGTCTCGGCACTTTCATCGAACGGGCGGACAATACAGCGCGCATTCTCGACGTCAAGTTTGAAATGATGGAACAGCGCGCGGATACTTCCGCACAGCCGTTCGATTATCACCATTGGGTGGCAGTGCTCGGTTCGGTATCGGGTTTTGAGGTGTATCGCCGCGTTTATCGCGATGTCATTACGCCCGAACGCGTGGCGGGGCTGCTGATTCTTTATGGCGACTGGCCGCGTTCCCTTGCAGCGAGCATCGCAGAAGTGGAGCAGTTGATCGGCCACGTGACGAAAGGGCGGGATACGGAAGCGGCGAGGCTCGCCGCGCAATTGAGTTCGGAACTGAAGAACGGGCGCATCGTCGACATCCTGAAAGGCGGATTGCACGCTTATCTCGTGGATTTCCTCGCGCGCGTGAACGATCTCGCAGGCCGTGTGAGCCGCGACTTTCTGTTGCCGATCGAGCCGGAACCGCCGATGCAATCGCAAACGCAGTCGCAGTCGCAAAGCAAAGGCTGAGCGCGTGCGTTCAGCGCTTGGCCGCCGCCGCGACGACACGATGCACGAAGCGGAGCTTGTCGATGACAGGCGGCGCGAGCGTGAACGGATAGCCGTCGGGCATGCCGAGGCTGCGATTCAGGCTATTCAGGACATAAGTGAGTGGAAACCAGCGTTTCATGAGGTTATCAAACGTGGTTTCGTCGACGGGCGTCTGATCGGTAAGCGTCGGCTCGTGCGGACTATCGGGCACGAGCACGAGGCCGCACGATACGGCGGTATCGAGCGTGTCGACGATATGCAGATAATGCGCCCAGGTCTCCGCCCAGTCTTCCCACGGATGCATCGTGGCGTAGGCACTGATGAAGTTGTCTTCCCATTGAGCGGGCGGACCTTCCTGGTAATGGCGGTCGAGTGCGGCGGCGTAGTCGGCTTGTTCGTCGCCGAATGCAGTGCGAAACGGTGCGATGCGGGCGGTGTCCGCGATCAGGCGATCAAAGAAGTAATGCCCGGATTCATGACGGAAATGACCGAGCAAGGTGCGATACGGCTCGTGAAGCGCAGAGCGCGTTTTCTCGCGATGAGCATCGTCAGCTTCAGCGATGTTGAGCGTGATGATGCCGTTGTTATGGCCCGTCATTACGCCATGGCCTTGCGCATCGGCTTCGAGAAACTGGAATTCGAGGCCGCGCTCGGGATCTTCCTGACGCGACCTCACGGGCAGGCCCAACTCGGAAAACGTGTACAGCAGGCGGCGCTTCGCGGCTTCGATGCGATACCAGTAGACGCGGTTTTCCGGATTCGAGAGGTTGGGAATGGTGCTCGTCAATTGGCACGAGCAGCACAGCGGGTCGGCCGGATCGACGTCGGGCGCAGGAACGACCCAGTTGCAGACATTTTCGACCACGTAGTTATGGCACGGCCGATAGAGGAGATCTTTGGCGAGCGGATGCAGGCTGCGCCAGCGACCGTCCCCGTTTTCTTCGAAGGCGCTGATCTGACTGATCTCGGGCACATAGCCGAGCCGCGCGCCGCAGTTTTCGCAATGCGTGTTCTCGAAGAACACGAGCTGGTTGCAGCGATTGCAGTGAAAGGTCTTCATCGTGTGGTCGGCGGAAGTGTTATTGCGCGAGGTTCAGTGTGCGCGCTATCGGCGAAGCAGTCGCAAACATCGTGCCGTAGTCAGAACGTTTTTTCCATGACAAGCAGAAAAACGCGTTGCAGCGCGGCTTGTGTGCGCGGCGTCAATTGAGCAAAGGAGTCCGGTGTGTCCATTCGTGTCGCGTTGAACCATGTCACGCACTATCGCTATGACCGGCTCGTCGGTCTTTCGCCGCAAGTCGTGCGCTTGCGGCCTGCGCCCCATTGCCGGACGCCGATCGTGTCGTATTCGATGCGTGTCGAGCCAGAGGATCATTTCATCAACTGGCAGCAGGACGCGTTCGCGAACTATCAGGCGCGACTGGTTTTCCCCGAGAAAACGCGCGAATTCAAGGTAACGGTCGATCTCGTTGCGGAAATGGCCGTCTATAACCCGTTCGACTTTTTTCTCGAACCGGCCGCCGAAAAGTTTCCATTCAGCTATGCGCCAGAATTGCTGCATGATCTCGCGCCTTACATGGTCAAGCGTGAGCCGACTCCGCGCTTTGCCGCATTTGTCGAAAGTATCGATCGCTCCCCGCGCGCGACGATCGATTTTCTCGTCGAATTGAATCAAAGGCTATCCCACGAGATTCGCTATCTGATCCGCATGGAGCCGGGCGTGCAGACGCCCGAGGAAACGCTTGAAAGCGCGGCGGGTTCGTGCCGGGATTCGGGCTGGCTACTCGTGGAAACGCTGCGTCATCTCGGGCTGGCGGCGCGCTTCGTGTCGGGCTATCTGTTGCAGCTCGCACCGGATACCAAATCGCTCGATGGCCCGAGCGGCACCGAAGTGGACTTCACCGACCTGCACGCGTGGTGCGAAGTGTTCCTGCCTGGAGCGGGCTGGATAGGCTTCGATCCTACTTCCGGCCTGCTCGCCGGCGAAGGACATATTCCGGTCGCGTGCACGCCGGAGCCGGACAGTGCGGCACCGGTCTCTGGCGCGATTGACAAATGCGAAGTCGAATTCGTTCATGCGATGTCGATCGAGCGCGTGCTCGAAACGCCGCGCGTGACGAAGCCTTATAGCGAGGAAGACTGGAACGCGGTGCTGCGTATGGGCGAGCAGGTGGATGCGCGATTGAATGCATCCGATGTGCGTCTCACCATGGGTGGCGAGCCGACTTATGTTTCGGTTCGCGATCGCGATGAACCGGAATGGAACACCGATGCGCTGGGCCCGACGAAGCGCGCCTACGCCGTTTCGCTGATGGACAAGCTGCGCGCGCAGTACGGCGCAAGCGGCTTCCTGCACATCGGACAGGGCAAGTGGTATCCGGGCGAGCAATTGCCGCGCTGGGCGCTGTCGCTTTTCTGGCGCGCGGATGGCGAACCGTGCTGGCACGATCCGTCGCTTTTTGCGGACGAGCGGCAGCCCGCGTCTTACACATCGGATGACGCCGCGCGCTTCATTCGTCATCTCGCTGGCAAGTTGTCTTTGGATTCAAAATACATTCAACCCGCCTACGAGGATACGTGGTACTACCTGTGGCGCGAACGCCGCTTGCCGGTGAACGTCGATCCTTTCGACTCGCGTCTGGACGACGAACTCGAGCGCGCCCGGCTGCGGCGTGTGTTCGATGCAGGACTTCCGTCGATTACGGGCTACGCGCTGCCGATTTCGCGCGAAGACGCCCCCACGATGCAGCCGGGCCGCTGGACCAGCGGTCCGTGGTTCTTCCGCGACGAGCGCATGTACCTGATTCCGGGCGATTCGCCGATGGGCTACCGTTTGCCGCTCGACTCGCTGCCGTGGGTTTCGGAAGGCGATTATCCGTGGCAGCACGCGCACGATCCGTTCGCGCCGTCGACGCCATTGCGCACCGCGACTGAATTACGCATGCAATATGCGGATTTGGATAATGAATCGCGCATGCAAAATGCCGATGCGGTCGGAACGCGGCATGCAATGGCAACGGGTCCGTCGCGGGAGCGCGTCCCGCAACGCGGCGAGTCGGCTGGCTGGATCGCGCGGACCGCTGTGTGCGTGGAAGCGCGTGACCCCGCGCGCGCGGCCGGTCCGAAAGCGGAAGCCGACGCCCTCGAAAAGCTCGGCAACGGCAACAAGCTGATGCATGTCTTCATGCCGCCGCTCACCGAACTCGACGACTATCTCGATCTGCTTGCGGCCATCGAAGCCACGGCTTCCGATCTGAAGATTCCGGTCATTGTCGAAGGCTATCCGCCGCCGCGCGATGCGCGTCTCAAGATGCTCCAGGTGACGCCGGATCCGGGCGTGATCGAGGTGAACATTCATCCGGCTGCGAACTGGAACGATCTTGTCGAACACACGGAGTTCTTGTACAACGCGGCGCACGAGTCGTATTTAAGCCCCGAGAAATTCATGCTCGATGGCCGGCACACCGGCACCGGCGGCGGCAATCACTTCGTGCTTGGCGGTGCGACACCCGCCGACAGTCCATTCCTTCGTCGCCCCGATCTGCTTGCGAGCCTGATCGCGTACTGGCATAACCATCCATCGCTGTCGATGCTGTTTTCAGGGCTTTTTATCGGTCCGACGAGTCAGGCGCCGCGCGTCGACGAAGCACGCAACGATCAGGTCTATGAACTCGAGATCGCGTTCGCCGAACTGCAAAGACAACTCGACATGCTCGGCGGACGCGGCAATGCCACTGTGCCGCCGTGGCTTATCGACCGCATTTTGCGCAACATCCTGATCGACGTAACGGGCAACACGCACCGCGCGGAGTTTTGCATCGACAAGCTGTATTCGCCCGACGGACCCACTGGCCGGCTCGGCCTGCTCGAACTGCGCGGCTTCGAAATGCCGCCGCACGCGCGCATGAGTCTCGTGCAACAACTGTTGTTGCGCGCGCTCGTTGCACGATTTTGGAACGCCCCCTATACCGCGCGACTCACGCGCTGGGGCACCGAACTGCATGACCGGTTCATGCTCGGCACTTTCGTGCAAATGGATTTCGACGACGTGCTCAGCGAGTTGCGCGAAGCGGGCTTCGCATTCGAGCGAAGCTGGTTCGCGCCGCATTTCGAGTTCCGCTTCCCACTCGTCGGCGCATACGATACGAACGGCATCGCGCTCACGATCCGCAATGCACTCGAACCGTGGCACGTCATGGGCGAAGAGGGCGCGATCGGCGGCACGGTGCGTTTCGTCGATTCATCCGTCGAACGTCTCGAAGTGCGCGTGCTCGGACTGAATGGCAATCGGCATGTCGTAACTGTCAATGGCGAGACGCTGCCGCTGCAACCTACAGGGCGCGTAAGCGAATACGTGGCCGGCGTGCGCTTTCGCGCGTGGTCGCAAGCCGCATCCCTGCATCCGACCATCGACGTACATGCGCCGCTTACCTTCGATATCGTCGATACATGGACCGGACGCGCGATCGGGGGATGTCAGTACCACGTCGCGCATCCGGGCGGACGCAACTATCAAACCTTCCCGGTCAACGCCTATGAAGCCGAAAGCCGCAGGCGCGCACGCTTCTTCGCGACAGGACACACGCCCGGTGCGATGCATGTCGAAGCCCGCGAACGCAGCCTCGAATTCCCGTTCACGCTCGACCTGCGCTATCGTTGAAGTGCAATCATCATTCGAATAAAGAACAGAGACGACATTGGCCTATCAATCGACCTTGCCTTTCGACATCGCCTCGGCCCGCATCGATGCGCTCGCGCTGCTGCGCACGCTGCCCGCGCGCGAAGGGCATTGGGACGAATTGCGCGACGCGGCAGGCCAGTTGCGTGAGCCCTGGCGTCAGTTTTTCGAATTGCTCGGCGAGCAGGGCGTCGAGCGGCTCGACGATGGCGTCGCCGCCGTCGCGCAGCAGGTGCGCGACAACGACATCACGTACAACGTGTATGCCGATAACGGCAAGCCGCGTGCGTGGTCGCTCGATCTCCTGCCGCTCATCATCGATGAAGAAGAGTGGGCGCTGATCGAGCGCGGCGTTGCGCAACGCGCGCGCTTGATGGAAGCGATCGTCGCGGATGTCTATGGTCCGCAGACATTGCTGCATCGCGGCCTGCTGCCGGGCGCGCTCGTCTTCGGGCATCCCGGCTACTTGCGCGCGGTGAAGGGTTTCATGCCGCCGTGCGGCCGCTTTCTGCAGATCGTCGCTGTCGATCTCGCGCGCGCGCCATCCGGCTCGTGGACGGTCATCGCGCATCGCACCGAAGTGCCTTCCGGTTTGGGTTATGCGCTCGAAAACAGATTGATCGTCTCGAGCCTCTTCGCCGATCCCTTTCGCGCGATGCATGTGAGCCGTCTCGCGGCGACCTATTCGCAACTCATCGCGACGATCGCGCAAGCGGCTCGCGCGACGATGCACGATGACGACGACGGCCGCAGCGATGCATCGAACGATGCGCCGCATATCGCGTTGCTGAGTCCCGGCCCATTCAGCGAGACTTACTTCGAGCATGTGTTTCTCGCGCGATATCTGGGCGTGACGCTCGTCGAAGGCAAGGACCTCACGGTGCGGCACGACAAGCTCTATCTGAAGACGCTTGCCGGCCTGTCGCGCGTGCACGCAGTGATACGGCGTCTTGACGATGCATTCTGCGATCCCGTCGAATTGCGCGCGGACTCCACCATCGGCGTGCCCGGCTTGCTGCAGGTCATGCGTGCGGGCAATGTGATGGTGTCGAACGTGCCGGGCGCGGGCTTCACGGAATCCCCCGCGCTCAACGCGTTTTTGCCGGGCATTGCGCAAGCCTTGCTGGATGAAACTCTGGAATTGCCGACGGTGCCGACATGGTGGTGCGGCGAAGAAGCCGCGCGGTCCGAAGTATTCGAGCGCCTCGATCACGCGCTCATCGCGCCGACATGGCCTGGCGCGCAGGCCGATCACGCACCGGGCATCGATGCGGGCGTGCAGGCGCTTTCGGCATGGCGCGAACGCATCGAACGCGCGCCGGATGTCTTCACGGTGCAGGAGAATCTGCCGTTCTCCACGGCGCCGCGCTTTCATGATGGCGCGCTCGGCTCGCGTCCATGCGTGCTGCGCGCCTATGCGATCGCCAACATCGACGGAAGCTGGAGCGTGATGCCAGGCGGCTTCACGCGGCTCGCGGCCGACAAGCGCGCGACCGTGTCCATGCAGTTCGGCGGCAGCAGCGTCGATACATGGGTGATGTCGAGCCAGCCCGGTAGCGCCGTGTCGTTGCAACCGACGCCGATGAAGCCGGGCGAGCTGCGCAAGCATCGCATCGTGTCGAGCCGAGCCGCGGAGAATCTTTTCTGGGCGGGTCGTTATGGCGAGCGCGCGGAAAACAACGTGCGCTTGTGCCGCCTTCTGCTCGGCATGCTCGATGGCAACGATGCTGAAGAACTCTTTCCGACGCTCACTGAACTCGCATCGCAATGCGGACTCATCCCATCGGGCGAAACGCTCGCGCGCAGCACGCCGCAAGCGTTCGAACGTGTGCTCGTCGCGGGCTTGCCGGAATCGAGCAAAGCGACGAGCATCGGCGACAATCTCGCGGATCAGGCGCGCGCATGTGGCGAAATTCGCGACCGGCTTTCGACGGACCACTGGCGCACGATCCTCGCATCGCGCAACGACTTTCGTGATGCGCTCGCGCGTCTCTCGCCGAGCGATAAGGCAGATGAAGGCACGGTTCGCATTGGCCGCGATTACGATCGCGTGATGCTTGCAGGCGCGCTCGAACATCTTGCGACGCAATTGTCCGCAATCAGCGGCGCGCAAGGCGATCGCATGACGCGTGATGAAGCATGGCGGCTGCTCTTCATCGGAAGACATATCGAACGCGTATCGACGATGGCTACGATCCTGCATGTCGTCGCCGAGCGGGGCACGCTCGCGTCGCCCGCGGGCTTCGATCTTCTCTTGCAACTCTTCGACAGCACGCTCACGTATCGCTCGCTTTATCCGGGAAGACTCGAAGTGCCGGCGTTGATCGATCTCATCGTCGTCGATCAAACCAATCCGCGCGGACTCTATGGGGTGTACTCGCGCTTGCGTACGAAGCTCGATGAGATCGCTGCCGCAGCCGGTGGCGCACGCCGCGCACAAGCGACACGTTTCGCTGATCTTCTCGTTCACGCCGATGCGTTGCCCGATCTCACCGCGCTCTGCGAAACGCGGGCCGATGGCCGTCACGATGCGCTGATCGCGGTATGCGACCGGCTCATTGCGTCGGTCAGCGCGGCATCGAACGAAGTCAGCGCGCGCTACTTCAGTCACGCGAATACGCTTGCCGCACAGGTGTCGTCATGAGCCTTGGCCTGAACGATACCGTGCTCGCGGTCACGCATCGGACCACCTATCGATACTCGACGCCCGTCGAAATCGCGCAGCACCTGGCGACGATCCGTCCGCTGCATTGTCCCTGGCAGCAGGTTATCTCGCATACCGAGCGCATCGATCCGGTACCGTCTTATGTGCATAGCCGCGTCGATGCATTCGGCAATGACGTGTTGTACTTCTCGCTCGATGCGCCGCACGAACGGCTTTCGATGACGAGCGAAACCACGGTCCGGCTTACGCCGCGCTGGGATGCGCTCGATGCCGAAGCGACGCCGCCTTGGGAAGATGTCGCGGATCGCTTGCGCTACAGCGCGAGTGGTTCGTTCTATCCGGAAAGCGAATTCTGTTATGCGTCGCCCAATATCTCGCTCGATCATGCATTGCGCGCGTATGCGCAAGCGAGCTTCGATAAGGGCACGCCGCTCGTCGCGGGCGCCATCGATCTGATGCATCGCATTCATGCGGACTTCGACTACAAACCGTCTGCGACTGCGTTCGATACGCCCGCATCGCGTGCGTTCGAATTGCGTCATGGCGTGTGTCAGGACTTCTCGCAAGTGATGATCGGCTGCCTGCGTGCGCTTGGATTGCCTGCTCGTTATGTGAGCGGCTATCTGCGCAACGATCCGCCGCCGGGGCACCCGAGGTTGATCGGCGCCGATGCTTCGCATGCGTGGGTGTCGGTGCATTGTCCGCAAAGCGGATGGATCGACCTCGATCCGACCAATGATGTGCTCGCGGACCTCGACCATGTGACGCTCGCGACGGGGCGCGATTACAGCGATGTGTCGTTGCTGCGCGGGATGATTCTCGGCGGAGGCGCGCACCATGTGGATGTGGCGGTGAATGTGCTGGCGTTATAAGGTGCATGTCCATGCAAAGAAAGCACGCGATCCCATACTGCGTTAATGTTTAGGGCTTTCGTCGCCATGCGCAGGCTTTAGCGCATGCCTTTCGCTTTGCAAGGAGATTCGCACGATGGAATACGTGAAACTGGGCGCGACCGGTCTCGAGGTGTCGCGGCTCTGTCTTGGTTGCATGACCTACGGCGCGCCCGATCGTGGCACGCATCCCTGGACGCTCGATGAGGAAAAGAGCCGTCCGCTCATCAAGGAAGCATTGGACGCGGGCATCAATTTCTTCGACACGGCCAATACTTACTCGGACGGCACGTCGGAGGAAATCGTCGGACGTGCGCTGCGCGATTTCACGAAGCGCGACGACATCGTCATCGCGACGAAGGTATTCAATCGCATGCGTCCCGGTCCGAATGGCGCGGGGCTCTCGCGCAAGGCGATCTTCAACGAAATCGATAACAGCCTGAAGCGGCTCGGGACCGATTACGTCGATCTCTATCAGATTCATCGATGGGATTACACGACGCCGATTGAGGAAACGCTCGAAGCACTACATGATGTCGTGAAGGCGGGCAAGGCGCGTTATATCGGCGCATCGTCGATGTATGCGTGGCAGTTCAGCAAAGCGCTCTATACCTCTCGCGCGAACGGATGGACCGAGTTCAGAACGATGCAGAATCATTTGAATCTGCTGTATCGCGAGGAAGAACGCGAGATGATGCCGCTTTGCAGGGATCAGGGCATCGGCGTGTTGCCCTGGAGTCCGCTTGCGCGCGGCCGTCTCACGCGCGAATGGGACGCGACGAGCGCGCGTCAGGAATCGGATACCTTCGGCAGCACGCTGTATCGCACCGACGATGCCGATCGCGCGGTCGTCGAAGCCGTGGCTGCAGTCGCGAAGGCACGCGGCGTGCCGCGTGCGCAAGTGGCGCTCGCGTGGGTTGCGCAGAAGGCGCCAGTGAGCGCGCCGATCATCGGTGCATCGAAACCGGGACATGTGAGCGATGCGGTCGCGGCCTTATCGCTGAATCTCACGGCGGACGAGATCGCGCAACTCGAAGCACCGTATGTGCCGCATGCCGTGTCCGGTTTCAAATGACGCGACTCATAACTGCGATTCGATCGGCAAGATCCCGAGCATCCAGATCCCTGCGCGTTTGAGCGCAGACACGTCCGGCTCGCTATCGAGTTCGGTCGTGTTGCCGTTTGCGTCGGTGTCGATCCACACCATGCGTTTGCTGCCGTTGCCGTCATCGTGCAATTCGACGCGCCACGCAATGCGATCGATGTTCGTGCCGATGCCGTCAGTCACATACTCGGCCGCATCCGCGCTTTCGCAATAGACGCCGATTTCCGTGTTCAACTCAACGGAACGCGGATCGAGATTCATCGAGCCGATGAAGATGCGCTTGCGATCAAACACATATGTCTTCGCATGAAGCGACGCCTTCGACGATCCGAATGTCGTTTTCTTCGCGGTCTTGTCGGCGTCGCTCGATGCAACGGGCTTCAGCTCATATAGCCTCACGCCGGCTTCGAGCATATCCTTTCGATAGCGCTGATAGCCCGCATGCACCGCGGCGACATCGGTGGCGGCGAGAGAATTCGTGAGCACGGTGACACGCACGCCACGCGATGTCATCGATTGCAGCCATCGCACGCCTTCCTTGCGCGGGACGAAGTATGGCGACACGATCAGCATTTCCCGCGCGGGTTCGAAATCCAACGCCTTGAATTGCGACATCAGATGGCCTTCGCTGTCGCCGGGCGCGCGCGTGATCTTTGCGGGATCGTCATACAGAAGCGTGGCCTTGCCCCACGAAAAAGCCGTGTCGTGCGCCTCGATAACTTTGGTGTAACGCTCGCGAACTTGCGCGACATAGGGCGAACTCTGTTCCGACAACAAATACGTGTCGAGCTTCTGGCGATAACCGGCGAGCGCGCCGGGGTCGGCGTGACGTCGCATCAGGTTATCGATCGGATAGGCTGCATCCGAGTTCCAGTACAGGTCGAATGCGCTCGATACGTCGCGCACGACGGGGCCATGCACGAGCACATCGAGATCGCCGAACGCGACCGTGCTCGACGCGCCGAAGTATTCGTCGCCGATATTGCGTCCGCCGAGAATCGCGGCCTGGTTATCGGCGATGAGCGCCTTGTTGTGCATCCGCCGATTCACGCGAAAGAACTCGATCGCGGAGCCTAGCTTCTTGAACGTGCGATTCGATACGGGATTGAAAAGCCGCACCTGCACGTTCGGATGCGAAGCGAGCGCGAGCAGGAACTGATCGTCCGCATTGGTGCCGAGGTCGTCGAGCAGGAGGCGCACGCGCACGCCGCGATCGGCGGCGCGCATGATCGATGCGGCCATTTCGCGGCCAGTCAGATCGTCGTGCCAGATGTAGTACTGGAGGTCGAGCGTGCGCTCCGCGGCTTCACTCAGAATCACGCGCGCGATGAGCGCGTCCATGCCGTTCGCTAGCAAATGAAACGCATTGTCGCCAGGATGCGCCGCTTCGCTCGCTGCGAAGGTCGTGCCGAGGCGCGTGTTCGCGGTGTCGGCCAGTGCATGCGTTTGCACGCGTGCCGTCTGCGGCGGAAGGCTCGCGCATGCGCTCATCAACAGTGTCAAAGCAAAGGCGATCCAAGTGCGAAGTTTCATTGCGTGACCTCAATTACGGAGTCCGTACTATGCCATGTTCTTTTCCTTCCGCGAATTTTCGTTCAAACGCGCGCGCACGAAGCTGACATGCTCGCGCAGCACATAGAGTGCATCGGCGTAGGCGAGCGGCAGCTTGAGCGTATCGAGCGATTCCTCGATGTAATCGAGTTCGATGACGAGCGCCCGCCGTTCGTCTTCGCTGGTGACGCGCATCGCGCCGCGTTCCACCGCGATCAGCGCACCGTAGTAGCGATAGATGCGCGAGCGCACGCGCCAGCGATACAGCGCGGGCACGAGCCGCAGCGCAGGAAAGATGAGCACGGCGACCGGGAGCAACAGCACAAGGGCGCGGTCCGCGATATTCGCGAGCCAGAACGGCAGCGTGCGATAGAGGAAGCTCTTGCCCGAGCGGTAATAGCGGCTCGCGTCTTCGCTGATCGGATACTCATGCGCGACGGGACTCGGAAATTGCCCCGCGCGTTGCAGCAGACCGGCAGAGCCGTGCACTTCCTGCGCGGCTTCGATGAGCAAGTCCGATAGCGCCGGATGCAGGCTTGGCCGCGCGACGAGTTCGACCGTGGGGCTGATCAGATGCACGGTCTCTGGCGGGATGCGGCGGCCGAGATCGAGCACACCGGGCGGCAATTCGATATCGTCGAGATAGGGAAAAAGACGCGTATAGGCGCCCGATTCCTTGAAGTCCATCACCGAGATGCCGGGCACGCGCAAGAGGCGCAACATCAGGCCGCGCGTTGCGGAATCGCCGGAGAGAAACACTGCGTCGGCCTCGTTGCTGACGAGTTGCGTCGCGGCTTGCAGGCCGTCGCTCGGAAGAAGCTGCGTGTCGCCGCCAGGATAGATGCCGTTCGCTTCCAGCAGCTTGAGCGACAGCGTGCGCGTGCCGCTGCCTTCGCGGCCTATCGCGATGCGCTTGCCTTCCAGTTGCGAGAGGAGGGTGAGACCCTTGCCTCGATAGAACACGACAAGCGGCACATACGACACGCTGCCGAGCGACATCAGTTGCGATGCCTGTTCCTTCGTCGCGATCCCGCCTTGCACGAGCGCGAGGTCGACGTGCTGCTTCGGATCGAGCAAGCGTTCGAGATTTTGCACGGAGCCATCCGAAGGCAGCACCTTCAGCGTGATGCCGTTACGCGCGAGCAGTTTCGCGTATTCCTGCGAGATGACGTAGAACGAGCTGTCGGGTTGACCCGCGCTCATCGTGATGGCTTTGGGCGGCGCCGGATCGACGAGCCAGTAGACGAGCGCGACGACGATCGCAATGACCAGCAAGACAGGACCGACCGTCCATGTAATGTCATGCAGGACGCCTTTCGCATGATCGCGAGGCAGATGCGGGCGTTTCATGCGATGCCTCGTCATGAGCGTGCGTTCGTGACTGCTTGCGTGACTGGAAAGACATCGAGCATGTCGTGCCTATGTCGGAAGCGGCGTTGCTTCGCAGTGTAACGCGCGGCGCGGTCAAAACGACAAGGCCGGCTCGCATGCGGCCGGCCTTCGCTTTCAATCGATCCTCGATCAAGCCCAGTGTGCGGGAATCCAGTACCTGCCGACCCAGTGGCCCGGAATCAGGACCGCGCGATGCGGGACCACGTAGACGGTCTTCGCGGGCGGCGGGGGCGGCGCGACATACACCGTCCTGACCGGAGCCGGCGCGGGCGCGACGTACACGGTCTTGGCCGGCGGCGGAGCGACGACCACCGTCTTGGCGGGCGGCGGCGGAGGCGGTGTGACGACGACCGTCGACGAAGCGGGGGGCGGTGCGAACACCACGGTCGTCGCAGGCGGCGGGGGCGGCGGCACGATCACGGGCGCAGCGACGACGGTCGTTCCGGTGACGACCGGCGCCGTCGCGACCACCGTCGTGCTCGACGTCACCGTGCCGCCGCCGACTACCGTCGTGCTATGCGACCCGTTCGAGACCGTCGCGGTGCCCGACGTCGTGACCACGCCCGGCGCGACGCTCGTCGCGCTGCCTGAATGCGTGACGGTGCCGCCGTTGGCCGTGTTGACCGTGCCCGAGCGATTGCAGGTGTAGCCCGCGCAATTCGTCGATGCTGAGTGCGTCGACGTGTTGCCGTTCGGTCCCGTCACCGATCCCGATGACGAGTATTGGCCGGGCGCAGTACGCGTCACGGTATCGCTGCCGGTGGCGCTCTTGCCGTTCGGGCCGGTCGCGCTGCCGGTGTGCGAGCAACTGCCGCCCGCGCAGCTCGTGTCGCCCGCATGTTGCACCGAGCGGCCGTTCGGGCCGTATGCGGTGCCGGAGTTGGAGAACTGGCCCGGCGCGGTACGCGTAACGGTTCCGGAGTTGGTGCCGACGCGGCCCCATGGATTCTCGACGCCGCCCGCATGCGAGCAACTGCCGCCGCCGCACGAGCCGACGTGCGCGCCCTGATATTCGCCGCGACCGGTGTAGGCCGTGCCGCCACGAGCCCAGCCCGCGAAGGCGGAGCTGCTGCACAGCGTAAGCGCGGCGGCCGCCGCGACGACGAGCAACTTGCGCACGCGGCGCTTGCTTGAGGGCGCGTCGGAGGCGAACGCAACGTGGGCGTTTGAAGCGAAAGTCGATCTGTTTTTCACGGGATGTCCTTCTCGGTTCCTTAGGCCACGTTGCGTTTCGAGTGGCGACGGAAGTGACTATAGAGAAACGGTCTTGCGAAGTCCCGCGGTAACTTATTTCACGCCATGTCATGGCTGATGGCATCGTGCTATGCCTTATGGCACGGGCTTTTGCAGCATTTCCAATAACTTTGCGAAGTGCGCGCGCAACACGATTTCGCGCATTGCGTCACACTTGCTGCTGCCGTCCGGCTTAATCGTCATAACAATCGAAATCATCATGGCCACATCTACTCCGATCAAAGTCGCCGTTCTCGACGATTATCAGAACATCGCGCTCTCGATGGCCGACTGGTCGCCGCTCGAGGCTCGCGCTGAAATTACCGTGTTCAACGATCACATCGCGGAGCGCGGCGCGTTGCTCGAACGTCTGCGCCCCTTCGATGTTGTCTGCGCGATGCGCGAACGCACGCCGTTCTCGCGCGACATCATCGAGAGCCTGCCTAACCTTAAGCTGATTGCATCGACGGGCGCGGCGAATGCATCGATCGATCTCGATGCCGCATCCGAACGCGGCGTCGAAGTGCGGCATACGGGCTATACGTCCACACCGACGATCGAATTCACGTGGGCGCTCATTCTCTCGATGATGCGCAACATTCCCGCCGAGAATCGCTCGCTCAAGGAGGGCGGCTGGCAGATTGCGCTCGGCACCGAACTCGCGGGCAAGACACTCGGCTTGCTGGGTCTCGGTCGCGTGGGGTCGGCCGTCGGCGTGATCGGCCGCGCGTTTCGCATGAACGTGGTCGCGTGGAGCCAGAACCTCACACGTGAGCGCGCGGAAGAAAAGGGCGTGCAACTAGTGGACAAAGACACGCTCTTCAAGACCTCCGACGTGCTCTCGATTCATGTTCGCCTCAGCGAGCGCACGCAACATCTCGTCGGTGCACGGGAATTTGCGCAGATGAAGCCGACGAGCCGCATCGTCAACACGTCGCGCGGACCGATCGTCGATAGCGCCGCGCTCGTCGATGCGTTGAAGTCGGGCAAGCTCGCGGGCGCGGCAATCGACGTCTACGATGAAGAGCCGCTCGCTGCGAACGACGTGCTGCGTTCACTGCCGAACGTGCTCGCGACGCCGCATATCGGCTATGTGGCGGAAGAGTTGTATCGCACGTTTTATGGCGATACGGTGCGCAATATCGTCGAATGGCTCGATGCGCGTCAGGGTTGAATCACGACGCGCCCGATTTGTCGGATGGCAGAAGCGAGAACAACGTTTCGATAGCGGCGCTCGCGCGGCGCTTGCCATCCGCGCGGCCCATCGCGAGATCGATGACCGCAAGCCCGACGACAAGCGCATGCACCATCGACACATGTTCTTTCGTGACGGCGAGACCCATTGCTTCGAGCATGCGCGTGATGCGTACCGCGACGCCTTCCGCGAGCTCGCGAAAGAGGCTGCGAATGGTTGGCTCTTCGTCGGCGGCTTGCGCGAGCGCCATCAATACGCGCGTGTTTTCGTGGCGCATCGCGACGTTGGCGATCGATGCAGCTGTGATCTTGGGCGATGCTTCGCCCGCGAAGGCATCGACGGCGGCGAGCTGGCCATCGATGGCCGTACGCGCGACAGCTTCGATCAACGCGAGGCGCGTGGGGAAATAATAAGTCAGATGACTCTGGCGCAGACCCGCGCGTGCAGCGACGCGCGGTTGCGTGAAGCCCGAATAACCTTCTTCGCGCAGAGTGGCAAGGGCGGCTTCGAGTATGGTCTGTCGACGATCCTGCACAGGGCGCGATCCACGTTTGGTTGAATTACCAAACCTTAGCGCGGGCGATGCACGGCGTCAACCTTATGAATTGTCATACGACGGTGGTTGCGGATTATGCGCGGGGTTCGTGTCGAACTTGCGGATATCGGTGATCGCAGCGCTCGCGAGCGATCGAAGATCGGCTTCGAGCGCATCGGCGAGTGCCTTGTCATAGACTTCGTCGCCATTCACGTAGAGCGTGAACGCTTCGAGATATTTCGCTTTTTTAGCCGGGTTTTCGATGGTTTCGCGTGTCCACCGATAAAGCGGATAGTGCTCGATGCCATCCCTTTCGGCCTGCGCGACGTAATCCACGAAGGCGTCGTACTGGCATTTCAATTGAGCGTCGTGTTCGATCAGCAGCGCATTGATCGCCGCGAGCTTTTCGTTTGCCGGATCTCGACGCGCCAGCATCGCATACTCGGGCGCGAGACGGATTCGAACTTGATATTGCAAGGATTCAGTCATAACGCCCTTTTCATGTTGAAAGCTATTGATAACTTCGCGTGTGAATAATGCAGTTCATGCACTACACTTCCTCTCGCATCGCGAATCGAACAAGAGGAGAGTAACAGTGAGTCTTCGACATTCGATCTATTGCCCATGTTGCGACATGGCGCCGAACGCCGCAAGCCGCCGCCGCTTTCTTGCGCTCGCGGGTCAAAGCGCCGCCGCGCTCGCGCTCTTTCCGCATCTCGCATACGCCGATAACGACGTACCGTCCATCGCCTACGATTCCGTCCCCGACCCTGTACGCCTGCCTCGCGATATGTACTTCGGCGAATGCTCCGGCGTGGCGTTGAATTCGGCCGGGCATATCTTCGTGTTATCCCGCGGCAATAGCACGGGTCCCGCTTATGGCGCCGCCGCCGCGCAACTGCTCGAATTCGATCGCAATGGACGCTTCGTGCGCGAAATCGGCCATAACCTTTATGCCTGGTCGTTCGCCCATACTGTGAAAGTGGATCGGCAAGACAATGTCTGGGTAACGGACAAGGGCTCGGACATGATCATCAAGTTCACGCCTGAAGGCCGCGTCGCGATGGTGTTCGGTCGCAAGCAGGAAGCGTCGGACGAAGAGACTGCGCCGCTCAAGCATCCGAATCCGCCGCTGCCTTCGGAGCCGGGGCGTTTCCGGCAAGTCACCGACGTCGCGTGGGACGCATCGGGAAATACCTATATCAGCGACGGATACATCAACTCGCGCGTCGCGAAGGTCGACAAGGACGGCAACTGGCTCAAGTCGTGGGGCGAGCGCGGGAAGGAGCCGGGGCAATTCCATACGCCGCATAGCATTGCTGTCGATAGAAACGGGCTTGTCTATGTCGCCGATCGAAGCAACCGGCGCATTCAGGTATTCGACGACGAAGGCAATTTTCAGCGGCAATTCACGATCGATGTACCCGTGCCGCCCGATGCGCGTCCGGCTATCGGCAACATGCCCGACGAAGCGGCGATAGCAGCGGGAACATTTGCGCCGGGTTCACCTTGGGCCATTTGCATTTCGCCGGGGCCGAATCAAGTGCTGTATTCCGCCGATGCGTTTCCCGGCCGGATTTACAAGTTATCGCTCGACGGAAGATTGCTCGGCGTACTCGGACGATCCGGCAAGCAATTGAAGCAGTTCGGATGGATTCATGAAATGGCGTGTCCTTCAGGAGGCACTTTGTTCGTCGCGGAGTTGCTCAATTGGCGCGTGCAGAAGCTCCTACTGCATGGGTGATCGCATCACTGCTTCGAGGGCTTGGATCGCATCGACATAATGGGCTTGGGCTGCGCGTCGCATCGATCTTCGCGCCACGCGCGCAACGTATCGAGCGCGACGGAATTGCGCACATAGCGATGCCACACGAATGCGAGATCGAAGATCAGGATCGCGAGCCACCACGCATAGAGAAAGAAAGCGCCACCAAGCACGACGGGCCACAAGGGTTTGCCCGCGAGATCGCCCCATAGTCTGACGCCCACGATCAGCACCATCATCAGCGTGCCGAGCGCGACGAGAATACGCCGTCCCCAGTGCGGTTTGCGCGGCGCGAGCCAGCCGCTTATTGCGCAGACGAGGCCCGCAAGTACGAAGACCGCCTTGCCGACGACAGGATCGGCGCTATCGCGATGCAGGATATCGGCGAACGGGCTCGCGAGAAAAGCCGCCACGCCGCTCAACAGCACGAACCAGAAGATCAGCGCACCTGCGACGAACGACAGTAGCGCGACGATGCGCCAACGCAGCCATGCGGCCGTGCGATTTGTGCCTCGCGCCTTGACGAGACGCGGAAGGCGTGCGGCAACCGTCGTTCCCATCAAAAGGCAGGCGAGCGCGAACACCGAGCGCGTGAGATAGATGAATTCGGGCGCGGTGCTCGTGCCGCCCGCGCCCGAATCGGAAGTTGCGGTGACAGCTTTATAGATGAAGAACACCGCGAGCAGATGCAGCGCGAAGCTCAGAAGATAAGGAATTGCCGTGCTCACGATGCCGCGAAAATGCCTGTTTTGAGGGGTTTTCGCGGTGCTTCGGTCGAGCACGACGTTCTCGATGAAGTGGCCGAAGACATCGCCGTCGGTCCAGTAATCGGTGTGCGCTTTCCCCGGCAGCCAGTAGCGCGAAAAGCCAATGTCATGCACCGGCTCGAATTCGAATGCGAGACAACCATGACGACCGAGATAGGCGCGCGCCGTATCGAGTGCGAAGCCGACGGGATCGCCGAAGTCATAATAGTTGCGCCACCTGATGCGTGAAGGCAGCGTGATCGGGCCGCCTGGACGCTCGATCTGCGTGACGGCATCGCCCTTGCGTTCGCTCCTTAGCGCCATGCCTTCCCATAGCTTCGGCCATAAAAGGATGTGCTTGTCGATCGGCGAGCCGATGGTCATGAAGCCACGCAGACTCTGCACCCAGTCAGTACCGATGATCTGCTTGCCGTCCTTCGGGTCGATGACGGTCGGTCTCGATAGCGCCTGCAGGATGCCGAGAAAACTGATCACGGTCCCTTCGCTATGCGCGACGATATACACCTCGGGCGCACACTGACAACGCGCGGTGGCGAGCGCGACAAGCCGCTCCATCACACGATGAAAGCGAAAGACGATGGTCTCTCGATGCTGCCTGAAATCCGCGACGAGCTGCACGTCGCCGACATAATCGCGCAGCATCGGCGCGAGATCGAACTTGAAAATGCCGGCTTTCTCCGTCACCGCGAGCAGGCTTTGCATGACGGCCACCGTTTCGACGATCTCTTCGACGACGCCCGACGCGAGCGAAAAGTCCGCGGGTTCGAGCTTGCGTTCATCGACGTTGAGCATGTAGGTCGCTTGCGCGCGACTCACGATCGACAGTCCCCACGCCTTGCTCTCTTCGAGCGTGTCGTCCTGCTTCACGACTTCGCGCGGAATGTCGGCCCAATACACTTCCGCGAAACCGAGCGCCGAATAGAAGTCGCGTTGCTCCGCGGTATAGGGACCGCCCGGCGGCAGATCGAGCTGGCGCACGTCGACTTCGCCGACGCCCGCGATATCGAAGTAGCCGAGTGGCATCACGGGAAGCGGCGGGTCATAACGCGCGCCGAACTGGCTCGCGACCGAGCGCACCGTGTCACTGTGCAACTGATTGCCGATGCCGTGTATCGCGACGACGATCTTCTGCACGCGCGGCGCTGTCGGCAGTTCGGGCGCGGGCGTCGTTTGCGATGATGCGTCCATGAGCGTCTCCCGATGACGGTTCGTCAGCGCTTTTCACGTACACGGCTTTGCGGCTTCGGCAGCGGCCCGGCCGCTCGAAGCAGATTAGTTCATTTTTTAGACAATAGTGCGAAATGATCGGCGCCGTGTTTGCACTTTGCATGCGTGATGCCGAATGCAGGATGCAACAGCGGTCGATTGCATGCCCGAGAGTTCAGCCGCCGTGTGCAAGTCCTGTTTCCATTGCCACGCCGTTCCACAGATGCATCGCCGCATACGCTCTCCAGGGCCGCCAGCGTTCGGTACGCGCGCGCTGCTGGGCGGGCTTCACAAGCGATGGGTCGCGGCGCGCGATCGCCTGCATCAGGACGAGATCGGCTTCGGGCCAGGCGTCGGGATCGCGCAGCGCACGCATCGCGACATAGCCGACGGTCCACGGCCCGATGCCTGGCATGGCGAGCATGTCGCGTTTCACGCGTTCGGGATCGGCGCCGGGTTCATCGAGAGGAAGCGCGCCGGTTGCGACCGCGTGCGCGAAACGCTGCACGGTCTCGATGCGCTTGGTCGGCATGCCGATCTTCTCCAGATCCGCTGCGGCGAGTTCGGCGGGCGTCGGAAAGCGCCACGCGGTGCCCTCATGCGGATGGCCTTCGATCTTTTTGCCCGCGCGCTGCACGATGCGGTTCATGATCGTCGACGCGCCTTTGACGCTCACCTGCTGCCCGACGATGGTCCGCACCACAAGTTCGAAGCCGGACCACGCACCCGGCACGCGCAGGCCGGGCGCGGCTTCGACGAGCGGCGCGAGCACCGGATCGCCGGCGAGACAGCGAGCGATTTCGTGCGGATCGGCGTGCAGATCGAACATGCGCGCGAGCGGCGCGGCGAGGTCGCCGGCGTGCTGCGCCACCGCACCCTCGACATTCACGACGAGCCGATGCCTGCGTTCATGCGGCCGGACTTCGACGGTGCCCTCGGCGCCTTGCCATTCGATCGCGCGCCGATACACGCCGTCCTCGACCGACTCGACGCCCGCCGACGCGCGACCGCCGATAAATTTCAGCATCCGCGTCCAGTCGAAAGGCCGCTTGAAGGGCAGCTCGAGCGTGGCGGTCGATGTGCTGATGGTCGAATGCATTTTGAATGCCGAATGCGCGATGGTCGAATGAATGCGAATGTTACTCCGGCGAACCGGATGCCCGTCGCGGCGCCAAGCTCATTCTTCGCTAACCCTCGGCGACGACAATGCCTCACATCGACAGCAGCTAGTCCATCTCAGCCAACCGAAGGAGCCGAACATGAACGCCATCTCGATCAGCATCGTCGCCATCGTCATCACCGCTGCGCTCGCGGCCATCGCGCCGGTCACGCACTTCACGCAGCGTGAGATCGCCGTGCTGAGCGCCCATGCCGCGAACACGCGCGCCGAAGTCCAAATCGGCTCGGGTAGCGGACTGACGGCGTGATCGATGCGCCGATCAGCGGCGCGTCGCCAGTTCCATCGTGCTCGCGTTGAGCATCTGTCTGAATTCGGGATCGTGGGAAAGAATCTGGCGCGCGCTCGTGAGCAGTTGCGGGCGACGCTCCCACTGATCGGAGCGCACGACGCAGCGCGCGAGCACATCGCCGTAGATCACATCAAGCCCTTCGCGGTCGTGCGCCGTGGTGAGTCGGGCGATGCGGACTTTCTCGTCACGCGTGAGTCCGCGTGTTAGACAGTCGACGGTCTCGCGGTCCATTCCCGCTTGGGCAGTGTCGAAGTCCGTCGAGTGATAGAAAGTAACGCCCGTGATGACGAACGCCGCGCCGAGTGCGATGCATGCCCCTCGAATCTTGGTCATCGTTTTCCCCGATGGTAGGCTCTGACGCCCTTCGCGCCATACCTTACCTTCCGCGAAATCACGCGACCGTTCTATTCGCTACCGCCCGTCCGGCGTCGGCTTGGCCGTTGAGCGCTTTCTCGATGGCGCCGGCTTCACCGTCGTCAACGTGCGCTCCGCGAGCACCGCATCGCGCTTGGAGAGCAAATGCTTGCGCAGGATCTCGCCCATGCGTCGGCCATCGCGCGTTTCGAGCGCTTCGATCATTTCTTCGTGATCGCGAATCGCGCTGTCCCACTTCGGTGTCTGGAAATTCGAACGAAAGCGCAATGCCATGAGACGCCGGTTGATCGATACGTAAGTCTGACGCAAGGCCGTATTGCGCGCCGCTTCGTTGATCTTGTCGTGGATGGCCTGGTTGCGGCTGTAGTAGCCGGAGAGATCGTTCTGCGCGCGGCACGCGAGCATCGCGTAATGCAGCGCCTTGATCTCGGCGATCTCCAGCGGCGTGATGCGCTCGCACGCGAGTTCGCCTGAGAACGCCTCCAGCCCGCTCATCAATTCGAACATCTCGCGAATTTCGAACTCGCTCATCTGCGATACCGACGCCCCCCGGTTCGGCGAAATCTCGATCAGCCCTTCGGCCGCGAGCACCTTCAACGCCTCGCGCAGCGGCGTGCGCGAAATGCCGAGCGTCTCACACAGCTTGCGCTCGTTGAGCTTGACGCCGGGAGCAAGCAAGCCTTCGACGATGAAGCCGCGCAAGTGATCGACGACGGTGTCGTGCAGACGCAGGCGCTCTAACTTCGGAAGCGAGGACGAAACGTGCACGTCTGGTAAATCGGGATTTTGCATTCAATACCTCGCAATCTATTTGCGGCAATTTTAACGCAGTGCCAGCGGAAAAAACCGCCAGCGGGTTATCCCTAGGCCGTTCGGTCTATGTATTCCTTTACCTGCGGTTGTCGCTGCGTTATTGTATTTTGCATGCAAAATTACATTTACAAGGACGCGGACCCATGTTGAAGCTCGATTTCCATCCTGCTGGCCGTCACTTCCTGCAGATCCCGGGGCCGAGCCCTGTGCCCGATCGCATCCTGCGCGCGATGAGCTATCCGACGATCGATCACCGCGGGCCGGAGTTCGGCGCGCTGGGTCTCAAGGTGCTCGATGGCATCAAGAAGATCTTCAAGACGAGCCAACCGGTGGTGATCTATCCGGCATCGGGCACGGGCGCATGGGAAGCGGCGCTTTGCAACACGCTCAGTTCCGGCGACACGGTGCTGATGTATGAGACGGGCCACTTCGCAACGCTATGGAAGAAGATGGCCGAGAGCCTCGGGCTGAAGCCGGAGTTTCTCGGTCTGCCCGGCATCGAAGGCTGGCGGCGCGGCGTACAGGCCGACATGATCGAGAAGCGTCTGCGTGACGACACGAATCACGCTATCAAGGCCGTCTGTGTCGTCCATAACGAAACGTCGACGGGCGTGACGTCGGATATCGCCGCCGTGCGACGCGCGATCGACGCCGCGAAGCATCCCGCGCTGTTGATGGTGGACACGATCTCGGGTTTGGCATCGGCTGACTATCGTCACGATGAATGGGGCGTCGACGTGACCGTTTCCGGTTCGCAGAAAGGTTTGATGCTGCCGCCGGGGATCAGCTTCAATGCGGTATCGGAGAAGGCGCGCGAGGCGTCGAAGCGCGCCACGTTGCCGCGCGCATTCTGGGATTGGACCGACATCATCGAGATGAACAAGCAAGGCTACTGGCCTTACACGCCGAACACGAACCTGCTCTACGGCCTCTCGGAAGCGCTCGACATGATCCTTGGCGAAGGGCTCGACAACGTGTTCGCGCGCCATCAACGGCTCGCGGCCGCGTGCCGCGCGGCGGTGAACGCGTGGGGACTGGAGATTCAATGCGCCGATCCCGCCGTGTATTCGCCGGTGCTGACGGGCGTGATGACACCCGAAGGCGTCGATGCCGATGCGGTGCGCAAGCTCATCTACGAGCATTTCGATCTGTCGCTCGGTACGGGGCTCGGCAAGGCGAAGGGCCGCATGTTCCGCATCGGTCACCTCGGCGATTGCAACGACCTCACGCTGATGGCCGCGCTCACCGGTTGCGAGATGGGACTGAAGCTCTCGGGTATCGCGTTGAAGGACAGCGGCGTGGCGGCGGCGATGGACTATCTGACGAGCCACGTCGCGAAGCCCGCGTTGAAGGCGGCCGCATGAGCGCCGCGTTCGACGCCGATGCGCTCGCGCGGCTTCTCGTCGACGCGCGCGCGCATCGGGCGAAGCTCGACGCGCTGCCCTTGGGCGCACGTCCGTCCGACGCCGACGATGCCTACGCGGCGCAGGACGCGACGCTGCGCGCGCTGAACGCAGACATCGGCGGATGGAAGGTCGGCGCGAAGACGCACGACGGGCCGATCCAGGGTGCACCGCTTCCCGCCGATGGCATGCATAAAACCGGTGCGCGTCTCTCGATGCTCGCGTTCGGCAAGGCCGGTCTCGAACTCGAAGTGGCATTCAGGATCGGCCGGCGCTTCGAACCGAACAGCGGACCGTATAGCGATGAAGACGTGGTCGCTGCGATCGAGTCCGTGCATGCGGCCATCGAAGTGGTCGCGAGCCGTTTCGCCGCGTGGCCCGATGTCGAAAAGCCGTGGCAACTCGCCGATTTGCAGAATCACGGCGCGTTGATCGTGGGCGAGGGCGTGCCTTACGACGCGGCGTTCCCGTTCGTATCGCCCGCGATGGCGTTCACGTTCGACGGCGCGTCGCTTTTCGACGGCGTTCCGGCGAATCCTGCGGGCGACCCGCGGCGCCTGCTCGCGTGGACGGTCAATCACAGCGTGGCGCGCGGGCTCGCGGTCGAACGCGGGACCGTGCTCACGGCGGGTTCTTACACCGGCATCGCGTTTCCGGATGTGCCCGGCACGGCCATCGGCGCGATCGAAGGCTTGCCCGCCGTCGAATTGCATTTCGCATAACGCATTCATAAGGCCAGGAACCGCAAGGCACTCCGGCACTCACCGACAGCGACGATGCTCAATTCCCCCACAGACCGGCTCGTCAAGCCGATTCATCTGATGCCCGCTTCCGCGCGTGCGCGGGTCGCGTCAACGGCGACACCGCTGCAGGCGCGATTGCAGCGCGAGCTGAAAGGCGATGTGTTGTTCGATCGCGCATCGCGCGGACGCTATGCGACCGATGCGTCGATCTATCAGATCGTGCCGCTCGGCGTCGTCGTGCCGAAGGATCAGGACGACTTGCGCGTTGCGCTGCAGATTGCCCGCGACAGCCGCGCGAGCGTGCTGGCGCGCGGCGCAGGCACGAGCCAATGCGGGCAGACAGTGGGCGAAGCGCTCGTCATTGACACGACGAAGTGGCTCAACAACATCATTCACTTCGACAAGGACGCGCGCACGGTCACGGTCGAACCGGGCGTCGTGCTCGATCACCTGAATGCGTGGCTCAGGCCGCATGGCCTCTGGTTTCCGGTGGACGTGTCGACGAGCGCGCAATGCACGATCGGCGGCATGGCGGGCAACAACTCGTGCGGCTCGCGATCGATGGAATACGGGATCATGGTGCATAACGTCGACGCGATCGACGCGATCCTCGCCGACGGTCACGAAGCGCGCTTCGGCAAGCTGTCGTCGATGACGACCGATGCACGCACGCGCGATCTCGTCGATGGTGTGCGGGGCATCGCCATGCGCGAGCAACAGGAGATGCGCGAACGCATCCCGAAGGTGCTGCGACGCGTCGCGGGTTACAACCTCGATGTCTTCGATTGTCAGAGCCCGCTTGCATTCACCAACGACGGCGAGCCGAATCTTGCAAACCTTCTGGTCGGCTCCGAAGGCACGCTCGCGTTCAGCCGTCAACTGACATTGACGCTCGCGCCGTTGCCCGCGCACAAAACGCTCGGCGTCGTGAACTTCCCGAGCTTCTACGATGCGATGGACATGACGCAGCACATCGTGAAGCTGGGGCCGGTGGCGGTCGAGTTGGTCGATCGCACGATGATCAACCTCGCGATGTCGAATCCGGCGTTTCGTCCCGTCATCGCGAAGGCTTTGGTCGGCGAGCCGGAAGCGATTCTGCTCGTCGAGTTCGCGGGCGCTGATCGCGATACGCAAGTAGCAAAGCTTGCGCAGCTCGTCGCGTTGATGAGCGATCTCGGCTTGCCGGGATCGGTCGTGCAAATGCCCGATGCGGGGCCGCAGAAGGCCCTGTGGGAAGTGCGCAAGGCCGGTCTCAACATCATGATGAGCATGAAGGGCGATGGCAAGCCGGTGTCCTTCATCGAAGACTGCGCGGTGCCGCTCGGACATCTCGCCGAATACACCAGTCGATTGACCGATGTATTCAGGAAGCACGGAACCGAAGGAACGTGGTACGCGCATGCGAGCGTCGGCACGCTGCATGTAAGGCCGATTCTCGACATGCGCCGCGACGGGGCCATCAAGATGCGCGCGATCGCCGAAGAAGCCGCGGCGATGGTGCGCGAATACAAGGGCGCGTTCTCGGGTGAGCACGGCGATGGTCTGTGCCGCGGCGAATGGGTGGCGTGGCAATACGGCCCGCGCATCAACGAGGCATTTCGCGAGATCAAGCGGCTCTTCGATCCGGAGAACCGGCTGAGCCCTGATCGCATCGTGGCGCCGCCGAAGATGGATGATGCGCGCAACTTCCGCTTTCCGCCTTCTTATCGCGAGCGTGGATTGACCCCTCGTCTCGACTGGTCGGCATGGAACGTCACCCGCGATCCATTGACGGGCGAGCACGGCGTGCCGGGATCGGGCGGCGATCTGTCCGGCGGGCTCGCGAAAGCGGTCGAGATGTGCAACAACAACGGCCATTGCCGCAAATTCGATGCAGGCACGATGTGCCCGAGCTATCGCATCACGAAGGACGAGCAGCATCTCACGCGCGGCCGTGCGAACACGTTGCGGCTCGCATTGTCGGGACAATTGGGCGATGACGGCCTCGCGAGTCAGGATGTGAAGGACGTGCTCGATCTATGCGTCTCGTGCAAGGGTTGCAAGCGCGATTGCCCGACCGGTGTCGACATGGCGCGCATCAAGATCGAGGCACGCGCCGCATGGACGCAGCGTCATGGCGTTCGATTGCGTGAGCGCCTGATTGCGTTCCTGCCGCGCTATGCGCCGTATGCGAGCCGCATGCCTGCGCTGTCGCATGTTTTCGAATCGAACATGCCGGGCGTGGCGCGCTGGCTGAAGTCGAAACTCGGTCTCGCGCGGCAACGTGCGTTTCCACGTTTCGAAAAACCGTTTCTCGCGAATGCCACGGACAAACCGGTTGCGTCTGTAACTAAGGAAGTCCTGCTCTTCGTCGACACGTTCAACAACTACATCGAACCCGAGAACGCGCGCGCAGCCAAGCGCGTGCTCGAAGCGGCAGGCTATGCGGTTCATCTGAACGTGAAGGCGGCCGAGCGGCCGCTCTGTTGCGGGCGCACGTTTCTTTCCGCCGGTCTCGTCGATGAAGCGAAGGTCGAAGCACGCCGCACGCTCGACGCACTCATGCCTTATGTCGAGCGCGGCGTGATGATCGTCGGCCTGGAGCCTTCATGTCTGCTCTCGCTGCGTGACGAGTTTCTCGGGTACGGCTATGGCGATGCCGCGCGCAAGCTGTCGCAAGCGTCGTTTCTGTTCGAGGAATTTCTCGTGCGCGAAGAAGCGGAAGGGCGATTGCAACTGAAGCTCAAACCGCTCGGTCGATCCAAGGCTCTGTTGCACGGACATTGTCACCAGAAGGCATTCGATGCCGTGCGTCCCATCGAGAAAGTGCTCGGCTGGATTCCGGGGCTCGATGTGAGAACGATCGAATCATCATGCTGCGGCATGGCGGGCAGCTTCGGATATGAAGCGGAACATTACGACGCATCGCAGGCGATGGCGGAGTTGTCGCTGCTGCCGGCTGTTCGCGCCGCACACGATGCGCTGATCGTGGCGGACGGCACGAGTTGCCGTCACCAGATCGCGGATGGTGCACAACGTGAGGCGCTTCATGTCGCGCGAGTTCTCGCCATGGCGCTCGATGCGATGGATTGAAAAGAGCAGGACAAGCGTTTCATTCACCGAAGCAAAAAAAGCGGACATCGACGAGCCGCGATCAGGAGACGAACCATGACATCACCGCGCAAACCACGCATTCGCAAACTGCGCCGCAGAACGCAATAGGCAGGCTCATACCGAGCTGCAGTCCTCATCCGACGTATTCACGTGAAGTTCCGCATGCCGTGACATCGGGCGCCTTTCGACATTCGAAGGTGGCTCGCGCACGCACGCGGCCAACAAGGAGACGATGATGTTCCGTCGAGCCACGACGCGCGTTCTACTATTGCTATGCGCGATGTATTTCATCACCTATATCGACCGGGTCAATGTCAGCACGGCGGCGGCCCAGTTTGGCGCGGAGCTTGGCCTCTCGCACACGCAAGTCGGTTTCGTGTTTTCCGCCTTTGCGTATCCGTATCTCGTGTTTCAGATCATCGGCGGATGGGTCGGCGACCGGTTCGGACCGCGGCGAACGCTCACGCTATGCGCGATCATCTGGGCGGGCGCCACCGTCCTCTCCGGTCTCGCGGGCGGCTTCGTGTCGCTGATCGTGGCTCGCGTGCTGCTCGGCCTCGGTGAGGGCGCGACCTTTCCGACCGCGACGCGCGCAATGTCGAACTGGATGCCCGCCGATCAGCGTGGTTTTGCACAAGGCATTACGCATGCAGCATCACGCATCGGCAATGCAGTGGCGCCGCCGCTCATCGTCTGGCTGATGGTCGCGACGAGCTGGCGCGGCGCGTTCATCATCACCGGCGTCATCAGTTTCCTTTGGGCGCTCGCATGGGTCTTCTATTTCCGCGATAACCCACGCGATCATCCGCGCATCACGGAAACAGAATGCGCGACGCTCGCGACGTATTCGGGTGTGAAGCAACGCACGCCTGTGCCGTGGCGCACGCTGCTCGGCCGCATGGCGCCCGTCACGGCCGTGTATTTCTGCTATGGCTGGGTTCTGTGGCTCTTTCTCGGCTGGATTCCGCAATACTTTCTGCACAGCTATCACATGCAGCTCGGCAAATCGGCGCTGTTCGCCTCGGGCGTGTTCTTCGCTGGCGTACTCGGCGACTGGCTCGGCGGCTCGCTCACCGACCGCATCCTGAGAAAGAGCGGCAACGTGCGGCTTGCGCGCAACGTGATGGTCGGCGTGTGCATGCTGCTGACGCTGCTCTCGCTCGCGCCGATCATGCTGATCTCCAATATCTCCATCACGCTCGCGGCGGTGTGCCTCTCGGCCGGCTTCTTCTTCAACGAAATGACGATCGGCCCGATGTGGTCCGTGCCCATGGATATCGCGCCCAAGCATTCGGGCACCGCGGCCGGCATCATGAATTCCGGTTCGGCGCTTGCGGCGATCATCAGCCCGGTCGTGGGCGGCTGGCTGATCGACCGCACAGGCAACTGGAACCTGCCGTTCACCGTGTCGATGATCCTGATGGCGGCCGGCATCGTCCTTTCGTTCATGATGCGCCCGGACCGTGCTCTGGAAGTCGAGGAGGAAAAGAGCGACGCGGCAGACACCCGCAAGTTCGTCTGACTCGGCGCACGCGGCGGTTCGGTGCATTTTGCATGCATTGAACCGCATCGAATAAAGCATTCAGCATGCAGCATTCAATTCTTGGAGGCGACGTGGCGGAACCATCCATCCTGATCGAGCGTGACGGCGATATCGCGACAGTCGTGATCGACCGGCCCGAGAAGCTCAACGCAATGACCAAGCACTTGTGGCGCTCGCTCGGAGAGACCATCGAGACGCTTTCCGGCGACGACACGCTGCGCTGCATCGTGCTGCGCGGCGCGGGCGAGAAAGCGTTCTCGCCGGGCAACGACATCGCGGAGTTCCGCACGGATCGCTCGAACGTCGAACAGGCGCGTACGTACGGCGCGATCATGCATCGCACTTTGCATGCATTACGCGAGTGCCGGCATCCTATCGTCGCGATGATTCATGGCATCTGCGTCGGCGGCGGTCTCGAAATCGCGGCGATGTCCGATCTGCGCATTTGCGGCGAATCGAGCCGCTTCGGCGTCCCCATCAAGAATCTCGGCCTCGTGATGGCGCATGCGGAAATGGAAGGGCTCGTGCGTCTTGCGGGGCCTGCCGTCGCGCTCGAGATTCTTCTCGAAGGACGCATCTTCGATGCAAAGGAAGCGCTTGCAAAAGGACTCGTCACGCGTGTCGTCGCGGATGGGGAAGTGACGGCGCACGCGTATGAAACCGCGCGGCGCATCGCGGACGGCGCACCGCTCGTCGCGCGCTGGCACAAGCAGTTCGTGCGCCGCGCGATGGAGCCTCAGCCGCTTACCGACGAAGAGCGCGATGAAGGCTTCGCATGCTTCGGCACTGAGGATTTTCGCATCGGCTATCAGGCCTTCCTCGACAAGATCAAACCGCAATTCAAGGGACGTTGACATGGCAGACACGAAATCGACAGTAGCGCCCGGCGCGGGACCGCTTACGGGGATGCGCGTGATCGAACTCGCGCACATCATGTCGGGGCCCATCTGCGGGATGATGCTCGCGGACATGGGTGCCGATGTCATCAAAGTGGAGAAGATCCCCGGCGGCGACGATTGCCGTCGTTTCGCACCCATTCTTGCGAGCGGCGAATCCGCGTCGTTCATGATCGTGAACCGCAACAAGCGCGGCATCGCCCTCAATCTCAAGACCGAGGGCGGCAAGGAAGTGCTGAGGAAGATGCTCGCGAGCGCGGACGTCGTGACGGAGAACTATCGGCGTGGCACGATGGAAAAGCTCGGCATGGGCTACGAAACGCTGAAGGCCGTGAATCCGGGACTCATCTACTGCGCGATATCGGGCTATGGCCGCAGCGGGCCGATGGCCGACAAGGGCGGCTTCGATCTCATCGCGCAAGGGCTGAGCGGTTTGATGAGCATGACGGGCGAGCCGGGGCAGGCGCCGATCAAGGCGGGCTCGCCCGTCACCGACATCAACGCGGGCATCCTCGCGGCGCTCGGCATCAGTGCGGCTTATGCGCGCAAGCAGGCGACCGGTCTCGGGCAGATGGTCGATACATCGCTCTTCGAAGCCGGCCTGCAGCAGATGTACTGGGCCTTCGCCAACTACTTCGCCGATGGCACCGTCCTGCCTAAAGCCGGCTCGGCCAACCCCACGAGCGCGCCGTATCAGGCGTTTCGCACGCGGGACGGCTGGGTGAACATCGGCGCGGCGAATCAGAGCAACTACGAGCGTCTCGTCGGCGTGTTGAATATTCCAGGACTCGCTGAGGACGAGCGCTTCCAGACCAACGCGGGACGTCTGAAGCATCGCGAGGCGCTCGTCGATATCCTGACGGCGCGTCTCATCGAACGCACGACCGACGAGTGGCTCGTTTCCTTCGATGCCATCGGATTGCCGAGCGGCGCGGTGTTGGGCGTGCCGGAAGCGTCGTCGCACGAGCAGGCCATGGCGCGCGGGATGATCGTCGAAACGGAGCATCCGCTTGCCGGCCCGATGCGCGGCATCGGGTTGCCGATTCACTTCTCCGAAGGCTGCACGAAGGCTTCGCGTCCCGCGCCGCTGCTCGGTCAGCACACCGGCGAAGTGCTCGACGAATACGGTTTCGACGAGGCGCGCATTCAGGCGCTCAAGGACGAAGGCGCGATTCTGGAAACGGAGGTTCCCGCGTGAAAGCGACGGGCGAGCAAATGGTTTTATGCATTCATCATGCAGTATGCAGCGCTATGATCGATGTCTGATCCAACTTCGTCGACACCCTCTGCCATGACGCTCGCACCTCCTCCCGCCGCTCGCGCGGGCGATTCGCTCGCTTCGGTCGCCACGCCTTCCCTGATGATCGATCTCGATGCCTTCGACGCCAATCTCGCGGCGATGTCGGCGTTCGCCGCGCGTCATGGCGTCGCGTTGCGTCCGCATGCGAAGGCGCACAAGTGCAGCGAGATCGCGAAGCGTCAGGTCGGCGCGGGTGCGGTCGGCGTGTGCTGTCAGAAGCTGTCGGAGGCGTATCCGTTCGCGGCGGCGGGCATCGCGAGCATTCATGTCAGCAATGAGTTCGTCGGCGCGGACAAACTCGCGATGGCCGTCGAACTCGCATCGCATGTGCATCTTTCGGTATGCGTGGATGCGTTGCCGCAAGTTCAGGCCCTCGGCGACGCAGCGGCACGCGCGGGCGTCACGATCGACGTGCTGCCGGAAGTCGATGCAGGTCAGCATCGCTGCGGCGTGACGAGCGAAGATGCGCTGCTCGCGCTCGTCGACGGCATCGCAGCGCAGAGCGCGCTGCGCTTCGCAGGACTGCAGGCGTATCACGGCGGCATCCAGCACGTCGCGGATTGGATTGCACGCAAGGCCGAAGCAAGCCGCGCCGCCGATATCGCCGCGCGCTACGTCCGCGCGCTCGATGTTCGCGGCGTGCGTTGCGGCATCGTGACGGGCGGCGGCACAGGCACTGTCGAGTTCGATGCTGCGAGTGGCGTCTTCACCGAATTGCAGCCGGGCTCGTATCTGTTCATGGACGGCGACTATGGCGGCATCGGTTGGGGCGGCGAAATGCGCTGGCGTCACAGTCTCTTCGTGCTGTCGACGGTCATGAGCGCCACGCGCCCCGGCATGGCCGTATGCGATGTCGGCCTGAAAGGGCTCGCGGTCGATTCGGGCTTGCCGCGCAGCGTGAACTGGCTCGGTGCGGGCGCCAAGGCCACGTTCAGTTATATCTCCGCGAACGATGAGCACGGCATGCTGCAAGCCCAGCACGATGCTGAAGGCGATTTCGCTGATCTCGTCGGCAAGCGTGTGCTGTTGCTGCCGGGTCATTGCGATCCGACCGTGAATCTCTACGATGAATACGTCTGCTATCGAGGCGAACGCGTGACCGACATATGGCCGATCGACGCGCGCGGTCTTTCGCGCTAAGCCCGTGACTCCTTCGGCGGATAGATCGTGGCGATCAGCGCATCGACGTCGGCAACGATCAGGCCGATCACGAACTGCGCCACTTCCTGCGCGCCGTGCGTCGCTTCCTGTTGCTCGAGCATGGCCCTGAGTTCGTTCACGGCGGAACGTGCGCGCGCGAGCTTCTCATCGTCCTGACGATTCGCTGCAAGCACGCTCGCGAGCGTCTCGAACAAAGCCTGCAATTCGCGACCGGCCGCGCCGAGCCGAGCCGCGCAAGTATCGCGATCGAGGCGCGATACAGCTTTCGCGAGAAAGAGCGCATCGCTATGGAGACGCCGCAGAAACGGTGCGGCCTTGTCGATGGCATCCGAGCGGCGGTTCTGCACGAGCACGATGATGTGTTCGCGTTCGGCTTCCTTCAACGCATCGTCGAAGGCTTTTTGCGCCTCGGTGCTTTGCGTTTCGAGGCGCGTCGCGCGAGCATCATCCCGCTCGCCCGAAAGATGGAGCGCGATCAACTGGCCGAGGCTCTTCAACGTATCGGCGACGCTGCGATGCGCGGCCGTAAGCGCACGATTGGGCCAGAGCGCCGACACGACGAAGGACGAAGCGGCGCCGATCAGAATCTCCAGCACGCGATGCATCGGCCGCTCGAAAGGCGATCCCGGTCCCGCCGGAATCAGCACGACGATCACGAGCGTCACGCACGCAAGCCTGAACGCAGGCCGCTTCGCGCTCAACGCGGCAAGCGGCACGAGCGCGACCGAAAACACCGCGAGCGGCGGCGCGCCGCGGTTCATCGCGACAATGCCGAGCACGCCCGCGATGGCGCCGATGAATGCGCCGATGATCTGATCGCGAGCAATATCGACCGCCTGCGAGAGGCTCGGTTGCGTCACGATGACGAGCGTCGTGATAAGTGCCCAGTAACCTTCGGGCAGTGCGGCCAGTCGTGCGGCGGCATAGCTGATCGCGCAACTCATCAGTGTGCGAAGAAGGCGTCTTGCTTCGGGTGCGCCGAAGAAGGCGCGCACCTGAACTCGAGTACGAGTGATCGAAGTCATGCGGTCTCGGTCGTTGACGAAACGGGACAAGCGAAGGAGACGCGAAGCATGCGCGCCCGTGCTGCATTATGCCAATGTGCACGGTGCGAAAAAATGAAGCTGTTCAGGAAGGGAAAGACAAGGCGGCACATATGCCCGATGTTTCCGGGGCACATGTGCCGCCTTCGTGTCGCGACGTAAGCATCGGCACGGCTTCCACCAGCGTCGCTATATGAGCCTGAGTGGCCGGTGCTGGCATGGCGACCTTATCGGGCCGGCCCGGCGTTGAGCGGGAGTTTCGACGCGCGGGCACTGTCGGCTGTCATCTTTGCACCGCCGGGCTTGTAGCCGTTCGACATCAGCAGGAAGGCCATGATGTCGGCATAGTCCTGGTCCTTCATCTTGCCTGGACGGTCCGCGGGCATGTTGGTGGCCATGTAGGTGAAGATGCCGCCCACGGTGAGATGCGAATTCGACGGCGGTGCGAACGACGGACCTTGCAACGCGGGCGCTGTGATGCCTTGCAACTGTGCCCCATGGCACTTCGCGCACGAGCTCGAATAAAGCGCCTTGCCGTGCGTCGTTTGCGCTTGTTCGAACGTCGGCGGCTCGACGGTTCCCTCATTCGCGACCTTGATGAAGCGGCCGGCGCGCGCGCCATTCATGTCGGCGAGCATGATGCCGGAGTGCTTCGACGGTGCTGCAGAAGACGATGCAGTTTGCACGGGCAACGCCCACTGTTTCGTGAGCGCCTGAAGGCGGCCATCGTCGATCATCGATTTGAGCGCATCGTCGATGCGCGGACGCAACGCAGCGCTCCTGTCGCCGAATGCGAATGCCAGATGCCAGTCCGCGTAGGGCGAATTCGCGGCTGCGACGGTGAAGCTCTGTTGCGGATGCGCAATGCGATAAGCCACGACAGCGGGATACCACACGATCGCACGATAAGCGCGTCCGTTCGCGACTGCATCGACGGTCGATGCCGACGTGTTCTCCAGATCGAGCGTCACGTCGCGCTGCTGCACGGCGATCAGTTGTGCGGGGCTTGCATAGGTCGCGGCGACCGTGCGCTTTGCGGCATCGTTCAGAAGCACGTCAGGCGCTTCGATGCTGACGTAGCCCGCACGCAGATAGCCGCGCGAGAATTGCATCTTGCCACCCGATGCATCGGCGACGGTGGAACGGGGAAAGCCAGCGATCACATCGCAATCGCGCGCGAGCGTCTTGTCGAGTTCGTGAAGCGACACGCCGTCGTCGTCGCCTTCGCCGATACCGTGCGATACGAACGTTGCTGCGATGTTGGCGCGGGCGAAGACCGCTTGCGCGACGCTGCGGTCCAGCGCGGCCGAAGGACTGCCGGGAAACGTGCAGATCTTCACGGCCGCGTCGGAAGCCGATGGTGCGAGCGCGATGCATGCGGCCAGCATGCCTGCTGCGCGAATGGAGTTGAGCGAATGATTCATGTCGAAGCGTCCGGTGATGTCGGTGAGCACCGCAAGCGCGCGGCGATGCGCGCTCGCGGTTCGATCAGCATGGGTCAGGCGCGATTGAGCGCGAACACATAGAGCGTGCCGCCGCGCGGCACCTTGTCCGCGGCCTTCGCCATCGGTCCGCCCCAGATCGGATTGGCGCCACCGTATCCCGCGAGAATGGCAACGTATTCCTTGCCGTCGATCTCGTACACCGAAGGCTGGGCGATGATGCCGCTCGCGAGTTTGGGGCTTTGCCACAAGACCTTGCCGGTCTTTTCATCGAACGCGTAGAGATGGCCGTCGAGCGAGCCGCTGAATGCGAGGCCGCCCGCCGTCGTCGCGACGCCGCCGTTCCAAGGCAGCTTGGTCCAGTGGCTCCAGATCTTCTTGCCGGTGTCGACATCGATCGCCTGCAGTTCGCCGTAGCCCTTGCTGTTCGGTTCCGGCTTGATCTCGAAGCCTTCGCCGAGATAGGGCAGGCCTTCCATGTAGTTCACCGATTTGCCGGACAGGGACATGCACGCATGCAGCGCCGGCACGAAGGCTATATGTTTCTGCGGATCGTATGAAACGGACCACCAGTTCTTGCCTCCGAGGAAGCTCGGACACGTTTCGATGGTCGTGCCGGTCTTCGGATACTTGGCGGGATCCTGAATCGGCTTGCCATCGTCCGTATAGCCTGTGACCGATGTCGCGGTGACGAAGGGCCGCGCATAGATTAGCTTGCCGTTGCTGCGATCGATCGCATGGAAAAAGCCATTGCGGTCTGCGTGAATGATCGCGTCGTAGTCCTTGCCCTGATACTTGATGTTCGCGAGTACCGGCGTATTGACGCCGTCATAGTCCCACGTGTCATTCGTCGTGTATTGATAGTGCCACTTGAGGTCGCCCGTCTTCGGATCGAGCGCGAGCAACGAGTCGGAATAGAGGTTGTCGCCAGGACGAAGATCGGCGAGCCACGGTCCCGGATTTCCGACGCCCCAATAAAGCGTCTTGCTCGCCGCATCATAGGTGCCGGTGAGCCACGCGGGGGCGCCGCCATGCTCCTGCATGCCATCGGGCCATGTGTTGCCGCCGGGCTCCTTCGCGCCGGGCACCGTATAGCGTTTCCACAGCATCTTGCCGTCGTTGGGATCGAGTGCTGCGATGAAGCCGCGCGCGCCATACTCGCCGCCCGAGCTGCCGACGACGAGCGCGCCATCGAGTGCGAGCGGTGCGAGCGAGAACGCATATCCGACGCCCGGATCGAACATCGCCTTCTTCCACACGAGCGAGCCCGTTTGCGCATCGAGCGCGGCCACTTCGCCGTTCAACATCGCGACATAAACGTTCTTGCCGTATAACGCGACTCCGCGATTGACCACATCGCAACATGCGGTCTTGAACGATTTCGCATCGAGATTCGGCTCGTATTTCCAGAGTTGTTTGCCCGTTGCGGCATCGAATGCATAGACGTTGTCCTTGGGCGTCGTCACGAAGAGAAAGCGACCGTTGACGATGGGCGTGGCCTCGAAGCCTTGCTGCAAGTCCTTTGGAAACTTGTAGCTCCACACCTGCTTCAGGTTCTTCACGTTGCTCGTATCGATCTGCTTGAGCGGCGAATGCCCATGACCGTTATACGTGCGGTAATACGTGAGCCAGCCGGGGTCGTCTTGCGCGTTCGCGAGGCGTTCATAGCTGACGTCCGGGTACTGCGCCGGTGTGCCTTCCGCCGCGATGGCAAGATGCTGCGCCACGCTGAACGCAGCGACGGCACCTGCTGCAAGGGCCGCGACGCGCAGGGCCGGACTGAAGCGAATGTTCATCGTTGTCTCCTGGATATTGTCGATGCAACGTCTTATTGAAACTCGATAGCGATGCGAAGCAGTTGCGACGTCATCAAGGCAAGTCATGTGCCATCGACGACCGATACGCGCAATCGCCTTGCTGTACGCGGTTGTCGCGTCCAAAGCGCTCAATGCGGGCGCATTGAGGCGTTATTGAAGAGGTGTTGCATCGTGGAGCAGTGGGACGTTTGACGTGTTGCCCGATGTGACAACGCGAGCTCAGGCGAGCCAACCTAGTCGACGTGCTGCATCGACGAAGCGATAGACATCCGCGGCGAGACCTGCGATGCCGAAGCGCGTCTCCAGTTCGCCGATGATCTCGTCGAGCGCGCGCGTGCCATCGCAGCGTGCGAGTATCTCGCCCGCGCTGCGGTTCAGTTCGACGCTGCCGTGCCGATGAACGATCTCGCACGTTTGCATGTCCGCATGCCAATGCAGCTTGAATGACGCACGCAGGCGCGGGCGCGTGCATGCGTCCGCATGCGCGGTCGTAGAGTTCATGTGGGACGGAAAGGGAAGGGTGCAGGCCCGGGGCAGATTCGCCCCAGGCTTGCCGTCATCGAAGGATCAACGTGTAGCGATGTACATCGTGATCTCGAAGCCGAAGCGCAGGTCGGTGAAGGCGGGTGTCGTCCATTGCATGTTCATCTCCTTGATGATGTTCGAGTTGGATCGCGAGCCGTTTCGCGACCGGTCCTCGAAATGCAAGGTCCATGCCTTCGATCATCGACAGTGCATGTGCACGCTCTTTGCCTTTCAATTCGATTTCGATGACGCGCAATGGATGTGACGATGTTGTTCCGCATCGCAACAAGGGTGTACCGAAGTGAAACACTGCACTGAACAACTCATTGCTCCACCTGTGAACAAGCGGGCATCTTTCGATAGATGGTGTTGCGCGATATGCCCAAGGCGCGCGCGGCGGCGGAGACATTGCCACGATGTTGCGCGAGCGCCGCCGCGATCACGGATGCCGTGACTTCCTGCAGGCGTCCCGAAGCGAGCGCCGATGCAGCGCATGCTTCGGACACGCGATGCACGTTGGCGCGAGGTTCATCGAAGAAGTCTTCCGGTAGATGTTGCCGGCGAATGCAGCCGTCGTCGTCGACCATCGCTGCAGCAGTGCGTAGCAAGTTGCACAGTTGCCTGAAGTTGCCGGGCCACGCATAGCGCTCGAAGAGCGCCATTACGTCATCGTCGATGGACAGGCGCATGCCGCTCCCATCATCGGCGCTTACGGCGTGGAGCATCTTCGTGATCACGGCTGCGAGATCGGTGCGTTCGCGCAATGGCGGTAGTTTGACGACGAGCCCGTTCAGACGGTAGTACAAGTCCTCACGGAAGCGACTCTGCTCGATCATCTCGCGCAGGTTACGGTGCGTCGCGCAGATGATGGCGACATCGACAGGAATCGACTTGCTGGAGCCGAGCGGATCGACGACGCGCTCTTGCAGCACGCGCAAGAGGCGCACTTGCAGCGGGTAGGGCATGTCGCCGATTTCATCGAGAAAGAGCGTGCCGCCATTGGCCTGTAGCAGCTTGCCCGCCGCGCCCTTGCGCCGTGCGCCCGTGAACGCGCCTTCCTCATAACCGAAGAGTTCCGATTCGATCAGGTTCTCCGGGATCGATGCGCAGTTCACCGCGACGAACGGCCCCGCGCGACGCGGCGAATCGCTGTGAATGGCTTGTGCGAGCAGTTCCTTGCCGGTGCCGGTTTCGCCGGTGATGAGTATCGGTATGTCCTTGCCGATGACCTTGCGTACCTTGCCGATGACCGCGGCCACTTTCGGGTCGCCCGTGTCGAGCGATGCGAGCTTCGACGATGAATCGATCGCAGCCGATGCGCGCGGCGCGGATCTCATCGGCACGGACGTGGACGGAGTTTCGACGAAAGGCGCGCGGTTGAGGCGCACGCGGGCGCATACCACTGCGCCATTGTTGAGATCGAGCGACATGTGCGGCGCGCGGCTCGCTTGCGAACGATCGATCAGTTGCGCGCTGGTCAGTCCGAAGAGCGACGACAGCGTATGTGCGCGCAGCGCCGAGAGCGGCAAGCCGAACTGAAACTGCGCGCTGCGATTGGCGGAGAGAAAACGTCCATCGCAGGTGAAGGCCATGATCCCTTCCATCAGCGTGCCGAGAAACTCGGGGCGGCAGTGAAATGCGATCTGCAACATCCCCTGAAAAGTGCTGGAAAACAGGTGGTTTTCGATCATCTGGACGGACATGCGCGCGAGGGCCATCGTGTGTCGATGGTAGCTGCGATGATCGCCGGTGACGTCGAGCACGCCGATCAGATCGCCGTACGGATCGAGAATCGGCACGCTGGAGCAGGTCAGAAAACGATTGGCCGCAAGATAGTGTTGATCGCCGTGCACGACCGTCGGCGAGCGTTCTGCGATGGCCGTGCCGATGGCGTTGGTCCCTTGCCGTTCCTCGGCCCAGTTCGCCCCCGCCCTGAGCGCGACCTTTTCTGCGCGTGCGAGGAAGTCGTCATCGCCTGTGGAGTGGAGGATGAGCCCTTGTGCGTCGGTCAGTACGATCATGCTTTGCGTGTTGACGATCTGTTCACGCAGCGTTTCCATCACCGGCGTCGCGTGCGCGCATAGCACGCGGTTCTGCTCGAGCTTGAGGAGCAACTCGCCTTCGGTAAGCACGTCGTAGTCGGGTCGTGTCGAGGCGTTCAGACCGAATGTCTCGGAGCGTTCGTGCGCCTTGCGTATCGCGGGAATCAGCCAGGCGCTCTGTCGTTCATCGTGGGTAGCCGCGATCTCGTGGATGTTGTCTTGCATCGTCTCCTCCGTTGTGCAAGTGCCGGTCATGTCGCCGGATATTTGAGCGGGGAGAAAAGCAAGTCCTGCGCCAATGAGCGCCGTCGACGGCTGTTGTTGGCTAATCGAAAGGATGCGGGATGTCATCGTGACGCCGACAGCTCCGCGGACGTTGTGTTGGGCTGCGTATGACTCGACGCGCTGACGGAGCACGTGTGTCTGCACCCTGCGAGCGCGCCGCGCAAGGCGCTGCGGGCATTCGAGCGTTGCGCCCGCGCGTTGGCATATCCAATGCAAAAGACCAGGCGAGCGCCGACACACGCTCGATTCGACTCAAACGAACGCTTGCTCATGCACCGTAAGGAGAAACACCATGACGAACCTGAAGCTCGACGATCTGCAACATAGTCAGGAGCTTTCCGCTTCCGAGATGAAGCGCATCATCGGCGGAGACAAAAAGGAGCCAGCCGGCAGACCCATCCATATCGACGCTCAGAGCGGCGTGCTGACGTTCAAGGACGGCTCGAAGTGGACGATGGATCTTGACGGCAAGTTGCATCCGCTGTGATTCGCGCGCATCGATGCTGCGTGCAGGAAGGCCGGACGAGCCTCGCGGCGCGGCCGGCCTTTTGCCTTTTGCCTTTTGCCTTTTGCATTCAGAGTTTCCGAAGGCTTTTTGAGTTACGCGTTTTGCATGCGAAATCAAAGGCCGGTTCGACCCGCCGTCAGCACGAGGCGCAGGCCGAGCATCGCGATGACGCTCGCTGCGAAACGGTCGATCCGCTTCCTCGCCCGCAGATACATCTCGCGCGGACGCTTGCTTGAGAAGCCAAGCGCGACGATGGTGTACCAGCCCGTCTCGATCACGAAGACCATAGGCGGCAATACGAAGTAGCACCACAGCGGAGGATGCTGCGGCAAGAGCGCCGCGAAAATGCTGCCGTACCAGATGGCTGTCTTGGGATTGCTCAGTTGCGTCGAGAGGCCAAGCCAAAAGGACTTTCGAGCGCGCCCGGTGAGCCGGGACGCGCCGTCCGTTGCCGGCATCTCCATCGGCTGCGCGGCGCCCCGCCAAATCTTCGACGCCACATAAATCAGATACAGGCCACCGGCGACCTTCAGCGCGAGATAGAGCCACTCGACGGCAACGAGCAGCGTGTACAGTCCCGCGAGGGCGACGCCGCCGAAGAAGATGCCGCCCACGCCCATGCCGAGCGCGGTCGCGAGGCCATCGGCGCGTGATATGCCGATGGCATTGCGCGCCACGATTACGAAGCTCGGGCCCGG